>NZ_PVBR01000022.1 GCF_002980495.1 Phyllobacterium phragmitis
CATTGTGATCTCCTTGAGGGCCTCGCGGTTCCCCAAGGAGATCATCTGATATCAGGACCCTACTCCCGAAGCCGTATAACGGCCGTTATTCGCTCCGGCAGAGCCGGAGGCTTAGCGGATAGAGTTACAGCACCGAAGCGATGCTTTCGATGAATGGCTGATAACGCACGAGCATCAGATCCTCGCGCTCGAAACGGCTGCCGATCTTGGACAGGCGGGACATCACCTGTTGTCCGTCTCCCGGCCCGATCGGCGCGATCATCACGCCATTGCTGGCCAGGAGATCGACGAAATGGCGCGGCATGCTTTCGAAAGCCGGCCAGACGATGATTCGGTCGAACGGCCCGCCGCCCGGCGGCCCATGGCGTCCATCGGCATGTTTGACGACGACATTCTCGATCTTGAGCGCCTGCAGCCGCTGGCGTGTCTGCTCCACCAGCGTCTTGTAGCGCTCGATCGTCGTGACACGGCCGCCGAGCCGGCCCATGATCGACGCCGTGAAGCCGGAGCCGGTGCCGATTTCCAGCACACGCTGCCCTTCCTCGATGCCTAGCGCGGAGATCAGCCGGGCCTGATCATCGAGCCCTTCGATATATTCGCCGCAATCGAGCGGAATAGTGCGATTCTTGTAGGCGACATCCGCCCATAAGCCGTTGACGAAACCGCGCCGGGGCGTGACCTCGATAGCGGTGAAAAGACGCGGATCATTCAGCCCGCGCCCACGCATCCTGAGCACGAAAGCGGCGAACTCCTCGCGCTCCGACAGCTTTGGCGTCATAGGGCGTCCGCACCGAGAACCGCAGCCAGAGCCGCCCGGCTCTTATGCGCGGTCAGATCGAGCTGCAACGGCGTGATCGAGATGGCATCCGTCCGGATCGCCGCCACATCGCTGTCGGCGGCGACATCGGCCTTGCCGCGGCCGAAGCGCAGCCAGAAATAGGGGAAACCGCGCGCATCCCGGCGCTCGTCTATCGAAGCCTCGTGCGAAAGCTTGCCCTGCACCGTCACGCGCGTCGCGGTGACGGCATCGGGTGCACAATTGGGGAAATTGACGTTCAACAGAACGTCTCGAGGGATATCCGCCTTGATCAGTTTCCTGATGAGAGCGGGCGCGCAAGCCTCGGCGGTTGCCCAGGGGACGATGCGGTTGCCCTCCTCGAACTCATATTCCTGCGAAAGCGCGATGGAACGGATGCCGAGCAGCGTCCCCTCGATCGCGCCGGCCACCGTGCCCGAATAGGTCACGTCATCGGCGATATTCGCCCCGGAATTGACGCCCGACAACACCAGATCGGGTGGCTCGGGCATGATCTTGCGCACGCCCATGATGACGCAATCGGTCGGCGTGCCGCGCAGCGCATAATGGCGGTCGTCGATCTTGCGCAGGCGCAGCGGCTCGGAAAGCGTCAGGGAATGCGCCAGCCCGCTCTGGTCCGTCTCCGGGGCAACCACCCAGATATCGTCCGAAAGCTGCCGTGCGATCCGCTCCAGAACCGCCAGCCCTTCCGCATGGATTCCATCGTCATTGGTCAGGAGAATGCGCAAGTCCCAATTCCTTCCTGTGGTTTTCACACGGGCTTTATTCCGGCTTTTCGATCCTGGAGAGCCCGCCCATGTAAGGAAGAAGAACTTCAGGAATGGTTACGCTGCCGTCCTCCTCCTGATAATTTTCGAGCACCGCGACCAGCGCCCGGCCGACCGCGACGCCCGAGCCGTTCAGCGTATGGACGAAGCGCGTCGCCTTCGAGCCTTCGGGGCGATAGCGGGCATTCATGCGGCGCCCCTGGAAATCGCCGCAGACCGAGCAGCTCGAAATCTCGCGATAGGCATTCTGCCCCGGCAGCCAGACCTCGATGTCATAGGTCTTCTGCGCGCCGAAACCCATGTCGCCGGTGCAGAGCACCACGGTGCGGAACGGCAAGCCGAGGCGCTTCAAAACCTCCTCGGCGCAGGCCGTCATCCGCTCATGCTCCTCGACCGAGCTCTCGGCATCGGTGATCGACACCATCTCGACCTTGTAGAACTGGTGCTGGCGCAGCATGCCGCGCGTATCCCGCCCCGCCGAACCCGCTTCCGAGCGGAAACACGGCGTCAGCGCCGTCATGCGGATCGGCAGGTCTTTCAGGTCAAGAATCTCATCGCGCACCAGATTGGTCAGCGGCACTTCGGCGGTGGGGATCAAGAAAAATCGATCCGTGGGCAGAACAGACTCAATATCTGCGGTTAAAATTGTCGTACCCAGTCCGCCGAGCCCATATTGCGCTAGAGCCGCACGCCTCGCTTTCTCGTTAAGCTCACCGAAATTCAAATCGCGATAAGTCGCGAATAAATCCTCTTCAAACTTCGGCAACTGCCCCGTTCCGAACATTGCTTCATCCCGCACCAGTAGCGGTGGGCTCACCTCCATATACCCATGCTCCCCCGTGTGCAGGTCGAGCATGAACTGGCCGAGCGCGCGTTCCAGCCGCGCAAGCTGGCCCTTCAGCACGGTGAACCGGCTGCCCGAAAGCTTCGCGGCGCGTTCGAAATCCATGGTGCCCATGGCTTCGCCGATCTCGAAATGCTCCTTGGGCGAAAAGGCGAAATTGCGCTGGTTGCCCACACGCCGGATTTCGACATTGTCGGCCTCGTCCTTGCCGACCGGCACATCGTCGAGCGGCAGGTTCGGGATGACCGCAAGCGCGTCGGCCAGTTCCTTGTCCAGACGGCGCTCTTCTTCCTCAGCGCCCTGCAGAAAACTCTTGATCTCGGCGACTTCGGCCTTCAGCTTCTCCGCCGTGTCGGAATCCTTCTGCGCCATCGCCTTGCCGATGTCCTTGGATGCCGCATTGCGGCGCTCCTGCGCCTCCTGCACCCGGCCGACATGCTGACGCCGCTTTTCGTCGAGCGCCACCAGGCCGGCGGACAAGGGCGCCATGCCGCGTTTCGCAAGGGCGTTGTCGAGAGCTTCCGGGTTCTCGCGTATCCATTTGATATCAAGCATGGGATTGGCCGTGGATAAGAATTGAACGGGGCGGATGCCGGCAAACCGGCATCCAGGACTGACGACGCCGAACGAAAGATCAGGACGCGGACTTGCTCGCTTCCGCAGCCTTCTCGGCTTCAGCGAGTGCCCGCTTCCGCTCGATCATTCGCGCCGCCCAGATGGAAATCTCGTAGAGAAGGATGGTCGGCAAGGCAAGGCCGATCTGGCTCACCGGATCTGGCGGCGTCAGGATCGCCGCCGCGATGAAGGCGATGACGATGGCGTATTTGCGCTTCTCCTTCAGCGTCTGCGAGCTGACGAGCCCGGCCCGCGCCAGAAGCGAGGTGACGACGGGAAGCTGGAAAACCAGTCCGAAGGCGAAGATCAGCGTCATCACCAGGCTGAGATATTCCGATACTTTCGGCAGAAGCGAAATCTGCACCTCGCCTGCTCCGCCCGTCTGCTGCATGGCGAGGAAAAACCACATCACCATCGGCGTGAAGAAGCAGTAGACCAGTGCCCCACCGAGCAGAAACAGCAGCGGCGATGCCACCAGGAATGGCAGGAATGCCATGCGCTCATTCTTATAGAGCCCCGGCGCCACGAACTTATAGAGCTGCGACGCGATGACGGGAAAGGCCAGGACAAGCCCGCCGAACATCGCCACCTTGACCTGTGTGAAGAAGAATTCCTGCGGCGCCGTATAGATGAGCTCCGCCTTGGAACGGTCCATGCCGGCCCAATCGAGCGCCCACTGGTAGGGAACGACCAGGAAATTGAAAAGCTGCTTGGCGAAGGTGAAACACAGCACGAAAGCGACGAAGAACGCCACAATCGCCCATATCATCCGGCGGCGCAGTTCGATCAGATGCTCGATCAGCGGTGCCGAGCTTTGCTCGATGTCGTCGTCTTCGCCGGTCACGCTTTCGATCCTGTCTCGTCTGCTTTTGTTTTTGCCCGCGTGGCCTTCGCCGCACGAGGCTTTGCAGCCGCAGCCGGTTTTGCCGCCGGCTTCATCGACGTTTTGGCCGAAGAATTCGACGCTTTGGCGCGCGCCGCCGTCTTTCTTGCCGTCTTCGCAGGTTTTTCCGCCGCCGCCGCATCGGCTTGAGGCGCCGAAACCGCTGCAGGCGCGTTCTCAACCGGCGCGTTGGCGGAAGGCACCGGCTCCGGTGGCGGAACGGGCGCGGCCTCCGGCTTCGCCGTGGTCTTGTTGAGGCTCGAGCGCAATTCCTCTCCGGCAGACCGGATCGGATCGAACATTTTCTTGATGTCCTTGCGCGGATCGAGGCTGCGGGCGTCGTCGACGACGCTCTTCACGTCGTCAAGCTCGGCTTCCCTGAGCGCATCGTCGAACTGACGGCGAAACTCGTTCGCCGTCTTGCGCATTCTGGTCGACGCCTTGCCGAATGCCCTCAGCATTCTCGGCAAGTCCTTCGGTCCGACGACCACGATCAGGATAACCGCGACCACCAGTATCTCGGACCAGCCGATGTCAAGCATGGTACTTGGACTCCATACGCATCAGAATCCCGTGGCCCCTAAGGCCGTGGCATCTGAAACATTGTCAGGACTTCGAGGTCTTCTTTGCAGGGGAGACCGGTGTATCGGGATTGTTGTCGATGGTCTTGGCCGTCTCGACTTCATCCTCGTCCTGATCCGCCATGCCCTTCTTGAAGCTCTTGATGCCCTTGGCCACATCGCCCATCAGCTCCGGGATCTTGCCACGGCCAAACAGCAGCAGCACGACGGCGAGCACGATCAACCAGTGCCAAAGTGAAAAACTACCCATAACATTCCTCTTGTTGCCGGATCGCAGAAAGCGAAAATCCAAACCAGTTGCCGTGATTTAAGCTTTTTCTCCGCATCTTTCAAACGGAACTATATCGTGACCGGCGGTGCGCAGGGAAATTTTTTCGGGCCCTTGCGTCAGATTGCCCCCAAATCGCAAAAAAAGAGTGGCCGGCTTTCAATCCTGCTCCACCTTGGGCGTCAGCAGCCCCAGTTCTTCCAGGTCGATATCGGTGAGCGGCTCCTCGTCCTCGGTCAGTTCATCGTGATCGATCGATGGCACGGGAATGGAGAACTGCGATGGCATGCGCGCCGAAAGAAGCCCTGCCCCGCGCAACTCCTCCATGCCAGGCAGATCGCGGATATCGGGCAAGCCGAAATGATCGAGAAAGCTCTCCGTCGTGCCATAGGTGACAGGCCGGCCGGGCACGCGGCGGCGGCCGCGCATCTTGATCCAGCCCGTTTCCATCAGCACGTCGAGCGTCCCTTTCGACGTCTCGACCCCGCGAATGTCTTCGAGTTCCGCGCGGGTCACCGGCTGGTGATAGGCAACGATGGCCAGAACTTCCAGCGCCGCCCGCGACAGCTTCCTCTGCTGGACGGCCTCGCGGCTCATCAGGAACGTCAGATCGGCCGCGGTCCGGAATGCCCACGCGTCGCCCGAGCGCACGAGATTAACGCCGCGCCGCTGGTAATCGGACTGCAACGCCCTAAGCACCGCGGGGATATCGACATTCGACGGCAGTCGTTCGGCCAGCGCCCGCTCCGACACCGGTTCCGCCGAGGCAAAGATCAGTGCCTCGGCCATCCGCACCGCCTCCGCCATCGCCAGCCGCGCCGCGGAGACGTCCGTGCCGGCGGGGTCAGTGACGGGAAACGACACGACCTGCGCTTTGCCCGTGTCAGACATCGCCTGGCTCCTCGACCGGCGCTGCGCCTCGCCTGGTGCGCATGTAAAGCGGCTTGAACGGCGATTCCTGGCGTATCTCGATCCTCCCTTCCCTGACGAGCTCGAGACTTGCGGCAAAGGAGCTGGCAAGCGCGGTGGCCCGCTCGCGCGGCGACGGGATGAAGGCGATCAGGAACTGGTCCAGCGCCGTCCAGTCGCTCATCTCGCCCATCAGCCGCGTCAGGATCGTACGCGCTTCCTTCAATGACCAGACGGTGCGCTGCGCGATCTCGACCCGGGCGACGGCCGCCCGCCGCTGGCGCTGCGACGCATAGGCGGTCAGGAGATCGTAAAGCGAAGCGGAAAACTGGTTTCTCTTCTCCACCACCACCAGTTCCGGCATCCCGCGGGCGAATACGTCGCGCCCGAGCCGATTGCGATTGACGAGCTTGACCGCCGCGTCCCGCATCGCCTCCAGGCGCTTCAGCCTGAATTGCAGGACCGCCGCCAGCTCCTCACCGGTTTCGCCGTCGTCTCCAGGCGATTTCGGGATCAGCAGCTTGGATTTCAGATAAGCGAGCCAGGCCGCCATGACCAGATAATCGGCAGCCAGTTCCAGCCGCAAGGCCCGTGCCTGCTCGATGAACAGCAGATATTGCTCGGTGAGCGCGAGAACCGAAATACGCGCCATGTCGACGCGCTGGTTGCGCGCCAGATGAAGCAGCAGATCGAGCGGGCCTTCAAAACCCTGGATGTCGATGACCAGCGCCGGTTCGCTGACGCCACGCTCGGCATCCGTCTGCCACAGCGCATCCATCGGCGTCGCCGCGTCATCCCTGCCTGTTGTTTTCGCGCCCGTCGCAACCAATCCCGCTAATCCCCTGAAAAATACCCGGTTATGCTACCGCCTCGAACGTGCGTTGGAATTCCTCGCGCATATCGGCCTCATCGGACAGATCGGGCTCGCCGGCGAAGACCTCGGCTATGTCAGCTCTTTCCCTAGCCTTGTCCGCCAGAACGGGCGCGCGCGCCGCCACCTTCGACAATTCGTCCATGACGCCGTTGCAGTGAAGCACGACATCGCAGCCTGCGGCAAAGATTGCGTCGGTCAAATCCCCGAAATCCCCAGAAAGTGCCTTCATGGAGATGTCATCGCTCATCAAAAGTCCGTCGAACCCGATGGTGCCGCGTATGATGGTTTCGACCACGGTCGGCGACAGCGTCGCGGGCCGGGCCGGATCGATGGCCGTGAAAACGACATGCGCCGTCATCGCGGCAGGCAAATCCGCCAATGCCCGGAACGGCACGAAATCGCGCGCTTCCAATTCTGAAAGCGGCGCATCGACCCTGGCCAGTTCCTTGTGCGTATCGGCAAAGGCGCGCCCATGTCCGGGAATATGCTTCATGACAGGCAGCATGCCGCCGGAAAGCAGGCCTTCGGCAGCGGCACGTCCTAGTGCCGCGACGATCTGCGGATCCGTGGCATAGGCCCGCGTGCCGATCACGTCATGCGCGCCTTCCACCGGAACATCGAGAACCGGCAGACAATCGGCGTTGATGCCAAGTTTCAAGAGATCGAAGGCATGAAGCCGCGACGTCAGCCAGGCCGCACGCAATCCGGCCTCTTCGTCATGGCGATAGAGCGCCCCGAGCGCCGATGCGGGCGGATAGTTGGGCGCAAGCGGCGGACGAAGTCGCTGGACGCGCCCGCCCTCCTGGTCGATGAAGACAGGCGTCGTCGGCCGCCCCGTCAGATCGCGCAGATGCGCCGTCAGATCGGAAATCTGCGTCGCCTCACCGATATTGCGCGCAAACAAAATGAAGCCCCAGGGCCGTTCGTCGCGAATGATCGCGATCTCGTCCGCCGTCAAGCTCGTTCCGGATACGCCCGCAATCAGTGCTTTTGATTCGCTCATGGTCAAACTCTATTCGGAAAAATCAGGGATAGCATGGCTTTCGTCATATTCAGGGCATGCTGTGGCAGACGATAATGGCAAAGGGCGGCTCATTCGCCGCCCCCGATATCCAGAAGAAAATCCATTCAGGAGAAAACGGCCGTCACTGCGTGACGAAGCAACTGCCACCCGCGGATTTATACCGGGTGCACAGATCAACGGCATCGCTCTTCGAACCGACATTGATGCGAACCCGGTAATAAGTGCCCTTCCCGGCGATATCGGCACGACGGATATCGACGCCGTGCCCGCCGATGATATTGCCGTAGCGCCGGGCCAGATTGGCATAGCTCTGCTGGGCTGCGTCCGCCGATGGCTGCGATGCGATCTGGATCGAATATGCTCCAGCACTTGCCGCAGCCGTTCCTGCGGCATTGGCCGCTGATGCCACCTGGGTGGGCTGAGCCGATGCTGCCGGTGTACTGTCGACGATCGTCACCGGCTGCTGAGCCGGACGCGACGGCACGACCGGTACGTTCTTCGGCTTGGCCATGGCGCTATCAGGCGTGATCGCCTGGGTGTTCACCACCCGAGCCGGCGCGTTTGCGACTGGCGTCGAATTCGGCTGTTGCGTCGGGATTCCCGCCGTCTGTGTCGGCTCGGTTGCATCGGCCGCATTATTCCTCGCGGGAAGCGCAGCGGTATTCTCAAGCGCGGCTATTTCCGTTCCAGCCGGACGCGCCTGCGGCGTCGCGACACTGGCGCTTGCCGGTGGAGATGGCGCGGCCTCCTGCGCAACGATGGTGCCGTCAGGCTTGACGACCATCGTCTGAACCCTGCGCGGGGCGAACACGGGATTTTCTCTCCCACCATTGGAAACGACCCCGTTCAGCGTGGATGGTTCGACGCGGTCATTGACCGCTGTATCGTCGAAGCTGCCGTCATCATCGTCCGCCATGCCGATATCGACGGGCTTCTCTTCGGTGTTGACCAGCGTTTTCTGCTCCGGCGCGTCAGGTGTGGTTCCCGCGACCCGGTCGTAGACGGCCTTGTCCTGGTTCGGCACCGTATTGCCACCGGGATTTTCCGGCTGGACCTTGACCGGCTGGTTGTCGGCCTGGATGACGACAGGAGTTGCAATGCCGCCGCCTGACGAAAACGCATAATAGCCAAGACCGCCGATCAGCAATGCCGCACCGGCCACCGATGCCATCACCAGACCGCGCCGCCCGCGGGCAGGCTGACGCTCATAGGCTGCAGCAGGTATATCGAGATCATCCGCCGAGTGCGGATCATAATCGAAATCCTCCTGGCCCTGCCCCGAGCCGGCCCAATGATTATAATAGTCATTCGACGTGCCGGGCGACGCGCTTGCCGGAGACGCGCTTGAATGCACCGGTTGCGGCGCTGCTTGCGATGCTCTTTCGGCCATATAGCCGCTGACGGCCGCGGCTGCGCCGGCGGCATAGGCGGCAGGCGCAGCCGTCTGCAATGGCTGCGCACCATAGGCTTGGTCCTGAACGCCGCCATGAACGCCGTATGCGTCGTTGAAGATATCATCGAAGCTGTTGCCGGCAGGCGCCTGCGTTTCGGGCGCTGGCGTCTGATCGTCCACCTCGATCGAGGTGAAGACTTCGGCAAACTCGCTTTCCAAAGCGTTCAAGCCGCTATTGGCCGCGGGCTCGGCCTCATAATCGACCTCCGGCAGATCGAGCGCATCCGTCTGATCGACCCTGGATTCCGAGACGATGACTGTCTCCACCTCGGGCGCCGGGCCGCCAGCCGCGATCCTGTAGCCGGAATGACCTGCATAGACCATGGCCTGCGCCGACTGGGCGTTATCCGTGTCGTTGAGATCCGGCACCTCGGCCTCTGCATATTGGCCGTCATCTTCGGCGCCGAAGAAATCCTCGTCGAGTTGCGGCTCCTCGCCGTCCCAGCCATTGGGCGCCGCATCGGCTCGCTCCATTTCGTCTGCCGTCGCCTCGTGTGATGGAGCGCCGTAGCCTTCATGTGCTCCGGCCCCACCCTCGGAATAGGAGGCAGCGTATGACGCCGGCTGGACGCCATGCTCGCCAGGAATGGGGGCCGGCGAAGAATAGCTTCGGGACGGGTAATAGGGATAATGGACTGCGGCAGGCTCAGCCTGGGGCGCGGGATAGCCGGCAGCAGGCGCGGCGGGCGGCGAAACCTCGTCCCCGCCGGTCAAAAGCATTTCCAGCTCGTCTTCCAGGCTGGGCGCGGCAACATAGCTTGCCACCGCCGCCGGCGCGTCACCCGCCGGATCATAGGCTGGTTCATAGATCGTCGGATCATAGCCGTCATTGTCCTGCGCGGCAGAAAAATCGCTGGAATATTCCTCGGAATCCAGCGCCGGTGCCGATGAATAGGCTTCGCCTCCATCTGCTACCGTATGATGCACATGATCGCGAGAGCCTGCGGCGAACGCGTCGTCGTCGAGGGAAAAATCCTCCACGGCCGGATCGGCGGCATCAGGCTTGCCCATCGACAGACTCAATTCGCTTTCGAGCGAAGCGGAAAAATCGAATTCGTCATCGTCAGACTGAGATGGGGAAGAAAACGCCCCCGTGTTCCCAGCTTCCGTTTCCTCGGCGCGTGGTTCCTCCACATGACGAGGTGTTGACCAATTATGGTGCATCGCCGGCGCTACTGTCGGCTGATCGTCGGGCTGAACCTCGGTATGAAGCTCCGCTTCGAGACCGCCTATCAGCTCTTGTTCGAGATCAAAGGAAAGATCATCCGCCGCCGCCTGCGAAGCAGCGTCCTTTACCGGCTCATCAAAGCCGATAATCCGTGATAGCTCCATCAGCGGATCGTCATCTTGCGACGGGCGCCCTCCGTGATCACGGTATTTTAAATTGCTGTCCGTCATGGCGTGTTCCTGCACTCTACTCGGGGCGCCAGCCGACGTCACCCATCATTGGCGATTACCAGTGCAATGTGGGCAAAAGTTGACAGCTATTTCCAGCGCTTCAGCGCATTTCCGCCGGGGCGTCCGCTCCGATAATCGACAATCCGGACGCCAGGACATCAGAAACGACCTGCACCAGCCCTAGCCTGGCAAGGGACAAGTCTGGATCGTTAACCTTAATAAAACGTAAGTCCGTATTTTCCGTTCCCTTGTTCCATTGCGCGTGGAAGGAACTGGCGAGATCATAGAGGTAGAAAGCCAGCCTGTGCGGCTCCTGGTGAAGTGCCGCACTTTCGATCAGTCGCGGATATTCCGCAAGCTTGCGGACAAGCGCGATTTCGCTCTCATCGGTAAGCTTTTCCAGATGCCGGCCCAGCGTCTGCCGGTCGAGCTTCTCGAAGCCGGCCAGGTCCTTCGCCTGCCGGAATACCGAATGGCAGCGCGCCGAGGCATATTGCACGTAGAACACCGGGTTGTCCTTGGAGTGCTCCGTCACCTTGGCGAAATCGAAATCGAGCGGCGCATCGTTCTTGCGGTAGAGCATCATGAA
The DNA here is from genome assembly GCF_002980495.1 of Phyllobacterium phragmitis. GTDB lineage: Bacteria > Pseudomonadota > Alphaproteobacteria > Rhizobiales > Rhizobiaceae > Paramesorhizobium > Paramesorhizobium phragmitis. The sequence goes on from NZ_PVBR01000022.1 coordinate 11,023, forward strand.
ACGCACCGGATCGCGCCCGACTTCATCGACCACATCGCGCAGCGTCACGAACTCGCCCGACCGCTTCGACATGCGCACCGGCTCGCCGGCGCGGAAAAGCCGGACGAGTTGGCACAGTATAGCCGTCAGTTCCGCCTTGCCGCCGGAAACGGCCCGCGCCACAGCTTCCAGCCGTTTGACATAGCCGCCATGGTCGGCGCCGAGCACATAGATCATCTCCTCGAAACCGCGATCGTATTTGTTCTTGAAATAGGCGACGTCGGCTGCGAAATAAGTGAATGTCCCGTCCGATTTCATCAGCGGACGGTCCATGTCGTCACCGACATCGGTGGAACGGAACAAAGTCTGCTCACGATCTTCCCAATCGTCCGGCAATTGCCCTTTCGGCGGCGGCAGCTTGCCCTTGTAGACATGCCCCTTCAACGTCAGATCGTTGATCGCCGAGCGGATCGTCCGCGCATTGTCGGCATGTAGCGACCGTTCCGAGAAGAACACATCATGATGGACGTTCAGCGCATCCAGATCGGACCGGATCATCGCCATCATGGCATCGATGGTATGATCCTTGACGATGGCGAGCGCCTCCTCGTCAGGCATCTGCAGCAATTCCCGGCCATATTGGCTGGCAAGCGCCTCGCCGACGGGAACAAGATAGTCACCGGGATAAAGCCCTGAGGGTATTTCGCCTATCTCGTCGCCCAGCGCTTGGGCGTAGCGCAGCATCACCGAGCGCGCCAGAACGTCGATCTGCGCGCCGGCATCGTTGATGTAATATTCCTTGGTGACGTCATATCCGGCAAATTTCAGCAGATTGGCCAGCGCATCGCCCACCACCGCCCCCCGGCAATGGCCGACATGCATCGGTCCGGTCGGGTTTGCCGAGACATATTCGACATTGACCTTGCGTCCGCCGCCGACCGTCGAGCGGCCGTAATCGGTTCCGTCCGCGATCATCGCAGTCAATTGCCGATGCCAATAGCTGTCCTTCAGCTGCAGATTGATAAAGCCCGGACCGGCGACGTTGACCGACGCCACATCCGCATCCGCTTCCAGCGCCGTGGCGATACGCGTGGCGAGTTCGCGCGGCGCTTCCCCGACGGCCTTGGAAAGAACCATGGCTGCATTGGTCGCGATATCGCCATGCGATGGATCGCGCGGCGGTTCCACGCTGACGCGGGACAAATCAAGCGCGGCACCATCTTTTGATTGTAAATCAATGCCTTGCAGCGTCTTTTTGATGCGCGAGTCAAAATCTGCGAAGATATTCATGGTCTGTCCCGGATTTATGTTGGGCCCCGCTTAAGCCAATTCGGGTGTGTGGTCAAACAGCCGCCGATGCTCGCGTATGGCGTAGTTGTCGGTCATGCCGGCGAGAAAGTCGGCGATGCGGCGGGCCTGGACCGGCAATGCGCATGTCTCCAGCCCCGCATGCCACTCCTCGGGCAGCGCGCTCGGATCATTCATATAAGCGTCGAAGAGATCGCGCACGATCTGGTCGGCGGAGTTCCTGACGGAAACCACATTCTCGTGAAAATACAGGTTCTTGTAGAGAAAACGCTTCAGGGTCTTCTCCGCCTCGCGCATGGCGGGAGAAAACGCCACCAGGGTCGAAGGCGCGCCCCGCACATCCTCGACCGAACCCGGATCGCGGGCGGCGATATTGCCCTGCGACTGTCCGATGACATCCTCGACCATCATGGTGATCTGCCGGCGCACCAGCTCATGTCCGGTCCGCACCGCATCGAGAGATGGATACCGGCCACGCACCTGATCCAGCAATTGCTGCGTCAAAGACACCTCGTCGAGGATATCGAGCGTCAGGAGCCCCGAACGTAGCCCGTCATCGATATCATGCGCGTTGTAAGCGATATCGTCGGCGATTGCCGCGCATTGCGCCTCCAGGCTGGCAAAGCTCGAAAGTTCCAGATCATGCTGCGCGCTGTAATCGAGGATCGGCTGCGGCACGCTCTCGCCATTCGCTTTAGCACCGGTCAGCGGTCCATTATGCTTGACCAGCCCTTCGAGCGTTTCCCAGGTCAAATTGAGACCATCGAAATCGGCATAGCGCCGCTCGAGCCTGGTGACGATGCGCAAGGACTGAGCATTGTGATCGAAACCACCGAAATCCTTCATCTTTTCGTTGAGCGCATCCTCCCCCGTGTGACCAAATGGCGTGTGCCCGAAATCATGCACCAGCGCGATCGCTTCGGCCAGGTCCTCGTCGAGCCGCAAGGCGCGCGCCAGTGCGCGTGCAATCTGCGCCACCTCGATCGTATGCGTCAGCCTTGTCCTGTAGTGATCGCCCTCATGCGCGATGAAGACCTGCGTCTTGTGCTTCAGGCGGCGAAAGGCCGTCGAATGGATGATGCGGTCGCGGTCGCGCTGGAACGGCGTGCGCGTCGGGCTTTCGCTCTCGGGAAAGAAGCGCCCGCGGCTTTTCTCGGGATCGCAGGCATAGACAGCCCTCTCCCGGTAGCCGAAACCGATACCTCGCAAACTCATTGCACCAAAACCATCACCGTAATATGATTACACAAACCAACCAGCCGCGTTGACTTCGTGTCCGTCAATTCATAGCTATGCATAGAGTGAATTCATAGCTGCGCGTTGGAAATGAACGCAAGGGCATGAAATTCTCTCTTTGCAGAATTTACCGTGGATCCGATGATGAGTGAAATGACGAACGTTTCCGTATCCGATGCCGCCGCAAGGCGCATTGCTGCGATTCTCAAATCCGAACCTGACAAGACTGCGCTTCGCGTTTCTGTCGAGGGCGGTGGCTGCTCGGGTTTCTCCTATAAATACGATCTGGTCGATACACAGGGCGAAGACGACATCGTCATCGAAAAGCACGGCGCGAAAGTCCTCATCGACACGGTTTCGCTGCCCTATATGGATGGTTCCGAAATCGATTTTGTCGATGATCTCATGGGCCAGTCGTTCCAGATCAAGAATCCCCATGCCGTCGCCTCCTGCGGCTGCGGCACCAGTTTCTCCATCTGAAATCGACACTAGAGCGCCGTGCGTCCAATTGGACGCACAAAGGACGCTCTAAGCCTTTGAATCTACGCATCGTGCTTTCCGAAAATCGATTCCGATTTTCGGGCCGATGCTGTAGAGCGCCGCGCGTCCAGTTGGACGCGCGGCGCTCTAATACTTTGAATTATGCGGTAGGGGACATCTCGATCGGGCTCTTGCCCTCAGCCGTATGACGGCCTATGCCTGAGACCATGAAAATCGTCACCTGGAACATCAACGGCATCAAGGCGCGCATCGATAACCTTCTGCACTGGCTGAAGGAATCAGAGCCTGACATCGTCTGCCTTCAGGAAATCAAATCCGTCGACGAACAATTTCCCAGGCTGGAGATCGAGGCCCTGGGTTATCATGTCGAAACACATGGCCAGAAGGGTTTCAACGGCGTCGCCATCCTTTCCAGGAGCACACCTGACGAAGTATCGCGCGGCCTTCCCGGAGATGACACCGACGAGCAGGCCCGCTTCATCGAAGCCGTATTTTCCAGAGCCGCCGGCGTTGTCCGCGTCGTTTCGCTTTACCTGCCGAACGGCAATCCGGTGAACACGGAGAAATACCTCTACAAGCTCGCCTGGATGGAAAGGCTGGAGCGCTGGGCGGAGCACCGCCTCGCCCTGGAAGAACCGCTGGTGCTTGCCGGCGACTATAATGTGATACCGCAGCCGGAAGATGCGAAGCATCCTGAGCAATGGCTCAACGATGCGCTTTTCCTCCCCGCGACGAAGCAGGCGTTCCGCAGGCTGGGAAATCTCGGGTTCAGCGACGCTATCCGCTCGGTCAGCGATGCACCCGGGCTCTATTCGTTCTGGGATTATCAGGCAGGCGCCTGGCAGAAGAACAACGGCATCCGCATCGATCACCTCATGCTATCGCCGGAAGCCGCCAACCATCTGGCTTCCGCCAATATCGAAAAACATGTGCGGGCCTGGGAAAAACCGTCCGATCACGTGCCGGTCACGATCGAACTGGCGCTTTAAGCAAGTCCCGGAGCAACTATGGCATCGCTGAGGCATGGCTTCTTGTGACAAGCACAGGAATCCATGTTTCGACGACGCCGCAATCTCAACGGCGCAGAACGCGCTCAAAGCCAGGCGCTTCCTCAAAACCGGAATACGCTAGAAATCACCTGTCCGGACGATATCGCCCGCCAGCGAAATTGCCGTCCGCCGGTCTGCCTCACCGGAAATCGAGAAGGCCTGTTCCTGCATGTCGCGGATCCACCCGCAATCTTCCGTAGGACAGCGCTCGATTGCCGCGGTGAGCATAGCCAAGCCGCGTACGGTCTTGCCTGCCTGGAACAGCATGTTGCCGAGCATGGCTTGTGCACTCGCATTGCCCTTCTGGGCAGCGAGCCGGAACCAGCGGGCGGCCTGTACGGGGTTGCGTTTCCCCCCCTCGCCTTTCAACAGCATCATGCCCAGTTCGAACTGCGCCGCCGGATCACCGAAATTCGAAGCAGCCTGAATGTAGAGATCGCGAGCGACATTCGCATTAGCATGCACGGGCGACCCTGGAATGCCGCGTTTCACATAGCCGGCCAGTGCGACGAGCGCGTCAGCGACATAGCTTTCGTTCTGCGAACCGGGCTCGGCCCCATCGCGCACGACCTTCTCGAATATCTGGTAGGCCTCGAAATCGTTTTCCTTGACGCCGTCGCCATCCGCATACATGCGTGCAAGCTTCCATTTGGCGCCCTGATGGCCTTTTTCCGCGGCATCGCGCAATGCTTTGAGCGCCTCGTCCTTATGACCGCTCTTATAGGCGGAAAAGCCGAACTTGAAGAGCTCGAAGGGGCTACGGCTCTTCTCATCGTCAGGCATATCGAAAGCACGAGCCTGTCCACACAGGACGGCAAACGTCATGACAAGTCCAAATACCGGATATGTGAGGTGCTTAACGACTCGCATCACAAAGCTTTTCTTTCACGCTAGCGGGCAACATTTCGGCTGACCGGTACTGGTCAGCCGTACTGGGCTACCGCTTGAGAAAACATGATCCGTGTTTTCGGCAAGAGTACGGCTGTGATACGGCACCACCCCGCGCCCCGCGATTTTGGCACGCGCGGATATCCGCACGATCCAAGCCGGACCTGGCTGAAACAGCGGATTTTCCTTTGAAATAGCCAGCGTATCCATTCCTGCTCCGCGCCGCGATATGGCGGCATATCTACCTGCCGGGCCAGCGTTCTTGTGCTTGTCGTGGCCCCGTCTCTTTCGGGTGCTCCGGGTTTGTGGCGGGAAATGGGCAAAACCGCCCGCACGTCTTTCTACACGATCCATGGCGAAGAACTGTTGCTGAATCGACACAAAATTGGGAGCAGAATTCACCCTGAAAGCATTTGCGAGCAACGGGAGGTAACGCTTCAATAACCAAGCCCCCAAAAGAAAGCCCGGCAAAAGCCGGGCTCTCCAGAACAATGCTCGGGAATCCGGCTTCAGAATTTCAGCTTCGCCGAAACCGAAAGCGCGCCGACGAAATCATTGTCGAAATCGGCGATAGAGCCGGTGAGATTAGGTTTACCGCCGATAACGGTGTTGTCCTTGGTTCCAGACGTCAGCAGACCCACGACACCGGCGAGGCGGACTTCAATCCTGTCGTTCGGCGAGTAGGTCGTACCGAGACCGAGGGTCCAAGTATCGGTCTGAGACTGCAGGCCAGTCGACGTGCCGCGATCCCAGGTGAGGCTCGATGCCACCGACCACTGGTCGTTGAGCTTGTGCCCGACACCGCCGGTAACAGTCCAGCCATCGCGGTAGTAGAGATCAAGGCCGGTGATCCGGGCCCCTACCGGGATTGCGCCGAATGGTCCCGGAAGACTCGCGCTCGTATTCAGGAAGTTAATGGCATCCTGGTTCGACCAATGGGTCCATTTGACCGAGCCGAACGCCAGCCAGTTCGGCGCAATGCCGGTCTGGAATTTGAATTCGACAGAGTCCGGAACTTCGGCCTCGCCCACGACGGGAATCGTAATGGGAAACAGGCCGGTGATCGTCCCTTCCAGATCGTATTTCACCTTCGACTGGTAGACCACCGAGGCGCGCAAGGCATATTCGGGAATCTCATAGGCCGCGCCGAGGCGCCAGCCCCAGCCCTTGTCTTCGACATTGAGATAGCCGGTTCGGAACGGCAGCGATGCGCCAAAGGGGGTGGGAAAGCCGGCAGGCAGATAGCGGGACTGATAGCCCTCGACTTCCTGATAGGAAACGCCGCCCAGGATGCGGAAAAAGCCTTTCTCACCGGCCGCGAAGCGGTAGGAGCAGTTGACGCCATAATCGCGCGAGGTGATTTTCTGCTCGATTGCCGTATACATCTCCACCGTGCCCGTGCCGACATCGGTGTGGATGCCGATCGGCTCGCGATATTGCGCGGCGCAGGCGAGATCGTCGGTCAGGTCGACCTTGGCCGAGAACTTCGGCACCGCATAGCCCCGGGCTTCACTGGTGCTCGTTTCATAAGGACGACGAGTAATCGGATTGATGCCGCCGGTCGCGGCCCCCACCGCCGATCCGCGAATATTCTTCAGCTTCCGCCCCGGTTTGACGTAGGTGACGCCCGATTCGATACGTGTACCCGGCTCGAACAGGATGTCGAAATCCTGCGAGCTGCGTTCCAGGCCCCCCGCCTGTGCGCTGACAACGGTTCCGGCTGCGATAAGCGCTGCCCCGATGATGGTTGTTGTTCCCCTGCTCATATGTCCTCCCCAGACCATAGTTTGAAATGAATTTTGACGAAAACGTAACATGAAAGTTATACCCGGCAAGTGGCTGTGAAAATGTCTTGTCTGTCAGCGAAAGCGCATGACTCGAAAAATAGTGCGTTTTTCATATACAGCGGTAATTTATAAGAGGATTTTGCCGTAAAGCGAGTGTGGAAACTGCTAATATTAGTGGTTTCTTGCCGATCCGGGGGCACTGTTGCCAGGGCGCAACAATGGCCAAGAAATGTCTAAATAGTGGCGGAAGGGACCTCCCTCACAATGGGGATGGCGGCCCGATGCGCGATCGGGCCGGCCTGCAGCTGCTCGAATCAGGAAACTGGATAGATCGGCTATTCCGCGCTTTCGATGCGCTTGAGAGCGACGGAAATCTTTTCCGCTGCCTCACGGAATTCGTTCAGCTTTTCGCGCTCGGCCGCGACGACATCCTCGCGCGCATTGGCAACGAATTTCTCATTGGAAAGCTTCTTTTCGATACGCTCGATCTCGCCGGCGATCTTGCCGGCCTCCTTGGTGAGCCTTGCCGCTTCCGCCTTGAGATCGATCAAGCTGCCGAGCGGCAGGCAGGCTGTCGCCTCGCCGATGACGATCTGCGCCGATGCTTTCGGCGCCTCCGTGGAAAGCTGGATCGATTCCACGCGCGCCAGGCGCTTGATCGCCGCGTCGTGGCGTTCGAGCCGTTCCCTGGTCGCGGCGTTCGCACCGAGCACCAGGAGCGGTGCGAGGGCCGAAGGCGGCACGTTCATCTCCGCACGTACCGAACGAATGCCGGTGACGAGTTCGATCAGCCAGTTGATATCAGCCGCTGCGGTTCCGTCCTCGAAATCGAGGGCCGGCCATTCGGCATGGGTGAGCAGCGTCGCGCGCTTATGCCCCTCGCCGGCTGTATGCTCCCATAATTCCTCCGTCATGAACGGCATGAACGGATGAAGCAGCTTGTAGATCTCATCGAGACAATAGGCGGCACAGGCCTGCGCTTCCTTCTTGGCGACTTCGTCCTCGCCCATGAAAATCGGCTTGAGCAGTTCCAGATACCAGTCGCAGAACTGATTCCAGACGAATTTGTACGCCGCGCCCGCCGCCTCGTTGAACCTGTAGGATGTGATGCCGTCGGTTATGGCGCGCGTCGCCTGCGTCAGCTCCGTCAGGATCCAGCGGTTGACGGCAAGCTTCGTCTCGCCGGGATTGAATCCTTCATCGCGCGCGACGCCGTTCATCTCGGCAAAACGCGTTGCGTTCCAGAGCTTGCTGCCGAAATTGCGGTAGCCCGCTATGCGTGCCGGGTCGAGTTTCACGTCGCGCCCCTGCGCCGCCATGATGGCAAGCGTGAAGCGCAGCGCATCGGCGCCATATTCGTCGATCAGATCCAGGGGATCGATGACGTTGCCCTTCGACTTCGACATCTTCGCGCCGTTCTTGTCGCGCACCAGCGCGTGCATGTAGACGGTGTGAAACGGCTCCTCATCCATGAAGTGCAGCCCCATCATCATCATGCGGGCGACCCAGAAGAAGATCAGGTCGAAACCGGTGACGAGAACGTCGGTCTGGTAATAGGTCGCAAGCTCCGGCGTCTTGTCAGGCCAGCCGAGCGTTGAAAACGGCCACAACGCCGAGGAGAACCAGGTATCGAGCACATCGGCATCGCGCTGCAGCTCCGTCGCCACGCCATAGTGCGCGGCGGCGGCGGCGAGTGCTTCCTCTTCGCTCTTTTCGACGAAGATCGTGCCGTCAGGTCCGTACCAGGCCGGGATCTGGTGTCCCCACCAGAGCTGGCGCGAGACACACCAGGGCTGGATGTTCTCCAGCCAGTCGAAATAGGTCTTTTCCCAGTTCTTCGGGATGATCTGCGTCCGCCCCTCGCGCACGCTGGCAATCGCCGGCTTCGCCAGTTCGGCGGCGTTGACATACCATTGATCGGTCAGGAACGGCTCGATCGGAACCCCGCTGCGATCGCCATGCGGCACCGAATGCGTATGATCCTCGACCTTTTCGAGATACCCGCCCTCGTCCATCATTTCGACAATGCGCCGACGCGCGGCGAAACGGTCGAGGCCGTCGAGATCACGGATCAGTTGATCGAGATGACTCGATTTCTCCAGACCTTCCAGGAAGTCATTGTTATTCCTGAGTGTTATCGCTGCCTCGACGGTCAGGATATTGATCTGGCGAAGATCGTTGCGCCGGCCGACCTCGAAATCGTTGAAGTCATGGGCGGGCGTGATCTTGACCGCGCCGGATCCCGCTTCCGGATCGGCGTAATCATCGGCAACGATCGGAATGTGGCGGCCGACGAGCGGCAGCACGACATTGTTGCCCACCAGTGCATGATAGCGGGCATCGTCGGGATTGACCGCCACGCCGGTGTCGCCCAGCATGGTTTCAGGCCGCGTCGTGGCGACGACGATATAGGTATGCGGGTTTTCCGGATCGAACGGCACGTTCTCCAGCGGATAGCGGAAATGCCAGAGATGCCCCTTGAGCTCGCGCTGCTCGACTTCAAGGTCGGAAATCGCCGTCAGGAGCTTCGGGTCCCAGTTCACAAGGCGCTTGTCCTTGTAAATCAGGCCTTGCTTATGGAGCGTGACGAAAACCTCCAGAACCGCCTTCGACAACCCCTCATCCATGGTGAAGCGTTCGCGCGACCAGTCGCAGGAAGCACCGAGGCGCCGCAGCTGATTGGCGATCATGCCGCCGGATTCGTTCCTCCACTGCCAGACGCGCTCGATGAACGTCTCGCGCCCCATGACATGACGGTTCGGCTCCTGCCGCTCCGCGAGCTGACGTTCGACGACCATCTGCGTCGCAATGCCGGCATGGTCCATCCCCGGCTGCCAAAGCACATTCTTTCCGCGCATACGCTCGAAACGGACGAGAATATCCTGGATCGTGCTGTTGAGCGCATGGCCCATATGCAGTGAACCGGTGACGTTCGGCGGCGGAATGACGATGGAGAACGGATCGGCGCCCGGCTTCGCTCCGGCTCCGGCTTTGAACGCACCGGCCTTCTCCCAGAGTTCAGCGATCTTCGGCTCGGTGGCCGCAGCGTCGTATGTCTTCTCAAGCATAAAAATATCCGTCTGTGTGCGGAAACCAAAGCTGATTAAGCGGATGCCGGTTTCAAATCACTTTTAAAGTGATTTTGAAAGCAAAAATACCGTCGAAAGAACGAAATCCCGCCTCTGGAGAAGCGGGATTCGGCAATTCCGGAAGGAATGGGAGATACTACAGCATCGTGCTTTCCGAAAATCGGAATCGATTTTCGGAAAGCACGATGCGTAGATTCAAAGGCTTGAGACGCGTCCTTTGTGCGTCCAATTGGACGCACGGCGTTCTAGGCGCCGCCTGCGCGCACCACCCGTTCGATTTCTTCGCGCACCAGCCGTTCGACGAGGCCCGGAAGATTGTTGTCGAGCCAATCCTGCAGCATCGGGCGCAGGATTTCCTCCGCCACTTCATCGAACGAACGGCGCTGCTCGGCGCGCATCGCAGCCGAGAGATCCTCGAAGGCGGCAGCCACCTGCCGGCCCGTCGCCTGTGAGATGATGGGGCCCACGGCAGCCGCAATATTCGACCTCGGCGCATCCTCCCGAACCATCTCCTCGTCTTCGTCAGCCGCCACGGACGCACGGCTCTGCGGCGCTTGCGCCGATACGCCAGACGGCATCTCGGCCGGCTCCACCGCCGCGCGTTCGGCGGCGGCGATCAAAGCGTCGTCTTCCACCGTCCTTTGCGCCGAGCCGACAGCTGCTCCGGCCACAGACTGTCGATCATCATTGCTGGCATCGAGAACAGGTTCATCATCCTCGTCGACATCATCGCTATCCCCCAGGCCCGCACCGAAATCGGGCTGGACGCCTGCAAACACGGCTGCACCCTCGCTTGCCCGGGCGGCGACACTGTCGCTTGTGCCAGGCGAAGGCGCGGCATCGCGACTGGCAGCCGGTTCGTCATCACCGCTGATCTTTGTATCGAGGGAACCACGCAGACCGATGCGCGCCGCAAGCGCGTTCATCGCGTCTTCCGCATGCCGCGCCTTCCCGTCTTCGGGGGCATCATCAGCTTCGGTGCTGTTCGGCGCCGGCTGAACGGGCTTCAGCACGGGCTCCGGATCGCGCCGGAATTCGGCGATCTCGCCGCGCACCGGCGTCGCCGCAACCGGGCGTTCCGGTTTGGGCGGCACGCTTTGCCGCACCACGTCACTGTCCTCGATGATCCGACGGATGGAAGCAAGAATCTCTTCCATGGAAGGCTCACGCGCCGCGCTCGATGTCTGTGCCATATTCCTGTGCCGATTTTCTTTCTTCGCCGCCTCGCACGGCGAATCCCTATGCACAGCGTATCGGACCGGACGCCATTTGAGAATCCCCGCCGGACCGATGGAGAACCCAACCCACAGGATTATCGAATCGCCCACTGGAAAGTAGAAAGTTTCAGCACCGAAATAGATGCAATTTCAAACTTTTGCGGCGCATTTCCATGGACCGGTTTCAACTTGCTTTCCATAAGGCTCAACAAAAACGGCACCTCGCGGTGCCGATTTGATTCTCAAAAGAAGGCTGAGGCTTAGCGCCCGTCCGGCGTGCGCAGACCGATCCACTTGTCCTTCACCGCCTCATAATGCTCTTCCGGCTTATGCTCGGCGACCTGCAAGCCTACATGGCTCGCTGTCAGGCGGCCGACCGCAGACAATAGTGCATAGCTCGCAACCACCACATTGCGTTCCGCCTGCACGAGCGCGATCTGGACGGCCACCAGATCATTCTGCGCGTTCAAGACGTCGAGCGTGGTGCGCTGGCCGACGTTGCGCTCCTCCATGACGCCTTCGAGCGCGAGCCGTGCGGCCCGAATGCCATCGCGATTGGCCGAAACCGACGCCTGGGCGGATTCGAGCTGCGACCACGCCGAGGCGACAGCTGCGCGTACGGAATCATAGGCCACATCGACCTCGATGCGCCTCTGCCCCAATTGCTCCTTGGATTGGCGCACCTGCCCGTAAGTCCGTCCGCCCTGATAGATCGGAACCGTGACCCCGAGACCGACGGAAGCCGCATTGCCGTCCCCCGTCGACAAGCCCGCATAAGTATCGGTATGGCTGACGCCGGCGCTGAGGCCGACGGTCGGCAGCAGCGCGCCTTCCCTCGCTTTGACGGTATAACCGGCCGCATCGACCGCATACTTCGTGGCGAGAATTGCCGGATGGCTGGCGGTCGCGATCTGATAGGCCTGGTCGATCGAGCGTGGCAGCGATTTGGAAGCGGCGGAGGCGGCTTTCAGACTGCCCGGCGCGGCACCGATTATCTGACGATAGACCGCCTCGGCCGATTTGACGTTGCCGCGCGCCTGGTTGAGTTGTGCGATAGCCGTCGAGCGGGTGGCTTCGGCCTGCGCCACATCGGTGCGCGTTCCCTCGCCCACGTCAAGGCGGGCCCGCGCGGCACGCACCTGCTCGTTCAGGGCGGCGAGATTGCGTTCGCGTAGAGCCACGATCTGGCGGTTCTGGTAGACATCCATATAGGCCTGGACCGCAGCGGACAGGGTATTCTGTTCGCTGTTGCGCAAATTCTCGCGCTGCGCATAGACCATCGCTTCAGCGGACGCGACATTGTTCTTGGTCTGGAAGCCGTCGAAAAGCGTCTGATTGATCGTAATGCCGTAAGCGCCTGACGTGGTATATCGGTTCGTCTGGCCCGAACGGCTGCGGCCATAATCGATCGTGCCGTTGATCGTCGGGCGGTAGCCGGATTTGGCGATGGCGACATCCTCATCCGTGATCCGGACGCCGGCGCGCGATGAATTGAGCGTTGCATTGTTCTGATAGGCTTTGGCCAGCGCGCCGGAGAGCGTTTCGGCCAGGACTGGGTTGCCCGTCAAAACCGTGCCCGAAAGTAATGCCGCAGCCAACCATCCCTTGCATACTTTGAACACAGTGAACCTCATATGAATCAGTCGAATCTGTTGACCGAACCAATCGGTTCGGACAACCACTTAATAAACGGGAAATTTCCCCTTTGCTATCTGTGCCATAGGAGCATCCACAAACAAAGTCAGAAGCGTTGCAGATATGTAACCATTTCGAAAAATCAGAATTCGAACTGCGGCTTGCGCTCGAATCCCGCCAGCGGCTTCACCGCCAGATTGAAGGCCCGGCGCCCCGACGCGATGCCCTCATCCTTCACGTAAAGCTTGGCGACACCGGCATTTCCGAGGCCTTCCACGGCGACGAGGCGCCCGCCATCTTTCAGTTGGTCGAAAAGCGCGTCAGGAACAAAATCGACCGCACCTTCGAGGACGATCACATCATAGGGCGCTTCGGAAGGATATCCTCCGGTCATCGGCGCCGTGACAATCACGACATTGTCATAGCCGAGTTCCGACAGTTTCTCCGTCGCCTGGGCAGCCAGTTCGGAATCACTTTCGACCGCGATGATGGAGCTTGCGAGCTTGGACAGCACCGCCGCCGAATATCCGGTTGCCGTGCCGATATCGAGAACCACGTCGCCGGGCTCGATGGCCGCAAGCTGGACGAGCTTGGCGAAAGGCGAAGGCTCCATGAGATAGCGCGCCGCCTCGCCGGTGGGCGACGCCGGCTTCACCAGGATATCCTCGTCGATATAAGCGAGCGCGCGCCATGCCGGCGGAACGAACTCTTCGCGCGGAACGGCCAGGAAGGCATCGAGGACGACGGCATTTGTCACATCCGTCGTGCGGATCTGGTTGTCGACCATCTTGATACGGAGATCATTGAAATCGGCTGTCATTGTCCCAGGCTTTCCTTTTCGCGCTCAACCCGCCAATTAACGAGTCTGGAGGCCATTTGCACACCCTTGGGAAGGCCATTTCGGGAACAAACTGCCACACCCATCGGCTATTCAGCTCCAGACTGCCACACCGAGAAGAATATGCAATAAAATCAAGGGAGAACAGACCGGATACCGATTGCGCTGGAGGCCTCGCCCGGAATCGAACCGGGGTGCAAGGATTTGCAGTCCTCTGCGTAACCACTCCGCCACGAGGCCCTCCGCACAAGCGTTTGTGAGGCTGGTCAATAGGTTATCGGTTTTTGAACGTCAAGCTGAAAACTCCATTCCGAATCTATTCCTCTGCTCCATTCCGAATCGATGCTCGCGCACCGTTCCGGCTGACATCTTTCCGAGCACCATTCAGATGCAAAAAGACCCCGCCCCCCATGATGGGTACGGTGCGCCCTCTCGTGCTTTGCGCTACGGACCCGGCCCGATATCATTTCTTTTGCCGCTTGCGCCCAAAGCGCACTTCGAGCTTTCGCCGCCATCTGCGGATGATTGCGGAATCATGCGAAAGCACCAGGAGTCCCAGCGGCACCATCCAGAAGCCGAGCACGGGAAGAAAGCCCAGAATGCCGCCGATGACGAGCACGATGCCAAGAATCCGGCGCATGAGTGCCGATTGCGGAATCGGAATCCGCCATCTCAGAACGCGCACGGTCCTCCTGCTCCGGAGTGAAGATTTCAGTTCGTTCGATTCATCCACGCTTGTGTTTTCCACCGATACAGGGTTCCGCCCTCCATTCGGACAAGCGGGATATGGCTGGAATATATAAGTATCTGTCATGTCCATGCCAAAAAGATGAAAAAAACGGAATAGGCCTTTGCAAAAGCGGAACCCTTTTGCTATAGGCCACATCGCTGATGAATGAGCACCTGTTCCCCGGTAGCTCAGTGGTAGAGCAACCGGCTGTTAACCGGTTGGTCGCTGGTTCGAATCCGGCCCGGGGAGCCATCTCTCAACGAATTTTTGCCCGTTTCGCCCAATGCGGGATCAGCGTCATCTGGAAGCGGATCTGCTAGCATATCAAAGGGTTGACGGAAATCGACGTCAAGCTTTCCATTGGCCCATTTTGAGTTCGAAAGTACGAAGTTCAGCAACCTTCTCTTCTCGCTCGCCGGTTGGGCCACGAAAAGCGTGTGAGCGTTCCGGGCCAGCCTGAGAAGCGCGATGCCCTCATCCATATATGAGTTCCGCATTTCGGTGACGCTCGATGTCACGTTCACAGCGCGCCTGTTCGTCGCGCCACTGCACACGCATCCGGCTGTAGAACCTTCCTCGATTCCCCCAGTCGAGCCGAGTGCCGAGGCCTTCCTCCATCTGCCACATCAGGTCACGGGTGAAGTCGCGAAAATCGTCGAACTCGGCGGCATCTTCCGGCGCGGCGATGAACCGGAACTGATACCGGTCCTCACGCCCACGCTCGATTAAGACGTTGCCGTCGGCCTCATCGTCGAAGGCGGAATAGACCCGGCCCTTCTCATCGTCCCAAACCGTTAACCGTCACTACAGCCCAGATTCTTCCGCACACACCCTGACCGAATGGCCGCAATCAGCTTTACCGGTCATAGCTACGCCTCGATTTCGACCACCGGTGTCAGCGCCTGACCGAGTGTGAACCACTGTACCACATTGTCGACGACAAGTTTGGCGACGGCTGCCCTCGTTTCGACCGTCGCGGCGGCGATATGAGGGAGGACGGTTACATTCTCTAGTGCCAGCAGGTCGGGCGAGACGGCGGGCTCGTTCGCGAATACGTCTAAGCCGGCAGCCGCGATGGTTCCGTCAGCAAGCGCGCTGATCAACGCCGCCTCGTCTACGGCAGAGCCCCTTCCTACGTTAATGAAAACACCCTTGGGACCGAGCGCCTCGAAAACGTCCTTTCCGATCGCACGATCGCTCGAAGGGCCGCCTGGCGCGGCGGCGATGAGAGTGTCTACCGTTGAGGCAAGCTCGATCAACGATGGACAGTACCGATAAGGCACGTCCTCCACCGGCCGCCGGTTGTGATATGCGATTGGCAGGCCGAATGCTTCGGTTCGTCTTGCTATGGCTCGACCGATCCGGCCGAGACCAAAAATACCAACTGTGCGGCTGCGAAGCGTCAGCGGCGACAACGGATAGGCTTGCCCGCGCGCCCAATGCCCCGCACGAAGCCATGCCTCAGCTTTGGAAAGGCGTCGGACCACATTGATCAACAAGCCAATCGTCGCGTCGGCAACCTCATCAGTCAGGACATCGGGCGTGTTCGTCACGACAATTCCCCTGGCAGCGGCATGGCGCACATCGATTCCGTCATAGCCCACGCCGAAAGAGGCGATGAGTTCCAGATTCGGCAGGCGGTCGATGTCCGCGGCATCAAAGCTGCCGATGCACGCAACAGCTCGGACACTTGCCGCCTCCAAAGCAGACAGGCTGCGGATGTCCGCCGCTTTGACCTCAAGCAGATTGCAGCTTCCGTATAGCCCCGTTTTTACGGCCGTATCCAAGGCCGGAAAGATGAGGACGGTGGGTCTTGACGCGGCTGACACGGCAAATTCTCCAGGGTTGACAGGTACGGCGACGCTTCTAACGGACCCCCAGCAGATAGAGAGATCCGAGGCTGATCATCGGCACATAGGTAATCAGCACCAGGCACAGAAGGATCACACCTACGAGGGGAACAAGATAGGGGATCATTTTGTGCAACGAGATCTTCGCGACGGCACAGGCCGCGAATAGATTGACCCCAAAAGGAGGGGTGATCATCCCCAGTGCCAAATTGGTGATCATGATCATCCCGAAATGCACCGGATCGATGCCATAACGCTGCGCGACAGGTGCTAAGATCGGCGCGATGACGACAATCGAAGCCGACGTTTCGATGAACATGCCGATCAGGAACAACAAAAGGTTCACCGCAAGAAGGAAGGCAAAACCGTTGTCAAACGTCGAGACGATCCAGCCACTGATGGCTGCGGGAACACCGGCTCTGGTCAGCACGAAGGAAAACAGTCCCGCCATCGAAATGATGAACATGATGATGGCGGAGGAAAGGGTCGACCGGCGCAGCACGCTGATCAGATCCCGTACTCCCATTTGACCATAAACCAACATGCTGATGGCTAAAGCATAAAACACCGCCACCACAGAGGCTTCCGTGGGCGTGAAGACCCCGCCATAGATCCCGCCCAGAATGATGACCGGCATCGCCAACGCGAGACCTGATCTGCGTAGGCTTGGAAGGAATTCCTTTTTGGGAAATGCGGTTCCCATCGGCTCGTGCTTCAGGCGCGACCAGATCACCACGAATGTCCCGAGGGCAATCGCGATCAGCAGTCCCGGCCCTAAGCCTGCAACAAAAAGGTCCCCCACTGGTGCACCGGCCGAGACGCCGTACAGGATCATCGGAATGGACGGCGGGATGACGACGCCGAGTTCGGCGGCAGTGGCCTGAAGCGACGCGGCAAAGCCGACAGGGTAATTTTGCCGGACCATGGCCGGGATAAGGATCGCGCCGATCGCATAGGTCGTGGCGACACTGGAACCGGACACGGCAGCAAAGATCATGCAGACAAGAATGCAGGTCAGCGGCAGCCCGCCGCGGGTCTGGCCGATCACGCTTTCCACGAGATCCACGAGCCGTGAGGAGATGCCGCCGGCCGCCATGATGTTGCCTGCCAGGATGAAAAAGGGGATTGCGGCAAGCGGAAACTTATCGAGCGCGATGAAGGCCTGCTGCGGCACGACAATGAGCGGCAGATTGGAAAAACTGACGGTACCGACCACGCCCGCGATGCCGATGGCTACGGCCACCGGAACGGATAGTCCCATGAGGACCACCAGAATAAGGATCATCATAACCAGCATGGTGCACCCTACCCTGCGTTTTCTGTCTGATGGTCGCCTGTTTCGCGCGGGTCGAGTACATTCGCGAGAAGGGCGATGGCGGAAAGAACGGAGCCGACCGGAAGGGCCGCATAAACCCAGGATGCGGAGATCCCAAGACCTGCAATGGTCTGGAAGCGGACCCGCCAGACGAGCGCGCAGCCGAACCAGAAAAGCACAAACAGCAGCACTAGAATGGACATCGCAATCAGCGTCCTGACGAACATGCGGAACGTGCCGGTACTGATGCTGAGCGCCAGGTCCACGGAAATGAGCGTACCGGTTCGCATGGCGGCGGCAAGCGTCACATAAGTCATCCAGATCAACGTCGCTTGGATAAGCGGCTCAGACCATGAAGCAGGCGCGTGGAAGACGAAGCGTGCAAGGACCTGAAACAGGCCCACGACGGCGGCGAGCGCCAGGCTGGCGGTGCCAAACGCCACCGCCGCCTGCGTGATCCGGCCTTCCGCTTTAAGGAAGGCCGAAATCAAGCGCGAGCGTGCATTCATCACTGCGTCTCGCGGATCGCGTCGAGCGTGTCCTGTCCGAACTGCTTGGCGAAATCCGCATACAGATCATCGAGCTTCGCGCGAAACGCCTCCTTGTCGACATCGGTGACGATGGTCATCCCCTGCGCCCTCAAGGTATCGAGCCCCGTTGTCAGGACCACCTCAACTTCCTTGCGATTGCGCGTCATGGCGTTTTTTGCAGCCGTTGCGAACGTCTGCTTGTCCTCGTCCGACATCGAGGAATAAACGTTCGGCGAAATCAGCAGGACCAGTGGCGTAAATGCATGATCGGTGAGGCTGAGATACTTCTGCACTTCACCAAAGCGATTGTTGATGATCGCCCCCACTGGATTTTCCTGACCGTCGACCACTCCCTGTTGGAGAGCAGTGTAGACTTCGGGGATCGCCATCGGCGTCGGCAGCACACCAAGCTCTTTCCAGACCGCAATGTGAAGGTCGTTCTGCTGCGTGCGGATCTTCAGGCCCGCGACGTCGGCCGGTTCCTTGACCGGGCGAACATTGTTGGTGAGCTGACGAAAACCCATGCCACCGAACCCGAGGCCAACCAGGCCTTTTTCGGGCAGGCTATCGAGCATGCGCTGGCCAATGGGGCCGTTGAGCACTGCTTCGGCATGGTCGAAGTCACGGAAAAGGAACGGGATGTCGAAAAGCGCGAATTCCGGAGCGAAATTGACGACGATCGATGTGCTGACAACCGTCATGTCCACAGTGCCAAGTTGAACGCCTTCGATGACCTCGCGGTCGCCCCCCAGAGCACCTCCGCCCTGTAAGCGAATGGCGATGCGCCCGTTGGTCTTTTCCGCAATCTCTTGTGCAAATTGCCCCATGGCAATCGCTTCAGGAGCATTCGTTCCGCCGACAAAGCCGAGGTTGAGTGTGGTCTCTGGTTCGGCAGACGCCGTACCGACCAGGCCCGCGAAAGCCAGGCATGCAGAAAGCAGATGTCGTTTCATGTCATTTTCCTCCTCAAAAATGGCTGGAGCGTTATCTAAAGCTCCAGCACCCAGTGGTCCTTCACATGATCGGCCAGGCGGCTGATATCGATGTCCACTCCAAGACCCGGCCCATCGGGGATCGAAAGGTTGCCTCTCGCATCGGGCTTCGGATCGTAGATCAGCGATCGAAGCGGGTTGAAGCTCATGTCGTATTCAAAAAGCGGGAACGGCAGCCGCCCCAGCCGCGGGCTCAGGACCGCAGCGAACTGAAGCGAGGCCAAAAAATTGATGCAGGAGCCCCACACATGGGGCGCAACCGGAACCTCGAAGGCGTCCGCCAGTCCAGCGATGCGCATCCCTTCGGTGAGCCCACCGCACAGCGCAAGGTCGGGCTGGATGACGTCAAGCGATCCGTCACACAGAATGTCACGAAACGCCTGAACACCGCAGAAGGACTCTCCGCCAGCCAGCGGCACCGGCAGAAGTTCCGAGAGCCGCTTATAGGCGGGGAGATTATCGTGCGAAACCGGCTCCTCGAGCCAACCGAGATCAGCATCCTTCGCCTCGTGGGCAAGCGCAACGGCATCGCGCACGTTGGAAGACTCGTTGAGGTCAGCCATCAGGAAAGCGTCCGGACCCAAGATGCTACGCGCCTGCCAAATCACACGTAAATCTTCGCGCGGCGACGCCCCGATCCGGATCTTGACCGCCCGAAAGCCCGCTTGTGCATACCGTGTTATCTCCTCGGAGAATCCGGCATATCGATCTTCTCCGGCCGGAAGAAGCGGTCCGCTGGCATAGGTCATGACGCTGTCGCGCAATGCGCCGCCAAGAAGAGCATGGATTGGCTTGCCAACGAGACGGCCAAAAACGTCCCACATGGCGATGTCGACTGCGCTGACCGCCATATGCGCCTGTCCGCGTCGATCGGGGACCGCCACCTTGAGCATCCGCTCTTGAGCGGCACGGGGATTGGTGGCATCGGCTCCTAGAATGATCGGTGCAAGAACGGATTTAGTCAGTGCGCCGGCCGATCCGGGATAAGCCCAGGTCTCGCCCCATCCGACTGCTCCAGAACGGGTCGTCAGCTTGACCAGGAAGACCGCACGTTCATTGAACACCCTCAACGCGTTGCCGGCCACCATTGGCATCTCGCATCGAAGCTGAAATCCTTCGACCTTGACGACCTGCGAACTCCCCACCACTCGATCCTCCCGTCATGCACTTGCACCCTGGGAGATACCCATTTAGTTTCCCCGCAACAAATTAAATGTTTTGCCCATCTCGGATTGAATTTTTAAATGAGTCGGATCACCATCGCCCAACTTGAGGCGTTCTTCTGGACCGCGACCACGCGTTCTGTGGATCAGGCTGCTAAACGCCTGCATCTTTCCCAGCCTACGATCTCACTTCGGCTGAAGTCATTGGAAGCGGCGTTGGAAACAAATTTGTTCGATCGGGTTGGGCGGGGAATACGGCTGTCGTCAGATGGGCTCGCATTGCTGGAAGATGCCCGCGAAGTGCTGGATGGTGTCCAGAGAATCGCATCGCAGAAAAACGACGGCCGTGTAGGTGGCCGCATCCGTGTCGGCTTTTCCGAAGGTTTCGCGATCATCTGTCTGTCGCCGATATTGGCGAAATTGCACCGGCTCTATCCGGATCTCAGTCCAGAACTCATGGTGTCCACCACTCCGTTCATAGAGCCCGATCTCCATGCGCGTGAACTTGATCTGGCCTTTTTAGTTAATCCCACCGAGCACGGCGACTTCCGTCTGGTCCCGATGGGAGCGCAGCCCACGTCATGGGTGGCTTCCGCCCGATGGGACCTGCCCTCCGTTGTAACGCCCCATGACCTAATGTCGCATCCCATCATCTCTAACCCGATCGGAAGCATCAATTACCGGCAGGTCAGAGGATGGTTTGCAAGCGCCGGGCTCAGTCCAAAGAGACTGGACACCTGCAACAGTGTCGCCATGCTCGCCCATCTAGTCAATACAGGCGTCGCGATCGGCGTGTATCCCAGTAAGATGGCAGAGCGCGAATTGGAGGATGGCACGGTGCGTCTGCTGAACACCGTCCCGCCGATCCCCGATACACCGGTCTTCGCCAAATATCCGTTCGACGCCGAGAGCCCTAACGCCCGGGCCTGTGTGAATACGGTGCGTGAAGTATTGGCGGAGCTGAATTACCTGACAGCCTTGAGCGTGTAGATAGCGTGACCTTGCCCTGGAGACGCCGCTAGTGGTTTGTTTCTAACATTTGAGTCCGATGGAATTGGACGCAAATGTGTAAAAGAAACAAACACAAACAAAAGGTTATCTAGTGGTTGGGCCGACGTTTCGCGGGAGCGAAGCGTCGGAGTCAATCCACTAGCCGGTCCTCTCCATATCCGCGAAATTCGGCCCTTTGTGTTGACGAAACTCACTGAACAGATTGCTGAATTCAGCACTGTCCATACAGCTCCTCATCGCACGCTGGCGGCTGCTTCTTCCAGTCTGGCGAGGTGCTTACGGCAGATCGCATCGACCAGACTATTCCAACCGCAGCAACAGCGGTATCGGTGAGGCATGGATTCCTGTGCCCGGGCCTGTGCTTGTCACAGGAATCCATGCCTCGTCATCTCCACAGCTCCGGCGATGCAGAATGATAAGGCTGGACGATTCCATCAAAACAGGAACTGCTTTAGTCTACCCACACAGAGCTAAAGCCAGCCGACGAAGTCGCGGAAGAACTCGATCGGGCATCCGCTAACAGAGCATCGCTCCTTCACGGCGAAGCTGATCCATTGGTTTCCGTCGATGTTGAATATTTGAGGCGAAGGGAGAGAGCGTCTTGCGTGTGGTTATGGTCGCCGAGGCCTGCCACCGCGAACATCAGCATCCTCCCAGCGCGATGCTGATGTACCCGGTGGCTCAGTGATGCCCTTTTGGACGGAAACTGCCACAGTCATCAGCGGTCGGCAAACTCGACGTCAATTCCCCAGGAGCTTGAGCCAGGCTTCAAAGGAAGAAGATTCCTCCGGCTCGGCATGCGAAGCGGCATGAGCGAGGGGCCCGGGAGCTATCGCGCTTCGGGCTTCGCGAGGACTGTAGCCAAACTCCTGGCTGAAGGCCCGGCTGAAATTGGCGGCTGAATCAAAGCCGACAGCCTCTGCGATATCAAGGATACGCTGATTGTTCGCTGGGTCGCTCAGCGCGGTATGGGCCGCGAGAAGCCGCCGTCTGCGAATGTAGTGGAGAACACCGCCGCTCGGCTCGAACAACTGATAGAGACGTGTGCGGGAGATACCTAGCACCCCGCACAAATCGTCCGGCGTAAGCTTGGGCGAATGAAGGTTGCGGTGGATATGCTGACGAGCGCGCTCCATTAATCCGAGTCCCGCCTGTTGTTCGACCGTCACGTGTTCGGCGGGCGACG
This sequence comes from Phyllobacterium phragmitis, assembly GCF_002980495.1. Lineage (GTDB taxonomy): Bacteria > Pseudomonadota > Alphaproteobacteria > Rhizobiales > Rhizobiaceae > Paramesorhizobium > Paramesorhizobium phragmitis. Next base: position 33,327 of record NZ_PVBR01000022.1, read on the forward strand.
AGAGGCAATTGATGATCATGTCACGCACAGTATGTACGATCCTCGGCAAGTCTTCGGCAACGAGACTGTTCAGGGTTGCCTCAAGACCGCTGACATACTCGATCAGGAGCTTCGCGAGATTATCCGACAAAATTGCATTGTTAGCCATGTCGAGGATACCCGGCGTATCGGCAAAGAGATCGCGGGGCATGTAAAGAAAGATCGCTTCGGACTCGGTTATTCGCCCTCGAAACGGATGGCCGAGCGACCTGAACTCCGCCTTGCCGGGTTCGCTTTCAGCGACGAGACCGTCCACCTCTGTCCATGCCCGTCCGCAGCGAAGCATACCGGCATACCAGTGGTCGATAGGGCTGGCGCGCAGACTGGCGGCAGAACGCGCGTAGCTATGGGCCGGTACACGCTGCTCGACGATGAGCATGCCACCAAGATTCCAGGCCGTATGATCGGCCTGGAATCCATCGTCCGCAGAGATGCCGTCCGGCAACATCACCTCAACAAGCGATTCCATATGCATTTGCCAGGCGCTGAACTGATCCGCCGGCGCCAGGTTGTGGGTCGAGAAACGTAAAGGCGCGAGCGCCGGCGCGGGAGGCGGGCTGGACCGGCCCTGGTAGGACGATTCGCGCGGCCAACGCCGCCGCTCGATGTCTGAGGTCCTTCCGATTGCAGTGGGTAGTTTGCCGTCTTCTTCGGGTCTCGTTGGACAACTGATCACAGAGTTCTCCCAGCAGAATCAAGCCCTCCGTCCGTTCCCCGGAACCAGAAAGTGGGAGTCATTGGGACTTTTTTGGGGCACTCCTCAACACTCCCATCGCGAAGCCAAAAATCAAGTTCTCACGGATGTTCCTCCAGAATCGATCTCCGGCACTCCTGGATTACGCGGTAGGCGGAGAACGCAGTCCAACCGCAACAGAAATGTACGCCATGATAATTTTCCGGATGTAGAGATAACGACAATCCACAAATATGTATGTACGAAGTACAAATACCATCGTTCGCAATCCTTACGAATCATGAAGATAAATCTATCGATGACTACTTTGGTAGATCGAGGATTTATTTATTCATTATTTGCTAAGAAGAAAAGCATGACGAAAATATAGTGGGGTTATCATGGGTGAATTGTATAAAACGCGCTTCCGTTCTGCCGTAACATCGGTACAGAATGACACCCGCTTGCTATCCAGGAATGAGGCGCCACGGCGGATTCTCGTTGCCGGTGGAGCAGGTTTTCTTGGATCGCATCTATGCGAGATCCTACTGCGCGCCGGACATAAGGTGATCTGCGTCGACAATTTCTCGACAGGCCTCCGCCGCAACGTACGGCATCTGACGCGCTTCGATACCTTCAGCATCGTCAGCCACGATATCATCGAACCGATCGATCTCCTGGTCGACGAGATCTACAATCTCGCCTGCCCCGCATCACCGCCGCACTATCAAGCCGACCCGATCCACACGATGAAAACGAGTGTTTTCGGTTCGCTCAATCTTCTGGAACTGGCGGTGCGTCACAATGCACGCATTTTCCAGGCATCGACATCCGAGATCTACGGCGATCCGCATATTCATCCGCAGGTCGAGAGCTATTGGGGTAACGTCAACTCGTTCGGTCCCCGCTCTTGCTATGACGAAGGCAAGCGCTGCGCGGAAACCCTGTTCTTCGATTTCCATAAAAAATACGGCCTTGAAATCAAGATCGCGCGCATCTTCAACACCTACGGTCCGCACATGCGGCCCGATGATGGCCGTGTCGTCTCCAACTTTATCGTTCAGGCGCTGAAGGGCGAAGACATAACGATCTATGGCGACGGTTCGCAGACCCGTTCGTTCTGTTTCGTCGATGACCTGATCGACGGCTTCGTTCGGTTGATGGGCGCTGCACCATCATTCGACAGCCCGGTTAATCTTGGCAATCCCGGAGAATTCACCATTGGCGAGCTTGCCGAGCAAGTGATCGAGATGACGGGCTCCTCTTCGAAAATCGTCCATTACCCGCTGCCGGTCGACGATCCGCGCCAGCGCCGGCCCGACATCTCGCTCGCCAGGCGCGCACTGGATTGGCAGCCGAAAGTGCCGCTGTCGGTTGGGCTGAAGGAGACGATCCTTTATTTCGATCGACTCCTCGCTCAGACGAACCAGGATCTCGTAGAGGTCGCCTGATGTCAGCGCAGCGAATCCTCGTGACGGGTGGCGCCGGCTACATCGGAAGCCATACGGCCAAGCTCCTGAATTCCGGAGGAATCGAGCCGGTCGCCTACGACAATCTGTCGACAGGCAACCGGTCGTCGGTGCGCTGGGGACCCTTCATTCACGGCGACATCCTTGACACAGCCCATCTCACCCGCACGATCACGCAATACGAGCCCGATGCGGTCATTCATTTCGCCGCGTCCGCCTATGTGGGCGAGTCCGTTGCGGACCCCTCGAAATATTACCGCAACAATGTCGGCGGCACGCTGTCGCTGCTCGATGCATGCCGCCAGGCCGGGCTCGATAAGGTCATTTTTTCCTCGAGTTGCGCCACTTATGGCGTGCCCGCGGCCCTTCCGATCGCCGAGACGACGCCGCAGGTTCCGATCAATCCTTACGGCAAGACCAAGCTGATTGCCGAACACATGCTTGCCGACTACGCCGCGGCTTTCGGCCTGCGCTACGTGGCGTTGAGGTATTTCAACGCCTGCGGGGCAGACCCGGATGGCGAGCTCGGCGAATGGCACGATCCCGAAACCCATCTCATCCCGCGGGCCCTGCTCGCCGCGAGCGGCGGAATTTCGCGCCTTGAGGTATTCGGGGACGACTACAAGACCGATGACGGTACTTGCGTCCGCGATTATATCCATGTCTGCGATCTCGCACGCGCTCATGTGCTGGCATTCGACCATCTGGCGAAAGGCGGCGAGAACCTCGCCGTCAATCTGGGAACCGGGCACGGGTCATCGATCAAGGAAATCCTTGAAGCGATCAACCGGATCACTGGTCGCAGCGTCCCCATCGAAATTCATCCGCGGCGTGCGGGCGATCCGCCGGCGCTCTACGCCGATCCGAGCCTTGCCCGCACAACGCTCGGTTTTTCGCCGGAATTTTCCGATCTCGATACCATCGTGCGGACCGCCGCGCCCTTCTTCGGGCTGGAGGCACGGTCATGAGGCACAATGCGGTCAGGAACTTGGCAAAATCCCGCGATATGCCGATCGAGATAGGGATCGAACCGCCGATGGTGCTTGTGATGACGGGCTGGCGGCGCGTTGAATATGTGGCGGGAGCAGCCGTCTGGATTGCCGCCCTCGTCTATTTCTGGGTCTGGTTGCTGAAACCCGAGCATCATATCAGCGTATTCGGCTCGGTAACCGTCACCGCGGTTCTTGCCTGGGTGACCCTGCTGCCGGCCTATTTCATCGCCGTGTTCTATCGCGGCCTCAAGCCGAACGGTCCGCTGCGGCTGCCCGTCGGTAGCCGCGTCGCCATGGTGGTGACCAAAGCGCCATCGGAGCCATTTCCTGTCGTGGCCGAGACGTTGAAGGCGATGCTTGCTCAGAACGTCCCGCACGACACCTGGCTTGCCGACGAGGACCCTTCGCCCGAGACGCTGGAGTGGTGCCGCAGGCACGGGGTTTTTGTGTCGACCCGCAAGGGACGCGCCGATTATCACCGCAAATCATGGCCGCGACGCACCCGTTGCAAGGAAGGCAACCTCGCCTTCTTCTACGACCGTTATGGCTATGCGAGATATGATTTCGTCGCCCAACTCGACGCGGATCATGTTCCCGAGCCGGGCTATCTCCATGAAATGCTGCGCCCCTTCGCGGACCCCGCGGTAGGCTACGTCTCGGCGCCGAGCATCTGCGACCGCAATGCTGCCGGCAGTTGGTCGGCGCGCGGCCGGCTCTATGCGGAAGCCAGCATGCATGGTTCGCTTCAGGCCGGTTACAATGGCGGGCTTGCGCCGTTGTGCATCGGTTCGCACTATGCGGTGCGCACCTCGGCGCTTAAGGAGATCGGCGGCCTCGGCCCCGAACTTGCAGAAGATCACTCCACGACGCTGATGATGAATGCCTATGGCTGGCGCGGTGTCCATGCGCTGGAGGCAATCGCGCATGGAGACGGACCGAGCACCTTCGGCGATCTCGTCACACAGGAATTCCAGTGGTCGCGCAGCCTGGTCACGCTGCTCCTGCAGTATTCCCCTCACCTCGTCGGCCGGTTGCCGCTGCGTCTCAAATTCCAGTTCCTGTTTTCACAGCTCTGGTATCCGCTCTTTGCGCTCTTCATGGCGCTGATGTTCGCCATGCCGATCATCGCGCTGGCGAATGGACAGAACTTTGTCGGCGTGACCTATCCCGATTTCCTGACGCATTTCGCGCCACTTTCCATCGTTCTCATTCTCATGGCCTATCGCTGGCGGGCCAGCGGCTCCTTCCGTCCGTTCGATGCGAAGATCCTGAGCTGGGAGTGCATCCTCTTTCTTTTTGCCCGCTGGCCATGGGCGTTGGCCGGAACGATGGCCGCGGTGCGCGACTGGCTCACCGGGTCCTTTGTCGATTTCCGTGTCACACCGAAAGGCGCATCGGAAGTGGACCCCCTGCCCCTGCGTGTTCTCGCGCCATACGGCCTCCTGTCCATCGTGTCCGTATTGCCGGTGCTGCTTATAGACAATGCCGGAGAAACCCGCGGCTTCTATCTCTTCGCGATCGTGAATGCCGTGCTCTACACGGCGCTTTTGCTCGTCATCGTCATCCAGCACGCGCGGGAGAACGCCGTAAGGGTGAAAAGGCGTGGATATCGCCCCGCGATGGCGGCCGCTCTCCTTTCACTCGTCATCCTGCCGGGAATCGCGACCGCCGAGCGCGGAAAAGACGGTCTCGAGGCACTCACCTGGGGTGCCGGACGCCTGAGTGTCTTCGAGGAGCGCTATTCGGTCGCCGGCGCCGGAATTGGCGGCACAAGGCTACGCAGAACCGTCTTCAATCCGAGATGGCTTTCCGCAACACCGAACACAACACAATGACCCAGAGGGGAGCGCCCGCGGGCGAAACGACAATGAAGATTGCAGTGATAGGAACAGGGTATGTCGGTCTCGTCAGCGGGACCTGCTTTGCCGAGTGGGGCAATCATGTCGTCTACGTCGATAACAACGCGGAGAAGATCGCGCGGCTGAACCAGGGCGAGCTACCGATTTATGAACCGGGTCTCGATGAGTTGGTAACCCGCAATCGCAATGCCGGGCGCCTGTCCTTCACCTGCAATCTCGCGGCAGCGGTTGAAGATGCCGAGGTGGTGTTCATCGCGGTCGGAACTCCGGCCCGGGTCGGCCATGGCGATGCCGATCTCTCCTTCGTCTATATGGCGGCCAGGGAGATTGCGCCGCTGCTTGCGGAAAATGCAGTGGTCGTCGTCAAATCGACCGTCCCGGTCGGCACAGGCGATGCGGTGGAGAAGATCATCGCCTCGGTACGCAGCCGCGGCAGCTTCTCCGTCGCCTCCAATCCGGAATTCCTGCGGGAGGGTGTGGCGATCCACGATTTCCTCAATCCCGACCGCGTCGTCATCGGCGTCGAGGACGAGAATGCGCACGCCGTCATGGTGGCGCTCTATAGCGATCCGCTTGCCGAGGCAAGAACACCCATCGTCTTGACGCAACGGCGCACGTCCGAGCTGATCAAATATGCGGCGAACGCATTCCTTGCAACAAAAATCACCTTCATCAACGAGCTTGCCGATCTCTGCGAGCAGGTCGGCACCAATGTCGGCGAACTGGCTCTCGGCGTTGGCCTCGACAAGCGCATCGGTTCGAGTTTTCTCAATGCCAGGCCGGGCTATGGCGGGTCATGTTTCCCGAAGGACACGCTGGCGCTACTGCGAACGGCGCAGGATCACGGCATCGCTCTTCGTATCGTCGAGGAGACGGTGACCGCCAATGAAGCGCGCAAGCGCAAGATGGCGCTCAAGGTCCTGGATGCCGTCGGCGGGGACGTCGATGGGAAAACCATCGCGGTGCTGGGGCTGACCTTCAAGCCTGATACGGATGACATGCGCGATGCGCCTTCGGTACCGTTGATCGAGACATTGCAGCGCTTCGGCGCCACCGTCCGGGGACATGACCCTGTCGGCATGGAAAACGCCGCGCGGATCCTCGATGACGTCCAGCTGTTCGATGATCCCTACGAATGCGCCCGCGATGCGGATGCCGTGGTGATCGTCACGGAATGGGAAAGCATCCGCCGCATCGATCTGGCGCGGCTGAGGCAGGTGATGCGCGCGCCGGCATTGATCGATCTGCGCAATGCATTCGAGCCTGCAGCGGCGGAAGCTGCGGGGTTCCGGATTACCGCCATCGGCCGGCCGATCGTGCGCCAGGCCGATAACGTTGTGGATTTTCCAGCCAAATCAAAGCCGCGCGACAAGGCACGTGCGGCAGAAACCACGCCACGGGGATAAGACAATGATGAAGACCAATCGCACCAACCGAGAGACATGGAGCCATGGCCGTTTTCAAGGATGGCTCCGGGTTTCATCCGTTCTGGCGGGCATCGTCCTGTTTTCCAGTCATAGCGGGGCCTCCGAGCATGTTGTCGTCCCCGAAAATGCACGGGTCATGACGGGCGTCGAATTATACACGCTTTATCGCGACAAGACCTGGAAATGGGCGGATGGTGCCGGGCGAATGCAGGATAAAGGACGGGTCTTCAAGGCCGTTGCCGGCTCCGGCGAAACCGCCAGCCGGGCAGAGGGTCGATGGATCGTGACCGACAGAGGCCAGCTTTGCTTCAAGGCCGCATGGCATACACAGACCGGCACGTTTCCGGACAAGACCTGTTTCAGCCACAAGACCTATGGCGGAACGGTTTTCCAGAAAAGAGAACCCTCCGGCGACTGGTATGTCTTCAAAAATTCCGAGCCGACGGATAGCGACGAGTTCAGCAAGCTCGTCAGAGAAGATCTCGTCTCCGCACAGCTGGAGGCGATTCAAAATCCGCCGCAAAATACCATCCAGTGAATCCATCGATCGGGAAGCAAAATCCGAGCGATGAATACTGATATTGGAGGAATACCGATGAAAAAGACATCAAAAACAATCGCACTCTCATTTGTCGCACTGGCCATGTCGGGCGCCGTCATGGCAGCCAACTCCCCGCGGGGGATTCCGAGCGCCAACTCCTCGACGGCGAACATCCCGTCCGACAAGCGTCCTGTCATAACCGACTCGTCCATCGATTTCGGGGCCTACGATCCGCATGGGGATTTCAGCGAGGATCCCAATTCGAAGATCGAGCATCTGTTCCTGCCCTGGGAGGACGTCGATCTGTCCACGCTTTCCATTGCCGATGAATATGCGCAACAGCGCGGGCGATCGCTCATGATCACAATCGAGCCGTGGTCATGGTCTCTCGACTGGAGACGTTCCCCGAACGAGCTTTCCAGCGGCATCCTGAGCGGCAAGTACGATGCCAATATGGCGGCGGTCTGCTCGGAGGCGGCAAAGCTGAAGAGCCCCGTCACCATCCGCTGGGGACAGGAAATGGATGAACTGGACAACCAGTTCACCTGGGCGCATTGGAAGCCGCAGGATTTCATCGCGGCGTATCGCCATGTGGTGACGGTGTGCCGCAAGCACCTCAAGACCGCCAAATACATGTGGTCGCCGAAAGGCAATGAGGGCCTGGAAGCCTTCTATCCGGGTGATGAATATGTTGATGTGATCGGTCTGTCGGTATTCGGCTATCAGAAATACGACAACGACACGACCGGCCGGGACCAGACATTCGTCGAGCGGCTGACCCCCGGATATGAGCGCGTCAAGAACTTTGGCAAACCCATCGTGGTGGCCGAACTCGGCTATGAAGGTGACCAGCCTTACGTTCGCAACTGGGCGGAAAACGTTGCCAAACCGCATCCCGAGTTTCCGGACCTGACCGCTGTCGTCTATTTCAACGACCGGGAAGTCTACCCGTGGCCGGATGGCTACGGCCGTCCTGACTGGCGAGTTGTCCAGGACGCTTCAAATTGATGGCATGAAACCCAAACGGGAGTAAAACAAATGTCGATATTTCGTACAGCGCTGATGGTTGGGGCGATCTGCGCTGGCCTGGGCGCTGCAACTCTCGGCGCCACAGCCGCACCGAGCAAGACGATCCCGGACGCCAGCAAGGGCACACCGCTGACCAGTGCGGAGCTTTACCGGCTTTATAATAACCGGTCCTGGCTCTGGAAGGATGGCGCAGGCTTCTTCTCGGTGAAGCAACGCAAGTTCACCGCATGGTCGGGCAAAGGCAATTCGGGGTCTTATGGTGTCGGCGTCTGGTTTATCACGAAACCCGGCAAGCTCTGCTTCAGAGCAAAATGGCACGCCAAAGACGGTACGGTGCCGGCCTTGACGTGCTTCAGCCACCGTAAGGCCGGTAAAGTCGTATTCCAAAAGCGCGAGCCGGACGGAAAGTGGTACGTGTTCAGAAACGCCCCGGCAAAGAGCGGTGACGAATATGCGAAATTGCGCCGCGGCAATTATGTCAGCTCGCGTCTGAGTAAAATCGAGGCGAGGCTGTCCGCCACGAGGTAAAGCGTTTCCCCGGGGCCGCTATGGTCACGCCCGGTCGGTAACCCAAAGGCTCCGGGATTTCACTTCAACGAGGCGGCCACTGGCAGGCCGTCTCCGAATACCGATACAGGTACACGCCAATCCGGCGATCCATATCCCTGTGGCCAATGGTGCGGTTCTTTGTCGTTGAAATAGACAATTCCGTCCAATAACGGGAACAGGCCGCGCTTCGCCGAGAGCCCGGAAATCTCAGACATCCAGTTCCGGCGGTATTCTTCTCCACCAGATGTTCCCAGTTCAGCGATGACGATCGGCTTCCCAAAACGTTCGATACGCCGGTATTTCTCGTCGAAAGTCTCGGCAAAGCCCCGCGGGCGACCATGCTGGTCACGATCCCATTTCTCCAATCCCCATAACGACACGCCTATCATATCGACATGGTCATTGCCGGGGTAATACGCAGCAAGGCCGCGCTCGCCCTTGGGTGACCACATGAAACGGGCCCCAGGGGCAATTTTCCGGCATGTGTCGACGAATTTCCGATAGGCTGCCACATAGCCACGGGAATCATGCCTGGCCCAGGGATAACGACCGGTCGGATCTTCCATCTCATGTCCCCAGCGGATCCAGAGGTCACCGGGAAATTCGGAAACCGCGCCGCATGTCGCCGCAATCTGGGGGTCGAACGCACCACGCTGGATATCGGCAAACAGCCGATCGCCGCCGTCACGCCAGTTCACCGCTTTGGTATAGGGCTCCACCGTGACCATCAGGATACGCCCCTTCTCGCGGGCAAGACGCATCTTGTTTTCGAGCATTGGGCGATCGATAGCCTGCCAGTAGATGAACACATGCTCGATTTGTGGACGACTCGAATACCGGAATTGGCCATGCGGATCATAGGCGCCGAACAACAGCGGCGCATTTGCGTGTGGTCGGCCGGAAGATTCCGGCGGGCTGATCGAGACTGTCTTCATCGTGTCCATGCCGGCGCCCAATTCCGCAGAATGCACACCCGATGCCGTAAGACACCAGGCCGCGAAGAACAACAACGATAGGATACTGGCACGCATCTGGATAGGCTCCGTTACGTGTGCAGTCTCATCCCCGGAGGAAGCAGCGCGATGTCTTTCCAAAACCGCTCGGCGTGCAGATATAGGGCGCGCGGCCGAGATGGCCATTGCTGGCAAGTTTCGGGCTGGCAAGTTTCGGGCTCGACTTCTTGACGATATTCCCGCGTTGTGCCGGCTTCTTCTGAGTGAGCGACACACTGGGATAGCCTACCTGCGTCGATACCGACGACGTCACGGTACGGTCAGGCATGGCCGTGCATCCGGCAGAAAGAGCAAGCGTTGCAGTAGCGCCAACCAGGACTGCCAATTGCTTGAACTTGCAAACCGTCTCGTTGGCACCTTTGCTTTTTGAACATCCCTGTAATGGTTTTTTCATCGCATAACGCTCCCGCAGGTTCATTGTTGTTATGCGAACCACGGTACCGTAAGCCGCTTAAATGACCGTGGAGATGGAGCTGAAAATTATAAGTATCCGCAGGCGAGTTCCTTAAGAATTGGCGCTGGAATTTTGGGCTCGTCTGATAGCGATCTCAACCGAAAGCCGCGTTTGCCGGACCAGCATTCCGGGCACGGCCCATTTGGGCGCGCGCCAGCACGGGCTCTTGCTGCATCTGCCGGAACCTGATTCCTTTATAAGATTTTTCTTTCTTTCCTTTTCGACCTCCCTCGAACCTTCATCCACTTGAGCGTTGGGATGGTATTGAGCAACCTGCCACTGTTGCGCCACGCCGCGAGACGCCGTGGTTCAGCGTTTGATTTTCACGATATTGCTCTGTCCCCTGGAACCGTCGTCCTCGGAACTCGCAACGTCACCGCGCTTCACACGCTCTGCGAATTCGGTCGTGCCTCCCTTGGCCAATATTTTGGCCTGATCCACCCATTGCTCGCGATCGATGCGACCGGGGAACGCAAGGTAACTGCCGATCCAATTGATATTGTCGCGATCCCAGGCCGCGATCTGGCTGAAATGCCAGATACCGAGGCCGTGCAGCCGCGCTTCGTTCTGCTTACCTATTCCGTCGATCAGTTTGAGATCATCGGCAACACCTTGCGGCTTTACCATTCCGAAGGGACGTTTGCCCTCATGCTGGTCCTCGCCTTCAACCTGGTCCAGCGCTTGCGGCAAGCCGGATTTGAGCTTGGCAATATCCGTGTCACCGATCGGCTTGTCGTCCAACGGCTGACCGGCACGAACCGCCCTGGAGTGTTCAGTCTCTCCGCCGGCAGCAAGAACTTTTGCCTGATCGATCCAGAGTTCGCGTTCGATGCGGCCGGGAAAAGCCATATGGTGGCCCATCCATTCGGCTTCTTCGGGGGTCCAGGCGGCGATCTGGCGAAATGTATGGATGCCCAGGGCATTCAATACGCGCTCGTTTTTCGGCCCGATACCTTTGATCAGCTTCAGATCGTCTCTGTCGGTTATGTTCTTTGAAGCAAGGACCGGTGGCTTCCTGCCGGGATGACTGGGCGCGGTCGAGGCGGATGAAACACGATGCGCGGTCTTGCGTGCTCCGACAGCGGCAGCGCCGGCTGCTGCGACGCCGACGGCAGGAACGGGTTCGGCATGGCCGGCGAGCAGGCCGCGCATCAGGCTGCCGAGCAGGCAGCCGAAGATGTAAGAGCCGAAAAACAGCAGGCCGAGATCGAGCCAATAACCAGCTTCCCCCGGCAAGAGCTTGAAAGCGGCGACGGCAAGGCCGATCAGAAATGCGGGGATGCCGATGTTCAACCAGCCGGCCCCGGACCAGCCGGGCTTCTCATGGAGAAAACTCAGCCATCCAACGATGCCGCCAAGCATGAGGGACAGAAGCAGCCATGCGGAATGAAACTCGGTCAGATACAGCATGACTGCTCTCCTACTTCACGAGAAATTCGATACGGCGGTTCTCGGCCCGGCCGCTTGGGGTGTTATTGGGAGCAACAGGCCTGGCCTGACCATAGCCGACCGACGTGAGGCGCAAGCCATCGACGCCGGCATTGACCAAATATTGCTTCACCGCATCGGAACGGCGTTGTGAAAGTGCGAAATTGACTTTGGGCGAACCCTCGCTGTCAGTGTAGCCCTGGATCTCGATATTGCCGCTCGGGCAACGTTGCGTGGTGGCAACGACGGAATCGAGAATTTTCGCAGAATCTTTATGGATCCGCGCGCTGCCTGTTTCAAAATGGATTGTGTCGTCGCGGGTAATATCGCTCAACAGCGACTGACAACCGGCATTATCCACCGGCGCCGCCGGCTGGGCTGCCGCGATTTCGGCCTGCTCCGTATTTCCATTCTGAAGGGACTTGGTGACCGGGTCATTGGCTTCTACAGGGGATTCTGCCGACGGCTGCACCGAAGCTGTCTTCTCCATGCTGTTTGGAGGTTCGGCCTGCACATGGACTTGCCCCAGCGCTAAATCCTGCGGGCGGCGTCTTAAAGCTGCCATCAAATGGGCGAGGTTGTTCCGGTCCTGCGCAACGCCGTTTACCGACAAAGTGCTGTTGCTGAGCGCCATTGAAGCAGAGCTCAACGCCGGAAGCTGCTTTACCGCAAATTTGGCCGCCGTTTCGAAACCGGCCGGAGCGCCCAGCGCATATGTCAGCTTGTCGACCACATTGGCGGATGGGGCTTCGGCTTTGACGGCGTCCAGAATGGACTGGCGGACATCCGGCCGCGGAACATTGCCGGTCAACGTGACGGTATCGTCTGTCTTTTCGATGCCAAGATTGTAAGGCTGCGCCGTAGGAGCCAGTTTGGCCTCGTTTTTGACACGGCGCACGCCTGCTGTCGTACCGACCACCGCTGCGGCCTCTGTGATGTCATGGGATGAGAACGCATTTGCTGAAAGGGTTCCATCGCGGCCGCTGAAGTTCAGCGAAGGCTTGTCCAGCGACACCTGCCCAAGAGCGTTCGCCGCCCGCCCGGTCAAATCGCGTTGCATCGGTTCTGTGTGGGTTGCCGCTGTGAAGGCCCAAAGTCCAGCCAGAGGAACGGCTCCCCACCACCATTTGTTGGGTCTATGCATGTTCTCATATTCTCCACATTCGGTTGACCCCGGCTGCCTTGGGCGTTTGGCTCTGGGCAAGCGGAGTTCCGGATCGCGTCTCAGCTAGCCGACTCTGCCCTCCACGAGATTTTATCCAATTCGACCAATCACGAGAAAGTAAAATACACTAGTCTTCATCGAAGATATCTCGATATTACGCAATTCAACATAATCAACCGTCATATTTTCGGGAATTGGTTAAATATTAATTGAATATATGCTGTCAGAAAATTTATTCTTCATCTGACGTCACTAAGCGCTATATCGAGAACTTCACTATCAATTGTGTTTTCTCCTATCTCGAACATTGATCGTTACTCTCAAGTCTCGTCCGACTTCACGTCCTCTCGGAGTTTAGTCATTCCCATGCGTTTGGCCATTCTCTTCGAGCATGTGCACCGGCAGATAGATATTGCCTCCAGCCATTCCCGCACGATGCGCCGGATCAACTCCGACCGCGTGACGCGACCTCACTGGACAAATTGGCCAAAGCATCCTCGACGTCAGGCTCAAGCGCTACGCTGGAAGTGTTGTCCAGGTGGGGAGCGACTCGGCGTAAAAGAATCTGCAGATCGGGATGTGGCATATCGGCGATGCGGTCAGCAGTATCTCCGCCACGATCCGCGTCTTCTCCGCATGCGAGCGTTGCCGCTGCCCGGTCGGACCGTCGATCACTTCAAGTAGGCCGGAAAATCCACTGTTCGAGCCCGTCCGTTTTGCCGTCTGTCTCCATGCAAACACCTCCGTTCGAAACGGAGACTTTTTCGCATGATCAGTCCAGGGTGTTGCGCGGCAGCGCGATATCAAGCGCGAATAGAGACGTCGAAATCAACCAACTTATCCCGTTGTCATCCGGTGTCGGCCTATCGGAAGCATGATCGGCCTGCCCGAGGTCGGGTCGGTGATGATGCGGCTTTCGAGGCCGAAGACCTGCCGCACATTCTGCTCCGTCAGCACCTCTTCCGGCGTGCCGGATATGTGCAGGCGCCCCCCTGCCATAGCGACGAGGTAGTCCGCATAGCGCGCCGCAAGGTTGAGATCATGCAGCACCATGACGATGGTTGTTGCGCGTGCGTGATTGAGATCGGTCAGCAGATCCAGCACTTCGATCTGATGGCTGATGTCGAGAAAGGTCGTGGGCTCGTCCAGCAATAGAACCTTCGTCTGCTGCGCCAGCGCCATGGCGATCCAGACCCGCTGGCGTTGCCCGCCGGAAAGTTCGTCCACCGGCCTCTCAGTGAGGTCTTCGATCCTGGTTGCGTTAAGCGCGGCGGCCACGGCATCGTCGTCCTTGCGCGTCCAGCGTGAAAACATGCCCTGATGAGGGTGCCTTCCACGGCTGACAAGATCGGCGACCGTGATGCCTTCCGGCGCGATCGGCGACTGGGGAAGCAGGCCCAATGTCCGGGCCAGCTCCCGCGGCTGGGTCCGGTGGATCGACTTCCCGTCAAGCAGCACATGCCCCTGACGCGGTGAGATGAGCCGCGACATGGTGCGCAAAAGCGTGGACTTGCCGCAGGCATTGGCGCCGACGATCACGGTGATCTTCCCCGGCGGCACGGCAAGGTCGAGCCCGTCCAGAATGACGGTATCGCCATAACCGGACGAAAGCCCGCTTGCAGTGAGGGAATGAATGGTCATAGCGAACCTCCGGTCCGGTTGACGCGCACAATCAGGAAAATCAGATAGGGCGCACCCAAAGCGCCGGTCACCACGCCCACGGGATAGCGAACCGACAAGAGGAACTGGCCGCAATAATCGCCTGCCAGCACAAGCACCGCCCCGATCAGCGCCGATGGGATCAGCAGCGATCCGTTGTTGCCGACGATGCGGGCGGCGATCGGCCCGGACAGGAAAGCGACAAAGGCGATCGGCCCTGTTACCGCCGTCGCACATGCGATCATGCCGACTGCCGCAACGATGACGATGATGCGGGTCCTCGCAACCCCGACACCCAGCGCCGCGGCGGTGTCGTCACCCAGCCTCAGGGCTTCGAGGTCGCGCGCGCGGCTTAACAATAGCCCGCCGAAGACGACCAGCGCCAGCAGAAGCGGAAGCGCCTGGCCAAGCTGTGCGCCGTTGACGCTGCCGGTCAGCCAGCGCATCGCCTCCTGCAAGTTCCAGGCTGGCGCGTGGGAGAGGATATAGGCGATGAAGCTTTCCAGCATGGCCGAAACGCCGATGCCGACAAGGATGAGCCGCGTTCCGGCAACACCGTTCCTGAACGAAAGGCCATAGACCAGCAGCGCCACACCGAGGCCGGCGACAACGGCAAAGACCGAAACGATCGGTCCGTCGAGCGACAACACGACGATGGCGAACACCGCCGCCGCACTTGCGCCCGAGCTGATGCCGATGATGTCGGGGCTCGCAAGCGGATTGCGCAGCATGATCTGGAAGGCGACGCCGCCCAGCCCGAAGCTCAAGCCCGCGAGGACCGAGAGGACGGCGCGCGGCAGCCGCAACTGCCCGACGGTGAAGGTCGCGCCCGGCACGTCCTCGCCGAGCAAGACGCGGATGACATCGCCCGGTGGCGTAAAGGATTGCCCCAGCGACAAAGTGAGAGCGAAGATCGCGGCCAAAAGGGCCAGCAGAATGGCGATCAGAACAATATGCCTGCGCGCGCGGCGGCGACGGTTGCCAGCGATGGAATCGGTGGAGACAAGCATCGTCACAGCTCGCGGACCCGTTGGCGCCTGACGATCCAGATGAAGAACGGCGCGCCCACAAGGGCGGTGACGATACCGACGTCGAGTTCGGCCGGTCGCGCGATGATGCGCCCGACGATATCGGCGGCCAGCAACAGGCTTGCTCCGCCAAGTGCTGAAAACGGCAGCAGCCAGCGATGATCGACCCCGACCAACAAACGGCACAGATGCGGCACGACCAATCCCAGAAAGCCGATCGGTCCGCAAATCGCCGTCGTTGCGCCGCACAGAAGGATCGCGCCGAATGCGGCGATCGCGCGGGCAATTGCGACGCGCTCGCCAAGCCCGGCCGCCAGTTCGTCGCCCAGAGCCAGCGAGTTCAGCTTTCGTGCCGACAGCAGGCTGATGGCAAAACCCACGACAAGAAACGGCAGCACATGGGAAATGCGATCGAAGGTCGCCCCGCCCACACCGCCGATCTGCCACGAACGGATGCCGCCGGCGATATCGTTTCGCGGCAGCACCACGGCAATCACCATCGAGGAAAAGGCGACCGAGGTGGCGGCGCCGGCAAGCGCCAGCTTGAGGGGTGTCGCCCCGCCCCGCCCCAATGAACCTATGGTATAGACAAAGACCGCCGAACACCCCGCACCCAGGATGGCCGTCCAGATATAGGCTTGAGCCGAAGCGATATTGAACCAGGCAACCCCGACGACGACGGCAAGCGACGCCCCCATATTGACGCCTAGTATACCCGGATCGGCAAGCGGATTGCGTGTCACGCCCTGCATGATCGCCCCGGCAAGCCCAAGTGCGCCCCCGGCAAGCAGGGCAAGCACCGTTCGCGGAATCCGCACGGTAACCGCGGCCTGACCGATATTGTCGACTTGACCGCCAAGCGCTGCGACGATGTCGCTCCAAACCACCTCGCGCGTGCCGATCGCCACCGAAAAGGCGCATAGCACGACAAGAGCCGCAATCAGTGCAGCCAGCCAGAGGGACCGGATACGGTTCGACCTGCCAGGAAACGACGCCCGACCAGATGACTCGACGCTATCGGTTGTCATTTAGATTTCTGGGCAGACTTGTTGGCCGCTTCTGCGAGCACGGCCACATAATCCTTCAACACCCAGGGTATCGAAAGCGGTGTCGGATTTGCCGCTGTGCCGAGCGGATCCCTGCCCAACATGACGACCGCATCACTGGCGACAGCGGGCATTCTGGACATAAGCGGATTGGTCGTCACCGCGTCGATCAGTTCCCGGTTGCCATAGGTCACGACGATATCGACATCGTCGAACGCATCGATACGCTCGGTGCTGATCGAGCCCGAAAACTGGCCCGGTGCCGAGGCCTCAACGACGCTTTTCGGCGATTCCAGCCCCAGATCCCCAAAGAACTTCACCCTCGTATCGTTGGAGGTATAGAAATTGACAGTACTCAGATCGGTTGCATCGAGATGGGTGATGAACATTGCCGATTTTCCCTGAAGCTCGGGATACCCGGCAACCACCCGGGCAATTTCGGCCTCGATATTTGCGATCAGCGCATCGCCCTCGGCGGCCATGCCCAGCCCGGCGCTGTTGAAGCGTATCATGTCGCGCCAGTCGGTCGACCAGGCGGATTCGGGATACGCGACGACCGGAGCGATCTGGCTCAGCGTGTCGTAATCCGATTGGGTCAGTCCGGAATAGGACGCCAGGATCACATCGGGATCGGTGGCGGCGACCGCCTCGAAATCGATGCCGTCGCCCTCATCGAAAAGCACCGGCTTGTCAGCGCCAAGCTCGGCCAGTTTTTCGGCCACCCAGGGCAACAGCCCGTCGCCATCGTCATCGCCGAAATTGGCTGCGGCAAAACCGACAGGCACGATCCCGAGCGCGAGCGGAACTTCATGGTTCGCCCAGGCCACCGTCGCAACCCGTTTGGGCTTTTCGGTAATGGTCGTCGTGCCGAGGGCATGTTTGATGACGATGGGATAGGTGGTGTTTTCCCCGGCCCATGCGTAGCCCAATGCCATCATCGAGAGACATGCCGCGACCAATGGCACGGGAAAACGGAAGAACCGCAGCATTGGCAAACTCTCCATGATTTTTAAGTTGACTTTCACTTTCAGCTTTATCAAGCGACGTCAAGTCGGGCGGCGGCGCCTTCCCTAAGGAGCGGCGAAGTTTCCGTGGGTTTCTACAAAAACGGCAAAATTTACAATACTGGACAAAGACACTCAAGTTAGCAGGCATAAGGTGACATCAGGCCATTCCTGCCGCCAGCCCACCGCCAGCGACCAACAACATCAACTTCTGGAACTTGACCATGGAAATCGAAAAAACAGGCGGCAACAACAGACAGGCGCTCATCCGTTATCGCAATGCGGTGCTTCTGGGGTGCACGGCACTTGTCGCCCTCACGCCGACCAATTTGCTGGCGCAGCAGGTTGAAGATTCGGGTTCCCCCATCGTCCTCGAGGCGATCACTGTCGAGGGCGGCGGTGGCCGCGACGACGATGCGAAGTCGATCGTCGCCACGCAGACCACGGCCGTCGGCAAGATGCCCGTGGATATTCTCGTGGCGCCCGCCACAGTGTCCGTGATCACCGCCAAGGAAATCGAGGAGCGCGGCGCGCAAAGCATCGAGCAGGTCGTGCAATATACCTCCGGCGTGGTCACGGACTTCTACGGCTCGGACGACCGCTTCGACTATTTCAAGATTCGCGGTTTCACGCCCTTTACATATCGCGATGGACTGGTCGTCGGCCGGACCTGGAGCGGAGTTCGGGAGGAGCCTTATGCTTTCGAGCGCGTCGAGGTGCTGAAGGGCGCCAATTCCACGGGCTTCGGTGTTTCCGATCCCGGCGGCTCGGTGAATTACGTTACCAAAACGCCGAAGAGCGAGCGTTTCGGCGAAATCTATGGCACGGGCGGCTCGTTCAAGCACAAGGAGACGGGTTTCGATTTCGGCGATAACATCACCAAGGACGACACTTTGTCCTACCGCCTGACCGGCAAGTTCCAGAGGTCAGACGCCGAATATGATTACTCGCGGGACGACGAGAATTTCATCATGGGCGGACTGACATGGCGCCCCACCGACGCCACCAGCCTGACATTCGTTTTCGATCATCTGGACAAGGACGGCACTCCCAGCGGCGGCGGCCATCCAAGATTTACGGACTTCGACAGGAAACGCTTCTTCGGCGAACCGGGCTACAATTACGATACGACGAACAGAAACACATACAGTGTCATGTTCAGCCATGATTTCGGCAATGGCCTGTCCTTCAACTCCAACGCGCGCTACAGCAAGGCGGATACCGGATTCGGCTACGCCTATGTTTATGACGCCTTGGGCGCCGGCGACCCCTCGGATACAATGGCGGACCGCATTTTCTTCGGCGGCGATGGCTCCAGCCGGCAGTTCGTCATCGACGCTCATTTTCTCTATGAAGCGAATTTCGACCAGGTGGAAAGCCGTACGCTCGTCGGCGTCGATCACAACAAGATCAAATCGGAGAATAACAGCTACGCGTTATATCCGCCGGTTTGGGGAGGAACGGCGCCTGGCATCGACTGGAAAAATCCGGTCTATTCCGGTGTTCCCGGCACCATTCCGCTCACCACGGCCAAGACCAACGACCAGACGACGAAGGCGATCTATCTCCAGCAGGATCTGACCTTCTTCGACAAGCTGACGGTGAGCGTCGGTCTTCGCAATGATTGGCTTGACCTTGAAGAGAAAGACCGGCTCGCGGGCACCACCGCCAAAGGCGATTACAGCGAACTCAGCAAGCGCCTCGGCGTGAGCTACAAGCTCACCGATGAACTGGCGGTCTTTACAAGCTATGCCGAATCCGTCGCGCCGCCGAGCACCGGGAACGAGCCGACCTCCGGCAAGCAGTATGAGGTGGGAGTCAAGTATCGCCCGGATGCATTCCCTGCCTTGTTCACCGCGTCCGTTTACGATCTCACGATGGAGAATATTACGACCTTTGAGGCTCCCACCTACCTGCCGGCAACGGTCGACAAGGTGCGCCATCGTGGCGTCGATCTCGAGGCCAAGGCCGAGATAACGAACAATATCAACCTGATTGCCGCCTACTCCTATATCGATTCCAGGATCGTCGAGGATGGCGGCGGCGCATACGATGGCAACCGTTTCGCGCAGGTTCCGGAGCACCTGGCTTCGGTATGGGGCACCTATACACTGGAAGGCAACGGAACCCGCGGGGACATGACCTTCGGGCTGGGCGCTCGCTATACGGGCTCGTACTACTTCGACAACGCGAATACCCGTAAGTCGAAGGACGCCGTCGTTTTCGACGCCGCTTTCACCTATGAGATCCAGGAGAATACGACGTTTCAGATCACCGCCAGCAATCTGTTTGACGAAAAGCATATCGCCAATGATGACGGCGGCGCATATTATTACAATCCAGGCCGCGCGGTTTACGCGACATTGCGCCAGACCTGGTGACGAAGCAGTCCCGCCCGCGACCGTTCGGGGCGGGACAATTCCGGTGTTAGAGCGGTCCCTGTTTTGATGGAATCGCGAGGCACCCCCCCTCTGCCCCGTCAACGTTTCTATTTAAAAATGAAATGCCCTAGCTGCTCTGCTGCAAGCGGCGCCATGCCGCCGGTGTTTCACCGACGATCTGCCGGAAGGCTTTTGTCAGATGCGCCTGATCGGTAAACCCAAGCTGGGCCGCGATGCCTGCCGCAGTCAGGTCGCTTTCCACCAACAGTTTCTGCGCAAGCTCGATACGTCTTCCAAGTTGCCATTGCAGCGGCGTCTTGCCTGTTGTCTGCTTGAAGACATTGGCAAACCAGCTTTCGGACAGGCCGACCGTCGCAGCCATCTCGGCGACGCTCAGGCGCCTGTCGCTGCGGGCGTTGATGCGTGAGATCAGCTTGTTGATCTGCGCCTGGGTGAGCCTGCCATTACCTTGCCTGCCGTCATGCTCGGGGATATCGAGGAGACCGGCGACGATACTGCCCACAAGGCTTTCGGCATAGACCGCGTGTTTCGAAGGATTCGACACTTCATCGACCAGCAGGCCGGCCAGCATTTCGACAGCCCTGACATCCTGAATTTCCACCTGATGGCGCAATGCCGTCAGCGCCGCCGATGTTCCCACCGAAGGTGACAGAAATCTTAAGAGCCGATCCTTGTGCACATGCAGGTCCAGATGGGAGAAGCGATGCATGGACGTGAAATTGGTCCACAAGGGAACCCCGGCAGGTACATAAATCGCACGCATCATCGGGCGATGATACTGTCCAAAGCCCCCGTCCCGGTTGGTCATCCGGATATGAGACGATACATCGTTGAAAAAGATCACGATGCGCGGATCGGGAGACAGATAGTATCCCTTGGCCCCGGATTGGCCTTCGGCATCCCAGAAGACGCTCATCATGCCATCAAAGCCGCGCCATTTGACCGGCGCGAGCGCCCGAATGCCTTCTGTAGAGCAAGTCATCATATGCTGATAGCTCATGTCAGAAGCCACCCGCACTCGATGTGAAAAGATAATAGGCCTGCCTGACAAGGCATCTCATTGCGTCCAGCTTCTCCGATGGCATTCCGCAGAGCGATCGACAGCCATGCATATCGGCCGACTGGTCGCCCTTAATATGACAATAACTATCATGTTTGCTTGCAGTGGCAAGCCACTTATGGCTGGACGGGCATCACCGGTTATTGCCGCGCCTCCATCGTTTGTTTCAGGCCATCAAGCCCGGTACGGAAGAACGCGCTCATCGCAGCAATGGCCGCGGCGTCGTCCCGGTCCTCGGCGGGGTAGTTTCCGGTATCGGCACGGTAGAAACTGGCTTTCCAGACGACCTCGCTGCCCTCCTCCGCAGGCCGGACGGTGAGCGTCGCCGAGTAGGAACTGACCGGAAACGCTTCCACATTCTCCTTGGCGAGACGATAAGTGTAGGTCCGCCCGGCATCGTCGTATTCATCGAGGCCTTCGACGATCCGGCCGCCGCTCTTCAGTTCGATCGTGCGTTCGGCCCCGGCCTTGTTCCCGCCTGTTCCGGTGCAGTTTTCCACAAGAGGATGCCACGCTGCAAGGTTGGCGAAATTTCCGACGATTGCCCAGACCGCCTCTGGTGACCCGGCGATGGAGACTGTCTCTTCGACCCTCTGAGGTGTCGGGCCATGCGCGAAGGCGGACGATGTTCCAAAAATGATGAGCAGCGCAGCGAGGAGTTGCTTCATGATGTGGTCCTTTCGTTCTTATGAGAGATATGCGATGTGCCGCGCTGCGGCCCGACGAGGCGGGAGAGCGGCAGGGCGCCGTAGCAGGCCACCAGCGCAGCGAGGGCGATAGCGGCCGGTATGGGGCTGAGGTCGACCGCTGTCTCGATCATTCGCCGGGAAGCGTTTTCCGCCAGCGCCGCCTCAAGCTGGCGGGCATCTTGCAGACGCACATAGCCAAGCTCGATGCGGCGCGCCAGCGTCTGGAGATACTCCCCCCGTAACGAGGTGAGGTGCTCGTTACCCCTGGGGGCCTCCCCACCGAATGGCGCATTGCGAGGATGCCAGCCCGGCCGGCTCGATGCGTCTGCCGGCGGGAGGCCTAACCTGTTCTCCTGCGGCACGTCGGCCATTGCAAAAAAGCCGATCTCGCGCCCCATATCGTCGAACTTCGGAATGGGCACGAGGGAACCCCCGCCGATGCCGACGATGAGACCTCCCACTTTGCCTGGTTCGCCTTCAAAGGGCGGCGCGCCCGATGCAGGCAATGGTGGCGCCTCGTGGCCGTCGGTCAGAAAGACGAGATCGGCGTCCAGGCTGCGTGCGATCTCCATGGCGCTGTTCAAGCCGGAAGCGATACGGCTGTCGCCTTCCCACGCCATTCGCCATTCAAGCGAGGCAATGGCGGCATCGACCACGGAATAGTTGTCGCAAAGCTCGACCGGCTCGAACAGCAGGAAGCTGCGGCGCTCGGTGAAGATGCCGAGCCCAACGCGTGAACGGCACGGCAGCCGCGCGATCAGATCGCGCAATGTCTTCTTGACGGCGTCCAGTCGGGCAGCCGGGTTGCCGTCGAGCATATAGTCGCGCGCATTCATGCTGCCGGTGACGTCGACGACAAGGAGGAGGTCGTAGGCTGGACGAGGCAGCGTCCAGCTGGGTCTCGCCAGCGCAACACAAAGCGCCACGAGAGCGGCGGCAAGCAGGGCGAAACGAAAATCCCGGACGGCACGCGGCATCATGGCAGCCCTCTCGGCAAGCCGGGAAGATCGGTCCATAACCGCTCCGGCGTTTCGAGCGGCGGCTCGTCCGAACTTTGTTCGATTTCCGGAAAGTCCCGCACCAGGCGCATGGCGACGTCCAGATTGTAGCGGGCATCCCAGAATTCCGGTCGGGCCGAAAGCGCCGCGCGATAACCGTCCTTGGCAAGATTGATGAGCGCGATCCCCGGGTCGATCTTGGTTTCCTCTATGAGAACCAAGGCCCTCCGCAACCGCGCATTGGCAAGGTCGTATTGGAGCGCTGCAAGGATCTGCCGGTTACCGCTTGCCCGGATTGCCGGCACGAGTGCCTGCGCCTCGTCAAGACGGCCCCGCCTCATCAGGAAATGCCCGCGGGCAAGCAAAAGCTCCGGCCGCGCCTCATCATTGACTGCGATGTCCTGCCCGGCCGCGAGGCCGGCGATCGTGCGATTGTCGTTCCACGCCGACAAGGTCAGCCAGCTTGCAATGGTAAATCCGGCAAACGCCACCACCAACGCGTTCACCAGAAGGACGTCCTTCAGGCGCCCCAGCGGCTGTGAAGGAATACGGGCCCGCGCGCCGTCACCGAGCTTGCCGAGGCGCGGGAGAAAGGAAGAAAGATCAACCACGCTTACCTCCCGGTGCGAGCGCCGGCCGGTATCGCTCGGCAAGGCCCCGCTCGGCAAGCTTGGCCAGCGCAAGGAGCGCGACGGCCACCGCGGCGATTGCATAGCAAAGGCTGGAAAGGTCGCGGCGCGGAATACGCTCGAAATAAGCGAGCGGCCGCATCTCCTGCTTGTCGATTTCCGCAATCGCCTGCTCGACGGCCTGTGGCGAGCCAGCCTCGAAGGCGCGATACGGAATACCGAGAGTGGACAGAAACAAATGGAGATGCCGTTCGGGATTGACCTGCGGCGTGTCCGGCTGTCTCGGGTCCGGCGGATCGAAGATGCCACGGCTGCCTTTGGTCCGCAAAAACAGCCAGTACAGATTGAGCGGCGTCCGTGCGGCAATGCTGCGCAATGTCGCCTGCACCCGCCGGTCTATGACTGCAGCCCCGTCGGAAACAAGAACGACGGCGCGCGAGGCGTTGGCCGCGTTCTCGTCGAACATTGTCATGGCGAGGACAAGGCCTCGCCCCACATCGGTTTTCGCCAAGCCAGGCCGATCGATTGCGGCGACCGCTGCCTTGACCGTGTCATGACGGCTGGTGAGCGGCAGGACGGGCATGGGCGACGTTGAAAATGCAGCCACCCCGATTCTGTCGTGCGGCCGGCGCGTGACGAAATCGGAGATGAGGCGCTTCGCGGCGTCGGATTTCGATTCTTCGCTTCCACTCGGCAGGCGGTTGCCGAAGCTGTTGTCCATACTGCTCGACCGGTCGAAAAGAAGCACGACGTTTGCACCGTTTCCGATCCGCTCGACCGGCTGCTCACGTCTGTGAAATCCGGCGAGGCCGAAGACGATAGCCGCAATTGCCAGGGCGCCAGCCAGATGCAGCCCGATATCGGTCGCAAAGGAGAGCCGGTCGCGGGGAACAGCAGTGAGCGAGGGATAACCGGAGGCGGCGAACACCGTCGCCACGAAGGGGAGGAATGCCAGTGGCAGGAGCAGGAGTACAGCCGGATGATCAACGGCAAAATTCACGACGCGATCCTCTCCGCTTCGGCGAGGCGTGCGCCCAGGCCGATGAGCGCCGTCGGCGGCAGGTCGGCCTGGGCTCCCGCGGCATCAGCCTGAAAAAAAGCACGCCGTGACACCTGGAAGAAGCGGCTGATATCGGTTCCAAGCGGACGAAATGCCGGCGCCGACTCCAGAAAGGCAGGCAGATCGTCCGCGAGCACCGCTCGTCCTGCCGTCGCATCGAAGGCGCGGTGCAAAGAGAGAAGTCCGGCGCGGTACGCCTCCACTCCCGATCCCTCCCTGAGCGCCTGTCGAACCGCACGAGCGGCACGCGCGAATGGGCGCTTGCCCCGTCTGGCAAAGGGCCACCACGCACGATGATAGGCGAGAAGGCCGAGCAGCAGAGTCGAGATGATGCCAGAGGCGATCGCCACCGCAAACCGCGTACGGACAGGGATTGGTACGGCCCCGATATCTTCGCGCAGATAGAGCGGCTCGCCGCCGCGCGGCAGGATCTCGCGCAACGGCGACATCAGAAAGGTCCACCCCGGTACATTGGCATCGACCTGACGCGTTCCATCGGTCACGGTCAGGGAAAACCCTGGAATTTCAAGCGCCCGTGGTTCGAGCGGGGCATAGAACGTCTGGTAATCGAGTGCGAGCCGATAGCGATGCAGGCCGCCGCGACTTCCACGGTCATGCAACGCTGCCGACTTCAGGTCGAGCCAGTAGCTGATCGGTCGCGGCCTCGGCAAGGACGCGGGTTCGAATGTGAACGGCTCGTCAACGGCAAGCTCGACCTCGAGATGGATGACGTCGCCGATGAAATAGCCGAAGGGCCGTGGTCCCATCAATTCGACAGCACGCACCTGGGCTGCCGCCTCCCCTGAGGCGAGAACGGCAATCAGGGCCAGGACGAGATGTGCCGGCATCACGCTCATCCGCTGATCAGGTTGTCGGTCAATTTGTCCGGGTCGAACCGATCGACCATATGGAACGGCGGTCGCGCCCGTTGCTTGAGCAACGCGTCAAACGCGGCAAGACGCGCTTGCCGGGCATTGCGCCACCGGTCCCGCAACGCCGGGCGCATGACCGTAAGCCGGCGGCGTCCGGTTTCCAGATCTTGCAGTTCCACAAGCCCCCAGGCGGGAAGGTCCTCATCCTCGCCGGCATCGCGCAAGAGCACCGGCACAATGTCATGCCGCCACAATTTGTCCAGAATCTCCTTGAGCTGCGCAACCGGGAAGAGAAAATCCGAAACCAGAAAGACGAGGCTTCGCTGCAGAGGAAGCCGCTCCGCCGCTGCGGCCAGCCCCCGCATGCTTGCGCCGCGCGGCATGGATATGGCGCCGGAACTCGCCGCTCCCCCCTTCCCCGGAACCGCGATGGGCGCCCGGATGGACGCCGGTGGGACGCCAGCGCAGCCTATAGGATATCGGCGACAGCGCCGGCAGGCGAGCAAAGCCCTCGACCGAGCGCTCGCTCATGGCGTCGGCACCTTGTCGAAGACTGCCCGGCACAGTGCACGTACGATCGGCTCACGCCGGAGTTCATAGACGGGATCGAGAAAAATTCGATGGGCCATCACCTCGACGAAAACGTCGCGGATATCCTCGGGAACCACCATTTCGCGGCCCTCCAGCCAGGCACGCACCCGTGCGGCACGAACAAGGTAGGAGACGCCACGCGGGCTCGCGCCGCCGAACACGAGGCGCTCCATGTCGACGCCTTCGATTTCAATGCCATGCCGGTTCGGCGTGCGCACGGCCTGCCACAGCGCCACCGTATAAGCCTCCAGCGCCTCGCTCGTGCGGACCCCGCTCTGGATAGCGCGAGCAATGAAGGGAAGCTCCGTGAAATCCAGAACGCCTTCCCCTACTTCCGCGATAAGCGCATCGATGTCGTGGAAGCGCGGATCGAAAACGAGCCGCCGCCTGGTGGCCTCATCGGACGGCACCGGAATTTCGATCTCCATGAAGAAGCGGTCGCGCGCCGCTGCGGGCAGCTCGAAAGTCTCCTCCCGCTCGACCCTGTTGCGATCGGCAAAGACCTGAAGGAAAGGGAAGTTGAACTCCCGATCGAAGGCCGTAATGCTGCGCTCCGCCATGAGGCGCAACAGTAGTGAATGAACCTGCGGACGTGCGCGGTTGATTTCGTTGAAAAAGAAGATGGAGAGATCATTGCCGCTCCGCAGGAGCGGTCCAGGATCGATCCGCGGCTTTCCCTCCTTCGTGAGATGCGCGTGATAGATGAGATCGCCGGGCATCAAATCCACCGTGCCCTCAACGCGTTGAAACAGCCCGCCAATGGCCCGCGCCATGGCGCGCAGGAGCGTCGTCTTGCCGACGCCCACATCGCCCTCCAGCAAGACGTGTCCCCGGGCAAAGGTGGCGATCGTCAGGAGCTGGATGACCCGCTCCTGTCCGAGGATGACTTTTGCCACCTCCTGCTGGAGGGCCTGGGCGCGCCCCCGCGCGTCGCTCAGCGTCGTGTCCACGTCACGTGCCAGATGCATGATGGCGTCACCACTTCATCGTTACGCTCGGGCGATGCCGCGGGAATGACCAGAGCGGGGTAATCCGCTTCTATGCCATCCGATATGCGGCCGCGCCGCCTGCCTCCCGGTTGAGCGTCAGGTCCTCTCGGATTCCGGCTCAACCAAGAGGAGCAGCGTGTTCTCACTCAGCAGGAATTTCGCTGACGTCATAGATGAATTCTCCGGTTTTCTTCAGATGCTCCACCCGTTTCCGATTGCGCTCCTCCATGGCCTGAATGGTTTCCTGCTGCTTGTTGAGCTCCATCGGGTCGTGCTTTGGATCGTACTTCGAACCAGCGATGACAGCTGGGTAACCCGGCTTCGGCTCCCAGCAATTTCCCGGCGCCTTGCAGTTCGTGCCGTCATAGGCTCCCGCCGACGACGCAATGAGCGCCAACGCCGCCGCTCCCGCTGAGGAAATGATCACTCGATTGACCCGCTTGAAAATAGACATGTCAGTTCTCCCTTTCTCGTTTCCATCATCTTGTCATCAACGCCCGTCGCCCGCCGACAGCGCTTCGGTTCCGGCGTGATGCCGCCGAATTCAGTTTGGTCCCTAACCGCACTCGCCATTGGCTGCGATATCAGTCGGTTGCTTGTTGTCGGCGGAATATGGCTTGAACACCTTACGCTGCTCCTCGGTGAGCCACTTCGCCTTCTTCGGATCGCCTTTGTAGAGATGGCGGGTCCAGGCCATGGCAAGCAGCATCTCGTCCAAGGGAAGAACGCTGTACTGGGGACCCATCTGGCCTTGCGCGCCGCCGTAGATCGTCTCGAAGAGGCCTTTGTCTGTTTCGTTCTTCGGATAGGTCCAATAATCATCATTGAGACCCGGCCCGATCTTGCCTTCGCCGAGATGCCCGTGGCATCCGGAGCAGGCGGTCAGGAAAATCTCCTCGCCCTTCGGCAGGCAGGCGGGATTTTCATTATAGGAATTGATCCCGCTATCGAGGAACGTCTTGACGGCCGCCGTGTCGCGCCCCTCCTCCACCGCATCATCGAGGTTCAAAACCTCGCCGGTAACCGTATTGTTGAAGGTAAGCGCTGCACGCGCGCCCCAGGCACCTCCTGCGCTGGCAAGTGCCCCGAGGAGAATCCATGCGACTGTTTTCCGTTTCATCCTGCTCAATCTACCCGTTCGTTTCCAAAATTCGTTGTCCGGTTCGTTTGCCCCTTACGCAGGCAAGCTAGGTATTGGGCTGCAAGAGCGGGATTCCTTCCTCTTCCAGAATGGCCTCGATCTGCGGACGTACCTTCAGCAATGCCGCGTCGATTTCCTCGCGCAGGTCGGTGTCGCCTTGGCGCACAGCGATCGACTGATCGAATTGCTGCGGGATAAGCTCCCCGCTTGCCGTCAAACCATTCTGGTCGATGACCTTCATGGTCAGCGGCGTTGAGGAATTCTTGACGTAGCGCGCAACATCGGGTGCGAATGCCACTGCAGCATCGGCGGTTCCGTTCGCAACCTCCGAAACGAGCCTTTCGCCACTGACTTGCGTGAACTGGTTACGGCGGTCGGTAAAGTTCACCAACGAATACTGGTAGATCAGATTGTCTTCGTAGAGACCGGTCTGCTTCAGCATCACCTCGGCGGGAGAATGGAATTGATAGCCGATCGTTTTCACCTTGCGCAGATCCTCGTCCGACCAGTTGTCGATCTCCAATCCCCTGTCGGTTCGCGTGATGAAAACGTAGCCCGTCCGGTAGTAGGGCTTGCTGGTCAGCACGCGCGGATCGCCGTCGTCGAGGCCCATCACGACGTCGCAGGCGCCTTTATCGAGGAAGTCGCGAACCAGGAAGATCGATGGCTTGTCCGTCCAGACCAATTCGGGCTTGCGGCCCATCGCATCGGCGATGACGACGGCGACACGATTTTCGAAGCCGCTGCCGTCCTTCATCGTGTATGGCGCGCCCTTTGTAGAGGCGCAGATGCGAAGAACCCCGTCAGGCGCGCGCAGCTCTGCTGCCTCGGTGCCTTCGGCTGCACCTGCGGCCAAGGCGATCCCCGTCGAAAGCGCAACACAGATCGCCGTGCTTGCGGCGCCGATTAACGGCCCCAGGCCAAATTGTCCGGATGTTGTCGAAGAGACGGTCGTGCGGTCTCTTTCAATGCTGTTCATGGTGGAATCTCCTCCCAAAACTCCGCTCTCGGAGCGTCTTGTGGTTCTTGCGGACGGTGGCGCGGACACCCGCGTGCGTGTGGCGCGGGTGCCCGACTCCCGCCGAAGGGATGCCGGCGCTAGGGATCGCGCCGACGACGGCGAAGGCGGAGAGTGGGGCCCGCGATGGTCGGGCCCCGCCGATCACTCAGGGGCGTATTCGCCGACGGTAACGTCGTCGTAGGGGCTCTTCCCATCGATTGAAAAGACCATCACGCCGCCGCCCATCTGCGTGTAGTGCTGCAGGTTCTTGAAGGCGCCGACCGCACCGAGCCCGGCTGTCGGATCCTGCAGATCGAACACCAGCCCTACGCCGGGCCACCCGCCGACCCCATACATGATGGCGACATACTGGGTGCCGTCGTGCTCATAGGTCATCGGATTGCCGATCACGCCCGAGGGAAGCTTGAACTTCCAGAGCAACTCGCCGGTGTCGCTGTCTCGCGCCTTGATGAACCCATCAAGCGTGCCGTAGAAGACGAGATCGCCAGCGGTGGCCATGGTCCCGCCCCAGACCGAGAAGCGTTCCATCTTGTCCCATTTGAATTCACCAGTGATGGCGTTATAGGCCTTGATCTGACCGAGACCCTCATAGCCCTGGCGGTCGCCCTTCGGGCCGGGATACATGTTCAGTGTCGCGCCGACGAAGAACTGTCCTGCGCGGTAGGGCAGCATGAACGGTTCCCAATCCATGCAGATGTGGTTGATCCCCATGAAAAAGAGCTTCCGTTCAGGATCGTAGGAATCGTGGCCCTGATTGTGGTACCCCATCGCGGAAGGGCAGATGTCGCGCGCCAGGTGATCCATGCGGGTAGCGTATTCGGGATCGCGAACCGGCAGGCCCGTCTGTAGATCGACATGCGTGAAGACATTCACCGTGTCGTCCATCTTGTCGGCGGAGATGAGTTCACCGTTTTCGCGATCGAGGGTGTAGACGATGCCGTTGCGGTCGGGATGGGTGAGCAGCTTGCGCATCTTGCCGCTCTTGTCCTCCTGCTCGCTCAGCATGATCACGTTGACGCCGGCGTAGTCCCATTCGTCATGCGGCGTCTTTTGATAGCCGAACTTGGCCTCACCGGTATCGACATCGCGAGCCATGATCGTCATGGTCCACTTGTTGTCGCCGGGCCGCATGGTCTCGTTCCACGGCGCCGGATTGCCCGTGCCGTAATAGACCATATTGGTGTCCGGATCGTAGGCGTACCAGCCCCAGTTCGTACCGCCGCCGATCTTCCAAGCCTCGCCTTCCCAGGTCTCGACGCCAAGCCCCTGTTGACCATAATGAGGGTTGCTCTGATTGAAGTCGGCGCCGATGAGCACATCCTGATCGGGGCCGGTGGCATAGGCGCGCCATTTCTGCTCGCCCGTCTTTACGTCATAGGCCGTGAGATAGCCGCGCACGCCAAGTTCGGCGCCCGAGGAACCGACAAGCACCAGGTCCTTCACGACCAAGGGTGCGATGGTCAGCGTCGAGCCGACTTTGATGTCGGAGTTCTCCAGCTTCCAGTATTCGGCGCCGGTTTCCGCATTGAGGGCGACGATGTGCCCGTCGAGCTGCGTCTTGAGGATAAGGGGTGGAACCGTTCCATCGCCCGGCCAATACGCCAGGCCGCGGTTCACGACGTCGCAGCAGGCGACCGCACGCGCCAGCGGATCCTGTTTCGGCTTGTGATGCCAGAGGATTTTGCCGGGGTCGTCCAGGTTCAGTGCAAAGGTCGAGTTGGGGAATGCGCCGTGGACATACATCTTGCCGTCCACGACGAGCGGCGCGCCCTCATGGCCGTGCAGCACACCGGTCGAGAAGGACCAGGCGGCTTTCATATTACGCACGTTACTTTTGTTGATCTGGTCGAGCTTGCTGTATTGGTCCTGGCTGTAGTTCTTGCCTGGCATCACCCAGTTTTGCTCATTCTGTGACAGCTCATTAAGTCTGTCGTTGGCGATTGATGGCCACGCTCCGCCGATCTGGGCGCTCGCAACCACCACAGAGGCCAACGCCGCCGCCGATACCGATGTGAACAACGAATTCATGAATTTTCCTCCCGTTTCCGGCCCTTGCCCATGCATAGATTTTTGCTTCTCCGGCTGCGCCTATGTGCACAGCCGGAGCAATTGTGCCGTAGAATCCGATGGGAATTCTGCAGTTCAATATTGCCCATGCTCCAACCCGCCGAGGTGCTGCTGATCGGCAACGCCGCGGCGACAGATTCCTGGAGGAACTGTCAGAGGTACACGCATTTAATAAATCCTCCCGGTTCACGACCTTTGAATCGCCCGCTTCCTCAGCAGAAGGCTGCAGTAGATTCATTTGTGGGGAAGTATTTCCGACAGCGTGTCACGACCTAGCCAGGCGAGCAGCGGGCACCGTGTTGCCCACCTCACTTAGCCTCCGAAAGGCGACCATCGCTCCCTTAAAACGATGATGCCCTGTGAAGCCGGAAATTAAGAAAAGCCTACTCACACTTCAAACAACTGTCATTAGACATGCTTGCAAAAAGGCGGCGGGCTTTCTGGCAACTTCCGCCCCTTTCGTGGCAACAGAATATCCCGTTGAACGGGAACATCTGGCAAGAAAACATGCCGTAGATTACCACGTGAAGTCTGTTTAATATGAACGCTCACAGGAGGATTTTCTTGTGAAGCACGATCGCGCCACCTCGACCCTTTGCGGTCGAAGCCTGGGCGGGAGACGACGGGAAATCGGACAATGCCAACGGTACTGACAGCCCGGCTCAAATTCGCGTTCACGCTGGCACTCACATTGGCTGTCGCGGCCTGTGAGGAACAGCCGGAAAACGAGCAGCCGCTGCGCCCGACTGTTGGGGCGAATGAAGGGAGCGTGATTGCGGAGAAGCGCTGGCTCGAGATCAGCGAGCCGACGGCGCCCGAGCATTGGCTGGCCAGCCGCGAGGCCGGAGCAGACGTGGCGCTCTCGGCGCCCGAGGTCGAGGCATTTCGCAATCTCCTTGCGCGCGCCGATCGACGCTACACCGAAACTCCACGCATGATCGCCAATCGCGCCGTGCAGATAGAGGAGATGCTCGCCGACCGGGGCATCGATGAAAATGCGCGGCTCGTGATCGAAGGTCTCACCGAGGTCGGCGCCGACGACGAAGGACGTGGATTCGGCGAAACGGCTCAGCACTATTTCAATGCACGTGCAAACGGTGCCGATCGTGAAGAAGGCCTGCGTCTGTTACAACGGCCTGAGGGAAGAACGCTGCGCTGAAAAAAGTGCTGGGGGGAGGAGTTCGGCATGAAACAAGAGAGCGACACACTGGCCCCCGGCGGTATGGGGCTCTCAATAACGCATGAGACGATATCCGGACGCATGACGCGCTGGCTCTGGAACGATCGTTCCATTCAATGGCAGCTTCTCGCGACCTTCCTGCTGATCAATCTCGTTGCCGGGATAGCCGCTGCGGTCACGGTCGTCTACAACGCCCAGCGGGCCACCGAGATAGAAATCGTGGCCTCGATGGAAGTGGCGGAACGTTTCGTTCGCGGCAGCGTCTCGCGCCTTGTGCAGGCGAACAACCAGTCTCCCGCCATGGACGATCTCCTGCAGATCAGCAATCTCAGGCATGTCCGCATTCAGGTCTTTGACAATAAGAACCATTTGGTTTCGTCGCTGCCTGCCGCCACCAGCATCGACGAGTCGGAAGAGGAGAGCGAGGTTCCGCAATGGTTCTCAGCGCTCATCAAGGTCGACGATCTGCGTCGCGAAGTTCCGATAACCTCTGGAAACTCCCGACTCGGAACGGTGGTCCTGCTGGGAGAAGCATCCGATGAGGTCGCCGAGGTCTGGCAGGATGTCACCGATCTGGCCATAGTGGCGATAATCCTCGATCTCACGGTGATCGCAGCGCTCTATCTTGCCCTGGGCCGCATACTTCATCCGCTAACCGATGTGTCGACGGGTCTTTGCGAACTGGAGGAGGGTCATTTTCGTCACCATCTGGCGCGCCCCAAGGTGCGGGAACTGCAACAGATCGTCGACCGCTTCAACGCGCTGGCCGATCATCTCGCCACCGCCAAGGCCGACAATGCGAGAATCAACCGCAGACTGATAACTGTCCAGGACGACGAACGCCGGCAAGTGGCCATGGAACTGCACGACGAACTGGGCCCTTGTGTATTCGGCATCGGATCGAAAATTGCGTCGTTGAAGAGGCTCTCGGGAAGCATGCGCGGTGAAATCGCCGAGAAGATTCGGAAGCGCGTGGATGAACTGGGCGAAATCACGGAGAAAATCCGGACCATGAACCGCGATCTTCTCAGGCGTCTCCGCCCTATGGCGCTCGGTAACGCTCCACTTGCCGATGTGCTTGCCGGTCTCCTGGCCGATTTCGAACGGCATGGCGCTCCATGCAGCTTCTCGCTTAAGACCGGCGGCCTCGCCCGAAGTTATGGCGACTGTATCGATCTCACGGCCTACAGATGCATTCAGGAAAGTATCACCAACGCCATCCAGCACGCGCAGGCGAGCCACGTCGTGGTCGAACTTCTTGAGCATACGCGCCCGGCCATCAACGGCTTTGCTTCAGCTGCCTCCATCGAGTTGCACTGCATGGTACGGGACAATGGGCGTGGTATCGCGCCTGGAACGCAGGCCGGCTTCGGTCTGACCGGCATAGAGGAACGGGTTCGCGCCATCGGCGGCAGCTTCTCGATCACAAATCCGCGTGACGGCGGCACCCTTGTCGACATATCTCTGCCTCTGGAGGAACAAAGGCCGTTCGCTCCTGGCTTGGATCAACAAGCGGAAGGTGAGATATGACACGCGTCTTGGTCATCGACGACCACTCCATCGTTCTGGAAGGGTGTCGGCATATTCTGGAAGACGCCGGTGTGGGCAAGATATTCGAGGCCAGAAGCGTCGTCGCGGGCTACCGGCTGTATCGCCGCGAACGGCCCGATGTGGTCATCGTCGATCTCGCCATGCAAGGGCAAGGGCTCGGCGGTCTCGATCTGATCAGGCGGATGCGCCAGCAGGATAGTCGGCTTCCAATCCTGGTGTTCAGCATGCATGGTGATCCCGTTATCGTCAGCCGCGCGTTTGAAGCCGGGGCAACCGGATACCTGCTGAAGGACAGTTTGCCCGAAGACATGCTCGAAGCATTCGAGACCGTGCGCCGCGGCAAGCCCTACCTCAACCACGAGCTTGCGGTGCAGGTGGTATTGATCGAGAGCCGGAACCGCAGCAACGTACCTGCGGGCGTGACGCCACGCGAATTGCAGGTGCTCGCCCTGCTTGCCGAGGGTAAATCATACAGCGAGATCGCCGGTAATCTCGGGGTGAGCTACAAGACGGTGGTGAATGGATGCTCGCAACTCAAGGCGAAGCTTGGAGCGCGAAACCTGCCGGAACTGATCCGGATGTCGCTGGAATATATCTCATCTTCGCCCAGCCAGAACGGGCGGGGCCGGGTCGAGCCGGCCCGCTTCCGCAAATAATTATGCGGCCAGATGATCATTGCCGACTGCCGCATGAGCGTTCATAAGGGCTTGAACAACCTGCCGTACCACCGGCTCGCGCCATAAACGCTACGCTGGCCGGTTGTATCAGCGCCGTCGCGTCGGACACAGCCCAGGAACGAATGCGCTTGGAACGAAAGCCCCGGGCTGAGCGTTGGGCTCTCATTGAAAAGAGGAGAGAGCCATGCTTCGCGCCGGAATTTTATGGTTGATGGGCGTTCCGCTCGTCGTGGTGATTCTGATCTGGTATTTTTTCTTCTGATTGCCGTCCAACGACCGGCGCCTCACCAGCCGATCGCTTCCCCGCGGCGCTTTACGAAGTTTCACCGGTCTTCATGCTCGCCCCGGTCTCAAACGGTTTCCGGCGGAATCACGCCCTTGGTCAGCAGGAAGCAGCCGTAAAACCGGGTTTCTCCTGTTGCGATCACGCAATAGGCTTTCTTGGCCTCCTCATAGAAGGCAAAGCGCTCGATGCCGTACATCGGCGCACTCTTTCCTTCCGCCTCGTCGATTTCCGCCTGCACCTCCCGCTGCACCGGCGGAATTTCATCCGGCGCTCCCATGACCTCCATGCGCCCGGTCGAGGGTTGCAAGGGCGTATCGAGTGGCAAGACCGATAAAATAGCCCTGATGGCGCGGGCAGCCGAGACATTGTCGATCCGCAAAAGCGTTCCAAGCCGGGTCTGCCGCGCGATGGCATCGGAAGGGAAATTCGTGTCCGTAATGACAAGCGTGTCGCCATGGCCCATGGAGCGCAGCGCATGCAGCACATCCGCATTCAAAGCCGGATCAATATTTTTCAGCATCGAACCCTCTTATATCAAACCGTTCCGCAGCAAGGCCACAGCCAACGCTGCATTGCAAGAGCATAGGGACAAAGGCATGGGAAATCGTTTGTCTTCCAGCACATTGCCGCGTCCGAGCATTGCGGAAACGGTAATACACGTATAAGTTGATTATATTTATGATTAATAAATCTCAGGATGCACTACAATGACTGAATTTTCCAAAAACACCTTCTTCTTCGGCACGATCCTCATGATCATCACGATGCTGGCCGGCATCTTCTATATCGGTCTCATCATCTGAGCGGCAGCAGCTTCGTCAGGCGTTCGGCTGGGAGCTGGCCTTGCCGAAGCGCTCGGTAACCGCGGCTTTCGGCGCGCTGGCGCTTGGCCTCACACTCGGCGGCCTCGCCGCTCAATCCAGGCGCTAAAGCTCGGCCTGAAAACCACAATCGTGCCATTTATGGCAACGCTTACCCCGCAGGTACCGAGCAGCCGCTCGCTGCAGCATATCCTGAAAGCCTGTCCGCGATCCATTGGACGACAACATCTGCTCCAAGCGTTGCCACGGAGAGATGATCGGCATCCATCTCGACCATCTCCACCGGCGTGCCTGCCTTGCAAAGACCTCGTGCGAAATTTCGCGTCACCGGGGGCAGAACGACCGAATCGCGGGTGCCTTGTGTGATCAGGACCGGCAGCCCCGCCTGCATGCGGGAGGGCGTGTTTTCCTTGATGATGCCGCTCCAGGGAGCCACTTTGGTCGGGTCGATTTTGAGAAACGACTTGGCCAGACCGCGAAGCGCCCACCCATCGATGAGCAGATCCAGACGATTGGTCATGCACTCCTTGCCGATTACCCGCGCGCTCGCCAGCGAACCCGGCTCGATCACGCTTCCAAGGTCCAGCCCGTAAATCTTCGACCAGGACAATAAGGCCAGCGTTGTGAAGGCTTTCCCGCCTGCCGTGGCATGATCGTCTTCGAACAGAGCGGAAAGGTTGCTTGCCGGCGCAGCGGCGGCAACGCCAAGCGGGATAAGCTCGGGCGCGAATTCCGCCGATAATTGACCTGTCCACAGCGCCGCATGGCCACCTTGCGAATGCCCCCATACAACGAATTTGCGGCTCGTCCGGGTCACGCCGCCGGCGGCTCGAACCGAGTTCAGCACGGAATGGGCGGCACTCTTCCCCACGAGATAGGGATGAGGACCAGCAGTACCCAGCCCCACATAATCCGTCGCGGCGACGACAAATCCCTTCTTCACCATTTCCTTGAGACCGGGGATCGTTCGACCGATGTCCTGATCGAACGAGGGAGCGCATTGCTGTGCGATGCCGGTGGTCGGATGCGCCCAGGCGACGACGGGAAAGCCGTCGGCCGGCGGTTCCGCAACCGGAACGATCACAACCCCGGAGACGGCGATCGCTTCGCCTTCCAATCCGGTCGAGCGATAAAGCACCCGCCATGCCTCCGCGCCTTCGATGCCCGCATTCATGCGTTCGCGATGGATGATGCTCCCCGGATCGCCCGCCGCCAGCTTGGACACCGACGCATAATAGAAGCGCTCTTGCCAGTGGCTAAGACCGGCATGTGAAAGGGCAGCAAGAGCAATGAGCCCAATCACAATAGCTGCGGTTCGTTTCCAGTTCATCATTCGGGCAGCCAAATTCAATGGATGGAATATATAGAAGAGCTTCCAGTTCTGAAGATCAGGTTACGACGAACCAAAAGTATTGATTGATACCGCGGATATAATTCAGCCGCGAAGACATATTCGGAAAAGTTCCCGCCCCTCCTGCAGGAGAAGCGGGAACGGATTCATGTCGGTATGACGCGCCGCGCTGCGGGCGTCAGGCCGCTCTGCGGTTGACGTTATCTTCCGCAAGCGCCGTGAGCTTCTGGTCCGTCGCCTTTTCTTCCGCCAGGTTCTGTTGGAAAAGAGCCGCGCAATCGGAACGTCCCAATTCGTTGGCCCATGCGATCAGTGTTCCGTACCGCGTGATCTCATAATGCTCCACGGCCTGGGCGGCGGCGATCAATGCCGCATCCATCACTGTCGGATCATCGACTTCGCCTGCAATTTCATTGGTCTCCTCGATGATGCCATCGATCGCCGGGCAATTGACGCCCTTCGCCTCGATGCCATAGAGCTCGAAAGCCTCCTCCAGGCGTGCCACATGATTTTCGGTTTCGCCCAGATGCTTCTGGAATCCCATCTTCAGTTCCGGGTTGGTGGTCTTCTCCATCATCTCCGGAAGCGCCTTGGTGATCTGCTTTTCGGCATAATAGATATCCCGCATCGTGTGAACGAAGAGATCGTCCATCGAATGGATGTCCTTGGAAAAAAATCCCATGATCGTACCTTTCTCTCGGCTGAGGAATTGCCTCCCGCCCCGCACCCGGGAACTATTCTCGAACGCCGGCTCCGCGAATTGGTTCCACTTCGCGAAGCCGCAGCGCAAAGAATATGGGCGGGGTTCCTTATTCCAACGGAACCCCGCCCAATTTTCTTGTTTTCATGGGAATTATGGCGGTCAGACCGTCAGAAAGCGCCGGACCTCCGGCGTGTCGAGACTTGCCGCATCGCCGGAATGGACGATCTCGCCACGATCCATGATGTAGACGTGATCGGCGAGTTCCCGGCAGAAATCGAGATATTGCTCGACCAGCAGAATGGCGAGACCGCTCTGGTCGCGCAGGTAACGGATGGCGCGGCCGATATCCTTGATGATGGAAGGCTGTATCCCCTCGGTCGGCTCGTCCAGAACCAGCAGTTTCGGCCGCGCCACCAGCGCCCGCCCGATGGCCAGTTGCTGTTGCTGCCCGCCCGAGAGGTCGCCTCCCCGGCGGCCGAGCATGGTTTTCAGCACCGGGAAAAGCTCGAATACCTCAGGCGGCACATTGCGGTCGCGCGGCTTGATGGCGGCATAGCCCGTCGCCAGGTTTTCCTTCACCGACATCAGCGGGAATATCTCACGCCCCTGCGGCACATAGGCGATACCGGCCCTTGCGCGGTCATAGGCCGGCTTGCGGTCGAGTGCCGCGCCCTCGAAGCGGATAGCGCCGGATGCGACCGGCTGGTGGCCGACGATCGCACGCAGCATGCTCGATTTGCCGACGCCGTTGCGTCCTAATACGCAGGTCACGCTCTGTGGCTGGACCTCGATCGAGACGCCGCGCAGCGCCTGCGCGGCACCGTAATAAAGGGAGATGTTGTCAACGCTCAGCATTCGGTTCTTCCCATCATCGTCCCAGATAGACCTCGATCACACGGTTGTCGCCGCTCACCTGGTCGAGCGAACCTTCCGCCAGCACGGTGCCTTCATGCAGGCAGGTGACCTTCACATCGAGCTCACGGACGAACTGCATGTCGTGCTCGACCACGATGACCGAACGGGTCTGCGCGATCTCGCGCAGGAGACGTGCTGTCTCCTCAGTCTCGGCATCCGTCATGCCCGCCACGGGCTCGTCCACCAGAAGCAGCTTCGGATCCTGCGCCAGCAGCATGCCGATCTCCAGCCATTGCTTCTGACCATGGCTGAGCGCCGCCGCCGGTTCGCTACGCCGCGCCGCCAGCCTGATCGTCTGAAGGATCGCATCGATACGCTCGCGCTCG
The DNA here is from genome assembly GCF_002980495.1 of Phyllobacterium phragmitis. Taxonomy (GTDB): domain Bacteria; phylum Pseudomonadota; class Alphaproteobacteria; order Rhizobiales; family Rhizobiaceae; genus Paramesorhizobium; species Paramesorhizobium phragmitis. The sequence goes on from NZ_PVBR01000022.1 coordinate 72,031, forward strand.
GTCTTGGTCTGGCGGTGGAACAGCGCGGGTATGGCGTTGCGCGGCCCGGCCAGCGCCAGCACGAGATTGTCCTCCACCGTGTGGCTTTCGAAAACCGTCGGCTTCTGGAACTTGCGGCCAATGCCCAGCATGGCGATTTCGGATTCGTCATGCTTGGTCAGATCCACCTTGCCGTCGAAGAACACTTCGCCCGCATCCGGCCGGGTCTTGCCGGTGATAATGTCCATCATCGTCGTCTTGCCGGCCCCGTTCGGGCCGATAATGGCGCGCATCTCGCCGGGCTCCAGCACCAGCGAGAGATTGTTGATGGCGCGAAAACCGTCAAAGGAGACCGAAACGCCATTGAGGTAAAGAATGCTCGTCGTCGTTGTTTCACCGATGGTCATGGTCACTCCGCCGGGCTTTCGACAGGATTGCCGGCGGGCAGAACAGACGCAGCGCCATCGCGTTCCCGCCTCTGTTTCCACCACCCCTCCCAAGCGCCGACGATGCCCTTGGGCAGGAACAGCGTCGTTGCGATGAAAAGCGCGCCGAGCGCGAAAAGCCAGAGTTCCGGCAGAGCGCCGGTGAACCAGCTTTTTCCGCCATTGACCATCAGCGCGCCGATGATCGGGCCGATGATGGTGCCGCGGCCGCCGACCGCCGTCCACACCACCACCTCGATGGAATTGGCCGGTGCGAACTCGCCGGGATTGATGATGCCGACCTGCGGCACGTAGAGCGCCCCGGCAATCCCGGCCATGATGGCGGAAAGGGTGAAGGCGAAAAGCTTGATGTTTTCAGGCCTGTAGCCGAGAAAGCGCATGCGGCTTTCCGCGTCGCGCGCCGCGATCAACAGCTTGCCATATTTGGAGCGTACCAGCGCCGAGGTGACGAGGACGCCCAGCGCCAGCGCCAGCGCGCTTGCGGCAAAGAGCGCCGAGCGCGTCGCATCGGCCTGGATGTTAAAGCCTAGAATATCCTTGAAATCGGTCAGGCCGTTATTGCCGCCGAAGCCCATATTGTTGCGGAAGAAGGCCAGCATCAGCGCATAGGTCAGCGCCTGGGTGATGATCGAGAGATAGACGCCGGTGACGCGCGAGCGGAAGGCGAACCAGCCGAAGACGAAGGCGAGCAGACCCGGCACCACCATGACCATCAGCATGGCGAACCAGAAATGGTCAAAGCCATGCCAGAACCACGGCAGTTCCTTCCAGTTGAGGAAGACCATGAAATCCGGCAGGTCCGGATTGCCGTAGACGCCACGCGCGCCGATCTGGCGCATCAGATACATGCCCATGGCATAGCCGCCGAGCGCGAAGAAGGCCGCGTGACCCAGCGAGAGAATGCCGCAGAAACCCCATACGAGATCGAGCGCCAGCGCCAGAAGCGCATAGGTCAGGTATTTTCCGAAAAGCGCGACGGCATAGGTCGGCATATGCAGGGGGCTCGACGCCGGAACCGCCAAATGCAGGACCGGCACCAGCACGGCGGCGGCAATGAGGATCGCCAGCAATATATTGATGCGGCGCTCCAGGCCGCCTGCGAGAAAACGGCTGATCATTGCGCCTCCGCCCAATATTGATTGAAATCGCCGCCTGCCCGCTCACCCCCCTCTGGCCTGCCGGCCATCTCCCCCTCAAGGGGGGAGATTAAGCCTTCATTGATGTTGGCATAAATCACAGCCCTCGAAGAGTGAGTGCCCACGTCTATATCGGCTAATCTCCCCCCTTGAGGGGGAGATGGCCGGCAGGCCAGAGGGGGGTTAACCCGCGCCCACATTATTTCGGGTTTCAAATTGTTCATGCCTCCACCGCCCTTCCCTTAAGTGCGAATAGCCCGCGCGGCCGCTTCTGGATGAAAAGGATGATGAGGATCAGCACCGCAATCTTGCCCAGCACCGCGCCCGCATAGGGCTCGAGGAACTTGTTGAGCACACCGAGCGTGAAAGCGCCGACCAGCGTGCCCCACAGATTGCCGACACCGCCGAACACCACCACCATGAAACTGTCGATGATGTATCCCTGCCCGAGATCTGGCGACACATTGTCGATCTGCGACAGCGCCACGCCGGCGACGCCCGCAATGCCGGAGCCGAGCGCGAAGGTCATCGCGTCGACCCATGGCGTGCGGATGCCCATAGACGACGCCATGCGGCGGTTCTGCGTCACCGCCCGCATCTGCAGGCCGAGCGCGGTACGGTTCAGCACATAGAGAAGCAAGGCGAAGACGATCAGCGCGAAGACGACGATCCACAGCCGGTTCCAGGTGATGGTCAGTTCGCCGAGTTGGAACGCGCCCGACATCCACGACGGATTGCCGACCTCGCGGTTCGTCGGACCGAACAGGCTGCGCACTGCCTGCTGCAACACCAGCGACACGCCCCATGTGGCAAGCAGCGTCTCCAGCGGACGCCCATAGAGAAAACGGATGATGCTGCGCTCGATGATGAGACCCACCGCCGCCGAAACCAGGAAGGCCAGCGGCAGGGCGATGGGCAGCGACCAGTCGAACATGTCAGGGCGATATTGCCGGATCAGGTCCTGTACCACGAAGGTGGTGTAAGCGCCGATCATCACCATTTCGCCATGCGCCATGTTGATGACCCCCATGACGCCGAAGGTGATCGCAAGGCCGACAGCTGCCAGGAGCAGAACCGATCCAAGTGAAATCCCGTACCAGACGTTCTGTCCCGCCGCCCAGAAGGCCAGCGTCTGCTCGATCTTGGCGATCGACGACGCGGCCGCATCCTTGAGCTCTCCCTGCGCACCCGCTTCATAGGATTTGAGCAGCGACAGGGCTTCCCGGTCGCCGCGTCCGGCGATGATTTCCAGAGCCGTCGTCGTTTCCGCCGCCGGCGCTTGCGCTTTGAGTATCGCCGAGGCCCGCGCCTCCGTCAGCCGTTCCTTGACGGCAGGATCGGTTTCGCGCGCGAGCGCCGCGTCGAGCGCTGGAATGGCGCCGGCGTCGCCTGACTTGAAAATGGTTTCGGCAGCGTTGAGCCGCGCGCGCGGATCGGCGGAGGCAAGCGTCAGCCCGCCCAGCGCATCGCGCACCACCCGGCGCAGCGTATTGTTGACCTTGATCTTCTCGACTTCACCCCGTTTGGCTTCACCGGCAGCCTCGCCGGTCAGCGGATCGGTGAGAAGATAGCCGCCGCTCTTGCGTTTGCCGATCAGCACGGTCTTGTCGGCCTTGCGCACATAAAGATCGCCCGATGAAAGCGCGGTGAGCGCGGTCTCGGCCTTCGGATCCCCTGTCGCCGCGATATCTCCAACGATCGTTTCGATGGCGGCAAAACCATCGGCATCGGCCAGGCCGTTGAGCATGGTCCGCAACGCCGCATCATCGGCGCGCACCGGCGCAGCCATGACCGCGATCAGGAGAATGACGAGGCGAAGAATTCGGAAAACAGGCATCATTGGCCTTTTCAGTTGGGAATAGGTATCGCTGAGCTAACGCCTGGGACTGGCCCTCACCTTCCCCAGGCAAAACCGGGGAGAGGCAGGCAGATGAGGGGCAAGCGCCCTCGCCCGCCCCTCGCAATCCCCGTCAGCCTCAGTTCATACCCTTGCCGCCGCACTTTCCGGTCGCGACATTGAAATTGCCGCAGGACATCGGCGAACGCCAATCGGCGATCAGCTCCTTGGAGTCGGGCAGGTAATCCGACCATGCGTCACCCGGCACGAGGCCCGGCGTTTCCCAGACGGTTTCGAACTGCCCATCCTCCTGGATCTCGCCGATCAGCACCGGCTTGGTGATATGGTGGTTCGGCATCATCGCGGAATAGCCGCCGGAGAGATTGGGCACCGAAACGCCGATCATCGCGTCGATCACCTTGTCGGGCTCGGTCGTGCCGGCCTTCTCGACCGCTTTGACCCACATGTTGAAGCCGATGTAATGCGCTTCCATCGGATCGTTGGTCACGCGGCTGTCGTTCTTGGTATAGGCGCGCCAAGCATCGATGAACTCGGCATTGGCGTCGGTATCGACCGACTGGAAATAATTCCACGCGGCGAGATGGCCGACCAGCGGACCGGCATCGAGACCGGCAAGCTCTTCCTCGCCGACCGAGAAAGCGATGACCGGGATATCTTCCGCCTTGACGCCTTGATTGGCCAATTCCTTATAGAACGGAACGTTGGCATCGCCATTGATGGTCGAGACCACAGCGGTCTTCTTGCCCGCCGAACCGAAATTCTTGATGTCGGTGACGATCGTTTGCCAATCGGAATGACCGAAAGGCGTGTAGTTGATCATGATGTCTTCAGCGGCGACGCCCCTGGATTTGAGATAGGCCTCGAGAATCTTGTTGGTGGTCTGCGGGTAGACATAGTCGGTGCCGGCGAGCACCCAGCGCTTCACCGAGCCGCCCTCTTCACTCATCAGATAATCGACGGCCGGAATGGCCTGCTGGTTCGGCGCGGCACCCGTGTAAAACACATTGCGCTGGCTTTCCTCGCCCTCATACTGGACGGGATAGAAGAGAATATTGTCGAGTTCCTCGAAGACCGGAAGCACCGATTTACGCGAAACCGAGGTCCAGCAACCGAAAACCGCGGCGACCTTGTCCTTGGAGATCAGGTCGCGCGCCTTTTCGGCAAAAAGCGGCCAGTCCGACGCCGGGTCGACGACAACCGCTTCGAGCTTCTTGCCCAGCACGCCGCCCTTCTTGTTCTGCTCGTCGATGAGCATCAGCATGGCGTCCTTCAGCGTCGTCTCAGAAATCGCCATGGTGCCGGACAAGGAATGCAGGATGCCGATCTTGATCGTTTCTTCCTGAGCCTGCGCCAGGGATGGCCAGGCAAGGCCGGCCGCTATTGCCGCGGCGGCCAGGGATTTCGTGAAACTTGCGGTCATGCCCCTCATGTTTTTTCATCTCCAGTGTTTTGGTTGAACCTCAGCTACCAAAGCAACTGTTGTGCCAAATCGGGAGAAGTCCGCTTATCGTTGTTTTATAAGGTGTTTGGCCAGCGCCTGATAAAGCAAGCCTGGGGACGTCAGGAAAACAGGGACATCATGTTGGTTTATTATGCGCCTCTTCCGCCATGTGCCTAAATTTTAAACATACATGAGTATGTCAAGCTTTTAGCAAGCTTTCCGACGACGCGCCTTTAAGCCGCCACTCAACAAACCGTTTATTTCCCGTTCATGGAGGGTTCACGCGAGTGTTCCTATATCAGCCCCGCAATGAAATCTTGGGGGCTAGAAAAGCATGAACACCGCTTTACTGAAGGCATTTTTGATGACCTTGGCCGTCGTTGCCTTTTGTGAACTGGTCACCTGTGCCGTGCTGTTGTGGATAGGTGCTGAAATCACACTCTTTCCACTGCTCATGACCGCCGTCCTTCCCACCGTCACCGCCTTTCCCAATGCGCTCTACACTTATATGCAGAATCACAAACTGAAGGTGGCGTTGCGGGAACTGAGCCTGGCCCATCGGCAATTGCAGGCGAAATCCAGGATCGATCACATGACGGGCCTGCTCAACCGCGGCACCTTTTTCGACGCCATGAAGATCAGCCGCTCGCGCGTCGAGACCGGGGCGGTCCTCGTCATTGATGCCGATCACTTCAAGAGCATCAACGATACCCACGGCCACGCAATCGGCGACCGCGCGCTCAAGATCATCGCATTCGCGCTGCAGAACGTGACCCGCAAGGGGGATATCGTCGGCAGGATCGGTGGCGAGGAATTCTGCATCTTCCTGCCCGCCGCATCACGCGAGACCGCATTGCGCCTAGCTGAACGGATACGTTCCGAGGTGGAAAATGCGCCCTTTTATACGTCGGCCAACCAGATATACCCGCTGACGATCAGTATCGGATGCGCCATGGCGCCCAAGCATGAATCGAACTCGCAAGTGCTGAGCAAGGCGGACAAATGCCTTTATCAGGCCAAGCAGCGTGGCCGGAACTGCGTCGTCTTCGACGATAGCGATCTACCCGTTGCCGCCGTGCACCCGCATCCCCGGCTGGCCGCAGCCAATGAGCGCGATCTGTCGGGAAATAAGAGGGCCTAATCCCAGGTCTCGACGTCCTCTTCCGACCAGCTGACCGGCGTGAAGCCCATCTTCTGGTAGAGCTGGAGTGCGCGCGGGCTGTCGAGCGAATTGGTGTGGATCGTCACCTTCTGCGGCCCGCGCGACCAGGCCGCAGCGATCGTTTCTGCAAGGAAGAAGCGTCCAAGCCCCCGCCCCTGAAAATCCGGTACCAGGCCGAAATACAGGATCTCCGCCTCTTCCGGCATACGCACCAGATTCAGTTCGGCGAAGCCCGCCGGCGAGCCATCGGCATAAAGCACGTGGATTTCGGTGGTCTCGGCATGGATTGTCGCTGAAACCTCGGCGTCGCTCTGTTTTCGCCGCATCATCCAGTGATGCGGCTTGCCGACCTGCTCGTAGAGATAGCGGTAATAATGCACCGGCATGTCGCTCGCGCGCATGATCGCCAGCCTGATGCCAACGGGCGTTGGTACGGAAACCGTGCTGTGCTCGGTCATCTCCAGATAGGTGATCCGCGCGGTTAGTTTATTGGACCCGTTTGCCATCTCTATTTTGCTTTGCCTGCTTGAGCCGGGCCTGTTTCCACCGGCGTGTCGGCGCGGCTGCCCCATTCGCTCCACGAGCCGTCATAGAGCAGATTGTCCTTATGGCCGAGCGATTGCAACGCAAGCGTGATCACCGCCGCCGTCACACCGGAACCGCAGCTCGTCACCACGGGTTTCGACAGATCGACACCGGCCTCGTCGAAGACCTTCTTCAACGCATCGATATCCTTCAATTCGCCGTTTTGCGAAAGGCTCGCCACCGGAACGTTGCGCGCTCCCGGCATATGACCGGAGCGCATGCCCGCGCGCGGTTCCGGCTCCTCGCCGCTGAACCGGCCAGGACCGCGCGCATCGGCGATCTGTACCGAGCCGTCCCCGACGATCTCCCGCATCTTTTGAAAGCTCGCCACCCCATTCATGTTGCGTTTGGCGATGAAGGTCGAAGGCGCGATCTTCGTCACCTCCGCGGTGACCGGGCGCCCTTCCGCCTTCCACCGGTCCAACCCGCCGTCGAGCACGAAAACCTTATCCGCCCCCATGATCCGGAACAGCCACCACACACGCGGCGCCGTATACATGCCGGGACCGTCATAGACGACGATCGTATCGCCAGCGGTGACGCCCATGCTGCTCACTTCCTGCTCGAAATCCGTCTCCGACGGAATGGTGTGCGGCAGACCGGAAGAATGATCTGCGATCTGGTCCTGATCGAAGAACACAGCGCCCGGAATATGCGCGGCATCGTACTCCGCCCGTGGATCACGGTTCTGCGCCGGCAGATACCAGGAAGCGTCGATGATGGAGAGGCCGGGCTCGCTCAAGCGCTGCTCGAGCCAATCGGACGAAACGACGAAAGGACTTTTCTCGCTCATATCACTCTCCTGAGTATGATCCCGAAAGTTGCAGACTTCCCGGTAAGGTCGTGCGGCTAAAGCAATGGCAGGCTGCCGAAGCGGATGCGGAACCGCCGGTTTTCCTTGCCCTTCTTCTCGATCTTGCCGATATGGATATCCCCCACTTCCTGCGTCTCCGACACATGCGTGCCGCCGCAGGGCTGCGAATCGACCGCCCCGTCCTCGCCGATGACGACAAGCCGGATCTGGCCATTGCCCATGGGCGGGCGGACATTCTTCGACTTTATCAGTCCGGGATTGCCTGCCAACTCCGCATCGCTGATCCAGCGCGTTGATATGGGCGCATTCGCCCTGACCATTTCCATCAGCCGTTCGGTCACGTTTTCCCTCGTGTATGAAGGATCGGGCAGGTCGAAGTCGATCCGGCTTTCCTCATCACCGACGGCAGCGCCGGTGATCGGAAACGGGCAGACAACCGAAAGCAGGTGACACGCCGTATGCATCCGCATCAGGCGATAGCGCCGCGCCCAGTCCACATGCAGCACCAGTTTTTCACCGATAGCGAGCGCCGCCTGTCCCTCTGCCGGAATGTGGATGATCTCGCTCTTGGTCTCGCCCGTCACCGTGGCCGCGATCTGGATAGCGGAACCGTCGGCGCGTTCGAAATGACCGATATCGCCGGGTTGGCCGCCCGATGTGGCGTAGAAATTCGTGCTGTCAAGAATGATACCGCCGCGATCATTGACGGCAACCACCGATCCCTCCGCCGTCGACAGATAGGCATCGTCACGGAAAAGCGCTTTCGTCTCGTAAGCCATCACTGCACCTCGTATGGAACGGGAATATCCGTCTGCGTTTCCAGCCAGCCGGGAACAGGCAATTCCTTCGAGCGCAGGAAATCGGGATTGAACATCTTCGACTGATAACGGTTGCCATAATCGCACAGCACGGTGACGATGGTGTGGCCCGGTCCCATATCCCGCGCCAGCTTGATTGCGCCTGCAATGTTGATGCCCGATGAACCGCCGAGGCAGAGCCCCTCTTGCCCCACCAGATCGAAGACGATCTCCAGCGCTTGCCGGTCCGATATCCGATAGGCGAAATCCGGCGTGAAACCTTCCAGATTTGCCGTGACGCGGCCCTGCCCGATTCCCTCGGTGATCGAGCTGCCCTCAGATTTCAATTCCCCATCGGTGTACCAGGAATAAAGCGACGCCCCATAGGGATCGGCGAGACCGATCTTGATCTTGTCGTTCTTCGCCTTGAGCCCCATGCCGACGCCCGCAAGCGTCCCGCCCGAGCCGACCGCGCAGATGAACCCGTCGACCTTGCCGTCCGTATCGCGCCAGATCTCCTCAGCCGTCGTCTCGATATGCGCATCGCGGTTCGCCTGATTGTCGAACTGATTGGCCCAGATCGCCCCCGATGGCTCGCTCTTTGCAAGCTGTTCGGCAAGCCGGCCCGACAGGCGCACGTAATTGTTGGGATTTTTGTAGGGAACCGCCGGCACCTCGATCAGCTCCGCGCCGAGCAGGCGCAGCGCATCCTTCTTTTCCTGGCTTTGCGTCTCGGGAATGACGATGACCGTGCGATAACCCAGCGCCTTGGCGACCATGGTGAGACCGATGCCGGTATTGCCGGCCGTTCCCTCGACGATGACGCCGCCGGGCTTCAACAACCCCTTTCGCTCCGCATCGCGAATGATGTAGAGCGCGGCGCGGTCCTTGACCGATTGCCCTGGATTGAGGAACTCCGCCTTGCCGTAGATGTCGCAGCCGGTGATCTCCGATGCGTGTCTCAGCCTTATCAGCGGCGTATTCCCGATCGCGTCGATCACTGTATCCAGCATCGCAAATATCCTATTCCATTATCATTTGTCGCGAAACTATTGACAGGTGCTGCACCGTTCAAGCACCGAGTGAACAAATTCTTGCGAATGCAGATTGTTTTCCGGAACGCGGCCCGGCTTCTACGGCCTCGAGAGCGGTTCACTTTAAATAGAAGCGCTGGTGCGTCATACCCCCCTCTGGCCTGCCGGCCATCTCCCCCTCAAGGGTGGAGATTAGCTGACATCAAAGACGAAGCCCTATTCTGCTGCGTTGGCGATTAGCGAAAACGGAAATCATAGCTAATCTCCACCCTTGAGGGGGAGATGGCCGGCAGGCCAGAGGGGGGTGTGGATTCACTGCTTCGACGGCAGAGCTCGAGACCAGGCGATTCCATCAAAATAGGAACCGCTTCACCAAAAAAAGCCCCGCTGCGATCGCGCGCAACGGGGCTTCATATTGACAGTCTTCGAAAACCATCAGGCAGCCTTGGCTCAGGCGGCACGGCTCTTGCGGCGGAACGGCCTCTTCTTCTGCGGACCGCGCTGGTCGCTCGTGCTGTCCCGGCCGGCCCCGTCATTGGTCCAGATAGCCTCGCGGCGTTCGCCGCCAGACCTCGCATTGTCGCGCTGACCTGGCTTTTGGCCAAATTTCTGACCGGACTTCTGGCCGGATTTCGACCTGTTGCGATTGTCGGACGATCGCTGGGTAGACGTTTCGGCACGTTCCGTGCTTGGCCCGACCGGCACCGGACCCACCGCGGCCGGCGCATCCTTCATCGGAAGCTTCATGCGGATCACCCGTTCCACCGCCCTGAGCTTGGCATTCTCGGCGCCCGGATCGTAAAGCGTGATCGCGGCTCCGCTAGCGCCGTTGCGCCCGGTGCGGCCGATACGATGCACATAGCTTTCCGGCTCGTCGGGCAGATCGTAATTGACGACATGGCTGATACCCACCACGTCGATGCCGCGCGCCGCGATATCCGTCGCCACGAGAATGCGCACCGAACCGGCCTTGAAGCCGTTGAGAGCGCGCTGGCGCGCATTCTGCGACTTGTTGCCGTGGATCGCGGCGACATTGTAGCCATCGCGCTCCAGATTGCGGGTCACGGCGTCGGCGCCATGCTTGGTGCGGGTGAAGACGATGACCGAGGCCATCGCCGGGTCCGTCAGCATGCCCGACAGGACGCGCTTCTTTTCCTTGGTCACGACAGGATGCAGAACCTGGGTGACTTCGGCCACGGTCGTACCCTGCGGAGCGACCTCGACGCGCACGGGATCATGCAACAGGCCGGCCGCGAGCGAGGCCACTTCCTGCGGCATGGTGGCCGAGAAAAGCGCCGTCTGGCGGTCCTTGCGCGTCGCCTTGGCGATGCGCTTCACATCGTTGATGAAGCCCATGTCGAGCATACGGTCGGCTTCGTCGAGCACCAGCCAGCGCGTATCGGAAAGATCGATGCAGTTTTCCCGCACCAGATCCGTCAGCCGGCCTGGCGTGGCGACGAGAACATCGACGCCGGGCTGCATCTTCTTGATCTGCGACAGGCGCGATACGCCGCCGAGAACAAGCGCTGTGGAGACATGCGCGCCTTTCGACAGCATGCGGATCGTCTCTTCGATCTGCACCGCGAGTTCGCGCGTCGGGGCAAGGATCAGCGCACGCGCCGTCTTGGCCCGGCGCTTGTCGCCAAGGCCGATGATCTTCGACAGGATCGGCAGGCTGAACGCCGCCGTCTTGCCCGATCCGGTCTGTGCGATGCCGAGAATGTCCCGGCCTTCGATCTGTGCGGGGATCGACTGCCGCTGGATCGGCTTCGGTTCCGTCATGCCGGCATTTTCCGTGGCTTTCAGAAGCACGCCGGCAATGCCCAATGCGGCAAAGCCGCCCGTTTCAGTATTTTCCAATTTAATCTCTTCTCTAGCGGACGCCGGATTATCTCCGGTCCGCAAAACGTCGAGCGGCAGGCGCAACCTGCCGACAATTCTTTTTCTGTAAACGACGAAGCGCTGGAACATGTTGTCCCCCACGCGACTTGCGCTGCCGTGCCCGAAGCCATCGACTCCGGAACCCTTTCCGGCCTGCAGCTTATTCCGCGGGCAGAAAGTCAGACGCAACGTAGTCCGTGCTATGGGAAAGCCAGTTCGATCCGGCCCAAGCGCCTTTGCGTCATATGGAGGTGTTTGTGCGGAAATGCAAATGTTTTATTGTGCGGTGCGGAAAAGCGGGCCCTCCCTGGAAGCCAGGGCAATCGCATCCATTCCATATGCGCTAAAGCAGTTCACCTTTGGTCAGAAACGCGGTCGGATGAGGGGGATGCTTGGCGATTCCGCCAAAACTGGAATCGCATTAGCCCTGCCCAAAGCCCCATCAAATAATGAAATCCGCCAGCACTTCATTGTCGGTGATATCCTGATAGGACCAGCCCGATTCTTCAAAACGCTTGTTCAACGTGAGGAAATTGTCCGCATGCTTCGTCTCTATGCCGATCAGCACCGAGCCGAAATTGCGCGCCGATTTCTTCAGATATTCGAACCGCGCGATATCGTCGTCCGGCCCCATAAGATCGAGGAATGAACGCAGCGCGCCCGGCCTCTGGGGAAAGCGGAAGACGAAATATTTCTTCAGGCCTTCATAGCGCAGCGCCCTCTCCTTCACGTCGGGCAGCCGCTCGAAATCGAAATTGCCGCCGGAGACGACAAGGACGACCCGCTTGCCCTTCAACTCGCTCTTCTTGAAATCCTTCAGCGCGTCGATCGCCAGCGCGCCGGCCGGCTCCAGAACCACGCCTTCGATATTGAGCATTTCGGTGATGGTTCCGCACAGCCGGTTTTCCGGAATCAAAACCACAGAATCCGCGTCGAAGCCTTTGAGAAGCTTGAAGTTTTCCTTGCCGATCTCGGCCACCGCCGCTCCATCGACGAAATTGTCGACCTTGCCGAGCTTCACCCGCTTGCCCGCTTCGAGGCTGCGCTTCAGGCTCGGCGCGCCTTTCGGCTCGACAAAGCGGAAGCGCGTTTTCCAGCCAAGCTCGGTCAGATAGCGGGTCACACCAGCCGAAAGCCCGCCGCCGCCGACCGGCAGGATCATCAAATCAGGCTTTTCGCCATCGGGAAGCCCCATCGCGATCTCATGCGCCACCGTCGCCTGCCCGGCGATGATCTCGGCATGGTCGAAAGGCGGCACCATCATCCCGCCCTTCTCGCTCGCATAGGTTTGCGCGGCGGCATAGCACTCATCGAAAATATCGCCGATCAGCCGTATCTCGATGAACTCCCCGCCGAATGCCCGCGTCTTGTCGATCTTCTGCTGCGGCGTCGTCACCGGCATGAACACCACGCCATGGCGTCCGAAATGCCGGCAGATGAAGGCGAAGCCCTGCGCGTGATTGCCGGCCGAGGCGCAGACGAAGACCGTATCCGGCGCGCACTTCAGAAGTGCGGCGGAGATGAAATTGAACGCGCCCCTGATCTTGTAGGAGCGAACCGGCGAAAGATCCTCGCGTTTCAGCCAGATCTCGGCACCATATTTGCGCGAGAGATAGTCGTTGATCTGCAATGGCGTCTCGGGAAAAAGCGCGCGCATCCCATTGGTGGCGCGTTCGACGCTCCTGACGAAATTGGTCATGGAAACAAGTCGACTTTCTGGAATGTGCGGACATCGATGATGCCGATATCCGATATGCGCAATTCCGGGATGACCACCAGCGCCAGAAGCGAATGCTGCATATAGGCGTTGTTGAGCGTGCAGCCCATCGCCCGCATCGCATTGACCAGCTTGTCGGCCTTGGCGGCCACCCGCTCGGCCCGCTCATCCGACATGAGCCCGGCGATCGGCATCTCGACCATCGCCAGTTCGCGCCCCTTCGAGAACAGCACGACGCCACCGCCCACCTCGCCGAGGCGATTGGCGGCCTTGGCCATATCGTCCTTGTTGGTGCCGACGACGATCATATGGTGGCTGTCATGCGCCACCGTCGAGGCCAGCGCGCAATCGAGCGTATAGCCGAAGCCGGAGACGAACCCGTTGGTGACGCCGCCCGTTCCCTTGTGGCGCTCGACCAGCGCGATCTGGCAGACATCGTTGCGCCGGTCCATGCCCACGATACCGTCGCTGACGGACAACTCCGCTTCCAGCGCCCGCGTCGGCGCCTGATTCTCGATGACGCCGATGACCCGCGCGGTCACATGTTTGCCGGGCTTCGGCGCTGCGATGTCGAAGTCTTTCGCGAAAAGCTTGCGGCCAAGCTTGACCGTGTTCTTGGCGCTCGCGGGATAATCATAGGCCGGTATGTCGGCGAGAAGCTTGCCCTTTTCGGCCAGAAGCACGCCGCGTCCATAGACCCGGTCCACCACCAGCGCCGGCAAATCGGAAACGATCAGGAAATCAGCCAGCCGCCCCGGCGTGATCGAGCCGATCTCGCGCTCCATGCGAAAATGCTGCGCGGTGTTGATCGTCGCCATCTGGATCGCCGTCACCGGCTTCAGCCCCTGCGCGATGGCGTGGCGCACCACCCGGTCCATATGCCCCTCCTGCACCAGCGTGCCGGAATGGCTGTCATCGGTGCAAAGGATGAAATTGCGCGGATCGAGCCCCTGCTCCGTCACCGCCTTGATCTGGCTCGCCACATCGTACCAGGCGGAGCCGAGCCGCAGCATGGCGCGCATGCCCTGGCGGACGCGGGCAATCGCATCCTCGACGCGCGTACCCTCATGATCGTCCTCCGCCCCGCCCGCGACATAGCCGTGAAAGGCGCGGCCAAGTTTCGGCGAAGCAAAATGCCCGCCCACCGTCTTTCCGGCCTTCACCGTCGCGTCGATCACGCCACGCATCGTGGCGTCATTTGCCGAGACGCCCGGAAAATTCATCACCTCGCCAAGCCCGACAATATTCGGCCACGTCATCGCCTCGGCGACTTCGGCTGCACCAATCGTGGCCCCGGCATTCTCCAGCCCTGGCGCCGATGGAACACAGCTCGGCATCTGCACCATGACGTTAACAGGCATGGCCAATGCCTCGTCATGCATCAGCCGCACGCCTTCCAGCCCCAGCACATTGGCGATCTCATGCGGATCGATGAACATCGACGTGGTGCCGTGCGGAATGACGGCGCGGGTGAATTCCGTCACCGTCACCATGCCGCTTTCGACATGCATATGCGCGTCGCAAAGTCCCGGCACGAGATAGCGCCCTGCGGCATCGACCACCTTGGTCGTAGGCCCGATGCAATGCGCCGCATCATGGCCGACATAGGCGAACCGCCCGCCGGCCACCGCAATATCGATGCCGGCGATGATCTCGCCGGAATAGACGCTGACCAGCCGCCCGTTGCGTACGACGAGATCGGCATATTTTCGCCCCATCGCCACATCGACGAGCAGCGGGGCCACCTCGACCCAGGATTTCGGCTGCGATTTGGCCTTTTCGGCAGATGTTTCGCGGGTGGGGGGCAAAGGACGACTCCATGTTTCGCCGAGTTTGCCAATCTTGAGCCGGCTTTTCCAGTTCCGTTTCAAAAAATGCGCATCAAAAGCGCCGGCTGCAAACCCAACTGCAAACATTGACTTGACCGAATCCATCAAGTGTTTGAAAGAAAAGGCGTGCGGACGTGGCGAAACTGGTAGACGCAAGGGACTTAAAAACTCTTTTTTCTACCATCTCACAAAAAAGTTCGCGGCAGGGAAAAGATAGGTTATACAAGGCCTTAGGAGGCGTTGTTTTTCTCGGAGGAAAACAGGCGATTCGGCGCTAGGTGCAGCATAGGTGCAGTGATCTAGGTTAGAATCGACGGCAACATGCGGACGTGGCGAAATCGGTAGACGCAGCAGACTTTGGAAAATTGGAGTGCCCGCGGGGAAATCCGTGGAGTAGAACCGCTCAAATTCGGGGAACGCTAACGGGCAAATGTCCTAGGCCAATCCCGAGCCAAGCCCTCCTCTGAGGGAAGGTGTAGAGACTGGACGGGCGGCGCCTAAAGCCTTCGGGCCAAGGCGAAGGGACAGTCCAGACCACGAACGCCGAAAGGCGGCGGCGAAAGTCGAAGTGGTACGAAAATCTGCTTCTCTTTGAGAGTACGGGTTCGAGTCCCGTCGTCCGCACCATCTTCTAGTTTGAACCGTATCTGAAATGGTTGTGTGACCGGCGTAGTCCAGAACTTGGCCGGTTCATTGGCAATATGGTTGCACGGGCTCGCAACTACCGATACCGACATTCGCTGGAGGTGGCAATTTGAGGTAGTCGCCGGGCGGCATCGTACCATGCTTTCGCATTCGTCCAGCGGGTTAGATTCTGCTCATCGCTTGCGCCAGTTCGAGCAAATGGCGGAGTGCCTTGCTGGAATTATGCGGGGACCAGACTGCGCCGAACTTGACCTGTTGCTCGCCCAAGAGGCGCAGGAACGTAATGCCGGGGCAGCCGAGCGCGCTGATGGATTCGCCGCATATGGTTACGCCCAGGCCCTGCGCCACCATCGACATCAGCGTGCAGCGGTCAACATCGCAGCGCTTTACGCGGGCGAGACAGCCGTGTTCCTCGAAGCGGCGAACGATCCCTTCATGGATTTCCGGCCCGGTTCCGCCGCTGCGCACGAGAAACTGGTCTTCGACGGGATCGCGCCAGCACAGGCCACCGCATTCCACTCTGGCGTCGGTCGAAGGCAGTGCAGCGAGAAGCGGCTCGGACCAGAGCACCTTGCAATGGCAGTCGGGCGGGTTGGGAACGCCCGCCACGAAGGCGACATCCAGTTTCCCCTCGCGCACTTCAGCAATGGCGTCGCGCACCCGGCCATCGAAGAAATCCAGCTCGATATCAGGCCATTCTTCGCGATAGCGTTTGACGCGTTCCGCGAGGAAGCCGGTGGAGATCGTCGTCGGCACGCCGATGCGCAGGCGGCCGACCTTGCCCTTTCCGATGGCACCCGCCGACTTCACCGCATGGTCGAGTTGCTCAAGACCCGCGCGGACATCCGTCAGAAACTGGCGCCCGGCCTCGGTTACCAGAACCCCACGATGGCGTCGCTCGAAGAGGCGGATGCCGAGCGTCTCCTCAAGCTGCATGATTCGCGTGCTGACCGAGGATTGGCTGGCGCCGAGCGCGGCGGCGGCATGGCGGATATTCAGATGCTCGCCGACCGCCACGGCCTGGATCAAATGCGACGAGCGGAATACGCGCGCCCAGAAGCTGCCCGCGCCGTGCAATACGCGCCTCACCTTCGGGCGACGGCTTGCCGGAACGGCGGCGCCTCAAGAAGGGCCTTCCTCAGCCGCTTACCGGGAACGATACGCTTTCGTGCTCAACCATGTCCTGGGAAATGCCGGAGATGGCCTGGAGAACAAAGAGGCAAGGCAAAACTGGAAAAACGATCATGATCATCGCGCCAATGCCTCCATGCGGGCGAAAGCGGTGGCGAAGCCCTTGAGGGAGACCGCGAGATTGACCTCCTGCCCGGTGTCGTGGGTGACAGCCTCGATTTTGAGAAGCTTGCCCTTTGAAAGAGCGGCTAGAGCTTTCCCATCGAATTCGAGATTGGCCACGATCCCGATCGGCAAGGCGGTGTGGAAAGAGAGCGTGGCGAAGGAGTTTTCACCATCGAGGACGAGCCGCGCGCCCTCGGGAATATGAAGGCCGAAGGGTAGAACCAAGCTCCCTTTGGCGCTCTTGGCTTCCCAGCGCAATTCCACGGCCAGAACCCTCTGGCGGGTCTCCTTATGAAACTGCTCCTGGGAAAGCACGATTACCCGGCGGATCTGACCGTCCAGATGTTGATTGGCGCAGGTGAGGAGCCAATCGCCGTAACTTTCCCGCGTCGCATCGGCGGCCGGGATGGTCGGGGTCGGAGCGTTCATGGCAATCTTTCCTCCTTATGGCGTCAACGCCACGACGCGGTCATAGGCGCTGGAAAAGCCGGTGAGCGAGATGGAGAGCACCATCTCCTGTCCGCCATCGGCGGTGGCCTTGACCTTCAGAACGTCGCCGGTCTTGAGGCTCGCCACGGTGCGGGCGTCGAAAGCGATGTCGATCAGGCAACCGGCGGGAAGGCAGGTGCGAAAATGCTGCGGCGCGCCGGCCTCGCCCTCGTCGAGTTGATAGGTGACGCCCGAAGCGAGAGCGAGACCGAACGGAAGAACGAGCGTGCCATCCACGCCGTCCTCCTCAGGGAGCAGTTCTATGGCGAGAGCGCGTTGGCGTGTCTGGCCGTGCAACTGGGTCTGAGACAAAGCGCAACGCTTAGCCCGTTCGCCATCGCCTTGTGTGGCAATCGCGCAAGTGACGGTCCAGGCGCCGTGGGTTTCGTTCAGGGTGCTGGCGCCGCCGGGCAAGCTCACCTCTTGGGCTGGTGCCGGCACGGTCAGGGCGGCAACAACCATCATGGTGAGCGAAGAGATGATGTGATGTTTGGTGGAGATAGGCATTGAGTGGTCCATCGTTGAAAAAATGGCCGCCGCCAGAGGGAGGCGGCGGCCGATCATTGTGATCCGGCTGTTATCGTGGAACCCGAGCGCCGACAGCCCGGGCCATGGCGCTTCTCTTAGAAGCGAACATTGAGGCTGGCCTTGGCGCTGTGGTCGGCAAGGCCCGAGCCAAGCTGACCGTTATAAGAGAGGCCGAGCGTGGCACTATCGGTCAGATCCAACGTAAACCCGGCATCAAGCACCAGCGTATCGCGGGCGAGCGGCACCCCGGTGACGGTGAAGGCATCGCCGCCAGCGGAGAAGCTTTGCGTCGCGGTCGGCGTATCGCCGAAGGCATGGCGCCAGCCAAGCCCGCCGGAGAGCCTGGCGTTCAGGCCGCCGAGGTAGACTTGCGTCTCACCCCTGATGCCAAGTGTCGTGAAGGTGGCGTTACTGCTGCTTCCCGACGCCGTCAGGGCCGCATCGCCGCCGCTCTCGGTGTAACCGTCCGTGTTCAGATGGACATAGGCGAGATTGGCGAAGGGCTCGAACCGGGCTTTGCCGTATTCGACGCTATAAGCCGCCTCCGTGTAGGCCTGGAACGTCCGGGCATTGTAGGAAGCCGACAGACTGTCCGAAAAGCCTGCGAACGCCACCGAGCGCGACGTATCGAGGCTGTGCCAGCTGTGGGCCACGCCGCCCTTGAGCGAGAAGGCATCCCATGCACCGCCCGCATAGGCGCCGAGCGTATAGCTGTCGACCGTGGCGGAAGAGGCGCGGTCATCGAGATCAAGCGAAGAGTGACTGTAGCCGCCCATCAGGCCAAGGGTGACATTGTCCGCAATCTCGGCATCGGCCCCCATGAAGAGACCGCCGATGGAGCGGTCCAGCGGGGCGGCATTGCCGTCACCGTTCCAGTGGCTCCATACGCCAAAGCCCTGCGCCCAAAGGGTGGCTCCCTCAGGTGTTTCCCGGGTGGCCTGACCGGCACCGGCGCCAGTCCCGCCAAACGCCACGCGCAGGCGATCGAGCGCCACTTCGCGGGCAAAGCGGCTGTCATCGATCAATGCCGTCTTGGTGGAGGCATGGAGTTCGCCAGAAAGCCGATCGAGCGCGATGGGGGCTTCAGCATTGGAGAGATTGATGAGTGCCGTATGAAGGCTGCCCGAGCCGATGGAGAGCACGCCGCCGCAGGTGGCGTTCTGGTTGGAGGTCAGCCCCAGCGTAGCGCAGGCGTTGCCATCGTCGACGTCGACGTCACCACCGCCGCCGCCAATCAACACGGATGTCAGGAAGACGTTGTTGGGATCGGAGGACTGCGTGAAATCGAGGAAGGCGTAGTCGTCGGTCACCGTATCGAAGGTGCCCGTCACGCCGCCCGTTGCCGTGAGGATCGTGTAGGTCGCACCATCGGTATAGGTGGTGCCGGTATCCGTGCCATTCTCGGGCGTGACATGCACCGTGCCGCCAAGAATAGAGGCGGTGCCGGTGGCGTTGAGAAGATCGTTGTTGGTGCCGGCGACAAAACCGCCATCGTTGAGTTCGACCGTGTAGGTCGAACCGGCATTGAAGGTGACGTTGGCGACGTTGAGCGTGCCGATGGAGTTGCCGGGCGCCAGCGTGCCCCCGGAAGCGATGGTGACGTTGCCCAACGTGCCCGAACCGCCAAGCGTGCCGCCAGAGAGGTTTGTCGCGCCGCCAAGCGAGCCGTTTACTGTGAGGAGACCCGCTGTGACAGCGGTCGTTCCCGTATAGGCAGAACTGTCTCCGGTCAGCGTCAGTTGCCCCGTACCGGCCTTGGTCAGCGCGCCACTGCCGGAGACGATCCCGGCATAGGTTCCAGCCGTGCCTTGGTCGAAGGTAAGCGCCGCATTATTGGCGATGTCGCCTTGCAGGCTTACCGTGTTGCCGATCAAGGTGCCCGCCGAAATGGTGGTGCCACCGGTGTAGCTGTTGGCGCCGGTCAGGGTCAGCGCGCCCGCGCCGGATTTGGTCAGCGAACCCGTACCCGAGACAACACCGGCATAGGTTCCAGCCGATGCCTGGTCAAAAGTAAGCGCGGCGTTGTTTGCGATGTTGCCCTGCAGGCTCGTCGTGTTGCCGATCAACGTGCCCGCGGAAACGGTCGTGCCGCCGGTGTAGGCGTTGGCGCTGGTCAGGGTCAGTGCGCCCGCGCCGACCTTGGTCAGCGCGCCGGTACCGGAGATGACGCCGGCGAAGGTGCCGGCCGTGCCCTGATCGAAGGTCAGTGCGGCGTTGTTGGCGATGTCGCCTTGTAGGCTCGTCGCGTTGCCGATCAAGGTGCCCGCCGAAATGGTGGTGCCGCCGGTATAGGTGTTAGCACCGGTCAGCGTCAGCGCACCCGCGCCGTCCTTGGTCAACGCCCCTGAGCCGGAGATCGCGCCCGCATAGGTTCCAGCCGATGCCTGATCGAAGGTCAGCGCGGCATTGTTCACAATATTGCCTTGCAGGCTTGTCGCGTTGCCGATCAGCGTTCCGGCGGAAATCGTCGTGCCGCCGGTGTAAGTGTTGGCGCCGGTCAGGACAAGCGTGCCGAGATCGGTCTTTTCCAGAGAGCCGGCGCCGGTGAGGTTGGAGGCGATGGTGGCGGTGAAACCCGCCCCGGTTGCCGTGCCGTCGCCGACGCGGACGACGTTCGCGCCGGTGAGACCGATAGCGTCGCCGATGACATTATAGCCGTCAACAGCGAACTGCATGCCGCTCTGGATGCCGATTGCGCCAGCACTGTCGTCCACCGTCACCGTGCCGGGCGTGCCGGCGAAAATCAGCAATACCGAAGGCTCGAAGGCACCGTTGGCGCTGCCGTCTGCAAGTGTCCAGTTATTGCCCGTTGCGCTCCAGGTGCCCGCACCGCCGTCGACTGCGTTGTTGGCGATGGTGTTCGCGCCATCCCAGAAGGAGACAAATGGCGCACCAACCAACAGGTTCACTTGATTTGCCATCGCCGTCTGCACGGTGAGATTGTTGGCGTTGAAGCCCGAAGGCGCGGCTCCGATTTCGAGCCCGTTGTCGGTGAGCGTGCCGTCATAATTGACAAGGCGATAGAGTCCGGAGCCAAAACCGCCCGCGTTGCTGACATTCAGTGTGCCGTCAAGCGTCAGATTTTCACCGACATTGATGAGATCGCTATCCACGCCCGCCGTGCCGGAAGGGCTGCCAAGCTCGAAATTGAGAGACGAGCCGGAGGCAAGCGTCAGATCACCGCCGATGGTCAGCATGCCGGGGCTGTTGCCCGCAGCAATCGCACCGTTGGTGACAGCAACATCGCCCGAAAGCGTGCCCGAACCGCCAAGCGTGCCGCCCGTCACATTCACCGCGCCGCCCAGCGTGTTGTTCACGCTCAACGTGCCGCTGGTGATGTTGGTGGTGCCGGTGAAGCCGGAAGAATCGGCGGTGAGGTTGGTCGCGCCAGAGAGATGGTTGAGCGTGCCCGCGCCTGAAATCGCCGCCCCGAAATCATAAGCCGTTTCGGTGTGGTTAAAGTTGAGACTACCGGTGCCATTGCCAAAGTTAACTGAGGCGCTGTTAAGCGTACCGGCGGCGCCGCCATTGCCGATATTGAGCGTGCCCGTGGAGCCTGAGAAACTGGCAACGAATGTGTCAGCGTTGGCATTGACCACAC
>NZ_PVBR01000023.1 GCF_002980495.1 Phyllobacterium phragmitis
AACCGGCTCCAACGCTGCGCAAGATGAAAGCTACGCGTTTCCGCCGGTTGCTCACACCGCGCCTGTTGGCGTATTCAAAACCACCGGGGCTCTAGTCGCCGCTGGATGAAAGTTCAGTGGCAGGTCACTGGGCATGCCGTAGGCAGCGCAGCATTCATACAGGCTTAACAAGTTGCTCAATGCGCTCCAGAAATCTTTTCAGGGCGGCGATATCTCGGCCGCCAGCACCGAGCGGATCCTGCGCCGGGCTGCGCGCCATGCCAGCAGCCCCACATCTTCGCCGAACTGCTCAAGACGAGAGAGCGATTTGAAGGGCCTATGCCGCCTGTTGTCGCGCTTCAGCCTTCGCGACCTGCAAGCCCACCGTCCTCGTCCTCACGTTCGACCACTATGTCGCTTCCGGTTCCAGGGCCACACAGCAAACAGAAGGCAATCAGCGCACCAATCCACGCTCTCTTCTGGGCAGAACGCAGCGCTATCTCAAGAAGGCAGCACGTGCCCGCTTAATCTCCTGAGCCTCCAAGTTAGCGAGTCCACAATTTGGATTTAGGATCATTGTAAAATTCTAATATTGATATGAAGTTAAAAATTACATATCATCAATAATACACTAATACTTTCTGTAATTCATCGCCTATATAAGAATAAATTCTTATACCAAGACGAAGATCAGATTATCAAAAGGAATTCGATATGCAAATTCGTGCAAAGATCACAACCTCTGGATCCGGTGCGCCACCATTATGGCTTTGAAAGGACACCTGCATCATTAGACACTGGTTCGACGTCACATATCGCCCTTGATATGCTTGTGGATTGGATAGAGGCCTATGCGCGCCAAGGAGCCGATCTCTATCTGCACTTGAGCAATGACGAGGCGGTTCGGCTAATAAATTTCTTTCATGCAGATGCATATGGACAGCCAAGCCTTTTGGTTGCGAATACCTACTCGGGCAGCGGATTTATGGTGAATTATCGCAAACTAGGCTTTCCGGTTGCGCGCGATGGTACATAGCAGCAGGGAGCTTAGAGCAAAACGCCCGGATGCCCCTGTCTACAACATATTGATCCAACACGGCGGCTGCGTCCGGTACGAGCTGATCGATCGCTCGGATGTCATCTTCTGCGGCACGCCGCAGGAATACGAAGAGTTATTGCAAACGGAGGACTAAAGATGGAATTGAAAGAGACACAATACCAGCCCTGTTTATTCCATACCCTCGCAGGTTGGAAGCCACAGTATTCCACGATGTATCGGCCAAGCCCCGACGGAGGATTTGTCATAAATGACGGAACTGATGCGGATTGGCATCTCATCAGAGTCTGGAATAACCTTTATGCTGGGGAGATTAAATTGACAGCTACTGTGCAACCGGTCCCAGGATGCAATGCCGACTTCTATATTCACCATTGGGGCAACATCGATATTTGCGCTATCGGGGCAGATGGTAAGGTTGTGAACAATGGTATGGCGAGATCTGTTGCGTGCAAGCAACTTAGCAACGGCCGGCTTGAGATCGAGGTTGAGTTTGAAAACAGGCACAACTCGATTTCAGTCGGCTTGACTCGGAGTAAAGTCGGGCCACGGTATCAAGGCGAGAACCGCGATCAATGGCAGATATTTGATCTCCGGATTTCACGGCGCGATTTTGCAATCGATGATGTCGATAAATTGGTCGTCGTTGACGTTGGAGCTCGCGGGGGAGCGAGAATGGAATGGCTGGGATATGGCAAACAAATTGAATTTGTTCTCGTGGAGCCTGAACCCGCTGCCGCCGAAAGTCTCCGGAAGCAGGGTTGCACAGTCATAGAGGCCGGACTATCCAACGTACAGGGAAAGAGTCCCCTCTATATTACCCGCTATCCCGCATGTTCATCGCTGCTCCGGCCAAACGACGCCGTTCTGTCACGTTATCATCTTGCGCCGATCTTTGATGTCGTCGCGACGACAGAGATTACCACGGAACGTTATGATGGCCTTTATGCGGCTGGCAAGGTACCCGCGCCGGATGTTATTAAAATCGACGTACAAGGTCTCGAATACGAGATTCTGGAAGGTTGCGGCGATTTGTTGAGCGGATGCAGCGCGATTGAACTCGAAGCGCATTTTTATCCATTATACCTTGGACAAAAGCTCATTGGGGATATCGTAACCTATCTTGACGGCTTTGACTTCGCGCTTCGAAAACTCTCGGAGCAGGCAAATTTCGATGGTGAGCGCGTGGAATTCAACGCGTTTTTCACCAAACGCGGACAATTGTCCTCGACCATGACGAAGAAAGTAGCCTTTGTAGAGCGCCTGTGGCGACTGCAAACATCGGACAGGGGACAGCGGATTGCACGCAGGATTCTGCAAAAAATCGCTGCATAAGCGGCCACAGGAGTGCTACCCAATTTCCTCTCGGGAAATCCGAACTTGCCGCCCTTGTGTTCTGTTGCAGAGCACAAGGGCGGTGCAATCTTTGCCTGTTTGGGCAATGAAGCTGCCGGGTATGATATCAATTCAAGCGTAAGCGGTGTTCTCAGGCCACGACCTTGGTTTCTGGCTTTTCGGCATAGGCCCACGACAGAAGCTCGTCGATCTGGCTGTTGGGATGGCCATTGACGATCCTGGTGATCACGTCTGGATCGTGTCTCAGGGCGTGGTGTAGCTTCGGCGGTTGCCATGCCTTCCGGACAGAGCCGGGAACGTGTCAACTTGCCGCTGGCAGGCTGATGAGCGGATCATCAGCTCATCGTGGCGATGGTCTCAAGGGTCATGTAGCGGGATCGTTGGACGGCCCATTCGTCGTTGTGTTCGAGGAGCAAGGCACCGACCAGTCTGACGATGGCGTCATCGTTAGGAAAGATTCCCACGACCTCTGTCCGTCGCTTGATCTCGCCATTCAATCGCTCGATAGGGTTTGTAACCGGTATAAGAATCTGGGGTGCCGATGTCCTGCTGCAGTTTTTAGAATTGCGGCGTATGCTGCGAGCATCCGGGACAGAGGCACCGGGAGCACGAAGGTGCGGGCAGGCCGATGCACACGATGAGCTGCGAGCTCGTGTTAGTAGCTGGCCGCCTCTGCGACTCGCCCGGTTGCGCCATGGTGGCCGTGTCGACATGACGCGAACAGATCTTGAGGGTCTCGGCAAGACACTATCGCAAACGGACGAGGTGGTGATCGAAGCGACGGGAAACTGCATGGCGGTGTCTCGCGTGCTTTCACCGTTCGTGCGACGGGTCGTGATTGCCAACCCATTACAGGTCAGGGCAATTGCACAGGCACATGTGAAGATCGACAAGATCGATGCAGGCACTTTGGCCAACTTGTATGCCGCGGGCTATCTGCCGGAGATCTGGACGCCAGACGCCGCCACGGAGCGCATGAGGCGACTGGTGGCGCGGCGCTATCAGGTTGTGCGACATCGGACAAGGATCAAGAACGAGGTCCATTCTATCCTGCACGCTCACCTGATACCGAAGTGCCCGCATGCTGATCTGTTCAACGGCCGCGGGCGCGAATGGCTTAAACGCCAGCCTCTGCCTGAAGATGAGCAGATTGCGATCGAGCGGCATGTACGCGAACTCGACCGGCTCGGCGAAGATCTTGCGGTTCTCGATCGGCAAATTGCCGAGGGCACCATGGATGATCCCGCGGTCAGACGACTGCTCACGATCACCGGCGTTAACCTCACCGTGGCGACTGGTCTGATGGCGGCCATCGGCGATATCAGCCGCTTCAAAAGCCCGCAGAAGCTGGTGAGCTACTTCGGCCTAATCCGCGGGTTCGCCAGTCTGGACTTGGCGCTGCGCATCACGGACGCATCAGCAAAATTGGCCGTAGCCATACCCGAGCCATGCTGGTGGAGGCGGCGGCGGCGAAAGCGCCGGGGCCGCTGCACGCCTTCTTCGTCCGGGTCAGGGCCAGGCGCGGCCATCAGATGGCAGCCGTTGCCGTAGCTCGCAAATTAACCGTTCTGGTCTGGCACATGTTGACCAAGGAGACCGACTATCTTTGGGCTCGCCCCAGTCTTGTCGCACACAAGACGCGAGCGATGGAACTCCAGGCGGGCAAACCGCAGAAGAAGGGCAATCAGCGGGGCCCCGCCTATGCCTACAACGTCAAGAATCTACGTAACCAGGAGATGCGCGCCGCTGAGCAAGCACAGAAGAGCTACGAACGCTTCGTAGAGACTTGGCGTCCGCGCCCGCCAGATCAAAAGACGCGCGGACGCCTCAATCCGGCAAGGCTCGAATGAGGTGGCCTGGCGGCGCTTTCAGCTGATGCACCACGCTTCACCCCGAGGTCGTCCGCGCATAAGAAAATTATCACATTTTAAGGGAAAACGCTTGTCGATCTTATCCGTGCTGTGAAGCTTGGTCCGGTGCTGCCTGGGAAAGGTCATGTAGGCGAACTCGTCCTGCTCGGCGCTGTCCATGAGGGCGGCGAGCTTCGGCACCTTCGGCCTGATCTGGTCGGCGACATTGCGCCACTGGGCGCTTGCGGCCTCCGGCGTGTCCTGGGCAAATGCCGTAGCGATGAAGGCGGAGACAACGCGGCGTCCGCTCTTTCCGGCATGGGCCAAGGCATTGCGCATGAAGTGAACCCTGCAGCGTTGCCAGGTGGCGGCAAGAACCTTGGAAACAGCCGCCTTGATGCCTTCATGAGCATCGGAGACAGCAAGCTTGACGCCACGTAGGCCCCGCCTAGTCAGCTTGCGCAGGAATTCCGTCCAGATCGCCTCGGCCTCGGATGTGCCGATCTCCATGCCCAACACCTCTCGGCGTCCGTCGGTGTTGACGCCCACCGCGATGATGACGGCGACGGAGACGATGCGCCCGCCGCGCCGGACCTTGAGGTAGGTGGCATCGATCCACAGGTAGGGCCATTCACCTTCTATGGGCCTGTCGAGGAAGGCCTTCACCTTGTCGTCGATCTCCTCGCAGAGCCGAGACACCTGGCTTTTGGAGATGCCCGACATGCCCATGGCCTTGACCAGGTCGTCGACGGAGCGGGTCGAAACGCCCTGGATATAGGCTTCCTGGATCACCGCCGTCAGAGCCTTCTCCGCCATGCGGCGCGGCTCAAGGAAGCTCGGGAAATAGCTGCCTGTGCGAAGCTTTGGAATGCGAAGCTCGACGGTACCCGCCCGTGTCTCCCAGTTCCGGTCGCGGTAGCCGTTACGCTGGGCCAGTCGGAAGCCATTCTTCTCGCCATAGCCCGCGCCGGCCTTCGCGCCGACCTCCAGCGCCATCAACTTCTCGGCAGCAAAGCCGATCATCTCGCGCAGTAAATCGGCGTCGGCGCTCTTCTCAACGAGTGAGCGCAGGTTCATCATGTCGTCGGTCATCGGTGGTGTCCTTCAGGTTGGTCTTGAACAACCCGACCCTAACGGAAAACACTGGTGACCACCGCTACCCTGCTACACCACGCTGCGGGACACGATCCACGTCTGCCCTTGCTGCCACGATGGAGCCAAGGCCAGCGCCGTCATATACAGCCTGATGCTGACGTGCCGGGCCTGTGGCGTCGAGCCGTTAGCCTGGTTGCGCCACGTCCTAATAGAGTTGCCTCAGCGCACCGAACTCTATCCTACGCCGAACTGGACAGGGCACCGTGCGGGCTGGCGACCCAGCCGATGTAACTACCATTCCATCACCCACTTATATTGCTCATAAGTTCCACGCTGGTTACGAATTGATAACCGGTGCAGAACAGCCGATGGATGAATTCAATCTAAACCTTAGATTGATATTGACTCTCATCCAATTCCGTAAATCGCAAAGCAGGCATTCCCATGAGCCTCTCTCATCTTCTCATGCGTGCTCGGCCTCAGGTCGAAAAAAATGTGGTCACGCTTGCCGATCCATACCCTGCGTTCGTTCTCTTCTTTTCGGTGAGCGATGGCCAGCGGCGCGCTGAAGTCACAACCATAACAGGTGAAGACTTTGCATCCGTATGGCGGAAAGGCATGCAGCGCGTTGCTCAGCTTGTCGAGAAGAAGAAGACGCCGCCGCGGTGGCTGCGCGTCGACTGGGTCGAAGCCGCCGAAGAAACCACCTGGCTTGATCTGCACGCGCGCCTGAAGGCTACGAAGCGCAACTATTTCCGTTACGGCCTTTCGCTGGATCGCGCCTTTCAGCATGCGTTTCTGGAGACCGAATTGAACGGCAACGCAATGCTTTATGAAGGAGGCGCGACGTGCCACGCGGTGCTGCCCGTCGGCGAACAACGTGTCGTTGCTTGAGGGATTGACCACACGGCTAAGACACATGGCGAGGACCGACATGACAACATCCGAGTTTAGCGCGCAATGCATCGACGCGGGAACGGGCCGCCAATTGGATGGGAATTTGACGGCGGCTCCTTTCAAGAACATGTTCCACCAGCGCTCCTACCTTTCGCTAATCGCGGCTATCCTGCGCCGGACGCCGGTTCATTTCGGGGCCATTGTGCTGGTCGTGTTTATATCTCAGATGGCTCTGTTCGCGACCTTCTGGCTCCCCTGGAAGGTGTTGGTGGTTCTTTCGGGGGGTAAACCCTGGCTCCTGCCGGCATCCGTCGCAACGCTACCGCAAGAGAACCAGGTACTCATCCTCAGTTTGGCGGTGGTGCTGGCATATCTGCTTCACCTCTCCTGCGAGAAGATAACTGGCTGGCTGTGTGTGCGTGGTGCCAGAAGGCAAAGGCTGGCGGGCGGCAAAACAGGGTTGTTCAACAACCAGCGTGAGATCGCCGAACAAATCTACCGGCGGATCACGCGCTGCCTCGCCGACGCATGTTTTATCGCTGTGTCGCTGTGGCTGCTGTCTCTGCTGTATCCCGCCATACTGGTTGTCTTCGTGAGCTGGAGCCTGTTTTTTGGGACTGCGATCTGGTGCGCCGCCGTCTGCTGGCGCCCAGTGCGGCACTGGCTAGCAACTTCGTTGGGGTGGACTTTGGGCGTTTACGCAAACACAGGCTTCTTCTGCGCTCTTGGCTGGCTGATCTGGGCCCATTGGCATGGGGCCATGCCTCCTTTTTATGTCAGCTTTATCGTGCTGTTCGTGTTGCGTCAGGCGCTGCAGCAAAGCACCAGCGTGGTTTTGAACCTGCGGAATCTGATGCGGCAGAAAAGCCAGGCGATGGCCCTGTTCCTGCCCGATGTACCTTGGCCTGCTTCAGCTCCGCGAAACAGTCCGTTCGATGATCTCTTGCGGGCGGAGCATCGGATGGACTGGATTCGCAAGTTGGTGCAATCCTACGAGGGCGTCATCGAAGGCGACTGGACCGTCCGTATGAGTATGACGGAAGTCGGCAACGTCGCTCTCTTTTTTGTCACCATCACGGAAAGTGGCAAAGAGAATCCTGATCCCAAAGGCTATCTGGTGAAGCTGTATAATCACACGCGAGACGCTCTTGCCCTGCAGGAAGCCGATCTGCTGAACGAGGAAGGAGCCTTTCTGCCCACATTCGAATGGCTCGGCGAGGACAAGGTGAAGGGCTATCTCTGCCATCTGATGCGCTGGCAACCGCACGCTGAACGTCTTGAAAGCGCAGCATACACGGCCGCCGCGGTCGCGATCCGAACCCAATTGTTGAGCCACGATCCTTCCCCGTCTTTAATCGACAAATATCGCCGCTCGCGTCCCAATCTGAGGGAACGATTGAAACCTGACATGTGCGAGGTCATCCTCCAGTCGATCGCAGACGAGAAGCAGATTCAGATCGTGGAGGATCTCCGCGATATATGGAGCGATCTGGTTTCCGTGCTTGACAGTCTACCCGAGCAACTTGCGCTGCCGTGGATGGGCGGCCAGCCGATTTACAGAAATGATGATGGCCGCTTCTGCCTCTATCACTGGGCGGGTTGGTGTCTGGAGCCTGTGGGAGCGGGCTGGCCGATTTCCGCCAGGATAGATAGAGAATTGAAGGAAGCCATCGGGCAGGCGGCGAAGATGCGGCCGGCTTTACGAAACGTGACGCCCCGTGCGGCCGAATTGGCCGCGCGCCTGTACGAGTTCGAACGGCGTTTTGCGGGCAAGAGCTACAATGGAGCGGCCAATATGGCGTTAAATCTTCTGCGCGTCTATTTGCGCGAAGAACAGGATTCGGGTCGTGCTGACATTCAGCACGTCATCTCGGATTCTCTCCCCGCTGAATGACTGGGAAAATATATCCATGCCCATGCGTTGCAGCGAAGTATCGGAGTGGCCGCAGCGACCGAAATGGCCGACGAGACTGTCGCATTCATTCGGCTCGAGTTGGTGAGGCAGCCTTGGTTCGCCCCGTCAAGACCGGCATAAGAGTTTATAGGATCAAGTTGTGACCCCACGGATAACCAACCACGTTAAGTCGTGTGTCTTCGCATTATGCGTGAGCCTGCCATCACCGACGTTCGCCGGAACTTTGCCCACCTACGCAACTTCTGCCGTAGATACTCAGGATCCAATCGTCGTTTGTCGAACGCATAGCTCAGGGGAGCTCAATAAGCTCGACCGAGTATACACAATCGGCGCTATCCGGGTTTTTTACACGATAGATAGCTCGCCTTCGAAGTTTGGTCACAGCATTCCCTTACACTCCTTGGCCGATCAAAATAAAAATGGGGTGCCCGATTTCGTGGAAAATGTTGCTCGACAAGCCGACGCGGCTCGGCGCGTGTACAATGTTCTCGGCTTTCGCGATCCATTGGAAAGCCCCCGCTACAGGTATTCAAAATATATCGACATCAATCTCCTCAGTACGAAGGCAAACGGCCTCGCCTTTGACGCAATGGCAAGACATCCGTTATCTCCAAATAGAGGGGGCGATTGCTCGCTTCACATAACCTTATCTGTGAATCTTCAGGATCGCGCGTCTATTGCCGCGAGATGGTTTGTTGTCTCGCACGAAATGTTTCATTTGTATCAATATGGTTATACTTTGTTCAAGCGTGCTTGGGTAAATGAACCACTCGCGAAATGGGCCGAGTACGCCCTGCGTAAGCGCGACATGTACCCGCTTGAAGCACCACCTGAAGCACTTCCGGCGACGACCTGCGAGATTGATAGCCTAATCGCAAATCCGGTCTCGCGTGAGGCAAATCGCTTCTGGAGCCGACTGGTTCAATTGATGGACAGCTCAGATGCGAAAATTCATTTGCCGCCTACGTTGATGCAGGAGGAATACGTGGGCGGGGAAAAAGTATTCAAGGATGATACCTTGAGAGGAGTTGGCTTTATAGCTGCAGTTTTCCAAACGCTTGATGCGGAGGACGACGCCATTTCGCATCTCAATAACTGGAGCGCTTATGCCTGGCACGAGAAAGACCAGATATCGAGGCATCACGACGGGCGCATCTTGGCTGCTATAGGGCGAGTCATTACCCGCGCTGGTGTTACCAACCCGGAAGTCGAGGCGTTCCTGCATGCGATCAAGGAATTTGGCAAGACCAATGACTGTTCTCTCCACAATGTAGGCAGCCGATAAATCGCGTACTTTCTTTTTCGGCACCTTATGTTGTTCATTAGTTTTCAAGGCAATATAAACAATATTAACAATTGGTAAACTTGTAAATGACACTGTTTTTCTTGTTGGAATTGACAACTCTGTCAATTCCAAGGTGGTTACACTTAGGAGTGCTGCACTCATCAATTCAGTATATCAAGCCTTGGACGCCGAAGACGACATTGTATCCTACTTGAACGGATGGAACGCATACGATTGGACAGAGAGCAATCAGACAGCATCATCGCATGACCCTCGCATTCTAGCCGCGATCCTGAGAGCAATACGCAGGACCGGCGTTTCAGATGATGAACTGGATCCTTTTCTAGAGATTGAGTAGCAGTGCTGTGGCAAGACGAAAGCCGGAGGAAGATGACGGTCCTGATCGCAGTTAAGAGTTAGATCGCCCGCTTGGCAAGCCATGAACCGCTCCGAAAAACCCGACGCCACAATGCACGGCGACTGCTCACTCAGAAATTGCTGCAACCGAGTTCGCGATGGGACGCGGTTGAATAGAACCGCTCCACTCCGGTCTCTTGCGCAGATCTGGAAGCTTCGCTTCGCGAGGTTGATCGCAAGGATATGCACTGGTGTCATCTGCCTCTCCTCCGTGAGCACCACCGCGGCGCTGAGCAGGCATCATACGACGCCCGCCGAAGGCGGCATTCGCCTGATCAGTTCAGCTTGAGAATTTTTATTGCGACAAGGAGATGCACTGACATGAACGAACAGACAAACGCTTGGCCTACTGCTACCGAACCTGCGGATTCGGTTTTACGCGTGGGCATGCTGCGCATTAATACAAAGTATGTATGGCAACCTCAGCATACAGCCTGCGCCATGATGTACACGGCCAGGCAATTCGATATCGAGTTGTTCCTTTTTCACCCCGATGATGTTGATCTGAAAACAAGAACGATTAATGGTTTATTTCTTGTGCACAATGAGAAGGTTAGAAAGCGCGTACCGTTTCCCCCGGTGATCGAAAATAGCATTCTTGACGAAAAGGAATATGGAGAGCTTCTTAGGGAACTGGAAAAAGACAGTGTGTTGGTGAGACATCCACTTCGGACGACAAAACTTCGAACCTACGACACTCTGGTGCGAGATGGCCGGTTTGCGTCCATTCTGATTCCCACGGAAAAATTTGCATCGCCCGATCAAATTATCGCGGCTTTGGAGAAGCATGGCAATATCATCATCAAGCCCGCTAGTGGCGGGCGGGGCTCAGGGGTCCGTCGTTTAAGCAAGCAAACCGGATCGTACTTGCTTACGGAAAAGAATACGACGCAACACCTTGACGAAGTTGGGTTGGTAAAATTTCTTCGAGAACTCGAAGATAGAAAAGTTACTTATGTCTGGCAGCCCTATATCGGCTCGCGCACCAAGAGCGGCAATCCCTTTGACATTCGCATTCACGCGCGCCGAGGCCATAAAGGGAAGTTTCAAATTCACCTTTTCCCTCGAATCGGCAATGCAACGGGCGTTGTCTCGAATATCTCGAGTGGCGGCTATTCCATGGATATCAATGTTTTCCTGCGTCAGGAATTTGGCGATATGCATGGAAAAGTCAAGAACGAGCTCGTGAATTTGGGCAACGTGTTTCCGGAATATTACCAGTCATTTCATAAGCCGACGACCCTCTTTGACGTGGGGCTGGATATTGGCATTCAGCAGTGCGACGGCGTGCCTAGTCTGCACCTGTTTGAGGTAAACACCTACATCGATGGACCGTTTTTTGAAATCGAGGATGCCATCACTCACTTCGAATACTTTCGCCACCTCGAAGAACAGCGTACGCGCCAAAAAGCTGTTTCGTAAACGGAGTAAAACAAAGTGGTCCCGGGAAATCCTAATAGCTTGATAAGCTTATCGATAATTATTCCGTATTACAACCGAAAGGAACTTCTTATCGAGTGCCTGAATTCCATTGCGGAAAGCGATTATCCGCAAGAGAACTACGAAGTAATAGTCGTTGATGATTGCTCGCCAAATGGTATTGGCGAGATTCTAAGTTATTCCAAGATTAAGAACTACCGCGTTTATCGTCTTAGCGTTAATTCTGGGGGCGCTTCCATTCCGCGCAATCTTGGGATATCCCAGGCGCGCGGAGAATACGTACTGTTTATCGACAGCGATGATTGCATTTCCGCGGGAATGCTAAGTCGGTCCATGGGGATTGCCACGCGCAACGATTGCGACATGGTGATCATTAAAAAGATTTCGGAAAGAAAAGCCGCAAACGGCTATAAGGCGATAGTTGAGGATTTGGAAAAAATAGAGATAAATTCCAACGACATCTTGCCTAATATTGAAAGTTTCGTTTTTGGCGATTGCTACGCAATTGGTAGGTTGATGCGTCGTGATGTTATCGACCGGTTTGGCATTCGGTTTCCTGAGAATCTCAAGGTAAACGAAGACCTTTGCTTTTGTCGTTTTTTCTGGTGTGTGGCAAAAACAGCCGGCATTTGTGCAAGCGAAAGTTACTGGTTGAGAGCAGCAGGCTCCGATGGTCTGTCTTTGCACGGGATGCCTAGGGAGGCGGCATATAATTTATTGGGTTATATTTTTAGAAATATTTTAACAAAGCCAACCGAATTCATTTCACCGGAAAAAAAAATTCGCATATTCAACGGAAGAATCGGACAAAACTATGTATTGCGATTATTGGACCACCCACACTATGCATCGTTGATGAAGAGTAACCACGAGAAGTACTTCCTCGCGATGAAGGATTCACCCGATCTTAGCGCGCAAGGTCGCGAATTCATTGAACGACTGCTTTATCAATGAAGCCTGTCAGACGAGATAAGGACGAGAGCCCGGCGCTTGGCTCTGACTGGGTGCGAGGCGGAGAAATCGGTTCCACGCAGATTGAACTGATGAGAGTCCCGTTGGCATTTTTGCAATAACAAGGTTTGGCCCAACAAAGGTACGGAAACCACCACGGATATCAGCAAAAACACCGTTGCATAGACGCATTCTTGTGGGAAGCCCGCTACTTCCTTGCCTGGCAATTCGACCGGAACGGGGTCGAGGGTCTCAAGGGAGTAACCGTCGGCGACATCGACAGCTATATGGACCTGCGTGGCTCGAAGCTGACGCGCAGTTCGCTGAAATCCACAGCGGAGCGGCTTCGTTCGCTGCCGCGCTACCTCCACAGGACGGCCCGCGTTGCGGCAGATCTGTCGCCACATATCATCTCGCCGCGGCTCTATGCTTATGAAGGGGTGCCGTCGATTCTGGAGCGCGACCAGATCACCGCGGTTCTGGCAAGTACGAGCATGGACATGACGGCCGCCGGTTTGCGGGACCATGCGATATTACAACTCGGGACTGTCAGGAATTTCGTGCTTGAGGTCATGATGATGGAAAGGAGAATCATCACATAGCCATTGATAAAGAGCTTTTGGACCAATTGCTTGCCGGACGCGATCCGACCGAGGTTTTTGCCAGGGAGGGACTGCTCGACGAGTTGAAGAAGGCGCTGTCGGAACGCATTCTGAATGCCGAGCTGGATGAGCATCAGGACGGTGAGCGCGAGGCCGGCGGCCCCGACAACCGGCGCAACGGCGTGTCGAAGAAGTCGGTCCTGACGGGCACCTCGAAGGTGCAGCTTGCGATCCCGCGCGATCGGGCCGGCACCTTTGATCCGAAGCTGATCGCCAAGTATCAGCGGCGCTTTCCCGATTTCGATGAGAAGATCATATCGATGTATGGCGCGGCATGACGGTGCGCGAGATCCGCGGCCATCTGGAGGAGCTTTACGGCATTGACGTGTCGCCGGACCTGATCTCGGCTGTCACCGACGCCGTTCTGGAGGAGGTCGGCGAATGGCAGAACCGACCGCTGGACACCGTCTATCCACTTGTCTTCTTCGACGCCATCCGGGTCAAGATCCGGGACGAGGGCTTCGTCAGGAACAAGGCCGTCTACATCGCGCTCGGCATCCTGCCCGACGGCGCCAAGGAGATACTCGGCATCTGGATCGAGCAGACCGAGGGCGCCAAGTTCTGGTTGCGCGTCATGAACGAGCTGAAGAACCGCGGCGTCGCCGATGTCCTGATCGCCGTCGTCGATGGCCTGAAGGGCTTCCCCGAGGCGATCAACGCCGTCTTTCCGCAGGCGATCGTCCAGACCTGCATCGTGCATCTCATCCGCCATTCTCTGGAGTTCGTGTCCTGGAAGGACCGCAAAACGGTGATGCCTGCGCTCAGAGCCATCTACAAGGCCCGAGACGCCGAGGCCGGCGAAGGCCCTGGAGGAATTCGCGGCAGGCTATTGGGGGCAGCGCTATCCGGCGATCACGCAGAGTTGGCGGCGCAATTGGGAGCATGTCGTGCCCTTCTTCGCCTTTCCCGAGAGCGTGCGCCGGATCATCTACACCACAAACCAAATCGAAGCGCTGAACTCCAAACTCAGACGTGCGGTTCGCACCCGCGGGCACTTCCCAAGTGACGATGCCGCTATGAAGCTGTTATATCTGGTGCTGAACCACGCGGCCGAGGAATGGAAGCGCCCGCCGCGCGAGTGGTTCGAGGCCAAGACACAATTCGCCGTCGTCTTCGGCGAGCGGTTCGTCAGCCAGTGACGGAAACAGGCCTCAGGCACAAAATATCCGACAGTCCCGACGCGGGACACTCCGTATCAGCCAGTGACCCAACGTGGTCGATGCATTGTTTGGAACCCACGTCGCGGAACCCATCTTGGCCAGCGTTCATGTGCGAGCGCACCAACAGGCCGGACATATGAACGCAAGCGATCCGATCAAAATCATCAAAAAGTTCTTACAAGGAGGGGGCCGTCCACATATGGCTGATGGATTGCTTCTTCAGAGACGATGAATGTCGGGTCCGCACCGACCATGCCCCGGCCAATTTCACCACCATCAAACATATGGCACACAACTTGTTGCGCCGTCATCCAGCCAAGCATTCCATGACAACAAAACGATTGACCGCCGCTTGGGACGAGGACTTCCTCGTCAGCCTCATCACCTGAAAATTAACTCACCCGATTCCCCTGGGCGTTCTCTATGTGATATCGACTGCCCTTATCGAAAAGTCGTACACGCATGCGCTTCAGCTCTTTGCCGATGCTGAGGATCAGGGGCACGCCAAGTATTTGGGCGACTCCAGGCATTCGACTCCTGAGCACGATATAGGCTATCACAGCTTCGACGCTTCAGATGGCTTCCATCTGCCGATCGAAGCACACGCCGAACTCCTGGCCGCCTGACCAAATAGACGGGAGAGCCATTCCTCTTCGCTTCTTCCCTATCCGCCCATCTTCCGCCGTCCTCCATGGCGGAAGATGGGCTTTTTGTCAGCGGATTGAGGGTGCCATGTATAGAAAAGGACCGGCTTCACATGAAACCATTTGTATCAAAGCGTAACCGCTAACCTTCACTCAAGTTCCATCAAAGCTGCTAGCCTACCGCTCACTAAGGGTTGCGTGGCGGCTGCCAGCGGCCTGCAGTTCAACGGGGCTGGCATGATCGAACGCTGCCTTCAGGCGACAGAGGGCGTTCATCAAAATGGAGAGGGCTTGATCATGCAATTTCGTTCCAAGATCGCAAATCACACCACTAGCCAAAGGGGCAAGGATGTGGTTACCCGCGGAAACGGGGGCAACATTACCGGAGCTTTTGGTAAAGCCGGCAATGATGCGCTGGGACCGATGAAACAAAGCCGGGAAAAGCGACTTTCGTTGAACTGGGTCAGGCTGTTTAAAAAGTCAACATCTATTTCTTTGCGCCTGGATGGAAGCGTAGCGGCGGCACCGTCGCAGTCCGAGGATGAGGATGATCACTTTTATCTTGGGCAAAATGCCTATCGCGGAACGCCCTAATGGATATCAGGCACGAAGGCGTTCTCGATTGGGGGAATAGAAGGACGATCACTTCTATCTGCCGATCAAGGAAAGCGCAGAGCTGTTGGCCGCCTGACCTGGAGCAATCGGTAGATATCTCGCTGTCCTAATCTGACCTCCAGCATGATCCGAGATCCTGGCATGGCGTAGCGTGACTTCATCCTGATAGCAGCACACCAACCGATAGATCGTTCTCTATCGCAGCGCCGTGAGAACCGATGGGAATTTTGTCGAGAATTGAGCGACAGATTCGATTTTAGCTCGCCATGCCACATCAGCAGACGCGAGCAGATCGCGGACATTCAAAGCGCGTTCGAATGGAAATCCTATGCGATCCCAAATTGTCTTGTTGAGCTGCCTATTGGCAATTTCTCATGCGGGTTCCGCCCATGGCGTCGAAGCACCACTTTCCCGACACAACCGCCATGAAACGGTGCGCCGTTTGGCGGAGCAAGGTGTCATCGGGGCACAACTTAAAATCGGCATGATGTATCTGAGAGGGGCCGGCGTTATTCCAGACTATAATGAGGCGGCAGCCTGGTTTCGAAAGGCTGCCAAACAAGGCAGTGCATCTGCGGGCACTGCACTCGCGCACGTATATCTGTTTGTTGGCAAGAGACCTGTCCAGGACGGTGCAGAGGATATCGATTTGATTCGCAAGATCGCCGAACACGGCGATGCGGCGACGCAATGGCGATTTGGCATGATGCATTTGCTGGGCAAGGGTGTTGCGCAGAATGATGCGGTAGGGGCGCTGTGGGTACGCAAGTCCGCACAACAGGGGGACATCAATGCGGCAGCCGCGCTG
This sequence comes from Phyllobacterium phragmitis, assembly GCF_002980495.1. GTDB lineage: Bacteria > Pseudomonadota > Alphaproteobacteria > Rhizobiales > Rhizobiaceae > Paramesorhizobium > Paramesorhizobium phragmitis. Next base: position 16,132 of record NZ_PVBR01000023.1, read on the forward strand.
GCCGGGATGTATCTGTGGGGTAAAGGTGTTGACCAGGATGATACCAAGGCTGCGGTTTGGTTCCATATAGCAGCGGAAGGCGGCAACGTTCTCGCACAAACTTTCCTTGCCAGCCTTTATGGCGTCGGGAAAGGTGTTGCCAGAGATGTTGATCAAGCAATTTTTTGGTTGGAAAAGGCTGCAGAACAAGGGGCGGGTCTCGCGCAGAGAGCGCTTGGCCTTGTGTACTTTATTGGCAAGGATGCCCCAAGGGACGACATGAAAGCTCATTATTGGCTACGCAGAGCTGCTGAACAAGGCGATGCCAAAGCACAAACGGCTCTAGGCGTAATGTATCTTGGAGGCCACGGCTTGGTTCAGGACAACGACCAGGCGATCGTCTGGTTTAAGAAAGCCGCCGCACAGGACTTTGCCATCGCGCGAACTGCCCTCGCCATGATGCGCGCCATCAACAATAATGCCACGGAACGGGATCAGCTCATAAGCGCGCTCAAAGAAGCCATCGAAACCAGCAATGATGAACCGAAAAAGCTACTGGATTCGATGCTGCCAAGGAACTTTTGAGCCGATCGTTTGACCAAGAATGCTCCTGTACAATAAAGGCGTCGCAACATGCATAGATTCTGCCTCTGTTCCTAATACGAATTGTGGCGAATGCGACACCCCGCGTCGATCATATGGATGCTGGTTCCCCTATTGCCTGCTTTACGCCGTACGGTCCGATACCGACGGCTGACCGAGAGGTTCGTAACCTCAATCCCGTTGCTGCGGCTGCGGGCGCTTCGAGGCGATCTTATTGCAGGAGATATCAAGGCGCCTCGGAGATTTTTGGTGCTGGCCGCTCAACGGTGCTATGACAGCGGATATCCACCGGCATCGCCCCCTCTGCGGCACCATGAGAGCCTCGACGCGGCTCAGGATCGAACCAGGGTGGCTCGCCGGCGATTTCGCCCGCCATCTTTGTAGGAGAATACGAGCGCTTCGACGCGCTTTACCGCAGCGTGATATCTGCCACGCGCCGCGTCGGCATCGTTGCCAATCAGAAAGCGACGTCCATACTCGTTATCGGCATTTCCGAGCACATCTCTTTTTGTTTGGACCATGGCAGTGCTTGCCGTCTTAAGAGACCGTCGGATGATTTGCGCCCGCGCATCGAGGTTGGCAACTTGCGCAGGCACGCGGCGCTTATGGTGGTAAATTCCTCCACGCTGCTGCAAATGACGGTCAGGATCTGTCCCTGATTTCTTATTCGCCATCGTCTCGCCAAATACCCGTTGAGGCACAATTTGCCGCACACAAACTGGAAACGGCGCACGATGCTGGAAATGACAATCGGAATTATCATTTTTTCAGTGACTTATGGCAAATTTTCGGGAGAAGAAATGGTACGGTCGGTGGGAATTGAACCTACGACCTCAGGAGCCACAATCCTGCGCTCTAACCAACTGAGCTACGACCGCGTACCTTGCCTACAGCGGAACCTGATGGGATCCGACATCCGACAGGGGTCACATACGGAGAATCGCAGCGATTTGCAAGTCTTTAGAGCGCAATCGTGCCAACCGATTTGTGCCGGGTGCAATATTCACCTCGAACCCGCTTGAAGACAGCGGAAACGATAAAGAAAAAGGCCGGGGGGAGGAACCCGGCCTTCTGAGAAGGAGACCAAACGGGAGGAGATGTCCGGTCTCTTTGTTCCAGCGGACGGGAGGAGGAATGCCGCTGGAACGCTTTATGCGCGGTGCGGTCCATCTCAAGCGCCGTGCGTCCGTTAGGAGCCGATGCTCTGCTGCATAATTCCTCAAATCGGAAACGATTTAAGGAATTATGCAGTATTTCAAAGTGTTAGAGCGTCCTTTGCGCGTCCAATTGGACGCGCGGCGCTCTAAGAGATCAGGCGGCCTTGATGTCGTTGACTGCCTTTTCAACAGCCGATTTGACCGGCTTCGTCATGTTTTCGACAGCCTTCGTCGCCACCGACTGGAAATCCTTGGCCTGCTCGACGACCAGTTCCGTCTGCTTGCGCAGGAACGCGGTCTGAAGTTCGACGGCATCGGCAAATGTCTTGATACCGACAAGCGCCTCAAGATGGGTGAAGCCCGCATCGGTATTGGCACGCAGCGCGGAAATTGCCTTCAACGACAGTTCGGCACCGGTGGATTGAGCGGTTTCGAATGTCGTTTCCATGGTCTTTTGCGCGACCTCTGCCTGGTCCTTGAACTTGGCATAGGCTTCCTTGGACTGCGCAACGCTGCTCTCGGTGAACTCTCGAACATGATCGGTCACGGCATTGGCGTCGAAGCCTGGAAACGCAAACACGTCTGCTTCTGCTTTCTTGCTCATTTTGAAACCCTTTTTGGTTACCCTGACATAGTTTCAGGGCATTTCCTCACCTATGGTTTCTTTTCATATAACATTCTTCTTTGTGCAGTGCAACATTATTTTGCATTGCACAAAACGCGAAGCGCGGGAATATCAGGAATCGCAGCCTGGGGACATTAACTAATGGCGCAGAAAAACCATTGCCACACCGCTCTCTTTTATAGACGTTGTGACGATTGCGCCTTATTAACGGGGTATTAAGCAAAAAGCTCAGCTTTGAGTAAAATAAGAAAGCTCGTTTAGGGCAGGACAAACAGGTAATTACTGGCATGCCGGGGACCTATCCCTTCATAGATATTGCAGTTCTGGATGACATCCGCGAACGCTTCGTCCGGGGCGATGCGCTTGTGGTGATTTCGCCCGACCTCAAATCGGTGATCTGGGCGAACGGTCCTGGCGCGGCGATGTTCGGGTTCGACAGGATCGATGACGTTCTCGGCAATGATCCGGGCTTTGCCGTGCATACGAAACGCCAGATCATGGCGCTCGACGGTTCGCAGGCAGGCAACGCGCGAACCGTCTCCGTGCGCCTTGCCTCCGGCCTTACCTCCCGGCTGGCCAGTTTTCAGATATTCGACATCGATCTGCCTGATGGCACGCCGGCGCGCGTTCTCGCCATGGCAGGAACTGCAGGACAGCATTCCGACGTTGAAACGGCGATTACCGGCCTTGGTGACGAGAGCACGCATGTCGCACTCCTCGACGAAGCTGGCGCGGTTCTCGCCAGATCGGTGCATTTTGATGAACTCGGCATTCTGCCGACGACATTAAGCGATCTCGTCGTGGAAGTGCGCGACGAGGAAGACCGCATGGTCAAGCGCCGCGTCCGCGCCGGAGGACGAAGCGTGCCGGCCGGCATCGCCCGGCTGGCTGACGATCCATATCGTCATCTCCTGTTCGTCATAGCGGAACGGGAAGCCGCCGAGGCGGAAACAGTGCAGGTCATCGATAACAGCGTGCCATCTGCCACAATCGCCGATGTCGTGTTCGCTGATGTGGAACCCCCTTCCCCTGAAATCGCCGACATCGGCGATGTGATGGATGAAGCAGAGCCCGCCACCGAAGAGCCGGTTTCCGCGGAAGAAGCTGATGAAGCGAGCGAGCCCGCATTGCCGCCGCAGGCCTTCACCTATGATCCGAGTGCCACGCCGGCCCGTTTCGTCTGGAAAGTCGATGCAGATACGGTTTTCAGCGAGATATCGCCGGAGTTCGCCGCGGCCGTCGGCCCGCAGGCCGCCGCCGTGATCGGCCGCCGCTTTTCCGACGTCGCGCAGGTTTTCGGCCTCGATGAGGATGGTGCGATCGCAACACTGGTGGAAGGGCGCGACACCTGGTCGGGGCGAACGGTGCTTTGGCCGATCGAAGGGACATCGCTTCGCGCGCCCGTCGATCTTGCCGCCCTGCCCGTCTATTCGCGCGAGCGGACATTCCTCGGCTTTCGCGGTTTCGGTGTGGTGCGCTCCGGCGAGGCGCAGGCGGACCCGGACGCGATCGGCCTTGCCCTCGTCGCCGGGCCGATGGCGCCAAAAGATCTGGCGGAAGAGATGCTTCCGCAGGAAACCACCCCGCCTGCCGGCGTCGTTGATCTCGGTGAAAAGCTCTTGCAAAAGCTCGAGGCCGCCGTGGATCCGGAAGCGGAAAGCCCCGATCCTGCCCAGAGGGAGGATCCGTTCCAGGGGGAACAGCCCGCACTGCAGCTGACGCCGTCCGCCGGCCGGCGCATGCATGACAAGGTCATCAGCCTGGAAGAGCATCGCGCGCCCCGCGCCGAGAGTGGCCTGACGCCTACGGAGCGCAATGCTTTTCGCGAAATCGCCGATCGGTTGAGACGCGAGGGCATCGGTACAGCCAAAAGCGAAACTCCGGCCGAAGAGCAAAGTAAAGAGACGAAGACCGAGCCCGCCGAAAGCATGATGGCTGGGGTTCCAACAGTCGCCCCGGCAGGCAATGACTTGGCCGCGAATGAGAGTGCGGCCAAAGTGCCGGATGCCGAGCCCGTACCGGATCCGCGTAGGCCGGTCAGAACCTTCGCTGGAACGGAAACACCATCGCAGGCGGCGAGCGATGCCGGTATGGACGCCGTGCAGGATAATGCTGCTCCGGCTTCTTTCGAGGCGGAAGCACCTGAGCCCGCACCAGCAAATCTGGTTGCATCCGAGGCAAATGAAGATGACGAGGCGACATCCGCCCCGGCCCAGGAAGCAGGCGATGACGATACATCCATCGTCGCCCGGCTGCCCTTGCCCATCCTGATCCATTCGGGAGATCTCGTGCATTATGCCAACCAGGCACTGCTCGATCTGACCGGCTATGAAACAACCGGGGCGCTGATCGAGGCGGGCGGGCTCGAAGCGCTGTTTGCGGAACGGCGTGAGGGAGAAGATGGCAAGCCGGGCGCCATGGTCCTGCGCCGTGCCGATGGCGGCGAGCAGGCGGTGGAAGCGCATCTCCAGGCCGTGCCGTGGAGAAGCGGCCGTGCCCTGATGCTGAGCCTCCTGCCGCAGCTGAACGCAGCTCCGGCCCAGGAGCAGCAACCTGCGCTTCGGGAGCTGCAGCCTATCAGCGCGGCAGCGATACCGGACCAAGACCGGCTTTCGCTGCAGACCCGTATCGATGAACTGACCAGCATTCTCGACACGGCGACGGATGGCGTCGTCATCATCGGCTCGGACGGCCTGATCCGCTCCATGAACCATTCGGCGGCGGCTCTCTTCGGCTATGAGCCCGAACAGATCGAGGGTAAATCCTTCTCCATGCTGTTTGCCATAGAGAGCCAGCGCGCGGCGATGGACTACCTCGACGGCCTGGCGGAAAACGGCGTGGCGAGCGTGCTCAATGATGGGCGCGAGGTGATCGGTCGCGAAGCGCAGGGCCGCTTCATCCCGATGTTCATGACCATCGGCAAGCTTGCCGCATCCAACAGCTACTGCGCGGTTCTGCGGGATATCACGCAATGGAAGCGTGCCGAAGAGGAACTGACCAATGCGCGGCACGAGGCGGAGCTGGCCTCCAGCCAGAAATCCGAATTCCTGGCGCGCATCAGCCATGAAATCCGCACGCCGCTCAACGCTATCATCGGCTTTTCGGAGCTGATGTCGGACGAGAAATTCGGCTCGATCGGCAATGAGCGCTATCGCAACTATCTGCGCGACATCAACCGTTCAGGCAATCACGTGCTCGCCCTCGTCAATGACCTGCTCGACATTTCCAAGATCGAGGCGGGCGGGCTCGACATGCAGTTCGAAGCGGTGTCGCTCAACGATGCCATTTCGGAAGCGGTGGCGATCATGCAGCCGCAGGCGAACCGCGAACGCGTCATCATCCGGTCGAGCTTTCCATCCAACCTGCCCGATATCGTTGCCGATGCCCGCTCGGTCAAGCAGATCGCGCTGAACCTCCTCTCCAATGCCGTGCGCTTCACCTCGCCTGGCGGGCAGGTCATCGTCTCAACACTTTACGAGGCAGATGGCGGCGTGGTCATGCGGGTGCGCGACACCGGCGTCGGCATGACCCAGGCCGAGATCGAGCAGGCGCTGAAGCCGTTCAAGCAGATCAACACGCTGAAGCGCAACCGCGCAGACGATCACACCGACTGGCGCCAGGACGGGACCGGCCTCGGACTGCCGCTGACCAAGGCGATGGTCGAAGCCAACCGGGCGGTGTTCTCGATCGAATCGACACCGGGCAACGGTACGATGGTCGAAATTTCCTTCCCCTCCACGCGCGTCCTGGCGGATTGAAGGCCGAATAGAGAAGCGGGCGTAGAGAGCGACACGGGTCATGGGCTCTCCTATCGTTCAGACGTGGGCGCGTTCGTTACAAGGCGTAGGGTTCGCGTATCCCCGGATCGGCGGTTGGAAAATCCTTGGTATTGCGGGTCACAAGCAGACGTCCGGCGCTCTGCGCCGTGGCCCAGATCACCGCGCCGGGCAGTTTGATGCGATGTGTTCGCCGCAAGGCCATCGCACGGTTGGCGATTTCATCGTCCAGGGCGATGATCTTGAAACCTGCGAGGAAACGCCGCGTTGGCTCCACCAGATCGTCGTTCGCCCCGACCATCACCTCCATCCAGGTGATGATGCTGATGGCCCGGCTTTCGAAGCGCTCGATTTCCTCTCGGGCCTGGGGAACGGCGTTCAGATGGTCAATGAGAATGTTGGTGTCGAAAAGCGCGCCTACCATTCGCGGCGCACCTTCTCCTGATAAACCAGACCATCAACCTTGCGCTTGCCCCACAAGCCGAAGCCATCCTCGACCTGTTCGCGATGATGGCGGTCAAGATAATCGTTTATGGCCGCCCGGATCAGGGCCGCACGGGATTGGCGCACCCGTTTGGCAAGGGTGTCGAGAGCTTCAACCTGGGCATCGTTCATGTCGATAAGGGTTCGCATCGCATCCTCCTTTGATATGTGATATGTATATCATGATATGCGAAGCAGTGGAAGGGAAAAAAACGACCACGGCGCGCGCGTCATGGAGGCGATCCTTTCACCCCCTGTCGCCCCCGTCCTCCGTAGCTCCGGTGTTCAGAGGCCTGCTGGCGACGGCGATCGCCAACGCTTTCACCTGAAGTGATGCGCTCTATAGATTCACTCAGCCAAAAAAAAGCGCCGGACGAACCGGCGCTGTAAAAGCTGTACAACAGAGAAAAGGGGCACAAAAGCAAAGGTTGGGAGCCAAGAGGCCTCATCATTACCAGTGTGTTAAGGCCTTTATCGCGTGAAGTTCCCTAACAAATCCTTAACCGACCGCCTTAATCTTTACGAAAAAATATTGCCTGTGAAAACGCGGTAAATATCACCGCAATGTTTCATTAAGCACATCTCTTCACGTCTGCAGTTCGGCGAGATCGCGGAACAGTTCCAATGCCTGCGGATTGGCCAGCGCCTCCTTGTTCCTAACCTCGCGGCCATGCACGATATCGCGGACGGCGAGTTCGGTGATCTTGCCGGATTTGGTGCGGGGGATGTCGGCCACCGCGACGATGCGGGCCGGCACATGGCGCGGCGTGGCGCCGGTGCGGATTTTCTTTTTGATCGCCGCAATCAGATCCTCGTCGAGCACGATGCCTTCGGCGAGCCGAACGAAGAGGACAACGCGGACATCATCTTCCCATTGCTGGCCGATACACAGCGCCTCCACGATCTCCGGCATCTGCTCGACCTGATTGTAGATTTCCGCCGTGCCGATCCGCACCCCGCCGGGGTTGAGGGTTGCATCCGAGCGGCCATGGATGATGATGCCGTCATGCTCCGTCCGTTCGGCGAAATCGCCATGGCACCAGACATTGTCGAAACGCTCGAAATAGGCTGCATGATATTTCGCCCCATCCGGATCATTCCAGAACATCAGCGGCATCGAGGGAAAAGCCCTGGTACAGACCAGTTCGCCTTTCTCGCCTCTCACCGGCTTGCCGTCGTCGCTCCAGACATCGACCGCCATGCCCAGCCCTGCCCCCTGGATTTCACCGGGCCAGACCGGCTTGACCGGTACGCCGAGCACGAAACAGGACACGATATCGGTCCCGCCCGAAATCGAAGCGAGATGCACGTCCTTCTTGATCCCGTCATAGACATAATGAAAGCATTCCGGCGAAAGCGGCGAGCCGGTCGAGGAGATGGTCCGCACCGTCGAAAGATCATGGGTCTCAATTGGCTTCAAACCGGCCTTGCGGGCGGCATCGATGAATTTTGCCGACGTGCCGAAATAGGTCATGCCTTCCGCATCGGCGTAATCGAACAGCACATTGCCGTCGGGACAGAAGGGCGAACCGTCGTAGAGGAGCAGCGTCGCGCCATAGGCAAGACCGGTGACCAGCCAGTTCCACATCATCCAGCCGCAGGTGGTGAAATAGAACACCCGGTCGCCCGGCTTGGCACCGCCATGCAGCCGATGCTCCTTGATGTGCTGGAGAAGCGCGCCGCCAGCCGTATGCACGATGCATTTCGGGATGCCCGTCGTTCCCGATGAAAACAGGATATAGAGTGGATGGTTGAACGGCAGCCTGTCATAGTCGATCTCGCCGGCCGCATACGGCGCTATGGCCATGCCGAGCGAAATACCATTGGCGACACGCTTTGCGACCTCGTCAGCCTGCCCGAGATAATCGACGACGAGCACCTTGCGCACAGCAGGCAGTTGCCGGGCTATTGCGGCAATCTTCTCCGCCACCTCTATCTTCTTGCCATTATACCAATAGCCGTCGCAGGCGATGAAGACCAATGGCTCGATCTGACTGAACCGGTCGAGCACGCCCTGTTCGCCGAAATCCGGGGAACAGGACGACCAGATCGCGCCGATCGAAGCCGTTGCCAGCATCGCTGCGATCGTCTCCGGCATGTTCGGCATCATCGCCGCAACACGATCGCCACGTCCGACGCCTGAGGCGCGCAAAAATTGCTGGAGCCTGGACACCAGCGCATGCAATTCGTCCCAGGACAGGCGGCGCTCCACCTTGTCCTCGCCACGAAAGACCAGCGCATCGCCTGCCCCGCTTTGGCGCAGCAGGTTCTCCGCGTAATTCAGGTTGGCATCGGGGAAGAATTGCGCACCGGGCATGCGATCTCCGTCCAGGAGAATTCTTCCGCCCTTTTCACCGATAATTCCGCTCCAGTCCCAGACCAGCGACCAGAACGCTTCCCTGTCCTCCACGGACCAGTTGTACAACGTGTCATAATCAGGCAGCGCCAGCCCGGTTGCGGCACGCGCGGCTTGAATAAAATCTGTCAGCGGGCTCGCGGCGATCGCTGCTTCATCAGGCGCCCACAATGGTCTTTTTATTGTCATATGCTCCTCCTCGGATCGCCGGCATGTTGCAACGCAATACGAAGAAGCAGCAAGCCGAAAAATGCGATCCGACTGAATTTTCAGCCAATTTTACGGAATAACATCAGCAAAGCCTTGAATTGCCGCATAGCTGGTTTAAACGGGATGATGTATGTTTCATTAACGGACTGCGCCTGATGTCCTGGCCTCGACTGCTGCGCCCTATTCTGGCGATTATTGTCCTTGCGGCGGCAGCCGTTGCGGCAGTCATCGCGGCCCTGCCCTTTATCGTTTCCACCGATGCGATCCGCATCAGACTGGCGCAGGAACTCAGCGCCTGGACGGGTTACAGCGTCGAACTGCGCCAGCCGCCGAGGCTGACGGTCTTTCCGGTTTTCCAGGCTTCGCTGAGCGACGTCACCTTGAGCAAACTCGGCCAAAGCGGCCAGCAGCCGGTAATGAGCGCCGATCGTATAGACGTCGAGCTCTCCGCTTTCGACGCGCTGATGGGGCATATCTCATTTTCGGAAACACGCCTCATCCGTCCCCGTTTCAGGCTGAACGAGCCGGTGACCGACCTGCCGCAATTGTTTACGGCGGCCGCCAATTCGCAAGGGCGGCTCGGCATGGTCATCCGCGCGGCGAAGACGCTTGTGGAGAGCAACCCGGACGATCCTCAGATGGACCAGCTCGCATCGCAGCCTTTCGGACGCATCGTCATCGAGAATGGGTCGCTTGCCTATCGCCGTTTCGGATCACCGCTCGAAGAGCAGGTATCGGACATCAACGGCACGCTCGATTGGCCGCAAACGTCGAGTCCCGCGAGTTTTCGCGGCCGCGCCAACTGGCGCGGGGAAGCCGCGGAGATCAATTTTTCCGCGAGTCAGGCTCTGATACTGCTCGCCAACGGGATGAGCGCGATTACCGCAAGCGTCACATCCAAACCGCTGACATTCACGTTCGACGGCAAAGCAAACATCTCGCAGAACATGTTTTTCGAAGGGGCGCTGACGGCGAACTCACCGTCCCTCGGCGACACGATGCGATGGGCCGGCCGGACTTCCTCCGGCGGTTCGTCGATGATCGGCGCGGTCGAGCTTGCGGCGAATGTCACGGTTACGCCGCAGCGGGCGAAATTCAACGATGTGATGCTGACGACCGACAAGCAATCGGCCAAGGGCGTGATCGAAATCGGGCTGGAGCAGCCGGTGCCCGCCGTCACCGGAACGCTCGCCTTTCAGTCGCTCGATCTGCGCTCGCTGATCTCGGCTTTCATCCCGCTGCCCAGAGCGGATGCAGGCGATGAAATCGATACGAGGTTCGTCAATCAGCTCGATCTCGATCTGCGTCTTTCCGCCCAGAACGCCACGGCCGGTCCGGTCAGCCTCGCCAACCTCGCGGCCGCGGTACAGGTACGTGGCGGGCGCGCGATCTTCGATATCGGCGATGCCAAGGCGTTCAACGGATCGGTTCAGGCCAATATCCAGATCATCGGCGGTGCGGATGGCGCCAATAGCGAGTTGCGTTTCAACGGGAGCGATCTGGACAGCGCTGCCCTTGCTTCGACGCTCGGCGTCAAGCAACCCTTCCTGACCGGCAAGGGCGCGGTATCGCTGCTCATGAAAAGCCCGCTGACGAAATGGTCTTCGCTCCTCGAAAGCGCAAGCGGCAATATCTCGCTTGATCTCGGCAATGGGCAGGTGCAGGGATTCGACTTCAACGACTTCATCAACAAGGCCCGCAACGATCGCTTTTTTGCGTTGGAGCGCAAGCAGGATGCCTCTCTGGATTTCAATCGGCTCTCTGTGAAGGCCGCTATCGCGGAGGGCATCGCCACCCTTGAGAATGCCCGCGTCGAGACCGGCAACGGCGTGCTGACGCTTGCAGGCATCGTCCCGTTCCTCGACAGGAGCCTCGCGCTTTCCGGCGAAATCGAATTTCCCGCCGCGCCAAACCAGAACCAGGATCAAAACGCTGCGGCGCCCAAGGCGCCGCAACCGATCAATTTCTTCGTCGGCGGCTCCTGGGACCGGCCCTTCATCTCGCCAACAAGCCGGCCTACTGAGGGGAACTGAGGGAGTATGGGAGTATGGGAGTATGGGAGTATGGGAGTATGGGAGTGTGATACCTTCTCACTTATTCCCTTTAAAGAGTCTTTGTCCGCAAGAGAGGACAATGGGCATCAAAAACATACTGCCTTATTCCCCTACTCCCCTAAATCCGGAACGCCGCCTGTTCGTCGCGAACCCGCTGGACTTCGCGCCGCTTGTTGACAAGCGAGGCGATGATGACGCCTGTCGCGACGATGGCGATCAGAATGGTGCATATCGCGTTTATCTCCGGCGTCACGCCAAGACGCACCTGGCTGTAGATCTTCATCGGCAAGGTCGTCGCGCCCGGGCCGGAGGTGAAGCTCGCAATCACCAGATCGTCGAGCGAAAGCGTGAAGGCGAGCATCCAGCCCGAGACGACGGCCGGCAGGATGGCCGGAAGCGTGATCTTGAAAAAGGTGGTCACGGGCGGCGCGCCCAGATCCATCGCAGCTTCCTCCAGAGACCGGTCGAAGGTGACGAGCCGGGACTGGACGACCACCGCGACGAAGCACATCGAAAAGGTGATATGCGCCAATGTCACGGTCCAGAAGCCGCGATCGAAACTGATCGCCACGAAAAGCAGCAGCAGCGACAGGCCGGTGATGACTTCGGGCATGACCAGCGGCGCGTAGACCATGCCGGAAAACAGCATGCGTCCGCGAAAACGCGTATAGCGCGTGAGCGCGATCGCCGCGAGCGTTCCCAGCACCGTCGCCACGCTTGCTGAGAGGACACCGACGCGGGCGGTGACCCAGGCGGCATCCATCAGCCCGCGATTGTTGAAGAGCTCGACATACCATTTCGTCGAGAACCCGGCCCAGACGGTGACCAAGCGGGATTCATTGAAGGAATAGATCACCAGGAGCACGATGGGCAGATAGAGGAATGCGAAGCCCAGGACGACCGAAGCGATGTTGAAGCGCGACCAGGTGGTATTCATCGTTTTCTCCTAGCGCCCTCGCCCTTCGAGGCTCGCTTCGCTCGCACCTCAGGATGAGGGCTACGGAAGCGCCGCGCCCCTTCATCCTCATGGTGAGGTGTGAGCGAAGCGAGCCTCGAACCACGAGGATGAAGGGGGGCACTGAAAGAGTAATCCGCCACAGTTTTCCTCACAAAACCTCCTCCTACCTCCCACTTTCCTGCGCGCGCGCCTGCGCCCGCTGGAACAAGACGATCGGTACGATCAGGATGACCAGCAGTACCACGGCGACAGCGGAGGAGACCGGCCAGTCGCGGTTGGAGAAGAACTCGCTCCACAGCGTCTTGCCGATCATCAGGGTCTGCGATCCGCCGAGGAGATCGGGAATGACGAATTCCCCCATCGCCGGGATGAAGACAAGGAAGCAGCCCGCGATCACGCCCGACATCGAAAGCGGGAAAGTGACCTTCCAGAAGGCGGTGAGGGACGGACAGCCGAGATCCTGCGCCGCTTCGATCAGCGAATAATCCATTTTTTCGAGCGCCGCATAGATCGGCAGCACCATGAACGGCAGATAGGAATAGACGATGCCGATATAGACAGCGGTGTTGGTGTTGAGAATGGTCAGCGGTGTATCGATGATGTGCGCCCACATCAGGAACTGGTTGAGAAGCCCTTCCGGCTTCAGGATGCCGATCCAGGCATAGACGCGGATCAGGAAGCTCGTCCAGAACGGCAGGATCACCAGCATCAGCAATGTCGGGCGCAAGGTCGATGGCGCGCGCGCCATGCCATAGGCGAGCGGATAACCGACAATGAGCGTCAGAACAGTCGAAACGGCGGCGATGAAAAAGCTTGATAAATAGGCCTTGAAATAAAGCGCATCGTCGACGAGCCATAAATAATTGTCAAGAGATAGCTGCCTCAGCTTTTCGAAATTGGCGGCGAGGCCCTGCGTCAGATCGAAGGCCGGCCGATAGGCCGGAATGGCCATCGCCACTTCGGAAAGCGATATCTTCAAAACGATGAAGAACGGGACGAGGAAAAAAACGAAGAGCCACAGATAGGGTACGGCGATGACGAGGCGCCCGGCGATGGCCGCGATGAGCTTCTGCGTGGGTGCGTTTCCCCTCATGCCGTCAAAACCAGCCCGGCATCCGTGTCGAAGCTGACCCAGACGCGATCTTCATAACCCAGGGGGTTCTCGACCTTGCGCACGGCATTGAGGCTCGACGCCTTGATAAGCTCGCCATTGTCGAGCCGGACGTGAAACACCGTCATATCGCCGAAATAGGCGATATCCCACAATTCACCCTCGACCGCGTTGAAAGACGCATTCCGCGGCTTTTTTCGGCCAATGCGGATCTTCTCGGGCCTGACGGCGAACCAGACCTTCTGGCCGGTGACAAGCGCCTTGCCCGTCTCGGCGCGAATGGTGGGGCCCTGCGCCGCGGCGGTGATCTCGGCCTCGCCGTTTGCGATCTTCTCGACCACGCCCTCCAGAATGTTCACATTGCCGATGAAATCCGCGACGAATTTGGACGCCGGCGCTTCATAGACCTCGGCCGGTGTCGCGACCTGCATGATACGCCCCTGATCCATGACCGCGATACGGTCTGCCAGGGTCATCGCCTCCTCCTGATCGTGCGTGACGACCACAAAGGTGAGCCCTAGCTTATATTGCAAATCCATCAGTTCGAACTGCGTTTCCTCGCGCAGCTTCTTGTCGAGCGCGCCGAGCGGCTCGTCCAGCAAAAGCACCTTCGGACGCTTGGCTACGGCGCGGGCAAGCGCCACGCGCTGGCGCTGGCCGCCCGACAATTGGTGCGGCTTGCGTTTGGCGAATTGCTCGAGCTTCACCAGCTTGAGCATTTCGCCGACGCGCGCATCGATCTCCGATTTGGCCATTCGATCCTGTTTCAGGCCGAAGGCGATGTTGCCTTCGACCGTCATATGCGGAAACAGCGCGTAGGACTGGAACATCATGTTGACCGGGCGGCGGTAAGGGGGAATGCCGCGCAGATCCTGCCCGTCGAGCAGGATGCGGCCAGAACTCGGCTCCTCGAAGCCCGCCAGCATACGCAGGAGCGTGGACTTGCCGCAACCAGACGCGCCGAGCAATGCGAAGAACTCGCGATTGAAGATATCGAGCGACAGATCATCGACAGCGGTGAAACCGCCGAAGGTCTTGGTGACTTTGTCGAATATTATGTAGGGCTTCGCCGCGGGATCGTTCCAGGGCGCGAATTTGCGGCTAAAACTTCCAAAGGATTCCATCCGGTTCCCTACTCGTTCAATATGCTTTACCTGGCCATCTCGCGCAGCACCCCTCATCCGACCGCTTCGCGGCCACCTTCTCCCACAAGGGGAGAAGGAAGAATGCTGCATGAAAGCAAATGCCAATCGCAGATGTTGGCGTTTGGCAGATCCGGCCTAGGCAGTCCCCTCCCTTCTCCCCTTGTGGGAGAAGGTGGCCTCGCGAAGCGAGGTCGGATGAGGGGTATGCCCGCTCTACTGCCCCGTCACGATCCTGGTCCAGGCCCGCGTCGCCAAGCGCTGGGTCTTGATGTCGTAGGGCAGCGGCACGAAGAGCTTGGCCATCGTCGCCTCATCAGGATAGACCGCCGGATCGTCGATCACCTCCTTGTCGAGAAGCGGCTGAGAGGCCTTGTTGCCATTGGCGTAGAAGACGTAGTTCGAGGCCTTGGCGATAACCTCCGGACGCATGATGTAGTTGAGGAATTCATTCGCCTCCTCCACATGCTTGGCATCGGCCGGAATGGCCATCTGGTCGAACCACATCAGTGCGCCCTCCTTCGGGATCGAATAACCGATCTCGATGCCCTGGCCCGCCTCCTCGGCGCGGTCGCGCGCCTGGAATATGTCGCCGGAATAGCCAACCGCCATGCAGATATCGCCATTGGCAAGCGCGTTGATATATTCGGAAGAGTGGAACTTGCGGATGTTGGGACGGATCTTCAGATAGAGCTCTTCCGCCTTGGCGAAATCTTCCGAATTGGGTGAATTGGGGTCGAGGCCGAGATAGTTGAGCGCCGGGCGCAGCATCTCGCTGGCCGAATCGAGCACATAGATGCCGCAATCCTTGAGCTTCGCCGATTTCTCCGGATCGAACAGCGCGTCCCACGAATTGATTTCGTCGAGCCCAAGCGCCTCCTTCACCTTGGCCTTGTTGTAACCGATGCCGGTCGTGCCCCACATATAATTGATGGAATATTCGTTGCCCGGATCGTAGACGGCGGTCCGCTTCTCGATCACGTCCCACATGTTCTTGATGTTGGGCAGTTTCGATTTATCGAGCTTCTGGAAGACGCCTGCCGGTATCTGCCGGCCCAGGAACTCGCCCGAAGGCACGACGATATCATAGCCGGAGCCGCCGGCGAGCAGCTTGGTCTCGACGATCTCGTTGGAATCGAAGACATCGTAGACGACCTTGATGCCGGTTTCCTTGGTGAAGTCCGCCAGGATGGACTCGTCGATATAATCCGACCAGTTGTAGACATTGACCACCCGTTCCTGTGCGCCCGACGGTACGACAGCTGCTGCCAGAACGAGACAGGATGTCAGGAAAAGCGATTTGATCGTCATGCGGAACTCCATTTTCGCAGCCATGCGGAAACCTGGAAAAGCGCCCCCGCCAACACGCACTTTTTTAGATTGCGAGGAGTTCGTCAACTGCCTTGCAGGGCTTTATTTTCAGTATTCCGCCCCCGCACAGCAACTTACTGAAAATCAAAGGCGCTCAGACCCGTCACCATCTCGTCGAGCCCGAGCGGGCGTGTCAATGGCGGCTCGGCGCGGGCAAGGCAGCCCTGCCTTTCGCAAAGGCGGCAGGCCGGGCCGATGGGCGTAAGCGCCCTTCCCGCCACCGCAGCACCATAGACGATCTCATCCTTGAAGCCGATGTCACAGCCAAGCAGGATAGCGGTGCGGCGTGGGCGCTCGTCAAAAGCGCCTTGCGGCCCTTCGAGCGTGCGCGCGATGGTGAGAAACGCCGCGCCATCCGGCATTTCGACGGCTTCGACCAGAATTTGCGAGGGCTGCGCGAAGGCGGCGTAGATCGCCAGCTTCGGGCATTGGCCGCCGAAACGCGCTTGTGGGAAGCCTTGGGCGCCGGCCCTGCGGAAGCGGTTTCCGGCGTGGTCGGTCTCCAGCATGAAGAAGGGCACGCCCGCCGCGCCCTGCCTCTGCAATGTGGTGAGCCGGTTTACAGCCTGTTCGAACGAGACGCCGAAACGCGAACGCAGCACATCGATATCGTAACGCGCCCGCAAAGCCGCCGACTGAAACGCCTGATAGGGCATCATCAGCGCATGTGCGGCATAGCGGCCCAGTTCGAAACGGGCGATGCGGCGGGCCTCGCTGGATGAGAACTTCAGCCTTTCGACTTCGGCGGCAATCGCCACCTGCATGCGGATCAACACCGCTTCCATCGCCACTTCCCGTAATTGGTCGAAGGGCGACAGCCTTTCCGACAGGAAGAGGCGCTGCGAATGCCTGTCATAACGTCGCCGCCAGTTGGGCATGGCGGAAACCGGCAGCACGCGCACGGCGATGCCATGTTCGGCGCGAAGCCAGTTCTTCAAAGCGCCCATCAGATCGTCGCCGAACTTGAGCAGCGCCGTGAAACTTTCGGCTTCCTCCTCGATAAGGGGAAAATGATTGGGCCGGCGGTCCAGCACATCATGCACCTCGTCGAGTGGCAGGCGGGCAGCCGACAGCGAGGTTTCGCGCCCCTCCTGCGCCAGAAGATCGGAGAGATCCGAAAGCCGGGCGAGCTGTTCGCGATAGGCGCGATGGAGCTTGACGATGCCGGCGGCGGCATTGGGGGCCGCCTCGCCGATCTCGATCAGCTCCTGGTCACCCGGCAATTCGCCGGCGAGCAGCGGATCGGAAAAGACTTCTTTCAGCCCCGCGATGGTCGTGCCGCTTTCCGCCTGCAGCGCATCGAGATCGAGCTTGTAAACGGAGGCGAGCTTGAGAAGGAGTTGCACCGTCAGCGGACGCTGGTTGCGCTCGATCAAATTGAGATAGGAGGGAGAAATGCCGAGCGCCTCGGCCATCGCCGTCTGGGTGAGGCCGCGCTCGTTACGGATGCGCCGGATACGCGGGCCCGCGAAGATTTTCTGCTCAGCCATAGCGGTTTCCTCGTCTTGTGCTTGGCTTCTCCACCTCCGTCATCCTCGGGCTTGTCCCGAGGATCTGTGGAAAGCGACGGAATGGCGTTGTTATCGTCCCACGTTGGCAGATCCTCGGGACAAGCCCGAGGATGACGACTGGAAAGGCGCCTCAAAATTTGACACGATCTTTACAATGTCGCCCATCATGCCGCAAAGGCAAGGCCATTACAATATTTACAAATTTACCGAGCCATCCTGTCAAATCCCCTACAGCATGACCCGTTTAATACCTCGGTTATCCTGAATTTCCTCGCCTGTTTCGCGACGCAATGTAAATCTCGTCACACACAGCACGCGCTGATTGTCTCTGATTTTTCAAACAGGAACTATTGAGGAAGCCAGGCTATGACTGATTTTTACAATCTTGTCCCCACCGCACCGGAAGGCCGTTTCGACGGCATCGAACGTCCTTATACGGCGGAGGATGTGAAGCGGCTGCGCGGTTCGGTCGAGATCAAGTATTCATTGGCCGAGATGGGCGCGAACCGCCTGTGGAAGCTCATCCACGACGAGGATTTCGTCAATGCGCTTGGCGCCATGACTGGAAATCAGGCCATGCAGCAAGTCCGCGCCGGCCTGAAGGCGATCTATCTCTCGGGCTGGCAGGTGGCGGCCGACGCCAACACCGCTTCGGCGATGTATCCCGACCAGTCGCTTTATCCAGCCAATGCCGCGCCGGAGCTGACGAAGCGCATCAACCGGACCCTGCAGCGCGCCGACCAGATCGAGACCGCCGAGGGCAAGGGCCTTTCGGTCGAAACCTGGTTCGCGCCCATCGTCGCCGATGCGGAGGCGGGTTTCGGCGGTCCGCTCAACGCCTTCGAGATCATGAAGGCGTTCATCGAGGCGGGCGCAGCCGGCGTTCATTACGAGGACCAGCTGGCTTCGGAAAAGAAATGCGGCCATCTGGGCGGCAAGGTGCTGATACCGACCGCCGCGCATATCCGCAATCTCAACGCGGCGCGGCTGGCCGCCGATGTGATGGGCGTGCCGACGCTGGTCATCGCGCGCACCGACGCGGAGGCGGCAAAACTGCTCACCTCGGATATCGATGAGCGCGACCGGCCGTTCGTCGACCATGATGCCGGCCGCACGGCAGAAGGCTTCTATCAGGTGAGAAACGGCATCGAACCCTGCATCGCGCGGGCCATCGCCTATGCGCCGCATGCCGATCTCATCTGGTGCGAAACCTCGAAGCCGGATCTCGAGCAGGCCCGCCGCTTTGCCGAGGGCGTGCACAAGGCGCATCCGGGCAAGCTGCTCGCCTATAATTGCTCGCCTTCGTTCAACTGGAAGAAGCATCTGGACGACGCGACGATCGCCAAGTTCCAGCGGGAACTGGGCGCGATGGGCTACAAATTCCAGTTCATCACGCTCGCCGGCTTCCACCAGCTCAATCACGGCATGTTCGAACTGGCGCGCGGCTACAAGGAGCGGCAGATGGCCGCCTATTCCGAGCTGCAGGAAGCGGAATTCGCATCCGAGGTGCATGGCTATACCGCGACCAAGCATCAGCGCGAAGTCGGCACCGGTTATTTCGATACCGTGTCGCTGGCCATCACCGGCGGCCAGTCCTCGACCACCGCCATGACGGAATCAACCGAAGCTGCGCAGTTCCGCCCGGCTGCGGAATGATATGCAAGCAAAAAGGAGAATGACAATGGCATCCATCACACGCGTCAAGGAGAGGGCCGAGGAACAATCTTCGGCCATGAGCACCGACCAACAGGGCCTCATCCGCATGCTGGCCAATGATCTGCACCGGCTCAATCAATCGGTCATGAAGGCCGTCGAGGCCGGCGTTTCGGTCGAACTCGTCCGCTCGGCACGCCATCATGGCGGCGACGGCAATTGGGGGGATCTGCTGATCCCTGTCATCGTCACCCACGGGCGGTGACGTTGCGCCGCCATAATTTTTCCTTTGCGTGCCTGCGGCAGCGCGGGCAGGCGACGGCAATTGGGGGGATCTGCTGATCCCCGTCATCGTCACCCACGGGCGGTAACGTTGCGCCGCCATGATTTTTCCTTTGCGTGCCTGCGGCAGCGCGGGCAGGCGACGGCAATTGGGGGACCTGCTGATCCCCGTCATCGTCACCCGCGGACGGTGACATCGTACAGGTGCCCACTTTCGATTGTTGCAAACCAACTCTCCGCAGAGGACCTGCGGAGAGTTTTTCTTTGCAAAACCCTCAGAAGAACAACCATCCTCACCGGACATTACTAAACATCAACTAAATATAGCTATGTCATGTTTCTGTCATTGCCTACATGGCAAATATCACGCATTCTTCATCTTCAATCCGACCATCGCGAGGAAAGTTATGCCTATACAGAATCTCATCGATACCGTCGCGGCCAAGGCCAATCTTAATCCGCAGGTTGCCGAAAAGGTCGCAGGGATCGTTCTGTCGGTTCTCCAGCATGAATCGCCACAGATCTCGGCTCAGATTTTCGCCAATATGCCCGGTGCGCAGCAATTGGCCACGGCCAATGACGTGATGGCGCAGGCGCAGCCGAGCAGCGGCATTATCGGCACTATCTCCCATTTGCTCGGCGGCGCGACCGGTGAAAAGGTCGGTGCGCTGGTCAATGGCGTGGCGGCGCTGAAGGCAAGCGGCCTGACCGAGGAGCAGATCAGCGCGGCGGGATCGCAGGTCATCGCCTATGCACGCCAAACGGATCCGCAGCTGGTCGATGCGCTCGTTCAGGCCGTTCCCGAACTCAAGGGCCATTTCGGCCTCTGAAAATCTTTGACTGGCTTGGATATATCAGCGAGGCTGTAAGCTATTGAATGGACGCGTCGCCTGCCCCGAAACCGATTTCGGTTTTCAGGCCGATGCTATATCATGGTGCGACGAAACAATTTTTTGGTGATTGATGCCTGCTGATATGCCCGAGAAGAAATCGGTGCGCTCGACAAAGCGCCGCCGGACGCCCGCTTATGTCAAATCGCTGCGTGGCGTGAAGAATTGGCGTGAGGTATCGGAATGGCTGGCGTGGCGCGACATCGAAGATATCGAGTGCATCACCCCTGATCAGGCCGGCGTGGCGCGCGGCAAGATGATGCCGTCGAAGAAATTCACCTCCAACACATCGCTCGCCCTGCCCTCGGCGGTTTTCATGGCGACGATCTCCGGAGGCTATCCGGAAAACGGCGGCGGCTTTTCCTATCCGGAAGACGATGGCGACCTGAAGCTGGTGCCTGATCTTACGACACTTTCCCTCGTGCCGTGGGAGAGCGACCCGACGGCGCAGGTGATCTGCGACCTCGCCCATCAAGACGGGCGCGTGGTCGAGTTCACGCCGCGCAACGTGCTGCGCCGTGTCATTGCCGCATACGACAGGCTCGGCCTGCGTCCCGTCGTGGCGCCGGAGATCGAGTTTTACCTGGTGCGCAAGAACCCCGATCCCGATTATCCGCTGACACCGCCCGTCGGCCGTTCGGGCCGCGCCATCGGCGGCGGCCAGGGTTATTCGATTGCCGGCGTCAACGAGTTCGACGAGTTGATCGACGACATCTACCATTTCTCCGAGAGCCAGGGACTGGAGATCGATACGCTGATCCATGAAGAGGGTGCGGGGCAGCTCGAGATCAATCTGCGCCATGGCGATCCGGTGGAATTGGCCGATCAGGTCTTCATGTTCAAGCGCACCATTCGCGAGGCTGCGCTGAAGCACGAGATGTATGCAACCTTCATGGCCAAGCCCATTCAGGGCCAGCCGGGATCGGCGATGCATATCCACCAGTCCATCCTCGACAAGAAGACCGGACGCAACATATTCACCGATGAGGACGGCAGCGAGAGCGATGCCTTCCGTCATTTCATCGGCGGGATGCAGAAGCATGTGCCGAACGCGCTTGTGATGTTCGCGCCTTACGTGAACTCCTATCGTCGCCTGACCAAGGCGGCGTCGGCGCCGGTAAATGTCAAATGGGGCTACGATAACCGAACGACGGCCTTCCGCGTGCCCCGCTCTGACCCGTCGTCGCGTCGTGTCGAAAACCGCATCCCATCCTCCGACGCCAATCCCTATCTGGCGCTGGCCGCATCGCTGGCATGCGGGCTGATCGGCGTGATGAACAAGATCAAACCGGACCAGCCGGCTTCGACCACTGTGAACGACAATGAGATCGAATTGCCCCGCGGACTGATCGAAGCCGCGTCGCTGTTCGAGAACGACACGGAGCTGCGGGACATGCTGGGCGATGCCTTCGTCACGACCTATGCCGCCATCAAGCGGGCGGAGTTCGAGACCTTCATGGAGGTGATTAGTCCTTGGGAGCGGGAGTTTTTGCTGCTGAATGTTTAGGGGAGTAGGGGAGTAGGGGAGTAGGGGAGTAGGGGAGTAGGGGAGTAGGGGAGTAGGGGAAATATGCGGGGGCGCAACTATGGCAATCAATTCTTATCGCGATCTTCTTGCATGGCAGCAAGCAATGGAGTTGGTGATCGCGATATATAAATCGACCGAGTCTTGGCCAAGAGAAGAAATATATGGCCTGACAAGTCAGGTTCGCCGGGCTGCCGTTTCTGTCCCGGCCAATATTGCGGAAGGCTATGGACGCGACACCCGTGGCTCCTATCAGCAGTTTCTGCGCATTGCCCAGGGTTCGCTGAAGGAAGTAGAAACACACTTGCTTATAGCTGAGAGATTGGGCTTCAGCAAAAAAGAGGTGGTTGCCCGGATGATGGCAATGAGTGAAAGCATCGGTAAATTGCTAAGGCTCCTTATCCGCAGGCTATCGGAAACCTAACATACTCCCTTACTGCCCTATTCCCCTACTCCCTTAACGCGGAGCTTCCCGTGCCCCACCAATCCCCGATCTCTCCCGGCCTTTCCTGGTATGAAGCGAGCTTGACCGCGCGTCCGCAATATCCGGCGCTCGACGGCTCGCGGCAGGCGGATGTCGTCATCGTCGGCGGCGGCTATACCGGCCTTTCCGCCGCCTATCACCTGGCTGCTGCCGGCGCGGATGTCGTGCTGCTCGATGCCGCGCGGTTCGGCGATGGCGCGTCGGGGCGCAATGGCGGCCAGCTCAATACCGGACAGCGCGCCTGGGCGGAGGAGATGGAGGCCGAACTCGGCCTCACCCGCGCCAAGGCATTGTTCGACATTGCCGAGGAAGCCAAGGCGCATCTCCTGCAATTTGCCGAGACGCACGGGATCGACATCGACTATATGCCGGGCCAGATGTCGGTCGTGCACAAGCCGCGTTATCTCGAACACTACCGCGCACATGCCGAACTGATGGCATCGCGCTTCGATTATCCCGACATCCGTTTCATGGATGCAAAGGAGACAGCCGAACGGCTCGGCTCGAAACGCTATTTCGGCGGCATTTACGACAAAGGCACCGGTCATATCCATCCGCTGAAGCTCATCGTCGGAACGGCCAGCGCTGCGGCGAAGGCGGGCGCGCATCTTTTCGAAAACACTGGGGCTACAGCCATCAGCTCCGAAAATGGACGCGTCACGGTGACCACCGCCAGGGGTAGCGTGACGGCGCCCAAGGCTTTGCTCGCCGTCAATGCCTATGGCGGTACACTCGAACCCGTCAGTGCGGCCCATGTCATGCCGATCCGCTCCTTCATCGGCGCGACCGTTCCGCTTGGAAACGACAGTTCCGTACTGCCGGGCGGTGAATCGGTCGATGATTCGCGCTTCGTGGTGCGCTATTTTCGCCGCCTGAGCGATGGGCGGCTCTTATTCGGCGGGCGTGAAGCCTATACCGCCGACAACCCGCGCGAGATCCGCACCCATATCCGCCGGCAGATCGCCGAAATCTATCCCGCGCTCGCCGATATCGAGATCACCCATGCATGGGGCGGCTCCGTCGGCATCACCATGCCGCGCAAGCCCTTCGTGCGCGAGGTCATGCCCAATGTCATCTCGGCGGGCGGCTATTCCGGCCATGGCGTGATGCTCGCCAATTTCATGGGCAAGCTCTATGCGGAGACGCTCGCCGGCAATCGGGACCGGCTGAAGCTCTTCGAGGATCTGCACATCCCGCCCTTCCCCGGCGGACGCAGTTTCCGCACGCCACTGCTCTTCCTGGCGCTTTCCTGGTACGCGCTGATCGACAGGATCTAGGGGAAGCCAAGCCAGAACTCTTCATTCGCAGCGCCCAAGAAGCTCTGGGAAACCACCCTCCACTCGCACTTCCAGAAGTATGTTCGGTGTCAAAGGCAGTAAAACAGCCTCTTGATTAGCTGAGCGAGCAGACATTCCTAGCAGAAAATCCTTGTTTTCTGCCGGTGTCTTGCTTGAGTTGCTCATATATCTAAAATCATTGCGAACCGCATAGGTCGAACCACTCCTGCTGATATATTCCGTCCGTCTTGGTTCATCATAAAACTTGGACATCGTCACACCGCTGAACGAGTAACCGTCAACTCTACTGAACAGCGTCCATTCGTCCCGACAAGCTGCTTCAAGGCTTGCTGCGTCGCTAAGGTCAACATCGCTCAATCTGACCCATTTGCCTTCAATCTTATCGAACAAACGTTTGGGCGCCTCCTCTCCCCAACCGCTTGGACTTATGCCATTATACAATGTCTGAAATATTTTCATTTTTACTTCGCGAAATTCATTTAATTTCTGGCTTCCAGTTGCCATATCCGACGAGCTTAAGCCCTCAACCGCAAAAGCTGGCTCAACCACAAGGAGCATCAATGTCAGGAAAGCAATAGATCGAAAACTGTCGAGCACTGATAATCTCCTTGTTTGGAAACATAGTTATTTATTCTCAGCAACGCGTGCGCTGAGATACCCGTAACGCATCCAGTTGGCGTGCTCAATATCCGGCCCTTCCAGAAGCACTTGAAATCGCCATGGGGCAAGATCAGCGTCATCACCTTTACAACTGCGCTTGCCACCTCATTCTATTCTTTCAGCCGCCAATCTCCGAAATGAGACTGGCGGTTTTAAATCGATTAGATTATATCGCTTGTCGAGAGCCATCGGACCTCTTACTTTCCCGTTGACCTCCTATCTTTCCAATGGAAGAGACTTACCCATGACCAGCCAGATCATACCGGTAGCGCCTTTCGACTGCATCGTCTTCGGCGGCACCGGCGACCTCGCCGAGCGCAAGCTGATCCCCGCGCTCTACCAGCGCCAGCGCGCCGGGCAGCTGAGCGAGCCGACACGCATTATCGGCGCATCGCGCTCTGCGATGAGTGACGAGGAATATCGGGCCTTTGCCCGCGCCGCCATCAAGGAACACATCAAGGAAGCGGAAGTCGACAAGAAGGAGGTGGAAAGCTTCGTCGCCCGCCTCTCTTACGTCGCCGTCGATGTGAAGGCCGATGGCGGCTGGGATGCGCTGAAAGCCCTCATCGAAAAGCAGCCGGAGCGCATCCGCGCCTTCTACCTGGCCGTCAGCCCATCGCTTTTCGGCGATATCGCCAAGCATCTCGACGCCAATGGCCTGATCACGCCCGATACGCGCATCATAGTGGAAAAGCCGATCGGACGCGATCTGAAATCGGCAATGGCGCTCAACGATATCATCGGCAGCGTTTTCCGCGAGGAGCAGACCTTCCGCATCGACCACTATCTCGGCAAGGAGACGGTGCAGAACCTGATGGCGCTGCGCTTTGCCAATGCGCTTTATGAACCGCTGTGGAATTCCGCCCATATCGATCATGTGCAGATCACGGTCGCGGAAGCAGTCGGGCTGGAGGGCCGTGCGGGTTATTACGACAAGGCTGGCGCATTGCGCGACATGGTGCAAAACCATATCCTGCAATTGCTCTGCCTGGTCGCCATGGAGCCGCCTTCATCACTGGAGGCCGATGCCGTTCACGATGAGAAGGTGAAGGTGTTGCGCTCGCTGCAGCCAATCACGAGCTCCAATGTCGAGGAACGCACGGTGCGCGGCCAATATCGGGCCGGCGCTTCGGCGGGCGGACCGGTCAAGGGCTATCTCGAAGAGTTGGAGGGGCACACCAGCAACACCGAAACCTTTGTCGCCATCAAGGCGGAAATCGCCAATTGGCGCTGGGCGGGCGTGCCTTTCTATCTGCGCACGGGCAAGCGACTCGCCACGCGTGTTTCCGAGATCGTCGTGACATTCAAGCCGATCCCGCATTCGATCTTCGGTGAGGGTGCGGGCCGGGTCATCGCCAATCAACTCGTCATCCGCCTGCAGCCGGACGAGGGCGTCAAGCAGTGGCTGATGATCAAGGATCCCGGCCCCGGCGGAATGCGCCTGCGCCATGTGCCGCTGGATATGAGCTTCGCCGAATCGTTTAGCGAGCGAAATCCTGACGCCTATGAACGGCTGATCATGGATGTGGTGCGCGGCAACCAGACGCTGTTCATGCGTCGCGACGAAGTGGAGGCGGCGTGGCGCTGGATCGATCCGATTCTCGATGGCTGGGAGGACGGCGGGCAGACGACGCAGGGCTACACGGCCGGAACCTGGGGGCCCTCCGGGGCGATCGCGCTTATCGAGCGCGACGGCCGCACGTGGCACGACAGCCTATGAGCGTGGGCAATGCCATGATGGTCATAGAACGGCATGATTTCGCCAATGGCGCAGACCTCGCCGAAGCGCTCGCTTCGCAGATCGCGGCGCGGTTGGCCGACGCCATTCAGGCCAATGGCCAGGCTGTGCTTGCCGTTTCCGGCGGCACGACCCCGATTGCGCTGTTCGAAGCCCTGTCGCAGCAGGATATCGACTGGAGCGGCGTGGCGGTGACGCTGGTGGATGAACGTTTCGTACCGCCCGAAGACGGCCGTTCCAACGAAAGACTGGTGCACACGCATCTTTTGAAGGACAATGGGGCCCAAGCAAAATTCGTCGGCCTCTACAATCCGGCACTGGTGGCCGAAACGGCAGCCATTGCGGCAGCCAACCGCATCGACGCACTTTCCCGGCCATTCGACGTCGTCGTTCTCGGCATGGGAACGGATGGGCACACGGCCTCGTTCTTCCCTGGAGGGGACCGGCTCGACCAGGCAATCGACCCCGAGGGCAAGGCGCTGGTGCTGCCGATGCAGGCGACAAGCGCCGGCGAGCCGCGCCTGACGCTGACACTGCCGGTGATCGCCGAGGCACGGTTCATCGTCCTGCATATCGAAGGCGCGGCCAAACGGGAGGTGCTTGCCCGTGCGATGGAGGAGGGCGACGAAACGGAAATGCCGATACGCGCCGTGCTCAACCAGGCGCAGACGACCGTGCATGTGTTCTGGGCGCCATAGAACGGTTCCGGTTTTGAATCTGGAAACCGCTCCAATGCTTTGTTTTTACGCAAGTCCAGACGAAAAACGTTCTGTTTTGCCGGGAAAACCGGTTCCCATTTTTCCGGGGACTTGCTCTAGGAGAATATGATGTCCGCCGACCAACGAATTCTCGATATCACCAACCGCATCCGCGAACGCTCCAAGCCGACGCGTGAGACCTATTTGGACCGCGTCGGCCAAGCGGCCGCGCGCAAGCCGGCGCGCTCGTTCCTCGGCTGCGGCAATCTCGCCCATGGCTTTGCCGCCTGCGGTCCATCGGACAAGGCGAACCTCTCCGGCGATGTAGTCCCCAATCTCGGCATCATCACCTCCTATAACGACATGCTTTCAGCGCATCAGCCCTTCGAGACCTTTCCGCAGCTCATCAAGCAGGCGGCGCGCGAGGCGGGCGGCGTGGCGCAGGTGGCCGGCGGCGTGCCCGCCATGTGCGACGGCGTCACGCAAGGGTTCGCGGGCATGGAACTGTCGCTGTTCTCGCGCGACGTGATCGCGATGGCGACGGCGGTCGGCCTGTCGCATGATATGTTCGACGCGGCGGTCTATCTCGGCGTCTGCGACAAGATCGTGCCGGGGCTCCTCATCGGCGCTTTGACCTTCGGACATCTTCCCGCCGTCTTCGTTCCGGCGGGACCGATGACCACCGGCCTGCCGAACGACGAGAAGGCGCGCACCCGCCAGCTTTATGCCGAGGGCAAGATCGGACGCACCGAGCTTCTCCAAGCGGAATCGAAATCCTATCACGGGCCGGGAACCTGCACCTTCTATGGCACGGCCAATTCGAACCAGATGCTGATGGAGATCATGGGCCTGCATCTACCGGGCGCATCCTTCATCAATCCGGGGACGCCGCTGCGCGATGCGCTGACCAAGGAAGCGGCAAAGCGCGCGCTCGCCATCACCGCGCTCGGCAATGAATATACGCCCGTCGGCGAGATGATCGACGAGCGCTCCTTCGTCAATGGCGTGGTCGGCCTCAACGCCACGGGCGGCTCGACCAACCATACGATCCATCTCATCGCCATGGCGGCGGCGGCAGGCATCAAGCTGACCTGGCGCGATATCGCGGAGATTTCCGATCTGGTGCCGCTTCTGGCCCGCGTCTATCCGAACGGTCTTGCCGATGTGAACCATTTCCATGCGGCGGGCGGCATGGGCTTCCTGATCCGCGAACTCCTCGACAGCGGGCTCCTGCATGAGGATGTGCGCACCGTCTGGGGCGAAGGGTTGCGGCCCTATGCCAGCGAGCCGATGCTCGACGAGGCGGGCGGCGTGCAGCGGCGGCCGGCGCCGGTAAAGAGCGGCGACGACAAGGTGCTGGCAACCACGGCACACGCCTTCCAGCCGACGGGCGGCATCAGGATCCTGACCGGCAATATCGGCAATGCCATCATCAAGATTTCCGCCGTCAAGCCGGAGCGCCATGTCATCGAGGCCCCTGCCCTGGTCTTCGACAGCCAGGCCGCGCTGCATGACGCCTTCAAGGCAGGCAAGCTTGCCGGCGATTTCGTCGCCGTCGTCCGCTTCCAGGGACCCAAGGCGAACGGCATGCCTGAACTGCACAAGCTGACCACGGTTCTCGGCATCCTGCAGGATCGCGGACAGCGCGTGGCGCTCGTCACCGACGGGCGGATGTCGGGCGCGTCAGGCAAAGTGCCTTCCGCCATCCATGTGACGCCGGAAGCGCTCGACGGCGGACCGATCGGCAAGATCAGGGATGGCGATATGGTGCGGCTCGATGCGACAGCGGGAACGCTCGAGGTTCTGATCGATGCGGCAGTCCTTGCCGAAAGAGCCGCGGACAAGCCGGACCTTTCGGGTAACGAGTTCGGCATGGGCCGAGAATTGTTTTCGGCCTTCCGCCAGTTCGCCGGACGGGCGGATCAGGGGGCTTCGGTTTTTTGAGATTCATTCTTCGAGGGGAATCGCACTTCTTCTCACCCCCCTCTGCCCGGCAGGGCAGAGGGGGGTGAGAAGAAGTGCGATTCCCTATGCCGGATTAAAACCGCAGCGCCACCCTACCCGCTGCACGACATGCAGACTTCAGCGTGTTGGCCATCAGCATGGCGATGGTCATCGGCCCGACGCCGCCCGGAACCGGCGTGATCGCGCCGGCAACCTTTGCCGCTTCCACATAATCCACATCACCGACGAGACGCGTCTTACCCTCGCCCTTCTCCGGCGCGGGGATGCGGCTGGTGCCGACATCGATGACCGTTGCGCCGGGCTTCACCCAATCGCCCTTCACCATTTGCGGGCGACCCACGGCGGCTACCAGAATATCGGCGGTGCGGCAGATGGCGGGCAGATCCTTCGTGCGGCTGTGGGCAATCGTCACCGTCGCATTGGCATTCAGCAGCAATTGCGCCATCGGCTTGCCGAAAAGGTTCGAGCGACCGATAACCACCGCATTCAGGCCGGAAAGATCTTCGCCATGCATGCGGCGCACAAAGACCATCGCGCCTGCGGGAGTGCAGGATACCAGGCCTGTTTCCAGATCGCCAATCGCAAGCTTGCCGGCATTGACGGCGTGCAGACCGTCGACATCCTTTTCCGGCAAGATCGATTGGATGATCGGTTCGGATTTCAGATGTTTTGGCAGCGGCAACTGGACAAGGACGCCGTGGATCGAGGGATCATCGTTCAGTGAAGCGACGAGCGCCGCCAACTCTTCCTGCGTCGTCTCGACCGGCAACGTGTGCTGGACGGATTTGAACCCGCATTCCTTCGCCATCTTGCTTTTCGAATTGACATAGACATGGCTGGCCGGATCGTCGCCGACGATCACCACTGCGAGACCGGGGATGACACCCGTTTCGGAGGCGAGTTCGGATGTCGCCTTCTTCACCTCGGTCAAGACGTCTTCGGCAATAAGCTTGCCGTCAATCACCTGCGTCATTCACACAACTCCCGTGGTTTTAGCCTGCTTGGCGGCTGATCCAGCGTGCGGAAAGCTTCGCAACCGTCATCATGTGAGCCGCAATAATCGGCTGAGGGCCGCGTGACAATAACCAAAAGCGACGTTGGACGTGAAAGGAGCGTCTTAACCGCGACGCGAGGCATATTGCGTCATGGCGGCGCGGACATCGGCAATCGCCTCGCGGATGTCGTCGATCCCGGCGCGCTGCGGCCGCGGGAACGGTATGAGCTGGCTTTCCTCCGATGATGCAGCGTTTGGGGCGGCATCCTCGGGCAGATCCGAAGAGACATCGTACGCTTCGGGTGCATCCGATTCATCCATGGCGCGGCCTTCCCTCGCCCGGCGCACCGCCGCGGCAAGGCGCGATTCCTCTTGTTGCGATTGCGGCTCGCGCTGCGGCGAAGACGTTCGGCGGGGCGGATTGCCGCCGCCTGTCGGCGCAGGCGGCTGCGGATCGTAATCCGGTTGCCGAGGGCCACGCGCATAAGATGGCTGGGGCGCCCCACCCATAAGGCTCGCATAGATACCACGCAGGATGGCGATGCCGAGACCGGCGAGAAGACCCAGCAACAGGCCCGCCAGCACGATGTTGCGGCGCGATGGGCCTGTCGGTTCGAGCGCCGGGCGCGCTTCGGAAATCACGCGGATAATGGCGGTATCGAGGCCTCCCTGCTCGCTGGTTTCGCGCGCGCGCAACAGGAAGGCCTCATAGACAGAGCGCTGGGCGCTCGCCTCACGCTCCAGTTCGCGCAATTTGACCATATCCTCGTTGGTTCCGGCATGCCGGACCTTCAATTGCGCGAGACGCGCCGCCAGATCCTGTTCCTGGTGCACAGAACGCCTTAGATCGACCTGGATGGAGGCGCGGATGCGGCCGAGTTCCGCTTCTATCTCGCGGCGTAATCCTTCCGCCTGCGACTGGAGCTGGATCAGTTGAGGATGGCGCGGACCAAGCTTGGTCGCCATTCCATCCGCCTGCTGCCTGGCGGCAGCATATTGCGAGCGCAATGCGGTGATGGCACCGGAGCGCAGCCCTTCGGGAAGACCGCCGGTGAACAGGCTATCCGCGGTCGTCCCCTTGAGCGATTGGGCGCGTACATTCAGCCGGATGGTTTCGGCGCGAGCGGCACTCAGCTGGTTGTTGAGGCTGGTGATCTCGTCATCACCGATGAGCCTTCCCTGGACATCGACGAGATCATGCTCGGCCTTGAATTTCTCCACGGCGCCTTCGGCCTTCTCGACGCCCGATTTCAGATCGGCCAAGCGCCCGGACAGGGCATCGGTGGTGCGTTTGGCGGCATCGGACTGGATCGAGCCGAGTTGCTCCTGAAAGACCTGACTGATGGTGTTTGCGATATAAGCCGACTTCTCGGGCTCCCGCGTCCTCACCGAAATCGAGAAGATGAAACTCTTGGCGTCACGGCTGATGGTCAGGCTTTTGTGAAGATTATTGAGAACCTTGGTTTCAAGTGCCGTCGCGTCTTCTGCACCATGCCCGGATATCGCGTTCCTGATCGAGTCGAAGAAGCCGGCGATCCCACTGGGCCTCAGCGTCCCGTTGAATTCGGGATCCCCGGTCAGTCCGGCGCGATCGATGACCTTGCTGAGCACGCTGCTCGAATCGATGATGCGGGCCTGGCTTTCGGCGATCGCGAGAGAGGCATCGGTCGGAAGCTGGTCCGGCGTCAGATCGCGGCCGACCCCCTGGATTTCGCGGGGATCGACGAGAAGGTCGACGCTCGACACATACATTTTCGGGACCGAGAAGGCATAGGCGACGCCCAGCAAAACGCCAAGAAGCGTCGTAGCAACAATGAGATTTCTGGAACGGCGGACGGCACTGATGACCATGCGCGGATCGACGAGCGGCTTCCATTCATCGTTGCGATATTCGTTGTGATAGTCATCGGTTTTCGCCCGATCATCAGGAATGGGTTCGCTGCGGTCGTCATCTTCGCCTGTCTCCTCGACCGAATGCCGAGTCATGGCGGGCGACGGAGATGATGGCGGAATGCGGCTTTCGCCGGTTTCAAGTCTTTCGCGTAAATCGGCCTCGACGGCGGCCATTTCTTCGCGGATGCGCGCTTCCTGATCGTTCCGGACCGCATCCTCAGAAGGAAAAGGCTCGCTTTCCGCAGGCGCCGCCTCGGAAATGTGGTGGTCGAGTTCCGCCATCCGCTTCGCATGGGCAAGGCGATAGCGCTCGGCATCGTCGTCTTTACTGGAATGAGGTACAGGCGTCACGGGGCCTTCGCGCAATCCTTCCGGATCGGGCTTGCCTGCAAACGACAGAAGCGGCCTTGACGCCCGCTTCTTTTGTTCGTCTTCCGGACCAGTCATCCGCTATCGTCATCCTCGAAACGCAGGAACGCACTCGTCTTCCTGGTTAAGCCAACCTAAATTTGCATGGAAAAGAAATCGTTAAAAAATACGGCAGGGGAGGACATTTCCTTCCTTCCCTTGCAAGTTCATACAGGGTGTTAAACTTTTGTCGTTAGGTTTTGCCGGTCATCTCCCCGCCCAGATGCGGAGCTAGCAGCGGAACGCCCCTCTTGATCGTGCGCCAGTTGAAACAGCAAGCCGATATCCTCCGCGATTATTTCTCGGTCATCAGCGGATCGGCGGGGCGGGTCGTCATCTCGCTGGCCTATTTCATCGCGCTCGCCAATACCCTTTCCATCGCCGATTTCGGCGTTTTCGCAACGGCGTCCGCTACCGGGGTCGTTCTGTCGCGCCTAGTGTCGTTCGGTTTCGTATCGCCGCTATACCGCATCGCCACCGTCAAACCGCAGCTGATCGGCGCCTATACCGGCGGCTATCTCGCGGCAATCGTGCTGTCGCTGCCTTTCGTCGCCCTGGCGGCATGGGCGGTGCATGCCATCTTCTTCGGCCGCGATATCGGCTTCGGCGTCTTTGCCGTGATCATCGTGGCCGAGGCGCTGCTCTGGCGGTCGGCGGAGGTCGTCATCATTGTCAACAACGGCCTCAATCGCTTCGGCAAGGCCGCCATCCTCGTTATATTCGGTACAGTGACACGCGCTGCGGCAGCCATTCTCTTCGCCTTTTCAGCAGAGAGCGATCTTGCCCATTGGGCATGGTGGTACCTCGCCGCCAACGGCATCTCGCTTCTTGTCGCATTGTGGTTCTACCCCCGCGTGAAACTGCGTTTCGTGCCGGCACTCTACAAGCGCCGCATTGCCGATGCACTCGCCGTGGCCGGCGCAGAAATCCTGTTCTACGTCCAGATGGAGCTCGACAAGCTCTTGGTGCTCAGCATCGGCGGACCACGGATTGCAGGCATCTATGCCATCCTGATGCGGCTCGTCGACCTGACCGCCCTGCCGATCCGTTCGTTCAATATGATGCTCGTGCAGCGGCTGATGCGAACGCCCGACATGCTACGCTCGCTGAAGATAAAAGCCGGCCTCGAGGGCGGCGTGTTTCTCGTCTCCACCACGGCGCTCGCCGCCCTGGCGCTGTTTCTTTATTTCTTTCCGCGCGCACTGGGTTCGAATGTCGCAGGGATCGTCGCTCTGCTGCCGCTGGTCATCCTCGTCCCGGGCTTCCGCAACCTCGTCGAATACCAGGCGGAACTCCTCTATGCGCGTGGCCAATCCGGCCTGCGCACCGTCAATCTCGCCATTCTTGCCGGCGCGAAGGCGCTGCTCGTCTATCTGCTGTTCACACGTCTTGGCGCCGATGATGCCTGGGTGATCTGGTTGAACGCGATCTTCGCCGCGCTCTACCTTCTGTCGCTGGCGCTGACCTATCGCGGCTTGCGCCTTCCGGCAAAGCGCGTCTGAGGCACGCTCGTTGTCCCCACGCAAGCTCCGGACGGAAAACCGTTTCGCACTTTTCCTGGACTTGCTTAATACCCAATCAACTTGCGGATATGATCCGTATCGACGTCGATGAAGGACTGCATTCCGACCGCCACCTGCCCCGGCGTCATCTCCGCGACGAAAGCGCGGAATTGCTCGTCCGTCGGCGCGGGCGCAAACCAGTAGACGCGGCATAAGTCCACGCTGTCGTGGAAGTGGCCCTTGGCCCCGAGGATTTCATCTGCATATCTGCCATAGATCATGCATTCGGAGAAACGCCTGACACGGCCCATCACCTCGACCCAATTTGCGCCATGCAGCGTTTCGATGCGCTTGCACATGGACAGGAGCGCGTCGCGCCGCCAGGCGATCAGCGTGCCTATATAATCATGCGGCGATTTTTGCGCCGGATCGATGCCGAGCAAAGCGCCCGCATTAGCCGACCAGATCAATTGATCGCCCGGCACGGGCCGTAACAGCGCGCCGTCGTGGCGCAACAGCCGGAGATCCTCGCCCCGCCAGAGCGTTTCGACATCGAACGGGCGAAGGAAAGCCACGTCGGAATCGGCATAGAAGATCGCATCGTCGTCGATATGGGAGGCAAGCGCTATGCGCCGCATCTGCTGCACATGCCAGCCGCGCAACGGCAGGACACGCGGCGAAAGCCAGATGCGCCGCTTGCCTGAGGTAAAGGGATCTGGCCATGTTTTCAGCCATGAAGGCAGGAGGTCGCGTTCGTCCACCACGACGCGATGGGTGTTTTCCAACTGCCGGAACAGGCCGACATCGTCGCTTTCGACGAGGAGATAGTGTTTGGTGAAACCGGTGACATTGGCATCGAGCGTTTCGCAAAGCAGCCTGCATCGCTCGAAATCACCAGCATAGCTCGCAGTCGCGATCGCGGTTTTCATGCGGCCCCATCATCATTGGAGGACATCGTGTTTCGCCCGGACAGCCGCTCCCGGATCAGCCTAGCGACAAACAGGAAATTGCCGACGATATAGCGACGCCACAGGCGCCCCGGCTCCTGCCAGAGACGATAGAGCCACTCCACGCGAAGCTTGCGGATCCAGAGCGGCGCACGCCGTATAGCGCCGGTCTGGAGATCGAACAAGGCGCCGACGGCGAAGGCGGCCGTGCAGTGGCGCTCGGTCAGTCTGTCGACGATGAAGAGCTCCTGGCGCGGCACGCCCATGGCAACCAGCAGGATATCCGGACGAAAATCGGCGAGCTTCTGCAGTACAGCTTCTTCCTGTTGGGGCGTGAAAAAACCATCCGAGATCATCTTGACCTCGTGCTGCGGCGCAAGCCCAACGAAAAATGCGACCGCCTTTTTCACCACCTCCGGCCGGGCACCGAGAAGTCCGATGCGCAAAGGTATCTTGATGTGCCTGATGAGTGCGGGCGTGAAGTCTGTGCCGTTGAGATTGGCCGGAAATTTCTTGCCGTGCCACAGGGATGCAGCCAGATCGACGCCCAAGCCGTCGGGGAGAACGAGAAAATTGTTCAGCGCGGCCCGATAGCGTGGCGCCTGGTAGGCGATGTTGGCACAATGGGCATTGAGCCAGGCGACCCGGAGAAATTCGCCCTTTTTGATGTGGTCGGCAATGAGGTCGAGCGCCTCACCCCATCCGAGCGCGGCGACCGGGATACCGAGAACATCATAGGCCGGTGCCAGCCGGCAAGTTTTCGCCCGCTCGGATGCGCCGGCAATCGGCTTTTTCCCGTCCGGCGATTTCATCCGGCAACCTTCCGCTTTCCCGAAGCCAGACGATCCAATCCTCGGCGGATGGCGGTATCGAGCTTTTGCAACTGGCTGACGTGGAAGGCCCTGCCGTCGAGCCGCTGGCGGTCACCTTGTCTTGTCCGCGCCACCATCGCATTGATGGCGGCGGCGAAGGCGACGGGCTCGTCGGCCACGATGCAGTTGGCCGGCACCGAGGCGATGCCGCGCACGGAGCGCGCGGTTGCGACACTTGGCATGCCAAGCTCGAACGTCTCGATCGTCTTGAGCTGAACGCCGGTGCCGGCGCGGCTGACCAGCGGGATGACGCCTGAGCTTTCAACAAATGCCGTCGCATCGGGTACCTTGCCAGCGAAGGTGACACCCGGCCAGGCAGTGAGGAGATCGGCAGGCGTGCTACCCGCGACAGCGATGCCGATGGACGGGTCGAGCAGCGGCTTGACCTGGCGCAAAAACCATTCGAGGCCGATGCGGTTCGGCTGCCATGTCCATGTGCCGATCAGGCCTAGATCATGTGCGACCGGAAGAACGGGCCGGACGGTGATCGCCTTGCGCGTCACCAGCGGTAGTGCCGCAAAGCGCTCCAGCGGGAGGCCGAATGCCTTGCCGTCGTCCTCTGCCAGGGTGAAGACGAAATCCGCCCTGGCGCAAAGCCGGGTCTCGAGCCCGCGAAGCAGCCTTGCCTCGCGCGCGAAAAGCGCCTTTTGCATGAGGCTCGCGGCGGCATTCGAATTTTCGCGCGCGGAACGATGCTCGACATTATGCGCCACGAAGATCGACGGCTTATCGCTGAAGACATTTTCGAAAGCGCCGGCAAGCGCCACGCCGTTCAGGACATAGGCATCGAATGGTTCGGCGGAAGCGATCGCCGCGCGCAGTTGAGCTTCCGCGATGACACGCAGCTTGATCGAGGAGACGGTCAGACCCACGGTGACAGCCCGGCGCAACCATACGAGCTTTTGCACCAGCCCGGCGGTATCGGTGCGGACATC
Organism: Phyllobacterium phragmitis; assembly: GCF_002980495.1. Lineage (GTDB taxonomy): Bacteria > Pseudomonadota > Alphaproteobacteria > Rhizobiales > Rhizobiaceae > Paramesorhizobium > Paramesorhizobium phragmitis. The sequence continues at coordinate 52,212 of NZ_PVBR01000023.1, forward strand.
CACCTCGCCCAGAACAATGGTGTTGTCAGGATCGGAGGGCCGTTTTCCCGGCCAGGTGAACCCCAGCACGGTCACGCGCGCGCCGGCTCTGCGAAGACCGTCGATGATCGCCGCATTGGCGATCTCGTAACCGGTCGTCGGTTCACCATCCGGAACAAGCGACGTGACAAACAGAAGATGCATAGGCCCCACTGGAAATCAAAAAGCCATCAGAAAGAATGCCATATTTCGTGCCCTGAAATCATAAGCAGGCGAAATGAAGGCTTGATTAATCAATGTAGAGCGAGTTCCGATGCCGGACAGGCCGCGCGGCCGTTAATCGAACTCTAAGATCGCAGCGCTAAGCCTAGTGGATTGACTCCGACGCTTCGCTCCCGCGAAACGTCGGCCCAACCACTAGATAACCTTTTGTTTGTGTTTGTTTCTTTTACACATTTGCGTCCAATTCCATCGGACTCGAATGTTAGAAACAAACCACCAGGGTGTATTGAGATACAGCTCAACACACCCTGGGATATCCATTTGGAAACCGCCGGAATGAAGCAGCGATTGCCCGACAATATCACCGTCCTTGCCCAGTCGCCGCACTTGCGCCCCAACGCGGTCGAAATCGTCGTGACGATACCGACCTTCCGCCGCCCTGAGCATCTCCTCAAGACGCTTCATTCCGTCAAGGCGCAGGTGACCGAACGCCGCTTCGCCATCATCGTCATGGAAAACGATGCCGAAGCGCAGGAAGGCGCGAAAGCGGTTCGTCCATTGTTCGAGGATGACACCTTCCAGGGAATCCTGCTCGTCGCTCACGACCGGGGCAATTGCAACGCATACAATGCCGGCTGGCTGACCGCGCTTACCCGGTTTGCGCATTTCTCGTCGCTTCTCGTCATAGACGACGACGAAATCGCCGATCCGCACTGGCTCGAAAACATGTGCCGCGCACGGGAAACATATGCCGCCGATATCGTCGGCGGGCCGCAGATACCGGTTTTCGAGCGGCCCGAGCAGGATAAATGGGCCAGGCATCCGGTCTTCGCTCCGCCCTATGCGCGCAGCGGCCCGGTGCCGATCGTCTATTCCTCCGGCAATCTGCTGATATCGCGGCGGATGCTGGAAACCATGCCCTATCCGTTTCTCGACCTGATGTTCAATTTCATGGGCGGCGGCGATTCCGATTTCATCAGCCGAAGCGTTCAAAAAGGCTTCCGGGTCGCCTGGTGCGCGGAAGCGCCGATCCGCGAGACGATCCCGAGCCGCAGGCTGGAGAGCGACTGGATCAGGGCGCGCGGCCTGCGCAACGGCGTGATCTCGACGCTCGTCGAAAAACGCAAGCGCGCCGGCGAGCCGCTCGGGAGACTTCGCGTCATCGCCAAAAGCCTGACGCTGCTCGCATTCTCGCCTTTCAAGGCCATCGTCAAGACGCTAAAGTCGGGATCGCCATCATCCGGCCTTTACTATATCCATGTGGGCCTCGGCCGCGTCCTGGCCGAATTCGGATATGCCAATGAGCAATACCGCCAGCCTGAAAAGAACTGACAACCGCACCCGATCCATCATTTCGATGCGGACAGCGGCGATCCTGCTCGCAATACTGATCCTGTCGGTTCTGCTTATCTCCTTCAGGCCCTATCAGCCGGCCGGCGCCACGGAGAGCGAGGGCGGCGATCTGATGAACCAGCTGGGGTTCGGCGGCCTCGGCGGATTGGCGATCCTCTCCGTGATGATGCTGGCCAGACCGCGCACGATCGGTGCGATGGCGAGCCCGTTCTGGCTCTTGATGCTCGGCTTCGTGGTTTTCTCCTCGCAGGTCTCGCCCGATCCACAGGCGGCGTTGCGCGCCGTCATCTTCACGCTGATCGGCATGATCTGCGCGATATCGGTTCTGTGCCTGCCGCGCGATGCGGACGGCTTCTCCCTGACGCTGGCCATATCGGCGACGCTGGTGCTGGTCCTGTCCTATGTCGGCCTGGTGATCGTCCCCGATCTTGCGACGCATGGCTTTGACGCGCTGGAGCCACAGAATTCCTATTTGTGGCGCGGCGTCTTTTCGCACAAGAACATCGCCGCGCCTGTCATGGCGGCATTCGTCTTCGCCGGCGTTTACCTGATGCGGCGGCGATGGTTCATCTCGGGCGCCCTTGTCGCCATGGCAGCGCTCGTCTTCGTCGCCTATACCGGATCGAAGACCTCGACCGCACTGGTGCCGCTTGTCGTCGTCATGGTGACGGTGCCCGGCATCTTCGGGCTGCGCCCTCTCGCGGCCCTGGTCGTATTGGCCGCTCAGATCGGCTTTTTCTGCTTCACCATCGGCACGGTGCTGTTTCCGCCTTTTGCCCGGATCGTCGAAAATCTCGTCTCCGATCCGACGTTCACCGGACGTACCTCGATCTGGCGCTTTGCGCTGGAAAAGCTCACTGAGCGGCCCTGGACCGGCTACGGCTTCGAGAGCTTCTGGTCGACACCCGTCGTCCAGCAGGCGGCCAATCCCTATTATCTCGACTGGGACGTGCGCGGCATCGTGCACGGTCACGATGGCTATCTCGACATCGCCGTGACGATGGGGATTCCGGCCTTTATCTGTGCCGTCATCGTCATCATCCTCTTACCACTGATCGACTATGCCCGTTGCCGCCGCAACCGCGAGAACGTGCTGCTCGCCGATTTCTTCATGATGATCCTGACGTTCTCGACACTGAACGCCTTTCTGGAGAGCTTCTTCTTCCGCCGCGTCGATCCGGTCTGGCTGATGCTGGTCCTCGCCATTTTCGGCCTGCGGATGACCGCTCGCGTAACGCTTTCTTCCCACGAGAAATAAAGCCGCACCGACAGTTGACCTCAGCGCTTGTCCGCGGTCAAAGTGCCGCGCACATTCAGCAGTTCGAGGTGGGAAAGATGAGCGACAGGGTTATTCTGGTCGGATGCGGCAATATGGGTTTCGCCATGCTGAAGGGCTGGATCGATTCCGGCGTCCTGCGACCGGACGACGTTCATGTCGTGGAACCGGCGGATGCCTTGCGTGAACGCGCCGGTGGCCTGGGTGTCCATATCGTCGCCGATGCCGGTTCGCTTCCCGCCGATCTGAAGCCGCGCATGGTGCTGATTGCCGTCAAGCCGCAGGTGATGGCGCAAATCCTCCCAGCCTATGCCCGCTTCGCCGAAACCGCCAGCTTCGTCAGTGTTGCCGCCGGCATTCCCGTCGCGCTCCTCGAAACATATCTTGACGACAAAACCGCCATCATCCGCTGCATGCCGAACACGCCCGCCGCTATCGGCAAGGGGATGCTGGTGACATACAGGAACGCCAATGTGAACGACGAGGACGCCACCTTCGTCGCTGATCTCCTGAAGACCAGCGGTCAGGTCGCCAGCATTGCCGACGAGAGCCTGATGGATGCGGTGACGGCGGTTTCCGGCTCGGGTCCCGCCTATGTCTTCCATTTCATCGAATGCCTGACGGACGCCGGCATTACGGCCGGGCTCGAACGCGATACGGCGGCGCTGCTGGCCATGCAGACCGTCTATGGCGCGGGCGCGCTTGCAGCTGCAAGCAGCGACAGCCCGTCGAAGCTGCGTGAACAGGTGACGAGCCCGAACGGTACGACGGCGGCGGCGCTGGCCGTGCTGATGGACGATAACCGCCTGAAAAACCTGGTCGAAGACGCGGTGGAAGCGGCGAAAACGCGCTCGATCGAACTTGGCAAGAGCTGACGGATATCGTCATGACGATTGCCGTCTGAAGAGCAGCCGCAATCCATTGGAACAAGTTTTCTTGCATATCATCACAAAACGCTTGTACCCTATGATCTCGCTGCCGGTGGCCTCGAGTACAGTCACGGGCAATTTTCAGGCCAGTCACCGAAGAGTGAGGAACAGACATGACGAGTTTGCTGCCCCCGCTTTATGAAGGTCATGCGCCGATTTATCTGCACAACGCATTCCAGGATGCGGTGGATGCATATGAGGATTGGATTGCCGGCACCGACGAGCCTGCGGTCAACATCAATGGCAAGAATACGCGCATCAGCGTCGTGTTTCGCCGTCTGTGGCGTTGCACGGACACGGTGCCGATGCGTACGCTCGATGCCCTGCGCGATCTGGTGCCGGAAGCATGGCTGACATCCGACAAAACCCATGGCACGACCTATGCGCAAGCAGCCCGCGCCATGCGGTCGCTCTGCGAAGAGCGCCGGAAACGGAGATTGCCGGTCGTTCTCCCATGACAGGACCGGCTGAGATGAACAGACACGGCCCTTTTAGAGGGCCGTTTTTGTTTCGGGATGAAACCTGCCCTATCCCAGGAGATAGGCGATTACAGGCGCCGCCAATACGTTCACCATGCCGACCATGAGCAGCCCGGCGATCGCGAAGGCATGGCTCGAGCTTGCGCGCTCGCGCGATATCACGGCAGAGCGAGGTCCCGCAGAATAACTTTCTACAGCGCGTGCGTCCTTTGGGACGTTGGAAGTTATCGACCGGAGTATCGTGCTTTCCCTTGTTCTGCCGGGATTCAGGCTTAATTTATTTAGATCATCGCATCCAAAGGAGGCTCCGATGGAAGGACAGGTCGTTTTCTACAAGGGCGAGCGGATTTTGTACCGGCACAGGATCGAAGTGCGCGACGATGACTTCTCAAAAGGCGTCAATGACGCCATCATCGCGTTTCAACGCAGCTATTCGGGCTTCGATCTAGCCGATGAAGACGTCCATATCCGTGTAAAAAAGCCTGGCGAAACCTGATCGGAACCAGCGCCGTCTTCGGACTGCCATCAGATTCTGGCCGCCTCGCATGCCGCGCGGCGGGCACCAGAGCGTGTGATGCCGAAATCCATGAGGTGGGATCGCCGTAGCGGCGAAGTTCCTGCAGATGGTGTGATGCTGCTTCCAGTAACGGTCAAGCAGCGGTATTGAATGCGGAGGCCGCTTAATTTATTCACCTTTTTTGATTTCTCACCTCCCGTCTTCAGAATGACGATTTACCGCCAAGGAGATACGCTCATGCTGCATAGCAGCGGACGTGCCACAGACGCTGGCGAATTTGCCCGTTGAATATTTCAGCGCCTAGAATAATCAAAGCGTGTATCTCCACCTGGAAAGTCCGGAATGCCCCCTTCACGCAAGAAACTCATCATCGTCGGAAACGGCAGCCTGCCACGCGATCTTTCAACCGAAATCGATGCGGCACAATTTGTTCTCCGGTTCAACGAACCCAAGGCTTCCATCGGCATGAGCGGCACGCGCACCGATCTTCTGATGATGGCCAATTCCGGCAAGCCGATGCAAAGACGGCTCGACGATGCCAATTTCTCCCGCTCGCCGATCTTTCTGGCGGCGAAGGAGATCATGCTGGCCTACCATCCGCGCATCATTGCGAAATATTTCATCAAACCGAACATCCTTTCACGCTTGAAAGGCAGGCGCGTCGACTGGACCTGGCGCGCGATCGACGAGTTCGGCGCCGCCGGCAAGGAAATCCGGATCATGCCGCCACAATTCTATCTCGCGGGCTGCCAGGAACTGGGGCTTCCAGAAGCCAAGATGCACGAAGTGTTCCCAAGCACGGGCTATTTCGGTATCTGGTATGTGCTGCAGCACTTTCCCACGGAAGACTGGGATATAAAGCTGTGTGGTTTCAGCTGGGAGGGATGGAAGCGCCATGCCTGGGCCGACGAACGCAGCTGGGTCGCCGACAAGGTCGATGACGGGCGCATAACCCTGCTCGGCTGACCCAATTTTCAGCGCAATTGGAAAGCACGTATCGCAGTCATATTGGATGTCGTAGCATATTGAATAAAAGGAGATTGGAATGAACGAGCCGTTGAAGATATTTATCGGATGGGATTCCCGCGAGCCTATCGCTTACGAGGTGGCAAGACACTCGGCGCTCAAACATGCGTCGATCCCACTGGATATCATTCCGATCAAGCTTCAGGACCTGGTCGACAAGGGCGTCTATACGCGCGATGTCGATCCGCTCGCTTCCACCGAATTCACCTATTCCAGGTTCTTCACGCCATGGCTTGCCGGCTTCAAGGGATGGGCGCTGTTCTGCGACTGCGATTTTCTCTTTTTCGGCGATCTGGCGAATCTCAAGCAATATCAGGACCCATCGAAAGCCGTCCTGTGCGCGCAGCACGATTATCAGCCGAAGGACGGCGTCAAGATGGATGGCAAGGTGCAGACCAGCTATCCGCGCAAGAACTGGTCCTCCTTCATGCTGTTCAATTGCGAACACCCCTCGACTAGGACGCTGACGCCCGATGTGGTCAACAGCCAGACCGGCGCCTATCTGCACCGCATGCAATGGGCTGCCGACGACGAGATCGGCGCGCTGCCGATCAGCTGGAACTGGCTGGAAGGCTGGAACGAGAAGCCGGAGACGGGGCTGCCCAATGCGGTGCACTACACAAGCGGCGGTCCCTGGTTCAAGGATTGGCAGAATGTCGATTATGCAGACCTCTGGCGTGCCGAGGCAACCGCAGTCGACCCCTCGTGGAAGCCAATCTGATTTGCGCGTGAAAGCTTCGCGGGCACTGGCCAAACCGCAGGCCGTGACTTAAGGCATACAGGTATCAGACACATCCCGGCGTCGGGCCGGGATGAACCTCGCCTCAAGAGAACCGTCCATGAGCAGCACGATTCAGACCGATCTTCCCGCATTCGCCCGGAGCCGGATCAATCTCGCCTCCGCCGAGCTTGGCGCCGTCGGCCTTTCCGCAAGCGATGCGTTCTTCGCTCCGCTGGCGCGGATGCTGGCGGATGCGCCGGCGGTTTTTTATCCCGACCGCTATGACGATCACGGGAAGTGGATGGATGGGTGGGAGAGCCGCCGCAAGCGCGGGCCGGGGCATGATCACGCGATTATCCGCCTGGCCGTGCCGGGAATCATTTACGGTTTCGACGTCGATACCAGCCATTTCACCGGCAATTATCCACCGGCCTTTTCCATCGAAGCCTGCCGGACCGAGGGCGAGCCGGATGGAGCGACCGAATGGATCGAAATCCAGGGCCGCGCGGCGCTCGGGCCGTCCAATCATCATTTCTTCTCCTGCGACAATGGCCTGGTGTGGACGCATGTGCGGCTCAACATCTATCCAGACGGCGGCGTCGCGCGGCTGCGTGTCTATGGCGAGCCGTGGCGCGACTGGTCGAAACTCGCTCCAGACGAGGAAGTGGACCTTGCCTCGGCACTGAACGGTGGACGGGTCGTGGCGTTCTCGGATGCTCATTACGGCGCGCTGCACCGTGTGCTCGCGCCTGGACGTGGGCTCAATATGGGTGACGGATGGGAAACGCGGCGGCGGCGCGAGCCGGGCAATGACTGGCTGATCGTGCAGCTCGGCCACCCGGGAATCATCAGCCGAATCGTCGTCGACACCGCCCATTACAAGGGCAATTATCCTGACCGCTGCTCGCTCGATGCAGCCGATCTGGGCAATGCATCTCTAGACGGCGCATCGGGTGACCTCACGCAAATGATCATTACATCGTCGATGTTCTGGCCGGAAATCCTGCCACAGCACAAGCTTTCCATGGATGCGGTACATGATTTCGGTGCTGCCGATATCGCCCAGTCGGGCGGAATGGCGGGCCGGGTCAGCCATGTCAGGCTCAACATATATCCGGATGGCGGCGTCAGCCGGCTGCGCATTTTCGGAACAGTCCGTTAAACACAAGCGAGAATTTCGCAGAATTTGCGCATAATCAATATATCCTGCTCAGTTCTGGCATACTGCTTTGGCCCGTGGCAAATTGCCCTCATCGTCAGCGATGGACGCAAAAGGCTAAAAGCGGTAGGAAAAAGATGAATATCAGGAGCGTTTGATGGACTATCGCCGTTTTTTCGAGGATGCGATCGACCAGTTGCACGCCGAGAAGCGTTACCGCGTCTTTGCCGATCTGGAACGAATCGTTGGCCGGTTTCCCCGCGCATTGTGGCGCGCCAACGGGACCGCCCGCGAGATCACCGTATGGTGTTCCAATGATTATCTCGGCATGGGCCAACACCCCGACGTGATCGCAGCGCTCTGCGATTCCGCCGGACGGCTTGGATCGGGCGCCGGCGGCACACGCAATATTTCGGGCAACAATCACCCGCTGGTCGAACTCGAAACCGAACTGGCCGATCTGCACGGCAAGGAGGCCGGGCTCGTCTTCACCTCCGGTTTCGTCTCCAACGAAGCCGCCATTTCGACTATTGGCAAACTCCTGCCGGATTGCCTCATTCTTTCCGACGAGCTCAACCATGCTTCGATGATCGAAGGCGTGCGCCGCTCCGGCGCGGAAAAGAAGATTTTCCGGCACAATGACGTGGAGCATCTGGAAAGCCTGCTCAAGGCCGCCGGACGCAGCCGCGCCAAGATCATCGTTTTCGAATCCGTCTATTCAATGGACGGCGATATCGCCCCGATCGAGACGATCGCCGATCTCGCCGACGAATATAATGCCATGACCTATATCGACGAGGTTCATGCGGTCGGCATGTACGGCAATCGCGGCGGCGGCATCACCGATCGCGACGGTCTCGCCCATCGCATCGATATCATTGAGGGAACACTGGCCAAGGCCTTCGGCGCGCTTGGCGGCTACATTACCGGCTCGCGCTCTGTCATCGACGCAGTGCGCTCCTATGCACCGGGCTTCATCTTCACCACCGCCCTGCCGCCGGCAATCGCTGCGGCGGCCACGACTTCGATCCGGCACCTGAAGACTTCACAGGAGGAGCGCCGGCAACAGCAGCGCCAGGCGCAGATGGCCAAGGATGTACTGGGGGCCGCCGGCTTGCCCGTGATGCCGTCGCAGACGCATATCGTGCCCATTCTCGTCGGCGATCCGGAGCTTTGCAAGATGGCGTGTGACCGGCTGCTCGACGTGCATGGTATCTATATCCAGCCGATCAACTATCCGACAGTGCCGCGCGGCACGGAGCGCCTGCGCATCACGCCGACGCCGTTCCATGATGACGTGCTGGTGCTCGAGCTCAGGGATGCGCTGATCGAGGTCTGGAACGCACTTGGCATTCCCCTTACAGAGACGAGCGCTCCGACGGTCGCCAAATCGGATCGCGTCGTTCCGCTTATGGTTTCCAAGGCGGGCGGCTGAAGCCTGAACGGTCGGTGAGATTACAAAAAGGGCTGACGCGCGTCAGCCCTTTTTGGTTTGTTTGTCCTGCCGGTTTTTCAACCATCGGGCGAGAAACGGTACTGTGAGGGCGATCATGATGAAGCGCGCCACATGGTGCGAGGCGACATAGGCCGGGTCGACGCCGAGGGAAAAAGCGATGACGGTCAGCGCTTCGAGGGCGCCCGGCGCGAAGGCTAGCGCGATCTGGGCCGGGTGAATATCGAAGATCAGCCAGACCAGCGCGCCGGTGGCGAATGCCGCTGACGTACCGATGATGAAAGCGAGAAGGGCCGCGGGCAGATAGCGCAGGATATGCCGGCGATGGCTTGCATTGATGCGCGAACCGATCAAAACGCCCAGCACGATCATGCCGATATCGGAGATGCCGCGCGGCAGGCTGGCCGCCACCGTCGACGTCCCATGCAGAAGCGCGCTCGCCAGAAGCGCGCCGAGCATCATGCCGCCCGGTATGCGGCTGTAATGGCCGATCACGGCACCGGCCAAACCGCCTGCAAAGAGTATGCCGGCCGCCTGGAGCGTCAGATCGCCGGCAACAGCGATATCCACATGCGGGGCATTGCGGCTCAGAACAGCGAGGAGCGGCGCCAGAAAACCGATCAGCAGCAATAGGCGCGTGGTCTGGATGATGGTGATCTTGACCATGTCGGCACGTGTGTCGCTGGCGGCCGCCAGGACGAAGGAGAGCGCGCCCGGAAGGGCGGAAAACAGCGCCGTCTGGCCGTCCCAGCCAAATCCCTTGCGCAAAAGCAGATAGGTCAGTCCGGTCACCAGGATGAGGGTGACGAACAGCATGACGAAACTACCCGGCCATGCCGCAAGCTGGTCGAGCGTATCGGGCCGCACGCCGGAACCCGCCTGCAGTCCGAGCATGAAGAAGACCACGTTGCGCAGCCAATCAGGCAAATAGATCCGAAGTCCGGCGAGTGATGCGGCTGTCACCGCGATGACCGAGCCTAAAAGAAACGGGATGGGAAGGCCAATCCAGAAAGCCAGCACTGCGCCGACCGTCGCGATGGCAAGCGATACCACGACCGCGATCGCCTTGCCCCAGACATCATCTTTCTCGCGCATCAAAGCCTGTTGATCCATTCCGCAAGTCGGTCCGCCGCTTCCTCGACCTGATCCGGCCGGCGCGCGAAGCACAGCCGGAGATAGGCTTCGCCTCCTTCGCCGAAAGCGGTTCCCGGCGCAAGCCCCACCTTCGCCTGATCAACAATATCGAACGCGGCCTGAAACGAATCCTTGATGCCGTCAACGCCGAAGAACAGATAGAATGCGCCTTGCGGCGGCGAAAGGCGGACGCGACCGGTGGCCGCCAGCGTGGCGCAGAGGCCATCGCGTACATTGCGCGCACGCTCCGCCTGCGAACGGATGAAAGCGTCGCCGTGATCGAGCGCTGCGACCGCGCCGCGCTGCAGGAACTGCGGAACGCCGGATGTCGAATATTGGATAAGATTTTCGAGCATCGGCCCGAGTGCCGGATGCACGGTGATCCAGCCGACACGCCAGCCGGTCATCGCCCAGTTTTTCGAGAAACTGTTGACGAAGATGATCCGGTCCTCGGGCTCCATGATATCCATGAAGGAAGGCGCGCGCCTGCCGCCATAATAGAAATGGGTGTAGATTTCGTCGGCGATGATCCACAGACCATGGCGCCTGGCGAGGTCAAGGATTTCGCGGAGCGTCATCTCATCGGCGGCCCAGCCCGTCGGGTTGGAAGGTGTGTTGATGAAAAGGGCGCGGGTGCGTGACGTGATCGCGCTCGCGATCTTCTCCACGTCGAGCGACCAGCCATTATCGGTGAAATCAAGCCTGACGGGCACGGGCGCACCGCCGGCAATGCCCATCGCACCAACGAAATTCGGCCAGGCGGGAGACAGATAAACGATCTCGTCGCCGACACCAGCCGTCGCATGGATGGCGAGTTGGATGGCATGCATGCCGGAATTCGTCACATAGAAATTTTCCGGCTGGTGCTGTTCTCGACCAGGGCCGCCGAAATGGCGTGCATGATAGCGCGCGAGCGCCTCGCGCAGTTCCGGAATGCCTGCCTGCCAGGTATAGAACGTCTCGCCATCGGCGAGCCCCTTGGCTGCGGCTTCGCGGATGAATTCCGGCGTCGGAAGATCGCCCTCGCCCGCCCATAGCGGAAGAACGCCCTCCTGGCGCCGGCCGTGGTTCATCACCGCGACAATACCGCTTTCCGGCGCATCCGCGGCTTGGCGGCGCACATGTCTGGTCAGGCTCATGGGAATACCGTCTCCTTGTGACCCCGAGCCCTATCAATTCAGCAGAACAAAATCACGCGGGTTTTGGTGATGCGGCCATCATCATTGTTGATGTGAAGAGAGCGCCGCGCCCTGCAATTACTTTTGCTGCTGCTTGGCAAGAAGATCTCGGATTTCGGCAAGCAGCACCTGATCCTTTGGCAATTTTGGAGCCGGAGCGGCCTCTTCTTGCCTTTTCAATCTGTTCATCATCTTGACGACCAGGAACAGCACCCATGCGATGATAAGGAAATTGATGAGAAGCGTGAGGAAGTTTCCGTAGGCGATGGTCGCCCCCGCTTCACGCGCGGCATCGAGCGTCGGTTGCGGCGCGCCGGAAAGCTGGATGAACATGTTGGAAAAATCGATGCCGCCGGTGATAAGTCCGATAATCGGCATGATGACGTCCTTGACGACCGACTGGACAAGACCGCCGAAAGCACCGCCAATGATGACACCGATGGCCAGATCGACCATGTTGCCCTTCAGGGCAAATTCCTTGAATTCCTGAAGCATGTTATGTTTTCTCCGTCGTTCGCACCCGGCATGAAGCCCCGATCCGTCATCCCCGAAAATATTTCTAGGCAAAAAAGAGGCCCGCGAAAGAAAAAAATGGGGGCGGGCAGGTTTTCAGCAACATCTTGTGTGGAATAGCCTGACGTGATTGCTTGAACGGAGAAGAGCAGAGAGGTGGGATGACCCATGCAGGGTTGGGGCATTATCGGCATTGCATTTCTCTATCTGCTGCTGCTTTTCGGCGTTGCCAGCATGGGAGACCGGCAGGCTCAGCGCTGGGGAAGCCAGCCGCGCCCCTATATCTATGCTTTGAGCCTCGCCGTCTATTGCACGTCATGGACCTTTCTGGGCTCGGTCGGGGTGGCGTCCGAGCGGGGGCTGGAATTCCTCGGCATCTATATCGGCCCGATCCTGGTTTTCACGCTTGGAAACAGGCTGGTGCGCCATATCGTGCGGCTCGCCAAAGCGGAGCACATTACTTCGATTGCCGATTTCCTCGCCGCCCGCTATGGCAAGAGCTTCGCCGTCGCCTCTCTGGCGACCTGCATCGCCACCGTCGGTGTCCTGCCCTATATCGCCCTGCAGTTGAAAGCGGTATCAGGCACAGTCGATCTGGTGGTCTCGCATTTCGGCAAGTCCTTCGATCCGATCGGCTATGTCTTCAGTGATGTATCGCTGCCGGTGGCCTGCGTCCTGGCCGTTTTCGCCATTCTGTTCGGCACGCGGCACACCGATGCCACGGAACACCAGGACGGGCTTATCCTGGCGGTAGCGCTTGAATCGGTCATCAAGCTGTGCGCCTTTCTGGCGGTCGGCTTTGCCTGCGCGTTTTATCTGTTCGGCAGCCCCTTCGATCTCGCAGAGGCTGTCATGCAGAACGCAGCGGCTTCACAGGCGTTGAGCTATCACACATCCGCCGGCACATGGATCGTGCAGACCCTGCTCAGCGCAACGGCGATCCTGATGCTGCCGCGCCAGTTCCACGTCGCTGTCGTCGAAAACCGAAGCGAACAGGAACTACGCACCGCGATCTGGCTGTTTCCGGCCTATCTCGTGCTGATCAATCTTTTCGTTCTGCCGATCGCCCTTGCCGGCGTCGTCACGCTTGGCGAGGGAACCAATGCCGATCTCTACGTGCTAGCGCTGCCTCTTGCCGCCGATGCGCATTTCCTGGCGCTGATCGCGTTCGTCGGCGGATTGTCGGCAGCGACGGCGATGGTGATCGTCGCCTGTGTCGCGCTTTCGATCATGATCTCCAACCATCTGCTGCTGCCGCTTTTCATCAAGCATTTCGTCCGCGACAATGATGCCGAAAAACAGGATCTGACACGCGTCATCCTCTACACGCGCCGCGCCACGATCGTCGTCATCCTCTTCATCTCCTTCATCTATTACCGCGAGGCGGCGAACGATATCCGCCTGTCATCGATCGGCCTCGTCTCGTTTGCCGCAATCGCCCAGTTCGCCCCTCCCTTCCTCGGCGGACTCATCTGGCGTGGAGCCAACGCGCGCGGCGCCGTGCTCGGCATGTTCTCAGGTTTCGCCGTATGGGCCTACACGCTGCTGCTGCCGACGCTTGCCCCACCTGATGCAGCCATATTGCGCGAGGGATTGTTCGGCTTTGCAGCGCTGCGTCCGCAAGCACTCTTTGGAACGGATGCGTTCCCGCTGACCAATGGCGTCATCTGGAGCCTCGCCGCCAATACCCTCTTCTATGTACTCGGCTCGCTCTCCAGACATGCGACGCCGCTTGAACGCATCCAGGCCACGGTCTTCATGCCCCGGGACATCATGGCCGTCCCGACCCTGCGCCGGTTCCGCACGACGGTCACCGTCGAGGAATTGAAGGCGACGATCTCGCGCTATCTCGGTGCGGAACGGGTGGAGCGCTCGTTCCACAGTTTCGAACTGCGCGAAAATCGGACGCTGGTGGGCAGCGCGCCCGCCGATATGGGGATCATCCGCTATGCGGAACAATTGCTCGGCAGCGCGGTCGGCTCGTCTTCGGCGCGCCTCGTGCTTTCTCTTCTCCTGCAGCGCAACGACAGCACGACACGCAGCGCATTGCGCCTTCTCGACGACGCATCCGAAGCGTTGCAACAGAATCGCGGCCTGCTGCAGATCGCACTCGACCAGATGGAGCAGGGCATCACCGTGCTCGACAAGGATTTCCGGCTGACCTGCTGGAACCGTCAGTTCCGTACATTGCTCGACCTGCCCGATGAATTCGGTCAGGTAGGCACGCCGCTTTCCGACATCATGGAACACCTCTCCCGGCGCGGCGACATCGCCACGGGCAGCAATGCCACGGTCATGCGCAATTTCACCAGTTTCCGGCAGCCATGGCGCATCGATCTGACATCGAGCGGCCGCATCCTCGAAATCCGCTCAAACCCCATGCCCGACGGCGGAATCGTCGCCACCTATACGGATATCACCGTCGCCGTCGAGGCGGCCAATGCATTGAAACGGATCAATGAAACGCTGGAACTGCGCGTGGCCGACCGCACGATGGAACTCACCCATGTCAACAGCCAGCTTGCCAAGGCTCAGGCCGTCGCAGAGGAAGCCAATCTGGGCAAGACGCGTTTCCTCGCGGCGGTCGGCCACGATATCCTGCAGCCGCTCAATGCGGCGCGCCTCTACAGCTCCGCCCTGGCGGAACGGCTGAGGCGGTCGGAGGCGAGCAGCCTTGCCCGCAATATCGACTCTTCGCTCGAATCGGTCGAGGCCATTCTCGGCGCCGTTCTCGACATATCGCGCCTCGACACAGGCGCGTTGAAGCCGCATGTCTCGGTGTTCCGGCTTGACGAACTGATGAAGCAGATCGTCACCGATTTCGCCCCGCTCGCCATGAAGAAAGGCCTGCAGCTTCGCATCGTACCGAGCAGCATTGTGGTCGAGACCGACCGCAATCTCTTGCGCAGGCTCGTGCAGAACCTGGTATCCAACTCGATCAAGTACAGCCGCAGCGGCCGCGTACTCCTGGGCGTAAGGCGGCGTGGCGATGTGATGGACCTGCAGGTGATCGATACGGGTATCGGCATTCCGGCCAACAAGCTGCAATCCGTCTTTCGCGAGTTCACCCGGCTCGATGAAGGCATGCGAGAGGCAGAAGGGCTGGGGTTGGGACTTTCCATCGTCGATCGCATCGCGCGGGTTCTCGCCCTGCCGTTGAACCTCAGCTCGGTGCCCGGCAAGGGCACGATCTTTTCCGTGCGGCTGGCCATCGTTCAACAGCCCCTGCCTGCAGCGGCATCGGAAGTACGGCCGAGGCCCAGCCGTTCGAAAGAACTCAACGGGATCACTGTGCTCTGCATCGACGATGACGCGCGCATACTCTCCGGCATGGAGATCTTGCTCGACGGCTGGGGATGCCGTGTCGCAAGCGTGCGCAATGGCGCAGAACTCAAAGCCTTCTGCTCAGGCGCGACGATCGCTCCCGATATCATGCTCGCCGACTATCATCTGGGCGGTGAAAACGGTCTCGATATGATCGGCTATGCGCGCGAGCATTTCAAAAAGGAACTGCCGGCGGTTCTCGTCACGGCAGACCGCTCCAACGAGGTGCGGCTACGCGCGCAGGAGGAAGACGTGGCCGTGCTCCACAAGCCGCTCAAACCGGCGGCGTTGCGCGCGCTGCTGTCACACCACCAAAGCCAGATGCGGGCGGCGGCGGAATAGGCCTGCTGGCGGGAGATCAGCTGAGCGTCTGAAAATTCTCATTGCCGATCTTCGACAGGCGGATGACCGCCTGCGTGCGGCTATCGACGCCGAGCTTTTGCAGGACTGCCGAAACATGGGCCTTGATGGTGGCCTCCGACACGCTCAGCTCATAGGCGATCTGCTTGTTGAGAAGCCCTTCGGCCAGCATCGACAGGACGCGGGCCTGCTGCGGCGTCAGTGTACGGATACGGGAGATGAGATCGGATACATCAGGATCGGGCTCGTGGCCAAGATTGATTTCCTGAGGCGCCCATATGTCGCCAGCCAGAACGGCGCTGACCGCCTTGTTGATATCTTCCATGCTGGCGGATTTGGAAATGAAGCCGGAGGCCCCGAGTTCGAGCGCACGCCTGATCGTCGCCGGATCATCGGTCGCCGATACGATCACGATGGGAAGAGCGGGCTGGATCGATTTCAGCGTGACCAGACCTGAAAGGCCGCTGACCCCCGGCATGGTGAGATCGAGCAGCAGCAGATCGATATCCGAGGCTTCAAGAATGAGTTTCTTGACGGTGTCGAAATCGCCCGCTTCAACGATATCCGCCTCCCTGGCTTTTTGCGTCAGCGCCTGCCGCAATGCCCCGCGAAACAACGGATGATCATCGGCGATAATGAATTTCAATTCCATGACACCGCGTTTCTCCCCAGCAGATTGCGGTCAACCCCACCCGATACGACTAGATTGTTTTTGTCTGCGTTTTTCAAGCCGACAATCGAAAAGAGCGGTATAAACGGACGGCGGAACCGTCCTGCCGCCGTCTGGCCTTATTGTGCTATAGGAATGACCGCGATGGAAACACCTTGTTTCCTGTAAGAATGATAAAAAAGGCTCTAAATGACGACGCGCAACACGCTTTATCCCGAGATAACGGCCCATCGCGACGAGATGCTCCCCATCTCCGATCTGCACAGCATCCATATCGAGGAATGCGGCAATCCGGATGGCAAACCCGTTATCATGATCCATGGCGGACCGGGCGGCGGCATCACGCCCACCATGCGCCGTCTTCACGATCCGGAGCGATACCGCATCATCCTGTTCGATCAGCGCGGCTGTGGGCGCTCGACGCCGCATGCTGAACTGCGTGAAAACACCACCTGGGATCTCGTTGCCGACATGGAGCGCATTCGCGAGCATCTCGGCGTCGAGAAATGGCAGGTCTTCGGCGGCTCCTGGGGATCGACGCTGGCGCTTGCCTATGCGCAAACGCACCCCGACCGCGTCAGCGAGCTCATCCTGCGCGGCATCTTCATGATCCGCCGCTTCGAGGTCGACTGGTTCTATTCCAACGGTGCAAGCATCATCTATCCCGACCGTTTCGAAGCCTATCAGGAGCACATCCCGGAGGCCGAGCGTGGCGACATGATCGCCGCCTATTACAAACGGCTGACCGATCCCAACCCGCAGGTGCAGATCGAGGCGGCGCGCAAATGGGCGCGCTGGGAGGGTTCCGCCTTGTCGCTGCTGCCCGATCCCGAGCGCGAGAATGCCTTCGGCGAGGACAATTACGCCATCGCCTTCGCCCGCATCGAATGCCACTATTTCCAGAACCGCGGCTTCTTCGACAGCGACGACCATCTGCTGCGCAATGTCGAGCGCATCCGCCATATCCCCGGCGTGATCGTACATGGCCGCTACGACATGTGCACGCCGTTCATCAATGCCTGGCAGCTGAAGAAGGTGTGGCCGGAGGCCGAGTTGCATATCGTCGAGGATGGCGGCCATGCCGTCACCGAGCCCGGCATCACGCATGAATTGATCGAGGCTACGCGCCGTTTTGCGTAAGGGAGTAAGGGAGTAAGGGAGTAAGGGAGTAAGGGAGTAAGGGAGTAAGGGAGTAAGGGAGTAAGGGAGTAAGGGAGTAAGCCTCATTACGCATTCCTAAAGCAACAAAAACATACTCACCTATTCCCCTACTGCCCTACTCCCCTCCATCACGTCCTGTCGGGTACCGGGTCGTTTGCTCCGCCATCCGACCCGCCGTCGAAGCCCTTCACGATGTCCATGAACCGGCGGAAGAAGCGTTCCATGTAGCTCATGGTCTTCTCGAATTCCTCCTCGGAGGGAAGCGTATCGCGCACGACGGGCGGCAGCCTGCCATAGGCGGCCACCTGTTCTTCGAGCTTCTTCACCCGCTCGTCGAGCGAGGACAGATCATCCTCATAGGCGCGGCGGTCGTCTGCGGCGAGCTTGCACACCATCTGACCCGATTGCTCGCTGCAAAGCGAGATATCGCCGGTTTTGGTGTCGAGCCTGACATATCCCTTGTCGGTCTTTTCCATGGTGTAGCGCCCAGCTTCCTGGGAATAGGCGACATTCGGACCGGACAGGAATGCCCCTAGCACCATCATCGGCAGGCAGGATTTCAGGGCTGTCATCGCGGTTACTCCCATTCATAAACGTCTTTCATCCGGCTATTATGCCGAAAATCCGGTCAGATATATGAAATTCATGTGCGCCAGCGGATTGTTTTGCTTTTCGTGTTCCGTTTTTCCAACTAGAGCAGGTCCCATGAAGCATGGGAACCCGCTCGGAAAGCCGTCATGAGCATGGCAACAATCTACAAGATCGTCCCCCGCGCATTGTGGCAAGCGGCCGAGGCGGCCGGCATCTTCACCGGTGCGCCCGTCGATGTCGCCGACGGTTTCATTCATTTTTCGACCGCTGCACAGCTGCGCGAAACGGCAGCCAAGCATTTTGCCGGGCAGGATGATCTGCTTCTCGTCGCTATCGACGGCGAAGCGCTGGGTGCTGCGCTGAAATATGAGGTTTCGCGCGGCGGGGCGCTCTTTCCGCATCTTTATGGCGACCTGCCCCTTTCGGCAGTGCGCTGGGCCAAGCCGTTGCCGCTGGGGCCCGATGGCATGCATCAATTTGCGGAGATGGCGGAATGAGCGGGCTTTTCGAAACATTCGGCCGCCGCGCCCTGTTCACGCTCGACGCCGAACAGGCGCATGGCCTTTCGATCGCCGCGCTGAAGAGCGGGCTCCTCTCCTGCGGGAGCAGCGACCCGGCGCTGGCCGTGACGGTTGCGGGCCTTTCGTTCCCCAATCCGCTCGGCATCGCCGCAGGCTATGACAAGAATGCCGAGGTTCCGGACGAGCTCATGAAGCTCGGTTTCGGTTTTGCCGAAGTGGGCACGCTGACACCGCTGCCGCAGACCGGCAATCCGCGCCCACGCATCTTCCGGCTGATCGAGGATCGCGCGGTCATCAACCGTCTCGGGTTCAACAATGAAGGCCATGAGGCGGCGTTCCAGCGGCTTGTCCGCCGAGCCGGAAAATCCGGCATCGTCGGGGTCAATATCGGCGCGAACAAGGATTCGGCCGACCGCATCGCCGACTATGTCGCCGGCATAAGGCGGTTTTATTCTCTCGCCAGCTATTTCACCGCCAATATCTCCTCTCCCAACACGCCGGGATTGCGCGACCTGCAGGCGCGGGAGAGCCTCGGACTGCTGCTATCGCAGGTACTGAAGGCACGCGACGACGCGGCTGCGAAATCGGGTGTCGTGCGGCCTGTGTTCCTGAAAATCGCGCCTGATCTGACGGAGGAAGGCCTGGACGATATTGCGGCCATCGCGCTCGCGCATCCGCTGGACGGGCTGATCATTTCCAACACCACGCTGTCGAGAACCGGCCTCAGAGGCACGAAGAATACCGGCGAGGCGGGCGGACTTTCCGGCGCACCGCTTTTCGAGCGCTCGACGATCGTTCTTGCCAAGATGCGTCAGAAAGTCGGGCCTGCCCTGCCGATCATTGGCGTCGGCGGCATCGATAGCGCCGATACGGCGCTTGCCAAGATCAAGGCCGGCGCCGATCTCATCCAGCTTTATACCGGCCTCGTCTATCGCGGCCCCGGATTGCCCGGCGAGATCGTCAAGGGCCTGTCGCAGCTTGTGAAACGCGAAGGCGTGAAGAATATCCGTGAATTGCGCGACCGTGATATGGAACGATGGGCGGCGAAGGCTATTCCGCTTTAGTATGCAAATTCGCCGCGCAACCGCCGCGGCAGCATGGCCAGCAGTGTGATGCCGCGTATCGACAGGAAGAAATTGATCGCAAGCCATAATCCATGGTTGCCCATGGGCTTTACCGCATAAAGCACCGCGAAGAAGGCGATGAGTGACAAGACCATCATGTTGCGCATGTCGCGCGACCATGTGGCACCGATATAGACCCCGTCCATGTGAAACGCGAGAACCCCGGTCAGCGCCGTCAGTGCCGCCCAGGGCAGATAGACCGCCGCCATTTCCCGGACATCAACGGCATTGGTCATCAGCCTGACGATCGGATTGCCAAGCACCATGAAGAACAAGGCGACGCAGGCAGCCAGCAATACGCCCCATAAAAAGGTGAGCTTGGCCCCGCGCAGGAAAGCCGGGAGATAGCGCGCACCGACCGCGCGGCCGGTGATCTGCTCCGCGGCGGCGGCGATGCCATCGAGGAAGAAGCCCGCCACCAGAAAGAAATTCAACAGCACGGCATTGGCGGCAAGCACGACCGGCCCCAGATCCGCGCCGGCGCGCGTGAAGAAGGTGAATGCGATCAGGAGCAGGAAAGAGCGGATCATGATATCACGGTTGATCGTGAACATGCGCATCATGCCTGTCGCATCGAGGATGCGGCCACGATCGGGAAGCGGCGCGGCGCGGAATTTCCTGATGACGATGACCATCCCGACAAGAGCCGCGATGGTCTCGCCCGTCACGGTGCCCCACGCAACGCCCGCCACGCCCCATTCGAGCAGCAGGCCAAGCGTGATCGACATGGCGATGTTGATGCCGTTCAGGAGGAATTGCAGCACGAGGCCGAGCATGCCCTCGCCGCGCCCCAGGACCAGGCCGAGAATAGCGTAATTGACGAGCGCCATGGGCGCCGAGATCATGCGGATCACGACATAGGTGGTCATCGCCTCGCTGATAGTGGGCTCGGGATCCATGAACCAGACCGCGCCTTTAAGGATCAGCGGCAGGCACAGGATCATCAGCACGCCGGCTGCGATCGCGATGATGAAGGCCCGCCAGAAGACGGCCTGCTCTTCTCTAAGGTCGCCCCGCCCCATAGCCTGAGCGACGAGGCCGGTCGTGCCGGAACGCAGGAAATTGAAAGTCGAAAGCAGGAAGTCGAAAACCAGCGCGCCGATGGCGAGACCGCCGATCAACTCCGCCTTGCCGAACTGGCCGATCACCGCCGTATCGACAAGCCCGAGCAGCGGTGTCGTGACCGCGGCCAACGTCATGGGAATGGCGATCGCCATCACCATGCGATGCGTCACATCGAAGGGGCGCGGAGACACTGCTTTATGCTCCTGAGGACCATGCATGGAGGGAGATACTCGTAAGTTCTGATGGCACGATCTATGCCATCAACGCCCGTGGGCGCCAAGCTGTTTCGCCGGCATGCGAAAGCCTGCTGACATCCGCGGCCGGTTAGAGCCCCAGCACCATTGCCCAATAGATATAGCGCGGCTTGTCCTCAGGCGTCGCCCAGGCGAGGCCATAATGGCGGAATTCCGGATCGAGCATATTCTTGCGATGGCCTGCAGACTTCATCCACGCGTCGAAGACGTCCGCCGTGCTGCGTTGGCCCGCCGCGACGTTTTCCGCCGCAGGTCCACGGACGCCCGCCTGGCGGAGCCGCGACGCAAAGCCGTTGCCCCAGCCGACGCTATGGCTGACCTTGCCGCGGCTGGCCATGCGTTTCGCTTGATAAAGCGCGGCCTGCTCAAGTTTCGGATCATTGTCGACCGGCGGCAGATTGTAGCGCTTGCGGATGGCGTTGAAGAGTGCCGTCGGATTTTCATCGGCTTCGGCCTCATCGGCAAGCCACAGCGACGGGGCGGCGGCAAGAGCCAGCGCCGCGCCTGTCAGCATCAGGAATTTCCGCCGATCTACGGCGAAATCAGAACCATGCATCATCATCACGCTTCCAGACAAAATCACGCCAAAAGGCGGTATTCAGCGTCGGTAGCTTACGATTCTGAGCAAAATAAAGGCAGGAATGACGATAGCGGCGCCGAGCAGCAGATAGCTGGCGAAGCGCTCGATTGCGGAGAAGCCCATATTCCAGAGCTGCAGGAAGAAATCATGGATGCCCCACAATATATCGTATGGCGACCAGTTGAACGCATGCATGACCACGCCGACGACCAGCGAAACGAGGATGAGTTTCACGATCACGCGAAATGGCGTATCGCCGAGAAAACGGTTGATTCTGTCAGACATGCATATCTCCTAGAGCAGTTCCATTGTGATGGAATCGGAGAACCGCTCCCTTCCTTTGTCTTTACGCAAGTCCAATGGGAAAAGCAGTTTTCACTTTTCCTGGACTTGCTCCAATCAGGAAAGGCAGAGATATGCGTTGAAACGCCCGCATGCAAGGCGGAAACGTCTTCAGCTCCGGTTACGATAAGTCTTGGGCGGGTTCTGCTTTTGCCGAAGAAACGAACGGTTCATGCTGCGCGTATCGGTGAAGCCGCTGGCAATCGCCGTATCGAGCAGCGACATATCCGTCGTCGCAAGCAGTTCCTTCGCGCGCTTCACCCGCAATTCCTCCCGCACCTGAAAGGCGGTTTTGCCGGCGGCATGTTGGAATGTCCGTTCCATCTGGCGGACGGAAACGCCGATCCGGCGAGCGACCTCCGCCATCGGCAGAGGATCCTCCAGCGTCTGCTCGAAAACCCGGATCGCCTTGCGGATCAGCGGTGAGCGAACACCATTGAAACTGAGCGCTGGCTGTTCAGAGGTGAGCAGTTCATAGGGAAACATCAGGATCGACGCGCTCTTGCGCGCCAGTTCCTCGGAGATTTCCGCCTGGATGATCGAGAGGGCAAGCGATGCGGCGCCCAATCCCCCCGCGCAGGTGAAATGCCTGCCGCTGCGATGGAACAGGCTGGTCGTATCAGCCAGGAAGCCATCGAACAACTCCATGAAATCATCCCTGTGGAACCAGTTGACGCAGCAATTGCGGTCAGCGAGAAGCCCGGCCTCAGCGACGATGAATGCCGCCGTGCACAGGCCGATGACAGCCCTGCCGCGCTTGTCGGCACGCTTCAGCAATTCGATGAGCGTGTTCTGGCCGGGGCGATAATGCGGCAGCACGCCGCCGACAATGGCGAGATAATCGCATTCGTCGAGCGCACCGAGCGAAGCCGTTGGCTCCACCGCGACGCCAGAGCTCGAAACCACGGGATTGCCGGTAAGCGTGCAGATCTTCCAGGCGCATCGGATTTGGCGGCTCTTGTCGCGGTCGTCGGCGGCAAGCCGGAACGGGTCGAGAAACAGGCTCAGCGCCGAAAGCGTGAAACCCGGCAGAACGATAATGCCAACGCTCAATCGTCTGTTGGCTGCGCCGATCTCCACCATATCGGCCGGTTCGCGATCTCGTTTCATGTCAGTCCTGGCCAGTTCTGGCCGATCCAGTTTCGGCGGCGATTGGAGCGGGAAGCGAACCCGCGCGTGTAAAACTCGCCCGAAAATTTCGGAAATTTCTCAAAGAAATCAATATTACTGCAAAATCTTTCCGGCCGTCAAATGAACGCGAAAAAGGCCCCTCTGCCTTATCGGACATTGGGGCTGTTAGTTGTATTCGCTCGCTAGTTTCAGGTGACCATCACCACTTCACCTTCATCCCGAGATTGCCGGTGAGCTTGTAGCTGTCGGCGAAGTTCTCGAGGCTGGTGTCGACGGAGACCTCGCCATGCAGCGCGTATTTGCCGTCGGCCCAGCTATAGGTGCCGCCACCGCCGATGCCGCCCCAGGTGCGGTCGTTTTCGCTGGCGAAGCTGACGCCCGACACCTCGATCTTGCTGCCCTCCTGGAATTTTTGATGCAGATTGGCGATGGCATAGACATTGGCGCGGGTCAGCTGACCTTGATCATCGCGCCAGGCATGGCCGTAATCGGCGGATAGGCCGAGACGGCCCTTGAAGCTGTCGCTCTTGTCATGCGATACGGCGGCGTCGAAGGGATCGGTGAAGCCGTCGAAATCGACCTGCGACCAGGTCAGCTGTGCCTGCGGCGTGATCGTCCAGCGCGGATCGATCGCAAAGCGCTGGCCCGCTTCCAGGCTCAAGGCATAGCCGAAGGCGTCATTGCCGTCGGCAAGCGTGCGGTGTGCCGTGTGCGAGCCAAGATCACTGTCATACCAGCTCACCTGCGCCTGGCCGTCGAGATAAAGCCCGCTCT
>NZ_PVBR01000024.1 GCF_002980495.1 Phyllobacterium phragmitis
CGCCAGCCTCCTGCTCCTTCAGCACCGCAATAATCTGCTCTTCGGTGAATCTCTGCTTCTTCATTCGTCCGTCCTTTAATGGGCCGGACTCTAATCCATCGTGGAGGAAATTCGCAGTGGCAGGTCACCAGCTTACTGTGGAGGGCCGGTTACTCCTATTTCTACCAGTGGACGAAGCGGCGGCTTTGACGTATCCGTTGGACATGAAATCGTCTCTTCAACATTTGCCGGAGAAGAAGCAGCGCTAACTGGCCCGCGTCGTCGAGATCATCCATGAGGAGTTCGCCGACGCGCTCGCCGGCGCCGCCGCGTCCTTCAAGAAGCGCGGGCGGATCCTCAAGATTGTGCTCTTCGGTTCATATAGTCGCGGCACCTTTGTCGACGAGCCGCACACGATGAAGGGATATCGCTCCGACTACGATATCCTCGTCATCGTCAATTCGAAGAAGCTCGCCGAACCGCAATATTGGGACAAGGTGACCGACCGGCTCATGTGGGACAAAGGGATCGCGACGCCGGTCGGGCTGATCGTGCATGGTGCGCGCGAGGTCAACAATTTCCTGGCCGACGGGCAGTATTTCTTCGTCGACCTCGTGCGCGAGGGCATCGTGCTTTACGAGCTCGACGACCGGCCGCTGGCCGAGCCGAAACGGCTAAGCCCAATGGAGCGCTATCAGGCAGCCACCAAACACTATTCCAGAACGTTGCCAGCATGTGCACGTCTGATGGTGACAGCGCGCTTTCATATCCAAAAGATGGAGGGCGATCCGGAATGGGCAAAAGATGCGGCATTCACATTACACCAAGCTATTGAGCGGCTGTATTCAGCATTGCTTCTCACGGTTACGAATTATTCTCCACCCTCCCACAATCTGAAATTCCTGCGCGGGCTGGCCGAGGACAGGGACCGCGGGCTGGTCGATGTCTGGCCGCGTGATCAGCACCGCCACACCGCCTGGTACAACATTCTCAATGAATCATACGTCAAGGCCCGCTATTCCAAGCATTTCGAGATCACCGAAGATGCGCTCGCCTGGCTGATCGAGCGAACGGAGCATCTGCAGCTCTGGTCGATGCGATCTGCCGCGAGCACCTCGCCAGACTGGAAGAAGCCGCCGCCCGCGGGCAATCATAGTGTTGCGCGAAACGGTTCTGTATTCTGTCCGGCAAATTTCCTTAACACCAGGTGCGTGTTTCAGAAATTCGCTGTCCGCTAAATCGCCGACAGCGACCGGAGTGTTTTTGCGAAATACGCATACAAAGGACGGGCAGGTTTCCTCGCCCGTCTGAATCAGCGTAGAACTTGGGTCAATGAAGCTTTATGCTGCCGCTTCCATACGCGATTTAAGAATCTGCCGGAAAGCCGCGACGGTCCGCACTTCTATCCGGCACTTTCATGAGGTCGGCTCGGGCCAAGTTAAAGCGCTTTTGAACCTACTGCGGCGAGGCAGCTTCACTCCCTGGCCAATGAATGGGACCTCAGTGGGCTCGGAGAGTAGATAGCCTTGCACATGAGTTGCTCCCGCTAATCTGGCTGCATCGAGCTGCTCGTATGTCTCAATTCCCTCCACGACCACAATGGGGGCAGCGCAGGCCGCCAAGCCGACCATGTGAGCAAGAATCTGCTCGGATGACGCACGTTCTTGTTGAACGAAAAAGGCATCGATCTTCACGATGTCCACAGGAATGGAAAACAGTGATTGGGCAGTCGAATATCCTGCTCCAAAATCGTCTATAGCTATTTTGTAGCCCAACGATCTAACTGACTGGATAAGGTCAGCGGCCTGCAATGCCACGGAGATTGGCAGCTTTTCGCTTACCTCCAACACCATACGGGATGCTAATGAGCGGTGCCGGTATAGAAGATCATAAAGGAGGCACCAATCTGCTGCTTCGGAAATGCTTTTCGCAGAAAGGTTACATCCCAAAACTGCTTTTGGATGCTCGGAAAGCCAATCGAAGGCAAGATTGATGACGTAGCGGTCAAGCGCAGATATCAGGCCTTGAGCTTCTACAAAAGGAATGAACGAGCCGGCAGTTACGATCGTTCCGTCGGAATCGACGATTCGCCCGAAGCATTCTGAATAAAGGATCTCGCTAATCCTGCTAGATGAATGCACATGCTGCCACGAAAAGCCGACTCGTCCTTCCGCCATCGCCGTAGCGATTTCGTCGTTTAATGCGGGAAAGCTTCCGAGGAACATAAAATATCTTCTCTTGATAATTGCTAAGGAAGATGGATGTGTAAAGTTTATAAATAGAGTGCTCTTCTGTAATATTATGTGCAAGTATAATTTGGTTTCGTTTGATAATAGTAAATTACATAAAAAATACTTGATGCCACTCATTAATAAATTGTGAATTGATAATGGTATTATTTATTTACTTGGGCTGCGGCGGTGGTGCCGGTTGATCGGTGAATACATATTTTAGTTATTCAATAAGAGTTCAATTTTGCATGCAGCCGTAAAGGCGTCTGCTCGCAGCTAAGCCTGCAGCACGTCCTGCGCTCTCGGTGCGCCTAACGTGGCGGCTATGTCAAGGCAGCTAAGACTGTCCCATTTTTCGGTTGCGGCGTGCGTTCTTGATTTTGCAAGGCAACAGCCGAGATTCAGGTTGCCGGCCAGACCCGCGCGAATCACTGCGGTCGCAAACCATGCGGCCAGGTTTCTGTGATCTTTCTCCTTTTTCACTCTGCAAATAGCTGGACCTGCCAGGCGCCGTAGTGGGCGTTATGCGGCTTCCGGCGCCGCCTCCTCTCCAATGAATCAACAAAAACAAAGCCCTAGCTAAATCTAGGGATGAGGAACGAGCGTACAATCCAGGCGGCAACAGCCAGTCTCTAATGTTGCTAATTAGCAGTGAGCCGAAGTGAATGGCCGATAACTGCGGGCCACTCCGACTTGGAGAGGGGGGCTTGGCGGAATCGCCGTGAGGGTGGGAGGTCCACCTTCGCGGCGAGACGAGGATCGAAAAATTCGGAAAGGTTGACCATGCAAGTTCGTGCTCAAATTACTGCTACCGGGTCCAGTACTGCTGTGACGCGGGCACTCGGGGGAGCGGCTCCGTCACTCAATGTCGGGTCCATGTCGCGCGTTGCGTTGAATGTGCCTGTGGAGTCCGTGGTGGCTTATGAGCGCCATGGCGCTGACTTGTATCTCAGATTGAGTGATGGGACGGTCGTACGGCTTGTTGATTATTTCCGAGTTGATGCAGACGGGGAACCGTCTCTTTTGCTGTTGAGCAACGACGCCGAAGCGGGAGCAGAGGCCGCGGATTGCTACGTCGAGGTATCGTTTTCGGGCCAGCATGAAGGCATGTTGGTGCCGACCTTCTCTGAAGGCCTGTGCAATGTAGCAGGAGCGGCTGTGGTTGGATCCGCCGGAGGCCTTGCGGTGGCTGCTTTGCTGGCGGGCGGAGCTGCGGCTGCGGCGATCGCGGGTCATAACTCCAGCAATCATCATGACGACACGGACGCTGACGCCGACTCGGACGCTGATGCAGATGCAGATGCAGATGCAGATGCGGATGCGGACGCAGACGCAGACGCGGATGCTGATGCCGATGCGGACGCTGATGCTGACGCCGACGCGGATGCTGACGCCGACGCGGACGCTGACGCAGATGCGGATGCTGATGCGGATGCTGACGCGGATGCAGACGCTGATGCCGATGCGGATGCTGACGCTGATGCCGACGCGGATGCTGACGCCGACGCGGATGCTGACGCTGATGCAGACGCAGATGCTGATGCCGACGCGGATGCTGATGCAGATGCGGATGCGGACGCTGACGCCGATGCGGATGCCGACGCGGATGCGGATGCTGACGCGGATGCCGATGCTGACGCGGATGCTGACGCGGATGCTGATGCGGATGCCGATGCAGACGCGGATGCTGATGCTGATGCGGATGCGGATGCCGATGCGGATGCTGACGCGGATGCCGATGCGGATGCTGACGCTGATGCCGACGCGGATGCCGATGCTGACGCCGACGCGGATGCTGACGCTGATGCAGACGCAGACGCAGACGCGGATGCGGACGCAGATGCTGATGCCGATGCTGATGCCGACGCGGATGCGGATGCTGATGCAGATGCGGACGCTGACGCCGATGCGGATGCCGACGCGGATGCTGACGCGGATGCCGATGCGGACGCGGATGCTGACGCGGATGCCGATGCTGACGCGGATGCCGATGCTGATGCGGATGCCGACGCGGATGCCGACGCGGATGCTGACGCCGATGCTGATGCGGACGCCGATGCCGATGCTGATGCGGATGCCGACGCGGACGCTGATGCTGACGCCGATGCTGATGCGGACGCCGATGCGGATGCTGACGCCGATGCTGATGCGGACGCCGATGCAGATGCTGATGCGGATGCTGATGCCGACGCGGATGCTGACGCTGATGCAGACGCCGACGCTGATGCGGATGCCGACGCTGATGCAGATGCCGACGCGGATGCCGATGCAGACGCTGATGCTGATGCTGATGCTGACGCAGATGCGGATGCCGATGCCGATGCTGACGCGGATGCCGATGCTGATGCTGATGCTGATGCTGACGCGGATGCTGACGCTGATGCTGATGCCGACGCTGATGCGGACGCCGATGCAGATGCGGACGCTGATGCTGATGCGGATGCAGATGCAGATGCAGATGCAGATGCCGATGCGGATGCGGATGCTGACGCCGACGCTGATGCAGACGCTGACGCGGATGCGGACGCTGACGCGGATGCTGATGCTGATGCGGATGCCGACGCGGACGCAGATGCGGATGCGGATGCGGATGCCGACGCTGATGCGGATGCTGACGCGGATGCGGATGCTGATGCTGATGCCGATGCGGATGCCGATGCGGACGCTGATGCCGATGCGGATGCCGACGCTGACGCAGATGCTGATGCCGACGCAGATGCCGACGCAGATGCTGATGCCGACGCGGATGCGGATGCGGATGCTGACGCAGATGCCGACGCTGACGCGGATGCCGACGCCGATGCTGACGCAGATGCGGATGCTGATGCTGATGCGGATGCCGATGCTGACGCGGATGCGGACGCTGACGCGGATGCTGATGCTGATGCGGATGCCGACGCCGATGCGGACGCGGATGCCGATGCCGATGCGGACGCTGATGCTGATGCGGACGCTGATGCAGATGCAGATGCAGATGCAGATGCAGACGCTGATGCAGATGCAGATGCTGACGCCGATGCGGATGCCGACGCGGACGCTGATGCTGATGCGGACGCTGATGCTGATGCTGATGCCGACGCGGATGCTGACGCAGATGCTGATGCTGATGCCGACGCGGATGCTGACGCCGATGCTGATGCTGATGCCGATGCGGATGCCGACGCCGATGCGGATGCTGATGCTGACGCAGATGCAGATGCTGACGCCGATGCGGATGCTGATGCTGACGCAGATGCTGACGCTGATGCAGACGCTGATGCGGATGCCGACGCTGATGCGGATGCGGACGCGGATGCTGACGCAGACGCTGACGCGGATGCCGATGCGGACGCAGATGCCGATGCGGACGCAGACGCAGACGCGGATGCTGATGCCGATGCGGACGCTGATGCTGACGCCGACGCGGATGCTGACGCCGACGCGGACGCTGACGCAGATGCGGATGCTGATGCGGATGCTGACGCGGATGCAGACGCTGATGCCGATGCGGATGCTGACGCTGATGCCGACGCGGATGCTGACGCCGACGCGGATGCTGACGCTGATGCAGACGCAGACGCAGACGCGGATGCGGACGCAGATGCTGATGCCGACGCGGATGCAGACGCTGATGCAGACGCCGACGCTGATGCGGATGCCGACGCTGATGCAGACGCTGATGCAGACGCGGATGCTGATGCTGATGCTGATGCTGATGCTGATGCGGATGCCGATGCTGACGCGGATGCGGACGCTGACGCGGATGCTGATGCTGATGCGGATGCCGACGCCGATGCGGACGCTGATGCTGATGCTGATGCTGACGCAGATGCGGATGCCGATGCCGATGCTGACGCGGATGCCGATGCTGATGCTGATGCTGATGCCGACGCTGATGCGGACGCCGATGCTGATGCCGACGCTGATGCGGACGCCGATGCAGATGCGGACGCTGATGCTGATGCGGATGCAGATGCAGATGCAGATGCAGATGCCGATGCGGATGCGGATGCTGACGCCGACGCTGATGCGGATGCCGACGCTGACGCAGATGCTGATGCCGACGCAGATGCTGATGCCGACGCGGATGCGGATGCTGACGCAGATGCCGACGCTGACGCGGATGCCGACGCCGATGCGGATGCAGACGCTGATGCGGATGCTGATGCGGATGCCGACGCCGATGCGGACGCTGATGCCGATGCGGATGCTGATGCGGATGCTGATGCCGACGCTGACGCAGACGCTGACGCTGATGCCGATGCGGATGCCGATGCCGATGCCGATGCCGATGCTGACGCCGATGCCGATGCTGATGCTGATGCTGATGCGGATGCCGATGCTGATGCTGATGCGGATGCCGACGCAGATGCAGACGCTGATGCTGACGCTGACGCTGACGCGGATGCTGATGCGGATGCTGACGCCGATGCTGACGACGATGGCGATCTAGCTACAGTCTATCTCACTACTGATGAGATACAGGTTTATTTTCTTCAGGATAATGGAACCTTCAATGCTACGCCCGTCACAACGAATGTTGATGAATATTTTGATAGCAGTAGCTACAGTTGGTCTGATCTTAGTAACGGCTCTACCACATCAGTAAAGCTGCAGGACGTAAACGGCGATGGTATTGGAGATCTTGTTCAAGGTCATAATGCGAATGACGCTATATTGACCTTTATGGGGAATGCCGACGGGACATTTGATATGCAGAATGTCAAAGTGACCGATATGAGCCAGCTAGACAGTTCTATTGATTGGACAGGGAGAAACATACATAGCAATACGTTTCTGGAAGACGTCACTGGCGATGGCGTCCTTGATTGGGTGCATAGCGAAGATGGCTCTACTGGAAGCGGTCTCACCGTTTTCGTCGGACAAGGAGACGGAACGTTCTCGACAGATTATGTTCAGACCCCTTCTTCTGATTTCGCCGACAGTGATTGGGCCGGGGCTGATTCAACATTCCTGGCACAGGTCGGCGAGGGCTCCTCTGGCGGAATGGCTTGGGTAAATGCCAATATCTCTAACGAAACCTTGGATGTTTATTTCTTCGGGGATGATGGAAATATATCAACCCAACCGGTTCAGACCAGCGTGGGTGCTCTTGCAAATGCGTACGTATGGGACGAGCCAAATGATAACACTACTCAAGCCTTCGTGCAGGATGTCACAGGTGATGGTATCGCCGATTTTGTGTATGGCAATAACGCAAACGCCGCGATACTTGTCTTGGCCGGCAAGGCCGATGGAACTTTTGATACCACTCAAATCATTACAACAGATATGAGCTCGTTCAATTATTGGACGGGTGGCGCAGGCGTAGGTAATGTCGGTCGCTCTACTTTCTTACAGGACACAAATGATGACGGCATTCTCGACTGGGTGAATTTGAACGATGACGGCTCTAGTCGCGAAAACTCGTTGATTTTCCTTGGGAACGGCAATGGTACATTCTCCACTACACCGATTGAAGGTGGCTATGACCTATCAGACACGGGTTGGATAGGGGGCGCCAACAACCTATTCGGTCATGTCGGCGCTAAGGATGGCTCCGCTGCGGCTGCCTCTCCTGCTGCCAATGCCGATCCGTCCCCGATGATGCAGTCTGCCATCGAGACATCCGATCATGACGCTACGAGTTCGGATATCTCGCATAGCCTTCCCAAACATGGTGGCACCGACAGTTCCCATAGCATGGTGTGGTCCGGTCATGTCGAGGCCGAGCCGCTCTCGCTCTCCGGCGAAGGGATCTATCTGGATCTCACCAGGATCGATGGCACCAATATCAGGGATACCGGGACCGTCGATATCACCGGCAACGGCTCCAACACGCTGACGCTCAACGCGGAGGATGTGAAGGGACTTCTGGAAGACGGCCATCAGGATGTCTTCAAGGTCATGGCCGATGCCGATGACAAGGTGGAGGCCAAGGGCTTCACGGATACGGGCCAGACAACCACCGAGCAGGATGTGGCCTATCACATCTACGAATCCTCGGATGGCACCCATCTCTGGGTCGAGGATGACGCCCACGTGGATGTCTGATCTGGGCTGATATGGACCAGACCGGAATAGACGGGGATCGATCCACTCCCTTCCCCGTCCGGGTCCCTCTCCCGCTGCTTCAGGCAGCGGGAGAGGGATCAAAACACCAGAAACTTTTTAGATCGTTGACAGCCGGGGGATTCAACACCCGGCGATCAAGCATGAATAGAGACAGTATGTTTCAGCTCTTTTCGCAAGACGGCGCGAACCATCCAAACCGGCATTTTCAGCCAGAGGCGTGGCTCAGGCGTTCCGGTCGACAGGGCAACGGCAACACCGATGTAACTAAGCATTTCAGGGGGGTGTCAGCGTGATCGCTGCAATCATGAAGATGTTGGGGCCAAGGCCACGACATCGCGAGATAACGCTCGCAATTCTTGCTCTGGGGATGCTCCAGGGTTGTGTATCGGCGGAAAGTGTTTTGAGCGAACCGGCGCCTGTTCCACCTCTCGCGGACGGCGATGTGTCGCAACCCTCTCTTGGGAACACGCAAAAATCTTCTCATGGCAAGCAGTTCGGGCAGTCCGGGCAACTCGGGCAGTCCGGCAAAGCCGGCTCTTCTCCTGCCTTGCCGGCGGTCCGCCCTGCCGCGGGGGCGATGGGAGGTCTGCGCGATGCGGTCACGGCGGCGCTCGACTACAGCACGGAAGTGCGCGGCGCGCGGACAGCGGTGGCTGCGGCTGACGCCGATGTGGAAGTGGCACGGTCCGGTTATTATCCGTCGCTGCAGAGCGAGGCCGGCGTCGGTAGCGGAACGCATGATTATGGGCTGACGCTCTCGCAGCCGCTCTATGACTGGGGGCGGACATCGGCGCAAGTCTCCGGGGCACAATCAGGGCGATCGGCGGCTTTCGTGGAGTTCTCGGCACAGCGCGAGCAGGTGATGCTGAACGCGGCAAGCGCTTACATCGCCGTGGCGCGCGCGACGGCATTGGAGCAAGTGGCGGCTGACGAACTCAAGGCCTACCGGCGCATCGCCGGGTTGGCTGGCCAACGAACGGCGGGCGGCTATGGCGATGCCACCGAGGCCGGACTTGCGGAGTTGCATGTCGATCGTGCGCAATCGGCGCTTGAGGAGGCACGCGGCAAGGTTCGCGATGCGCGCAGCGTCTTTGCATCGCGCGTCGGGCGCGAACCCGGAAAGCTTGCCGCCGTACCTGAACTTTCGGCAACGCTGAAAACAGCTCTGCGTTTGTCCGGCAGCAAGGTCGCAGGAGCGGCAAGCCTGACAGATCGCACCGATCAATCGCCGACGGTGAAGGCGGCGTTGGCACGTGCAAAAACGGCCGATGCCACTGCCGCGGCGGAAAAGGCACAGTTGTTTCCAACCCTGAGCGCCGAAGCATATGTGCGCGGGAACGATTCAAGTGATGACGATCTGAAAAACGGCATTGGCCTTCGCCTGACCGGTCCCACATTCACCGGATTGAGCAATTTCAAACGCGTGGAAGCCGCCCGCCTTCTTGCCGATCAGGAAAGATGGAACGCCGAAACCTCCCGCCGCGACGTTTTACGCCAGGTGCAGGCTTTTCTCGATCAGGAGCCGACGCTGCGCGCCCGTCAAACGCTCCTCAAGCAGCAGCGGACAAAGGCTCTGCATTTGCGCGACCTCTATGAGGATCAGTTCAAAGCAAGCAATCGGACGCTGTCGGATCTGGTGACCGTACAGTCGGATGTCACGGAGATCGAGAGCGGCTTAATCAATGCGCGGTTCGATCTTTACGATCTGCAATACAACGCGGCAGGCGCTTTGGGGTTGCTGGGAGATCTCCTGGCGATCACTCCGGTTTCGGATGCGGGAACTGCGCTGTCGAATGATGGCGCAGCGAGGTCTGGAAGCCAAAAAGGGCTTTCGCGGCCGAAAGCCGATCGCGCCTGCAACACGTGCAAATTGCCGAAGAAGACAGGTCATAGGTGAATGCGATGAACACGAACTGGTTTAGAAAACCCTCCCGGGCTGACGCGGTGGACCGCCGGCGGCCTGGGGCGGCGGCCGCTGAGAAGGTCGCACCCCAGACCGCCGGCACTGAGAGCAAGGTTTCGAACGAGCCGCCGGCGGATGTGCCTGTGGCGGATCTTCTAGAGGCGCTTTTGCTTCTGTGTGTTCTTTATAATCGCCCAGCCACGAGGAGCGAGCTGACGGCGGGGCTGCCACTCGAAGACGGACGGTTGACCCTTGAGCTTTTTCCGCGCGCGGCGGCACGCGCGGATCTGCGCGTGTATGTGCGGCGAGGCAAGTTATCGGCAATCAAGCCGCAGCATCTGCCGGCGCTCGCCATTTTGTCGGATGGCACGGCGGTTGCCCTCATCGACCGCGAAGGGCAGCAGTGCCAGATCATCCACCCCGAGCATACCAACGATGAGGAACTGGTGCCGCTGTCTTCTCTTGAAGCACAGCATACTGGCGTGGTGATATTTGCTGCGCCGTTGGCACGATCAGACGACCGCGCAGGCACATACGCAGCGGATCCCGCATCGCACTGGTTCTGGAGCGAGATCGCTGGATCCAAATGGGATTTTGTGGAGGTGGGCTTCGCAGCGGCTCTGGCCAATATTCTTGCCGTGTTCGTATCCTTGTTTGCCATGCAGGTATATGACCGCGTGGTGCCGAACCTCGCCTTTGCGACGCTATGGGTGTTGGCCATCGGGGTTATGATGGCAATCGCGATCGAAGCGGTCGTACGTATGGTACGCGCGAACTTGATGAATACCGTCGGAAAGCGAATGGATCGCAGGCTTTCCTCCCGTATTTTCGAGCAGGTCCTGGGCATGCGCCTTCAATCACAACCAACGACAGTGGGTGCATTCTCAAGTCAAGTTCGAGAGCTTGACGCGGTTCGTGAATTCTTCACGTCGACGACGGTCGGGACGTTGAGCGATTTGCCGTTTGTCTTTTTGTTTTTAACCATCATCTGGTTGATCGGAGGACCGGTCGTTTGGGTGCTGGTTGCTGCAATCCCCCTGATCGTGCTGCCGGGACTTGTAGCGCAGTGGCCGCTATCCAGAATGTCGCGGCAGCAGCTGCGCCAAGGGGCCGTGCGGAACGGTGTTTTAATCGAAGCACTTTCGTCAGCCGAGACAGTCAAAGCATTGCAGGGAGAAGGCCGATTCCAGCAACTTCTGGAAGAATATACGGTATATGTCTCGCGCAACAGTATGCAAATGCACCGGCTTTCTTCTATGCTTAGATACTTGGCCATGGCCGTGCAGCAGGGCACTTATGTGATGATCATCGTGGTCGGGGTATATCAGATTGCTGCTGGCAATATGACGACGGGGGCAATGTTGGCTACCGGTATATTGAGCCGCCGCGCGCTCGGTCCTCTCACGCAACTTTCAGGGATTTTTTCGCGTTGGCAGCAGATGCGCGCTGCCCTGAAGGGTCTGGATGCAATCATGCGGTCCCCCATCGATCGTCCGGCGGGGCGGCGCTTCGTTCATCGCCCCCGGCTGAAGGGTGAGTATGGCATTGAAGAGCTTTCGTTTCGCTACGACGAGGCGGGCGGCCCCATCGCGCAGATACCATCTTTGTCGTTCGCGGCCGGATCGGCAACAGCCCTGCTGGGGGCCAACGGTTCAAGCAAGTCAACGCTCCTGAAATTGCTTGCCGGCCTTTACCAGCCGTCGGAAGGACGCATTCTGTTGGACGGAACAGAGATGCGCCAGATCGATCCCAGGGACCTGCGCAAAGCAATTGCGTACCTACCTCAAGATGTAAAACTATTTTATGGAACGGTTCGTGATAATTTGATGATTGGACTGGAAGGTCGAGAGGACGAGGAACTCCTCGAGGCATTGAAGTTCGCCGGCGCGGAAAGCCTTGTTCGTGATCACCCGCTCGGGCTCGATCGCAAGCTCGGGGAAGGGGGCGCCGGAATGTCCGGTGGTCAACGCCAGTCTATGGGACTTGCGCGGCTTTGGCTGCGCGATCCAAGAGTCGTGCTGCTGGATGAACCGACAGCGTCCATGGATCACGTGCTGGAGATGCGAATTATCGAAAATCTGCGGGCGTGGTTGCCGGGCCGTACTTCGGTTATCGCGACGCATCGCCAGCCAGTCCTGTCGCTGGTGGACCATGCTGTGGTGATGAAAAATGGATGCCCCGCCGCGGTTGGGCCCGTTGAAGGCATACTTGCAGCTTTATCACCCAAAAGCGACACGACGCGGCGAGCCTAGGAGGGCGGCATGGCATATCAAGAAACTACCCGCTGGAGCGTGTCTGGTGCTCACAAAGCAGGGTTTGACACTTCTGAAAAACAACTGTTTGGCAGGCCTGTTCTATGGCTGATCGCCATGACAATTACCGTGTTTGCTATTTGGGCCGCAAATGCGCCACTGGAAGAAACGACGCGCGGATCTGGGCAGGTGACACCCTCAAGCCGAATCCAGGTCATCCAAAGCTTGGATGGCGGCATTCTGCAGAGGCTTGACGTTCAAGAAGGGCAGGAGGTGGAGGTCGGCCAAGTCCTGGCGACGCTCGAGGATACGCGTTCCCGCTCCGCCTATCAGGATATGGACGGTCAGATGATCGCCTTACGGACGGCCTTGAGCCGGCTATCGGCCGAGCAGGCAAATCTGGACGAGTTTCAATTACCCAAGGACGTAGCAGAACATCAGGACGTCATTGATGTTGAAATGAAATTGTTTGCAGCGCGCAGGCGTGCTCTCAACGAGATGACCGCCTCGCTGGAAGAGCGTCTCGCCCTAGCGCAGCGCGAGTTGAAATTGGCGCAGCCGCTCGTGGCGAAGGGAGCGGTATCGACCGCTGACGAAATCAAACTGCAGCGCAATTTGGCCGATTTGCGTGGCCAATTGACGGAGACACGCAACAAATATTTCCAGGAAGTGAACGAAGAGATCGCAAAGAAAAGCGCAGAGCTTTCAAGCCTTGAGCAGCAGCTGAAAGACAAAAGCGCGGCTTTGGCACGTACCGAACTCAAATCACCCGTGCGTGGCATCGTGAAGAAGCTCGAGGTGACCACGCAGGGCGGGGTAATACAGCCAGGCGAAACCATTATGGAGATCGTGCCACTTGATGATGCGCTTTATGTGGAGGCGCGCATCAAGCCGAGGGATGTGGCGTTTTTATATCCAGACTTACCTGCGACGGTCAAAATCACGGCCTATGACAGTGCGATCTATGGAAGTCTTCACGGCAAGCTCGTGTTCATAAGTGCAGACACTATTGTCGACGAAAAGCAGCGCGATGCCGAACCTTATTATATGGTCCGGATCCGCACGGAAGGGGCAGAGCTTCAAGGACCTGATGGCCCACTGCCCATTAAACCGGGCATGATGGCTCAGGTTTTTATCGAGACTGGAACTAAGACGGTGTTGACATACCTGCTAAAGCCGCTGTTGCGTGGCCAAGAGGCGCTCAGCGAGCGTTAAGCAGCACAGACTTGGTTGGTTGATCAAAAAGCGTTGGCGGCTGATTCTAGAGCGGCTCCTGTTTTCATGGAATCACGAGGCGCGCCCCCTCTGTCCGCCCTTCGACAAGCTCAGGAGGACAGAGGGGGGCGCTGTCCCGCCAGTGTTTCTATTTAAAAATGAAACGCTCTAGAAGAGGTGGTATCGATCGGCCTGGTCAAACGTCGACGACTGGGAGGTCGATTGCCATCTACGCGCCGATAAAGTGCACCGTCCGAAATCAAACTGCCAACTGAACGGCGTTGCGGAAGATCGTAGCCTGCATTTTGCTAATTTTGCTCATAAGGCAATGGACCGTTACCTGTTGTTAGACTCGTATTGAAGTTCGAACAACTGCAAACCGGGATTGAATGCCATTCATTTGATCTTGCTTTAGGGGGGACCCATGACGCTTTCCTATCTCCTTATGCGCCTTAGACCGCAGGTCGAACAACACGCCACCGCGCTTCCCGGCCCTTATCCCCAATTCGTTCTCTTTTTCTCAATCAGTGACGGTAAAAAGAGGGCAGAGACTGCAACTGTGACGGGTGCAGACTTTGCTCGCACGTGGAGACAGGGCATACAACGCATAACCCGCATTGCGGAGGCAAAAAAACTGAAGCCGAGATGGCTGCGTGTGGATTGGGTCGAGAGCTGTGAACAAACGACCTGGGGCAAGCTGCAGGAGCATCTGCAGGACACTAAACGCAACTACTTTCGCCATGGCCTCTCGCTCGATCAAGCTTTTGAACACGCATTTCTAGAAACAGAATTGAACGGCAATGCCATGCTCTATGGCGGCGGTAACATTGGTCATGCAGTTTTGAACGTTAACAATTTCCGGCGCTATGCGGCATTGCGGCATAACGTGACAGCGCTAGATTTTCCTAATGGCGGGCAAGTATACGTATTTTCAGCGAGGGGAGCTTTCGCTGAAACGGGTGCCACAGAGGTACATTTGCTGCATGGCGCAGGGCGTGATGCTGGGCGGCGTGATATTCGCGAATTGACCACTGAGCATGCCAGGGATCTGATCAGGAACGGAAGCAACTATCTTGCTTCCCAGGTAGGGGAGGGCGGCAAGTTTCATTATGGTTGGCATCCATGTTTTGATCGCCCAATCGGTTCTTATAATAGTCTTCGTCATGCTTCCACAGTTTATTCTATGCTTGAGGCATGGGAGGTGACGCGTGAAGCGCAACTTAAATCAGCTATCGATCGAGCGCTCGATTATTTAGTTAAATCGCTTATTTCGACGGTAAGATATGAAAACAAGTTGTTGTCATTCCTTGTAGATCAGAACTCTGAGATTAAACTTGGAGGTAATGCAGTATGCCTTCTTGCTATGGTTAAATACAGCGAACTAACTGGGACAGATAAATACCTCTCAATTCTCGAAAGGCTGGCCGAAGGTATCTTGCATATGCAAGATAAAAATACCGGTAAGTTTAGCCATGTCCTCGTGTATCCTTCGCTTGCTGTAAAGGAGGAATTCCGCATCATCTATTATGATGGTGAGGCAGCCTTTGGGCTAATGCGTCTTTATGGCTTGACGGAAGATCCAAGATGGATTGCAGCCGTTGAAAATGCGTTCGCATATTTTATTCAAGCAAAGCACTGGAAGGCTCACGACCACTGGCTTGCATACTGCGTTAATGAGCTTACGCGCTACAGGCCCGATGAGGCGTATTATCAATTTGGGATTCAAAATTTTGTCGATCATCTTGATTTCATAATTGAACGGATCACGACTTTCCCGACGCTGCTCGAGTTGATGATGGCAGCCCAAAAAATGATCGCGCGATTGGACGCGGAATCTGAGCATCGGCATTTGATCGATGACATAGATATGGAAAAATTTTACCGCGCCCTGCACGTCCGCGCGCACTACTTGCTGAACGGTCATTTTTGGCCGGAGCTCGCAATGTTCTTTGAAAATCCTGGAAAGATCGCCGGCAGTTATTTCATCCGTCATCATGCCTTCCGAGTCCGCATTGATGACGTTGAGCACTACCTCTCCGGATTTGTCGCCTACCTTAATTACCTTGAGTCCGGGGCAGATAAGAAATTGCTATCACTTGATAGGACTTGCGCGGCCTAACCCGCCTTATGAGCGATGTGGTTAGTTGGTCAGGGATGTGGAGACATGGTACGGCGTTGGGTCTGTTTCGCCGAGGTTGTGGCAGGATTTGGTAGCACGTGTTCGGGTTGAAGATGCTGGGCTGTGCCGGGCGTCGATACCCCCGCGGCTTTCATGGCGCGGCCGGCGTTCAGGGCGCCTGTGGCAAAACGGGATGAGCATCAGGTGGAGGCGCTGTGGGCCGCACCGGCGCAATCGCTCGCCGGCGTTGCCGCCAAGCTCTACGCGGTTCTATGTGATGGCGAATGATGCGACGACTGTGGCGGGTTCCCTTGCCGTGCCCCTACGGGCGCCGAGGCATGGACCGACCGACTTTGCTCCGGCGGGGTCTGATGAAGCAGACAGCGAATTGGTGGGAGCGCCGGCGCTCCACTTTCGAAAGAGAAGACGGCGCAGGACGTATTTGTGCGAGCGCTTACATGATAAGTATTGGCGCGAGTGACGGGGCTCGAACCCGCGACCTCCGGCGTGACAGGCCGGCACTCTAACCAGCTGAGCTACACCCGCGTGAAGTAATTTTAGTCACCTTACTAAATTATCGTCTGGGTATGTCAAGGAGTTTTCATAAAATTATCCAAAAATTTCTAATTTATACGAAATAGCGTCGCGAAGATGTAATAAATTTCATTTAGTTGCTTTGTATTACATTGAATTTAAAGCGGTATACAATTCTGCATGGAGTATTTAGCGATTTCCATATTTTGCACAGTTCGCCCGAGGTCGTGCTCAGTTGATTTACAAACGGTCCCTTCCGTTGGCGCCCGAAGCACCAACTGTGTCAGGAGGACGGCGTGAGCCGAAAGAGACCCGCCGCCTTTGAGTGGCAAGCGGAACAACGCGAAACACACACACATACATACATACACAGTTGACTGAACACGTGTGGGTAAGTTTTTTGAAATTGCGCGGATTCAGGACGTCTTTTGCTGAGAAACGCCAGCAGGTAGTTAGTTCTCCTCACGACTGGTTAGGCCGCGAGCTTTTTCGGGACTGCAGTGGCTACTATGCGAAGGCCCGGTCTACCGTTTCGTCAAATGAGCAAATAAAAACAAAGATCTAGCTAAATCTAGGGATGAGAGAACAACGTTGCGGCACAGGCGGCAACGGTCAACCTCTCTAATGTTGCTAATTAGCTGTCAGCCGAAGTGGATGGCCCGAGTCCCTCCGATTTGGAGAGGGGGCTGGGAGAATCGCTGTGAGGGTGAATTGGCGCCTTTACCGGAAGTAAAAAAATCATTTTTCAAAAGGAATAGGCATGCAATTTCATGCTAAAATTACTGAAACCGGGTCCGGTACTGCTGTGACACGGGCACTTAAGGGCGCAGCTCCGTCACTCAATGTGGGGTCCGTGTCGCGTGTAGCGTTGAATGTGCCTGTCGAGTCGGTGGTCGCGTATGAACGCCGGGGCGCCGACTTGTATCTCAGATTGAGTAATGGGGAAGTTATCCGGCTTATTGATTATTTTCGCGTCGATGCAGACGGGGAACCGACGCTCCTACTATTGAGCAATGACACCCAATCAGGATTCGTGGTTAAGGACTGGTACGTAGAAGTATCGTTTTCGAGCACGCATGAGGGGGAATTGCAGCCGGTATTTTCCGGCGGCGTGCATGACGTGGAAGTAGCGGCGGCCGGGAGTAACGACGGTGAGTTGGCCGCAGTGGTAGCGGGTGGTGCTGTGTTGCTGGCACTCGCAGCCGGTACTTCCCATAACCATGGGTATCATGCTGATGCAGACGCTGATGCGGACGCGGATGCTGATGCGGATGGCGACGCCGATGCAGACGCCGACGCCGATGCAGACGCCGATGCAGATGCGGATGCAGACGCCGATGCAGACGCCGATGCAGATGCGGATGCAGACGCCGATGCTGACGCGGATGCTGATGCTGATGCTGACGCCGATGCCGATGCCGATGCCGACGCCGACGCCGACGCCGACGCCGATGCAGACGCCGATGCAGACGCCGACGCGGATGCAGATGCCGATGCTGATGCCGACGCGGATGCGGACGCCGATGCAGACGCCGACGCTGATGCCGACGCGGATGCAGACGCTGATGCTGACGCGGACGCCGACGCGGATGCCGATGCAGATGCGGATGCAGATGCCGATGCTGACGCGGACGCCGATGCTGATGCTGATGCGGATGCCGATGCCGATGCAGATGCAGATGCCGATGCCGACGCCGACGCCGATGCAGACGCTGATGCAGACGCCGATGCAGACGCTGATGCCGATGCAGACGCAGACGCCGATGCTGATGCCGACGCTGATGCGGACGCCGACGCGGATGCAGATGCGGATGCCGATGCAGACGCCGACGCTGATGCAGATGCGGATGCCGATGCGGATGCCGATGCGGATGCCGATGCAGACGCTGATGCTGACGCGGACGCCGACGCTGATGCCGACGCGGATGCGGATGCCGATGCCGATGCTGACGCGGACGCCGATGCTGATGCTGACGCCGATGCCGATGCCGATGCCGACGCCGACGCCGATGCAGACGCTGATGCCGATGCAGACGCAGACGCCGACGCGGATGCAGATGCCGATGCCGATGCTGATGCCGACGCTGATGCGGACGCCGACGCGGATGCAGATGCCGATGCCGATGCAGACGCAGACGCAGACGCCGATGCCGATGCTGATGCCGACGCTGATGCGGACGCCGACGCGGATGCGGATGCGGATGCCGATGCCGATGCCAATGCAGATGCGGATGCCGACGCGGATGCAGATGCGGATGCCGATGCAGACGCCGACGCTGATGCAGATGCGGATGCCGATGCGGATGCCGATGCAGACGCTGATGCTGACGCGGACGCCGACGCTGATGCCGACGCGGATGCGGATGCCGATGCCGATGCTGACGCGGACGCCGATGCTGATGCTGACGCCGATGCCGATGCCGATGCCGACGCCGACGCCGATGCAGACGCTGATGCCGATGCAGACGCAGACGCCGACGCGGATGCAGATGCCGATGCCGATGCTGATGCCGACGCTGATGCGGACGCCGACGCGGATGCAGATGCCGATGCCGATGCAGACGCAGACGCAGACGCCGATGCCGATGCTGATGCCGACGCTGATGCGGACGCCGACGCGGATGCGGATGCGGATGCGGATGCCGATGCTGACGCGGATGCTGATGCTGATGCTGACGCCGATGCCGATGCGGACGCCGACGCGGATGCAGATGCCGATGCAGACGCCGACGCTGATGCAGATGCCGACGCTGATGCGGACGCCGATGCAGACGCCGACGCTGATGCCGACGCGGATGCAGATGCGGATGCCGATGCAGACGCTGATGCTGACGCGGACGCCGACGCTGATGCCGACGCGGATGCCGATGCAGATGCGGAT
Source organism: Phyllobacterium phragmitis (assembly GCF_002980495.1). GTDB lineage: Bacteria > Pseudomonadota > Alphaproteobacteria > Rhizobiales > Rhizobiaceae > Paramesorhizobium > Paramesorhizobium phragmitis. The sequence continues at coordinate 19,169 of NZ_PVBR01000024.1, forward strand.
GCAGATGCCGATGCTGACGCGGACGCTGATGCTGATGCAGATGCGGACGCCGACGCCGATGCGGATGCCGATGCAGACGCCGATGCCGACGCCGACGCCGACGCTGATGCGGACGCTGATGCCGACGCGGATGCCGATGCAGACGCTGATGCGGATGCTGATGCAGATGCGGATGCCGACGCCGATGCCGACGCTGATGCGGACGCCGACGCGGATGCAGATGCGGATGCCGATGCAGACGCTGATGCAGATGCCGACGCCGACGCGGATGCCGATGCAGACGCGGATGCCGATGCAGACGCTGATGCAGATGCGGATGCTGATGCAGATGCGGATGCAGACGCTGATGCGGATGCAGACGCTGATGCGGATGCAGACGCTGATGCAGATGCGGACGCCGATGCAGATGCAGATGCAGACGCCGATACAGATGCAGACGCCGACGCTGATGCAGACGCCGATGCAGATGCGGATGCCGATGCAGACGCTGATGCTGATGCTGACGCCGACGCGGATGCAGATGCGGATGCGGATGCGGATGCCGATGCTGACGCGGATGCCGATGCCGATGCCGACGCTGATGCCGATGCAGATGCGGACGCCGATGCCGATGCGGATGCGGACGCTGATGCGGGCGATGGCGATCAAGGCAACGCCATAGCCCTCTATTCCCACGGCGACAAAATCGAAGTCTATTATTTCTCTGAGGATGGCACGCTGGCCACGTCACCTTCCCAGACGACGGACCTGTCCGATTTTCAGAAGCAATACCCAGGGATCAACTCGCAGGCTATTTATGTTCATCACTCCAACTTTTTCAAAGACGTGACGGGTGACGGCATCAGCGATTTTGTCTTGGGGGATAGGGGCACTCAAAAACTCTTTGTAATGGAAGGTCGCGTTAACGGCACATTCGATGCCGCCAACGTCAAGGTCACGGATATGAGCGCCTATGACGCGAAATCCTGGGCTGGTAACTGGGGTGGCGGGAATGGAGATCTGATAGACGTAACGGGAGACGGTGTTCTCGATTGGGTTCATGGCAGCAGCAGCCAGGGGCTTCTCGTCCTTAAAGGGCTCGGCAATGGAGAATTTTCGACTGCAGCAACAGTCAGCCCTGCACCTGGCGGCTTCAATTACTGGGCGGATGCGGAATACAGCGTTCTGGGTCAGGTTGGCACCGGTGGCTATGCCTGGGTTACGCTGGATACGACGGCTCAGCAACTGAAGGTCTACTACATCGCTCCCGACGGGACTTTCGCCTCAACATCGCCTGTCGTGACGGACATTTCTGTCCTTGATAATGCGAATAGACAGGCGAATAGCCCCTATACCGGCACCTTCCTCGAGGATGTGAACCAGGATGGTATTGCTGATCTGGTGTTCGGCTCCACCTCCAACGAGGACATTCGGGTTCTCATGGGCCGGGCTGATGGAACATTCGATACGCAGAACGTCCAGGTAACGGATATGAGTCGAGAGACTCACCCTCATTGGGCAGGCACCTCCGTAGCTACGGGGGCATCGCTCGGTGATGTCACGGGTGACGGCATTCTCGACTGGGTTATTCATTTCAACCCAGGTGGTCCGATGGGTGTGTCGGTGCCTGGTTTCGTTAAGATTTACGCTGGCCTTGGCGATGGTACCTTTAACACTGATCCAATTTTGACCGAAGGAATAGACACTCATACGAATGGTGGGGTATTCGGGCAAAACGGTATTACACACGTCGCCTGGATTGGAGAAGACAACCCCAATGTAGCGAGCCCAAACCAGAGTGCCGCGACAGCTGATGTCGACGGCTTGTCGCTTACGGCCAAGTCTGCTGTGGAGATATCTGACCCTGACAGTACGGGCACCCCGCTCGGCCTCGGCGGAGATGATATTCTCGATCTCGGCGGTGTTGGTTTCGCTCAGAGCAAGAGTGGCTCCGGAACGGATACGCTTTCGCTCTCCGGCGAAGGAATCCATCTGGATTTCGCCAAGATCGACGTCTCTACTATTAAGGATGTCGGGTCCATCGACATCACGGGGACCGGTTCCAACAGCCTGACGCTTAACGCGGACGACTTGAAGGGGCTCCTGGAGGATTCCGATACCGATGTGCTCCGGGTGCTTGCCGATGCCGATGACAAGGTGGAGGCCAAGGGCTTTACGGATACGGACCAAACAGCCACCGAGAATGATGTGGCCTATCACATCTATGAATCTTCAGGCGGCGACCATCTCTGGATCCAGGAAGACGCCCACATCGTCGCCTGACCAGAATAGACGGGGATTGCTCACTCCCTTCCTCGTCTGTGTCCCTCTCCCGCTGCTTTCCGCGGCGGGAGAGGGATTAGAGCAGCAGGAGCGGTCTTCGAGTCGCCGGCAGCTGTGGATTCTGCATCCGGCGATTAGCAGGAATAAGGACAGCATGTGGATCGATTTTGATCCGGCCGTCTTTGATAAAGCGGATCAACCCGTCCAGTGCGAGAGAGCATATCGGGCCACCTTAGCAAGCTTGGCAATAGCAGCTGCGCTTCCGGTTGAGTGCAATGAGCACGAGCAGATCGTCGATGTATTCGGGGCATATCTCTCGAATGAGAGAGGGCTCGCCGCCTCGACGGTGGGGAGCCACAAGCTTCTGTCACTTCGATTTCTGCAGGAGGTCTGTCCTACCGGCGCGAATGGGTTTGCAGCGCTCACCCTGAAGATTGTCATTGGGTATGTCGAACGACATGCGCTCGATGGCTCCGCCGACAGCGGCAAGGCAATGTGCGGAGTCGTGCGTGCCTTTTTGCGCTACTTGCATTTGAAGGGCTTCATCTTGACGTCGTTGGCCGATTGCGTGCTGTCCATCCGCCGCTGGCGACTTGCCAGCCTCCCAACATTCCTGCCGCCAGAGAAAGTCCAGAAGGTGCTCGATGTCTGTGACCGGACGACGGCGATGGGTCATTGGGTCTATGCGGTTTTGATGCTCCTGGCCAAGCTCGGCTTGCGCGCCAGCGAAGTTGCCACCCTCAATCATCGATGATATCGACTGGCAGTCGGGCACGATCCTCGTGCACGGTAAGGGGCGGCGGCAAGCGTTTATGCCGCTGCGTCACGACGTCGGAACAGCTATCGTGGCGTATACACTCTGCTATTGCTGGCCGCGCAAACGGGGCTGCGGGTCTCGGAGATCATCAACCTTGACCGAGACTCGGTAATGCTCGGCCGCGGTGCGCATGTGCAATGCGTCGGTAAGGGCCGCAAAGAGCGAAGTACGCCGCTCACAAGGGTTGCACAGCAGGCCCTCTGGCGTTGGCTCAAGGAACCAGGGAAGCGAGACACAACGACTCTCTTTCCGAACATACACGGTGGCAGGCTCAGCGCCGACGGCGTGCAGGCGCTGTTGAACAAATATGTCGCCAAGGCGCGTCAGCACTGCGTCTCCCTTCGCTAGAAGCGGGTATCGCCCCACGTATTGCGGCACAGCGCTGCCATGGAGTTGCTACAGGCGGGTGTCGACTGCTCGGTCATTGCCCTGTGGTTGGGCCATGAGGCGATGGAAACGACGCTGACCTATCTTCATGCACATCTTGAACTGAAGGAATCCGCACTCGCAAAGCTGAAGCCGTACGAACGTGCGAAGGCCCAGCGATTTCGACCAAACGACCGGCTTCTGGAATTCCTGAACGCCCTCTGAGCATAAGAACTATGCCGAGTGTCAACCACCGGCTCACGGCCGAACTGGCCGAGAACGCACGATATACCGTTTCCATCAGAAGAAGTGTTCGGCATAGTTCGCCGGTCGGCATAAACCGCGAAGATGAACGACGTCGATCCCTTTGCCTGGCTCTCTCTGACCCTCCAGCGGATCGCAGCGGGGTGGCCCAATCGCGCTCTCGATCTGCTCCTGCCATTCAACCATCACGACAGATGAACGGCCTTGGCTGGGCGCTTACCCCGGAGGTGTGGCACCTGAAAGTGGTCAGTCAATCTGACCGCCATTGTTAATCTATGCATTCTTCCGCAATGCTAGGCCCCAAGCTGGGTATTTGGCCCCTTGAATTTAGCCAATCGAAACAAGGTGAAGCAGGCGCATTCGACCGAACCCGTGTAGGAAAAGATTTTTTAACTGGGGGAGGCTTCAAGTGGCTTCTGCAGAAAGATGCCAGAAGGCAACTGGCCCCCCTTCACGATCGGCCAGATCGCAGACGCAAGGCAATGAAACCAAATATTAATAAATGTTACATTATTGCTAATTTTGTAACATACCCCTATACGTTGCATCCAAATGTGTCAAGTTTTTGTTCGCAACGTTATTCACAGCCTGTTAGCAGGCTGAGGCCCGTTTCTTTTGAATTCTGGCACTAAATAGGGTGCAACTGTACAGTCGTCGGATTATTAAGCAGGATCGGTAGGTTAGCCGAAATACTACGGAAGCCGTCCTTGAGCTAAACGGGCCCCTCATTAAAGAGACCGGGTACTTTCATTCAACTGATAGCTGTACGAGCAGTGTCTTGGACGCGGAACAGTTCCGAGACAGATTCATGCAGCCAACTCACGTATAGTAATTCAATTTGATGTGAGGGTGGCACTTAAAGGTGTCAAAAACCCGCCGACTATTCAGGACCCAGCATTATTCCGCCTACCTTGCCAGCCGCGCTGCGACGAGCACGCGCTTTTTTTGACAAGGGTTCTCTCTTTGGTCGACTTTTTTCGATCCCGCTTTGCCTCTCAACGACGGACGCATGACCGGGCGTGGGGCTTCGGCGGAGAGCCATAAGCGCTCGGCAAACCCTCGCTCCTCAGGGCCGATAACGTCAGCATATATTGCGGTGGTGCTCCAATGTGTGTGGCCGAGCCAGCGTTGAACCAGATTCATGGGCGCCCCAGCCTCGAGGGCGGCAACGGCAAACCCATGACGAAGACCCTTTGGAGAGGCCTGGCTCCCCTTAATGCCGGCAAGGTCCATGACCGCACACACATGCCGATATCCGGTCATTCGGGTCCAACCCCAAATACGTTCATCATAGTCTTCCGGGGCAACCTCATCCATAAGCGCCTTAAACAGCCGCATGGTATCAGGGGATATAGGTATAACTCGATGGCAAATCTTATTCCGCTTTTTCAAACTGCGGATAATGACGACGCCCTCCTCCAAGTCTATCTTGTAAAGAGTTAAATTCAGAGCCTCTGATATTCGGCACCCTGTTTCAAGAAGAATCCGGCAAAATAACTCAACTTTCTTGCTTTTCTTTGATGCAGCTAGGAAGAAACGAGTTCTCTCAGAAGACGACAGATATTTTCTATTTCCGTAATTGTCTAGCAATGCCCACCCCATCCTAACGTAATAAAATCGCTTGTATAGCCACGCGATCTCGGTTTTGTCGCTCCTGCAGCGCCCTGGAAATTCATGATGCCATGGCAAGAGTTACAAAATTAGCAATAGTGTAACACTATATGTGTGTTTCCAAAAAAATGATGATTGTATCAAAAAGGGGCATTGTTTGTTCTCCAAAGCATTGATTTTGGTGTGCCATGGACGGACCTTTCGGAGGCGTAGCTCTGTGAGCTTCCCCTGGTGCAATGCTTTTGATGTCCAGGGGAGGGGCTTTTTTGATGACTGAGAATTTCGTTGGATGGCAGGTGCTGACGTCTCTTCGAGTTCATGTATTTAAAAGTGTATCTAAGTAATATTTGTATATATATCTATAATGGGAAGTATATAAGTAGGAAAAGTATATTGCGGGGATATATAGATTTAATACAATTTTCGATGCCAGTATTTGTATAGGTGCCGTTATATTGGAGACTAATCGAGAAAGACAGCAGGAGGGCATATGAAGGACATTGGAAATGGAGAGTTTAAGGTAATATTGTTCAAAGAGGATATTAGTCTTGCATACGACATGTATGTCGCATTGGAGTTTGCGGGATTTTCCGTATCTCTTGCCTCTTCGCAAAGTGATTTGGAGAAAATGATCGCTGCCAACGGTCACGTGATTGTTATTCTTGATTTGACAAGCTTCGGAGGTGAGTGGCTATCGACAATTCGGCGATTGGCGGTTCATCAGCAGTTGCGCATTATTGCTCTGACTGCCGACGGAGGCGCTCAGGAGCGACTGGATGCTGTGAAGGCGGGTGTGGATGTGTATCTGACCAAGCCCGCTAGCCTTGATGAATTGAAGGCTGTCATAAGGCGCGTTGTTTCTCGTTTTCCAGGGGCATCATTGGTCTTGGCGTTAGATGTGGGGCGCCAGCTTTTAGTGGTTTCGGGCGGGGGGGCGACTATAAGACTGACGACCTTGGAGTGCTGGTTCCTGGCGTGCCTTGCGGAGGCGCCTCATCGGAGGGCGTCCCGACAAGAAGTCGAGCGTTTTCTCTGGGATGATGGCCTCTCATTGACGGATAAGCGGCTTGACGTTGTGGTTCACCGGCTTCGCAAGAAGCTTGAAGCGGAAGCTCCAGAATTGGGTAATGTCATAACCACGCATCGTAGTCATGGGTTCTCGCTGCTTAGAGAGACGCAGATATGCGAACTGGGCGCTCTGTCTGCAGTTGGAAGAGGGCGCAGAGGCGAGGGGCTGTTGCATAATTCCCTGTCGCTGCATCGAACGATCTAAGCCTGCGCGGATATTTAAGTTATTAAAAATATGAATATAATATTTTAAAAATCAAGAAATATTACAAGTCGTTTATGTATTATTTGCGACGAGTTATCGCATTTCTGGCGCTTGAAAAGAAAAAATTGAAATAAGAAATATATTATTACTATTAATAATCATGTTATGTAACCTAATGAAGCCATTAAAAACTTGAATAATACAAATTATCCGATATTTCTTATAAACAAATGAAGTATTTTTTCATTAAAAATGGATCTCGGATCTTTTAGTCAGAAAGATGCGGAGTGCGATCGGAAGATAAAGCCGGTCGCGCGTCCTCTAGACATAGGGAGTGCAGAAATGAGCCTTGAGCGATTGTCATTAGGGACGATACGATGTGTTCACGAGGTTCTCGCTTGTAGGAGCGTGACGGTTGCGGCTGAACGAATCGGGATTTCTCAATCCGCAGTATCACAACAAATAGCGCGTTTCGAAAAGCTCTCCGGCATCCCCATCATTGTTCGCAATGGTACAAAGCTGACCGTCTGCTCGGATGAAATCGCACGCCTCATATTCACTATGATGGAGCCGATCGACACGATGCGATGTCTTGTGCTCGGCAAAGACGTGGACAAGTTGCGGTTGGGTGTCTGCAATCACATTGCTGCGCATCATTGCCACGATATAAAAAGATATATCGAGTTGGGCAGGGAGTTCGACGTCCATATAGGCCGCCCCGCCGGTATTTCTGAGATGTTCAATCATGGCGAGTTGGACGTCGTCGTGCGCCCCCTTTTCCATCACGAGGGAGAAATCGATCTTATGTTCGATGTTCCTTTGGTCTGGGTGGCGTCAAGCGGCTTTGAAATGGGATTGAATGGTAATGTTCCTGCGTCGCCGCTTCCGGTAATCCTGGAAGCCACACTGTCTCCCTATTCGTATTATGCTGAACGATCGCTTAGGGAGGCGCAAATCCAGTATAAGGTCGCCAGCCGTACCGATGATAACCTCGTTCGAATGCATTTGGTCTCGGCCGGGCTGGGTTGCACGACCATTCCAAAATTTGCGTTGCCCGCAGTATCAGACGAAGAAATTAAATTATTCAGAAATATCCCAGACACGAGTCGGATCAGGTTTGGGCTCTTCTATAACAAGAAAAAGGTACAATATAAAAAAGCGAGCCGGATATTCGATATTATCTCTGACGGTGTCGCGCCGGCGCAGAAATATCTTGCGTAGACAGCTCCCATCCGGACCGCACAGCTACCGGTTCGGCAGGCAAGCGTTGATGCTGTGACGTGCGTGACCGCGAGATCAATGCCAAATATACGAGCGACAAGCACTTTGTTGATGAACTGGCGCCAGCGTGGCTTGCCAGCACTTAAATGGATTGCATTCCATTCGGGTGCCGTTTTTCAATCCTTGCGGGGCTGAGATGAACGTTCCATATAGTCGCAGCTTGCAGAAGTAGAATATATGAAGAAAACTTCCATATTTAAAAAATCACCAATTGAAATGTACTGAAACTAATTAAAAATCAAGTATATAAAATTTGTGATAAATTTTATGAAATATTTCCTGGCGGTTCTTGGGGGTATTGTTGTGAGTATTTGATTCAATAAGGTTGGGGGTGGCATGAAGCACGTCGCGGTCCTGATGGGCGGTTGGTCGTCTGAACGTGAGGTTAGCATAAAGTCGGGGCGAGCTTGCGCGCAGTCGTTGAAGCATCAAGGGTTTGGCGTCACTGAATTGCATGTAACCCCAACCATTACAAAAGATCTGCAAGAGATCCGGCCTGACGTAGCTTTGAACGCGCTACATGGCCCAATCGGCGAAGATGGCAGAATTCAAGGCCTGCTTGAGCTTTTAGGGATACCCTACACCCATTCTGGTGTGCTCGCATCAGCGTTGGCCATGAACAAGGCAAAGGCCAAGGAAGTCATGCAAGCATCTGGCATCGCGGTCGCCGATGGCAAGGTCATGTGCCGCTTCGACCTCGCCAGAGAACATGTTCTCTCTGTTCCTTACGTCGTCAAACCCGTCGCTGAAGGCTCGTCATTTGGGGTCACTGTTGTGACTGATCCGAATGTGCCACCACCTGATCACATCGCGGGAGCAGACTGGCCGTATGGTAATGATGTTCTCGTTGAGCGATATATATCTGGAATCGAACTGACGTGCGCTGTAATGGGGGATAAAGCGCTTGATGTAATGGAGATCAAGCCGATTAGTAGTGTTGTAGCTGATTATAATTCTAAAACGAAAACTTTTAGAGATTATAAATATGGCCAGGAATTCTATGATTATCATGCAAAATATGACAAAGGCGCAGCTATACATGAAATTCCAGCTGATATCGATTGGGATGTATATAGTAAAATACAAGAATGGGCGCTGATCGCGCACAAGGCCATTGGCTGCCGCGGCGTGACCCGTACCGATTTCCGCTACGATAACACACCTGCGGGTACTGGCGAGATCGTTGCGCTCGAAATCAATACTCAACCTGGAATGACGGAGACAAGTCTCGTACCCGAGATAGCAGCTCACGCCGGCATATCATTCGACGAACTCGTTCGTTGGATGCTCGATGATGCTTCTCAGAATCGGTAAGCGCGGCCGCTCAGCTGAATGAATATGCAATTGCATGGTTGTCGCAGCCGAGATCCTGCCGGATGAAGACTGTAAGCGAGTAGCAGTTGTGTGAATGTTCGAGAAAAAACGAGCGACCGTGCTCTCCAGCGGGTCACCCCCCTGCCAGAAGGAGGATATCATGACCAAATACAAGGTCCGTACGCCCCGCAAGACAAACCCTTATCCCAACCGCGCGTCTGATTGCGAGCAGGCCATCGAGCCCGTCTTCATGGCCGCCATGGATGCAGGCGGCACCATTGGGCAACTGTCGGAGGCTGGCATCGCGCTGCTCATTGAGCAGGCCATTGCCGCTGGGTGGACCCATCACGAAATCGCCGCCGCCCTGATCAAGTTCACAATTCGTGCCGACAGCATATCCGTCTCGCCAAAGCGGCCTACAGCAAAGAATCACATCGGTACCACCGATACGTTTCGCGTCGATCCGCCCAATTTGCCTGCCCGCCACGCCAGCCGTATAACTGAATGCATTTATATCCTTGAGCCACTCTTCCTTGCGCTTGCAGAAAGCGCCACCCGCGCCGGATGGGGAAAGCACGAAACTGCCATCGCGCTTGCTGAAATCGCTGTGAGACAGATGCACGGTATCAAACGCAAAACCCACCAGGGATCGTGTTGAAAAGTTGGTAGTGAATTCGGGACCCGACACTTCCAACCACCTAAACTCGGTGCCAGGCTAGAGGCGTCGACGCCGGCGGGAAATCTTGCAACCGGTCCGAACGCTACGGTCCAGGGTTCCGGCGCTGCGCAGCCAGATGGCTAACGTCGTTGACCGAAAGATGGATTCGATCTCCTCAAAGAGGAGCCTGAATGAACCAATTACCAGCCAAAACGTATCCCTTTGCCGATGTGGCATGTCCAAGAGCCCACTGGTGTTGCCTTCGGCGCTCCAGAAACATACCAAAATGTGTCAACGCTAACCCTGTTGTTGGACATGACCGTATAGCGCACGAACTCATGACGGAGTTGATTGGTCTGCTTCCCGACTGTTTCATGCGATAGGGAGAATGCGATGCGCGGAGTGCCTTGATTCTCGATGATCATGAAGCTCGGTATTAGAAAGCCGCCATGAATATCCGGTCCGTGTGTCCCTTTGGCATCTTGGCATTGCTTCAGATCCAGGACAGCCGTAACCTGCTTTACATCCAACAAAGCCGCTTTCAGCTGAGAGAATGTATGAGCAAACTCACTCGCTTGTGCGCTCATGCTAACCAAGCAAACAGCTAACCCGGCTGAAAATAGCAGGGATCGATATAAGTCTACCACAGGGCAAAACCGGAGGTTGCTGTAGCCTATGTTGACAGCCTTTTTCTGAAACACTTCACAAAACGAGATCATAATTGCCGCGTAATTAGCGCTGAGTGGCCAACCAGACTGGATAAGAAAATCCGGCGGGAGATGGGAAAGACCATCCCCCGCCGTCACATCAGGTTATAAAAATTGCTTTCTTGCCATTTGTGCAACGACCAGCGCTTGCATCACTATAACTGGTCCGGCCCAAATTGGCCTTATTGCAGCAACCGGCGATCAAAAATCCCACTCTTCAAAGTGCGCATGAAAACCATGCTTTTGAAATATACTTTCGTTTAAAAAAAGCCGACCTCCTCTCCTATAGGAGGGCAAGGAGACGACGCCGGCCATCTCAGTATGTCGGGCTCTGGAACGGAAATCCTCAATCCCGATGGTGCCAAGAAACACTAAAGCGCGGGTCAAAAAAAGGGGCGCCGTCGCCCCTATTTTATCCCGCTATTGGGCAGCGTCGCCTGGAGATTGTTATTGCCCCGTCTGATCATCGGAACGACGGAGGCGGCTTGAACATGATCGGGCTCACAGTGCGCCCGATTTCTTGACCGCAACCTCAGACCCGAAACATAAAAGGCGGCTTAATTCTCAGTGACAATCCCGGATCACGCCTCGATAGAAATCAACATCCGCACCATGTCGAGACCCCTGTCGGATTAGCCGCAGTGATGCGGGCGCAAAGCCGTGCCGAATGCCCAATGCCGCAAAATTCTTTGTTTATGCTTTAAGCGGATATTCTATCTGGACAGATGTTCCAACTCCAGAGGTCGACATGATTTCAAGCTTCCCAGCTATCGCTTTCAACATTTCGGAGCAACTGGTAAGCCCTAGTCCGACATGTCTTCCGGCTTTTGTGGAGAAAAACGGATCTGTTGCTTTTTTAAGAACGTCCGGATTCATGCCGGGGCCGTTATCGATCACGTTGAGAACCAGCCGTGGTCTACGGAAATATCTCTTTTTCAACCACGCATTGATTGTGATTTTCGGGTTCTGCGTATCGCAGACGGCTTTTTCTGCATTGCGAACAAGCTCGTCCACGATCAGACCTATTTGAGATGCAGGAACCGGCAAGACACAGGCTGCGGGTGATATTCTGAGCTCAATGTGACAGGAACGTTCAAGCTTGATTGTTTCCAGAATATCACAAAGTGGCTCTCGTCCGGCATTTCTGCCGGAATAGCTTATCTTCATTAGCCCGTCATTGATGTTATCGAGTTCAATCGCGGCCTGGCGGGCGGCCTCCACCATTTCCGGATCCGGTTTTTCGTTGCTGTTGAGATCCTGAAGAAACAGGCAGAGTGCTGAGATGCGCGTACGAGTCATATGCGCGAACAGTGACGAAAATGATCGAAGATGTCTGTCTTTACGCCTGGCAAACATGATGCGCTGGTGAATTAAAATCGCCGTGATAATCAGGCTGCCCAGCGCAAAAGCAAATATGAGCCGGTTCTTGGCTGCCTCTGTCTCAATGCGAGCTGTCTCGCTAAAAGTCCGACTGTGATCCACTGCTGCACTTGACACCCGAAAGAGGTCCTCCTCCATGGCTAATACGCGGGCTAAAGCCTCGTCACATTGATTTCCAGCCTCGACTAAAGGCAGAATTTCCTTATCGACTGTTTCCAGCGCACGCTGCAGACGACCGATATCAGCGGTATTGAGAAAGCTCTCGACATAGTTCAGGGACAAAAGTGTATTGAGATTGAAATCGAGGAGCCTGACGTTCTGGACAAGCTGTCGCTGTTGATCTTCTGTCAATTTGGGAAGTTGCAAATAGCCGGTGACATGCGCGATTTTCTCACGCGCCTGAGATGACAACCATTGAATTTCCGAAATTTGATTGGAAATAAGGTCGGTCTGCGCCCTGTAACTGTCGGCGCGTAGAAACGACCAGCAACCAAGGAAAACGGCTGCAGCCAGTCCTATATATGGGAGCATCGCCAAAAAGCGCTTGAGCCAATCATTCATCGTTCGGCCTCACCGCAACAACAAACCATACCCAGATCGCGTTGCGAGCAGGAATATAGGAAGCAGGTAACTCGTCCAATGGCCACACGAGAAACAGAGGACCGCCATCCTTCAGATACAATGGCCTGTAAGTCTGCCCTTCTCGACATGAGCCGTCCTTCCGGCTTTCGTCGTCACACAGACGCTCGATCGCCAGAATTGGTGCGTATTTCTCTATTTCATCCCGCTCAATAATGGATGAAAACCCATTGTAAGCGATTATCTCGACGTTGGTTCCATAAGGGAAATGCTTTTTCAGCACGTCTTTGAGATAAGGTCCCCGAAATCCTATCTTTTGATCTTTCGGCATCCATGGGGTAGGGGTCTCAAGTTCGCGAATCGGGAATACACGCTTCAATTCTTCGACCGTATATGATGCCAATGTTTTTCCTTGGGCGTCTTCGATCATCAGTGTCGCCGGATCCTCATATCGTGCTGACGCCGCAGGAAAGCAGATGGTGAGCGCAAGGACTGTGGCGAGCACGTGGGCTAAATATTGTTTGAAAGGCAGCATTTTTCCTCATAGCTAGATAAATGGATTTGAATCCAGCAAATCAACACATGTGCTATCGCTCTGATTTCCGTAACAGAATTGGGAAGGTCAGAGCCAATAGACGATTGCCGTCCAGCAGGAGGTTTCGGAAGAACGCAGATCACGCTGGATCGGCCGGCAACCATAAGGGGTGAGTGGGTGTTCATCGACTTATCGTAGAGCCAGCACTACACTCCCTTTGGCAAAGCTCCGGTTCGCATGAGCTTTGCCCGTGCCTGCTTGTAATATTTCTCTACAGTGCCAGCATCGATATCGAAATGCATACCCATCTGCTCATAGATATCTTTGCGCTTCATGCCGCTGGGACGTCGTCTCATCCAGTCGAGAATTTCCTGTTCGCGAGGCGTTAATCCTGAATAATGGTATTCAGTCGTGGTCATTTGAACTTCTGATAGATGAACTGCCGTCCCCTTGGCCGATATCTCCTGCAAAGCTCCCGCTATGACTTCGCGGTTCAGTCCCGTTTTTCCCAGATATGCGGCGGCTCCACGCTGCCTAAGTTCGTGCCATTCCTCGATTGTATCGGACCCAGTGACGACGATGTGAATCGCAGTAGGACTTGCCTCAACAATTTGTTCGACCACGGAGAGGCGCGCTTTTTTGGAGGTTGGATCAAATCCCGGAAGGCCGGGATCGATCACAATCAAATCAAAATTATCCGTCCTGAGCAGATCTATCGCCATTTCCAATGTGCCTGCTCCGTAAACGATGCAACCCAGCGAAATTGGGACCACTGCTTTCAGTTCGCGGATCATGGCCAATCGCATCAAATCCTGATCTTCCACAACCAATACGCGATATGGTTGCCCAGAATGCATTGACATGTTTAAGCTCGTAGTTGAGATTTTAGGGTCCGATCGACAATTGCCTAATATACCAGATTATAAGGGCCAATCTCCTTATGAGCTATATAAGAGAAATCCTCTTTGATGACTTGCCTGTTCGATGATGCGGTCACGCGTCGGAATTATGGCGTCGTCGATCTTCCACGTTTTAAGGAAAGCCCTGCAACAGCTGGACACAAGCTTGCGGCAGTGCGGGAAATCCGCCCCGTTTGATCCGCAGGTGCAAAAGCTAAATGACCGGGCTGCAGACATGCCGCCGCCAGTGGCCTCCGCCATAATTTAGAGACAATTGCATTCATAAAAATCCAGCATTGCGACCTTGGATCAATAAGGCCGCAAAAGACGCGTTATTTCGCGTTTAGGTATGAAATTTGCTCATGCCGAAATATTAAATGCATCAAGTATTTTTAGAAAGAAAATTTAATGAAGGTATTTATTTCTATAGTATCTGCCGCTTCTATACTTATAGGCGCTGCTGCTACCGCAGCAAGTTCTCATAAAGATACCGATAGGCTATCAACTCGAGTCGGCGTTTTGTCTTGTGAAGTGAGTGGCGGAATTGGTTTGATCGTTGGATCGAGCAAGGGAGTCAGCTGCGAATTCAAGCATAACAGCGGATCGGTTGAACAATATAAGGGTAGCTTGGGCAAGTTGGGGGTCGATGTTGGCATTACAGGCAAATCATATCTGAAATGGACGGTATCGGCTCCGGCTGGCAAGAAGCTCGGCGCTGGCGCTCTGGCCGGCCGATATAGCGGCGTCTCGGCCGGCGGTTCAGTTGGCCTTGGTGTCCAAGTCCACGCACTGGTTGGTGGGGCGGATAAAAAGATTTCCCTGCAACCATTCAACGCCCACGGAACGACAGGTCTTAATGTGGCGGCAGGTGCGACCAGTTTGACATTGAAGCGGGTCCAATAATTTTCCCCGATAAAACCGAACTTCGTGGATAAGGAAAATCCACCAATTGATCAAGCAAAGGCGACAAGGCCGGGATCGGATTTTGGCCTTGTCGCATAGCCGAGGTGGAAATCCACTTAACGAAATGCCCGGAACTGTTCAGACAAACCAAGCCAACTCTTCTGTCGCGGCACCGGCATTATCAACAATGAACTTTATGCCGGCGTTCTGGTGTGGGACAGGCAACAGCCTGTTAGTCCTCGAGGATCGGGCGATGGTGTAAGGGCTGGATCGGACGAGCATTGTCGGGGTAGAGCGCGGCAAAGCGAGCGATTTGCTCAGCCGAGATCTCCACTGGTTCAATCAAGACCATCCAGTTTACGGCTTCGCTGCACGGAGGCGTCGTCAGCGAGCCGCTGTAGCGTATGTAGTGAAATGTAGCTGGAAGCAGATTCTTAATGGCGAGATGGCCACCGGGAATCTCGGCCATTTTACCAGGCGTCTTCGGCGCGAGCCTCAGGATCTGCTCAAACACATCGTTGCGACGGCCTTCTTTCATCAAAACGCCGATGACCGCGATTTCGTCGTCGGGGAGGCGATGGACGAAATGACATTCGAGCGGAAAGCGCGCGCCTTTGAGAAGATGTTCGCTGGGATGATGAAAATGACATTGAACGAGATTATAGCGCTCCCCATCCACCACCAGCTGGTTGCCCTTTCCCGCCGTGACAAGCACGGTATGACCGTTGTTTTCGACGGAGGTGAAATTATCCCCATAGTCGATCTCAAGCTGGGGTAGCGAAGCCTTGATGCCGTGATCGAGATTGATTGGAGACTGGCTGACGCCAGCACTGCAGCTTTGATATTCTGCCGACAGTTCGCTCCAATGCTGTGGATCGTCGCCCTTATAGTCCCAGTGGGTTTCAGCCGCACTTGCGGGTTGATACAGCGGGAAGCATAGGCCGGTAAAAGCTTTGAGTAGATTTCGTCTGTTCATAATAATACACCTAAATACTAAAACAACGAGTTGATATACCATTTGAGCGCTCTCGTAAACAGTACGTATCGTGCATCGACTGCAACAGCTGGATGCCCGTCTGCGCAGACCGGGCTATCAACGGATAGAAACGCTGGAAGAATGGAACGAACTCCCACGGTGATTAAGGTTACGGTCAGGATCATCGCGGGTTTCCGGTTGGCTCTGTCGGCGAAAGCATCAATCATCACGCCGCCAAGCGGTCTGGTGAAGAAGCCGACGCCATATGTACCCACTGAGGCTAGCAGGCTGCCGAATTCGGGAGTGCGCGATTTTGCCGCCGGGTAATCCCCAAAATTCATCTAGCGCCATGGCCATTGATACTCCGTCCATAACGGGCGTGATTAGATATCAAGGCGTCACAACACAAAAAGGGGCGACAACAGTCCTATATCTGAGTACATAACAAGAACCTATATTCCTCAGGACGCTGTCGGCCTTGAGCGCTTCGTAGTGCGCAGTCTTGCCAATTTTGATGCGGCGCCGGTCTCGATGGTCTGCAGCCTGTAATTCGCTAAGTTCTTTTCCTGTTCAGTTTGCTTTTGAATTGTGCCAGCGCGTCTAAAAGGCGGGAGACGAACCTAGTCGCCGTAGGATCTCGCATCACCACTTATCTGCCTTTAGGGTTGCTTCCCACCCCTATCCTGCACCTACATCATGCGCTTCGGCCTGGCTCACACGGGAAAGCTGCTTTTGGCTATCAAGATCGAGCTGATCATTCAGGGCCAATGTCGGATGCTTGTATCGCGAGATGCATTTGTAAAATCGCGAGCAGAATCCGCACGCCGTCGCAATATCCGAATCAGAGGCCTGTAGTCTGGGAACGCCGCTCACCAATACAAATATGTGAGCTGCCTTTCATCTGATTGGAATACCTAAACGCAGTGGTGATGGCAGGGTGACGGTCCAAACAGCGGATTGGAATGGCAATGCAAAATTGCTTCATTTGCTCATAAGGAAGCTTTCTTTGTTTCCTGAAGAAGAATATTGCGTCCGTTTCCCTAAGCTACGTCTTGTCTAGCCAGTTGCCAGAACAGAGCTTAAGAATCCGGATCAATACGAAGCAGTTGTTTTAATTGACATAATGCCGGGCGGATCATGTTTTCACAGCATATTTATTGCAGCGCGTTAATGGGCTTGAAGCGGACGAACAAACGAGAACGTCTTTCACCGGATTCCTCAAGCATGAGAAAGCGCTGGGTGACGGCGTTTGATGCGGCGATCTCTTCAGCATCGCCTGGTGCGACGGCACCCGCGTCAAAGGGCTCTGTCGTCGCACGTGAAAGCATAGCGGAGGCGGCCTCCCCGATGCTGGCAATCCTATCAAAGAGAAGCTGCTCGAATAGGCCGCTCATGGGCGGAAACGATAGAGCAGCACGATATGGCCTGACATCCCCATCCCCCGCCACACACCGCGGGATGTCAGATCATCCAGGCTCCTGCCTTTCTAGGAAGGCAGGAGCCTGTGAGAAAACGTGAAAAGATCGAGACAATCACCTGTCACACTGGAGACATGGAAAGCATTGGAGGAAATGCCATGCGGCCGAATGCATCAACGAAAATGGTTCTGATCACGTCCGTTGTTCTGGCCGTCTTTTCACTGTTGCCGGTCTTCGGCGTATTAACTGGTGTGCTGGGTATCGATAGCTATTGGCTGATGTCGATGGCATTCTTCGTCCTCGTCACGGGAAACCTTTTAAATGGCGTCTGATGAGGCGATCACCCTCAATTCGAGCGCGGGTGATACGAATGCCCGGCGCCGTTTTCATGATCGCGATCATATTTGCAGGCGCCATTATATACGGGTTCCTGTTGTGAGAGCAGCCCGGATCAGAAGTGCTCTCGCCAGCGCTCCACCGCAGCCCCGGAATCCTGCTGACGGCGCGAACAGCCGAACGCCTGAATCTCGGGTCAGGCCCGAAAATCCTTTCGGCGTTTGTGGGAGCTGCCAATGCCACGATGGTGTCGATACGCCACAAAATTCAATTGCAAACCAGGAGAGTGGTGATGTTAAAGTTGCCATGCATTCTATCGATCGCCGTCTTGAGTGCATGTGCTAGTCCCGCATCTGGCCCGAGTGTCGGCAATATCCGAAACGCCATCCTTCCCGGTTCGAATGAAAAGATACCGATTGTTGAACTGGCAACTGCACCCTCCCAGGCGCCAGATCCGGTAGCCTTTGTTTCACGTCGCCACGGCTTGAGTGGATTTCACTCTTCAGGTGCTATGAATAATGGCTTGCAAAAGGGGGACGTGATCGAAGTCACCATCCTGGATTCAGGTGAAGAGGGATTGCTATCCCCGACAGAAACAAAAATGCTTAATCTGGGCCGCTTTACTATCGATCAGCAGGGATTTGTCACACTTCCCTTTGTTGGACGGCAACGTGCAGCCGGTTCCTCGCCGGAGGCTCTTCAAAAACGGATCGTTGAAGGTCTGCGCGGGTCGGCGGTCAACCCGCAGGCCGTTGTCACAGTGGTGGAGAAGCCGACCAGCAGCGTTACTGTGAATGGGAATGTACGCACCGCCGGCCGTATCCCATTGACCAGCGGCAAAGAACGCATGCTCGATGCGATTGCATTGGCGGGCGGCTCGGCTTCTGCTCCCGGCTCAACAATGGTGACCCTGGTCCGCGGATCGCAACGCGCGAGCGCGTCCCTCGACCGCATACTTGCCGAAGACCGCCAGAATGTTCAACTGCTCCCTGGAGACCAAATTTTCATTGAGGGCGATGCTTCGAGCTTTACCGCGTTGGGGGCGTTCAAAAGCACTGGTGAATTCGAGTTTGAAGCGGGCAAATTCACACTTGCCAAGGCATTCGGGCGCGTCGGCGGACTATTGGACGATCGTGCTGATGCAGGTAATATCTATCTTTTCCGCAGCCAGACTGGCCGCGATATCGCAGAATCTGTCGCAACAGACAACACCACAACTGCGCCAGCCTCGGAAACGACGCCAATCATTTATCACATCAATCTGCGCAAGGTTGCCAACTTCGCGAATATGCAGGCGTTCCAGATGCAGGATGGTGATATTCTTTATGCCAGCAATGCCCGCATTGTGAATGTGGCAAAGCTTTTCACGGCTTTCCAGAAGAGCCCTCCTTTACCCGCCGCGCCCGCACCGAAAGATTGATCAAGGAGCGATTGTCCGCAAAATGGTGAATGCTTCCTCTGCACTTTGCGGACGACGATCCGGATCATCATAAGTGAGTTGCCGCGCAAGCGCCGCCAGATCTGTTGCCAGTGCTGCGTTTCCTATGCTGCGTTGCAAAAGGTGCAGCAAGATTTGTCCGCAGGCATGAAGGTCGGATCGCTCATCTGGCAGGCCGCCGACGGTGCATTCCGGGGGCGCCAGGCGAGAGCGCGTCTGTACCATGCGTTGGACATTGTGATCGTCGCTCCCGTACTCCCGTGCGATGCTGAAATCGGCGATTTTGAGGCTCGCGGGATCGTCTCCGGCAAAGAGCAGATTGGCCGGGGTAATATCGGCGTGCACGAACCCCGCCGCATGGATTGCCTGCATTCCTGAAATGAGCCCCTCCATGATTGCGTGAACGGTGCCTGCTGGAAAACGTTTTGTTTCTTTCAGGCGTTGCGAAAGGCTTCCCCCCTCCATCCATTCGAGTAAGAGCGCGGGGCGACCGTCCGACAGTCGCAATACTACGTGGGCTGACACAACATTTTCGTGACGGACCGACATGTGCATACGCGCTTCCCTCAGCAATAAGCTCGCGCATATGGCATCATCTGCATGTTCTGGGCGTAGCGTCTTCAGAGCATAGGCTGTGCCAAGGTCGCGGTGGCGCACTCGATATATTTGCACCAGCGGCCCCTCATGCATCAATTCTTCGATCAGGAAGGTGTCCGCGACCATCTCAGATGAAGGTGAGGCGCCAAGCCGCGCATGCCCTCGGTCAAGAGCTGTGCGCACACGATCAATGAGCAGCCTGCTTTCTTCGCCGTTGCGTACTGTGTTGCCGTCATGCGTAAGAGCGTGCCAAAGCTCGGCGAACCGGAGGGCGACTTGGTCCAATGCCATGTCGTCGCTTATGTCATGTCCAGTCATTTCAGCCGGGCCTCGACGGTGATCGCGCTGATGTTGTCGCGGATATTTGCGATCAGAGCCTCCTGTATAAGCACACAAGAGGCATCACGAAGCGGTGTGTAGAGGAGCGCCTTTGCGATTGAACGCTCGCCGAGCACGCGTGGTAGGGACGCACTGCACAAGAGTAGTCGATCCCCATCCCGTAAGGTTTCGTTGATGACATCTGGCACCAATGGCACGTGCCTTCCAATGCAACGCGAAAGCTGCCGGTGCAGACCGATCTGCACATGGTCGTGCGTGAGGCAGCACATCATGCCATCTCTGACGAGATAGCAACGGACATCGCCCGCCCATACGACCGCAAACACATCATCGAGAATGGCAAGTGCGGCCACGCTCACTTTCGGCGTTTCGCCCTGTCGATTCAACATGGCGGCTGCCTGTAATAATCCATGCGCGCGCCCGAACTTTTGCTTCAGTTCTTGCACGAAGCCAGCAAGTGTCTCTTGAGGCGCTATGCCCGTCAGTGTGTTGATCGTCACCTTCGCGGCTTCTGCGGCAGACATGTCATCTCCCACGCCGTCGGCGATGACGAAGAGATGCGGAGCATCTGAAACGAGCAATGCGTCACTGTTGAGGAAAAGGCGGGCGCCAGGATGCGTAGCGTAGCTCTTCTCAATGACCAATCTGCGCGGTGAGGATAGGGGGGAGGGTTCCTGCTGTGCCGAAGCCGAAATCGGTTCAGATACTTCTGTCCGTGGAGGCGATTTGGATCGCTCGGCAGTGCATTCGAGGAGTTTTGGGAAGTCGGACCCTTTCGGCGGGCCGACCGTTTTGAAGCCATGCGCCCGACCCGTATCGGGATCGATCGTCCACCAGATGGAAATAGGCGCGTCTGCGCTTTTGCAGCCGTCCTTCTTCTCAGGCGTGTTGCCGGGTCGCGGATTGGCATGCGGCAAGCGAAGGCGCTGCAGTCCTGCTGATAACCCTGCAAGATCGAAATCGCTGGTGCGTGAGGTTTCGGCTAGCGCTTCGGCCGCGATGAACCACGTATTGTCATAGCAAAGCCGGCGCGGGTCACCCGAATAGCTGCCAAGCTGGGCGGCAATGATGAGCGGAAAGTCGCGTCCCACACGATCTTTGCTTGGCAATAGCACACCGGCAATCGTTGCCGCCGCCCAAAGCCCCTCCTGCATGACGAAGCGCCAGGGGGCAGAGGCGTGAAACAATTCGCGCCATTGCTGGCCAAAGATCTGCTTGCTCGATTCCAGTCCCTCCTGTATCCAGCCGTCCAGCGCTTCCCGCAGTCCCGGCCCTAAACCGTCTGACACGAAGTCGCCGTGCGTCGGTGTCTTGCCGAAGAAACCGACGCGATCGATTCCCGGATTGGCCGGTTCCATCGTCTTGCGTTGGATCATCGATCGCACCTCGTCAGAACTGTGAAGGACAGCTGAAATCCGAGAGCGCCTTGAGGCGAAACGGCGTGAGCACCGAGCCGAATTGAACCTCGAAATCTGCCGTGTGGCCGCTGCTTTTAAAGCGCGCGTGGAAAAGGTCGTCGCTCTCATTGGTGATCTCGGCTCTGTCAAAAAGCCGAAAGGCAGACCAATCGCCCGTCTCCGTTATGGCTTGCTTCCAGCCGCCCGGCTGGAACGCAATGCGCGAGAGATTGATCGCCTGGCTGGAAGGCCAGGAAATGGTCTTGGACTGCACTGGGCCGTGGAAATAGACGACACGCTCACCTTCGATCTCCAGCATCACTGCTCCCGCCGAATCCGACAGCGAAAGTGGTTTGATATTGATGGAGATATTCGGGCTTTCGCTGTTGGATTGAAAGAACGCGCGGCGGATCTTGTCGGCATTCTCGAATTGGGCGAGGGCTTTGCTGGGCATTCCCGGTGCACCGAATGTTCCACGCCATGTCCACGGTGAGGTGGAGGTATCGACGAAGGCCTTTAACCGTTCCTGAAAAAAGGTATGAAAAATGCCATTTGGCCCAAACAGCCGGACAAAATCATGCATCGCGACGTCATGTAAGGATGAACGGACGAAAGGATAGCGGCCCGTCACAATGCTTGAGCATAGCACCCCGTCGGATTCCCACAGCGTATCTACCCGGCTACGTGCCGTCTTGACCGCAAGTGAGCCGATATCAGCTGCAATACCCGCCACCCAAGTATCGACAGGGGCGGGCATGCGCCGCGCCTCCTGAAGCAGATCTTGATTGGCGTTGGTGAGCTGGCTGTCCACATCAAAGATTTGCGCGACCTCGGCGGTCGACGTGGCCGCGCGTGAAAGCTGGCTGGAGACCGCCTTGATTGCGAGTTGCAAAGCAGAAAGCGGGGCGCGCGAACTCTCACCCTCCTGATCTTCGCCATTTGTTGAGGGCACTTCAAGCGCCTTACGCAGCCCTTCGTAAGGGTCGGGCGGGACTAGCACACCATCAAGCAAGGATGCCGCTGCGTCATTTTCCGTGCTGGCGATATCGAGCGGTCTCAGATCTGTTGCTGAAGCGATTGTTATTGCTATCGCCTCGATCGGACTCGGATTGCTGGCCAGGATGCGCGTGGTCTCGGCCGCATCAGCCAGTGAGTGCGATGGGTGAACACGGATATCTCCTAGTAACCGCGACCATTGCTGCTCGAAATTGTCGAAATAAAGCTGAAGTGCGGCTTTTGAAACCGCATCGATCGTCCCCGCCGAACTGGCCTCCCCGCGGACCCACTGCTCGTTCAACGCCTCCCGTGCTGCATTTGCGATCTGAGGCAGAACGACGGAACGGTAGCCGCTGGCGGTAAAGAATCCGGTTATGCCTTCCTGGAGCGAGGCTCCCGAGGCACGTTCGAACACCTGCTCGCCGAGCGCGCCGAGTGCGTCGGCGGGTATCCAGGATTGGAGCGCGCGCATTTCTCCATAGCCTTTCAGGATATCATAGGCGCGGCCCGCCACACTCTGATCGCGTATGACCTCCCGGGCTTTCGTGATCAGCTGATTGTCAAGATTGATCGGTGCGATGGGGCCGGTTGCCAATGCCTGAGCATGTGCGATCAGCGCTGCCCGTACAGCTTTGCGGCCTTCACCCGGATAAAGGCGGGCGAATATATTCTTGGCTTGAAGCGAGACGAAGTGGGGATCGACCGAACCCAGACCGCCCAGCATTCCATAGAGCTTAAGCGCATCAAAGGTCTCTCTAACGTCCGTGCTATCAGCGAGCCTATTTTGCAATTCGACCAGCATGCGAGGCAAAAGCAGTGCGTTGAGCGCCCTCTGGTAGGCTTGACGATGGCGACTTTCAATCTTTCCCTCCTGATCAAGCCCGAAGCTGAGGGGCCACACCCTTTCTCGCTTGAAGCCGGTGGTGATCGCGCGCAGATTGTCCAATGTCGGCAGAATACGGAGGAAATCCGCGTCGGACACATCGCGCACAGCTATGCCCTGTACAAGTTCCTCATAGGCGTCGATACGTTCCTTGGCCTGCGCCAATGCGCCGGTGTTCTGGAAATAGGTTGCCGTCCAACTTGCCAGCACCGTCACCAGAAGCACGGCGGCCAAGCTATATACCCCACGACGGAGGAAGAGCTGGCGGCGGGAAAGCCGCTGGTCAGATGCCACGAGCGATGCTTCACCGAAGATGACCTGAGTGAAAAGCTTTGACAGAAAATAACTGCGCTGCGCCCGTGATACCCCAGCTTGCGCCGGAGCGTTTTCATCTGCCTGGGTTCCTGATACGAAATAGACGCCGCGCAGCAAAGGAGCCTCGACCAGGTTCGAACCGGAACACAGCGTCGTCAGGACCTCTTGCAGCTTCTCTTTCAAGGACGCTAATTCGGCGGGGAAACGGAACATGCGCCCCCTGGCTTCGATATCAGGTTCCTGCTGAAGCCTCTCAAGAAGCATGGCGCCCACACGCTCCTGAAGCAAAGTAAATTCCGCGAGGAAGCGCTCAGGCAGCTCAGTGGCTTTATGGCTCTCTTCCAGACTGAACGTCGTGCCCCAGACCTGTTCTCTGTCCGACTTGTTGAAGCCATCGAAAAATTCCACGAAGCCTATGAGAAGATCGGCCTTGGTGAGCAAGAGATAAACCGGCACGCGCGCCTGAAGATATTCGTCAAGCTCGGAAAGCCGTTGCCTGATGGCGCGCAACTCCTCCCGCCGTGCGGCTAGGTCGCGTGTCAGCAAGTCGCCGATCGAGACTGTGACAAGAACGCCGTTGACTGGCTGTGAGCGGCGGTACTTCCGCAGAAGCTTGAGAAACCCTTCCCAGCCCGCCTTGGATGCGCCGTTCAAATCATCCTGCGTGGTATAACGACCGGCCGTATCAATCAGGATGGCCTCATCTGTGAACCACCAGTTGCAGTTGCGGGTACCTCCGACACCCCGGACAACATTGGTGCCGAGTGCGTCGCCCAGCGGAAATTTGAGGCCGGAATGGGTCAGCGCAGTCGTCTTTCCTGATCCCGGAGCGCCGAAGATGAGGTACCATGGCAATTCATAGACATATCCAAAGCGCTTGCCGGTGATGCGGCGAAGCAGTGCCAATGCCCCCCGAAGGCGATTTCGTATTTCGGCAACTTCGGTCTTCTGGCTGGCCGCGGCATCGGCAGCCGCGTCATTTGTTATTTCGTCGACGAGGGCTTGATCGCGCCGGCGGGCGCGAATGGCCGAGATGACCATATAAATGATCCAGCCGACAAGCAGCAGCGCGATGATCAGCAATCGGATCCGCACGCTTTCCAGCGGCTTGAAGTCACCATAGCCCAGCAGATAGCCATAGAACCAGATGACGATGCACAACGCCGCCAGCCAGACGAGCGACAGGAAGCGCCTGCCAACGAGACCCGCATAGGAGTCCACGTAGGAGCGAACTGTATAGAAGTAGTTGAGCGGGTTCATCGCGTGTCCTCCGCCTCTCCGGCTATAGGCCGAGAACCTTGGAGTGGTGCGATGCCTGCCGCTCCAAGGTTCTCGGCTGGATCGGTCAGCACCAGAATCTCGGTACGCCTGTTGATCTCGCGTCCTTCGACGGTATCGTTGCTGGTCAATGGATTGGAATCTGCGCGTCCTTCGGTCAGGATCGCCTGTGGTCCTGTGAATTCGGCAAGTATGTCGCCGACAGCCTTCGCGCGTGCCTCCGAAAGATGCCAGTTGGATGGGAACTGTGCTGTTCTGATCGGCACATTATCGGTATAGCCGATAACGACGGCGCGGAATTTTTCGGCGGCAAGCGCTGCCCCGATGCGCTTCAGCAGATCGGAGAATTCGGGGCCGACTTTGGCGCTGCCGATATCGAAGAGCCCAGCATTTTTGATCCTGACGAGAAGCCTGCCATCAGCATCCGCGAGCGACACGGTACCGCGCTCCACTTCCGGCTGGAGGAAGGCAAGCAGGTTTTGGAGGTGGTTGAGTGGCTCGGGCTTTGGCGGTGGTGGGGGCTGCTTGCTGGCTGGAGGTGAAGGTTGCGTCACCGGAGGCCGAGGCTCGGCGTGCGGCAAGAGAGCCACGCTCGGCATCTCGCGTGGCGGCAAGTTGGCGAGCCGCTCGAACACGTCGTCTGAAACCCGGTTCAGCGAAAGCGTAAAGAAGAGATAGCCAAGTGCGAAGACCAGCGTCAGTATCGAAAGCAGCGTCCACAGCGCGGTGGCTGTGCGAAGCGGTTTGTAGCGCATCGAGATACCGCGCCAGTGCGGGGACAACTCACGTTCGAAGATGCCATACTGACCGAGCAAGGTTTTGTAGAGGCTGTCGCGGATACGGCCAAGCTGCAGTGGCCCGCGAGGTGAAACCCGCGTTCGCCCTTCGAAAGCCAGCGAGATGCAGAGATAAATCAGCAGCAGCAGATCCTTGCTTGCCGCGGGACTCTGATGGAAATGGTCGAGTAGGTCGAAGACACGGTCGCCGCCCGTCACGTCCATGTGAAAGGTTGAGACGAGACCGGATCGCGCCCAGCCTGCGCGTACGCCCCACGGTTTGCTCAAGATGACATCGTCGATGGTGGCGCAGACGATATAGTGTGCTGCGCGCGCCCGGTCCGGACTAATGCGAGCGCTTGCGAGATCACGCTCGTAGCGGCCAATTTCTTCGATCGTGACGCGCCGCAATTCGTCAATGTTGGGCTGATCGTTGCTTTGGCGCAGTGCGTGGGCGAGGTTAAGCAGCGGCGCAGCCGACGCGACGATGGTTGGCACTTCCTCTCCGCCGAAACGGAAGTCGCGCACCAGCGTCTCGACGGACCAGCCTGCGTTTGATGCGTCCCCGCCCGTTGCAGACTGTGTTGTGTCTGGCGTGTGCTCCAGCACATTGTTCAACATTTCCGCCAGCTTGCCTGCGTCCTGCTGCTTGCGTGCACCCTCTTCGGTAAGCTCGACGATGGTGGGCAGATCCTGCCAGGGGATAGACGGCTTCTTGCTCATTCTCTCAAAGCCCAAAGTTCCATTTCAATGTTGGGGTATTCGCCGGCGAGGTGGAGGGCTATCGCGCCCGACGTGTCGAGCTGTTTCCACAACGGATTCTTGGTATCGAGATCGAAGTAGACGGTGCCCGAGCGGTATGGAAGCTGGCGCGGCAGAACCGGGAGCGGTCTTATGGGAATGCCTGGCAGCGCTACATTGACGAGTTCGGCTATGCGCTCCACTGGTCCGATCTTGATCTGCGCAGGCAGGTTGCGTCTGATATCCTCTGTCGGCATCTCGGCGCGCACAGCGAGCACGAAGCCGGCATCCTTGAGCAAAGTGCGATCGTTGATCGTACCTACTCGCACGCCGTGACGCCGTTCGACCAGCTCGATTGCCACTGCCGCCTGCTCCAAGACCGCCGACAGCGAGGTCCGCAGATCGTCGAAGACGCTCTCGAATGTATCTTTCAGGTCGTCATGACGATATGGCGGAAAATCCGTGGCACGCTTGGAGGCCGCCGTGAAGGTGGAGAGCTCGCCGGCAAGCTGAACGCAAAACTCATAGAAGACGAGGGGATGGAGGCGGGTCGCATTGGCGGAAATATGCCGCAGCATGGGGTCGGCGCGATTGAGGATCTGGAGCAGAAGATAATCGCCGACCTCAGCTGTTCCGCGGACGGTGGGATCGCCGATGCGTTCGGCGATCGCTTCTGCGCGGTGGCGAACGATGCCCAGCAGTTCCGTAACGAGCTCATGAAGTCGTGGTCCGGCAGCGCAATTTAGCGAAGGGGCGATATAGGCGGAATCGAGGATCACGGCCTTGTCCGAACGAACCTCGATCACTCGGGCAAGTCCAAGCAGCTCGTAGCCGGCAAGCTCGTCGCCGCTTTTGAGAAAACATAGGTTCACCCGGCCGACATCGATCGTGGCCATGAAGTCGGTTTCGACATTGGCGTCGGGTGCTTCATATGGTGAGGCGATGATACGGACCCCGGTGGTGTTCGCGCGCCCATTCATGGTGACGTCGGCCTTTCCCGGTCGCCGTGAGGGCAATGCGAGATAGATGATCGCGTTGCGGACCGATTCATCGAGCTCGAACGGCGGGGGCAGGTCCGTATCGATCGGTGCTTCAAAGATGGTGCCGTCAGGCAGAATGCCGCGCAAATTGGAAAGGGCAAACTGGCCCGTCGCCAATGCACCACGGTCGATGCCGATCTCTGCGATCCCCCAAGGATAGGGGGAAAGCTCACGCATAGCCGTGCGTACCAGCCTTTCGGTCCAGCGATCCGATTGCTGGAAATGTTGTACACGCAGGAACATGCCTTCGTTCCACGCGACCCGGTTTTCATGTCTCATTTATCGAGGCTCACTTCTATATCGTCGCCAGGAGTGAGTTCCTGACGGGTATTGTCCTCGGCATCGCCGCGCAGCGAGCGCATCATCGTCTCGCGAAATAGATCGCGCAGCGACAGCCGCTCTCCGTCTTTTTCAAAATGTGCCTTGAAGGCCTGCCAATAGGCGCGGTCGCTGCGCCAGGGAAGCCTTCTCGATTCCGTATCGACCCGAGCCTCCAAGATGCGTGGCTCCATCACACGGCTCATTTCATCAAGCAGGCTGCCAATTGCGGTCCCCAGTGCGAGTTGCATGGAAAGCACGGCCTCGAAACGTGCTGGAAGTGCCTCTTCGCGCGGCAGCTCGAGCAGGTCGGATGTCGGGGCGACAGCTTGGACGTCGAGATCAAAGGCGGCGAATAGATCGCAGCACGCCTCCTCGCAACGCTCGGCGAGTATGTCCAGACGCTGCAAGAGGCTCGTAGTTGCGGTCGCGTCGGCCATTGATGGCGCGTTCGGTTGAATATCCCCCGAAGCAAGCACCTCCGGCTCGATAGGCTGCGCCTCATATTCGATTTCGGATTCTGCCTGGTCCGTCTTCATATTGCGGGCGAAGGTGACAGAAGCTCGCGTTGCTGGCGCATGCTCAAGCTGATTGCCGTAATCAGATCCTTTATTCCAGTCCTCCGGCAGAGCGGCCTTCCGCGCTGTTTCGGGAGGGCCGCTCCAGCCGATCTCCACATTGCGAGACAACGACATGCTTCCGCTGCCCCGCCGCGCTGGGTCTTTAGCGGAGACACGTTCCGTCAACGTTTCGTCGTGCCCACGAAGACCATGTGATCTTGGGCTGTTTGGCGCTATATCGGCGAGGATGGAAGAAACCGTCAGGTTCTCATCACCGAGAACGAGACCGGCATCCGGATCGGCAAACTCCATATCCTTTTGGCCGGTAAGGGAAACCGAAAAGGCGAAGCCGCCGAATTCTATGATCGAGCCATGGGACAGCCGAGCGGAACAGCCCTCCAGCACCAGCACGCCGTCGACCACCGAGCCATTCGAGCTCTTGTCGTGCAGCACGAAGCCGTCACGGTCGGCCTCTATCAGGCAATGCAGCTTCGAGATCATGCATTGCGGATCGGGAATTTGCCAGTCGCACTCTGCCGATCGGCCAAGTGTCCGCCGGCCCCGCTCAAAATACCAGCTTAGCGAGATTCCACGTTCCAGTGGACCTTTGGCGTGCTTGAGTTCGAGCCGCAAAGCCATGGTTATCTCATGACGCAAGCGACGACACGGCCGCGCTCTGTCTTATGATGGCGTCGCCACTATCGCGTGCGGGGCGCGCTATACGTGCCCAGCTATTCCATCCCAGACGCGTTGCATCGCCTGGTCTGCCAAGCTGGCAAAATGGGATCTGCTCTTTCTTCAAGACGATCTGGACATCGAAATCGAGGCTTGGGCCGACGAACAACCTCGTCACCGCAAAAAGGTCGTTTGCGGCCTTGTTTCCCGGGGCGAAAGCCGAATAGTCTGCATAATCGAGTGGCCCGATCACGACGCGAAAGCCGCCGCTGAAATCACGGATTGCCGCGCCTGCCATGGCGTTGACGCCGAGACTCGTACCCGAATGTCTCCCCATATTGCTTTGCTCTTTTAGCGGCACGGTCAGCCATCTGCCGCGAAACAATTCGATCTTCACCGGCAGCCCGGTGAATTCGCGTAGCATTGCAGTCAGATTGGAAGCATTGCGGGTTCGCGCTGCGAAGAAGCCGCTGAAGCGAAGGATCAGCGCTTCGTCCACACCGCTGGTTTCGCGCACGCGCGCCGTACCGAAGCCGGTGAGCGAGAACAAGGCTGTAAGAAAGCCATTACGCGGACTTCCGTGGCCCCATCGTAAAAGGCGCGCGATTCGGTATTTTTCGCAGGCATCAACGAATAGCTCAGTTAAACGCGCTCCAAAAAGGTCGAGGAAAGCAGTAAGACCACGAGAGCGGTTGCGTTCCTCGCGGATGGCCAGCTCGTTATAGCTGGGCGGGAGGGCGCCGAGAGGTCCCAGCAGATTGGGGAACGCACTCCTGAGCATGGCTTTGCCGCCTTCGCCGCGTCGAAAGCCGTCAAGCGGCAGCGGTGCCGGAGAGATACCAATATGTGAACTGACCTGCAGCGCGTCGCAGGACGCTTGAGCTACGCGAAATGCCGTCGTCGGCTCGAAACGGCCAGGATCCTTTTCGAGGTGACTGGCGAGCTCCTTGCTTCTTCGTTTTTGTTCGATCGTCAGCTTTATCATGCCTCCTCCATGCCTCTACAAAAGAGGGTGCTCGGCGGCGCGAGCAGGCCATGTCGCAACGGGCTTTGATCGACCTTTCAGCGCCACGATCAACCGGGTGAAGCTATTCACGGAAGTATAAAGACCGAAGAAACGGTCGAGGACGCTTCCGAAAAGATAGGCGGATGCACGATCGATGGCGGCGGGATCGAACTCCAGAAGGATCTCGGTTCCCGGTACCATGCCGCCTTCGCCAAGCCGCGCCGTGGAGGCGCGAGCCTCCACGCGAACGATCGCATTCACGAGTTGCTGCGTCTCTGGCGCGTCACGGAAGGCATAGAGCGATAGGATATCCTTCAATGCCGCGCCTTCATTATCGAAAAGAGAAAGATGGTTGAGCATGAGGTGCGACATGAGCCGCCAGTTACGACCCTCGTGATCGTTCATGCGCACCGATGGCGTTGGTGGGATCAGCGGCTCGATGCTAGCAACGGCGTCGTGTCCGGAGGCGATCTGGAGGTTGGGATGGCCGCCGCCAAAAGGCAGTTTTTCTGGCAGGTCTCTATTGAGGCACAGCGCGTCCACGCTCGCGACGGCGTCTAATCGCCTCACTGCGTGATGTGCCGCATCGACAAATGTAATATCGATATCGGATGTGCCTTGGTCCGCCTCGAAGCGGCGCTGGATTTGCCAATAGGTCGTTGTCGCCCCGCCATGCAGCGAGCGGCCGAAGAAAGGACAACAAATCTCCTCTTCGCCATTGCGGTTTGTCAGCAACACGCGTTCCACCGAATAGATCTCACGCGTCTTTTGCCTGCGTGAATCCGGCAGCAGGCGGTATTCGGTACGTGTGCCGTCCAGCAGGGTCGGCTCGCAAGACTGACGGAAGAGATTAATGACAGGGGTGGCGTGGAGCACGAGATCGCCTGCACTGACGGCGCGCTCCAGTTTTCTGTCCGTTTCGTCGAGATAGATGAAGATATCGAGCGTGTCGTCGCGCCAGCATTCAAGCCCGTTGATATCGAGAAACAGAAATTTTTGCGGCAGCGCGAAGAATTCGGTCAACAGCCGATAGCCAATAAAACTGGACGGCGGGTAGGGCAGCATCGATTCTGTCTGGTCGAACCCAACAGGGCGTAGATTTTCGCGCGGCAGGAATATTGGCGTCTCGTCGTCGGCATGATGCGCGAGCGCAATACCCATCGTATGATTGGCTAGAAGTTCGTACAGCGCGCTTGCCTGGCGCCACTGTGATGCGAGATGTAGGCGCAATCGCTTCAACCCGATCTGCGAGAGCGGCTTTTTCTCGTCATGCGGCATGAGTGAGATCCGCAGGCATCCCGCCGCCCCCGAAAAAGGCGATGGAGGTGCGCCGATTGGTTGTCCGGAAAGCGAGGCCGACGATATCTGTATGGGCGCAATCTCCACATCCTGGGTCGTGCGGAAGCGGCAAGCCTCGCCAGCCACCGGTTCTGCAAGTATCTCGGTGTGGCGCGGCACCGCCTGAACGCTTGCGAGCGTCTTGCCGGGGATGAGGCGCACCATGCTCATTGACGGGATTGGCGCGAGGTAATGCGGATAGAGTGTTTCCAGCAACCCGTTGGTTAGCTCGGGAAACTCGTCGTCGAGCTTATGGCGGATGCGCGCGGCCGAATAGGCAAAGCTCTGAATAAGGCGTTCCACATGCGGGTCATCGGCCACTTCGCCTGTCATGCGCAGCCGGCCTGCAATTTTCGGAAAGGCCTCGGCAAAGCCTGCAGCGCGACGCCGTATTGTCGAGAGCTCCTCATTATAGCGATGGAAAAAACTTTCAGCCACGAGGCGCCTCCACAAGAAAGTGCTGAGTGGAGGGGTCGATCATGGTTTCGAAGCTGATGGGAGGCATCCCATCATGCGGCCGGAACATCGCCTCTATCCGGATGCGCAGCGTGCGTCGGCTGCCCGCTCCGTTTCTCAGGATCGTCACCCGGACATCCGAAAGCCGCGTTTCGAAGCGTGTGATGGTCCGTTCGAGGGCGCGTGCCAGCACCAGCTTGGCTTCGTCGGTCACAAGGTTGACTGAGACAATGCCGTCCACACCATAACAGGCCAGTGCATTCTTCAGTTCTGTCAATTCAGAGGGCGGCGTTATAGGGCAGCGACGTGTGTTCAGCAGCGCCTCGAGATCCCGGCGGATCGCCTCACGCATCTCGCGCAGCTGATCAAGGAGGCTGATGGGGGGATCCTGCTTGATATCCGGGCTGGCATCGAGCAGCCGGTCGAGGACCGACCGCGCCAGAACGCGCGATTGCGGCCTGTATTGATTAAGCGGGCTTACCATTCCTGGTCCTTTGCTGCTTATGCAAGACGGCGCTGCCGATTGAGGTTGCGTCATGCAGCGACACGAGTTCATCGCCGGCGAGGAAACACCGCTGGCCGCGACCTGTGGTGATGCCACTTGTCTCTTTCACCCATTTAGTTTCGCGGCCCAGAAGGAGTTTCGGATCATCGCCAGTCCCCTGATAAATTGCCGGCAGCAGCACCGGTGCAGTCGCGCCGCCAATCAGCGAAAGCTGGGCACGGCGAAAAGCGAGATCTCGCGGGTGCACGATCGGCTCGACTATGACAGCCGCGATCCTGGAAAAGTCCACCCAGAGATAGGCTCCGCCGATCGTCAAAGCTTCGAGAGCATGTGGTATCCGGTCATCGAGATCGCGGAAATCGGAAATCAATTTGTCATTCCAGCGCATGGGGCGCTCGCCGCGTCCATCCTCCAGCACGGCGAGCGCTGCCTTGACCAGCTTGCGCTCACCGGCGCGGTCTGCCAGGGCAGCAGCCAACGCTGCCCTGTCGCGTTCAGTCGGTCCCAGGGGGAAGGCCGGCATCGCGCCCGCCTCGAACCATGCTCGCCGGGCGGCCATGGCACGAAGCTGGTTGCGAAGATGTGCAAAGCCCACCGTGTCCTCGGGCGCGAAGGTTGTCGCCAGATTACACTGGGCATCCGCTTTCTCGTAGTCACCGGATAGGATGAGCAGGTCGATATAGAGATGCCGCGCCGGTTTGTATGAGGGATCGACCTTCACGCGCTCCCGCACCTTTTCAATCGCCACGGTCAGAGCATCTTCGGCCAAAAGACCTGCGATCTCTTTGGAAAGCGTCATGCAGGCACCCCCAAGGATGTGGAGGCCGCACGGTCCGACCGTCGCTGCACGACCGCGGTCTCGGCAATGAGGTGGAAGCTTGCCGAAAGGTCGTCGAGCTGGAAGTGAGGCTGAAGCTTGAGGGTGCAGGAGAATGTGCCTGGTTTGCCCGATATCTCTTCCACGTCGATGCTGGCGGAGCGCAATGGGTAGCGCGTGCGCAGCGACAAATCAGCATCGTCATTGCCGAGAGTATAGCCCGACAGCCATTCTGCGAGCTTGTGCTGGATCGCGCCTGCGTCGGAAAGCTGGCCGATCTCGTCGCGCATGATAACTTTGAGATAGTGCGAGAAGCGCGAAGCACACAATACGTATTGCAGCATAGCGGCAAGCCGCGCGTTCTGGCGGGCATTCTCGTTTGTATAATGCTGCGGCGCGTGCAGTGATTGATTGGAGTTGAATATGGCTGACGCTGAAAGATAGGCGCTAGCGACGGGAATAAGGCCAAGATCGCAGAATTGTTGTTCCAGTGCGTCCGTCAGCCGCACTTCCACAGGCGGTTGCGCCGAAAGGCCGCTGCCCTCCGTGCCGAAATCGTAGGACGGCAGTTCGTCCGGGCTGAGAAGACCGCCGTCGACGACATCTTGCGTGACGCCGCGGATATCTGCGAACCAACCAGATTCGATAAAGTTGCGGATAACGATGGTGGCAAAAGCGAACGCGCCATTGCCCCATAGAAGGGTGCTGCCATCGGGTCCAATGGTTTCGCGGAAAGGAAACCCGTCATTGCGGTAACGGGCATAGGGCTCGTGAGGCGCGCGCATCAGGACGCGTGGCGCCACCAGCCCAATGAACCGCGAGTCTTCGCGTGTCCTGAGTGCGTTCCAGCGAATGTGTTGCAGGCTATCTGTCAGACGAGACAGATCGATAACACGATTCATCTCATGGAAGCTCTCCAGCCCAAGCACGCGTGGCGAAGCGCCCGCAACGAAGGGACAGAAAGC
The DNA here is from genome assembly GCF_002980495.1 of Phyllobacterium phragmitis. Taxonomy (GTDB): domain Bacteria; phylum Pseudomonadota; class Alphaproteobacteria; order Rhizobiales; family Rhizobiaceae; genus Paramesorhizobium; species Paramesorhizobium phragmitis. The sequence continues at coordinate 53,188 of NZ_PVBR01000024.1, forward strand.
GGAAGCCGCGACCGTGCCGATATCGCCAAGGGTGTCGATTGCGTCGCCTGGCCCATCGGGCGATAGCTGATAGTTTCCCACGAGCAAGCCAAAGGGTTCGCCGCCGGGCATGCCGAACTCACGATTGTAAACAAGCTCAAAAAGATGGCTTTGATCAAACTCCGATGCCCGCTGCATACTGCGGGCAAGCTCAGTCCAGCTCGTACTAAGAAACTTGATTTTGACATCAGGGCTGCGCACTGCCACGTGCACGAGCATTGCGAGCCCACGCCACCCGGCCTCCAGGGCCTGGAAGTCGGGATGGTGCAGAATGATGTTTACCTGGCGGTTAATTGCGTCGTCGATCAACGCGATCAGTTGATCAGCGCGCCGCCGCCACTTTGTGCTGGAATTGGTCGACATGGCATGGCCCTCAAAAAATGCCCCTCCGGCAACTGCCTGTGAGAGGGCTGCTCTCAGTTCTTCGAGGGAATGCGTGCAACCATCCGCAGCGAGGTCGTCAGCTCCTCCATCTGAAGCCAGGGTCGCATCCAGGCAACAGCATTGTAGGATCCGGGCTTGCCAGGCACCTCATGCACCGTGACGCGGGCATCGCGCAGAGGATATTTGGCGCGTGCCTCCTCACCGGCATCTTCATTGGCATTCACATAGTTCGATATCCATCGATTGAGCCAAGCTTCACAATCCTCGGCTTCCATGAAGGAGCCGATTTTGTCGCGGCCCATAACTTTGAGATAGTGGGCGAAGCGGGAGGTGGCCATCATATATGGCAGGCGCGCGGAAACCGCCGCATTGGCGGTTGCTTCCGGCTTGTCGTAGATTTTAGGCTTGTGTGTCGTTTGTGCGCCGAAGAAGACGGCGTAATCCGTGTTCTTGTAGTGGCACAGCGGCAAAAAACCTAGTTTGCCAAGCTCAGCGTCGCGGCGGTCGGTGATGCCAATCTCGGTTGGACATTTCAGATCGAGGTCGCCATCGTCACTGGCAAAGATGTGCATCGGCAGGTTTTCAACCTTACCTCCATTCTCCGCACCGCGAACGGCCGTACACCAGCCGCTCTTGGCGAAGGCGTCGGTCAGGCGTGCACCCATCACATAAGCCGCATTCATCCAGCAATAGCTGTCATGTGGCAGCTCGCCATTCTTCGAGCCCTCGGTTTCATCATAGTCGAATTCATCAATGGCATTCGTCGTTTGACCATAGGGCATTCGTGCAAGCACACGCGGCAGCGCAAGCGTCACAAAACGCGAGTCCTCACTGTCGCGCAGCGAACGCCATTTTGCGTATTCGGCGCTCTCAAAGATCTTCTCCAGGTCACGTGGTTTGGCGAGTTCGCGAAAGTCCTCGAAACCGAACATACGAGGGCTCGCAGCGGAGATAAACGGCGCAAAAGAGGCAGCGGCTATGGACGACAATCCTTGCAGGAGCTGAACATCCTCGAAAGAATTGTCGAACTCGTAATCACCAAGAATGGCACCCAGCGGTTCGCCGCCCGGCGTGCCGAATTCATCCTCGTAAATCGACTTGAAGAGCCGCGACTGGTCAAATTCGACAGCCTTCGCCATATCTTTCGACAGTTCCTGCTTACGTGCATTGAGGACGCGAATTTTCAAATTGGCGCTGGTTTCAGAATTGGACACCAAATAGTGCAAGCCACGCCAGGCGCCTTCAAGCTTGGTGAATTCCGCAGACTGCATAATGACCGCGAGCTGGCGCGAAATGGTTCGATCGATTTCCGCTATCGCCTTGTTCAAAGTGACGGTCAGATTTCGATCATAGACGACCGTGCCTTTCAGTGCCTGGCTCGTCAACGCACGCAGGAGATCCTGTGCGCGATCGGGTTCGGTCTGCCGCGTTGCGGCCACGACCTTCGAAAGCAGACTGTCATCGGCGGAAAGTGCGACTGCACCCTCGTTCTTAAGCTGGGTTTTGGCGGTCATGTTTCAATTCTCCCATCCAACGCTCAATCGTCGGCATCGCTGTTCTTGCCACCTTCAAGCTCTTGAGTGAGCTTGTTGAGTTCGATCTGGTTCTGGAGGATCTGCTCCAGCATATGCTCTAGATTCTCCGAGCGGTCAGCCTTCGTCATCAGGTCGCGAAGCTGATTGCGGGCGTCCAGCAATGATTTCAGCGCAGGGACCTGGTTGACGATTGCACCAGGCTCGAAATCCTCGAGGTTCTCGAATCTCAACGACACCTCCATCTCGGTGCCGTCGCCTTGCAGAGTGTTTTCGACCGAGATATTGAGGCCGGGCGTCATACGGCGCATCACATCATCGAAATTATCACGGTCGATCTGTACGAACTTCCGCTCGCCAAACGGCTTCAGCGGCTGCGTAGAATCGCCCGAGAATTCGCCCAGCACGCCGACGACGAAGGGCAGTTCCTTCACCACGACCGCGCCTTCTGTCTCCACTTCGTATTTTATGTGGACACGGGGTTTGCGGACCCTTTCCAGCTTATCGTGAACGCTTGCCATATTGGCTCTCCTTCATGTGGACGGCGTGGTATTCAGCGCCTCGTCTTCAACAATCGATATTCATTCAGCGTGCGAAATGCTCCGTGTTCCGGCCGCACCCTCTTCCTCGCCATCAGCCATGTGCCGAATTCTCCTTGTCGTCCGCTTGGGGCTGAATCCCTGCTGCTGCGAGTACAGCTTTGCGTGCCTGCGGTTCAGGAAGCAGCTCGGCCAGAAGCTCGGAAAAATTCATGCGGCCTCGCCGGACGAGTGTTTCGAGTGCCAGAGAAAGCGGGGAGTGGGGTTCGGCGCCGCGGAAGTAGCGCGCGACCGAAAGCAGGATCATGAAAGCTTCCTCGCGCGAACCGATCGCTGTTGCATGAGACGTCCTCTGCGGAAGCAATATGCTATCGTCCCCGCTCGCCAAGCCGCTCTCGTTTCCTTCCATTGGGGGAAGAGGCGAAAGTGACGCTTCTTCGTCAAGGCCGGCCAGCGCACGAATGGCTGCAGCGGCTTCCAGCAGGGTGTTGCGCGTGTTGGCACTGGGCGGTGCAAGCTCTCCGCAAAGAGCGTCCAGCGTCGCGACAAGCGTATCAAATATGTCAATGCATTCTGTAAGGGATGCAAGATGCGCCGCCATTGCCGTGCCACCGGCTTCGGCCGCAGCGTCATGCAGCATCCCCCATCGCTCTTCCTCGCCGCTACGCTGGGCGAGCTGATAATCCCAAAGCGTATGGTGCGCAAAGCCTGCACTTGGCACGAGCGGTGCGAGACGAATTGCCTGGATCAATGTTCCTTCGCCGCTGACGCCGTTGAGTCCTGCCAAGGGTGCCATTTTGTCTTCAACGGCGCCGTCAGAGATTGAATGGATGTCCTTCCAATGCCTCTTGACGAGAGACTCGGACGCATAGAACACATCGCGTAATCCGGCATATCCGTTTATTCTGATCTGAGCCTCTGCGAGCCATGCCAGAACCTCGATGTCTTTGCTGATAGAAGTGAGGATTTGCACTCCAAGGTCATTCACATCATGCCATTCTTGGGCGAGCCGCAGAGGCTCGCGTGGGGCGACATTGCGTTCAATACTGCGCGCTAAGTTCCGCGCGTCCTTGACCTTATAGTATATGTCCCTGTGTTGAGGGTCATTTCTGATGTCCACTCCACATGGTGCATCCTCGCCAATAGGAGAGATGATATCGTTTAACTCAAGGGACACGGTGCAGGCAGCTTTCGCCATTAGAAAACTAATTTTTAAAACACTACCGTCTTTTCAAAGTTTTGCTTTGTCAATTGCAGTCAGTATTGAAATATATTAAATGAGACGATTTGTAATACTCTATATCATTTTGTAAGTTAATGTAACCAATAATCCCTACCAAATCTATTTCGGAGGTATTATCCATATGTCTATAGTGATTATAAATTTTTATTTTGCCTCCATGAATTTTGGACGTCATGCGTTGCGGAGGCTTTTGGGATGCGTTCTGGATGCCGGATATCAATCTCAATCGACTTGTCAGGACGCTTGAGCCTGCCCTGCAAGTGAGCCTCGAGGCTGCCGTTTCTCTCGCGGTGCGAAATGCTCACTCGACAGTTGAGATCGCTCACTGGATGCGGACGCTTGTCGATATTGAAACAATTTCACCCATTTTCGCACACGCTGGCGTCAATCTTGGAAATCTTCGCGGTGAACTTGATCTTGCGGTAGACGACCTCGTTCGCGGTGACGGGTCTATCCCCACACTTTCGCAGAATATGTTGTTGCTTGCGCGCGAAGCATGGCTCATCGCCTCCCTGCAATTTGGACGAGACCGGATTAAGTCCGGCGACCTGCTGATTGCTCTTTCATCGGAGCAATCATTAAGGCTTGCGGCTCGCGGTATAGCTCCATCGCTACGTGATATAAACGTCAAGGCGATCGAGGCCGAGCTGCAGGCGGACACAGATACAGGAGCGATCGAAACTGAGCCGCACAGCGCAAGAGCTTCTCCGGGCGATGATGAGTTTTTGCGTCTTTACACGCAGGACATGACCGCGGATGCGCGTGCCGGCCGTATCGATCCCGTAATAGGAAGAGACCGTGAGCTGCGCCAGGTCATAGACGTCTTGATGCGACGCCGACAGAACAATCCGATTCTGGTGGGAGAGGCAGGCGTAGGGAAAACTGCCATAGCCGAAGCGTTGGCTCTGGCGATCGCCGCCGGCGATGTGCCGCAGATGCTCAAAGACGTGCGGCTTCTCTCACTGGATCTCAGCCTTCTTCAAGCAGGAGCCGGCGTTAAGGGCGAATTCGAGCGCAGGCTGCACGGCGTCGCCGGAGCTGTGAAGAAAGCTGCAGAGCCCATAATCTTGTTCATTGACGAGGCCCACAAACTCATCGGGGCAGGCGGTCAACAGGGGCAGGACGATGCCGCCAATATCCTGAAACCATCTCTTGCCCGCGGAGAATTGCGAACGGTCGCTGCCACCACGTGGAGTGAATACAAGCGTTTTATCGAGAAAGACGCGGCTTTGACGCGGCGCTTCCAAACCGTGAAGGTGGAGGAGCCGGACGAGGAGACGGCGATCCAGATGCTGCGTGGCGTCGCCAGTGCTTTCACCGCACATCATGGTGTGCGGATTCGCGACGAGGCGCTCGCCGCCGCCGTTCGCCTCTCTGCGCGCTACATTCCTGCAAGACAGCTTCCCGATAAGGCTATCAGTCTCATTGATACGGCGGCCGCATCCGTGGCGCTTGCCAGGCAGGCACCGCCGGAAGCGTTCAAGATGCTGCGCAACGAAGATGATCTCCTCGGCACAGAGGCGGAATGGTTGGCGAACGAGCCGGCTACGATGAAGAACCGCGCGCGATTACTGGAGATTGAGGCGCGACGTGCGCAGGTCGCGGCGGAGATCGAGGTGATTGAGACGCGTTACGGGGAGGAGATGCGGCTGGTTCGTGAAGCAGATCGCCTGGAAGCCCTGCTCTCTTCTGATCAGGACGATGCGAGCAACAAGGAGGGATCAGCGGGCGCAAGTGAAGACGGCGATGATGTCGATATCGTGGCGATCTTCTCCACACAACCTGCTGACCGAAACGAGAACGCGCGAACGGCGCTTCTTGCAGCCGAACGCAGCCTTTCAGAATTTGCCGGCGAAAAGCCATTGGTCCCCCGTGTGGTTGACCGTGATGTGGTTGCCTCACTCGTGGCGCGTTGGACGGGCATTCCGGTCGGCAAGCTGCTTTCCGATCAAGTCGAGACGGTAAAGACGCTTGATGCACGGCTAAAGGAAAGAATCATTGGTCAGGATGCGGCGATCGCGAGGATTGCGGCATCGATGCAAACGGCGCGGGCTGGCCTATCCGATCCAAGTCGCCCGCCTGCCGTCTTTCTGCTGGTCGGGACCTCCGGAACAGGCAAGACTGAAACCGCTCTTTCTTTGACAGATTTGCTCTATGGCGGCGGCCAATATCTCACCACCATCAACATGTCGGAGTTTAAGGAAGAGCATAAGATTTCGATGCTTCTTGGCTCTCCGCCTGGTTATGTCGGCTTCGGCGAGGGGGGCGTTTTGACCGAGGCCGTCCGCCGGCGTCCATATGGCGTGCTGTTGCTCGATGAGATCGACAAGGCTCATCCCGGCGTGCAGGAAATATTCTATCAGGTCTTCGACAAGGGCACGCTGCGTGATGGCGAAGGCCGCGACATCGATTTCAAGAACACCACCATTTTGATGACGGCAAATAGCGGGGCTGAGCTACTTTCCGGGCTCGCCGCCGATCCCGACGCCATGCCAGAAGGCGAGACATTGGAGCGGCTGCTGATGCGCGAACTCCAGAAGCATTTCAAGCCTGCTTTTCTCGGACGCACGACAATATTGCCATTCATGCCGCTCGACAAAGGGGCGCTGTCGGGAATCGTCGATATACAACTCGGTCGGATCGCCGACCGGGTTCGGATAAGTTACGGAACCGAGTTGGCTCTGTCGCCGCAGGCCCGGCATGCATTGGTTTCACGCGCCGAAGCAAGCGAAATAGGCGCACGTGCCATTGAGAGCATGATCGCCCGCGATCTGCTTCCGATCCTTTCCAAATTGTTTCTCGATGCGCTGGCCACAGGGCAAACTTACAGCAATGTCGAGATCGGCTTCGACGCCAATCACTTCAGCGCGATCCCCGCGCAGTTGGCTGACAAAGAGGAATTCGTCGAGCCGGAAAGCCGGACGTCGGATAACGCGGCTACGGATGACGCGAATGGTCTTACCGGATGCAGCGGCGATCAAAAAGGCAAAGAACGTATGCGACGTAACTTGCCAAACACGAAGAGGAAAATTGTACATGCCGATTTATCTTCAGATTGATGGAATTCAGGGGGACGCTACTCATGAGCAGCATCGCAAGTGGATGGATATCGAGGCGATCCATTGGGATGTATCGCGCAACATGAACACCTCGGCAGGCTCTGCGGCCAACCGCGAGGCATCGGAACCATCGGTTTCGGAAGTCGTGCTTACCAAGGTAAGCGACTCGTCATCGACCAAACTGTTTCAGGAAGCCTGCTCAGGGCGCACCGGAAAAAGGGCGACCATCCACATGGTCACGACGGGCAATCCAGGCGCCACATATATCGAATATACGCTCAACAACACGCTTATCGCGAGCTACTCCGTGGATTCGAACGGCGATCGCCCGATCGAAACGGTCAAGCTCAACTTCACCAAAATGGAAGTGAAGTACACGCCATATGATGACAATCACACCCCGCAGTCACCGATGATCGCCTCTTACGATCTGGCCACCACAAAGGCTGGCTGATCGTAGTGGCTAGAGGAAAGGCACTGCCGTTTAGCAATATCTTCGCGTCCTTTCGCCTTCGCATGGGATCGCGGCAGTGGAGTTCCTTGAAGTAAGGGGCGATTTTCTGATTGGAGCCGTCATGTCTTTTTTCAAGCTTTCCACCCAACAGCTACGCGTGAGGCCGGCCAGCCCGCGGGAACTTCCTCCCTCACGGCAGATGGAGTGTGGACATTCGCTCGGATATCCGGCCCACGCCAGCAACTTACTGCAATACCAAGCGCGCACCGGCTCGGCCGGCGCGCGCCCAGCCATTAACGAAGGCTCGCTCTCCTGCTGGCTGAAAAGCTGGCTAACGAGCAATGAAACATCGATCATCGAGATGCTGGAGCGCAACGGCAACGCGGCCTTTGCCGTCGAAGTGACATACGCCGTCGCCGATTCAACTGCGAGTCGCGTCTTTCTTTCGCGCAATATCTCAATCCTTGGAACGGCTCGGACGCTTGATGAGGTCGGCACAATTCTTACGGCAGATAAACTCTATGGTTCCAGGCGGAAGGTCGTCTTTTCCGGTGGCCGAATGGAGCTCCAACATACTTACCTTGTCGGCCAGCGTGTCTGAAATCGTCGGGCCGTGGCGGCGGGCCTCAAACATAGAGGAATTTTTTCATGAACGATGAACCCTCTGCCGCCGATTTTGTCCAGGCAAGCCGTGTATTGAAAGTTGTTTCCCCGCTGGGCAAGGATCTGCTTCTTGCTGAACGCGCGGCCATTGGCGAGGCGGTCTCATCGCTGTTCGAGATCGAGCTCTCGGTTCGAGCCAAGCGCGATGACCTGAAACCAGAAGAGCTGATTGGCCGGCTCGTCGATCTTTCGCTGCAGATACAGCAGGGTGAGGAGGAGGAGGAAGACGCGGTGCGCCGCCCCTTCAACGGGCTCGTCACCGAACTGCATGAGGGGCCGCCCGTCACGCGGGGGCTGCGGTCCTACACGCTCGTCATGCGGCCGCAATTATGGCTGCTGTCGCGCCGCTCCAATTGCCGGATTTGGATGGATAAGTCGGCGCTCGATGTCGTCCACGAACTGCTTTCCGAGCACGGCCTGCCAGCGTCGGACGTTTCAGGTGTCATCTCGCCGCCGCCGGCGCAACACTACTCTGTACAGTGGAATGAGAGCGATCTCACCTACCTTCTGCGCCGCTTTGAGGAGGATGGGCTGTTTTTCTGGTTCAGCCATGTTGAAGGTAGCCATAAGCTGCATATAGCCGATAGCGCAAGCGCATGGCTGGGTCCCTCATCCTTCGCGCAAGACGAAGGCCGGGTGCGGTTGGCACAGGGCTCGTCGGACCGCAATCATATCACCGCCTGGCGCCGGCACTACGCTTATATTCCTGGTCAGCGTGCGGGGGCGGACTGGAATTTCGAGACGCCGAAGATGATACCCGGCACGTCGATGCCATCGCTGGTCAAATTGCCGGAGGCGGCCAAGCGCGAGCTCTATGAGTTTCCCGCGCGCGCCCTGTCGGTGGAGGCGGCAGAGCGGGCGGAAAAGCTCAGAATGCTTGCAAGCGAGGCTGATCACGAACGCGTTTTTGGTGAATCGACATCACGGGTCCTGGAGGCCGGCCGTCGCTTCACACCTTATGATGTGGCTCATCCCGACGCGACCTATGAGGAGCATGTGGTCGTGGCGGCGCGACACTTCGTTACCAACCGTTCGTATGAGACGAATTCGGAAGGGCCGGAATACAGCAACACATTCGAGGCGATCCCTTCCCGTGTATCGCTGACACCGCACAGGGCAACCAAGCGGCCGAAGATCAGTGGTAACCAGGTAGCGATCGTGGCGGGCCCCGGGGAGGAGGAGATCCATGCCGATCAGCATGGTCGTATCAAGCTGTGGTTTCCATGGGATCGGCGGGCAAGGAAAGACGGCTCCGATACGTGTTGGGTGCGGGTGGCGCAGAACTGGGCGGGCGGCGGCTGGGGCGGACAGGTCATTCCGCGCGTTGGCATGGAAGTCATGGTTGCCTTCGTGGATGGCGATCCCGACAGGCCATTGGTGACAGGCGTGGTGCCAAATCCGGACAATGCCGTGCCTTACGAACTGCCGGCCAACAAAACAAAAAGCGTGTTTCGCACGAGCACCCACAAGGGCGCGGGATACAATGAATTGAGTTTCGAGGACGAAAGCGGGCAGGAAGAAATATTTGTTCACGCTCAGCGTGACAAGTTGGAGATGGTCAACAATCGTTCTTTCGAAATCGTCGGGAACGACTATGAGCGCCTCCTGTCGGAACTAGGCGGCCTGTCATCTCTGTCCCAGGGCTGGAATGCCTCAATGCGCCAGGGGTTCGAAGAGCTTCTGAAGCATGCCGGGGACGCCGCCGTGGAGAAGAAGAAGAGCCGCAGATAGGAGGAGAAACATCATGCCGCGAATTGCTCGGGTAGGTGACAGCGTTATCTGCAAAAGAGGTGCAAGCACGATCATCGGTGGCTCCCAACACCGTTGCGAGGGTAAACAAATTGCAAGGGTTGGAGATGCTACCGGCTGTGGTTGTACCATCTCTCAGGGATCAGGCCATGTCAAATGTGGCGGTCAGGCGGTTGCTCGCCAAGGAGACGCTCTGTCTTGCGGAGGAAGCATCGTCCAGGCGGCATCCAAGGTAGACGCGCATTAGCGCGTCAGGAGGAAAAATGTCTAACTCGGTTTTAATCGACACCCCACCCAACGTGAGCAGCCCCGGCGTTTCGAATGCTGGGTCCAACTCCAGCCTCAGCGCTGTTGGCATCAGGAATGGAGCGGCTCTTGTCGGCTTCAGCAATGCGGAGGCTCTCAAGGAACTAAAAGCGAATAAAGAAAAAAGGGTAGGAGAAGATAAAAAGAACGATGCAGTGGAAAGCAATTTTACTGCGAAGGCACTAGTGAATGATGTGAGCGCCATTGCAGTGAAAAACTCACTGGTGACTGGGATTAGAAACACTTTCACATCTGGTGTTGATAATAGCGCATATATAGGAATAGAAAATACATTTAAGTCAGGAATTCTAAATTCAGTAAAATTTGTAGTGGAGAATGTAAATTTTAATGGATTTTTGAATGAATTATATAATATGAATAACGTATCTTTCTTTACGGGTTGTAAAACAATTACGGAAACTGGATGTTTTAAATACATAAAAACGGGTAATGAATATTATTACTTCAATGGATCAAAAACATCGTATGAAATAGGTGATAAACTTACATATAGAGACGGCGTTACGAAAAACTATACATATGGAGAAATACATAATTATAATTATGCGACAACATATGAGCACAATAAAGGTAAGGTTGTAAAGTGTTATTCTGAGGATAAAGAAGAGAAATGTGAAACAAAAAAGGAAACGGTTAATATATCATATAAAATGAAATGTGGAAGTAGCACGCATAAGCAAAAGAAAGATAGTATAGAACTTTCAGTTGGTGGTTCTGAGATAAAAATAACTGCAGATGAAATATCCCTTTCTGTCGGGGGTAGCAAGATCACGCTGTCATCCAGCGGCATAAAGATCAATGGATCGAAAATTGATATCGGTTGACGACGAGGCTGCTTCCGAAGGGCCGGTTGTCAGGTCCAGGAGGCGTGTTGCGCCCTACGGCATCCCCCAGCAGGTAATCGCGCTTGGAAAGTCGAAGGACAGTGGTCTCCATGCCGAGCTTGGCAGCTTTTGCTGGCCCGTATTTAAACGGAGTGTCGATGCGTGAAGAGATAATGGATTTCGATGACAAAGACGCTGCAGACGGGCGACATGAAGGCGCACGCAATCCGGCCGGTGGATTGTTGGCGATGTTCAATGCTGTCGAGCTCTATGAATTTTACGTGCGGCAGAAAGGGAAGGGGGCACAGCTTCTAAATATAATGTCCTTTCAGGGTGCGAAATTTCCGTGCACCGTCGGAATTGTTATCGGTTCTCACAACAGTGGAATAGAGCCGTTTTTTCAATCGGAAGACGGCGTCCCTCGAGATGAGCATGTCTATTTCGTTTACGGCATGCCCGGGGATTTCCTCAATCCAGCAATTCAGCCTATTGCGGAATTATGCGTATCGGGCGCATTTAGCTTATCCAACCCATTCGACCCCAAATTTGTTAATGGAGCCAGCCATCAGGCATCGCAAGGCCGCAGTGACGCGGCCATCGATGTCCCTGTCCTCTACAAAAAAAAAGACGGCAGGCTTGTAAAAGTTGGCCCCGTAACCTTCCCCTTCGATATTTTGCGTGCAGACGAGCGTACTCACTCTCCTCTTTTTGACAGGATTGTTGAGCTGGCCGGATTGAACGCCATGTGCGAGATTTTTGAAGGGGGTTTGAGAGATTTTCATGGCCTCCCAGTTGCAATGCGCCGCGCGGGTGGCGATATCGATTCGAGGAACTACGAGAGCTATTCGGAATACCTGGATCTATTGCGCGGGCATGTAAATGTAGCGCTCCGCTCATTTCTGGACGCCCATAAAAATGGATTTACATACGAGAATGTGGTGCGGATTGTTCGCGCGCTCAGCCTGCCCGTCGAGCTTGGAAAACTGCCTTTCGCCGTATCTCGGTGGCCACAAATTCTGGATACCCACCAACTCAGCGCCGACGAGCAGGCGCGTCAATTTGAAATCGAGATGATCCGCCTCGCTTCGCAATCTTCGGACTGAGAACATTCTGTCTGACTGTCTGATCCGATTGCGATATTCTTTCGAGTTATGCCGCCCTTGATTTCTCACTTCTTCATGGAAGTGGGAGTAAATGAAATGAGGTGCAAAAGGTGCATGTGGTTCATCCTCGTCACGCGCAATCACATTGGCTACGGCGCTCTCAGCGCTAAAAACACCTAAAGCCGATCATCTTGCTTGCGCGGTCAGGAAGAGGGGAGCCTAACCTCTTGGCGCCGCTTCCGAGCATTTATGATGCCACTTGCCGCGATAATGATAATTCCCGAAATGGTTGTGGTCGTTGGCACCTCGTTGAAGAAGACATAGCCAAAAAAACTCGCCCACACGAATATCGTGTACTCGATGGGGGCTATCACTGAGACATCCGCATGAGCGGTTCCTGCAGCCAAAAGATAGCTGCTCAAACCTCCCGCGATTCCCATGATTGCCAGCACGCCCACGTCATGCGCTGATGGGATCAGCCACCTGTCTGAAAATAAAGTCATGCAAAATAGCAGCAGCATCACATTGCTGCATCCCGTCGTGACAACCGCGGGTACCGTCCGGGACAGATGCTTGGTCAACACGGCAATCAGCGCGTAAAGCACCGCTGAGAGCAGGGCAACGCCACTATAGACCGACCAAGAAAACCCCACATTATTCATTGCGAGGCAAACGCCCAGGAATCCGGCGACGATTGCCGCCCATCTGATGATCCCCACTGCTTCACGCAGGAACAGCGCGGCGAATATTGTCATGAAGAAAGGCGCTGCCAATGAGATAGCGGTGATGCTCACGAGGGAGATATGCTTCACTGCAACAAGAAATGTCAGCATGCATCCTATCACGAGCGCTCCCCGGAGGATCTGCAGAAGCCAGACTTCCGGTGGGTTGCTTGCAACCCGGAAGGAAGCAGGCCATGTGAGGATCAGCGGGATAAATCCGAATAGTGAGCGGAAGATCAGCACCTCGCCTACGGGGTAGGAAGAAGTGAGCAGCTTTGCGCTCGCATCCATGGCTGATAGGCAAAAAATCGCCAACCCGTACTGTAGCGCTCCCAGCCCTGTCTTGCTGATGGAGATATGAAAATAGGTCATTTTGGTCACTCGCAACTCAAAGCAGGAGAGGACAACTGGCGCAGGCTTGCGTCGAGCGAAGACGTATCCTACGGGAGCGCGCCGATACGCTCGCCAGCGAAGATTGCTTGCGTCTCACAATTGACGAGCTCTTCGTTTTGATCGTGCAGCAAGATGATGCAGACCGCATCGAGCAGGCTCGGCCGAGGACACGGACTTAGCTCCTCTCCAACTGGCCTGAGCATGATAACCTCCCGCACCGTCTTGAACGCGTCGAGCTTCGGTGTTGGATCAGCCACTGCTCCGCCGTTGAGCTTATAAAGGACGATACCCCTCGTCAGGCCAGTCGCGGCATCGCATGGGGTGGGAAGGATTCTGCCACATTTGAGCAACTGTCTTAGAGCAGCATCCTGGCTCGTCAGGCCGCACAGCGTCGCAAGCTTATTGACAACCCCGCGCCCACCGCTGACTCTGTTGTTCAGCTCGATAAGCCTTATAGAGCCATCCTCTTGCAGGAAAATTTCGATGTGAGCAGGGCCATTTCTAAGCTCAAGCGCGTCGAGCACTTTGATTGCATAATCCTCGCATTTTAGGATTATCTCTGGATTTTTCTCAACTTCAGTTATTCTGTAAAGCGGACGGTTATGTATAAGTTCTTTCTGATTTTTTTGAACTGAGCAGACGTAATGCATGCCTTCGGCGGAAAAAGTATCTATGATATATTCCTTGCCGCATACCAGCTCTTGTACCACATACTCCATCTTCAGGCCCTGCTGGTGCTCGTCCATACCGCGCCTGACTTCAGCAATGGACGTTGCGGCAAAGGCACCAAGGCTTCCATATCCCAACACGGGCTTGCAGAATGCCGGAAAGCAGAAGCTCCCCAGACGTTCCTGGAAGTCGCGGTCCGTCCATGATGAATGAATCTTGACCTGCCTTATGCTCGGCAATCCTGCCTCGGCAAGCGCAACCTGCATTTCATATTTGTCAAAGCGGCGTCTCGAAGTTCTTGGATCATTCCACCAGGGTTTGAAATGCAGGCGTGTGATGTAGTCCGTAAGAGACGTTGACTCTTCACACCCATTCAGCACGTAAAGATAGTCCTGCGGCTGAAATGCCTGCAGCACGTCGAGAAATTCATCAGTTTCGACATAGATCTGTTTATCAAACAGCGTTGGATCCGGTCGGCAATATGCTGGAGTTTCGGTTGCCATGTATGTGTAAAGCGCGGTGCATGGGAAGCCAGCACTCTTCATTTGCTCCGACAGGTATGAGGCTGAGACGAGTGGGTTCATGATCAAAATTTGGGGATTGCGCGTAATTGGCTGCATGAATGCGATAGCTCTTCATAATGATTTTCTGGATTAACGCTTGGATGAAAAGGGATAAGTGGGAAGGCTGCGAAGACGGACATATTGCCGGATGCGCGTGTATCTTAATGCCTTGCTAATATATGGATTGAAATTTGCATAAACTGGTTTCCTCATGCCAGCCCTTCACCCACGACAAAGATGTTTGGTCGCGATTTACAAACCTCCGCGCTCCCGCGCGTGGGGCAATATGGGATTTATTACCCATTCCATTTGAGGGATAATGAGCAACATTAGGCATTTTTCTGGGTCAGTCATATGCAGTTTGCTGGTCAATAGCGCTTCGGTCGCCCCGAAGCGGGAAAACGGGGAAGTAGCTCGGTCCCGCAGAGCGCTCGATCGACAGGCTTCATGAGCAGAATGCAGCGTTCGACCATGTTTCGTATTCTGAGCGCTCCTGCCCGCCGGGCACGCAGCCGAGACAGAGGTGGTCAGTGCGACGCGCTCAATTCCGCATAGGCTCACTGTGCCTGCCGAGATGCTTCGGATCAGCTTGCGATAGCAATTGAACCACCTCGGTCCGGCCATCACGCGATCCGCGCGATGCGGTTTTTAACCTCTCCCGGTGGTACGATGTGTGTGGCGCTCCCTTCTAAGCCGCGCCGGTTCAGCGGGTCTTTCCGGTCGCAAGGCGCCATCCACCCCGCTTGCCGGGGGAAGGCGTGCGATTTGAGATTCAAAGAGGATGTGAGCCATGCGCTGGTCATTACTTATTAATTTTACACCAGGGAGCTAAAATCATAGCTTAGATATTGACAATGTTGCGTTATTTAATGAAATATAAACAAGTGCAGAAAGAGTTTAGTTGATTGCCCTCAATACTCAGAGCATGCAAAATAAAAACCTGATACATAGCTGCACGATCAACATCGGTGCTTGCGTAGTACGACGGTGAGCGATGTGATCAAGCTCACATGCGCGCGCGGGCAAAGTCATTTCTTGGTATTCGCTCATCGGAGACTTTCATGCCGCCGTATTTGGCTTTCCAATTATAAAACGTTGCTTCTGAAATTCCGTGCTTACGGCTGAGGTCGGACACCTTCGCGCCAGCTTCCTGCTCCTTCAGCACCGCAATAATCTGCTCTTCGGTGAATCTCTGCTCTTCATTCGTCCGTCCTTTAATAGGCCGGACTCTAATCCATCGTGGAGGAAATTCGCAGTGGCAGGTCAGTCGGCACGAGGTGGCAATCGAGGCCGGATCGACCGGCGTGGCTTTCGATCCCTTCGGCCTCCAGCACCCGGTGGATCCAGAAGCCGTCGAGCCCGGCCTCCTGGATCACGATGATCGGAAAGCACTGCCCGGTCCGCGCCTCTGCCTTCCTGTTGAGCTCGGCAAAGCGCGCCAGCATGCCGGCGACATCGCCGGCCGCCACCGCATGCTTCGACATCTTCTCGCCGCCGCCCGGCGACAGCGAGGTGATCAACCATTTCGATTGGCTCAGTTCCAAAGAGACGAAAAATGCGCCAAGATGGGTGCGGATAGCGGTCGGCGCTTCGGATCGGTTAGCTGCTGCAACGGGCATGCTTATCTCCAGAGTAAGGTGTTGAGTGCACGACCTCACTTTGCCACAGCGCAGGTCGCTATCCACCCCTCCTCATAGGATCTGTGACTGAGCCAGGCTACAGCCCCCAGACTACCCGCTATTGTCCGGCGGTAGCCTTGATCAGGCTCCTGCCAGCTGCGGTTTCTTTTCGGCGATCAATTGTTTTGCAAGCCGCTGGCCGGGTTTTTCGACGGCGAGGAAAGTCACATAGGCGACCGCATAGACAAGGGGTACCAGAATCGCCGTGACCAAGGCAAAGCGGACCGGCGATGTGATCGTATCGCCATACGCGCCGATGAAATAGGCGACAATCGGCTGCAGAAGAATGAGATGCCAGAGATAGGCGCCGAAGGAGAGTTCCCCCAGCCATCGGAAAAAATTGTTCCCAAGGAAAGAGGAGGCCGTCTGGAGCCTTGTGCCTAGCTTTCCGCCGAACAGGCGATGATAGAGCATGGCGAAGAAGATCGCGACGAGGATAACCCGCATCAGCATTTTCGCCACCGTCATATCACCGCCGATTGGCAGAAGCGCGAGGGCTACGGCCGCCACACCGTGGAGAACAGCCCTTGATGCATTGGCATGAAGAGCCAGCGCCAGCAGCATTCCGCAAAGGAAAATGTGCATCTTTAAGGGCAGGAACGCGGGCATCGGAAAATGAATGCCCAGCAGCTTCAGCATCAACCAGATCGCGATGGCAATAGCGGCCGTGACGGCGGCGCCTTTCAGCCAGCCGGCTTTGCCGAGCAAGAGCATGATGAAGGGAAACGCGGCATAGAACTGCATTTCGAGCCCTATGCTCCAGTCCGGCAAAGGCGTCCGATAGGCATAATCGGGAACGAGGCCAAAGAGAAAGCTGACATGCATCAGCCCGTTGGTCAGGCTGTGATCCAGAAAGCGGTTCGGCGCCTGCGGTGTTCTCCCGAGAAAAGTGTCGATGACCATTCGCGATTCGAACAGCCAGGGGCCGAGAACAAGGGCAACAGCCAGCAGAAGATAATAAAGCGGCGCGATCCTGAAATAACGACGAACCCAGAAGTTTCTCCAGGTCGAGGTCAGGTCCCATGGCTCTTTCCCGGCGCGCAGTTGATAGTGAAACACCATCAAAAAGCCCGAGAGCATGATGAAGAGATCGACGCCGAGATCAGGCTCCGACAGAACAGGCAGGCGCCAACCCGTGAGCAAGAGCGCGTGGCCAATCATCACCCAAAGCGACGCCAGGCCTCGAAGTCCATCCAGACAGTCAATTCGGGTTCCGCGGGGATCGTATTCAGCCATCGCCAATCCTCGTCCTTGTTTGCAGCCGCAGCTTACCGTGCGTATGCTGCAATGCACAAGAGGCTGCAGATGGGTTGATCAAGGCATGACGTAGAGCAACGAGCGGATTCAGGTTTACCCAGGATGGTGTTGATGCGGAGATAGCCGAAGCTCGCGCCCAACAAGCCCCAAATCTCGATGATTTGGTGAAATAGGGGATGACTATGGCGACGATAGATCTATCTCGGCTTGTCCCTGCAGAGGACAAAGCGGCGTCGGCAACAGCATCTCCTCAGGGCGCATTCTCGTCAGCTATCCAGGCTCATCTCGACGCCAAGGCCCGAGAACGTGACTATGACGATATCGAGCGGACTATCACATATCGCGGCGATTCAAATCCGCAATACAATGCAGAAGGCCAAGCGCTGTTCGCATGGCGTTCTGCCGTGTGGACCTATGCGACGGGGGAGTTTGTAAAGGTAAAACACGGCGCGCGGGAAATCCCGATCCTGGCGAATTTCATCGCCGAAATGGAGCGTTCATTTAGCCGGAAGTCTAGCGTTCACGTCAGGTTTTCGGCATACCACCACTTCGGTGTATTCACCCATTATCCCGTGTCGCCGGTCGGAGAATCGATAGATTCTCGTGTCGAATGATGTCCAGTAGGAAATAAGATGGTGGATATCATAGCCATAATCGACGGTGACCAGCGCTTCTTTCGCGACGGGATTGCCGTGGTATTCTGGCGTTATTCCATCCGCATGCACGATCTCACCATTCTTGATCGAAGCGCGCACTGTCATGGGTTCCGTCAGATATTTCCTGATTGGGAAAGTGCATATGTAATATCCGCCCGGCTTCAATGTGCGGTAGATCTCCTGAAGAGCAAGCTTCGGGTGGAAAACATGTTCCATGACATCCATGGTTATCGTTAAATCGAAGGAATTGTCGGGGAACGTAAGCGCCTCAAGATTTTCATTCTGCCACTCGCCGACTTTGGTTCCGAAGGGCTGCTCTGGAAAATACTGAGATCCGACATAGTTCTCGCAATCCCGTTTCAGCACTATGGATATACCGCGATTCATGGGGGATGATTCGTGAATAAACAGGTTGGGCCAGTTCGGCACCGTCTCCCGCAATACCAGCGCTAGCGCCCGCTCTCGCGGCACCGACCCGTTGGTGCACATTTGGCACAATAGTGATCCTCGATACCACTTGTCCTTGGCAACGAATCTCGTCTCCTTCTCGCAGATAGGGCAATACCCTGCTAAGTCGAGAACTACCCCCTGAGAAGTCGGTTGGGCCTCGGACTCCGAAGGCTGGTTTGGGCTTTCGCTCTGTTTGCCAATGAATCCCGTCATAGTTGCTGCCCTTCGCTTACTGCCGCAATAAGCGCGATTGCTCCCAAACGCTTCATCAGTAGTCCCCCCAATAGTAAAAGACCTCGTGGAGGCCCTCCGCTTTTTGTTTATCAGCCGGATCTGCGGACAGCAATCCTTTCAATATCAGAGGAACCAACATGAAACTCGCTCCAAACTGGCGCGCGGTGCTTCAGCGCGCGTGATCTGTCCAGATGAAAATTGAAAGGAAATCACCATGACACGACGCCGACCGCACAATGGTGTGCCCCGGATGACGGTGCTGTCGATCATGTCGGCGCTACGATCCCGCTCGACCAGTTCGGCCAGGGTTTCGAGCATCGCCTCGAACACGCCGGTCTCGACCCATCGTCGGTAGCGGCGGAAGACGCTGTTCCACTTGCCATATTCGTTAGGCAGATGTCGCCACTGCGCCCCCGTGCGTGCCATCCACATCATGCCTTCGAAATAGCGCCGATTGTCCTGAGCAGGACGGCAGCCGCGACCGCGTTCAGCAGGTAAAAGCAGGCTGATCAGCACCCATTCTTCGTCCGTCAAACCAACCCGTTCGCCCAAAGCTGCCTCCAAATGGAAGCCTTGAATCAAAACCGCAGTCCTCAGTCAACCTTTCTCCACGAACGCTAATGGGCCAGCCATTGGCGATATGCTCGAAGGTTTGGGTGAGCCAGGCTGCGGATCGACTTGGTTCGTTTTCGCCGTGGTCACAAGCGCAACGATTGTGGCCAGGCCGCCCGCCGCCGTCGCTGTCCGCGAAGAAGCTTGGCCACCCTCGGAGCTTTCCATTTCAGCGTCGATATGCTAACTCCGCGCGACTTTCAAATGGGGAAGCAATGGACCGTATGATCAGTGCTGCGATGGATGACATTCTAACCGGTCTCAGGATGAGGCGGGTATGGATTGCGATTGCCAGTGAGGATATCGGCGACCAGCATCGGCGCACCGCGCTCGGGCCCCTCTGGCTGCTGCTCAATTATCTTATCTATGTTGGCGCGTTCGTTCTCATCTTCGGTCTGCACTCCCCTGTGCACAATTTTCCCGCCTATGTCTCCGTCGGAATGCTCGTCTGGCTTTTCCTCCAGGAGGTCGTCATCCTGGGCGTGACGTTGTTTAGTCGTGAGGAGAATTTTATCCAGGGCACGACGCTGCCACTATCGGTCTATGTGCTCAAGCTCACGATGCAATCGCTCATCCGCACCGGATATGCCGCGCTCGGCTGCCTGGCAATCCTCCTTCTCACTGGGACCATGCCGACATTAAGCTGGTTATGGTCGCTTCTCGGGATTATTCAAATCGTCCTGACCATTCCGGCGGCAATTATCGTCTTTGCCATTGCCGGGGCCTTCTTCCCCGATCTGCAGTTCATCGTCTCGAATTTGATGCGGGTTGGTATGTTTCTGACACCGATCTTCTGGGTGTATGGCGGAAGCGGCGGCTTTCGCGACAGGCTTTATCAATGGAATCCATTTACGCATTTCATTGAAATTGTGCGGTTGCCGATTACAGAAGGGCAGGTTCCGGTCCACTCCTTCGCAATCTGCTTTTTTATCGCCGCGGCACTTTGGATTATGGGTATTTTGTTGCTTGGAAAATTTCGTAAACAGATCGTATTTGTGCTTTGATGATCTCGATCCGCGCTGAAAATCTCGGTCTGACCTATCGGTTGCGACAGAAGCTGACGCTTGCGCCACGCGATACGCGCATGCCAACGGGCGGTCATATCGAAGGCGTAGGACGCGCTCGCTTCGTCACAGCACTCGATGATGTGAGTTTCTCGCTTGAGGCGGGAGACCGGTTGGGCTTGGTCGGGACCAATGGCGCCGGCAAGACGACGCTTCTCAAGGTGCTCTACGGCATCTACGAACCAACAAAGGGGAGCACCGCGATCCACGGCCGCGTGGATGCCCTGTTCAACATCAATCTCGGTTTCCGCCGCGAGGCAACAGGGCGGCGCAATATTGTTTTGCGCGGACTAATCAATGGCTGGAGCAATGCCGATATCGAGAAGCGGATGGACGAAATCATCGAGTTCAGCGAACTCGGTGATTTCATCGATGTTCCCTTCAAGGCCTATAGCCAAGGAATGGCCGCCCGCCTCGCTTTTTCCGTGGCGACCAGCCTCGAGCCGGAAATACTCCTCATGGATGAATGGATCGGTGCAGGGGATCCCAGTTTCCAGGACAAGGCCAAAAAGCGGATGAATGACCTAGCTGAAAAGGCCGGCATCATCGTTCTGGCAAGCCACAATCATGGCCTGCTGAAGCGCACATGCAACAAAATCCTCGAGCTCGATAAGGGTAGGGTCAAGGCATTCCAAACGGCTGAAGAGTGGTTCGGCGCAAAAGCGGAAAAGGCGCCTTCCTGATATCGTCGATCGTGAACAATTGAAGTGTTAAGCGGCAAGCTGCATTGGCCGGATGTAAAGCGCAGTGATCAAGAGCGACAAAAGATCCTTCAGCCACTTGAGCAGGAGGGAGAAGTTGTATCCGGCAGCGGCCAGGATGGCGTTGATTGCATCGCTCTGGGCGTGGGCGAGGTAATTGCGGCCCATTCTGTGTTCGTTCTTGATGTGGCCGATCACCGGCTCGACGGTCGATCGTCGTCGCCTCTCGCGCTTGATGGCCGGCGTGACGCGGCGTTTCTGGCCGGCGGTGAAAGACCCTCAGCTTGTGGCTTGGCGGTGCGTTATGGCCGCGGTAGCCGGCATCGGCGAGGATGCCTCGATCTCGGCGCCGATGGAGCTCTCCATCGCGGGAATGATCGTTTCGAGCGTGTGGCCATCATACGGGTTTCCGGGAAGCGCCATGGCGTGCAAGGCGAACTGGCCGCCCTTTGAGCGCTTCAGCGTCGTGGCGATGGAGGTCTTGACGCCGAACTCGTAAGGCGCGTGCGCCTTGCCCTTGCCGATGCACTCCACCTCATGGGCATGCAGGCTGTAGATCTTGCGGCCGCGCTGGCGTTGCCTGTGCTCGAGAACCGTCGAGGCCTGGTAGAGCGGCCATTTGAAGATTGCGTCCAGCTCGGCATCGCCGGCGATCTGGCGTTGAATGTCGCGAATGGTGCGCCCGAGATAAGTCTTCAGCTTGCGCCGCATCTTGCCGGCCCGCTTGAACTGTTTGGCATGGGCATAGCGCTGATACATGATCAGTGTTCGCTTGCCGACCCGGAGATAGGACTGGACTGGCGCAGGTCGAGCCCGGCTTTCTTCGCCAGCCGCACTGACCTGCCACTGAACTTTCATCCAGCGGCGACTAGAGCCCCGGTGGTTTTGAATACGCCAACAGGCGCGGTGTGAGCAACCGGCGGAAACGCGTAGCTTTCATCTTGCGCAGCGTTGGAGCCGGT
>NZ_PVBR01000025.1 GCF_002980495.1 Phyllobacterium phragmitis
CCTGCCGTCCGGGGTTCTTTCTGCCCGTGCGGGTCCTGTCGCGGCTGTTTCGACGGGTGTTCATCGAAGGGCTGCTGGCGTTGCATCGCGCACGCGATCTGGTCTTCTTCGGTGATCTGGCCGGGCTCGCAGAGGCGGATGCTTTCGCTGCCTGGCTTGCCCCCTTGCGTAAATCCGAATGGGTCATCTACGCCAAGCCCCCCTTCGGCGGCCCCGAGGCCGTGCTGGCCTATCTCAGCCGCTACACGCATCGCGTGGCCATCTCCAACAACCGCCTGATCAGCGCCGATGCCGAGATGGTCACCTTCCGCTGGAAGGATTACCGGATCAAGAATCGAGACCGTCAAAAGGTCATGCGGCTGGCCACCGGCGAGTTCATCCGCCGCTTCCTGATCCATGTGCTGCCCGATGGTTTTCACCGCATCCGTCATTACGGATTTCTAGCCAGCGCAGGCCGCAAGGCCGCAATCGCAAAAATCCGCACAGTGCTCACTACGGAAACGGCCAAAGAGAATGATCCGCCAAGTGCCGCGATCGTACCGCTCACGCTGCGCGAGCCATGCCCAGCCTGCGGCCGCCCGATGCGCATCATCGAGATCTTCCGACGCGGCCAGAAGCCGAGATCCCGTGCCACACCAAGGGAGCAGGCAGCATGACGAGGCAGCCGTCACAACAGCCAAAGCTGACCCGGAAAGACACGTCGCTCCGGGATGGCATCGGTTTGCGCCACATAACGCTGAACACCGCAAGACCGTCGAACGCGACAGGAAGAAGGCCGTCAGACCTGCTTTCGAACATGTCATCGCACGCCCTCAGATCGGCCCGTTTGCTTCTGCCGCCAGCATCGAACTCCACAACAGACGTCCGCACCCGCGCGCTTTCCCCATAGGTCCCGCCCAGACCCCCGCGGCTTCCTCCTTCCAAGGTTTGTCAACGCGGGCCGCCAACGCCAGCGGCGACGTCGCGCTAAGGCCCGCATCGAAAAACCTTCAGGGTAGCGGACTGGCAGCTATTCAGCCTCCAGTGGCAGCTTGGCGCCAGAAGCGGACCTCAAGGTCTGGACACCAACACTGATCGTTTCAAGGCATGAGCGGTGGCCTGAACCAGGCCGGGTTGCTGTTCACGGCTTGACATAGAGTATGCACCGGAATACATATGCATTTTGATGCAACAAATTATTTTCCAAATGTTGGCCGACCCATCGCGGTTTCGTATCGTCGAGGCGTTGGCCGGCGGCGAACAGGCCGTGGGTGACTTGGTTCGTGCCGTGGATATCGACCAGTCTGGTGTTTCGCGGCACCTGCGGATACTGGGCGAGGCTGGTTTCGTCACGATGAGGCCAGATGGAGCGCGGCGCCTCTATTCGCTTCGACCCGAGCCGTTCCAGGCAATCGACGACTGGGTCCGCAGCTATGGCAAGCTTTGGGAGGGTCGGCTTGATCGCTTCGACGCCGCCCTGGCGCGACGGCAGGAGTTGCGGCAACCCGAGGGGAAGAAGTGATAGGGCAAGCCAGCGGGCCGGGTGTGGATACAATAAGTTTCGATCGGGTCTACGACGCGCCGGTCGAGGACGTTTGGGCGCTGTGGACCACCAAGGAGGGGCTTGAGGAGTGGTTTGCACCCGAAGGAATGCGCTTCGAGGTGTCGACCCTTGATCTGCGGGTTGGTGGCGCCTTCGATCACGTGATGACCGCGGTAGGCGCAGAGCAGGTCGCATATCTGGCGAACCTTGAGAGACCGCGGTCGGTGCGGGTAAGCGGTCGGTTTCTGGAGATTGAGCGCCACCGTAGGCTGCGCATTCGCTTCGAAATGGACTTTGTCCCCGGCGTCGAGCCGTATCCCTACGACATGTTGGTCGAAATCCACGCAGAGGCCGGGCAGGTCCGAATGGTCCTGACGGCTGATCGTCATCCCGATCCCGAAATGACCCGCGGCGCCATTATCGGGTTCACCAGCCAGCTGCAACGCTTCGACCGGGCCGTCGCGGCACGGTTGACAAAGGAGCAACAACCGTGATGCGATCCCTTCTTTATTCCATCAACGTGACGCTCGACGGGTGCGTCCACCACAACGCCATCCCGTCGGACGAAGCACTGCAGCAGGAGCAACTGCGTGCAACACATCGCCACGCCACCGAGAGCCTCGACCGTGCCGATGCCTTGCTCTTTGGTCGCGTCACCTACGGAATGATGGAAGGGGCGTGGCGTCTGGCAACGCGGACTTCGACGCCACCTGATTGGACAGAGCCTTTCGCCCGCACCATCGACGCGATGAAGAAGTACGTCGTTTCGAGCACGCTCGACCGGGTCGAGTGGAACTCGGAGTTGGTGCGTGGAGATCTGGGCGAGGCCGTCCGGGCGCTCAAGCAGCAACCGGGCAAGGCGCTGCTCACCGGCGGCGTGCAGCTCCCGTTGGCACTTGCGGAGCTGGGCCTGATCGATGAGTACGAGTTCGTGATGCAGCCCAGAATTGCCGGTCATGGGCCCACCTTGTTCGCCGGTCTCTCCAGGTATGTCGAGTTGAAGCTCGTCGACCGTAAGGAGCTCAGCTCAGGCGCTGTGGCGCTGCGCTACGAGCCGAGACGGGGCGCGTGAAACCGCAACCTCAATCTGGCATCGACGTCAGCGACCGAATGTCGGCTTAGGCCAGAAGCGGTCATCGCTGGAACGAAGCGTCGATGGCCGAAATGGGGTCGAAAGTAGTGATTCACGAAATTCAAGTTGAGGGCACTCCCTGGTTGAAACAGGCGCCGAGCGACGGCGCTTTACGCGCCGCCCTCTCACTCTCTTAAGACGCAACCACATAATGACGCTGCCAAACCTGGAGAGGCCACAAGATTCCTGTGCCTTGTTCGGTCCGCGCGTCGTGGTCATACACGTTTAGCCACAGCGGAGCGTTTGCCGCGCCGCGCAACCGCAGATCCTTTCTGCCCAATCTCTATGTCACCAAGACTGCGCAGATGCAGCACAGGCCGGGATGGCAGCTTCACCGTGAGCTCCAATTCGCCACCGATGGCTTCGACATAGCCGCGCAAGGTGGACAAATACATATCCGCCTGCTTCTCAATCTTGGAGACGGACGGCTGCTTGATGTTGAGGGCCGTGGCGATGTCCTCCTGTGCCTTGCCGGCGATCTGGCGCAATTCCCGCAAGCTTTCGACTTCCTGCTTCAGTTCCTGGTAGCGTGCCTCGATCTCCGCTTGGCGTTCGAGTGGCAACTCAGCGATAAAATCATTCAGGGTTCGGGCCATTTCAGATCTCCCTGTTTCCTGATTTCAGGCTCTCCACATGCTCGGAGAACCGGAAATCCGCTTTGGCGATCAGCTGCCTGTAGAAGCGCTTCTGGCTCCCACCTGACTTATCGCCTGCTACCAGTACGATTGCCCGCCTCTCAGGATCGAATGCGAAGGCTGCTCGCCATTCGCCATCGGCCGCTTCAAAACGCAGCTCCTTCATATTGGCGTGCTTCGAACCCTTGAGTGTATCGACGTGTGGGCGACCAAGCTGCGGCCCGAAATCGGCGACCAGCTTGGCGACGACCACTAAGGCGTCCTGAACGGATGGTTCAAAGGTCCGAAGCTCATCCTCGAAGGCGGCATGCAAAATGACTTCCCAAGTCATATAGCCTCCAAGCTATGTTCGGTCAAGAGGAAAGACGCGCGGCGCCTCAGGCGAGGCTGCCGTAGATCGACGGCAGCTTGCAGCCCAGGCGTCGAGGTCGTCCACCGCGTAGCGGACCCACTTGCCGAACTTGTAGTAAGCGGGGCCGCCACCACGGGAGCGGTAGCATTCGAGCGTGTGGGCAGACAGCGCGAGATATCGCGCTGCGGCTTCAGTATCAACGAAGCGGATTGGACCGGCATCCTCAACGAACTGGGCACGGCGCAGGATGTCATGCGTCGGCCAGCGGCGTTGGGTTTTCGCTTTCTCACGCATGGCTCTCCTCCTTCGCTCCGGCTCGTTTGCTGTCGGGAGGCACGGCCCGATTCTCGCCGCTGCGGTGACGGAAGGGCCGGTAGTTTCCGAGACGTGTTCGCGAGGTATATTTCCCGTCCTCGTAGCCTAGTGGTTTGCCATTCTGGCCGAGCGCCGCAGGCGCAGGCTCGATCGGCATTTCCGGAGGGGGTGCGGGCGGCAGATGCTCCATGCCGATGACGCTCATCCGGCGCTGCGTCACCGTTTCCGCTGCCGCCCGGATCGGATCATCTTCGACATGGACGTAGCGCATAAACATCGTCACCGTCTTGTGGGCGGTGAGCGCCATGCCAACCTTCACCGGCACACCGGAGTTGGCGATGTCGGTTGCAACACGATGGCGGATGCCGTGCGTGCCTACATGGGGGAGTCCGGCACGCTTCAGGATGCGCTTCCAGCCCTCATAGTAGGTGAAGGAGGGCATCGGCTTCTTCGGGTCGAAGACCGAGGGACAGACGAAGGGCGAATTTTCCAGCAGCGGCGCGTTCTCGAACAGGCGCAGCGCCTCGGCACTCATCGGCTTCGACATGCCGCCGGTCTTGCTGTCTGGCCAGACGACCCGACGACTGTCGAAATCGACCCAGGACCATTCAAGCTCGATGATCTCGGACATCCGCGCGGCGAATTCGAACTGGAGGCGAATCGCCAGAATGATGAAGGGATGTTCCAGCCCCTCTGCTTCGGCGCGGGCGAGATACTCGAAGAGTTTGCGCATTTCCGCGTCGGTGATGAGACGGGTCTTGCCGCGCTCGGGATATTTCGGAACATGGCGGCAGGGATTGGAGCCGTCAGGCCGCATCCCCCAAACCTCTGCCATATTGAACATCTTTCGAACGACCGAGAGGGCGCGGTTCGCGCTTATCGGCGACTTTGACATCCTTTTCATCAGCCTCGCTATGTCCGCACGCGTCACCTCCGGCACCTTCATGTGTCCAAGCACGGGGAGGATGTGGCACTTGCCGAGGCCTCGGTTCGACTTGACCGTCGAAGGTTTGTTCTGGCTTTCGGAATAGTCCGTGATGAAGCGGTCGAAGAGTTCCTCGACCGTCGAGGCCTGACGCATCGCCATCCGTTCGGCGCTGGGATCGGCACCGCGCCGCACCTCGGCGAGCCAGTCCTGAGCGATCCCTCGCGCCTGTTCGACGGTGATCTCTCCGTAACGGCCAATCGCCGGCTTCCGGCGCTGGCCAATGTTGGAGACATAGGCAATCATGAAGACTTTCCGCCCAGTCGGCGTAACCTTTACAAGAAAGCCGGGTATGATCGTATCGCGGAGTTCGTAATCGCGTTCCTGTGGGGTTGCGGCGTCAACCGCAGTTTTGGTGAGCTTGATTTTGGCCATTCCTAACCTCCGTTGAGGCTGGATTTCAGGCGCAAAATAGGTGCACCTGGAAAGCCAGCCGTGGCGTATGTCCGGTTAGGTATGGATTGGATCGATAGCCGAAAAAAGCAAGCACTGACAGACGGTTATCGGGAAATCGGATACCCCCGGATACACAAAGGATAGGCGATTTTGGCCAGCTTAAAATCCCTCGGCCTTAGGCCATGCGGGTTCGATCCCCGCCGTCCGCACCATCTTCCCTGGCCCCGTCTTCTCTGGCCCCGTCTTCTCTGGCCTATGCCCAACTCTGCCGCCAGCGGTTCAATCGCGAGACGAAAAGCTTCAGCCGTGCAGCTTGATGGTGATCTCGGCGAGCCGCCTGCCCTGGAATTTCGCGCCCTCCAGCTCCTGCTTCGAGGGAAAGCGTGAGCCGTCGCTATTGGTGGTCGTGGTCATGCCATAGGGCGCGCCGCCGCGCACCACATCATTGCCCATCTGGTCCTGGTAAGCATAAGACAAGGGCACGATGATCATGCCGTGATGCTGCAGCGCCAGTTGCGCGGAAGCCAGCGCCATCTCCGCGCCGCCATGCTGCGTCGCCGTCGAGGCCATCACGGTCGCAGCCTTGTCGATGAGCTTGCCCTCGGCCCAGAGCGGCCCCGTCTGGTCGAGGAAATTCTTCATCTGCGCCGCCATCATGCCGTATCGCGTCGACAGGCCGAAGACAAATCCGTCATAATCCGCCAGTTCCAGCGGCGTGGCCACAGGCGCCTCCTGGTCGAGCTTGTAGCCCGCCTTTTTCGCCACCTCTTCTGGCACGATCTCGGGCACGCGCTTGATCGTCACATCCGCGCCCGCCTCGCGTGCCCCTTCGGCTGCGGCTTTCGCCATCGCTTCCATATGGCCCCAGGATGAATAATAAAGAACCAGAACTTTCGCCATTTCAGTCTCCATTTCGGATGAATCGTCACGGCGGATCGTTCCGCCAGCTGCTCCGTCTGCCGACCCGGCGCTTCTTATTTGATCACATTGGGCAGAAATGGAACCGTTCCGATAGGCGACGCACTGTTCACAGTCCGGGGTGTGCTTGCACATTCCCAGGGTGTGTCCCCACACATCCCCGGGGTGTTACACATCCCCAGGGTGTGTCTACACATCCCCGGCAACGGCAGCATCACGGGCTTGCCGTCCCGCCCCCACGGGATTAATTGCTAGACAGATAGCTCAACGGAGAAAAGCTTCATGTCGGACGGACAATTGGAAAAGCCAACGGAAAAGCCAACGGAAAAGCTTGTAACGGCGGCGATGCTGGCCATCGGCGATGAACTCCTGTCGGGGCGCACCAAGGACAGGAATATCGGCCATCTCGCCGATATCATGACCGCCATCGGCGTCGATCTCAAAGAAGTCCGCATCGTCCCCGACGAGGAGGACCGCATCGTCGAGGCGCTGAATGCGCTGCGCGGCGCCCATGATTATGTCTTCACCTCCGGCGGCATCGGCCCGACCCATGACGACATCACCGCCGACGCGGTCGCCAAGGCGTTCGGCGTGCCTTGCGAGCATGACGAAAAGGCGCTGCAGCTTCTGGCCGCCAATTATGCCGGACGCGGCATCGAATTCACCGAATCACGCAAGCGCATGGCGCGCATGCCGCGCGGCTCGACCCATATCGACAATCCCATCTCCGTCGCGCCAGGCTTCGCCATCGGCAATGTCTATGTCATGGCCGGCGTTCCCTCGATCTTCCAGGCCATGCTCGATAATGTCGTGCCGACGCTGCGCACCGGCCAAAAGCTCCTGTCGCGCACGGTGACATGCCCCTTCGGCGAAGGCGTGATCGGCGCGCCGCTTGGCGCTATCCAGGAAGCCCACCCCGACACCATCATCGGCTCCTACCCCCGTTATGAGGAAGGGAAATTTTCGACCGAACTGGTCGTGCGCGGCCGCGACGAGGAAAAGCTCGCGGCAGCAACCGCCGCCGTGGAGGCCATGGTCGAGCGGCTCAAGGCGCAGCAGGCTGCTTGAAATTCCGAAAACTCCAAGAAAAAGCCGAGCATTTTCCATCCGGGTTTGCGCTGGAACAAGACCGGTTTCGAAGAGAAAGGGGATATTATCCAAGCAGCAATGGAATGCACAGTGCCATAGGCCCATGGCGGATATAATGATATCCCTGCCTGTGGATGGATCACGCAGGAACTGACAGGAGGCTCGATATGGCATACCGGACCCTCATTGCATACGTGCGCAGCACGGCCGAATTGAAGCGGATCACCGCCACTGCGGCGCTGGTCGCGGCGAAGACCGACCGGGCGCATATCATCGGCATCTATGCGACCCCCTCTCCCGTCGTCTATGCCGACCCGAACGGCTTCGTCGATGCGACGGTGTTCGAGGCGCATGAGGCGCGCCACAAGGAGAATGCGGCGAAACTCAAGGGCCTGTTCAATGCCGAGATGGCGCAGCAGGATCTGCCGCATGAGTTCCGTATCGTGCGCTCGGATACCGGCGCCGGCGCCGACGGCATCCTGCAAAGCGCATTCCGCGCCGATCTCATCATCGCCGGCCAGCCCGATCCCGACGATCCGGATTCGTCGAGCGACACGACCGATGCGCTCATCTTCGACAGCGGGCGTCCGGTTATTCTCGTGCCCTATGCCTTTTCCGCACCGTCGGATATTTCGAAGATCGTCGTCGCCTTCAACGGCAAGCGTGAGGCCGCCCGCGCCGCCTTTGACGCCCTGCCCTTGCTCATCGCCGCCAAATCCGTCGAAATCGTCTGGGTCGACCCGCCGGAAACGAGCGAACAGGAGAGCGAAATGGCCGGCACGGCCCTTGCCGAGGCGCTTGACCGTCATGGCGTCAAGGTCGCCATCAAGCATTTGGCCTCGCAGGGGCTTTCAGCCCAGGAGACGATCCGCCAGCACATATTGGCCAATGGGATCGATCTTCTCGTCATGGGCGCCTATAGCCATTCGCGGCTGCGCGAACTGGTCTTCGGCGGCGTGACCAGGGCGATCCTCACCGACATGCCGGGGCTGACGCTGCTTTCGCGCTAGTGGTTTGTTTCTAACATCTGTGTCCGATGAAATTGGACGCAAATGTGCAAAAGAAACAAACAAAACAAAAAGTTATCTAGAGAAGTTCACTTTCAGGCGGAAACGATGCGTTCAGGCATTCCTCAATCTTGACGGTGGTAAACACCCTATTCCAACCGTAGCAACAGCGGCATCGCTGAGGCATGGATTCCTGTGACAAGCACAGGAATGACGGAAATAAAACGTCTTCGCCTCTATAAGCAACCGTTCTGCGGCGGAAACGCCTGCAATTGACCGCCAATAACCAAACCGCCGTCATTCCTGTGCTTGTCACAGGAATCCATGCCTCGTCATCTCCACAGTTCCGGCGGTGCAGAACACTTAGATTGTGTTGAGGTTTGTCGCTTGAGCGCTGAGCGGACTTCGCATAGAGGAGCCGGCATCGCAGACACATCCCTCATCTCGACACTATTCGAGCAGCGGACGCTTGCCACCGTCGGATTTTTCCGGTTAACACCACGCACCCCAGCGGTTTTCCGCAATACAGCGCCGTGCGCCCTTCCCGGCGCACAAGGATGCTGTAGATGATCTAGCAAGTTTGCGTCTGGAGCGCGTCGATGTCCATGCCCGATAAAGCCTTCCCCGTTTCCTGGGACCAGTTTCACCGTGACGCGCGCGCGCTCGCATGGCGTATCGCCGGAATGCAGCACGAATGGCGCGCCATGGTCGCCATCACGCGTGGAGGGCTGGTGCCGGCCGCCATTATCTGCCGGGAATTGGGCATCCGTCTCATCGAGACCGTCTGCATCGCCTCCTATCATGACTATACCGAACAGGGGAAACTTCAGATCCTGAAAGGCGTCGGCGCAAGCCTTCTGGAAAATGAAGGGGAAGGCGTTCTGATCGTCGACGACCTCACCGATACCGGCAAGACCGCCGCCATGGTGCGCGAGATGATGCCGAGGGCACATTTCGCCACCGTCTACGCCAAGCCGCTCGGCCGTCCGATGGTCGATACCTTCATCACCGAGGTTTCGCAGGACACCTGGATCTATTTCCCCTGGGACATGGGCTTCAGCTATCAGGAGCCTATTTCAAAAGGGCATCGTGGCTAAGCATCCGCAAACGGTTTTTTAAACAAAAACCTGTGCAGATTGCCGCAAAGTCAAGATTTTTCGGCGAATTCTTGGCATTTTCCCCATTCCCGCGTTGTTATTTTAACGAATCGACCCATCTTGTGAAGGGATGTTTGGGAAAGAACTGCTGTGAAACTGAACCTGGCTCATATCGTTGCTACCGATAAGCGGATGGAAACCTCATCTGGCCGTTTGCGCCAGGTTGCGGCCCTCGTCTATCGTTATCACGACGGCAGGCTGGAAGTGCTGCTGATCACCAGCCGGCGCACGGGCCGCTGGGTTCTTCCCAAGGGCTGGCCGCAGGTCGGCAGAACGCTTTCGCAGGCAGCGCTTCGCGAGGCATATGAGGAAGCGGGCGTGCGCGGCGCCGTCGCCACCCGGCCTCTCGGCAGCTACGCCTACGAAAAGACCGACCTTCCGCCTGAGGCCAACAGCGCCTTTACGGTCGATGTTTTTTCCGTCCGCTTCTCGCATCAGGAAAAGAAATTCCCCGAACGCGGCGAGCGGGAGGACGAATGGGTGACACCTGAAGAAGCCGCCGAGCGGGTCGATGAACCCGAGCTCAAATCCATCCTGCGCACATTCGGTGCTGCACAGAACATGGCCGCCGAATAGGCCGGTATCGTCTTCTCCCTGCAGCGCCTTGCACCCTTGATGTGAATTTCACACCGAAGCAATGACGGATCCTTCCACGCCACGACAACGGCACAGAATGATCCAAAACTCGGTGTTTCCATGCTGGAATCAGGCCGTATAGCGCTGGAGATCGGCCACCACCACATTGCGCCCGCCCTGTTTGGCGAGATCGAGGTTGCGGTCTGCCTGGCTCATCAGGACTTCGATGCTTTGTCCAGGCTTATGGACGGCAAGCCCGATCGAAACCGACAGCTGAAGCCCCTTGATCCCCAGTTCCGGCGATGCTTGCGAAACCTGTGCCCGCAGCCTTTCCGCGATGATCACCGCCTGCTTGAGGTTCGCTCCTTCCAGAAATACCCCGAACTCCTGTCCGGCGAGCCGTCCCATCAGGTCGCTTGCCCGTGAATTCTGGCGGATACAGTCCCCGATCAGACCAATGGCGGCATCCCCAACCCCATGGCCGAAACGGTCGTTGATGACCTTGAAATGATCGGCGTCGATATAGGCGAAGACACCGACACTGCGCTCGGCATCCTTCATGAAGGCCGCAAGGCGCTGCATGAAGGCGCTGCGATTGAGAAGGCCGCTCATCCCGTCGCTTTGCAGCAACTCCGACATGGTGGCGTTCGCCACGGTCAGCCGCTCGCGCAAAATCATGCCGTAGATGATGGCAGGGAGCGAAACCGCCGCGGTGATCAGGCCGGAAATGAGAAATTCGAACCGCAATCGCTGTGCGCCCATCGGCGCGTAGTAGAGATAGACGAGCAACTCCACCCCGGCGAGGATGCAGGCGAACCAGATGATGACGTTCTTGGCGATCTCACCCGCTCTCAGCTTCATTTCCATGCGCATGTTCCAGCCATTGCGGACATGCATATTTGAAAATACTTAAAAACATGTTCAGGCAGGAAATAGCCAGAGCCGATGCGGGCCGAACCTCTCCTTCAAACCTCCGATTTCCGGCAAATGCGGGCTCTCTATAATAGCAAGTCATGGCTGTTGCCGACCGTCCTTTCTCCCCGTTATCCACATAACCGACACACAAGATGTTGAGGTCATAAATTTGAAACAAACCAACCCTTGACGCTTTGGTCCGAGTCACATTTTATGATCTTATCGTTTTGTTTGTGGCGTGGCCGGGCGTTTGAGCGCCGGCTTTTCATCCGATATCAGAGCCTGTTTTGACGGAATATGCGTGTACCCGCACGCAAATTGCGGTCAGGTTTTTTTGTGCCGGATTTGTGGGGACAGCGATATGCGAGGATCGCTGACCCAAAAAGCGGGAATGATGCGTTAACACAACATTTAGTGTTTGCATCGATAATTAGCACCAGATAATGTGAGAATCCCGTTTGCGGGATCATAATCATCAGGTGTCAGCAGATGGACCCACGCGGCTCCCCGAAGAAGGTCTCGAGAGACCGGAGGGCGGCCGCGGTAAGGGAGAGCCGGTTTCGAAACGCGAAGCCGGATACGGCGGACATGCGGCCGGCCCGTGTCAGGGATACAAAAGACGCGGGAAGTCGCTATATAATACAAGATATGGATGGCCCCAATGAAGATCGAACGTCGTTTCACGAAGGACAATCAGTCGGCCTATGCGGATATCGCATTCCGTAAGGCGACGAGCGAGATCAAGAATCCCGACGGTTCCGTGGTGTTCCGCCTGGAGGGTATCGACGTGCCGACCCAGTTCAGCCAGGTCGCGGCCGACATTCTGGCGCAGAAATATTTCCGCAAGGCCGGCGTGCCCGCAAGGCTGAAGAAGGTCGAGGAAAACGCGGTGCCGTCATGGCTGTGGCGTTCGGTTGCCGATGAGGAGGCGCTCTCCGCCCTCCCCGAATCCGAGCGCTACGGTTCGGAAATGGATGCAAGGCAGGTCTTCGACCGGCTGGCCGGCACCTGGACCTATTGGGGCTGGAAGGGCGGCTATTTCGATTCCGAGGAAGACGCCCGCGCCTTCATGGACGAGCTCTGCTACATGCTCGCCACCCAGCGCGTCGCGCCGAATTCGCCGCAATGGTTCAATACCGGCCTGCATTGGGCCTATGGCATCGATGGTCCGGGCCAGGGCCATTTCTATGTCGACTGGCAGACCGGCAAGCTGACCAAGTCCAAATCGGCCTATGAGCATCCGCAGCCGCATGCCTGCTTCATCCAGTCCGTCGGCGACGACCTCGTCAATGAGGGCGGCATCATGGATCTGTGGGTGCGCGAGGCGCGCCTGTTCAAATACGGCTCCGGCACAGGCTCCAATTTCTCCTATCTGCGCGGCGAAGGCGAAAAGCTTTCCGGCGGCGGCAAATCGTCGGGCCTGATGTCCTTCCTCAAGATCGGCGACCGCGCGGCGGGCGCCATCAAGTCGGGCGGCACCACGCGCCGCGCCGCCAAGATGGTCGTGGTCGACATCGACCATCCCGACATCGAGGAATATATCGACTGGAAGGTGAAGGAAGAGCAGAAGGTCGCAGCCCTCGTCACCGGCTCGAAGATCGTCAAGCAGCATCTGGCCGCCATCATGAAGGCCTGCGTCAACTGCGAAGCCGACAATGGCGATTGCTATGAACCGGCGAAGAACCCGGCGCTGAAGCGCGAGATCAAGGCAGCCAAGAAGAACCAGGTCCCGGAAAACTACGTCAAGCGCGTCATCCAGTTCGCCAGGCAGGGCTATACCGATATCCAGTTCAAGACCTACGACACGGATTGGGATTCGGAAGCCTATCTCACCGTTTCCGGCCAGAATTCGAACAATTCCGTCTCGCTGAAGGATGAATTCCTGCGCGCCGTCGAAAATGACGGCAACTGGAACCTGACCGCCCGCAAGGACGGCAGGGTTCTCAAGACGTTGAAGGCGCGCGATCTCTGGGAGAAGATCGGCTATGCCGCCTGGGCGTCCGCCGATCCGGGCCTGCATTTCAACACGACGATGAACGACTGGCACACCTGCCCCGCCGCCGGCCCGATCCGCGCATCGAACCCGTGCTCGGAATACATGTTCCTCGACGATACGGCCTGCAATCTCGCCTCGATCAACCTCCTGACCTATCGCGGCAAGGACGGCAAGTTCGACGTCGAGGCCTATGAGCACACCGTCCGCCTGTGGACCATCGTTCTCGAAGTCTCGGTGATGATGGCGCAGTTCCCGTCGAAGGAAATCGCCAAGCTCTCCTATGAATACCGCACGCTGGGCCTCGGCTACGCCAATATCGGCGGCCTGCTCATGACCTCCGGCATCCCCTATGATTCCGATGAAGGCCGCGCCATCGGCGGTTCGCTGACGGCGATCATGACCGGCATTTCCTATGCCACCTCGGCCGAAATGGCCAATGAGCTCGGCACCTTCCCCGGCTATAAGCCGAACGAAGCCAACATGCTGCGCGTCATCCGCAACCATCGCCGCGCCGCCCATGGCGAAGGCCAGGGCTATGAGGGGCTCGCCGTCAATCCCGTTCCCCTGAAGGCCGGGGATTGCCCCGATCAGACGCTGATCGAACATGCGAAAGCTGCCTGGGACAAGGCGCTGGAGCTCGGCCAGAAGCACGGCTACCGCAATGCCCAGACGACCGTCATCGCGCCCACCGGCACGATCGGCCTGGTGATGGATTGCGACACCACCGGCATCGAGCCCGATTTCGCCCTGGTGAAGTTCAAGAAGCTTGCCGGCGGCGGCTATTTCAAGATCATCAACCGCGCCGTGCCGGAGGCCCTGCGCACGCTCGGCTACACTGAAAGCCAGATCGCCGAGATCGAGGCCTATGCCGTCGGCCACGGCAATCTCAACCAGGCGCCGGCGGTCAATCCCGGCTCGCTCAAGGCCAAAGGCTTCACCGATGAGAAGATCGAGGCGCTGAACGGCGCGCTGAAATCCGCCTTCGACATCAAATTCGTCTTCAACCAGTGGACGCTCGGCGCCGACTGGCTGAAGGAAACCTTCGGCTTCACCCAGGAACAGCTCGACGATTTCTCCTTCGAGCTTCTGCCGGCCCTCGGTTTTGCGAAGAAGGACATCGAAGCCGCCAATATCCATGTCTGCGGCGCCATGACCCTCGAGGCTGCCCCCTTCCTGAAGGAAGAGCACTACCCGGTCTTCGATTGCGCCAATCCGTGCGGCAAGGTCGGCAAGCGCTATCTCTCGGTCGAAAGCCATATCCGCATGATGGCGGCCGCCCAGCCCTTCATCTCCGGCGCGATCTCCAAGACGATCAACATGCCGAACGAAGCCACCGTCGAGGATTGCAAGAGCGCCTACATGCTGTCCTGGAAGCTGGCGCTCAAGGCCAATGCGCTTTACCGCGACGGCTCCAAGCTCTCGCAGCCGCTCAATTCCTCCCTCATCGCCGATGATGAGGATGACGAGGACGATGCGATCGAGACGCTGATCGAATCGCCGGCGTCCGCCCGTGCGGTGCAGATCACCGAGAAGATCGTCGAAAGAATCGTCGAGAAGGTGGTGCGCGAGCGCGAGAAGCTGCCCAATCGCCGCCAGGGCTATACCCAGAAGGCCGTGGTCGGCGGTCATAAAGTCTACGTCCATACCGGCGAATTCGGCGACGGCCGCCTCGGCGAGATCTTCATCGACATGCACAAGGAAGGAGCAGCCTTCCGTGCGATGATGAACAATTTCGCCATCGCGATTTCGATTGGGCTGCAATATGGCGTGCCGCTGGAGGAATATGTGGAGGCCTTCACCTTCACCAAGTTCGAGCCCGCCGGCATCGTCCAGGGCAATGACGCGATCAAGAACGCCACGTCGATCCTCGACTATGTGTTCCGCGAGCTCGCCGTT
The DNA here is from genome assembly GCF_002980495.1 of Phyllobacterium phragmitis. Lineage (GTDB taxonomy): Bacteria > Pseudomonadota > Alphaproteobacteria > Rhizobiales > Rhizobiaceae > Paramesorhizobium > Paramesorhizobium phragmitis. The sequence continues at coordinate 14,892 of NZ_PVBR01000025.1, forward strand.
TCCTATCTCGGCCGTCACGATCTCGCCCATGTCGACACCAGCGATTTCTCCAATACCGCACTCGGCAAGGGCATTCAGGAAGGCAAGACCAATCTGCTTTCGACCGGCTGGACACGCGGCTACAAGCCGACGCTGGTTTCGGGCAGCTCCGAGCCCAAGGGGTCGGCAGCCGCCTCCCCGGCGAAGGCTTCCCCTCCGAAAGCCTCTAATGTGACGGCGCTGAAATCAGCTCCCGCAGCAAGTGCCGCGCCCGGCAACCGCCCGGCCATCGGTCTTGTGACCGACGGCGCCACCGCCTTCAAACGCGATTATGAGGAACGCCCGGCGGGCTTTGCCGAAGACGGTCCCGAAGACGCGACGGCGCTCTTCTCCGACCAGGCCGCTGCCGAGGCGGCGAGTGCCAAGACCGATGCCCAGAATGAGGCCAAGAAGATCGAGGCCGACCGTCGGATGAAATCGATGATGCAGGGCTATACCGGCGACAGCTGCTCGGAGTGCCAGAATTTCACCATGGTGCGCAACGGCACCTGCCTGAAATGCGACACCTGCGGCGCGACCAGCGGCTGCAGCTGAATATCTATTGTCTGTGTGCGGAGGGCAGCTGGTCTGTCCTCCCGTAGCCTAAAACGTATGGTTTTTATGCATTAAGCCGGGCCATGCTGAGCGCATCGACATAGCAGCCGGCTCTGAATGCGAAGGCCCGGTTTATGCCCTCCCGCTGAAACCCGAACCTCTCGTAAAGACGAATCGCTGGCTCGTTGTCGACATAAACGGTGAGCTCAAGGCGCTTGAGTGCCAGCCAATTGTCGGCTGCGTCAACGAGCGCCCCCAGCAGAGCCGTTCCAATCCCCTCGCCCCGGTGATCATCATGGACGCCCATGCCGATTCCAGCGCAGTGAGAACGGCGCCCCCTGTGCCGGTTGAGACCTGCATGCCCGACGAGGCGGCCTTCGAGCACCGCGACGATGTTGAGTGTATCCGCGCTTTGATTTTCCAACCATTTCCGGGTTCCTTCGATGGTTTGGAACGGCAACCGCAAGGTACCCGCTCGAAATCCGGGTAGATTGACAAGCGCAGCCAGGGCTTCGCAGTCCTCGACACGCGTTGCGCGTATGGTAAGGCCACCAGCGCCCGCATTGGGCCGGATGTTTCGGTTCGAAGGATCACTATCGGATGTCATTTTCGCTCTCCAGTTTAACCAGGGAGAGCGGGGATCCCTGAACCCCTGCTCGACCTTGGCAGGGTACACAGGGCTCAAGAAGCGTGACTAATGCAACGCCGACCCTGCTCCCCCATCCAGGAGCATGGTTGCAACAGTCATCATTGAAGTCGTCGCTATCATGGAATGCATTATAGCATTGAAGAACGTTACGACAATCACTCTTGGAAGCTGAGGCCGCAACCAGCGATAACAGCGCTATTCTTCCCAACAGTGCATTTCTTCTCGACGTACCCGTTCAAGATGGGCATTCTTATGGAATATCCGTCCGTTCCGTCGATTCCGTACGGGCAATCTCCGGAAATGCACCGCCAGATCTCGATTTCATCAAGACCGGCCAATTCTTGGAGCTTTTCATGTCGACAAGCCTTATGATCGCCACCCTGCTTTCTAACCGAGTGGAAGGGCAATCGGCATGTTCGGCCTGACGGCGCTGGAACTGGCGCGTATCCAGTTCGGTTTCACCATCTCGTTCCACATCATCTTCCCGGCGATCACCATCGGGCTTGCCAGCTATCTCGTCGTCCTCGAAGGCTTGTGGCTCTGGAAGCGCGACAGCGTCTATCGCGATCTCTACCATTTCTGGATAAAGGTCTTCGCCATCAACTTCGCCATGGGCGTCGTCTCCGGCCTGGTCATGGCCTATCAGTTCGGCACCAATTGGAGTTATTTCTCGTCGTTTGCCGGCGGCATCACCGGTCCCCTGCTCGCCTATGAGGTGTTGACCGCGTTTTTCCTCGAGGCGGGCTTTCTCGGCGTCATGCTGTTCGGCTGGAACAAGGTCGGCCCGGGCCTGCACTGGTTCGCCACGATCATGGTGGCAGGCGGAACATTGATCTCCGCCTTCTGGATCCTGGCTTCCAACAGTTGGATGCAGACGCCGCAGGGTTTCGAGATCATCGACGGAAGGGTGGTTCCCGTCGACTGGCTGGCCGTCATCTTCAATCCGTCGTTCCCTTTCAGGCTGGCGCATATGACGGTCGCCGCCTATCTCGCCACCGCGCTTTTCGTCGGCGCCTCCGGCGCGTGGCATCTCTTGCGCGGCGACAATACGCGGGCGACCCGCACCATGCTGTCGATGGCCATGTGGATGGTCGCCATCGTCGCGCCCATCCAGATCGCCATCGGCGACGCCCATGGGCTGAATACGCTGAAGCACCAGCCGGCCAAGATCGCCGCGGTGGAAGGCCATTGGGAGAACAAGCCGGGCGAATCCCTCCCGCTCATCCTGTTCGGCCTGCCCGACATGGAGGCCGAGACGACCCGCTATGCCGTGCAGATCCCCGATATCGGCAGCCTCATCCTCACGCATCAATGGGGCGGCACGATCCCCGGCCTGAAGGAATTCGCCAAGGAGGACCGGCCGAATGCGACCATCGTGTTCTGGACCTTCCGCATCATGGTCGGGCTTGGATTTCTCATGCTCCTCCTCGGCCTCACCAGCCTTTGGCTGCGGTATAGGGGGAGATTGTATAAGTCGAAGCCGTTCCTGCGTTTCGCGCTCGCCATGGGGCCTGCTGGCCTCATCGCGATCCTGGCGGGATGGTACACCACCGAAATCGGACGCCAGCCCTGGGTGGTCTACGGCGTCATGCGCACCAAGGATGCCGTCTCCGACCATTCGGCGCTGGCCATGTCCACCACGCTCGGCCTGTTCATCGTGATGTATTTCGTCGTCTTCGGAACGGGCGTCAGCTACATGCTGAAGCTGGTGGCGAAAGGCCCCGACAAATTCGAGGATGCCAGGGAACATGGGCAGACGGAGCGGGCGGCGCGGCCGCTCTCCGCCGTCCCCGACAATATCGATCCGGCTCCTGGAAAACGTGAGGATTAAATATCATGGGTATCGATCTTCCGCTGATCTGGGCCATCATCATCGCCTTCGGCCTGATGATGTACGTCATCATGGACGGTTTCGATCTCGGGATCGGCATCATCTTTCCCTTCGTGCGTGACCGCACAGACCGCGACACGATGGTCAATACCGTGGCGCCCGTATGGGACGGCAACGAAACATGGCTCGCCATGGGCGGCGCGGGCCTGCTGGCAGCGTTTCCGCTGGCCTATTCGGTTGTCCTCAGCGCGCTTTACCTGCCGCTGGTGACGATGCTCGCCGGCCTGATCTGGCGAGGCGTCGCCTTCGAGTTCCGCTTCAAATCGGATGAATCCCACAAGCCGTTCTGGGACAAGGCCTTTGCCTGGGGTTCCTATATCGCGACCTTCTCGCAAGGCATGATCCTCGGATCCTTCATCAACGGCTTTACGGTCGTCGACGGCGGCTATCACGAAGGTGCGCTCGCCTGGATAACCCCGTTCAGCATCTTCACCGGTGCCGCCCTCGTCGTCGCCTATGCGCTTCTCGGCTGCACCTGGCTGATCATGAAGACCGAGGGAGCGCTGCAGCAGCAGATGCGGGCATTCGCATGGCCCGGCACGCTCGCCCTGCTCATCATGATCGGCATCGTCAGCATATGGACGCCGCTCATCCACCCCGGCGTCGCCGCCCGCTGGTTCTCCCTGCCCAACATGTTCTACTTCGCGCCCGTCCCCGTGCTGGTGCTGGTCGTGGCGTACCTGATGCTCCGCGTGCTGCGCGGCGAGCCGCACGCCTCACCCTTCGTGTTGACGCTGCTGCTGCTGTTCCTCGGCTATACCGGCCTTGCCATCAGCCTCTGGCCGAACATCATCCCGCCCTCGATCTCCATCTGGGATGCCGCCGGTCCGCCGCAAAGCCTGGGCTTCGCCCTGGTGGGCGCACTGTTCATCATCCCCTTCATTCTCGCCTACACCGCGTGGTCCTATTATGTCTTCCGCGGCAAGGTCAAAGCCGGCGAGGGTTATCACTGATGCCGGAAAGCCCGACCGCAAAATTCCTGTGGTTGCGCCGCGTCGGTTGGCTGGTGCTCATATGGGGGCTAAGCGTGGCGGCGCTCGCCGTGGTGGCCGGGCTGTTCCGCATGTTCATGGGCCTCGCCGGCCTGACCCTGTGATATCAGAAGGAGGAAAGGTTGGATCGCGATTATACGGCAGTGCTGGTGCGCATCACCGGAAGGGTCCAGGGCGTGAGCTTCCGCGTTTGGACACGTGCCGAGGCCATCAAACTCGGCCTGACCGGCTGGGTGCGCAATGAGGATGACGGCTCGGTGAAAGCCCTGATCGCCGGGCCGGAAGCGGCGGTTTCGACGATGCTGGACCGGCTCCGGCAGGGACCGCCGGGCGCATCCGTTTCCAGCGTCGTCACCGAGAAGGCCGATCCCGGCGAGATGCCCCAGACCTTCAGCATCACCGGATGAACTATGTTGAGATTGAGGATGTGTCAGCGCTACCAGCGTTTCTGCCAATTGCAGACGCTGGTAATTGGCAAGAGACCTATGCGGGCATTATCTCCCTCCCTTGCGGGGGAGAAAGCGATTTCAACATCTTAGCTGGAGCGAAGCGGAGGCTAAGTGTTAGAAATCGCAAGAGAGGGGACGTCCTTTGCCCCGCCCCTTGACCTTCCCACGATAGGAAACCTTATCTTGCTCGAGACGAAGCAAACGGAAGGGATAAATCATGGCTCACGGTCATAATCATGGGCACGGGCAAGATCACAAGCATCACGATCATGGGCACGAAATGGCCGCGCACCCGGATCAGCCGCTAGCCCGCGATCCCGTCTGCGGGATGAGTGTCGATCCGACCGCGGGAAAGCCGACCGCCGAATATGAAGGTAATATCTTTCATTTCTGCTCCGCCGGCTGCCAGAAGAAATTCGAGGCGGATCCGGCGCGTTACGCAAGCGGCGAACCAAGGCCGCAGGAGCCCGCCAAGCCGGGCGCCCTCTACACCTGCCCCATGCACCCGGAGATCGTCCAGGACAAGCCCGGCTCCTGCCCGATCTGCGGCATGGCGCTCGAGCCCATGGGCGTTCCCTCGGGTGACGAGGGTCCGAACCCTGAGTTGATCGATTTCACCCGCCGTCTATGGGTGAGCGCCGTCTGTTCCATCCCGCTTCTCGTTTTGACCATGGGTCCGATGTTCGGCCTGCCCGTCCGCGCCTGGATCGGCGAGCGCCCGACGGCCTGGCTGGAACTCATCCTGGCCACACCCGTCGTGCTATGGGCCGCCCTGCCCTTCTTCAAGCGCGGCTGGGATTCGATCGTCAACCGCAGCCCGAACATGTGGACGCTGATATCGATCGGCGTTGGAACCGCCTATGGCTATAGCGTCGTGGCCACGCTCTTCCCCGATATGTTCCCGCATTCCTTCCGCGGACATGCCGGCTCGGTTCCCGTCTATTTCGAGGCGGCGGCGGTCATCGTCGCGCTCATCTTCCTCGGACAGGTCTTGGAACTCAAGGCGCGCGAACGCACGGGCTCGGCGATCCGCGCATTGCTCGACCTGGCGCCGAAGACCGCGCGCCGCATCGCCGAAGACGGATCGGAAACCGATGTCCCGCTCGATGAGGTGCAGACGGGCGATCGTCTCCGTGTCCGTCCGGGGGACGCCGTTCCCGTCGATGGCATCGTGCTCGAAGGCCGCACGTCGATCGATGAATCGATGATCACGGGCGAACCCGTCCCGGTCGAGAAGGTGGAAGGCGATCACGTCACCGGCGGTACGCTCAACAAGAATGGCTCCCTCATCATCCGCACCGAAAAGATCGGCGCCGAAACCATGCTGGCGCAGATCGTCGAGATGGTGGCCAAGGCGCAGCGTTCACGCGCCCCCATCCAGGGACTGGCCGACGCCGTCGCATTTTATTTCGTGCCGACGGTCGTGCTCGTCGCCATCGTCGCCTTCATCGTCTGGGCGATATTCGGACCCGCACCCAGCATGATCTATGCGATCGTCTCTGCTGTCTCGGTGCTGATCATCGCCTGCCCCTGCGCCCTTGGCCTTGCGACGCCGATGTCGGTGATGACCGCCACCGGACGCGGGGCGCAGGCAGGCGTTCTCACCAAGGACGCCGAGGCGCTGGAACGTTTCGCCAAGGTCGACACCATCATCATCGACAAGACGGGCACGCTGACCGAAGGCCGGCCAAAGCTCACCGATGTCATTGCAGCACCCGGTTTTAAGGAAGATGAACTGCTTTCGCTCGCGGCCAGCCTCGAACGGGGATCGGAACATCCGCTGGCCGAAGCAATCGTCGAGGGCGCCAGCGCGCGTCGGCTCAAGCTGCAGGACACAAAAGATTTCGATGCAATCACCGGCAAGGGTGTCCGCGGTCAGATCTCCGGCAAGGCGGTAGCGCTCGGCAACGCGGCGATGATGCAGCAACTCGGCCTCGACGCGGCCTCCTTCAAGGGGCAGGCCGACGCACTGCGCTCGGCCGGAAAGACGGCGATGTACGTCGCCGTCGATGGCAAGATCGCCGGTCTCGTCGCCGTCGCCGATCCGATCAAGGAAAGTGCTGCGGCGGCAATCAGCCAGTTGCACGCGCGCGGCCTGAAGATCATCATGGCGACCGGCGACGAGGAACGCACGGCAAGGGCCGTCGCGGCGAAGCTCGACATCGATGAGGTCCGCGCCGGCGTCCTGCCGGAAGGCAAGAAGGCGCTCGTCGACCAATTGCAGGCAAAGGGCGCGAAGGTTGCGATGGCCGGTGACGGCGTCAACGATGCTCCGGCTCTGGCGGCAGCCTATGTCGGTATCGCCATGGGAACCGGCGCCGATGTCGCCATGCAAAGCGCCGGGATCACGCTGGTCAAGGGCGATCTCAATGGCATCGTCCGTGCCCGCCATCTGGCGGAAGCGACGATCCGCAACATCAAGCAGAACCTGTTCTTCGCCTTTATCTACAATGTGCTGGGCATACCCATCGCGGCAGGCGTGCTTTACCCCATCTTCGGCACCCTGCTCTCGCCGATGATCGCGGCGGCAGCCATGAGCTTGTCATCCGTATCGGTGATCGCCAACGCCCTGCGCCTCCGTACCCTGAAGCTCTAGATGTGAGCGGTTCATTTTTGAATAGAACCACTGGCAGGACAGAGGGGGGCGCCTCGCAATTCCATCAAAACAGGAACCACTCTAAAAACGCCTGAACACACCGTTTCTGCCTGAAAGCACACTATCTAATGCAAGCGCATTCACGTCGGGTGCGATGCGGCCGACAGCAAGATGTTTCGCCCGCCCGGCGCGCGAATGAGGCCGCAGGCGGCTTTCGGCAGTGCCAGCCCCATCGCCTGCACAAGCGCTGCGGCAACGGAATTGCTGTTCCTGCGAAGCAGCGAATAGCGCAGTCCCGAACGCTCGATCGCCAGTGCGGCCGCGAGCGCCGCGGACCAGCGCTCCTCGGTTTCTTGCGCGCCTCCCTGAAATAGCAGGGAGGCGTACGAGGCCGGGCGAATGGTGAACTCCGGAAAGTAGAGCGGATCGCGCCTGGAGTAATTGGTTTCGACCACCGCCAATGATCCGTAGAGCGCCTGGTAATTATAAGTGCCGTCAGCTTTGCGGGCGCCGCCATTGAGTTCACGCAAGGGCTCTCCCGCCTCGTCCACGAGCGCGAGAAAATTATGGAATGGAACGCCCGCGAAAAAGCGGATCGGCCACGAACCAAAAACGATCTTCAACCCTTACGGCCTCCTCATGAAGGTCATAGCTTGCCATATATCAATCTCTGTCATCAAGCTTGGTTGCAGCAGGACACGTGGTAAGATGCGGTGAAGACAAGTCCCGCCTCTCCGCCCCGTTGGTGCTTCTTTGATGCGGCTTTCTTTGCGGTGAGCCGGGTGATATCCCTCGATTTGGGGGACGAGTCGCATCCCGTTGGGATGGCTCGCGAATTGTTAAAGATGTGCAAAACCATTTCAGTGAATTACAAATTGGTGAGTTGCAAGCGTATGGGCCAGACTGACAGCTTTCCGGCACCTGAAGTTTCCCTTCCGGTATTTTAACCGGAACAACGGAACCAGACAGCTTTGGCCAAATATCCTTGGATCACGTGCTTTCAGCCGGAGTGAAGACAGCCTCATGACAGCCCAGCAGACACTGGCAGTTGCAGTCATTACACTGATGATGGCCGCGTTCATCTGGGGACGCTTCCGTTATGACATCGTGGCGGCATGTTCTCTTCTCGTCGCCGTCGCGGTCGGGGTGGTGCCCTTCGACGCGGCGTTCAAGGGGTTCAGCGATGAGATCGTGATCATCGTCGCAAGCGCGCTCATCGTCAGCGCCGGCGTTGCGAGATCCGGATTGATGGAAACGGTGGTCCAGCGGCTGACGCCGGGATTGACCTCTGTCAGGGGGCAACTGGCCGTCCTGGTCATCACCGTCACCGTGCTCGCGGCATTCGTCAAGAATATCGGCGCGCTGGCGATCATGATCCCCATCGCCTTTCAGTTCGCCAAGCGCTCGAATGTCTCGCCATCCACATTCCTGATGCCGATGGCGTTCGGTTCGCTGCTCGGCGGCCTGATGACCCAGATCGGAACCTCGCCCAACATCGTCGTCTCGCGTATTCGCGGCGAGATGACCGGGCACAGCTTCACCATGTTCGATTTCACGCCGGTCGGCGCGACGCTAGCCGCCGTCGGTGTCGTTTTCCTGATATTGTTCTACTGGCTCGTTCCGGTCAGGACCCGCGAAACGGCTTCCATGGACGAAGCCATCGAGATCAACAATTACGTATCCGAGGCGACGGTGTCGAAGGATTCCTCGGCTCTCGGCAAGACCGTGGCCCATCTCGTCAAATCCGCCGAAGGCGATGCGATGGTGACCTCGATCGTGCGCGGCGACCGCCACATGCCGCCGCTTCCCGACGCCGTTCTGCGGGAAAACGACATTCTCCTCATCGAAGGCGATCCGAAAGCCCTCGACCAGATCATCACTCAGGGGAAACTGGTCCTTTCCGCCCAGCGCAAACCTTCGGCCGACGAGCGCTCGGCCGATCTCGACGCCATCGAGGCGGTCGTCGTCGACGGCTCGCCGCTCATCGGCCTCTCGGCCAGGCAATTGGCGCTGTTTGACAGATATGACGTCAATCTTCTGGCGGTCAGCCGCCAGGGCGAGCGCATCAAGGAGCGGCTTGGCGAAATCGTCTTCCGCCTCGGCGATATCATCGTGCTTCAGGGCAAGGATTCGAACCTGCCGAACATTCTGCGCGAGTTCGGCTGCCTTCCGCTGGCCAAGCGCCCGATCCTGCTCGGCAGTTTCCGCCGCGGGCTGATCCCGCTCATCATTCTCATCCTCGCCATGGGCACGACGTCGCTGGGAATGCTGCCGGTCCCCATCGCCTTCTTTGCGGCAGCCGTCGCCATGGTGCTTTTCCGGACAATCCCCGTCCGCGACGTCTATGGCGCAGTCAATGGTCCCATTCTCGTCATGCTCGCCACCCTCATTCCCGTCAGCGATGCGCTGCGGACGACGGGAGCCAGCGACGTCATCGCAAACTGGCTGACCGTCTTCGGCCACCAATTGCCCCCTTATGGCGCGCTTGGCCTTATCCTCATCACAGCCATGGCGGTCACGCCTTTCCTCAACAATGCCGCGACGGTTCTGGTCATGGCGCCGATCGCCACCAGTTTCGCCACCGGCCTCGGCTTCAGGCCGGAAGCTTTCCTGATGGCTGTCGCGATCGGCGCAGGTTGCGATTTTCTCACACCCATCGGCCATCAGTGCAACACGCTGGTCATGGGTCCCGGCGGCTATAAATTCAGCGACTATCCGCGCCTCGGCCTGCCCTTGTCGATCATCATCGTACTGACGGCAATTCCGGCGCTGATTTATTTCTGGCCGCTGCACTGACGATCTTTACCAATCGTTAAGCATAAGCCGAATTTCAGTAGCGAAAACAAACAATTAATATCGAATTTTACGCATTTCCGGCGCATTTTGCCTAAATGAAAGCTGACGCCCCGTTAAGGGCGGACAGTCTTTCCGGCACGCGCAGACAGCCGTTCCCGCCGTGCCAAAACCCATGAGACCGGCAGCCTTTCGAATGCCGGTGCATTGCATATCGGAGTTCGATCATGTTCAGGCGCAATCTTTATCTCGCCGCCCTCGCCGGGCTTGTTGCCACCCTTCCCCCCGCAGCCGCATCGGCCGCGGATCTGGGAACCGACGATTATTATGCCGATCCGGTTTCGTTCGATACCGCTCATGATTGGTCTGGCAACTATGTCGGCGCACAGATCGGCGCGTCATCCTCGCAATTCCCGAGCCCGTTTTCCAACCGCACCGGCGCGCTTGTCGGCGTCGTCGCGGGTAAGAATTTCCAGAACGGAAAATTCGTCTATGGCGGCGAGATCGAGGCGAATTTCGCCGAAGCCGAACACCGTCTCGGCAACGGCGGAACGCTGCAGCAATCATGGAGCGGCGTCGCCAAGGCGCGCGCCGGCGTCGCCATGGACAAGACGCTGGTCTATGGCACGCTCGGCTATGGCGCGACGAAGTTCAAGCCGAAAGGCACCGTCACCTCGGGCAGCAATTGGGAAGGCGGCGTTCTCGTCGGCGCGGGCGTCGAACAGGTGATCTCCGGCCCTCTCTCGGTCAAGGCCGAATATGATTACATGCGTTTCGGCGATGTGAAGACGGAAGTTGCAGGTCGGAATCGGCGCGAAAACCTCAGCAATCATGCGATCAAGGCGGGCGTCAACTACAAGTTCTGACACCCCTCTCCGGGTCACATGATTTGAAAAGAAAAAGCCGCCTGTATAAGGCGGCTTTTTCCTGGGGAGGAGGAAAGAAAGAAGAGACCCGGGTTCCGGGGCTAGCGGGCTTGGGAGCTCCGGGCCTCAAGGCTGGGTGGGATTGCCAGCTTGACCATCGTGCATCAGAAATCCGGATCGCGAAATCCCAATAAAATGGAGCCTATATATTATATATTTTGATGGGTTATTTCGAAAAAGCACGACAAAGACATAGGTTTACCCCTTAAAATTACACCAGATTCGTCATCCCCGGCAAATTTTCTTGTATGAAGGCGGCGACTCACGACAGCTTGTCGTCTAGTTTCCCCGTGCAACACCGCTTCCTGCCAATCCATCAACCGAGGATCATGCGATGCAAGCCGTTTTCGACGGTCATAATGATGTGCTTTTGAGATTGTGGAAGAATGCCCGCAAAGGTTCGGATCCCGCGCGCGAGTTCATCGACGGCACCGATCATGGCCATCTCGACCTGCCCCGCGCACGCAAGGGCGGCGTCATGGGCGGCCTCTGCGCCATCTATATCCCGTCTGAAAAGGGCCTTGCCCTGAAAGCCCCCGATGCAAATGGGCATTATGAGACACCGCTCTCCGCGCCGCTCGAACGCCCACGTTCCCTCGATATCGCGCTTGAGCTCGCCGCTATCGCCCACAGGATCGAGCGGGCCGGCGGCTGGAGCCTTTGCCGGACCGGTGCTGACATAGACAAGGCTGAGGCCCGGAACCGCTTTGCCGCCGTGCTCCACATGGAGGGATGCGAAGCGATCGACAAGGATCTGTCGACGCTGGAGGTGTTCTATGCCGCCGGCCTGCGCTCGCTCGGTCCCGTCTGGAGCCGCAACAATATTTTCGCCCACGGCGTGCCCTTCGCCTATCCCATGAGCCCCGATACCGGGCCGGGATTGACGGAGGCCGGCCGGGAACTCGTCAAGGCCTGCAACAGGCTCGGCATCCTGATCGATCTGGCGCATATGACCGAAAAAGGCTTCTGGGATGTGGTGAAACTGAGCGACCAGCCGCCGGTCGCCAGCCATTCCAACGCCCATGCGCTGACCCCCGTCGCCCGCAACCTGACCGACCGTCAGCTCGATGCGATCGGCGAGCGCAAGGGCCTCGTCGGCCTGAACTTCGCCGTCACCATGCTGCGTGCCGACGGAAGGGAAAATGCCGACACGCCGATCGACGATATGGTCCGCCACATTGATCATATGGTTTCGCGGGTCGGCATCGACTGTGTCGCGCTCGGCTCGGATTTCGACGGCGCGCTCATCCCCAGGGAGATCGGCGATGCCGCAGGCACGCAAAACCTCATTGTCGGCCTGCGCAGAGCCGGATATGGTAAAGATGAACTCGCGAAGATATGCTGCGGGAACTGGTTGAGGGTGCTGCGCGCCGCATGGCATGAAGCATGATCCCGATAAAGTTGCAGACTTCCAGGTAAGGTCATGCGGCTGAAGGACTGCCCCATCGGCTGACGCGCGCCAAACGATGTTGAGATAAGGGAACGATGATGATGAATTTCGGACGATTTCGCATTCTTGCCGCCAGCGCGGCGATTTCTGCAGTTATCGCGGCAACGGGACCGGCCTGGACGGCAACGCCGCAGGACACATTGGTGATCGCTTTCGCGTTTGACGATATCATCACGCTCGATCCTGGCGAAGCCTTCGAGCTCAGCGCCGGCGAGATCATGGGCAATGGCTATGACCGGCTCGTCCGCCTCGACATCGATGATCCGTCGAAGATCGTCAACGATATCGCCGAAAGCTGGACCGTTTCCGACGACGGCCTGACCTATACGTTCAAGATCAAGCCCGATCTCAAATTTGCCTCGGGCAATCCGCTCACCGCCGAGGACGTTGCCTTCTCGTTCCAGCGCGCCGTCAAGATCGACAAGAGCCCGGCCTTCATTCTCACCCAGTTCGGTCTGACGCCGGACAATGTCGACCAGATGGTCAAGGCCACCGATCCCTCCACTTTCGTGCTGACCGTCGATCAGCCCTATGCACCAAGTTTCGTGCTCAACTGCCTCACGGCCAATGTCGGTTCCGTCGTCGACAGGAAGCTGGTCATGGAAAACGTCGTCGACAATGATTACGGCAATGCCTGGCTGAAGACGCATTATGCCGGTTCGGGCCCGATGAAAATCCGCGACTGGCGCGCCAATGAGATCCTCGTTCTCGAACGCAACGACAATTATTATGGCGAGAAGGCCAAGCTTGCCCGCGTCATCTACCGTCATGTCAAGGAAAGCGCGACACAGCGCCTGCTGCTCGAAAAGGGCGATATCGACGTCGCACGTAATCTCAATCCCGGCGACATCACCGCGGTATCGAAGGAAGAAGGCATATCGCTGACCAGCACCCCGAAGGGTACGGTCTATTATTTCAGTCTGAACCAGAAGAACGAGACGCTGGCGAAGCCGGAAGTGCGCGAAGCACTGAAATATCTGATCGATTATCAGGGGATCGGTGAGACCCTCATCAAGGGCCTGGGCGAGATCCATCAGACCTTCCTGCCGAAAGGCATGCTCGGGGAACTCGATGAGACCCCTTATAAGCTCGATGTCGACAAGGCCAAGGAACTCCTGGCAGAAGCCGGGCTCAAGGACGGGTTTTCCATTACCGCCGATATACGCAGCATTCAGCCCGATTCCGGTATTGCTGAATCCGTGCAGCAGACCTTCGCCAAGGCTGGCATCAAGCTGGAGATCATCCAGGGCGACGGCAAGCAGACGCTGACCAAATATCGCGCCCGCAATCATGACATCTACTACGGCCAGTGGGGCGTCGACTATTGGGATCCCCACAGCAACGCCGAGACGTTCTCCTCCAACCCCGACAACAGCGATGACGCCTCGTCGAAGACACTTGCCTGGCGCAATGCCTGGGACATCCCTGAATTGACCAAGGAAACCAAGGCCGCGGTCCTCGAGCGCGACAACGCCAAGCGTGTGGAAATGTATCACGACCTTCAGAAGAAAGTTCTCGAGAACGGGCCCTTCATCCTGGTCTATCAGCAGACCGAAGTGGCGGGCCTCCGCGATAATGTCGAGAACTTCAAGCTCGGCCCCTCCTTCGATACCAACTACGTCTTCACGGTCTCGAAGAAATAAGCTGTGGCTTCGCTTGACATGACGCCGATGGCCGGGCGTGGACGCGCCCGCGCCACCAGGCTGGCCTTTTCGATCGGCACATTCCTGGTCATCGTGGCCACGACCTATCTCGGTCTTCTCGCCGTGACCTTCTTCATCGGCCGCGTCATTCCCATCGATCCGGTGCTGGCGATCCTTGGCGATCGTGCCCCAGCCAGCGCCATCGCGCGAACGCGCGAAGAACTGGGCCTGAACGAACCGCTCTACACGCAATTCTTCATCTATGTCTCGAAGGTTCTCCACGGTGATTTCGGCACATCCGTTCTGACCAGCAATCCGGTCATGACCGATATCCGCCGCGTCTTTCCCGCGACGATGGAACTGGCCACGCTCGGAACGCTCATCGGCTCGCTGATCGGGGTTCCGCTCGGCGTTCTGGCCGCCGTCAAGCGTGGCAGCTTCATCGACCAGACGGTGCGGATCATCGGCCTTTTCGGCTATTCCGTGCCGATCTTCTGGCTCGGCCTGATCGCGCTTCTGATCTTCTATGCCCGCCTCGGCTGGACGGCAGGGCCCGGACGCATCGATGTCGTGTTCGAATACACATTCACCCCGATTACCGGTTTCTATATCATCGACGCTGTTCTGCAGCGCCAATGGGACGCCCTGCGCGACATTCTCAGCCACATCGTCCTGCCCGCCTGCCTGCTCGGCTATTATTCGCTTGCCTATATCAGCCGCATGACCCGCTCCTTCATGCTGAACGAGCTGGAACAGGAATATATCGTCGCCGCGCGCGCCAAGGGTTTGTCGGAGAGCCGCATCATCTGGCGGCATGCGCTACGCAACGCCGCCGTGCCGCTGGTAACCGTGATCGCGCTTTCCTATGCCGGACTGCTCGAAGGTTCGGTTCTCACCGAAACCGTCTTCGCCTGGCCAGGGCTCGGCCAATACATCACCAATTCGCTGCAGAACGCCGATATGAACGCTGTTCTCGGCGGCACCATCATCATCGGCTCGGTCTTCATCGCCCTCAATCTCGTCTCCGATCTTCTCTATCGGACACTCGACCCCAGGACGCGCGCACGATGAGCGAACTCACCCCAACAGCCCGGCAGACCCGCCGCGACTGGCTCCTCTCCGACCGGCCGCAATCACGCATGCAGGCGCGGCTCGGCCGCTTCTACATGATCTGGCGGCGCTTCAGCGCCAACAAGCTCGCCGTCGTCGGCCTGATCATCATCCTGGCGCTGCTCTTCGTCGCCGCCTTCGCCAATCTGCTGGCGCCCTATTCACCCACCCTCGGCGATCTGCGCACCACGCGGCTTCTGCCGCCCAGCGGCGACTATCTCCTCGGCACCGACGATCAGGGCCGCGATATTCTCTCGCGGCTGATCTATGGCTCACGGCTGACGCTCTATGTCGTCCTGCTCGTCGCCATTATCGCCGCACCCGTCGGCCTTCTGGTGGGAACCGTCGCCGGCTATGCGGGCGGATGGGTCGATGCGGTGCTGATGCGCATCACCGATATCTTTCTGGCCTTTCCGAAACTCATCCTGGCGCTCGCCTTCGTCGCGGCGCTTGGACCGGGGATCGAGAATGCCGTCATCGCCATCGCCATCACCTCATGGCCGCCCTATGCGCGCATCGCGCGGGCCGAAACGCTGACGGTGCGCAATTCCGACTATATCGCTGCCGTGCAGTTGATGGGCGCGTCCCCCACCCGCATCGTCATCCGTCACATCATGCCGCTTTGCCTGTCATCGCTCATCGTGCGCGTCACACTCGACATGGCCGGCATCATCCTGACCGCCGCCGGCCTCGGCTTCCTCGGCCTCGGAGCGCAGCCGCCATTGCCGGAATGGGGCGCGATGATCGCCTCCGGCCGTCGTTTCATTCTCGACCAGTGGTGGGTCGCCGCCATGCCCGGCCTGGCGATCCTCATCGTCAGCCTCGGCTTCAATCTTCTCGGCGACGGCCTGCGCGATGCGCTCGACCCCAGAGGCAGCAACCAATGAGCACGCTTCTCGACGTCGAAGACTTGCACGTGCGTTTCCCCACCCGCACCGGAACGATCGAGGCAGTGCGCGATATTTCCTTCTCGCTCGGGCGTGAACGGCTCGGTATCGTCGGCGAAAGCGGCTCCGGCAAGTCGCAGACCGGCCGCGCCATCATGGGGCTGACGCCGCCGCATGCGCAGGTGACCGCAAAGCGCCTCGAATTCGACGGCATCGATCTTCTGAAGATATCGGCGCGGGAACGCCGGGCGCTGCGCGGCAGCCGCATCGCCATGGTGTTGCAGGATCCGAAATATTCGCTCAACCCCGTCATGAGCATCGGCCGTCAGATCGTCGAGACGCTCCGCACCCATGAAAATGTCGGCCGCAACGAGGCGCGGTCGCGCACGCTGGAAATGCTGGAGGCCGTGCAGATCCGCGATCCCGAGCGCGTCTTCGATCTTTATCCGCACGAAGTCTCCGGCGGCATGGGCCAGCGCGCCATGATCGCCATGATGCTGATCGCCGGGCCGGAACTGCTCATCGCCGACGAGCCGACCTCCGCCCTCGACGTCACAGTGCAACTCGAAGTGCTGGGCATCCTCGACAACCTCGTCGCCGAGCGCGGCATGGGGCTGATCTTCATTTCGCACGATCTGCGCCTCGTCTCCTCCTTCTGCGATCGTGTCATCGTCATGTATGCCGGCCGCATCGTCGAGGAGATCGCGGCAAGCGACCTCGCCAATGCCAAACATCCCTATACGCAAGGCCTGCTCGACTGCATGCCGAAGATCGGCGCCGACCGTCATCCCCTGCCCACCCTGCAGCGCCAGGCGGAGTGGTCGCTATGACCAACGCCGCATCTCCCGCGCTCTCGATCAACAACCTCGAAGTCGTCTACGACCATTTCCGCGCACTGAAAGGCGTCAGTATCGACGTGGCGCGGGCGGAATCCTTCGGGCTGGTCGGTGAATCCGGTTCCGGCAAATCGACGCTGCTGCGCGCCGTCGCAGGCCTTGCCCCGATCACATCAGGCGAAATCCTCATAGACGGCAAGCCCGTCACCACTCCGCGCGGAAAAACCTTCTACCGCACCGTGCAGATGGTGTTCCAGGACCCCTACGGCTCGCTTCACCCGCGCCAGACCGTCGACCGCCTGCTGCTCGAACCGCTCGCCATTCACGGCTTCAGCGACGGAGAACAGCGCATCGTCCGGGCGCTCGACGAGGTAGGGCTCGGTTCCGGCTTCCGCTTCCGCTATCCGCACCAGCTCTCCGGCGGCCAGCGCCAGCGCATCGCCATCGCCCGCGCGCTGATCGTCGAACCCTCGATCCTGCTCCTCGACGAGCCGACATCGGCGCTCGACGCCTCGGTTCAGGCCGAAGTGCTCAATCTGCTCGAACAGATCCGCCGCGACCGCAAGCTGACCTTCGTCATGGTCAGCCACGACCTCGCCGTCATCACCCATATGTGCGAACGGCTGGTCGTCATGCAGAACGGCAATATCGTCGAACATCTCGATGCGGCTGATCTTGCGAGCGGCAAGGTCAGCCAAGCCTATACGGAGAATTTGATGCACGCGAGCGAAGGGTTCCGACGCAAGAGCGCGTAAAATCAAAAGCTTGCGCCGACTCTGAGCACGATCTTGCCCTGGATGTGTCCGCTAGCGGCGCGCTCGTGCGCTTTTTGCGCATCGCTAAGCGGAAACGTGCTGTCTATGGCGACGCGAACCGTCCCGGCATCGAGCAAGCGTCCGATTTCTGCGAGCTGTGAGCCATTTGAACGCACCTGGGTCATCGAAACCGTTATGCCCAGCCTCAACGCTTCCTCTGCGTCGGAAAAGCCGATGAACACCGGGAACAACGCCCCGCCACGCTTGAGCGTGCGCAAGAAGCGACCGGTGGTCGGACCACCCAGCGTGTCGAGGACGAGATCAACGTCATGCGCGACGTCCTCGGGAGGTGTCTTCGTGTAATCGATGAACTCGTCCGCGCCGAGATCACGAAGAAACGCCTCATGCTTGCCCGAAGCGACCGCAATGACATGCGCGCCCTTCCACTTCGCCAGTTGCACCGCCAAGTGCCCAACGCCGCCTGCCGCACCATTGATAAGCACCGTCTTGCCATCAAGCGGCACCGGCCGATGCAGTTCCGCTTGAAGTGGATTTGGCTGTTCGTGCCCAAGCTCGACAAGGAACTGCCATGCCGTGAGCAGTGCCATCGGCGCCGCTGCGGCCTGCAAATGGTCAATGCCCGCCGGCTTCAGCGCAAGGTCGGACGCCGGCACGCTGACATACTCAGCGTATGCCTTGCTTTCCCCGACGCTGAAAAAACGCACCATCGAGTAAACTTCGTCTCCGACGGAAAAGCCTTGCACATCTTCGGCAACAGCCTCGACAACGCCTGATACATCGGTCCCCAGAATGATCGGGAAATTCCCCTGCGGACGCCATTCCGGAGCAAGCGCTTTAAAGCCATCGCGCAAATACCAGTCGGGAGGATTGATCCCAATGGCGTGAACGCGAACCAGCACCTCTCCCGACTTCAGTTCAGGCTTCGGCGCATCCTCGTAGCGCAGAACTTCTGGCCCACCAAATTCGTGAATCCGGATTGCTTTCATTGTTTCACTCGACATCGCTTTTCCTTTGCGGCGGATGTGCTATTAATTCGGAGCAGTGCTCCGCTCTAATATTCGGAGCGATGCTCCGTTTGTCAAGGTGAGATGATGCGAGCCGACGCGAAAAAGAACTACGACCAACTACTCGCCGTGGCGCGCGCCGTCGTGACCGAGCAAGGCGCCGACGCGTCGTTGCGTGACATTGCTCGCAAGGCAGGCGTGGGCCTCGGCACGCTGTACCGCCACTTTCCGACCAGGGAGGCGCTGCTTGAAGCCTTGCTCCGCACAAAATTCAACGAGTTGACGGAAAGGGCCAGCGAACTCGAAACACCGGGCGCGCCCGGTGACGCCCTTGTGACGTGGCTGCGTGAAACCGTCGCGATGGCGCATAATTACAGCGGCGCCATCGCCTTGATGGTGGCTGCAATCGCGGATGAAAATTCCGCGCTTCATGCCTCATGCGTCACCATGAAAGCAGCCGGTACGCGGCTCCTCGTCCGCGCTCAGACCGCAGGTGTGGCGCGTTCCGACATGGATGGCGCGGACCTGTTCGCACTGGTGGGCGCGCTATCATGGATCGGCGACCAGCCTTCGCTTGCGCCACGCGCGGATCGTCTATTCGAAATTATCTCGAGTGCGATTCTGACGGATCAACGAAGGTAGGACGCTCCAACACAGCCCTTCAATCAGCTCCCCGTCAACTCGAACTGCGCATCATGCAGCCGCCGATAAACCCCATCTGCGGCAATCAGGTCACGATGCCGCCCCTGCTCCGCCACGCCGGTCTCATCCACCACGACGATCCGGTCGGCATTCCTGATCGTCGCCAGCCGATGCGCAATAACCAGCGTTGTGCGTCCTGCGGAAAGCTCGGCAAGCGATTGCTGGATGGCGCGTTCGGTTTCGGTGTCGAGCGCCGATGTCGCCTCGTCGAGAATGAGGATCGGCGGGTTCTTCAGGAACATGCGCGCAATCGCCAGACGCTGCTTCTGGCCGCCCGACAGTTTCACGCCGCGCTCGCCGATGATGGTGTCGTAGCCCTCGGGCAGGCTCGCGATCATCGTATCGAGCCTTGCGCGCCGCGCTGCGGCCTCGATCTCCCGGTCGCTCGCATCGAGCCGGCCATAGGCGATGTTTTCCCGGATCGAGCCGCCGAACAGGAACACGTCCTGCTGCACGATGCCGATCTGGCTGCGCAGCGAGGCGAGCGTCATCTTGCGGATATCCACGCCGTCAATGGTGATCTCGCCCGCCTCGATCTCATAGAAGCGTGGCAGCAGCGAGCAGAGCGTGGTCTTGCCGGCCCCAGATGGGCCGACGAAAGCCACCGTCTCGCCCGCGCGGATTTCCAGATCGATATCGCGCAACACCTGCCGCTCGGCGCTATAGCCGAAACTGGCGCCGCGATAGCGGATTTCACCGCTGAGACCCGACACCGCAACCGCATCCGGCGCATCGACGATATCAGGCTCGGTATCCAGAAGCTCGGTATAGCGGCGGAACCCGGCAATCCCCTTCGGATAGGTCTCGATGACCGAATTGATCTTCTCGACCGGGCGGATGAACACGGTTACCAGCAGCAGGAAGCTGATGAACCCGCCATTGGTCAATTGCCCATGCAGCACGAACCATGTCCCCGCCAGCATGACGATGAGCTGTGTCAGCCGCATCGACATGTAGCTGAGCGACGTGCTCGCCGCCATGATGCGGTAGGCATCGAGCTTGGTCTCACGATAGCGGCTGTTGTCGCGCGCGAAGAGCTTGCGCTCATATTCCTCATTGGCGAACGCCTGGACGACGCGCATACCACCGACATTCTCCTCGATGCGCACGTTGAAATCGCCGACGCGGCCATAAAGCGCCTGCCAGTTCTGCGTCATGCGCCCGCCATAACGGCTGGTCACCCACGCCACCAGCGGCACGACGGCGACGGTGATCAGCGCCAGATGCACATTGATCGTGAACATCAGCACGAAGGCGCCGAGGAAGGTCATGATGGCGATGACGAGATCTTCCGGCCCATGATGCGCGACCTCGCCCACCTCCTCCAGATCCTTGGTGACGCGGCCGATCAGATGCCCGGTCTTGTTGTTGTCGTAGAAGCGGAAGGAGAGCTTCTGCAGATGATCGAACAGCTTGCGGCGCATCTCCGTCTCGATGTTGATGCCGAGCATATGCCCCCAATAGGTCACGACCGCCATCAGCCCGGTATTGACGAGATAGACCACGAGAAGCCCGGCTGAGGCGAGCAGGATCAACACCCAATCCTGCCCCGGCAGGAGATGGTCGATAAACACCTTGATCGCCATGGGAAAGCCGAGTTCCAGAAGCCCCGACAGCACCGCGCAGCCGAAATCGAGCAGGAACAGGCCCTTATAGGGCCTGTAATAGGAGAAAAACCGGCGGAGCATAAGTCAGAACCTGGGTTTATCCGGCGAGAACCACCAGACATCGATTGATATCGCCCCCGATATCAATTGCCGTCGTCTTTGTCACGCCTTGCATTGTCGCCATCGAACCCGCGCCGCCAATAGGCGACGACAAGATGATCCTGCCGGTCGAGCTTGCGTTCCTTGCGCAGATAGCTGCGGATGGCGCGGAAAGCCGCGAATTCGCAACCCGCCCAGGCGAATGCACGCGTTCCCTCAGCCGGAAATTCCACCGCGCGAACCGCATCTTCGAGAAGCGTTGTCGTTCCCGCTTCCCGGCCGTCGCGATGCAGCCAGACGAGATCGACATCGGCGTCCGAGCGCAAATCCTGCTCCTCGGCGGCATTCTCAATCTCGATGCGCACCACGGCCTTCACATGGGCCGGCAGGCTTTCCAGAATGCGGCCGATGGCGGGAAGCGCCGTCTCGTCGCCGGCCAGCAGATACCAGTCGGCCTCGCCAACGCTGCCGCCGCCGGGCCCGGTCATCCCCACCGGATCGCCCTCTCCTGCATTCAATGCAAAGGAGGACCCGGGCGTCTCGTCGCCCTCGTGAATGACGATATCGATATCGACCTCACCCATCTCGACGTCGATATTGCGGATCGTATAGACACGGTTGGTAAGTTTCATCTCGCCATCCGGCCAGAGCGGCCGACCGTCTTCACCGGTGACGGGCCATTGCGGCGTGGTCACGCCCTTCGGCGGGAAAAACAGGCGGATATGCAGCCCACCCCGCGCGAAACGCTCGAGATTCCGCCCCCTAAGCCGCACGCGCCGCATATGCGGCGTCACATTGCGGGCCGAGACGACGCGCATCTCGCGGAAATAAGGCAGCGGCGCGCCGGCAGCGCCATCGCCGATCCAGACGATCCTCGGCGTCTCACCATCGGCAAATTCCAGAACATGCTCGGCCATGGAGTGCTTCATATAGGCAAGCCCGGTATCGTCCTCGCCTTCGGCATGGAAGGTCAGGCTCTCATCATCAGCCTCGATCATCGCGCGCCCATAGGACAGCGCGATCTCACCCCTTCGCTCAGCCGAGGAAATGTCGGCATATTCCGCGAAATGTTCGAGAAGCCTGCTCATGATGATATCGGGCTTCGAAAGCGTGACGCGCGCGGTCGCGCTCAAACGGCTATGCTGCATTTCTGAACTCCCGGAGATATCCGATGGAACCGATTGGATCGGTAGCAAAGGACTAGCCGAAAGTAACATGACTTCGCAAGTCATGTTTTAAAAGCGGACAATTTTAGCCAGGATTTCTGCGTATGCAGGTCACATCGAAATGGCCATTGAAATGCGACTGCCTATGGGAAATTACCGGCGCGAATGCTTGGCGTCAGCGCACTTGTTCAGGTGCTGTTGCCAACGGACAGCACCATAGCCACCTGCGGCTATCAGAACCGGCAAAATGAACAGATAAAAAATCTGGGCCCCGGCCATCTGCTCTCAACGACCGGAATTTTTGATGCCAGCGCGCTCATTCTGGTATTCGGTCCAAAATACAATCACCCAACCAAGGGCGACGATAACGAGTGGCAGGATCACAAAGGCAAATAGCTGTGTACCGGTCATATTTTAACGGTCGGAATGGCTGTTAAAATATTTCTGATATCCAAGCCAGCCGAAGCAAGCTACACCAACAAGGATCGGAAAAACCCACCACATGAATATCTGAGCGGTCATGACCGTAGTCTCCCGAGGACAAATCTTGCTATTAAATGTAGTCCAACTGCCGGAAAAATCCAAGCGGTGATATTTATAGCGGGTAAAATCATGCTGGTGCCGGGCGTGAAATTGAACGTGTTGCCAAGCACACCGACGGCAATGAACGCAGTCGATAATCGATCCAGATTGTTCGCCAATAGTTTCGTACGTTCATTTTGAATTAGCGACATATTCCCCCTCCCACTAAATTTCTGTCTCGTCTACCTCACCGGCTTCACCGCCGAGAGCATCGTCACGCTCAAAGCCTGCCGCCAAACCTCGAACCCGCCCAGCGGCGCGGCGTGGCTCACGGCAAGCCGCGTCAGTTCGCCCCCAATTCGTCTCTGCCATTGAACCAGCAGCATTTCGCTCTCGATCGTCACCGCATTGGCGACGAAGCGTCCGCCGGGCTTGAGGCTTTGCCAACAGGCCTCCGCCACGCCTTCATCGGTAAATCCGCCGCCGATGAAGACCGCATCCGGCGCTTCGAGGCCTTGCAACGCGGCAGGCGCTTCGCCGCTCACAAGCTCCAGACCGGGCACGCCGAGCGCCAGCCGGTTACGCTCGATCATCGCTTGCCTGCCCTCATGCGCCTCGATGGCGATGGCGCGGCAAGATGGGTGCGCCCGCATCCATTCAATACCGATGGAGCCGCAACCGGCCCCCACATCCCAAAGCAGCGCGCGCGGCAAAGGCGCCAGCCGGGCAAGCGTTGCGGCCCGCACGTCGCGCTTGGTCAACTGGCCGTCATTCTCGAAGGCGGCATCGGGCAATCCCGCCAGAAGCGGATAGGCCGTGGCCTCCGCCCCTCCTCGACATTCGACTGCGAGAACGTTGAGATCGGCGGCGCGTTCATACGGCCAGCCACTCGCGATGCCATCAATCCGGCGTTCCCGCGGGCCGCCCAGATGTTCGAGAACAGTGATCCGGCTCATGCCAAACCCGCGCGCCTCCAGAACCCGCGCCACCTCGCCCGGCGTTCCCCCGTCATTGCTGAGGATCAACAGCCGGTTGCCGGACTGGATATGGGCATGAACGATCTCCAACGGCCTGCCATGCACGCTCAAAAGCGTCACATCCTGCAAAGCCCAGGCCATCCGCGCCGCCGCAAGCGAGAACGACGATGGAAACGGCAGGATATGCATCTCTTGCACCGGAATATGCCGCGCCAGCGTCGCGCCCATGCCGTAGAACATCGGATCGCCGCTCGCCAGCACCACGACCGCCTCGCCGCGATGCGACAGGATCATGTCGCAAGCCGCGGAAAACGGCGACGGCCACGAAATCCGCGTCCCCTTCACGCTGTCATCGAGAAAATCGAGATGTCGCCTGCCGCCGAAGATAATCTTGGCGCCGGCGAGAGCTTCACGCGCGGCGCGGCCCAAACCCTCCACGCCATCTTCCCCGATGCCGATAATCGTCAGCCATGGCGTCATGTCGCTTCCAGACCTTGCCCGTTGTTCTGTTTCGGATAGAGCATGATCCCGAAAAGTTGCAGACTTTTTGGATAAGATCATGCGGCTAAAGTTGTCATGTTGATACGGTTTGCCTGTGGCGAGGGCAAGCAGGGCGGCGTATAAAGCACTATAGTCCGTGCATCCAATATTGAGATTGAGGATAAGTCTGTGGTTTTGGCCCCCTCTCTTGCAATTTCTATGGGCTTAGCTCCGCTAAACCCAAGAAATCGCTTTCTCTCCCACAGGGGGAGAGATAGAGCCGGCATAAGCGCTTTTGCCCATCATCGGTGTCGGCAATTAGCACAAGCGATGATGCCTGCATATCTCCCCCCCTCGCGGGGGAGAAAGCGATTTCAACATCTTAGCTGGAGCGAAGCGGAAGCTAAGTGTTAGAAATCGCAAGAGAGGGGATGCGTCTTTGCTTGATATCAATGCGGTGAACCGCAACTGGCCTTAACGGAATTTCGAATGAAGAAAAGCACCGTGCGAAATATCGCGCCTATCAAAGCGGACAGTGTGGAAAGGCGGTCCGCCTGCCCCGGTCTTTTCCGCATGACGCCGGCCCGCGACGGCCGCATCTGCCGCGTCAAGCTCTCTTGCGGCCGGCTTGTCGCGCGGCAGGCGCGCGCGGTCGCCGATGTCGCGGACAGATATGGCAACGGCATCATCGAGATCACCAATCGCGCCAATCTGCAATTGCGCGGCATCGGCGAAAACGATGCCGATCATGTGATTCTGGCGCTCACCCAAGCCGGCCTCGGCCCGCTCGTCCCTGAAGGCGACGACATCCGCAATGTGATGGTCAATCCGGCCGCCGGCATCGATGATGCCCTGGCCTTCGACATCATTCCGCTTGCCGAAAGCCTGCTGGAAACGCTGCAGACGACGCCGGCCTATCACGCGCTATCGCCGAAATTCTCAATCCTTCTCGACGGCGGCGAGGCCTGTGCTGTTGCCCGGCACACCAGCGATATCTGGCTTGCCGCAACGCAGAATGGCAAACACTTCGCCTTCGGCCTTGCCTCCTGCCCCCCGGTTGAGGCAGACGACGCGCCCGCCCTCGGCATGGTCGCAGCCGAAAATACCGCCGCGCTCGTCACCGGTCTGCTCGATCTTTTCCTGGAATTGAGCACAGAGCGCCCCGGTGTCGTTCGCATGAAGCATCTTCTCACTGAAATGCCGGCATCAGACATTCTCGAAAGGCTCCGCTCCCGCCTTCCCTTCCCAATAGAACAGGCGTTCGCTTGGCGCCGTCCCGCGCCACACCCCTTCGCGCATCTGGGCGTTCATCAACAGCGACAGCAAGGCCTCGCCTATGCCGGTGCGGCCACACCTCTCGGACGGCTCATGCCACAGGACTTGCGGGCGCTGGCCGACCTCGCGGTGCAAGTCAATGACGGGCATATCCGCCTGACGCCATGGCAAAGCGTGCTTCTGCCTGACCTCACCGCCAACCGCGCCGACGATATCCTTGAGCGCATGAACGCCATCGGCCTCGCCAGCGATCCTGCCGAACCCCTCGCCTCGATGATCGCCTGTTCCGGCTCGAATGGCTGCGCCGCAGCGCTCGCCGACACGCAAACCGATGGCGTAAAACTGGCGCAATTGCTGAAAAACGCCGAAGCGGTGCCGGTTCACCTGACCGGTTGCGCCAAATCCTGCGCCTCCATCCGCCCGGCCCCGGCCACGCTCGTCGCCGTGGAACCTGGACGTTACGATCTCTTTTTGCGCGCCACGGCTGGACCATCGCGCTTCGGAAGGCTATTGGCGGCGAACATCACAATCGAGGAAGCGGCGCGCCTGCTCAACGGACGCGTATCGTCTTCCTGATATAAAGAGTTCGTTTTGGAAATGGATCAGGCCGAGCCGAAAATGGTGATTTGCGAGCACCGGAGCACAGGAAATCGCCATTTGCAGGCCGGCATCAGCCATTTCTATACGAACGAGCGGGGAGCGCCCAATGCTTGACTATATCAAAGACGGCCAGCAGATCTATGACCGTTCCTTCTCCATCATCCGCGCCGAAGCGGATCTGGACCGCATTCCGGCGGATTTGGAGAAGCTTGCCGTGCGTGTCGCCCATGCCAGCGGCATGGTGGACGTGATCGGCGATCTCGCCTTTTCGCAAGATGCCGGCGAAGCAGGCCGGAAGGCGCTCGCAGCCGGTGCGCCGATCCTCTGCGACGCCCGCATGGTGGCCGAGGGCGTCACCCGCGCGCGCCTGCCCGCCAATAACGAAGTGATCTGCACGCTTTCCGACGCTTCCGTGCCGCAACTGGCGAAAGAGCTCGGCAACACCCGCTCCGCCGCAGCGCTCGAACTGTGGCGACCGCATCTGGCTGGCAGCGTCGTCGCCATCGGCAATGCGCCGACGGCGCTGTTCCGGCTGCTCGAAATGCTCGATGAAGGCGCGCCGAAACCGGCATTGATCCTCGGTTTTCCCGTCGGATTCGTAGGTGCTGCGGAATCGAAGGATGCGCTGGCCGAAAACAGCCGTGGCGTTCCCTTTGTCGTCGTTCGCGGGCGGCGTGGCGGCAGCGCCATGGCTGCGGCTGCGGTCAATGCATTGGCCACGGAGCGCGAATGATGGTCGCTCCCGGACGGCTTTTCGGCCTGGGCGTCGGTCCCGGCGACCCCGAACTCATCACATTGAAGGCGCTGAAACGCCTCAAGGCCGCGCCCGTGGTTGCCTACCACGCAGCCAAGGGCAAGAAGGGCAACGCGCTTTCTATCGTCGAGGAATATCTTTCGCCAGAGCAGATTCTGGTGCCGCTGGTTTACCCCGTGACGACGGAGAAGCTGCCGGCACATATGAATTACGAAGCGATCGTCAGCGATTTCTATGCCGAAATCACCGGCACGCTTGCCGCTCATCTGGATAGCGGCCGCGATGTGGCAGTGATCGCGGAAGGCGATCCGCTTTTCTACGGCTCCTTCATGTATATCCACGACCGGCTGGCGCATCGCTATGAAACCGAAGTGGTGCCCGGCGTCTGTTCGTTTCTCGGCGCAGCCAGCGTCCTCGGCGCGCCTGTCGCCTATCGCAATCAGACGCTGACCATCCTCTCGGGCGTTCTGGACGCCGGCGAGTTGAAGCGGCGGCTTGCCGATACGCAGGCCGCCGTGATCATGAAGCTTGGCCAAAATTTCGGTAAGGTGCGCGGCGTTCTGGAAGAACTGGGCCTGATGGACCGCGCGCTCTATGTCGAGCGGGCCACCATGGCCGCGCAGCGAATCCTGCCGCTGACCGAGGTAGACCCTGAGAAATCGCCCTATTTCTCGCTGATTCTCGTGCCCGGCCAGAAGTGGAAAGGCTGATGCACAGCGAAGAGATCGCCCGCCCCGCTATTCTGATGCTCGGCGAAAACAGCCTTGAAACCGCCGAGCGGATCAGAACCGCCTTGGGCGAAGCGGATATTTTCGGGCTTCAGACGCGTGTCGAAACGGCGGATATCCCGTTTTCGGATTTCGGCGGCACACTGCGCGAACTCTACGAAGCCGGGCGGCCGATCATCGCCATCTGCGCCGCCGGTATCGTCATACGGGCGCTGGCAAGGCTCCTGGAGGACAAACGGGCGGAACCGCCTGTTCTGGCCGTCGCGGAAGACGGCAGCGCCGTAGTGCCGCTTCTGGGCGGTTTGAGCGGCGTCAATGATCTGGCGCGGCGCATCGCCGCCGCACTCGACGTCGCCCCCGCCATCACCACGACGGGGGAATTGCGCTTCGGCACCAATCTGCTGCACCCGCCGGCGGGCTATACGCTCGCCAATCCCCAGGCCGGCAAAAAATTCATCGCCGATCTTCTGGCAGGCGAGAAGGTAAGGCTTTCGGGCACGGCACCCTGGCTGTCGGATACGCGCCTGCCGATCGATCCCGCAGGCAGGCTGACGATCACCATCACCCCGGAAAATCGCCAGCCGAAAGCGGGCGAACTTCTCTACCATCCGCGCAATATTGCCATTGCGATCGCGATTCCCGGGCAAAAAATGGCCAATGACAACGATGCCATTTTCAATGACATCGATATCATTTTGGACAAATCAGGCATTTCTCGCGATGCAATTGCCCTTTTTCTGGCCCTTGAGAGGGATATCGCAACACCGCAAATCCATGCCGCCGCCGCAAAATTCAATGCGCCGCTGCGCTTCGTGAAAGACGCTGGTTCCACCGAGGCGCTCGCCCGCCTTGCCGTGGAGAAACCGGTAAAGCTCATTACCCATTCCGGCCTCGCCCTCGCCGTCGCCGAAACCCCAGCCGATCTGGTCCAGGCCGGCCGCAAGCGTGGACGGCTTGCCGTTGTCGGTCTCGGCCCGGGCGATTCCGCCCTGATGGCGCCCGCCGTCCGGCAGGAGTTGCAGCGCGCCGAGGATATCCTGGGCTACGAGACCTATGTGCGCATGGCAGGCCCCTTCAGGCCGGATCAGGTGCGGCACATGACCGACAACCGCGAGGAGATGCAGCGCGCCCGCCATGCTTTCGCATTGGCGGCGACCGGCCGGTCGGTCGCCATGGTTTCGTCGGGCGATCCCGGCATCTTCGCCATGGCGGCGGCGATCCTGGAAGCGCTGCATCTGTCCGACGATCCCGCCTGGCATGGCGTCGAACTGGTGATCCTTCCCGGCATCTCGGCGGCAATGGCCGCGGCAGCCCGCATCGGCGCGCCGCTCGGCCATGATTTCTGCATCCTGTCGCTTTCCGACAATCTGAAGCCCTGGGCCGTCATCGAGCAGCGGCTCGACCATGCGGCGCGCGCCGATCTCGCCATGGCATTCTACAATCCGATTTCCAAAGCCCGCCCCTGGCAGCTCGGCCAGGCGCTCGACATCATCCGCAGGCATCGCCAGCCGCAAACACCCGTCGTGCTCGGCCGCGATGTCGGCAGGCCGGCGGAAAAGGTTTTGGTCACGAGCCTGGGCGAACTAACGCCCGATCAGGTCGACATGCGCACCGTCGTCATCATCGGCTCGTCGACGACACAGCGCTTCGAGAGGAACGACGGAAGCGAATGGGTCTATACGCCGCGCTGGTATGGCGAAGGTCGCCCGTCGTCCTGAAAGCGAGCGTTTACTTTCGGATGGAAACGATGATTTCCGCCGTAGCGGCCGCGGCATCGCTGAGGCATGGCAATTGTGACAAGCACAGGCCCGGGCACAGGAATGACTATTGTCAACCAATCGCGGGCGTTTTCAACCCGCAGAACGATAGCTTATAGGAACGAAACTCCCCATCTCCGTCATTCCTGTGCTCGTCACAGGAATCCATGCCTCGCCATCTCCACAGTTCCGGCGGTGCAGAATGGTGTAAGGGTCGACGATTCCATCAAAACAGGAACCGTTCTAGCTGCTCTTTTTCTTCCTTTTCGCAGCCGGTTTGGCCGACTCCGCCGCCTCGCGCTTGCGGGCCGCTTCGTCTGCCGCCGCCTGGTCGGCGCTCTTCGGCGATGTATCGACAACCGAACGCACGGTTCCGCTCGAGCTGACCGTGCAAAGCGCATCGCGCAGATCGACCCTCAGCACGACCGCCGTATTAGCGCCGGCAGGGCGCGAATCGACCGCCGAGATGACGCTTTCCGGCAGGAAATATTTATCGGCCGCAGCCGAGATGCAGGGACGGGCAAGCTCCGGATCCACCTGCGAGCGCATCGACTGCGGCAGAATCCGCGGCAACGGATTGATCGACGGCCGGGAAGAAGGCTCTCCCGAAGTAATCGCACAGGCTGCAAGCGGTGCCAGCATTGTTAACAGGAGAATACGTGTCCCGGTCTGGACGCAAGCGCGCATGGCGTAAACCTCATAAGCGATGGGAACTGATATAGCCCGGAAACTATTCGGTTTTGCCCAATTGTCGAGTGGCACGGACGCCACAGCAACAGAATTTCGAATCACTCCACAACCTATTTCGGCCTGTTTCAGCCAGTTTCGGCCCTATTTCGGCTTCGCAGCGAGCATCCAGTTGATCGCGCCGCGCCAGTCGGTCATGCGGATCGGCGTCCCGTGGTTTCCCGTCTCGAACCTGTGGAAGCGGACGGGATAACCGGGCGCGGCCTTGGCAATGGCGCGGTAGAAAGCCTCCTGCTTTTCGACCGGGAAGACCGGATCGCGGCTGCCATGGCCGAAGAACACGGGAATACGCCGCTTGAAGGCAGGCGAAGACAGGAAATCCTGGTCCCATAGCGAACCGAGAATGACGAGGCCGGAAAGGGTCTGCGCCGTCCGGGGGTCGCTGGCGAGACGCCAGCACAGCGTCCCACCCGCCGAGCCACAGGCCACGATGAGCGGCGCATGCGGTGATGATGCTTTCGCCGCCGCGATCAATCCGGCGATCTCCGCCTCTCCTCTATCAGAGAAATCGCTGAAATCGGGCGAGAGATAGAGCCCGCCATTGCGCACCATCAGATTTTTCAGCCGGTTGAAATTACCGCCGAACGTATAGTCGTTCATGCCCTGAAGCCGGTTGCCGCCCTGCCCGTGCAGATAGATGACGATGACGGAGGCATTGCCCGCAATGTTGCCCACGGCGAGCGTCTTCACCGGTCCGGCTGGCGTCGTGACGGTCAGATCCTTTTGCGAGCGCCGGGGCTTGAGCGAGACATAGGCGTCTTTGACACGCCGCTCCGGCGTCGCATCGCGTCCGTTTATGTCGCGCATCTCGGAATAGTCGATGACGAGATAATCGCCATTATCGGCCGTCTTCAGAATGCCGGGATAGGCGAAATAATCATCCTTATAGGGAGCGAGCTCCGCATGCGCGGCGGCGAC
This sequence comes from Phyllobacterium phragmitis, assembly GCF_002980495.1. Classification (GTDB taxonomy): domain Bacteria; phylum Pseudomonadota; class Alphaproteobacteria; order Rhizobiales; family Rhizobiaceae; genus Paramesorhizobium; species Paramesorhizobium phragmitis. Next base: position 45,799 of record NZ_PVBR01000025.1, read on the forward strand.
CGGCAGGATCAGGAGGCATAGCGCTGCCAGAAATGAAGCCTTCGATCCAATCCTCATCCGTCTCCCCAGTCCAGTGCTATCGCATATAATGGAACCGTGCCCCTCACCCTCTCCCCGAAAGCGGGCGAAGACAAGCCTGTACCGCCGGTGCGGTGGAAAGGGCGAGGCATGGTTTCCTGTGACAAGCACAGGAACCCTGCCTCAACGCCGCCATCGCGGCTTGGGTAAAAATGAAAATGCCGTATTGATATGACGGGAGTCACTGCTTCCGTCTGAAAGTGAAAGCCTCCGATGCGATGCATCTCAACGGCGCCCACTTTTCCCTGGTACCGCTCACAAATCCAGCCCGTGATAACGCCGGTTCAAATAAACCAGCGCCTGATCCTGCTCGCCCATCCTGAGATCGGCAACCTCACCGAACAGCACATGATGCGTTGCGTGGTCCTGCCAGCTTACGATGCGGCAGTCGAAGATAGCGAGCGCATCGGAAAGAACCGGCGACCCCGTCTGCAGTGTTTCCCATTCGCCGAGCGCGAAGCGTTCATCCTGCGACAGCGCCAGCCGCCCCGAAAATGCTTCCGAGAGCGGCCGATGCCGTGAGGCCAGCGTGTTGAGCGCAAAGACGCCGTTTTCGATGAAAAGCCTGTTTTGTTCATGCTCGCGCAGAAGACAGATCAGCACCGTGGCCGGATCGTCGGAAACCGAGCAGGTGGCCGAGATCGTTACGCCGCGCCGCCCGGCTGGCCCGTCCGTCGTCGCCACATGCACGGCGCCGGCGAAATGACTCATGGCGTTGCGATAGGAAAGCGGATCGATAACAGGCGTCTTCTGCGTATTGTCCTTCACGTAAAGCACGTTTTCACTTTCATGGTGTTTGGGCATAGTGTTTGGGCATATATGTTCATTGCTGCCCCGAACATAAGCGTTTGCGGCCGTTTGTACATGCATCCCGACGCCGAATAGATACTGAATGGTTAGAGCGGCATTGCACAGTCGAACGGAAACCGCTACCCCGCTTACATAGTCATTTTCAGGGACCGACAAAGCTGAATGAAGCTATTATCGCTTCTCCAAACGATGTTTATGAGCCTCGCTTTGTCGTTTCCGGCGGCGAGTTCCGCTGCGTCAGCCGATATGCGCATCGGCGTCGCGGCACCGCTCTCCGGCTCATTCGCGCTTTTGGGACACCAATTGACCGATGGCGCGCATATCGCGACGACGATGGCGCCTGCCGGGAAAGCGGCCACTCCCATCATCGTTGATGACAAATGTTCGGCGGAGGGCGGGGCCGCCGCCGCAGAGACATTCATCAAGGCAGGGGTCCGGATCGCCACCGGCTTTCTCTGCATCGAAGCACTGGAGGCAGCCCTGCCGCTCCTTGCCGAAAAGAACATACCGGTGCTCACGCCGGGCATCCGCGAGCGTGGCCTCACCGAAAGGCGGGCGAAGGAACCTCTGCCGGTGTTTCGTCTCATTCCGCCGAGCCACAGGGAAGCCGCCGCGGCTGGTGAAATCCTTGGCCGGTTGTGGCGCGACAAGCCGTTCGCCATCATCGACGATGGCACGATCCGCGGCCGCGAACTGGCGCTGGGCGTGCGCATCGCCCTGGAGGAGAAAGGACTGAAGCCGGTCTTTACCGATACCTATCGGCCAGGTCTTGAAAACCAGAGCGCGCTGGTCTCACGGCTGCGCCGCGCCGGCGCCACGCAGGTTTTCATCGGCGGCGAGCGCGATGACGCGGCGGCGGTCGCCAGCGCTGCCGCCGAGCTCGATTATCCGCTTGAGATCGCCGGCGACGAAGCGCTGATGGCCGCACCTGGCGCCACCGATCTCGCACCAGGCACGCTGATGATCGCCACGCCCGAGGCCGAAACGCTTCCCTCGGCAGCCCCCGCCGTGGCGGCGATCCACTCTACCGGAAAACCGGCCGAAGGCTATGCCGTACCGGGATATGCAATGCTGCAGATCGCCATGCAGGCCGTAACGGCGGCCGAGGCCGAAAAGCAGCCGGTGCTCACCGTGTTGCGCAGCAGCAGGACATTCGACACCGCGCTCGGCGCCATAAGCTTCGATGAAAAGGGCGAGCGGAGCGATAATCCCTACCGGCTGCTGCGCTATGACGGCAGCCATTTCGTACCCGAGGCCAAGTGATGGCGCTCAGGCAGGGACCACGCAATCTCCTGACCGATGTGGGTGGCCTGCGTGTCGGCAATGCCGGGGACGCGCGCATAAAGAGCGGCGTTACCGCCATCCTCTGCGACAGGCCCGCCACCGCCGCCGTGCAGGTTCTGGGTGGCGCGCCCGGCACCCGCGAGACCGATCTCCTGGAGCCGCAGAATACCGTCGAGACGGTCAATGCGCTGGTCCTGTCGGGCGGTTCGGCCTTCGGCCTCGATGCGGCGTCCGGCGTGCAGGCGGCATTGCGTGAACGCGGCATCGGCTTCGAAGTCGGCGGGCATCATATTCCCATCGTGCCCGCAGCCATTCTCTTCGACCTGAGGAATGGCGGGGCCAAGGATTGGGGCCGCTATCCGCCCTATCGCGAACTCGGCTATGAAGCCGTCCAGAACGCCGCGCAGGATTTTGCCATCGGCACGGCGGGCGCCGGCACCGGCGCGCTCGTCAGCGGGTTGAAAGGCGGGCTCGGCTCCGCCTCGATCATTCTCGAAAACGGCATGACCATCGGCGCGCTTGCCGCCGTCAACGCCATCGGCTCGGTAACGCTCGGCAAAAGCCGCCATTTCTGGGCCGCACCCTTCGAGATCGACGCCGAATTCGGCGGTCTCGGCCTGCCGCATCCCCTGCCCGCGGATGCGGTTGACGTCGCGCTCAAATTCCGCGATGCCGCTCCCGTTGAAAACACCACCATCGCCGTCATCGCCACCGACGCCGTTTTGACCAAGGCGCAGGCAAAACGCTTGGCCGTTGCCGCCCATGACGGCTTTGCCCGCGCCATCTGGCCCTCACACACGCCCTTCGATGGCGATCTGGTCTTCGCTCTGGCAACGGGGACAAGCGGCACGGTGCCGCAACCGGGTGATTTCGTCGATCTCTGTGCAGCCGCCGCCTCGACCATGGCCCGCGCCATCGCGCGCGGCGTCCATGCGGCAGAACCCGCTGCGCACGATCCGTTCCCCGTCTGGAAAAGCCGGGAATAAGGCTTCCACCCGTCGCCTCCCCGTGCTAACCGCGCTTGAATTATCTGGGAGACCGCCATGCCCCGTCCGCTCGTCATTTCCCCTTCCATCCTGGCTTCCGATTTCTCGAAGCTCGGCCAGGAAGTCCGCGATGTCCTCGATGCAGGCGCGGACTGGATCCATATCGACGTCATGGACGGGCATTTCGTGCCCAACATCACCTTCGGCCCGGAGGTGGTGAAGGCGATAAGGCCGCTCACCACGGCTGTTTTCGACACGCATCTGATGATCGCGCCCTGCGATCCCTATCTCGAAGCCTTCGCCAAGGCGGGCTCCGACATCATCACCATCCACGCCGAGGCGGGCCCGCATCTGCACCGCTCGCTGCAGACGATCCGCGCACTCGGCAAGAAGGCCGGCGTCGCCCTCAACCCGGCAACGCCTGAATCGGCCATCGAATATGTGCTCGACGATATCGACCTGATCCTCGTGATGACCGTCAATCCGGGCTTCGGCGGGCAGAAATTCATCCCCGCGACGCTGGAAAAGATCCGCCGCCTCAAGGCGATGGTCGGTGATCGCCCCATCGACATCGAAGTGGATGGCGGCATCACTGCTGAAACGGCTGGCGAAGTCGTCAAGGCCGGCGCCAACGCCGTTGTCGCCGGCTCCGCCATCTACAAGGGCGGCGCCATCGAGAGCTACCGCGCCAATATCAACGCCATCCGCAAGGCGGCACTGGGGAAGAAGGAACGGTGATGTTGCGAAACGTCCCCCTCTCTTGCAATTTCTAACACTTAGCCTCCACTTCGCTTCGCTCCGTTCGGGCTAAGATGTTGAAATCGCTTTCTCTCCCGCAAGGGGAGAGATAGAAGCTGCCCCATCTTTCCTGCCAATCGCAGACGTTGGCGATTGGCAAAAGCGTTCGTGCCGCTATCTCTCCCCTTGCGGGAGAGAAAGCAAATTCTTGGACTTGGGCCTTCCCAAGTCCTTAGAATTTGCAAGAGAGGGGAAGTTGCAGCGCGATAAACGCAACACTGTTGCGAAAACCACAACATCTCTGTAGACCGCCAGCATCAGTTTCCAACATCGCCCGTCAGCCTCTCACCCGGGCTGCGTCAACAGGATGAACATATGATCCCGCGCTATTCGCGGCCGGAAATGGTCGCCATCTGGTCCCCCGAAACGAAATTCCGCATCTGGTTCGAGATCGAGGCCCATGCCTGCGATGCGCTTGCCGAGCTCGGCGTCATTCCCCGGCAGGCGGCGAAGACGATATGGGAAAAAGGCGGCAACGCGATATTCAATATCGACCGCATCGACGAGATCGAGCGCGAGACCAAGCATGACGTCATCGCCTTCCTGACCCATCTGGCCGAATTCGTCGGGCCGGATGCGCGCTTCGTGCATCAAGGCATGACCTCGTCCGACGTGCTCGACACGACGTTCAACGTCCAACTCGTCCGCGCCGCCGACATCCTCATCGCCGATCTCGACCGTGTGCTTGCCGCGCTCAAGACACGCGCTTTCGAGCACAAGGACACGGTGCGCATCGGCCGCAGCCACGGCATCCATGCCGAGCCAACCACGATGGGTCTCACCTTTGCGCGCTTCTATGCCGAGATGGAGCGCAACCGCGCCCGCCTTATCGCCGCGCGCGCCGAGATCGCCACCGGCGCCATATCCGGCGCGGTCGGCACCTTCGCCAATATCGATCCGCGCGTCGAGGAACATGTCTGCGCCAAGCTCGGCCTGGAGCCGGAGCCGGTTTCCACGCAAATCATTCCGCGCGACCGTCACGCCATGTTCTTCGCCACGCTCGGCGTCATCGCCTCGTCGATCGAAAACGTCGCCATCGAAATCCGCCACATGCAGCGCACCGAGGTGCTGGAGGCGGAAGAATTCTTCTCGCCGGGCCAGAAGGGCTCGTCGGCCATGCCGCACAAGCGCAACCCGGTCCTGACCGAAAACCTGACCGGCCTTGCCCGCCTGGTGCGCATGTCGGTCACCCCGGCAATGGAGAATGTCGCTCTCTGGCACGAGCGCGACATCTCGCATTCGAGCGTCGAACGCGCCATCGGACCGGACACGACCATCACCCTCGACTTCGCGCTCAACCGTCTCGCCGGCGTGATCGAGAAGCTGGTGATCTATCCCGACAACATGCTGAAGAACATGAACAAGTTCCGCGGCCTCATCCATTCGCAGCGCGTCCTGCTCGCCCTGACGCAGGCAGGCGTGAGCCGCGAGGATGCCTATCGCCTCGTCCAGCGCAATGCCATGAAGGTGTGGGAGCAGGGCAAGGATTTCCTCGAGGAACTGCTCGCCGACCAGGATGTCCGCGCCGCGCTCCCGGAAGCACAGCTCCGCGAGAAGTTTGATCTCGGCTATCACACCAAGCATGTCGACACGATTTTCCGGCGGGTGTTCGGGAAGTAGGCCTTGAACGCCGGCAGGATAACGCTCCTCGTCCGCCGTCATTCTCGGGCTTGTCCCGAGAATCTGCGACAATGAAAAGAACAGAAATTGCCGGTTCTAACAGATCATGCCGTTGTAGATTCTCGGGACAAGCCCGAGAATGACGGCCGGAGAGGATACCGCCAATTCTGACAGACCAGAAACGACTGGGACGTCCAGAATCAAATTTGGAACCAAAGGCCCCATGCCATTGAACGCATGGGGCTTTTTCCGTTTCAGGCCGCAACGATATTGACGACATTCCCCCACGGATCCTCAAGGCTACGGCTTTTCTTGGCACCCGTATCCTCAAGCTCGACCCACGCAAGCCCGGTGCGATCCCTGTCGCGCTTGCCGGCGCGGGGGCTTTGCCAGGAATTGGCGGCAATGTGATGGTGATAGCCGCCGGACGATAGAAACACCGCCTTGTCACCATAAGTCTGCATCGTGTCGAAGCCGACCTCCCGATGCCACCAGCTTTCAGCCTCGGCGGCGTCTCCGACACGCAGATGCACATGGCCGATGACGGTATTGACAGGTGCGCCGTCCCACATGCGTTTGTCCTGTTCCAGTTCGCGCAAGAGGCCACCGACATCCAGTTGCTCGGTGGTCATGGCGACCTTCGAACCTTCCCACTGCCAGCTATCGCGCGGCCGGTCGGCATAGATCTCGATGCCGTTTCCTTCCGGGTCGGTCAGGTAGATCGCCTCGCTGACACGATGGTCGGAAGCACCGGCGATCGGCAGATGCCGGTCGATGGCCTGCCGCGACCAGCGCGCCAGGTCGCCGCGCGACGGCAAAAGGAAAGCCGTATGGTAAAGGCCGGCGCTGCGCGGATCGTCGGGCCTGGCTGCGGAAAACTGTTCGATCTCGATGAGTTCCCGGTCGCCCGCACCAAGAATGATGGCGCTGCCGCGCCGCGCCATTTCCCTTAAGCCCACGATATCCTGGTAATAGGCGGCGAGGCCTTCCGCGTCCTTCGCCTTCAATCCCACCTTGGCAACGCGGATCGGCGTTGTCACCGCAAAAGGTACATCACTCATCTCTGTCTCCGTCTGTTGCAGCATAAGATCGCCACACTCGCCGCATCGCACAAGGCGCGATTCTGCGAACAACCTGTTCACCGATTGCAAGCGAGTGCTTTGGCGAGTGCTTTGGCGAATGCTTCGACAAGCGTCTTGAAGAGCAGCAGCCGGCCATCTAAATCAGGGCGATGAAAGTCAAAGACGCCGATATCCTCATCATCCCGGGTTATACCAATTCCGGCCCCGACCATTGGCAGACCCGATGGCAATCGAATCTGTCGACCGCCAGGCGCGTCGAGCAGGCGGAGTGGTCGAAACCGGTGCGCGAGGACTGGGTTGCAGAACTCATCAAGACGGCCAGCCAGGCGACGCGTCCCATCGTCCTCGTCGCCCATTCGCTGGGGGTGGCGACCGCGATCCATGCGCTGCCCGAGATCAAGGACAAGGTGAAGGGCGCCTTCTTCGTCGCGCCGCCCGATGTCGCCGATCCGAGCGTGAGGCCCCGTCATCTGATGACGTTCGGCCCTTATCCGCGCGACCCCCTGCCTTTCCCGTCGATCACCATCGCCAGCCGCAACGATCCCTTCTGCCGCTATGAAGTGGCCGACGACATCGCCGCGGCCTGGGGATCATTGCTCGTCGATGCGGGCGAATCCGGTCATATCAACGCCGAGTCCGGTCACGGCCCGTGGCCGGAAGGCTCGATGGTCTTCGCCAAATTCCTGTCGCAGCTTTAGGCCTTGATCGCGTCGACAAGCGCCCGCGCGCCCATCTGGATATAGCTCGTGTCGTGCGAGACCGTGATGAAACGGAAGCCGAGCGGGGCGTAGCGTCGCGCGAATGCGGGATCGAGCGCGTAAATGCCGGCAAGCTTGCCTGCAGCGGTTGCCTTGCGGGCGATTTCCGTCAATGGCTCGACCAGCGCCTCGGAACCGGGGTTGGATTCGCGGCCATTGCTCCAGGCGATCGAAAAGTCGCTCGGCCCGACGAAAACCCCGTCGATGCCGCGTACCGCCAATATGCCGTCCACGGCCTCGAATGCCGCCCGCGTCTCGATCATCGCAAAGGCGAGCGTCTCGCGGTTGGCATTGGTCAGATAATCGTTCGATCCGCGCTCGCCATAGCCGATATTGGCCCGCAATGGCCCCCAGGATCGTTCGCCGACCGGCGGATATTTCATCGAAGCCGCGAAACGCTGCGCATCCTCGACGCTGTTGATCATCGGCGCGATAACGGCCTCGGCACCGAAATCGAGCGCGCGGCTCGCCATATCGAAGCGCCCGACCGGTATGCGCACCACCGGCGGCTTGCCGAGCGCCAGGATGAGGCCGAGGCCGCGCAGCACGCTTTGCTCGTCATGGCCGCCATGCTGCATGTCGAGCGTGACGGCATCGAATGCCGTCCGCGCCACCGCCTCGATGGTCAACGGCTCCGGCAGGGCCGACCAGGCGGACAAAAGCGTTTCACCTGAGCGAAGACGGGAAGCAAGAGACATAGCGCGGAATCCTGGAGAAATGTGTGAGGCCGGGAGAACCTAGCGCATCGGCCCGAAAACCGGAACCGGTTTCAGCACGGCATTTCACCGCAGCGACCGCGGCATCGCCGAGACATGGATTCCTGTGACAAGCACAGGCCCGGGCACAGGAATGACGGAGGTGGTGACGATTTCGCCCTCATGAAAACCGTTCAGGAGACTAAAAGGCTGACAAATTAGCCAACAACAGCCAAACTCCCGTCATTCCTGTGCTTGTCACAGGAATCCATGCCTCGCCATCTCCATTTTTTCGGCGGTGCAGAACGGCTCGAAATCCATAGCGCAGTATGCGCCCCATCGTGCAAGCCCAAAAAAACCGCCCGTGAAGGGCGGCTTTCCTGAAAGTCTACGGCATCCGGCGGAAACTCAGCCTTCCTGGATCTGGCGAACCGCCTCCAGGAGAAGTTCATCCATGGTGCGGCGGATCTGATGATCGGACTGCGCGACGCCGGCTGCGTCGAAATCCGCGCGGATCTTGCGAAACACGTCCTCGTCGCCCGCTTCCTCGAAGTCGGCCCTGATGACGTCCTTGGCATAGGCGTCGGCTTCATCACCCGTTTTGCCCAGTTTTTCCGCAGCCCAAAGGCCCAGGAGCTTGTTGCGACGCGCCTCCGCCTTGAACTTCAATTCTGCGTCATGGGCGAATTTCTTTTCGAAGGCATCCTTGCGATCGTCCATCCCGGTCATCATTTAACTCCAAGCGCTGGTTTTCTGTTTTCGAATCCGAGTTCGATATGGTGTCGCCTTGTCTAAATCAAAAGAGGCGCGCAAGATCAATCGGAATTGCCTCATAGACGACTCATGGGGCTGCTCAGGAGTTTCCTACGAAAAACGAGAGGAGCGGCGTAAAGCATGATTGTGAAAAGCGGCCATTTGCTATAGGTAGCGCGCAAACACCGCGGTCGCACGACCGCTCCGATAGGTCAGACATCTGGGAAAATCCATGAACCGTCGCCGCCGTATTTACGAGGGCAAGGCCAAGATCCTTTACGAGGGGCCTGAGCCTGGGACTTTAATTCAGTTCTTCAAGGACGATGCCACGGCCTTCAACAAGAAGAAGCATGAGGTAGTCGACGGGAAAGGCGTGCTCAACAACCGTATTTCCGAGCATATCTTCACGCAGCTCAACCGCATCGGCATCCCGACTCACTTCATCCGCCGCCTCAACATGCGTGAGCAGCTGATCAAGGAAGTCGAGATCATTCCGCTCGAGGTCGTCGTGCGCAATGTCGCCGCCGGCTCGCTCGCCAAGCGTCTCGGTATCGAGGAAGGCACGGTCCTGCCGCGCTCGATCATCGAGTTCTACTACAAGGCCGATGCGCTCGACGATCCGATGGTCTCCGAAGAGCACATCACCGCCTTCGGCTGGGCAAGCCCCCAGGAGATCGACGACATCATGGCGCTTGCCATCCGCGTCAATGATTTCCTCTCCGGCCTGTTCCTTGGCGTCGGCATCCAGCTCGTCGATTTCAAGATCGAGTGCGGACGTCTCTGGGAAGCCGACACGATGCGCATCGTCGTCGCCGACGAGATTTCGCCCGACTCGGCCCGGCTCTGGGACATCCAGACCAATGACAAGCTGGACAAGGATCGCTTCCGCCGCGACATGGGCGGCCTCGTCGAGGCCTATCAGGAAGTGGCGCGCCGTCTCGGCATCATGAACGAGAACGAAACGCCCCGCCCTGTGGGACCGGTTCTCGTCAAGTAAGACATCAGGCCCCGAATGCGTAATGCATTCAGGGCCTGCAATTTCAAAATCGAAGCAGAATTCCAGCAGGATAAGACAGTGATCAAGGCACGCGTCACCGTTACATTGAAGAACGGCGTTCTCGACCCGCAGGGCAAGGCCATCGTCGGCGCTCTCGACAGCCTCGGTTTCGAAGGCGTCAATTCCGTGCGCCAGGGCAAGGTCTTCGATGTCGAACTCGACACGAAGGACAAAAACGAGGCCGAAGCCCGCATCAAGGCGATGTGCGACAAGCTTCTCGCCAACACCGTGATTGAAGATTATAGTGTGGAGATCGCGTAGAGGTTGCAGCTTGGAGAAAATGCATGGCCGGGGTCGATCGGGAATGGCTTTTGCAAGAACTGCTCGAACTCGATCGTCGGATGGATTCTCTCGTGCATTCCGTGCATGATCTGGTAGCTACAGCGAAAGAAACCAACAGGCAGTTGGCTGAAGGCCGCGAACATATCGAGAAGCAGAAAAAATCCCTGTCAGCCAAAAGCAAAGCAAGGTTTGAACCGCACCCATGAAATCAGCTGTCGTCCTTCTCCCCGGCCTCAACCGCGACCGCGACATGATCGCGGCACTTACCAAGATTTCCGGCAACGCGCCTGAAACCGTCTGGCAGACCGACACGGAAATTCCCGATGTCGATCTCATCGTCATTCCCGGCGGCTTCTCCTATGGCGACTACTTACGTTGCGGCGCCATTGCGGCCCGCATGCCGGTCATGCAGGCGGTTCGCGAGAAGGCGGAAAAAGGCGTTATGATCATGGGCGTCTGCAACGGCTTTCAGATATTACTCGAAGCCGGCCTCCTGCCCGGCGCGCTGATGCGCAATGCGTCGCTGAAATTCGTCTGCCGTGAAGTGAAGCTCGAAGTGAGCAACGCCAACACCGCATTCACGCGTGGCTATGCGCCAGGTGAGATCATCCGCTGCCCCGTCGCCCATCATGACGGCAATTTCTTTGCCGATGAGGAAACGCTGAAGCGTATCGAGGGCGAAGGCCAGGTTGCCTTCCGCTACGCCGAGGGCACCAATCCGAACGGTTCGCTCAACGATATCGCAGGCATCGTCAGCGCGAGCGGCAATGTGCTCGGCATGATGCCGCATCCTGAAAACCTGATTGAAACAGCGCATGGCGGCAATGACGGGCGCGCGCTCTTCACAGGCGTGCTGGGCATCGCCGCTTGAGCGGAAAACACATGGAAATCAACGGAGGGCAGCAGCCTTGAAACTTTATTCGCGGCCGCTTTCTCCCTATTCCTCCATCATCCGCGGCATCATCTACGCCAAGGATTTGCCCGTAAAGCTCATCGCCCCGCCGCCGGGCATGCCCATCCCCGAAGAGTTCCGTGCAATCTCGCCGACGAAGCGCATTCCGGTGCTGATCACCGGATCGGGCGAGACGCTCTTCGAGGCGTCGGTCATTGCGGAATATCTGGAAGAGCATTTCCCTGAGACACCTCTCCTGCCCGCCGATCCGAAGGACCGGGCGCGGGTGCGCATCGTCGCCCGGATCGCCGAGCTCGACATATTGGCGCCTTCGACGCAACTTTTCATCCTTCACAGCATGAAAGAGCGCGATGATGCGGTCATCGCCGCCGAATTGGGCAAACTCCGGCAGGGCCTTTCCATCGTCGAGGAAAGGCTGTCGCACGGCCCGTTCGCGCTCGGCAGAGAGATGAGTTTTGCCGACGCCTGGCTGACGCCGATCCGCTTCATCTTCAATCCGCTGCGCAAGATGACCGGCCTGCACGACCTGCTCGATCCCTACCCGAAATTCGATGCCTGCGCCCATAATGCCGTTCAGCATCCCGCACTCTCACGCGTATGGGACGAAATGGGCGACGGGCTGAAGGCGTTTCAGCCGGATCTCGTTTGATAATTTAAAACATCCCCTCTTCTCTCCCACCTTGCGGAGTTCCACGCATGAAAAGAGCCCTTCTCGTGGTTGCAGCGGCTGCAACGCTTTCGACACTTGCTGCCTGTCAATCCGGGAACGAGCCGGGCCCCGGCTCTTTGGCTCTATCGAGCGGGAATGCCGCACTTGCCACCATGGAACGCGTGGCGCTTGCCGCCAATTCATGCTGGTTCAAATCCAGGGACGCCACATTCCGCCCCTATCGGCTGGCGCCGGAATTGAACTCCTTTTCCGGCCGTCCGCGCATTCTGGTGGTGCCGGCTAAAAATCCAGGCGACCGCCCGCTGCTCGTCGTCCAGGCGGAGGGAAACCCGGCCAAGGTCGAAGCCTTCGGGCCGCTGATGCACCAGTCGAGCGGCAACCGCATCGCATCCGATATCCGCCGCTGGTCGGCGGGCGGCAGCGGCTGCGGCAGCGCAGGCTGACCGCGCTCGCAACCGCGGAGCCTCGTCGGATTGTTCAACCCCACCGGTTGAAATGCGAGTCGCGGTCCCAGATCGGGCGTTTGGCTTCCCGTGCCGCCTCATCCGGTCTCAGCCCGATATCGCGCAACTCGTCATCCGTCAGACTACGCAATGCCCTGCGGGTGCGCTGCACTTTGAAACCCTGTAAAATCCAGGCGAGATATTGACGGAGCGTCTTCGGTCTTGCCTGTCCATGACCATCTGTAGGCTGCTCTAACGACAGATATTTCGCCCTCATTTGGGGAACAATTGCCCTCATTGTATCCATCATTTCACTCCAATCTGCCTCAAACCGCCTGATTGTCACCATTCATTGACTCAATTCCTGTTTCAAGCTAATTATTGTCACCATGACAAATTGGATACCCGATATCACGGGCTTTAAAGCACCGAAATACATTGCGATCGCCGATGCGATGGACCGGGACATTGATGCCGGCATCCTGAAGCCCGGCGCGCGCCTGCCGCCGCAGCGTGAATTGGCCTATGGTCTGAAGGTGACAATAGGGACAATCAGCCGGGCCTATGCCCTCGCCACTGAACGCGGCCTGATCGCCGGCGAGGTCGGCCGCGGCACTTACGTGCTGGCGCGCGCGGAGCAGCAATCGATCGCGCTGCAAGGCAGCGATTTCAGGGGCGCGCGGGTCGAAGCTTCGCCTGCCCTGGCCCAAGCGCTGCGCATGGATTCGACCGCGGGCGTCAATGTCGGCCAGTCCCAAATCATCGGGCCGATGCTGGCGCAGGTCTTCATCGACGAACCGCACCGCGCCAACGACTATACGCGCACCATATCCGATGAATGGCGCGAGGCCGGCGCGGCATGGCTCGCCACCGGCGGCTGGCGCCCTGCCCTTGATACGATCATACCGACGACCGGTGCGCTGAGCGGCGTCGAGAATGTCGTCGCGGCGATAACCGCGCCGGGAGACAAGATCGCCTTCGAGGATCTGACCTACAGCGCTCTGGCGCGCGGCGCGGCCCTCATCGGCCGGCGCGCCATCAAGGTGCGCGGCGACGAGGAAGGGCTCGACCCCGACGATTTCGAGCGCGTATGCGCGCGCGATCACCCGAAGGTGCTGGTCGTCATCCCCACGCTGAACAATCCGACGATCACCATCATGCCGGAGGAGAACCGCCGCCGGATCGCGGAGATCGCCCATCGCTACAATGTCTGGATCATCGAGGACAATATTTACGGCGAGGCGCTGGACGACGCGCCGCCGCCTTTCGCCCATATCGCGCCCGAGCGAACCTTTCACGTCTCAGGCGTCTCGAAATTGCTGAGCGCGGGATTGCGTGCGGGCTGGCTCTCCGGGCCGCCCGGTTTCGCCAACCAGATCACCAACGCCAAGAAGCTCATGACCGGCGGCCTGCCCTATGCCATGACCGAGGTGACCGCGCGGCTCGTCCTTAGCGGCGAAGCGGCACGGCTCAAGGCCGCCGTTCTACGCGAAATCCGGCTGAGAGGGGAAATCGCCCGCGAAATACTGGCGGGACATCGCTTTGCAAGCCACCCCCGCAGTCCCTATATATGGCTCACATTGCCCGACCCCTGGCTGCCGGGAACCTTCAAGAACGCAGCACTCGAGGCGGGCGTGGCCATCGTCGAGGCCGATGCCTTCAAGGTCGGGCAGGCCGACCGCGTCTGCCATTGCGTCCGTGCGGCTTTCTCGCTCCTCAAGACGCAAGCTGATGTCCGCCACGGCTTCACAATCCTGCGCCAGCTTCTCGACAATGCCGGGGCGGGGTTTGACGGGATGGAGTAATTTTCCTGTTTTGCTGGTATCGGCGCCAAGCGCCCTCGTCCTTCGAGGCTCCCCTTCGACAAGCTCAGGGTCGCACCTCAGGATGAGGGCTAGTGGCAGCGTTGCCGACCCTTCACCCTCATGGTGAGGTGTGAGCGAAGCGAGCCTCGAACCACGAGGGTGAAGGGCGCACCATGGTTTCCGTCTTCCATCAAAAGCGGAACTGCTCTATAGCCCCGTTGAACAATCCATCCGCTTTTCGGGCCGCTCCCGTAACAAAAGAAACCGGACGCAATGACCATTCGCAACGACATCGCCATCACGCCTGACCTGATCGCAGCCCACGGCCTGAAGCCGGACGAATACCAGCGCGTTCTCGATCTGATCGGACGCGAGCCGAGCTTCACCGAGCTTGGCATCTTCTCGGCCATGTGGAACGAGCATTGCTCCTATAAAAGTTCCAAGAAATGGCTGCGCACGCTGCCCACCACCGGACCGCAGGTCATTCAGGGCCCGGGCGAGAACGCCGGCGTGGTCGATATCGGCGATGGCGACTGCGTCGTCTTCAAGATGGAAAGCCACAACCACCCCTCCTATATCGAGCCCTATCAGGGCGCGGCGACGGGCGTCGGCGGCATCCTGCGCGATGTCTTCACCATGGGCGCGCGCCCGATCGCGGCGATGAACGCGTTGCGCTTCGGCGCGCCGGATCATCCCAAGACCCGGCATCTGGTGTCGGGCGTCGTCGCGGGCGTCGGCGGATACGGCAACGCCTTCGGCGTGCCGACCGTCGGCGGTGAGGTCAATTTCGACAAGCGCTACAATGGCAACATCCTGGTCAACGCCTTTGCCGCCGGTCTTGCCAAAACCGACGCGATATTCTTGTCGCAAGCCAAGGGCGTCGGCCTGCCCGTTGTCTATCTCGGCGCCAAGACCGGTCGCGATGGCGTCGGCGGCGCGACGATGGCCTCGGCAGAATTCGACGATGCAATAGAGGAAAAGCGCCCGACCGTGCAGGTCGGCGATCCCTTCACCGAAAAATGCCTGCTCGAAGCCAGTCTCGAACTGATGGCGTCTGGCGCGGTCATCGCCATTCAGGACATGGGCGCGGCCGGGCTCACCTGTTCGGCGGTCGAGATGGGCGCCAAGGGCGACCTCGGCATCGAACTCCACCTCGACAAGGTGCCGGTGCGCGAAGAGCGCATGACGGCTTATGAAATGATGCTTTCCGAAAGCCAGGAGCGCATGCTGATGGTGCTGCGTCCTGAAAAGGAAGTGGAAGCCGCGGCGATCTTCCGCAAATGGGGCCTGGACTTCGCCATCGTCGGCCACACGACGGACGATCTGCGCTTCCGTGTCCTGCATCAAGGCGAGGAAGTCGCCAATCTGCCAATCAAGGATCTGGGTGACGAAGCGCCGGAATATGACCGCCCCTGGATGGAACCCGGCCGCCATGCGCCGCTGCCCGCCGAAAACGTTACGGAAGTCGAGGATTATGGCGCGGCCCTTCTGCAGCTCATCGGCTCGCCCGATCTCTCGTCGCGCCGCTGGGTCTACGAGCAGTATGACACGCTGATCCAGGGCAATTCGCTGCAGATCCCCGGCGGCGACGCCGGCGTCGTCCGTGTCGAGGGTCATGAAACCAAGGCGCTCGCCTTCTCCTCCGATGTCACACCGCGCTATTGCGAGGCCGACCCTTACGAAGGTGGCAAGCAGGCCGTCGCCGAATGCTGGCGCAACCTGACGGCCGTTGGCGCGGAGCCGCTTGCGGCCACCGACAACCTCAATTTCGGCAATCCGGAAAAGCCGGAAATCATGGGCCAGATGGTCATGGCCATTCAGGGCATCGGCGATGCCTGCCGCTCGCTCTCCTTCCCCATCGTCTCGGGCAATGTCTCGCTTTATAACGAGACCAATGGCGAAGCCATCCTGCCGACGCCGACGATCGCCGGCGTTGGCCTCATCCCCGATTGGAGCATGACGGCGAAGATCGGCGGCATGCAGGACGGCGACGTGCTCGTGCTGCTTGGCGGCGACGGCGCCCATCTTGGCCAGTCTATCTATCTGCGCGACCTGCTGGAGCGTGCCGACGGCCCGCCGCCGCCGGTCGATCTTGCAATAGAAAAGCGCAACGGTGATTTCGTCCGCTCAGGCATCCGCAACGGCCAGATGACCGCCTGTCACGATCTTTCCGATGGCGGCCTTGCCGTCGCACTTGCCGAGATGTGCATCAAATCGGGCAAGGGCGCGACGGTCGATATCGGCGAAGGCGCCAGGCATGCGCTTCTGTTCGGCGAGGACCAGGCCCGTTATCTCGTCGCGGCCGAGCCGGAGATGGCAAGGCTTCTCACGCTGAATGCCGAAGGCGCCGGCGTTCCCTTCCGCACGCTTGGAACCGTCGGCGGCACATCGCTGGTCGTTGAAGGCGTCCTCGATGTTGCCGTTGACGAACTGACGAAGGCCCATGAAGGCTGGTTCCCCGCCTATATGACGGGTGAGCTTGCCGCCGGCAACTGACCCGTTTTTCTCCCGAATTCGGTTCCGGGGGAAAAATGCCGCAATTGCGTCTCACAAGGTCCGCCCCTCTTGGATTCCATTCGGAAGGCAGACCAATCATGCAAGGCGCAGGAGTGAACGTCGTCACGACGATGCATCGTGGCGGCTATGAGAAATATGGCGCGCGCATGATCGAGAGCTTTCTCGCCCATTGGCCGCAAAACGCCACCCTGACCGTCTATGCCGAAGATTTCTCGATACCCGCAATACCGGGCCGGCTCGAATGCTTCGATCTTCATGCAAGCTGCCCGGAACTCGTCAGGTTCAAGGAGGAGAATACCGAGTCCTGGCAGAGAGGCTATGTCGACGCGCATATGCGCAAGAATGTTGCCGCGCGGCTGCAAGCTAAGTACGACTTCAAGTTCGATGGCGTCAAATTCGCCAACAAGGTCTACGCCTATTGCCAACATGCAAAACGAACCGAAGCCCGCTACATGGTCTGGCTCGATGCGGATACGGTAACGCTGAAGCCGATCGCTCCCGACTTCATCACGGACCTCGGCACCGGCTTCGTCCTCTATCTGGGCCGCCGGTTCACCCACAGCGAGTGCGGTTTCATGCGGTTCGACATGAGCCGCCCGAATGCCGGAAAATTCTTTGAGATCATGCAGAACATGTACAGTTCGGGTGAAATCTACACACTCAACGAGTGGCATGATTCGTTTGTTTTCGACGTCGTACGCAGCACAGCCAGCGCCGCCGGGCTGATCGATGCGGTCAGCATTTCCGCAGAAGCGGTTTCGCGCCACCCCTTCATTCATTCTCCGCTTGGCCAATACATGGATCATCTCAAGGGAGATCAGCGCAAGCAAAGGGGGAAGTCGAGCACACGCGACTGGGGGAACGAAGTCTTTTCCCGCAAGCTGATGCGCAAGCTGCGGCTCATAGAAGACGCCTGAACCAAGGCAGCGGTGAGGGGTCGAGTGCACGGGAAATCGCCAGACCGCGATTGACGCTGCCCGGCATTGTCTCCATATCATGGGAGAAAGGTTGGCATCTCTCGACTCGGATATTCGCGCCGGGAGATGCGGCAGCCGCCTGAACAGGGAGACTGCAAATGGCGATGGACGCACACGACATCCAGAAAATGATCGAGGATGCAATTCCGGACGCGAAGGTGACGATCCGCGACCTCGCCGGCGATGGCGATCATTATGCAGCCGAAGTCGTCGCAGAGAGCTTTCGCGGAAAGTCCCGCGTTCAGCAGCATCAAATGGTCTATGACGCGCTGAAGGGCAATATGGGCGGTGTGCTTCATGCGCTGGCGCTGCAGACGAGTGCGCCAGAATAAACAACGAATAGAAGACTGATAGAAAGAAGAAATCGGACGCAAACGGGTTGCAAATCGATAGAAGAAGCGCAAACGATCCGGCGAAACCGCCATTTTCAATCATGCGTGACTTGCTTCGATCTCGATTGCGTGCTTTTTACGAGTGAAATCAAAATCACAGCAGGTCCAGAAGAAGCGGGAAAAGATTTCCGTCCGGATTTGCGTAGTAGTTCGCCGGGATTGGATAGGAACCGATACCGGCGGGATGGAAAGGATCCGAAATGAGCGGCATCAGTGAATTCATCGCCAATGAAGTGAAGAGCAACGACGTCGTCGTCTTCATGAAGGGCACGCCCGGATTTCCGCAATGCGGCTTTTCCGGCCAGGTCGTGCAGATCCTCGATTATGTCGGCGTCGATTACAAAGGCGTCAACGTTCTTTCCTCCGACGAACTGCGCCAGGGCATCAAGGAATATTCCAACTGGCCGACCATCCCTCAGCTTTACGTGAAGGGCGAGTTCGTCGGCGGCTGCGACATCATCCGCGAAATGTTCCAGGCGGGTGAGCTCCAGGCGTTGTTCTCCGGCAAGGGCATCGCCACCAAGGCAGCCTGATCGGAATATTCCGGCAACTTCCAGGTGTTTCGGAAGTTTCTAAAGGCGTCGGCACTCCGACGCCTTTCGCGTTGTTTCACGGGGGCGGTTTCTTTGTAGAAGCCAGGAGCCGCCCTCATTCCATATTTTCATGCAAGTCTCGGGAAAAGCAGCTCCTGCTTCCCCGGACTTCATTTATTAGACGATAAGCGGACCATGACGACGGAATTGCAGACGACGAAACTCCAGCAGCCCAAGACGCAGCTCGGACGTATCGAGTTCATCGCGTTGGTCGCGGCATTGATGGCGATCAATGCGCTCGCCATCGATATCATGTTGCCCGGATTGCAGGAGATCGGCGCCAGCCTCGGCGTCACGGACGAAAACCACAGGCAATATGTCATTTCGGCCTATCTCTTCGGCTTCGGCTTTTCGCAGCTTGCCTATGGCCCGATCAGCGACCGCTTCGGCCGGCGTGCGCCCCTGCTGATCGGCCTTGCGATCTATGTCGTCTCCGCCATTGGCGCCGCACTCTCCCCGAGCTTCGCGATGCTTCTCGGCTTCCGCGTGCTGCAAGGCGTCGGCGCTGCCGCCACGCGCGTCATCGCCATCTCCATCGTACGCGATACATTCGACGGGCGGCAGATGGCCGAGGTCATGTCGCTCGTCATGATGGTGTTCATGATCATTCCGGTGATCGCGCCCGCCACCGGCCAGCTCATCATGCTTTTCGGCGAATGGCACATGATCTTCGCCTTCATGGCTGTAGGGGCGCTTGCCATCACATTGTGGTCGTTCTTCCGCCTCCCCGAGACGCTTGCCCCTGATAATCGCCGGGCTTTCACCGCGGGATCGGTGGCCAGGGGCTTCGGCATCGTGCTCGGCAACCGTGCAGCGCTCTGTTACACGCTCGCGACGTCCTTCATGCTAGGCGCGCTCTTCAGTTTCATCAATTCCGCCCAGCAGATCTATGTCGATATCTACGGGCTCGACGAATTGTTCCCGCTCGCCTTTGCCGCGGTCGCCGCGACCATGGCGCTGTCGTCTTTCCTCAATTCGCGTCTTGTCGGCCGCTATGGCATGCGCCGCATCTCGCATACCATGCTGCTGATCTTCATCATCGTCAGCATGATCTGGCTGGTCCTGTCGATGCAGGGCAACGAAGCTATCCCCTTCCCGCTCTTCCTCGTGATGTTCGCCGCCGTCATGTTCTGCTTCGGCTCGATCGGCGCGAATTTCAATTCGCTCGCCATGGAGCCGCTCGGCAATGTCGCGGGCACGGCATCATCGGTGCTGGGTTTCACCCAGACGCTGATCGGCGCGACGATCGGCACGATCATCGGGCAGTCCTTCAACGGCACCACCACGCCCATCGCGGCGGGCTATTTCGTGCTCGGCGTCATCGCTCTCATCTGCGTGCTCTTCGCCGAACGCGGAAAACTGTTCCAGCCACAAAATGCGCCGGCGCCGCGTGTCATCGACGTGGAGTGAGTTACGATTGTATTAATCCACTATCGGATATCCGATATCGGCTAGGGTTATTCCGCCCAGAGCGCCTCGCGCAATTCCCTCCAGCTCGCCTTGTCAGGCGCGATCATGAGCCCGCCGCCGACATGCGAGGGCAGATAGGCGCTGCCGTCGAAACGCGCGGCATGGCCGCCGGCTTCGGTATGGATGAGCACCCCCGCCAGATGATCCCATGGCATCAGCTTGCCATAGACGGCGAAATGCGCATATCCGCTGGCGATCACCCGATATTCATGCGCCGCACAGCGATAGCCGATCTGCGCCAGGCATTTGGCATGGTTGCGCGCCAGGCGCGTACGCTCGGGCTCGGGCAGATATGGCCATGAAATCCCTCCGGTCATCTGCGATACCGCAACCGGATCGGCCACCTTCACCTTTTCAAGCGAATTGTCGGACCTGCGAATATGGCTCCCCGCGCCGCGCATGCCGATGAGCCAATCCTGGCCGACGGGATCATGAATGATGCCGGCGACGGTCTCGCCGTTCACCACGACGGAGAGCATCACACCGAACAGCGGAACATCGGAGGCAAAATTATACGTGCCGTCGACGGGATCGATGACAAAGGCGAGCCGTGCATCGCCAAGCCCGTCGAGAAGCCTCGGATTGTCGCTGCACGCCTCCTCGCCGATCACCAGCGCTTGCCTGTAGCGCTCGCGCAACGCCTGGGTGATGACGCGTTCGGCGTTCACGTCAGCCTCGGTGACGAGATCGGAGGCAGACGTCTTCTGCCTGATATCGCCTTTCCCGAGCCGCCGGAAGCGCGGCATGATCTCGGCCTTTGCCGTCTCCGCCAGAAGATCGGCCAGCCAGTCGACACTCTTTTCATCAAACATCATTGGTTCCCCCTGAAAATTGCAGTCCGGCAAAATCGAACAATTGCCGATCGAGAAGGTGGCTCGGCCGCACATGGGCCAGCGCCCGGATCATCGTTTCCTTGCGTCCCGGCATGCGCTTTTCGATGTCGGCGAGCATCGCCTTCATCGCATTGCGCTGCAGCCCGTCCTGGCTGCCGCACAGATCGCAGGGAATGATCGGAAAGCGCATGGCGGCTGCGAACTTCTCCAGATCCTCTTCCGCCGCATAGGCAAGCGGGCGCAGCAACATCAGATCGCCCTCGTCATTGACGAGTTTCGGCGGCATCGCCGCAAGCCTTCCGCCATGGAAGAAATTCATGAAGAAGGTTTCCAGAATATCCTCGCGGTGATGGCCGAGCACCAGCGCCGAACACCCCTCCTCGCGCGCCACGCGATAAAGATTGCCGCGCCGCAGACGCGAACAGAGCGAACAATAGGTCTGGTTCTCAGGCACCTTTTCGGTCACGACCGAATAGGTGTCCCTGTATTCGATGCGGTGCGGGATTCCGTATCGCGTCAGGAATTCCGGCAGCACGTGCTTGGGAAAATTCGGCTGCCCCTGATCGAGATTGCAGGCGATGAGATCGACGGGAAGCAGTCCGCGCCATTTCAGATCGAGCAGCAGCGCCAGAAGCCCGTAGGAATCCTTGCCGCCCGACAGGCCGACCAGCCAGCGCTCGCCGGGTTTGGCCCCGGATTTGACCATGGCGAAATCCTCGATCGCCTGCCGCGTCTGGCGCAGGAGGCGCTTGCGCAGCTTGTTGAAGGCGACCGACGACGGCACGTCGCGAAACAGCGGATGGCAGCCATCGGCATCAAGGTCAGACGGAAAATCGGGGTCGTGAACGGTCATGGCTTTTCTTATCCCGCGGGCAGGACAAAAGCAAAATGGTAAGGCGTGTTCAGGAGCCGAAAATCGACCATCCCGTCCGCTGCGCCAGAAGTTCGAGCGCCGCGGCGCCGACCTGCGAATTGCCATACTCGTTGAGACCCGGCGACCAGACCGCGATCGACGCCTTGCCGGGCGCCACAGCCAGAATGCCGCCGCCGACGCCACTCTTGCCCGGCAGGCCGACACGATAGGCGAAATCGCCCGAACCGTCATAATGGCCGCACATCAGCATCAGCGAATTGATGCGTCGCGCCCGCTCCCGCGAAACGACGCGGCTCCCCAGCACCGGGTCGTTTCCGCCGGCTGCGAGATAGAGCCCGGCCCGGGCAAGCTGGCTGCACGACATGGCCAGCGCGCAATGGTGGAAATAGACGCCGAGGACGTGCTCCACCGGATGGTCGAGCCTGCCGAAGGAACGCATGAAATTGGCCAGCGCGATGTTGCGGTAGCCCGTCTCGGCTTCCGATTTCGCCACCTCATGGTCGATCACGATGCTGTCGTCACCGGCAAGGAAACGCGCGAAATGCACGATCTCGCCGATCACCTCGCGCGGCTGGTGTCCGGCCAGGATCAAATCCGCCACGGCGATGGCGCCCGCATTGATGAACGGGTTGCGCGGCCGGCCCTTCTCATATTCGAGCTGCACGATGGAATTGAACGCCGAACCCGAAGGCTCGCGCCCGACGCGGGTCCAAAGCGTGTCGCCGACCTTGCCCAGTCCCAGCGTCAGCGTGAAAACCTTGGAAATACTCTGGATGGAAAAAGCCGTGTCCGCATCGCCGGCAACGTGCAACCCGCCATCCAACGTCGCCACCGCAATGCCCAGCTGCCGCGGATCGACCTTGGCCAGTTCCGGAATGTAGTCGGCGACCTTGCCCTCCCCGATATGGTTTTTCAGATCGCGATAGACGCCCTCGACCAGTTCCTGAAGCTCGTTCATCCGCCCCTCCACCGCTTTCCCGGGTTCCACCCCCGGATACAAAAAAGCCGCCCCGAATGACCAGGGCGGCTTTATTTCTAGACTGCCGAAAACCTTAGCGCGAATAAAATTCGACGACCAGGCTCGGTTCCATCTGAACCGGATAGGGCACGTCGGAGAAGGCCGGGATTCGGGTGTATTTGGCGGTCATCTTGTTGTGATCGACCTCGATATACTCAGGCACGTCGCGCTCGGCGAGCTGGGCTGCTTCGAGCACCAGAGCGAGCTGCTTCGACTTCTCGCGCACCTCGATCACATCGCCCGGCTTGACGCGGTACGACTGGATGTTGACACGGTGGCCGTTGACATTGATATGGCCGTGATTGACGAACTGGCGCGCGGCGAAGATCGTCGGAACGAACTTGGCGCGGTAGACGACGGCGTCGAGACGCGTCTCCAGAATGCCGATCAGGTGCTCGCCCGTGTCGCCCTTTCGGCGGGAAGCTTCCTCATAAACCTTGTGGAACTGCTTTTCCGAAATGTCGCCGTAATAGCCCTTGAGCTTCTGCTTGGCGCGCAGCTGCACGCCGAAATCGGAAAGCTTGCCCTTGCGGCGCTGGCCGTGCTGGCCCGGGCCATATTCGCGGCGGTTGACCGGGGATTTCGGACGGCCCCAGATATTTTCGCCGAGACGGCGGTCGATTTTGTATTTTGCGGATTCGCGCTTGCTCATCGCATTTCCCTTCAAACGTCGAAGATCGAAGCTCGCACTTCGATCCAAGGAAACGCGCCCTCCTCTGCCCTCCGTTTTCGAGGACTGACAGGATGATGCGCGCACGCTTTGCGGCAACCATCCACGGGACACGTCAATTGAAACGCAGGACCGAAAAGCCCTGCGCTGGCTGGCTTCTAGACAGAGCCCGATCATATGTCAAGCTGCAAGCCTGTTACAGGCGCCAGACATCCGCCGATTTGATACGCTTTGTCATCAAGCGTGACGCGATGCCAGGCCCCGACATGGCAATATAGGAAACGTGAAACAGGAGAAAGACTGCCCGTGAACGTTTTCTTCCAGCGACCCCAACGGCTGTTGCGCAATGCCCTACGTGCATTCCTCGCCACAGCGATATGCTTTTTCATCTCACCCGCCTCGGATATTTCCGTCATATCGAGCCAGGCGAAGGCTGAAAACATTCTGGAAATCTTCAAGTCGAAGCCCACGGGGAAGAAAACCGCAAGAACCAGACGAACGGCGCAGAAGAAGCAGAGCCAACGCGCCCGCAGGACCTCCGCCACCGCCAAAACGACGGCGATACCGGACGACGTTCCGGTCCCGCAGCCAAGGCCCGGATCGGAAGAAAACGCACAACCGGAAAAGAAGCAGCCCGAACCGAAGCAAAATGAACCAGCGCCCGAAGCGCCACCGGAAAAGCCATCCAATCCGCCAACGCCGCCCGCCAAACCCGACGAGGCAGCACCGCATGATGAAAAGCCGGCCGACATGAAGGATACGCGTGTCTACCAGACCGCCTGCCCCGCGCTGATGAATGGCGAGGTCCGGGGCAAGCTTATCGCGCCCTTATCGGATCAGATGTGCGGAGAAAGATCGCCGCTGCAACTCACCACCATCGGCAAGGAAAATCCCCTGGCCTTCGCGGGCCCCATCACGACCAACTGCGCAATGGCGGTCACGCTCGCACAATGGGCCAAAGAAGTGCGCACAGCAGCGCTGAAATCCTTCGGCGCCGAGATCGAGACGATTGCGACCGGTTCGGATTATCAGTGCCGCTTGGTCAATGGCGGGTCCTCCGGCCGTATATCTGAACACGCCTTCGCCAACGCGCTCGACATCATGTCCTTCCGTTTCAAAAACGGCCGGACGACCGAACTGGCAACCGGCTGGAACGGAACGCCCGAGGAGAAGGAATTCTGGCGCGCCGTTCACAAGACGAGCTGCGACATGTTCATGACCGTCATCGGCCCCGATGGCGACGCCGCGCACAAGACCAATCTTCATCTCGACCAGGGCTGCCACGGCGACAATTGCACGTCGCGCATCTGCCAGTAGACGAAAGGATTTTCGTGAACATGAAAATAGATTAACCAGCCGCGTAGTATTCTATCGGCTCTCGGGCTCTCAATACGAGGAAACAGAACAATGAAATTCATGAAAGCATTGACGACAGCAGTATTCGCCTCACTCATTACAGCCATCTCCGTCCAGGCGGAAACGCCGCCGAAGAAATCGCGGGACTTCAGGGGCAATTACGAAACGCTGGTAAAGGATCAGCACGCCTCGCCGCAGACGGCCGACTGCATAGCGACGGGCTATGACCTCGTTAAGAAGAGCAGGAAGTACGATCGCCTCGGCTTTACCGAGAACGACATTCGCAAAGTGAAGGTCAATCAGAAATCGGGCAAGTTCAGCGCCAGGAATCCCTCGAAGGTTTCAGCCGTCATTGCCGTACAGGGCCAAGCCCGCCCACGCAGCGATTCCACGAACTGGGTCGACATCACACTTCGCTGCGGCATCACCGGGGGCAAATTGCAGGCGATCGAGATCAAGAGCGCAGCCGACTGACCCCGCGAGGGATGAGGGCGGGATCCAGAAGAACCGATGAGCGTATGGTCGATGTGCTTCTTCTGGACCAACCGTAACAGCCCTTATTCATTCGCCGCATCGAAAACCGCATGCGCCGCACGCCGGGCGAGCGCACCGGAAAATATCGTCTCGGCGGCGAACAGCCGGTTGTCGACGACAAGGGCGAGAGCAGGATTTCATCAGCCGATCTGGCCGTGGCCATTCTCGACGAGGCCGAACAGGGCAAGCACATCCGCAAGCGCTTCACCGCTGCTTATTAGAGTACCTGTTAGGGCTAGCCTGAAATAGCTTGTCCCTCGTCGTCATTCTCGGGCTTGTCCCGAGAATCTACCGTGGCTGTTCGGCCAGGGCCGTATTTGCTTCTCTTTTTACTTATGGCAGATTCTCGGGACAAGCCCGAGAATGACGGCAGGACAGGGAGCATTGTCCTGCCAATGTTTCAATCAAACCATGACAGCCTCTAGCGCATTTCATACCTGAACAACGCCCCACCCCACCCTCGTGGTTCGAGGCTCGCTCCGCTCGCATCTTGAGGTGACGGGCGGCATTGCAGTAGCCCTCATCCTGAAGTGCGGAGCGAAGCGGAGCCTCGAAGGACGAGGGCGCTTGGCAGCGGTTTCCTCCGGGTGACTTGAACACGAAAAGGTGCGTCCTTAACAACGGAAGGGGCGCACCTTATTTGCGAGCCGGATCATTTTTTACCGAAAGGCTCAGACTTCATGGAACTCGGCATCTACACATTCGCGGATATGGGGCCGGACCCGAAGACCGGACGGCCGGTCACGCCGACTGAGCGGCTGCGTAACCTCATTGAGGAAATCGAACTCGCCGACCAGGTTGGGCTCGATGTCTTCGGCGTGGGCGAGCATCACCGTCCCGAATATGCCGTCTCCGCCCCCGCCGTGGTGCTCGCCGCCGCCGCCGCCCGCACCAAAAATATCCGCCTCACCAGCGCGGTGACGGTGCTGAGCTCCGACGATCCGATCCGCGTCTTCCAGAGCTTTTCGACGCTTGATCTCATCTCCAACGGCCGGGCCGAGATCATGGCCGGGCGCGGTTCCTTCATCGAATCCTATCCGCTGTTCGGCTATGATCTCGATGATTACGACAAGCTCTTCGCCGAAAAGCTCGATCTGCTTCTCGCCTTGCGAAAGAGCGAGCGCGTCACCTGGTCGGGCGAATTGCGCGCGCCCATCGACAATCGCGGCGTCTACCCACGTCCGCTGCAGGATCCGCTGCCGGTATGGATCGCCGTCGGCGGCACGCCGCAATCCGTGGTGCGCGCCGGCATGCTCGGCCTGCCGCTTGCCATCGCCATCATCGGCGGTGACCCCGAGCGCTTCGCGCCGCTCGTCGATCTCTACCGCGAGGCGGGAGCAAAAGCCGGTCACGCGCCGGAAAGCCTGCGCGTCGGTATCAACTCGATTGGCTATGTCGCAGAGGATTCGCAAACCGCAGCCGACGATTTCTTCCCGCCCTATGCCTATGTCATGAGCCAGATCGGTCGCGAGCGCGGTTGGCCGCCGACCACCCGCGCCCAGTTCGACGCCATGCGCGGACCGCGCGGCTCGCTTCTCACCGGCAGCCCGCAGGAAGTCATCGACAAGATCTTAGCTGAGCACTCCTATTTCAGGCACGACCGCTTCCTGATGCAATCAGGCCTCGGCAATCTGCCGCACGACAAGATGATGAAGACCATCGAGCTTTTCGGCACCCGCGTCGCGCCGGAGGTGCGGAAAACATTGAGGAAGGGGCCGTAGAAGATATTAGGTCGTAGTGACGATTTAACTATTTGAGCCAGATGGCGATTGCGGCGAGTTTGACGAACCCCATGAAATTGGAGAGGAGCTTGTCGTATCGAGTTGCGACGCGTCGGAACTGTTTGAGCTTGT
>NZ_PVBR01000026.1 GCF_002980495.1 Phyllobacterium phragmitis
GCATCGCCACCCGTCTCGCACGACAACACGTTCATCCCGCTCATATGATCGCATGGTCACTTTGGCGACGAGCACATCAGGCCGCAGCCCAGCAAGCACACTTCACGTCAAAAGTGCAACTGTAATGATAGGGCTTACGAACGTGGTTCCGTCAGCTTCGACAGATCGAACTCGACACGCAGAATATCGCCGGGTTCGATTTCCGTGCGTTCGTTGGCGGCGATTTCCTGATAGCTGTTGTCATCGTTTCTGAGCACGGTGAATGTCATCTTGCGGGCAATATCGCTCGACGACACGTTTCCTGATGCCTTGGCGATCTCGGCCATGCTGTCGAGAAGCGACTGGCTCTTCCGTTTCATCCGGGCAAGGCTGAGATCGATCTCCTGGAGGTTTGTCGCGGATTCGTTCCTGCGGACATCGCCGAGCGATGCGATGCGCTGCTGCACCGCAAGCTGGCTCTGCCGCGCCCTTGCGAGAAATGAACCGAGTTCCAGCGCATCGCGCCGGGTCGATGAAAGTTCGCGTTCCATTTCCCTGAGGCTCGATTTTGCCGCCAGTCCGCGCTCGACGAGCGTCTTCGACGAATTGACGTTTTCCTGGAGAAGCGCGATCTCGTCATTGTGCAGGCGAATGCTCGCCTGCAGCGTCTTGATTTCATCGGAGAAGCTGTCGACTTGCGAACCGAGCGCCCGTTCCTCGGCAGCCAGCGTATTGCGCCTGATGTTGAAAAGCGTCATTTCGCCATCGATGACGCGCTGTTTCAGGGTTTTATCCTCGTCGTTTACAACAGGGGGAAGCGTATATTCGAAGGTGCGTCCCTCGAGTTCCGCTTCGGTTCGCGCGCGCTTCACCTGAAGCGCAAACATTTGCAACTGCAGATCGGCATATTCCTGTCGGGCCGAGATCATCTGCATGCCGGCGGTAACGGAGGGACTTTCACCCTTGCCCGCGCCGCCGCCAAGAGCGAGCAGTTCGAGCGCGATCATCCCCGGCCGGTATTCGTACTTGCCGGGGGTGCGGATATCGCCGAGCACGAAGACCGGCGCATATTGGCTGATCGTGGCCGTGACGGCGAGGCCAGGCATGTGCTGGGCTAGAGCCTTCCCCAGCCTTTCGCCGACCTGCGACGGGGTGAGACCAGAAACCGTGACGCTCCCCACCATCGGATAACCGATGCTGCCGTCGGGGCCTACAGGATATTGGCCCGTGAGATCGGCCTGGCCGAAAACCGTGATCTGGAGCACGTCGTTCGGATTGATCCGGTAGCTGCCCGTTTCGGCCGCAAGCGACGCCAGTGATCCGAGCCACAAAAGGCCGGTCAGTGCCGAAGTGCCTTTCAGGACGATGGAACGGAAGGAAAATGCTGCATGAACGTCACGCATAGCGGTGCTTCCTCATTTTTCGGGCGCTGGATATATCTCCGGATCAGCCGAACAGCCGGCGCAAACCGGCCATAGGCCTGCCCCGCCTGTCATGTTTTCTTTTGGGTCTGACCTGTCGCGGCAATCGGTACGCCGGCAGCGGCTTCAAGGGCTTTCAAATCGCGCAATGTGCCATCGGTGGCCTCGCGGAAAGCGGTGCCGGCGGCAGCGGCGACGCCGCCTATGCCGAAGCCGAGAAGCAACCATGTCAAGATGCGCGGGCTGGCTCGGGCGCCCGCAGGTTCCGCCATTGAGATCATCTGCGCTTCGGGCGCGGCTATGCCGTCCTGCTCGATCGTCTGTTTATACCGGGTCAGATAGCTCTCGTAGATTGCCCGGTTGGCATTGGCTTCGCGTTCGAGTTGAGCCGCTTCCACTTGTGCCTGATCCGCTTTGGAAAGCTCGTTCTGCGCCTCGCGCAAATTGGCTTCCATGGTGCTGCGCCTGCGTTCCGCGATGGCGATCTCGTTGGAGAGGCTCTTGATGATTTCATCGACCTCAGCCGTTATCTGCTTTTTCAGCGCCTCTTTTTCGGAGATCAGGGCAGGGATTTCGGCGCTCTTCACCGCACCGGTGGATTGCAGTTCGGAAAGCCGCCGCTCCACGCGCGCTTCCTCCAGTCGCAACGCCTGGATCGCCGGCGAAGCGAGTATTTCCGCAAGGGCCGGCGCATCGTTTCCCTGCCTTAGCGCTATCGCGGTCTGAAGCCGCGCCTGCGCCATCGACAGAGCGCCGGTCGAGGCGACGATTTCGGCATTCAGTGCCGCAACGCGCTGCGCCTGGAATGTCACGCCGTTGGCTTCCGCGAGACCGGCCTTCTGACGGAAATTCTCCGCGGCTTTCTCGGAGGCTTCGAGATCGGAACGTAACGTTACGAGCTTGTCGCCAAGCCAGTCGCTGACGCGCCGGGTCGCCGATTGCTGGACGTCGATCTGATGCGCGAGATAGGCTTCGCCGAAAGCGTTTGCCACCTTCGCGGCATAGGTCGGATCCGGGGCGCGATAGGTGATGAAGATGGTGTAGGAGCGCCCGTCATTCGTCACCCGCAGGTTGGAGATGAGAATATCGGTCTTTCTGCGCTCGGTAGCGGAAAGCTGCGGCTCGTCGGTTGCAGGCGAGGCGACGGGTTGGGCATAGGCCACGCCGTCGAAAAGATCGCGAAAACGCTCCGCCCAATTCGAGAGAAGCGTTTTCGCCGGTTCGTCGGTGATAACCGCAACGCCTTGCGATTCAAGGCGTCGGATAACCTTGTGTGCCATCATCCGCGAATTGATGATGTCGAGTTCCGTTCGCAGCACCGGACTATCCTGCGGCAGCGGCGATACGACGGATTCTGTCGGAAACGCCTGCACACGGCGGACGTCCAGGACGAGAACCGCTTCGGAGACATAGCTCAAAGGGGCCGTCGAATAACCGGCGAGCCCGATGCCCAGGCCCGCCAGTGTCGGAATTGTCAGCATGTATTTCCGACGTTTGACAAGCGTCAGAAACTGCGGCAGCGATGCCCGCGAACCGGCGGACGGCACCTCGGATATGATCACGGTCGTTCTCCCAGAAAGGTCCAAAGGCAACGGGACGGTTGAATTCAGTCTGCGTCTGCGAAACTGGATTCTGAGGGAAATAGATCGTTGATCATGTAGGCGACCTCGGTCCGGTTGGTCGCCTTGAGCTTTTTCATGATGTTTCGGATGTGAACCTTTACCGTGCTTTCCCGCAGGTTGAGCTCATAGGCGATGATCTTGTTCGCCTTTCCCCGGCGCAGCGCTTTGACGACTTCCGCCTGACGCTGCGTGAACATGCCCCCCATTGGACGGGTTTCCTGGGTGCCGGTTTCAGCGGCGTGGCGCATGGCCAGAACGCTGCTTGCAGGTACGAAAGTGCCCCCTGCCATTGCCAGCCTTATCGCCTCGACGCAAACATCGATCCCGACCGATGTGGGGATATAACCATGGACCCCGCATTCGAGCGCTTTCAATATTTGCGACATGTCTTCCTTGTCGGCCAGGATGACGACGGGCACGGACCCGCATTCCGACACGACCCGACGTAAATGACTGGTCATGTTGGGATCGGATACCTTCTGGCCTCCGATATTGATCAATATGGCCGTGGCCGGTTGATCCTGCCTTTGAGCCAACCATTGTTCAAAAGAACCGATTGCGACCACAGGCATGCCGATATTATGGGACCGGAGGCTCTGCGCGATGCATTCCCGGTCCAGTGTGCGGCTGTCGATCACGAAGAGCGCTGCTTCAGCTATATCGGCATCCGCTTCATCTCTGATTTCATTATGTTTAGGAGTTCCCGATAGTATAGATTTGTGCCGGAAAACCGGAATATTGGTTTCAGTGTTTCTGAGTATCGTTTCCATAATGATAGCCTCCCACCAATGAAGGCATGAGTCATATTGAGGAGACAAGAGTTAACCCTGCCTGCTCTGAGATAGTTTGAACTGTAGTTCACACTGACCGTTGATTTTGTGATGTGCGAATACACAGTTTTCTTATCTGTTGATATTACCCACGCCTCACTTTTTGCTCGCAATAAATTATTGTAGTCAATCCAGCCGGGTGTCATTAACATAAATTAGCTGTTTCGAAATTTCAGGAGCATGAAAGCGCGCTTTGCATACACAATTCGAGGTATGGAAACGTCGCGTGCTGAACAGCGGCTCCTTCGTTCGGCTGAATTATCCGCCGGCAGGAGCGGGGAACCCCCTATTATTCCTTCGTTATTTTTCTCCAGCGCCTGTTGACCATGCGCCGCCGGCAAGATTTACAAATGCTGCGTCTATGGGGTTGCGAGACTGATCTTTGGCTGGATTGTGCTGTTCTTTCGAAACAGGCGGTGCAGCTTAAAGTAGTGATACAGGCGGCGCAGTCTAAAGTAGTGATTTAGAACGATTACATTTTTTCCGGTTTTATGTGAAACTCCAGGTAATGGTTTGCGCTTGGGGATGAATTTCATACCGAATGGGTTTCATGTCGAATGAATCGAAATCATTGCTGGGACTCTTGGAAGCAGCGCCCATCAAGGCGAGATTCAATGACGCGGATATAAAGGCTATTCATTCGCTTCAAATCAGCTTGAAACGTTATCCGCCCCACACTGTCGTCTACAATCAGGGAGACGCGGTTCGCAGCGTCTACATCACCAATTCGGGCTGGGGCTGCGTGTATCGCGATCTTCCGAGCGGTGATCGGCAGATCATGGATTTTCCCCTCCGGGGCGATACTGTCGGATTGCGGATGCCGGCGGTGTTCAACTACAACACCTACGCTTCGATAACCGAGATGTCGGTGTTCGAGATTTCGCAACACGCACTCAATGCCATCGTGCTCCGGTCCCCCTATCTCAGCAACGGGATCATGGCGCTGATGGCCAGGCAGCGCGCTTTTCTCATTGAGCATCTGACCAATCTGGGGCGCCGCAACGCCTTGGTCAGGACGGCGCATCTGCTTCTGGAAATGGGCGTCAGGGCCAAGCACAGCGGCATGGGAACGGAAAAGGGCTATTCCTGTCCGCTGACCCAGTACGAGCTGGCCGATGCGCTTGGACTGACCGCAATTCACGTCAATCGTATGCTGCGCGAGCTCAGGGAGCAGAATCTCGTCGCTTTCCGCTATGGCGAGGTCGAGTTCATCAATCGCCCTGGATTGGTGCGCCTCGCGAATTTCGATGAGAACTATCTGGCGATGGGAATGTTCACGGATTTCAAGTGAGCGTATCCGCTCCACAGCGCCATGCGTCTTACCGGACGCACAAAGGACGCCGTAGCATTTGAATGGCCGCATATTTTTATCTCAAATCAGCACCGATTTGAGGAAACATGCAGTAGCTTCCGTCTGGAGCGCCGGATATCGCCCGCCCAGGCGGGTTTGCCTGGACAGGCGAAGGGCATCAGAGCGAAGCAGCCTCCTTTGCGTGTTCGGCTGAATGCGCGGCGCTCTGGTCTTTTCTGCGATAGTGGACTCGCATCATTTCCCGCCATTCACCGTCGTCGCCAAGCACTTCGGCGGTGAAGAGACGATAATCATTATCCTTGATGGTGATGATGTCGCGGTATTTCGCCATCTTCCCTTCGGTGGTGAAGTCAGGGCCTTCGGCCTCGAGCGTCAGGACCTTCCCCGTCTCGTCGAGCCAGCCGTCATAGATCCAGAGATAGGTCATCATCGAGCCGATCCATGTGCCGACATAGCGCTTCTTGTGTGGATCATACCCGATCGTCAGGATCGTGGTGACGGGCCCTACCTGGGGCATCTCGCCCTTTCCTTCACCCACGACCCAGAGCCCGTGAAGCGAGCGTACACTTTCGGTCCAGGTGGCGCTGGTGGAACCTTCCTCGCCTGAGCTCTCCGCACCTGATGCCTCGGCATCCGATCCCTCGGGACATTGTGTATGGGCGTCCATCTCGCAAGTCCACTCGCCGACGAGCTGCTGCAGCCAATGATGTTCTTTCTGCGGTTCTGCTTTCATGGTTTCCTCCTCAGGGTTTTGGTGATCTCAAGTCACGCGCAACAGGCGCGCAGATCAGGTGCATTCTCATATTCGTCGTGACGGCGCACCCAATCCATGATGGTCGTCTCATTGCGGCCCTTGGGCGCAAGATCGAGGATCATGAACGTGCCGATCAGCTCTTCGGCGCCGCGGGCATAGGTGGAATAGGTGTGGAAGACGTTGCCCGCCCCGTCCTTGTAGAAGGCGCTCATCCCGGGCAGTTCCTCGAAAGCATCCGCCGCATCGGTCTCGGTGAAATTGTAGAAGACCTTGCCTTTTGCCAGATCTTCCGGCGAGAACGAGACGTGGTAGTCATAGTTGAAGTCGTTATTGTAGGACGAGACCCAGTTGAAGCGCCAACCCATGCGCTTCTTGTAGGCAAGGATTTCCGGGAGAGGCGCGCGGGAAATCGCGGCGAATGTGACGTCGTGATTTTCCAGATGGGCAAGCGCCCCGTCGATGTGATCGGCTTGGAAGGAGCAGCCGACGCAGCCTGCTTCCCAGCCGGGGCCGAGCATGAAGTGGTTGACGATCAGCTGACTGCGACCGTCGAACATCTCGGCAAGCGTCTTCTTGCCTTGCGTTGTGTCGAAGACATAGTCCTTCTCGACCTTGACCCATGGCAGGGCAAGCCGCTCGGCATTGAGCTTGTCGCGTAGCTTCGTCATTTCCTTTTCGCCGGCGAGAAGTGCTTTTCGCGCATCAAGCCATTCCTCGCGGGATACGACAGGATGGGACGTTTTCGGGTTGTGCATGTGATCCTCCTCTTGCTTCTCCATTCCAGCGCCGTGCCGCCTGTTGGATGCCACACAAGGACGCTGTAAGCTATTGAATCCGCACCTCTTTCTCTCAGGAAACCGGTTCCGATTTCGGGCTGGTGCGGGCGTGGCCCTCGATCCTGACCGGACGTTTTTCCTTGACAGAATACGTTGATATCAACATTATTATCCCATGTCAAATCCCTTGGAAATTCCCTTCGAAACAACGCTTCTCGTTCGCGACAACTGCCTCTGCCTCCATGTGCAGCGTGCGGCACGAGCCCTTGCGCGGCGCTTTGACGATGCATTGCGGCCTATTGGGCTGACGAGCGGTCAATTCTCGCTGCTGATGTCGCTCAACCGCCCCAAGCCGCCGACGATCGGTTCGGTTTCGATGCTGCTTGCCATGGACCGGACGACGCTGACCGCCAATCTCAAGCCGCTCGAGCGCCGTGGTCTGATCGAGGTCAGGCCGGACGAGAACGACCGACGCAGCCGGCTGATGACGCTTACGCCTTCAGGAAAAGCGCTGCTGGGAGCAGCCGTACCGATATGGAAGGCCACTCATGCGCAGATCGAGCGGCTTTTGGGCGATTCCGACCCCAGCCGCCTGCGCGCCGATCTTTCTGCCCTATCTTGAGCAGGCCCTATCTTGAGCAGGCCTTGTGTTGAGCGCGGACCCATAATCCATTTGGATATGGCCCGCGCCGGCTTTTTAGTTCTGTGGAGCTTTAGGCTGATGTTGTTTGTGGCGGCAGCGGGAATAACCACCCTTTGCCAGCCTCAATATATTGGAAATGCGTGTCCGATCATTCGATGGCTTGGGCATTTCCTCATGGATCTTCTGCAGAACATGCGACGGAACCGGGCGTGGTTTTCTGGTTGGACCAGTCACTACCTCATTCATTGTTGTCCTCCCTCAAACGGTGATGCCACCCCGCCGAAAGGCGGGGTGAGAGCTTCACATTGTCTGAATGAAACGAATTCTAGCGCGTTCCCTCGGAAAGACAATCAATGTCTATCGTTTCACGATGAAAATTTCGAATGCAGACGTTTCCGTCCGTAGAACGGTTGCTATAGGGGGCGAAAACATCCCCACCCCGTCATTCCTGTGCTTGTCACAGGAATCTATGCCTCACCGATGCCGCTGTTACGACGGTTGGAAAAGGGTGTTTGCCACCGTCAAGAGTGAGGAACGCCTGAACGCATCGTTTCCGTCTGAAAGTGAACTGCTCTAATAGATACTCAGCCAGGGCGGAGGAGGAAAATAGCATGGAGAGGCAAATGAATGCCCGCGAAAATTGTTTCGTAAGCATAATATCTCCGCACGGGTTGAAGATACGGAGCGTGCCAATGATTGCGGTATACGCGAATCGCCTTTTTGCAAAACTGTATGTTTTGAAAATCCCTTAGGCGCGTTAAATTTTAGCCCTTGCCCGCCGTCAAGCCGATCGACCAAATGTCCGGCCATATCGGCTTCGGGATATCAGGCCGAAACCTTCCGGCCGTCAGGGAGCAGTTCACCGCGTTTCTCCAGTTCCTCGCGGATCAGTTTCTTGGTGACCTTGCCATAGGCCGATTTTGGCAGGCTCTCCCAGAACACGAACCATTTCGGCATCTTGTAGCGGGCGATCCTGCCGTGGAGCCATCGATTGAGATCGTCAGGCCCGACGGCTGAACCGGCGCGCGCCACGCAGACCGCGATGCCGACTTCGCCCCACATCGGATCGGCAATACCGAGAACCGCCGCCTCACTGATATCGGAGTGCAGCAGGATCTTTTCCTCGATCTCGCGCGGATAGATGTTTGATCCGCCTGAGATATACATGTCGGAAGAGCGGCCGGTGATATAGAGGAAACCGTTTTCGTCCATATGACCGAGATCGCCCGTCCGGAACCAGCCGTTCCTGAAAGCCTTCGCATTGGCTTCCGGATTATCGTAATAGCCGGCGAAGACCGCCGGACCGATGACGCAGATTTCGCCGGTCATGCCGGGAGCGGCCTCCTCGCCCCGATCGTTCTGGATCTGTACTTCCATCCCCGTGCGCTCAAAGCCGCATGTGCCGATCCGCGCCTCCGGCCCGTCTTCCGCTATGTGCTGGGCGGGGGGAAGCACGGTGATATTGCCGGTCACCTCGCCAAGGCCGAAATATTGGACGAGAACCGGCCCGAGCTTCTCAATCGCGCGTTTCTGGTCCGCTCGGTACATCGGTGCGCCAGCATAGATCACATAGCGCAGCGACGAATGGTCGAACAGATCGACGGAAGCGTCCTCCACCAGCATCTTCAGGATCGTCGGGACCGTGAAGGCATTGCTGACGCGCCATTTCTCGATCAGTGCCCAGATGACCGTGACATCGAGCTTTTCGGCCGGCGGCAGGATGGTCTTGACCCCATGCGCGACCTGGGCGAGCTGATGGATGCCGGCACCATGGGAGAGGGGAGCGACGACGATCGACGCGTCGTCCCGTCCGGTTCCCGGCATCAGGTCGCAAAGATGATTGGTGATGACGAAGGCCATCTGTCCATGAGTGAGCACCGCCGCCTTCGGCCGGCCCGTCGTGCCTGACGTGAAGAAGAACCAGCAGGGATCGTCCCGGTCAACTGCGACGCTCTTGCAGGCGTGGCCGAGAAAACGTTCGACGATCCTGTCATAATCCTCGCCGAAATCCGCCTCGCCGATCGCAAAGATAAATCCAAGATCGGGCGCGGCCTCCCGGCAGGCTTTCGCGTGACCTGGAAATGCTGCGCCGCAGATCATGCCGCACGCGCCGCTGGCCTTCGCCAGATAGGCCACCTCCTCGGGCGACTGGCGGTAATTGGTCGGAACCCAGACGGCGCCGATGCGAAAACAGGCGAACATCGATTCGAACATCTGGTTGCAATTCGCCGCCTGAACCAGAATGCGGTCACCCTTTGTCACACCGAATTCGGCGATAAGCGCTGCCGCCATGGCGTTGACGCGGTTCTCCATCTCGGCCCACGTCCATTGCCGCTCGCCCCAGACGAAGCCGATGTCCTGCGGGTTGCGCCGTGCCGCCTGGGTCAGAAAATGCGCAAGGTTCATGACGCGCGTCGAAATCGGGCCGACGCCGCCGCGCGGACCCTTCGTCATCATCTCACGCGCTCCAGGATCGAAACATAATTGGCGACCGCCGCTCCGCCCATGTTGAATATTCCTGCAAGATCGGCATCTTTGACCTGCATGTCGCCTGCCTCGCCCATCAACTGCATCGCCGCCATGATGTGCATCGACACCCCGGTCGCGCCGATCGGATGCCCCTTGGATTTCAAGCCGCCCGACGGGTTGACCGGCAGCCTGCCATCCTTGTTCGTCACGCCTTCGCGCACGATGCGATGGCCTTCGCCCGGCTTGGCAAGGCCCATCGCCTCATATTCGATCAGTTCCGCGATGGTGAAGCAGTCATGCGTCTCCACGAAGGAGAGATCGTCGAGGCTCGTATTCGCATCGGAGAGCGCCCCGGCCCAGGCACGGCGCGCCCCTTCGAAGGCCAGCATGTCTCGCCGGCTGAGCGCCAGGAAATCGTTTGCTTGCCTGCGGGCACGAAAGCCGATGGCGCGCGTCAGAGCCGCCGCTGTTTCCTCATCGGCGATGACAAGTGCTGCCGCACCGTCGGAAACCAGCGAACAGTCCGTGCGGCGCAGCGGCGCGGCGACATAAGGATTCTTTTCCGAAACGGTGTTGCAGAATTCGAAGCCGAAATCCTTGCGCATATGCGCGTAAGGGTTGGCCATGCCGTTGGCGTGGTTCTTTGCCGCGATCATGGCGAGCTCTTCCGAGCGGTCTCCATAGCGCTGGAAATAGGCTTGCGCGATGCGACCGAACAGGCCGGCGAACCCGCCTTCCACGTCCGCCTCTTCCCCGCGGTAGCTGGCGCCGAGCAGGATGTCGCCCACCTCCGCCGTCGGCGTCGCCGTCATCTTCTCCGCACCGACGACGAGCGCGATGCGGCCGCGCCCCGCCTCGATGAAATCCATCGCGCTATAAAGTGCAGCCGACCCCGTGGCGCAGGCATTTTCGAGCCGGACGGCGGGCACATGGGCAAGCGCCTCATTGTTCATCGCCACGAGCGCACCCTGAAAATCCTGCTTGAAGAAGCCGTTGTTCATAACGCCGACGAAGATGCCGTCGACATCTTCCGGCGCAATGCCGGCATGTTCGAGCGCCGGCGCGGCAACGGACGCCATCAGCTGCTCGGTATTCTCCAGTTCGGATTTTCCGAAGGGCGAATGGGCCCATCCCACGATCTGCGCTTTCGTCATTTGGGTGGTCTCCTCGTTTGAAATCTTGGTGCGGGCTGCTCGCGTGGCCGATTGCGGGAGGCGAACATCTGGGCGAGCTTCTCCTCCACCAACCTTGCCTCTTCCCTCAGACAGCCGGCAAGCTCGGCCTGTCTCGGTTCCTGCATGCGGCTGTCGATGGCGGCGATGCTGAGCGCTCCGGCCGGCCGGCCGTCGGGCGTCAATACCGATACCCCGATCCCCCATGAATTGGCGATGATGAGACCGGGATTGAGCGAATAGCCCCTGGCGCGCGTCAGCGCCACGTCGTCGCGGATACGTTCAGGCGTCAGCATCGGGTAGCTCTCCTCCAGCAGCCCTGCATTGCCCGAAAGTATCGTCTCTATCTCCTCGTCGGGTAAAGCGGAAAGTATCGCCAGCGATCCCGCGCCGCATCCAAGCGGATGCTCGAAACCCGCCTGGAGCACATGCGTGCGTACCGGATAGGTGCCTTCCTCTCGGTGCAGGCATACCGAAAAGGCGTCGCGCCGCACGGATAGGAAGCTCGAATCCTGCGTCTTCTTCGACAAGCGGATCAGGCTTTCCATGGAAAGCTGCAGCAGGCCGAACCGCCGCGAGGCGAGGCTCCCCAGCACATAGGCTTCTTCTCCGAGATGATAGCGTCGGGTTTCGTCGTCCTGTTCCACCAGGCCCGCGCGCATCAGCGCCAGCAGCAAGCGCCGTGTCGTCGGCTTGTTGAGGCTGCTTTCCTCGACCAGTCCGGAGAGCGAAACGCCACGGTCGGCATGCCTCCCCACCATGGCCAGGAGGCCGAGAGCGCGGTCCACGCTTTGCGATCCGAAGATTCCGACCATTGTGCCTGGTGGCCTCATGATGATCCATAATATGGACCTACAATTTATCGAAGGTGCCAGAGGAAGTAAAGAAGTTCACTATCATCTACACTTCCTCCATGCGTAGCGAATGCAGCCATAAATTACGGGTTCCATACAGAGGTAAAATGTTCCATTATATGGACCTGTATCCGGTTCGGAATGATTGTGGAGGTCAGTCCCGGGCCGTTGGGTGAGCCAAAGGAGGAGCCATCATGAAATTTGCCAAGCTGGGCATCGCTGCCCTCACATCTGTCGTGGCGAGCTTCGCCCTGTTGGGCGCGGTCTCGGCCGAGACCTTCAGGCTGTCGCAAAATACGGGCAATACCACGACCTGGCAAAAGGGCGCGGAGAAGTTCAATGAGTTGCTGAGCGCGGCGACCGATGGAAAGATGCAGGTTCGCACCTTTCCCAATGCAACGCTTTCCGGCGGCGACCAGATGAAACAGGCCGAGATGGTCAGCCGTGGAGCGCTCGATTTCGTCATCACCTCGGCCATCAACGTGACGCCGCTGGTGCCGGAAATGGCGGTATTCTCGCTGCCCTATCTCTATAGCGACTATGCGCAGGTCGACGCCAGCACTGATGGCCCGGCGGGCGAGAAGATGAAGGAAATCATGGCCAGTCGCGATATCATCGTGCTGGCCTGGGGCGAAAACGGCTTTCGCGAAGTCACCAACAATGTCCGGCCCATCAAGTCGCCAGCCGATATGAAGGGGCTGAAGATGCGTGTTGCCGGTCCGATGTATATCGACGTGATGAATGCGCTCGGCGCCAACCCGCAGCAGATGCAATGGACCGAGACGTTCACCGCGCTCCAGCAGGGCGTGGTCGACGGGCAGGAAAATCCGATCGGCGCCGTCATCATTCCGCAGCGCGTCTACGAAGTGCAGAAATATCTGACCGCCTGGCATTATTCCTACGATCCCATCTTCCTCGGTGTCAGCAAGAAACGCTGGGATTCATGGGACGATGAAACGAAGGCGAAGGTCCAGAAAGCGGCTGTTGAAGCCATGGCCTATCAAAAGAAGATCACGCGCGAGGATACCGAAAAAGGCATCGCCTTCCTGCGCGAGAAGGGCATGGACGTCTATGAGCCGACGACCGAGGAAATCGGCGCCTTCCGTGAAGCGACGAAGCCTGCCTTCGATAGTTGGGCGGCAAAGGTCGGTCCGGATCTGGTGAAAACCTTTCAGGATGCGATTTCAGGATCCAATTGACGCCGAAGGCTTGAGCCGCGAAGAAGAGAAAGCCGGTTCGCCGGCTTTTTTGCCAATCGGGCTGCGGGAGGAACCAAGCCATGCGCTTTGTGCTGCGCGAC
This sequence comes from Phyllobacterium phragmitis, assembly GCF_002980495.1. GTDB lineage: Bacteria > Pseudomonadota > Alphaproteobacteria > Rhizobiales > Rhizobiaceae > Paramesorhizobium > Paramesorhizobium phragmitis. The sequence goes on from NZ_PVBR01000026.1 coordinate 13,133, forward strand.
GCCGAAAAGATCATCTGTGCGGTCATCTTCCTTGCGATGACGGCGCTCGGCTTCGTCAATGTCGTCGTTCGCTATGCGACCAATTATTCGCTGGCCTCCTCCGAGGAGCTTTTGACCAACGGATTTCTGCTGCTCACCATTTTCGGCGCGGCGGTGGCGGCACGCACGGGCGACCATCTCGCCGTCACCCTCGTCTACGATCTGGTTCCCACCCCTTTGCGGAAGCTTATCCTGATCGTCTCGAGCGTTCTCGCGGTTCTGCTGCTGGCGCTTTCCGCCTGGTTCTGCTGGCAGTTGACGGCCAATCAGATGGCAAGCGGCATTCGCTCCTACGCCCTGCAGATCCCGGCCTGGTATTACAGCGCCGGCCTGCCATTCGGCTTCGCGCTGATCATCCTGCGTTACGCCCAGCATGCGATGGATAGCTGGCGCGATATGGAGAACAAGACGGAAAATGGGGATCAGGCCCATGTCTGATCTCGGCGCCGGCAGCCAGATGGTGATCCTGTTCTTCATCCTGCTCTTCCTGCGTGTCCCGGTCGCCTTCGCGCTGGGTCTTTCGGCGGTCTATGCGATGTGGGTCCTGGGCTTCGGCCTTGATTTAGCCGGCGATCTGATCGCCACCGGCATTGCCAAATTCTCGCTCCTCGCCATCCCGTTCTTTATCCTTGCCGGCACGCTCATGGGCTCGCTCGGCATTGCCGAGCGGATGATCCGCTTCTTTCGCGTGCTGATCGGCAGCCTGCCCGGCGGCATGGGCGTGGTCGGCACGGTGGTCTGCCTGTTCTGGGGCGCGGTCAGCGGATCCGGCCCCGCTTCGGTCGCCGCCATCGGGCCGCTGATCATCAAGGGCATGGCCGAGGATGGCTATTCGCGCAGCTTCGCAGCCGGTCTCGTCTGCACCGGCGCGGCACTCTCGATCGTCATTCCGCCTTCGATCGGCCTCGTCATCTATGGCGTCATCGCCGAAACCTCGATTTCCGATCTCTTCATCGCAGCGATCATCCCGGGTCTGTTCATGGGCGTCCTGATGCTGTTCACGCTTCCCTTCGCAAGGAAGAATGCCGGCCTCGGCGGAGCGCCGAGCCTCGACCGGCTCATGCCGCAGCCCCATGCCGATCTGCCCTATCTCAGGCGGCTCTGGAGCAGCTTCCAGGAATCGTTTTGGGGTCTGATGACGCCTGTTGTCATCCTGGGCGGCATCTATTCCGGCATGTTCACGCCAACCGAGGCTGCCATCGTCGCAACCGTCTATGCACTTGTCATAGGCGGCATCGTCTACCGCACCCTCACCATCCGGGGCTTTTATGATTCACTCGTGGCGGCAAGCGCATCGTCGGCGGTCGTCATGCTCGTCGTCGCCTATGCCAGCCTGTTCGGATGGGTGGTGACGGTCGATGATCTGATCGGCCAATATTCCGCATTCCTGCTCGGCCTCAGCGAAAGCCAATGGATCATCCTGCTGGTGATCATGCTGGTGTTGCTGATCGCCGGCATGTTCATGGACGCCATCACCATCATGTTCATCACGCTGCCGATCTTCCTGCCGGTGGCGCGCGAACTGGGCTGGGATCCCGTCTGGTTCGGCGTGCTGGTGATGATCAATCTGGCGATCGGCCTCTTCACGCCGCCTGTCGGCATCAATCTCTATGTGGCGGCCAATATCACACGCCTGCCCCTGGAGCGGATCGCCCGCGGCGCGGTCCCTTTCCTCCTCACCAGCCTGATCGGGCTCGGCCTGGTCGCCATGTTTCCGCAGATGTCGCGCTTTCTCGTCGATGCCTTGAAATAGCTGAGCGGCATCAGCGCCGCGACAGCAGCCAGAGGAGAAGCGGGCTCGTGATCAAGGTGGCGACGAGCCCGGACGGAAGCTGCCAGGGGAAATCCACCACGCGTCCGAGCCAGTCGGCAAAAAGCATCATCATCCCGCCGGAAAGTGCCGCCCCTGCCATTTGCGGCAGGGCGCGCGCCAGACCACACTGGCGGGCAAGATGCGGCGCCATCAGCCCGACGAACGTCAAAGGACCTGCGACCAGCGTCGCCGCAGCCGTCGCAAGGGCTGCGAAGCCGAGCAGCGTCAGTGTGCTCAGCTTCAGGTCGATGCCCAGTTCCCGCGCCGTGTCCTGGCCAAGCGGCAGAACATTGAGCCATCGCGAAAACAGCGGCATCAGCCCCATGACGATAACCGCGCAGACGCCGGCGCCCGCTGCGGTGGCGGGCGTGACGCCATAGGTCGATCCCATCATCCAGGTGAAGAGCTGCATCATGCGCGGATCGCCCGTCGCCATCAAAATGGCGAATAGCGAAGAAAGCAGCGCGCCAAGCGCCACGCCGGCGAGAAGGATCTGGTTGGGCGAGGTCCGGCCGGAGGCGACGATGCCGAGAAGCAGGGTGAGGACGAAAAGCGACCCGAGAGCGGCAGCACCGGTCAGAACCGCATAGGACGGGGCGGAGAAGAGAAAAAGCGCTGCGACGATGCCGAGGCCCGCGCCTGAGCTGACGCCGAGGATTTCCGGGCTGGCCATCGCATTGCCGGTGAAGCGCTGCAGGATGACGCCGGCCACCGCCAGCATCGCGCCGGCGGCAAATGCCGCCGTCACACGGGGGAGTCGCCAAGGCAGGAGTGTCTGGAACATTTCGCCCCGCACGAATTGCCAACTGCCATCGGGCGCCCGCCCGAAGCACAGCGATATCCAGATCGCCGCCAGCGCAAGCACGAACAGGACCGAGAGCAGAAGCGCGGGGTTGCCGACCCTTTGAGGCCTGGCTGTCGGGGATGACAGGGCAGGCTTGTTGATCATCCGCAGCCGGGGCAGCAGCCAGAGCAGAACCGGCGCACCCAACAGGGCTGTCACCGCGCCGGTCGGCAGTGCGATGTTCACCGTCGCGTCGAGGAGCTGCACCGTGACATCCGTTATCAGGAGAAGTGCCGCGCCGAATACCGGCGACCAGAAAAGCTGCCGCTTGAAATGATCCGCACCCAACGATCGGGCGAGCGCCGGGGCGGCCAGCCCGATGAAGCCGATGATTCCGACCTGCGCGGTCACGGCGCCGGCGAGTGCGGTCGCCAGGATAAGACCGGCGGCGCGCACGGCAAGCACATTGACGCCGAGCGCCGCCGCGCCGTCCTCCAGTCCCAGAACGATCAAAGGCCGCATCATCAGCACCACCAGAAGGGTCAGGACGCCGAGGCGCGGCAGGAGCGCGCTTGCCGTTTCCCAGTCATACTGCTTGAGCACGCCGCTTCCCCAAAGGAACAGTCCGGCGAGATAACGCTCATTGTGCAGCACCAGCGCGGCGGAGATCGCCGCGAACATGAGGCCGATGATCAAACCTGATAGGATCACCGTGAACGGCGCGAATTGCTGCCGCCATGAAAAGGCGAAGACCAGCAGCACCGCGACCATTCCGCCGCCCAGCGCCACCGCATCCCGGCTCCAGCCGATCAGGCCGGGGAAGAAGATGATGGCGGCGGAAAGCGCAAGCTGCGCTCCGGCGGAAATGCCGAGCGTCGAAGGTGATGCAAGCGGGTTTTGCAGCACCTGTTGCAGAACCGCTCCGGCAAGTCCGAGTGCCGCGCCCGAGGCAAGGCATACCGCGAGACGTGGCAGCAGGCTGTAATGCACGCGAAGCTCGCCGATATCAGCGACATCGGGCGCGAAGAGCGCCGCATAAAGCCTTTCCGCAGGCACCTGCCACAAGACGAGCAGCAGCATTCCAAGAAGGGCGGGCAGAAACATCGACAGCGAGAAAAGGACCGCGCCTCTCGCCGAATGGTTAGAAGCCATTATTGCTCCCGAAATCGGCAAGCAGCGTCGCGATGCGGGTTGCCGATGGCAATGTGCCGAACATCAGCACCGTCGGAAAATGAGCGACCCGCCCCGAACGCACGAAGGACATGTTCCGCCATAGCGGACTTCGCCCCAGCGCGGCCAGGACATCCGGCGGGATGGGGTCGAAATAGAACATGCGGGCGTTTTGGCCGACATCCAGATCTTCCACGCCGATCACCGAAAACCCCCAGGCATTGGTCTCGCCCTGCCATGCGTTGGCGATGCCCATGCGATCCAGCACATCCTGATAGAGGCTGTTCCTGCCATAAACCCGGACATGGTAGAGATCGTAGAAATTGACGAAGAAGCAGGGCGTGTCACGCAGCGCGCCGCTTCGGGAGCCCGCCTGCGCGATCGTTTCCTCCGACTGTGCAATCAATCGTTCCGCCTCGCTTTCCCGCCCGAGAATCGTACCGATACGGCGTGTCGCGGCAAGAATATGCGGCCAGGGCGGCGTGCCCGTCGCATGAACGGGCAGGACTTCGACCGGCGCCACGCGTTCGAACAGATGCCGCGATGCCTCGAGATAGGGCGTCGTGAGGATGAGGTCCGGTTCGAGTTGCTGCAGGACTTCCATGTTGATTTCCAGCGCGCCGCCGAGATTGGCCACACCAGCGGGTAGCGGTGGTTCCAGCACCCATATGTTCCAGTCCGGCACTGCGGGAATGGCGATCGGCGGCGTCCCGAGCGCGATCATGGTCTGCGCCAGGCCATAATCGAGCGAAACGATGCGCTTGCCCGCCGCCCGTGCTCCTCCCGGAACAAGGGCCGTGGCGAGCCCGCCGCCCAGCAAGGCGCGGCGGGTCATTCCGGTCTCAGGCTTCGGGTCTGGCTTTTTGGGCATGGATTGCGATCGGATTTTCCAGGGTGCCGACGAATTGCAGGCTCTTTTCCGGATCGAGGAGATCGAGCATCTGCTGATTGTTGTTCAGTTGCAGCCGGTTGAGGCAATTACGGATGAACTCGGGCGCGAAGAGATCATAGCGCTGGTATTTCTCGGCGAATTCGGGATGCTCCGCTTGATAATTATGGATGCATTCCGCCACGAGTTTCCAGAAAATCTCTTCTTCGAGTACGCCTTTTTCCACCAGAATCGCAGCCAGGTAGCGGAAGAAGCAGTCGAAGATATCGGTGAAGATGCAGGCGAGCTTGGTATCGTCGCTGATGGCGTAGGAAATGCGGCTGATATTCTCCGGCAGCTCCATGCTGCCGTTGACGATACCGATCTCCTCGCCGATATCCTTCATGATCACCCGCACGGGAATGCCATCCTCCATCACCAGGATCAGGTTTTCGCCATGCGGCATGAAGACGAGATCATAGGCATAGAAGCAGTGGACGAGCGGCGCCAGATAGGCTTTGAGATAGTGCCTTGTCCACGCCGCCGCATCGAGACCGGACGTGTCGATCAACGCGACCACGAGCGCATCGCCTGAAGTATCGATGTGCAGCAGCGAGGCCATGGTCATCAGCTTCTGGCCCGGCTGCAATTGCGACATCGGGCTTTCCCGCCAGAGCGCCGACAGCATCTTCTTGTAGGGCGTGTCGCTCTTCAGCGCCGTCTCGTAATAGCGGTTGCGATAACCGATGGCGGCGACCTCGCGAATGATGCTGAAGCCGTTTTCCTTCAGCCACGCATCCTGCTCGATCAGATTGCCGAGCCATTCGTTGATCGCCGGCGTCGCCTGCATGTAATAGGGCGAAAGTCCGCGCATGAAGCCCATGTTGAGCACCGATAGGGCGGTCTTCACATAACGCTTGCCCGGATGGCTGATGTTGAAGAAGGTGCGGATCGACTGCTGGGCGAGATATTCGTCCGGCCCGTAGCCGAGACACACGATATGCCGGTTGGCGACATCGGCGGCAAAACCCATCGAGATCTTGTTGAACCATTGCCAGGGATGGGCCGGCATATAGAGATAGGCCGACGGATCGAGCCCCAGTTCGCGCAGGCGGGTATCGAAATCGCGCACCAGATTCGGCCCCAACTCCTCATTGAGAAGCCGCTCGTAGCTGAGATCAGACACGCAGGAGAAAGCCGCTTTGTCCCGATGCACCGCCAGCCAGACGATGGTGACCGGACTTGCCGCCTCGGGCGCGTAGCGGGAATAGTCCTGGACGTCGAAGCCGATGCGGCCATTATTGGCGATGAAGGTCGGATGTCCTTCCATCATGTTGGTTTCGATCGTCTGGTAGTCGGCCTCAGCCAGTTCGGCAGCCGATAGCGCCTTCGTCGCGTGCTTGAAGGCGCTGCCGTAAAGCGTGCTGCTGATCTCGTCGAGATAGACCGGCATCATGCCTTCCCGGATGCCGAGAAGCGGTGCGAATTCGATGATGAATTCCAGCGCGTCGAGAGGGGCAGGGCGGCCATGCAGCTGCTTTTCGATCGAGGCCGGATCGATCAGCCAATGATCGAGGCTCAGGCGCCGCGCCTGGAAGACATATTGCAGCTCCGGCGAGCCATTGCCCAGCGTGTAACAGTTCCAGTTTTTAGCGGTGGACCAGTCTTTCGCGGTGGAAATGAGCTTCGGCTCGATCAAAAGCTCATGCGCGAATTCGGCAATGGCCTTGCGGACCAGGAGGCGGTTCACCTTCGCCCATAGTTCCGGCTGCATGTGCGCGGTCGCATGTTCGGGGCGGCTGTAGGCGTTGACGATCCGGTTCATGAACGGGTCTCCCCGGCGATTGCCCTGGCATATTGTTCGCGGGTGCAGAAGGCGAGATGGGCGTCTTTTTCGCGCAGCGCGATGATGCGGTCATATTCGAAACCGGCACGGCGATTGAGCACATGGATCTTGTCGTTTCGCACATCCGGCTCGACCACGACGCGTTGGACCAAGGGATCGCTGAAATGAAATTCCAGGATCGTGCGCATCACCGCGAAAGTGAAGCCGGGAAGGGGCCGCTCGGCCGGGGCGACGAGAAAATGCATGCCCCGGTCGCCGGGCTGGACCTGGTAGTGCTCGCCCACCTGATCATGTCCAGGGTCGTAGGATTCGACCAGAAAGGCCGGATTGCCGTCGTGCAGTCCCATATAGGCCGTGCCATGGCCGGACCCGATGAGCCCGCGGTAGAAATCCTCCACTTCGTCGCGCGTCTTGTCCTGCATGCTCCAGAAGCGCGCATAATCCCGGGTGAACCAGTCATGCAGCCGAGCAATATCGGAGGGAATGGCGAGCGGGCGCAGGGCCAGTTCGCCGATCCCGGTGAAATTCTTTTTGAAAAGTGCGTTTGCGTCAGGCCGTCCCGGCAGCCGTTCAATGCTTTGCATGATCGATATCTCCAAAATGCCTTTTACGCAGCGTCTGGTCGGGCGCGTGCGGTGCTTGTGCTTGGCCGTGCGTGAACGGCGAAGTGCTGAAAGACCGTATCCCGCTCGATCGGGTAATAATCCCGCCCCAGCAATTCACGGATGATGCAGCTGTTGCGATAGCAGGCCATGCCGAGATCGGGCGCAACGAAGCCATGGGTGTGGAGCTCGGCGTTCTGGACGAATATTTCCGAGCCCGACATGTCCACGCTGTAATTGCGGTTGACGGCGAACCGCCCCTTCGTGTCCCACCGGATCCGGTCGGAAATAGGGGCGAGGAAATCAGGCAGCCTGTAGGCATAGCCGGTCGCAAGCACCAGCCCTTCGGTCTCGACAATGCAGTTCGCCTGCTGCTCCTTCTGGTGGAGATCGAGCACGAAAAGCCGCTTCTTCTCATCGTAATGGCAATTCCGAAGCTCGATATTGGTCATCAGCCACGTGTCGATGTCGGCGATCAGCTTTTTCTTGTAGAGCAGATCGTAGATATCGTTGATGAGCGTGGCGTTGATCCCCTTGTAGAGGTTCTTCTGCTCGTCGATCAGGCGGTCGCGCCGGTGCTGCGGCAGGCCATGGAAATAGTCGGTATAATCAGGCGATGTCATCTCCAGCGTCAGCTTGGTCAGCTCCAGCGGGAAGAAGCGCGGAGAACGCGTCACCCAGTTGAGCCGATAGCCGAAACGGTCGATGTCCTGCAGGAGGTCATGATAGATCTCGGCCGCACTTTGTCCGCTGCCGACGATGGTGATCGACGTCTTCGTTTGAAGCGACGGTTTGTCCTGGATGTAGGATGCCGTATGCGTAACCTGACCGGCCACGTCCCGGCAGCATTCCGGCACCATGGGCGACGTTCCGGTGCCCAGCACGATGCGCCGCGTTTGGTGGCTGAACAGGGCACCTGTCTTGGTGCAAAGACCCTGGACCGTATAGAGCCGGCTGTTCTCGTCGAACGTGACGCGCGTCACATTGCGGTCGAACAGGATGTTCGGCAATTGCCGCGCCACCCAGTCGCAATATCGGTTGTACTCGTTGCGCAGGAGGAAGAAGTCCTCCTTGATATAGAAGGAATAGATACGGCCCTGCGATTTGATATAGCTGAGGAAGCTGTAAGGGCTCGTCGGATCGGCCAGCGTGACCAGATCGCCCAGAAAGGGCGTCTGCAGCGTGGAGGATTCCAGCATCATTCCCGGATGCCAGTTGAAGCGGGAATTCCTGTCGAGGAAGAGGCCGTTCAGCCCTTCGATGGGCTCGGTCAGGCAGGCCAGGCTGAGATTGAAGGGGCCGACGCCGATGGCGATGAAGTCGTAGATCGAAGCGTGCATATCAAGCATCTCTCGAATGTTGCATTCATTGAGAAAACGCCTTCACATCAGGCGAAGGCGCCGTACTGCCGGTCTGCAATCCTGACTTCATGGGGCTCAAGCCCTATGCAGTCGGAACTGCTCCCACCCGCCCGCTATGATATTCGTTCCCTTATTGGTCCTCCGGCATCCCAGGCCGAAGGAATATTGGCTTCCCGGAAAGCCGTTTTGCGCCTACCAGCGATATCGAAGACTGGCGATGACAGTCCGCCCCTGATCGACATAGCAATAGCCGTTGGTGCAGATATCGTCGTCTTCGTCGAGGAGATTGGTGGCGTTGATCTGAAGCCGAGCGCCTTTCAATTTCGGGTTCAGTGCTTCGAGGTCGTAGTGCATGGACGCGTCGAGGAAGACGCGCGCATCGTTCTTGAAGCTGTTCTGGTTGTCGCCGAAGCTCGAGCCGACGAAGCGCGCGCCGAGGCCTGCGCCAAGTCCGGTCAGAGGTCCGGAAACGAAGCTGTAATCGCCCCAGAGCTTCACGACATTGCGTGGCGTGCTCGAAGCCGTATTGCCCTGGATGCCGGCGGTATCGTCGAGGATGCGCATGTCGAGATAGGTATAGGACGCGCGCAGGTTCAGGCCGTTATCCAGCGTGGCCGACCCCTCGATCTCGAAGCCGCGCGAACGCCTGTCGCTCTGGATCTGCTGGTTCCGGCCGTCCACGACCTCGTAATAGACGCCGTTGGTCTGCTCGATGTTGAAGAGCGAGGCGGTGACCGAGGCATTCAGCCCCGGCACATCATATTTGACGCCGATCTCCTGTTGCTCGGCTGTCGTGGCCTCGAACAGCGAACCCGTGTTCGCGTCCCAGCCGAGGTTGGGCACGAAGGCCGTCGAATAGCTGACATAAGGCGCAAGCCCGAAATCGGTCAGATAGGTCAGCCCGACGCGCCCTGAAAAATCCCCGTCGGAACGCTTTTCGACAGGCTCCTGGCCTTCCGCTACCCACCCCAGCGATACACTTTCCGCAGTGTACCAGTCATATCGCCCGCCAAGCGTCAGAACCCAGGCATCATATTTGATCTGGTCCTGAAGATAGACGCCGATGGAGGATAGCTTCTGCGTTCTGGACGGGGTCGTCGCTGGGTTTTCTATGGGCTGGGAGCCATAGTTCGGATTGGCCGTATCCAGGGGAGGAGCCACGCCGAAGCCGGATTCCTCATCAAACTTGGCGTAGCTCGCATCGATGCCGGCAAGCAGCGTATGATTGACCGGCCCTGTCGAAAAATCCGCCTGGAGCTGGTTATCGACGACGACATTATCCAGCGTTTCAAGATAATGGCCGGTGCCGCGCGTCAGTTGGTCGGGTATGTCAGGGCCGCTCGCATACTGACCGCTATCGATATACGCATACTTCAGATCGAGATTGGTGCGGGAATAGCGAAAACTCTGGCGCAATTGCAGGGTATCGTTGAACCGATGCTCGAATTCATAGCCGATCCGCCCCTGCTCCTGGTCGAAATCATTGTAGTTCGGATCGCTGTAGAAGAAGTCCGTCCGCCCGTTCGGATCATTGTAATTGACGACGGCGCCGCCGGTCAGGAACCGCATATATTCCGCCAGGATCGTCAGCTTCGTGTCCTCGTCCGGCTTCCAGGTGATGGCGGGGGCGAGATAGACGCGGTCGTCAGGCGTTCCCATGAGTTCCGTATCGCTGTCGCGCAGAACCCCCGTCATGCGATAGAGAACGCCGCCATCGGCCGTCGCCGGACCGGAGAAGTCGAAATTGGTCTGGTAACGGTTGCGCGATCCGTATTGAAGCTCGATCTCGTTCAGCGGCGTATCCGTCGGGCGCTTGGTGATGAGATTGATCAGGCCGCCGGCGCTGGTTCCGCCATAAAGCGCCGATGATGGACCCTTGAGGACGCTGACGCCCTCCAGTCCGTAAGGCTCGGTCTTGTAGAAGCTCGTGCTGACGGCCATCTGGCGCAGGCCGTCGCGAAAGGTGCCGTTGGCATAGGCATCGAAACCGCGCACATAATAGGAATCCATGCGCGGATCGAAGCCGAAGGAATCGACGCGCACGCCGGGCACATAGGCGATGCTGTCCATCAGGCTTTGCGGATTGCGGTCCTGCAGTTCCTGCTGCGTCACATAGGAGATCGATTGCGGTATTTCGTTGAGAGGCGTGTTGGTTTTCGTGGCCGTGGTTCCGCTCTTGACCACATAGCCATCCGCGGAGAATGTCCCGGGAATCGTATCGAGCGTATTGATCGTGATCGTGTCGAGTTGGATGACTTCTCCGCTGCCGACACTCCTGTCTTGGCTTTCGGCATTCTGTGCGAGTGCCGGAAAACTCATCAACACGGTCGAAAAGACGAAGGGCAGAGACGTCCGGTTCACGATGTCCTCGCATTTAAATCATGATGACAGTGATCATGTTTTGGTAGCTGTGCTGCTACCTACAAAACATGATATTTAGAGTCAAGATTAAATGGCGGCCACCGCGTAAATCCTTGGATCGGAAGCGGTTCAAGGTCGAAACCATGTGCAATTTCAAGATGTTGAATCGCATTTGCGTGTTCAATTGGACACGCAGCGCAGTGAATTGTGGAATACAGAAAAACAGCCCTGCTGCACGATAGTGCGGCGGGCTTGAAAAAGACGGCAATAGCACCAGAGCGGCGGTGCCGCTCTGGTGCTATTGCGGCTGTATAGCCGTCTGGACGGAACTATTTTGCCAGAGCCGGCGGATCGGAGGGGATCTCAGCCTCCGTCTCCTGCTGGACATGCTGAAGTGCGCCAAGAAGATACATCGCATCGGGCAGCGGTATGTGAAATGTCTGGAAGCCGGAATTCTGGTCTCCCAAGCGTACTTGCACGACAGGCTCCTGGGGAGCGAGCCCGTAGACGAAGCGGAAGCCCGTCACGTGTTTGCGTTCTTCATCAGGCAAATCCGCGGGCCCTCCATCTATCCGCGGGGTAACAACGGTGTTGGTGGCGTTACCCCAACGGTTTTCTTTCTCAGGCATTCAAACCTCCAATAATCTGGAACGGCGGCGTCTGGCTGATTTCGCGGAACGGTGTCGAACCCGCTGATATGGCCAGAGACGTAAAAGAAACCTATCGAAGAGCCGGCAGGTGACATTTTGGACCAGCCGAGCCTCGAGCCGGAAATCAGATCCGACAATGGAGCAATCATGGATGAGTCACAGCCTGCGCGCTACTCCAATAAGTTGCTACCACAGCGGGTAAGGCCAAGCGGCGTCCCGACAGCGCCATGCGTCCTTCAAGCTGCGCAAAAGACGCTATAACAAATTGAATATGTAGATTATTTTCTTCAAAACCAATTACGGCATTCGGCCGCTGCGCGGAGAGCAAGCCCAGGAAAAAATGGGAGCTGTTTTCCTCCAGACTTGCTAAAATAAAGGGTAGGAGCGCTTCTCCGATTCCATCAAAATAGGAGACGCTCCTGAGCATCCTGCTTTCACGTGGAAACACTGAAAGCTGATAAGATACTCTGGATTCAAAGTGCTGGAGCATCAGTAGCGCGTTCACTTGAACGCACTGCGCTCCGGCGATCGGCATTGGAAAACAAACGTCTCGCAATGCCGCAGTCTTCACGCAAATTGTCGGTGGGCATCTTTCATGCTCATCCCGCCAAAATGGTTTTCCGGCAGGTTGGAAGAGGCCCGGCGCTGGGTAATGGGGGGCATTTGCGCCGGGCCTCCAGCTGGGCACTCAGGTCCAGCCGCATCCTCATACTGTATGAGTCGGGCCGGTTGATCGATCCCAATAAAGAGGAGAAATTTTTCGCAAGATGACTGGGCAATTTCTTGCGTGATATTTCAACGAAATTGCCAGTTCGCTTGGCGGCGGTGTTGCCATGTTGAGGCAATGGAGATGACGAGGCTACGGCCGCTACGGTGAAAACATGGCGCCACCGCTCTCGCTTAAATGTGAAAGGCTATAGCAATCGCTATTCCGGTTTCGCCCGCTTTTTGCCCTTCGGAGGCTTTCCGGCTGGTTTGGCGAGCGCTTGTTCGCGATCGGCCTCTTCTTTTGCCAACCTTGCTTCCTTGAGCCTTGCGGTTTTGGCTTCACGCCGCGACGTTTCGGTATCCAGGATGTCGCGAGCGGCATTGTCGGTCGCCGCGCTCTTGCTCTCGGAGCGTGTCGGTTTGAACAAATTGTCCTTGGTGATCTTCTTGTTCATGCCTTCTTCAGGAACTCGGTTTTCAGCACCAGCCCCTTGACCTCCTTGGTATTGCATTCGATTTCGCCGGGATTGCCGGTCAGGCGGATGTTCTTGACGAGGGTACCGCGCTTGAGGGTCTGCGACGTGCCCTTTACCTTCAAATCCTTGATGAGGGTGACAGGGTCCCCATCGTTGAGCTGGGCGCCATTGCTGTCTTTCACGATGATGTCGTCGGTCAATTCAATTCCTTAGTGGTGTGCGACTGCGACCCACACGGGACGGGACCGTCGCTAATGTGCCAAATTCGCCCGTTTCCAGCAATAAGGCAAGGGAGGGGACTATATTGCAGTCGCCCCTGACGCGCGGGAATATTCAGGATTTCTGTACGGAGACAATGGCGGGAAGAGCTGAGCCATTGGGAAAATGGTGCCGCTTGGGTGACTCGAACACCCGACCCCATCATTACGAATGATGTGCTCTACCAACTGAGCTAAAGCGGCAAGGGAAGAGTTCCCCGCTTTCGTCCATAGACAAAGTGTCGGCCGGAAAAGCTTCCCGACCGATTGGGCGCGTGATAGCGAAATCGCTCCTGAAAAGCAAGTGTGCAAATCAAGAGATTTGCCATATGGGCAAAGAATAGAGCCGGTCTGCCTGGGCTGAATGCAGCCGTTCCGCCCCTGCGGCGCCAGCGGACTCTCACTTGCCGCACAGATCTGCCTTTGCCTGCCGGTATTCCTTGTCGAACCGGGCGACGAGATCGCCCGCCGGCAATATTTCCTTGACCGCGGCGATGCCCTGCCCGCAGCCCCATATGTCTTTCCAGGCCTTGGCGCCATCGCCCACGGCACTGGCGAAATCCATCTTGGAGGGATCGGCTTCGGGAAGATGATCCGGGTCCATGCCCGTGGCGGCAATGGAGGGTTTCAGATAATTGCCGTGAATTCCGGTGAAATAATTGGAATAGACGATATCGGAAGCAGCTGATTCGACGATCATCTGCTTGTATTCGTCGATGGCGCGGGCTTCTCGCGTGGCGATGAAGGGTGAGCCGATATAGGCGAGATCGGCGCCCATCGCCTGGGCGGCGAGGATCGAGCGTCCATTGGCGATCGCCCCCGACAAAAGCAGCGGCCCGTCGAACCATTCCCGGATTTCCTGGACGAGCGCGAAAGGCGAAAGCGTGCCGGCGTGCCCGCCCGCGCCTGCGGCGACGGCGATCAGCCCGTCGGCGCCCTTGCGGATGGCGGAATTGGCATGGCGGTTATTGATGATATCGTGCAGCACGATGCCGCCATAGGAATGGATCGCGGCATTGACCTCGGGAACCGCGCCGAGCGAGGAAATGACGATCGGCACCTTGTATTTCACGCAGAGCCCGAGATCGTGCTCCAGCCGCTTGTTCGAGCGGTGGACGATCTGGTTGACGGCGAAGGGAGCCGCAGGGCTTTCAGGATGTTTCGCGTCATGATCGCGCAGCGTCTCGGTGATTTCCGCCAGCCATTCGTCGAGCTGGGCTTCCGGCCTTGCATTGAGCGCTGGAAACGAGCCGACGATGCCGGCCTTGCATTGTGCCAGCACGAGCGCGGGATGGGAGATGATGAACAGCGGCGCGCCGACAACGGGAATGCGCAGATTGCTTTTCAAAATGTCGGGTAATGCCATATATTCCTCCCATTGCGCATATTGGCTGGTGGTATGCAATATTTTGACGTTTCCGTAAACGGAAGTTTTATCAGAGGTATCCCATTGGGCAAGGGAAAACCTTGATTGAAGGTCTGGCGTCCCGGGGCGCAGCCAGGATAGCGGGTAAATGCTTGAATAATAGATTAAATCGGCTAAGGCTGCTATAGATGAACGGGAAATGCGGCCGTATGCGACGCCGTTTTCTCCATGTCAGCGGGCAAATTCAGTCGGCGTCTTAAGAGGGAAGATCAAGATTTGGAAGGCATAGAACGCGCGATCCGCAATGCATTCGCCAAGGGCGATGCCGGCAATCCCGCCACGCGCCAGCGGATCTACGAATCTGCCTGGAGCGCGCATGAGCACGCGCTTTCGGCCAATGCCGCCTTGAGCGAGCAGCAGAAAACACAACGCCGCGACCGCCTGAAGGCGACGATCTCGCGCATCGAAACGGAGTTTCGTCCGGCGCAGCCATCTGCTGGAGCGGCGCAACGAGCGCGCGTCGAACCCGACCTTGGCCCCGGTCTTGACCCCGATCTTGACGATGTCTCGGCGGGACCGCGTTCGGGCGGACGAAAAGCAGTTGCGCCCGCGGCGGGTGCTCCCACCGTAGAGGGACCGGCTCTCGACCGGGACGATGTGCGCCCCGTCGGCAAGAAGCCGCGCCGCGCCGATCTCGGATATGAGGGGGGGGCCGCGCGCCGCGACGGCAGCGAGGCAAGGCCGCGTTCGCCTTTTCTCTCCTATGTGCTGCCGGCGCTCGTCCTCCTGGGTGTCGCATTCGTCGGCTGGTCGCTTTTCAACAGCTTCACCGATGTCAGGCGCTCGCCGGGCGCGCTGTCGAACGGCGCACCCGCCAAGGAAGGCGAGGAGGCTCGAGACGCCAATTGGATCACCATTTTCACGCCGTCCGATCCGACGCGCATGTCGGTCCGGGGCCGTGCGACTGCGGAAATCGCAAGCGAAGGTTCGGTCAGCTTCGTGCGCGTGAAGTCCAGCGGTCCTGATGACGAAGTGGTTTTCGATGTGGGGCAGGGCGTTCTCGAAGAGATCGCCGGCAGGAAAGCGACATTCGATATCATCGCCCGCAGCGATGACGGAAAGCCGACCCAGATGTCGGTCAGCTGCGATTTCGGCACGTTGGGCGACTGCGGACGCAAGCGCTATGATGTCATCAATGCCAACAGTGATTTCCTGTTCGATGTGGAGTTTCCGGAAGGCAAGCAGCCCGATGCGGCTGGCACGATCACCATCAACAGCGATATCTCAGGCGCGGGGAAGATCGTCGATATCCACGCAATCAGGGTCAGCATCGCGCCGTAAAACGGAGTGGATAGGGAGTAGGAAATGGAATCCTCGCTCTATTTATACGCACTACTCACTCCAGAAGCTTTTGCAGCGTTTCAAGCCGGTCCGCCTCGCGCGGCGGCTTGTCCCAGCGCAGCCTTGAAAATCTGGGAAACCGCATCGCCACGCCGGATTTATGCCGGGTCGAGCGGTTGAGCCCCTCGAATGCCACCTCGACCACCAGACCGTGGTCCGGCTCCGCTCGCACGGCGCGCACCGGGCCGAAGCGTTCCGTCGTGTTCTCGCGGACGAAGCGGTCGAGCAGTAGCAACTCCTCATCGGTAAAGCCGAAATAGGCCTTGCCGACGGGCACGAGCGTGGGATCGGCCTCCGGCCCGGTCCAGACCGCGAAGGTGAAATCCGAATAATAGCTCGACCGTTTGCCATGTCCGCGCTGGGCATAGATCACCACGGCATCGATGGTGAAGGGATCGCGTTTCCATTTGAACCACGGCCCCCTGGGGCGACCCGGCAGATAGGGGCTGTCATGGCGCTTCAGCATCACGCCTTCGATGATCGGATGCGGCGGCGCGCCGCGAAACGCTGCCAGTTCCTCGAAGCTGTGGAACGCGATCAGCGGCGACAGATCGAAGCGCTGCGGATCGAGCCCGGCGACGAATGCCTCGAGACGCCTGCGCCTTTCCCTGAAGGGCAGGGGACGCAGATCCTCTCCCTCGGCCTGGCTGCCCGCCTGCAAAAGGTCGTAGGCACGTATGAAGGCCGGATAGTCCTCGAGTTGCTTGGCTGTCACGGTTTTACGATTCAGCCGCTGTTGAAGGTCGCTGAAGCTGCTGGCGACAATTCCTTCGACGCCGAGGTGTCCGACGAGAAGTTCGCCATCGATAGCGCCCTCGAAGTCCATGGCATCCAGAATATCGGGAAAAGCGTGGGAAATATCGTCGCCGGTGCGCGAATAGATGCGTCGCACGCCGTCCTCCGCGATGGCCTGCACGCGGATACCGTCCCATTTCCACTCCGCCGCATAATCGGTGGCATCGAGCTTGGCGAAATCCGCTTCGTCCAGCGCCGTCGCCAGCATGACGGGGCGAAACGGCGCTGCCACCAAATTTGCCGGCCGCGGTTCACGGCCTTCGAGCCATGCGAAAAGATCTTCGTAAGGCGGGGTCAGCCCATGCCAGAGTTCCTCGATCTCGATGACATCCACCTGCCCGAAATCGGCCAGCGCCTGCTTGGCAAGCCGGGCGGAGACCCCGATACGCAGGCCGCCTGTGACCAGCTTCAAAAGCGCGTAGCGTCCCGATGCGTCGAGGTCGTCCAGCCAATGCGCGACCAGCAACGGCCCCTCCCGCCGCGAAGCCTGCGACAGCGCATCGACGATGTCGGAAAGCATCGGCGGACGGTTCGCCCGTCGCCGTCCCGCGGTTGGCCAGATCAGCGATATGGTTTCGGCGAGATCGCCGACATAATCATAGGAATAGGCGAAGAGCTCGGGATCGACCCGCTCATTGACCAGCGCGCGCAGCATGGCGGGCTTGACGCTCGCAAGGTCGAGGTCGCGCGTGATGGCGGCCAGCGCAAACCCGCGCTCGGGATCGGCCGTTGTGCGGAAATAATCGGCGATGAGCCTGATCTTGCCGTTGCGCTGCGGCGTCAGCACCAGCCGGTCGAGAAGTTCGGCGAAGGCCTCCACCCTCAGTCTCCTTCATCCTCATAGCCAACGAGGTGAAGCGGACGCGCCGGAATGCCGGCGAGCGTGCACCAGCGCACCAGCGCCTCCTCACGCCCATGCGTCACCCAAACTTCCCCCGGCGCGATCTCGCTGATCGTGTCCGTCAGCTCATCCCAATCGCAATGATCGGAGATGATGAGCGGCAGCTCCACGCCGCGCTGCTTTGCCCTTTGGCGGATGCGCATCCAGCCCGAGGCGAAGCAGGCGAGCGGATCGGGAAAGCGCCGCGCCCAGCGGTCCACGAAGGCCGAGGGCGGGCCAATGACGATCGCTCCGGCGAAATCGCGGGTTTCATCATCGTCGAGCGTCGCCGGTTGCAGATCGCCGAGATCGATGCCTCGGGACTGATAGTAATCACAGAGCTGTTGCATCGCACCGTGGATGTAGATCGGCCTGCCGTATCCGGCTTGCCGGATGAGGCTGATGACGCGCTGTGCCTTGCCGAGCGCATAGGCGCCGACGAGATGGCAGCGCTCCGGAAACTGCGCCACGGATTTGAGAAGCAATGCAATCTCATGGCCGGCATCGGGATGACGGAAGATCGGCAGGGCGAAGGTCGCTTCGGTGATGAAGACATCGCAGGCGACCGGCTCGAAGCCCCGGCATGTCGGGTCGGCCTGCCGCTTGTAATCGCCTGACGCGACGATGCGCATCCCGTTTTGCTCCACGGCGATCTGGGCCGAGCCGAGCACATGCCCGGCGGGGTGGAAGCGAACCGTGACGCCATTGATGGAAATGGTCTCGCCGAAAGTAATGGCCTGCGTCGTCCCGGCAAAACCCTCGCCATAGCGCAGCCGCATGATGTCGAGCGTTTCTTGGCTTGCGAGCACATGTCCGTGCCCGGCCCGCGCATGGTCGGCATGGCCGTGGGTGATGAGGGCGCGCGCCACCGGCCGTACCGGATCGATGTGGAAACGCCCAAGCGGGCAGCAAAGACCTTGCGGCGTGGGGCGGAGGAGTTCTTCCGGGCGCATTGCAGGAAGATAGAGAGAAGAAGCGGCCGCGGAAAGGTCTGGATCCGACCCTGCTGCCAGAACCTGCCGAAAAGCCTTGCAAGAACCAGGGCGGAGGATCATGCCGCGGCGGCCGGTCGCACTGGAGACGCGGCTTGTCTGAGGGTGCAAGTTGATTGCTCGATCAAAACCCCTGACCAGAACAAAAGTGAACAAACGGCTTGGCGGCGGCGCGCCCCCGCATTAGTTTCATCGCGTGACCCCTAACGCGCTGCCCGAAACCGCTAAAGCGACATTCATCCTGCCGGATCCGTTCCTGGAGTGGTTCCGCGCGAAGGGATGGCAGCCGCGCCCGCATCAACTCGAACTTCTGGCCGAGGCCGAACAGGGCCGCTCGATGCTGCTGATCGCTCCGACAGGCGCGGGCAAGACGCTTGCCGGCTTCCTGCCTTCGCTGGTCGATCTGGCGCGGCGCGTGGACCGGCCCAACAGGCCGGGTGCCGCGCGCCACGGCATCCACACGCTCTATATCTCGCCCTTGAAGGCGCTTGCCGTCGATATTCATCGCAATCTCGGCATCCCTGTCGAAGAGATGCAACTGCCCATCACCATTGAGACGCGCACCGGCGATACGCCGGCGCACAAGCGCCAGCGCCAGAAGCTGGCGCCGCCCGATATCCTGCTGACCACGCCCGAACAGCTCGCGCTCCTCATCGCTTCGAAAGATGCCGAGCGCTTCTTTGCCGATTTGCGCTATGTCGTGCTCGACGAGCTTCACTCGCTGGTCATTTCCAAGCGCGGCCATCTCCTGTCGCTGGGGCTGGCGCGTCTCAGGCAGTTGAAGCCGGACATGCAGACCATCGGCCTGTCGGCGACGGTCGCTCAGCCGGACGAACTGCGGCGCTGGCTGGTCAGCCAGGATGAAACGCAGCCGATGGCGGGACTGATCACGGTCGAAGGCGGGGCAAAGCCGGAAATTTCCATTCTCAAATCCGCCGAGCGCATCCCCTGGGCCGGCCATTCCGCGCGCTATGCGCTGCCCGATATCTACGAGGCGATCCGCCGCCACCGCACCACGCTTCTCTTCGTCAACACGCGCAGCCAGGCGGAAATGCTGTTCCAGGAGCTGTGGCGCATCAACGAAGATACGCTGCCGATCGCGCTTCACCATGGCTCGCTCGATGCCAGCCAGCGCCGCAGGGTCGAGCAGGCGATGGCGGGAAATGCCTTACGCGCCGTGGTCGCCACCTCGACGCTCGATCTCGGCATCGATTGGGGCGATGTCGATCTGGTGATCCATGTCGGCGCGCCGAAGGGGGCAAGCCGGCTTGCCCAGCGCATCGGCCGCGCCAATCACCGCATGGACGAGCCGAGCCGCGCCATCCTTGTCCCGGCCAACCGCTTCGAGGTGATGGAGTGCCAGGCAGCACTCGACGCCAATTATCTGGGCGCACAGGACACGCCGCCGCTCATCGAAGGCGCGCTCGACGTGCTGGCCCAGCATGTGCTGGGTATGGCCTGTGCAGCGCCGTTCAATGCCGATCTGCTCTACCGCGAAATCTGCTCCGCCGCTCCATACGCCGATCTGCCGCGCGAGGCCTTCGACCACATTCTCGATTTCGTGGCGACGGGCGGCTATGCGCTGAAAAGCTATGAGCGCTTCGCCAAGATCCGCAAGACCACCGATGGCACATGGCGTGTCAGCCATCCGCGTATCGCACAGCAATACAGGCTCAATATCGGCACCATTGTCGAGGCGCCGGAACTGAATGTCCGCCTTACGAGAAGCGGGCGCGGCAAGGTCTATAGCGGGCGCGTCCTTGGCAAGATCGAGGAATATTTCCTCGAAACCATGGCGCCGGGCGACACATTCCTCTTCGCCGGCAAGGTCCTGCGCTTCGAGGGTATCCGCGACAATGAATGCATCGCCTCCGATGCCGCCGGACAGGACGCGAAAATCCCGATCTATGCCGGCGGCAAGTTTCCGCTTTCGACCTATCTCGCAGGCGAGGTCCGCGCCATGCTGGCTGACCCTCAACGATGGGACGCGCTTCCGGATCAGGTTCACGAATGGCTCGATGTCCAGCGGCTGAAATCCGTGCTGCCCAAGGCGGGCGAGCTCCTGGTCGAGACATTCCCGCGCGGCAGCCGTTATTACATGGTGGCCTATCCCTTCGAGGGGAGGCTTGCCCACCAGACGCTGGGTATGCTGCTGACGCGGCGGCTGGAACGGGCGAAGGCCAGGCCGCTCGGCTTCATCGCCACGGATTACTCCATCGGTGTCTGGGCGCTTCGTGATTTGGGCGGAATGTTCCGAAACGGCGAACTGCCGCTCGGGACACTCTTCGACGAGGATATGCTGGGCGATGATCTGGAGGCTTGGCTCGACGAAAGCTATCTTCTGAAGCGCACCTTCCGCAATTGCGCTGTCATTTCAGGGTTGATCGAACGGCGCCATCCGGGCCAGGAGAAGACCGGCCGGCAGGTGACGGTTTCGACCGACCTGATCTATGACGTGCTGCGCACCCACGAGCCGGACCACATTCTCCTGCAGGCGACGCGGGCCGATGCCGCGACCGGCCTTCTCGACATTCGTCGCCTCGCCGATATGCTCTCGCGCATCAAGGGACGAATCGTGCACAAGAATCTGGAGCAGATTTCGCCGCTGGCTCTGCCGGTGATGCTGGAGATCGGCAAGGAATCGGTCGCCGGCGAGGCCAATGATGTGCTTTTGGCGGAAGCCGCCGACGAATTGATTCGCGAAGTGATGGAAGGGCGATGACCATAGCGATACATGCGGGAAGAGGCCTGCTGGAAGAGACCTATGGCGGAGCGGCAAAAACCGTTATCGCCGGCGTCGAGGCCGTCTGCGACCCGACGGGTGCTCTCTACCTCCCGCAGATGCGGCTGCTTGTCGTCTCCGACCTGCATATGGAGAAAGGGTCGTCTTTCGCCCGGCGCGGCATGCTGCTGCCGCCCTACGATACCGGTGCGACGCTCGATACGCTGGCTGCCGTCATCGCGCGCTATGATCCGGCGACGGTGATCAGCCTCGGCGACAGTTTCCACGATCCGGAGGCCTCGGCGCGCTTGCCCGCACTCTATGCGATACGCCTGCGCGGCCTGATGGCCGGGCGTGAATGGATATGGATCACCGGAAACCACGATCCGCACAGGCCGGTTCACCTGCCGGGCGATGTCGCGAGCGAGTTGGCGGTCGGTCCGCTCGTCTTCCGCCATGAGCCGCGTTTGGTGAGTGCGCCGGGCGAGATCGCCGGGCACCTGCATCCGGCGGCACGCATCGTCCGGCGCGGGCGCTCGGTGCGGCGCTCCTGTTTTGCCAGCGATGGCGAACGGCTGATCATGCCCGCCTTCGGAGCCTATACCGGTGCGCTCAACGTGCTTGACCGGGCATTCCACGGGATATTCGCCGAAGAACGGCTCCTCGCTTTCATGCTGGGCGCGAACCGCGTTTATCCGGTCGCTCGTTCGGTTCTCTTTCCCGGCTAATCTAATTTGTGGATTTTTAATCCTTGCGGAACAGAAGCCTGCCGAACCAGCCGGTGATGACCGCGAGGAAGACGGCGAACACGCCGTAAAGGAAGCTGTGGTTCTGCGCCGCCTCATAGACCCGATATTCGAGGCCTGCCTTGACGATCTGCAGCCTGGCATTTGCCTCGCGCAGAAAGGTTCCGTTGCGGAACAGGAGCGCCCGGGCTATGTGCCGTCCTACAGGAACATTTGTCGGCAATGAGAGCGTCGCGCGGAACAATGTCTGTGAGATGAATTCCACGTCGCCGATGCGCTGGCTGTAGAGCCCCTGGCGTGTCTTGATCTCACGCAATTCCTGGCTGAATTGCTGAATATCTGGACTAGGCGTTTCGCTGGGTTCCGGCGCCATATAGAAATTGTCGACGCCGATCGAAAGCTGACGGTAGACCTGCGGCTCCGTGATGTCCTGGAGATTGCGGGTCGAGGCGAGCGAATAGGAAAGCGGCACGCCGATAAAGGCCTGGGATTCCGCATTGACCCAGACGCCGAGATAGCGCTCCTTCTTGCGCACCACGAGATCGCGCTCCGGCCCCTGAAGCACGACGATGATGTCATAGCGCCCCTGCCGCCGTATCAGCGGATCGGCATTGTCGAGGGCGCCGAAAATGGTGAGGTTCGTTCCCCGGAAATTCGAGGTGATCGCGATAGTTTCGGTGGAAAGGCCGATCTCGATCGATTCCGACGGGCTATTCGGCGGCGATGTAGGCGTCTCGCCGGGCTGCGGCGCCTGAGACAAGGCGGCCGAGGCGGCGCCTGAAACGATGCCTCCGGCGAGGAGAACACGAAAAAGGAGAATGGGGATGCGGCCAGAGGTGCGGTCCGAGGTGCGGTTTGGGATCATGGCTCTCACCCATCCGCTATGGCTATCGAAAAAAGATTGTCCGGCCTGACGAACAGGCCGAAGGCAAGACGCAGGGCGACGGCGAGCACGAGCAGTGCCAGGAGCAGCCGAAGCTGCTCACCGCGCAGCTTCTGGCCGACGCGCGCGCCATATTGCGCGCCGATCACGCCACCGACCATCAGCAGCATGGCAAGCACGATATCCACTGACCGGTTGGTCATCGCCTGCATGACGGTTGCGAAAGCGGTGACGAACGTGACCTGGAACAGCGATGTGCCGATGACGACATTGGTCGGCACGCGCAGGAGATAGATCAACGCCGGCACCATGATGAAGCCGCCGCCGACGCCCATGATCGCGGCGAGAACGCCGATGAAAAAGCCGATGGCGAGTACCGGGATGACGCTGACATAGATTTTGGATGCGCGAAAACGCATCTTCAGCGGCAGGCGGTGAATCCAGTTGTGCTGGCCCGGGCGCTTCAGATTGACCGGCTGGCCTTGGCGCACGCGCTGCAGCGCCCGCCAGCTTTCGACAAGCATCAGCCCGCCGACGGTGCCGAGCAGCACCACGTAGAGCAGCGAGACGATCAGGTCGAGCTGGCCGAGAACGCGCATCAGCGAAAACAGGTAGATGCCGAGCAGCGAGCCGACGAGGCCGCCCGCCACCAGCAACAGGCCGAGTTTGAAATCGAGCGTTCGGCGCTTGAAATGGGCAAGAGCGCCGGAAACCGACGAAGCGATGACCTGATTGACGCCTGTGGCAACGGCGACCGCCGGCGGAATGTTGTAGAAGATCAAAAGAGGCGTGATGAGAAAGCCGCCGCTGACGCCGAACATGCCCGATAGAAAGCCGACCGCAGCCCCCATGCCCAGTATGACCAGCATGTTGACCGACAATTCCGCTATGGGGAGATAGATACCCAATTCCGATCCCGGTGAAGCAAGCGAAACGCGATCCGTCGGAGCCCCCGACGGCACTGAAAACCATGAGGTTCTTGCGCCCTTGCGGGCGCGAAGTCAAACCCGGATTGAGGTCAAGATTAAGGAAACCGTTACCCGTATAATCACGTCTGAAAAATGGCGATTCGGCGCGGACCGCTATTTTGGCTGGGCACTATGGTTTTGCGGCCACAGAAGTCTGTTGGTTCTGCTTGAGAAGCGCTTCCACCAGTGGCTGATCGACCTCGCCGGTAGGCTTCATCGCGTGGGCTTTCTGGAAGGCGGCGATTGCCTCTCGGGTCTTTGCGCCCATCATGCCGTCGGCCGCGCCCGCATCATAGCCGCTCTTCTTGAGGATGAGCTGAATATTGCGCACCGCCTTCTTCATGTCGACCGAGCCGGTGGCCATCGGCTTGTCTTCCTGCCAGGCGTCAGGCACGTCAATGGAATTGGCAGCTTCGTCGAGCGGTTTCACCTTCCACAGTTCCACGGCCGATTTGGCACGTTCGAGCTGTTCCGGCTTGAGGATTTTGGCCACCTCGTCGCGCTTTTGTTCCGCGTCCTTATCGCCGGCCCGGGCGGCGAGGGCGAACCATTTATAGCTCTCCTCGAAATTTTGCGGCATGCCGAGGCCTTTGGCGGAAAGGATGCCGAGATTGAACTGGCTGTCCTTCACGCCAAGTTCGGCCGCCTTGCTGAACCAGCGGGCGGCGGAATCATTGTCTGGTGTGCCGTCCGGCCCCATGGCGAAAAGCACGGCGAGATTGTGCATGGCGCTTGCGTTGCCCTGTTGGGCGGCAAGCTGATACCAGGTTTTGGCCTTGGCCGGATCACGCGGCACGCCGAGGCCCTTCTCGTTGAAATTGCCGAGACGGTATTCCGCCGGAGCAAAGCCCATGGCGGCGGACAGTTCGTACCATTGCCCCGCCTTGGCGTAATCGCTTTGCACGCCGCGCCCGTCGGTATAGCGGTTGCCGATCTCGAAAAGCGCCTTCGGGTCACCCTTGGCCGCCGCTTCGCGCAGCGCTGCCGGGCCGGCTTCGTCGGGGATGGCAGGAATGGCCGGCAGCGGGTCTTTCTCGGCGGTCTTTGTTGGAGCGGCCGCGTCCCCCTGTGGCGCTGTGGTCTCTCGTTCCGTGGCTTGGGAGTTGGACGGCTGCGTCGGCGTGGCTGCATCGGCGGGAGATGAAGTCCCGGGCATGGTATCTGGCACCGTCGCCGCATCCGGAGAGGCAGGCATTGCCATCGGCTCCTCGATCGGAGCCGGCTGCTGTAGCGCTTTGACGTCCGATTCCGGTGCTTGCGCCGCGTTCGGCTGCTCTGTACCCGCCTGCGGTACGGCGGATGTGCGGTTGGTATCGATCCCCGGCACGCCGGCGGGCATATCGGTCATCTCGGCGGTGTCGCTGAAATCGTTCTGCGGATCGCCTGGGGAAAGGAAGGCGGTGCCGACCTGGAGGCCGGCCATGGCGATCATGATGGCTCCGATCGCCATCAGGATAGGTTTGCGTTGGCGGTGGAGCATGCCTCCGACAGCCGAATGCTTCTTTTGCCTGGCCTTCTCCGGATCTTTTTTCAGGCGCTCGGATTCGGCGGCGGCGGCCTGCGCCGCCCTGCGTGCTGCGATAATGAAATCGGCCTTGCCGGCTTCGCCGATGGGCTCGTCGCCGCGCTCCCGGCGCTCGTCACGCACCCGCTTCATGATGGTGTTGAGATCGGGTGTGCCGGAGCCCGGTTCGAGCGGCAGATTGGCGAGCTTGGAATCCATCGCCTCAACCGGCTTGGGCGGCTCGGCGGTATCCGTCGCCTGGGGCGCGGACGCAAAGCTCGGCTCCGCCTTCAGCACTGTGCGCCTAACCGCTTCCGCCGCAACATCGCTCTTGCCGCGACCCTTGACGGCTTTCGCCAATCCGCCGAACATGGAGGACTTTTTCTTTTCACGATCATCCGGTGTTTTCGCCGCGATCTGCCCCTCGCTCTTTATCGCCGCCAGCGCCGCTTCAGCAGCGGCCGCCGCCGGCGAACGCGGTGTGGAGGAGTGCGCGAAATCCGGTTCGGCCTCGAATTGCAGGGAGGGTGGCTTGCCGATCACGCTCTTGCCGGGTTCCACCACGGCATCGTGTTTGCCGGCGGCCTTGCCGGGCTTCGACACCTCTTGTTCGAGCTTTCCGAGCCGGTCGACGATCTTCAGAAGCGTATCGTGAATGGTCTCGAAAGTTCGGGTGCTGCGTTCATCCGATCCGCGGGCCAGCGCTTCGAGCGACTTCAAATCATTGGCAAGCTGATGGGCAATCGCCGCATCGCCGGCAGAGCCGTTCTTCATGACATGCCTGATGGCATCTTCCGCCGCCTGCCGCGCAGCGTCGAGCACGGTCTCGCGGTTGGATGTCAGCGATCGTTCGATGGAATCGAGCCGGGGCCTGATGTCTTCCAACTCCGGATGCCGCGGGTTTGGCTGAGACAGATGACGGGCGATCTCCGCTACCTGTGCTTCGAGATTGCGGAAGATCTCGTGTCCGGGAAATCCGGAATGGGTACTGGCTTGCGCCGCATTGACCGAAAGCTGCTGAGAGAGATCCTCCAGCCTGCCTTCGAGATTTTCAATCAGCCGCACGTCGTAGACATTGCCCGCCATATGATGGTCGTCGAGGCGTTGTGCCAGTTCTTCGAAACGACGGTCGATCTCCTTGATGAAGGTCGGGTCGGGCATTGCGGCCCGGTGCTCCGCGTCCTCGAGCTTGCGCGCGATGAAGCTCAGGCGGTCTTCCAGATCGCCATAGTCGGCGCCAGTGCTGTTCCGCGCCGCCTTTTCGACATGGCCGGCAAGCGCGTCCATCTGCTCGACCAGGCGTTCGATGGTGCGGTCGGGGAGCGTGTTGCGCTCGACAAGCGCGTCCACCCTTTGCGACAGTTCCGACATGCGCCGCAAAAGCGTATCGGAGACGTGATCCTGCGGAGCGGCCTCGATCTGGCCGGCCAAGCTTGCAAGCTGCGCCTCGATGCGCTCCAGGCGTTTCACTTCGTCCTGGTCCGGCCTGCGGGAAACGCTGGAAGAGAGAATTGCCCGGCTGATCTCGTCCAGCCGCTCGTCCATCTGCTGCATGAAATGCGGCGGTACCGCCGGGTCGGCGGCGCTGTCTCGCGCGCTCTGGCGCTGCTCGAAGGCATCGAAGCGTTCGTCGAATGTGTCCCAGCGATGGTTGAGGCGGCGCAGCGATTCCTCGCGCGCCAGCGTTTGCACCGTGCGCTTCAGCTCTTCGAGTTCACGACGCAATCCCTGCGCGGTCTCCGTGTCGGTGCGTTCCGAAAGGGTTTGCACGTTTTCGGATATGCGCGAGAGCTCTTCTCCCATATGCGCCGAATATCCCTCCGCGAGCGCCGACTGGCGCAGCCGCTCCATATCGCGATTGAGCAATTCGAACTCCCGGCGCATGGTGGACGACATTTCCTGGCGCAGTTCGCCGCGAAGCTGCTTCAGCTCCTCGGCGACGGCCGAAAGGCCGGTGATATTCTCTTGCTGATGGTGATGTGGCGTCTGGCGGTCACCCGGCAAGCCGCGCGACACAGTGTCATCCCGGCCAAAGCCCGGATATGCCCCAAGCGCAGCTTCCTGCCCGGGAAAGACTTCAGCATCATAAGCGTCGGATTGGCGCTCGCTTGACGCCCGATCAAGACCCTGCAGCCGGTTCTCCAGCTCTTCGAGCGTTCTGTTCAATTCGTCCAGTGGCGACGGCATCTGACGCGCACGCTGCGCGTTGAGGTTTTCGAGTATGGAACGCTGGTTCTTCATCAAAATCCCGCTTTGCAATCATTCAACGCTTATGCCGGGCTCATGCCGGCACCCCGCCCGCCGGATAGGCCTGCCCCGTGCTGTGCGACCGTCCGCGACCGAGCCGAATTTCCATAAAGAACGGAAGAATCTGTAACACGGATCACCGACCTCCGAACCTTTGTCAAAACGTGGTAAACAACCCGTTAATCCTCCTTACCGCAGTGCACATTTTTTTCTTCTGCCTCCAAATAAATTGGGAGGCGCGCTTGCATTCCAAAAGCGATTTCGCTATGCGCCTTATAAGCGCAAAAGTTGATGTTGGCCGGGCCTACTCCCCTGTCGGCAAACAAGAATTTGCGTTTCGGTGGTGGGGATGATGTTGGAAAATGACAGCTTTGGCGGGTGCTGTGCTCTCCTATGTTTGCCAGGCTCTTTCTGAGGAGCTTGTGAGATGGGAAGCTGGGCCCTTCCAGAGGTCGGAACTGGAAACGAAAATATGAACGACCACAAAGCCGTGGGCGCTCCTGCTATTATGCTGTTCATGGACGAACAGCACGATATCCCGGAAGACAAGGCCTTCCGCATCGGCGATCTGGCCAGCGAATTCGGCGTTTCGTTGCGGACCTTGCGCTTTTATGAGGATAAGGGCTTGCTCAGTCCGCGCCGCGCCGGAACCGTAAGGCTCTACACACGCAGCGACCGCACGCGGCTCCGCCTCGTCCTGTTCGGGCGCAAGGTCGGCTTCACATTGCGCGAGTTAAAGCATCTGATCGATCTCTATGAGCCGGAAGGCTCCAACATGCGCCAGATCAGGGCCGTTCTGGATAAATCCACGCGGCAGCTTGCCCGTCTTGAGCAACAACGCTCTACCCTCGATGATTCGATTGCTGAGTTGCGCGAAGTGATCGATTATATCCTTGGCAGGATGGGCGTTGCGCCGCAGGCAGCCTTCTCCTGATATTGCGCTGATCCAGAGCGATTTCATCGCCGAAGCGGTGGATTAATCCAGCTAGGCGGCGAGGTTGTACTTTGTCACGCATCCCCTCTGGCCGGCAGGACAGAGGGGGTATCACCGCGCCAATGCTTCCATTTGAAAGTAAGCAGCTCTACTTGTGGTCAGGGCATTCCCGCCCAAACTTCCGTTTGCGCCTGTCCATTCGCCGATAAAAAGCCACCACGCGACCGCCCGTACCAAATTTCCATATCACGCAATTTTGACGTTTACGCAAACGTCAAAATTCGCTAATGTCCACGTGAGAATGACCTCTCTGGGTTTGCATGACCGTGGCTATCCCTATGGCTGTACCCGATGTGGCCTCATCTGATGTGGAGGAATTTGATGCCGAGCTATCGCGCGCCTGTTGAAAACACGCTTTTTGTTCTCAACGATGTCCTGGGTTACGAGCGCTACAACAACCTTCCCGGCTTTGCCGATGCTTCGCCTGATATCGTCGAAGCCATTCTTCAGGAAGGCGCCAAACTTGCCGAAAACACGCTGTTCCCGCTCAACCAGTCTGGCGATCAAGAGGGTTGCAAGCGTGCCGATGACGGTTCGGTAACGACGCCGAAGGGCTTCAACCAAGGTTACTCCCTTTACCGCGAAGGCGGCTGGCTCGGTCTCGCCGTTCCCGCTGAATATGGCGGGCAAGGACTGCCCTATGTGCTGCATGTGGCGGCGGGCGAATATATGTCGTCGGCCAATATGGCGCTGATGATGTATCCGGGCCTGACGCAGGGCGCGATTGCGGCGATCCTCACCCACGGGACGGACGAGCAGAAACAGGCCTATCTGCCCAAGATGGTCGAGGGCGTGTGGACCGGCACGATGAACCTGACCGAACCGCATTGCGGCACCGATCTGGGCCTGCTGCGCACCAAGGCCGTGCCGAACGGCGACGGCTCCTACAGGATTTCCGGCCAGAAGATTTTCATCTCCGCCGGCGAACATGATATGTCGGAGAACATCATCCATCTGGTGCTGGCCCGCATCGAGGGCGCGCCCGAGGGAACCAAGGGCATATCGCTGTTCATCGTGCCGAAATTCGAGGTGGATGAAAACGGCAATCCGGGCAAGCGCAATGGCGTCTCCTGCGGTTCCATCGAAGAGAAGATGGGCATTCACGCCAACTCCACCTGCGTCATGAATTACGACGAGGCGACGGGCTATCTCATCGGCGGCGAGAACAAGGGTCTGCGCGCCATGTTCACCATGATGAACGAAGCCCGCCTGGGCGTCGCGCTGCAGGGGCTTTCGATTGCCGAGACCGCTTATCAGAACGCCGTGACCTATGCGCGCGAGCGCTTGCAGGGCCGCGCGCTGAGCGGTGCTCAAGCGCCGGAAAAGAAGGCCGACCCAATCATCGTCCATCCCGATATTCGCCGTGTGCTGCTGACGATCCGCGCCTTCAACGAGGCGGGCCGGGCGCTCATCCTGTGGACCGCGCTCAAATCCGACATCGCCCACCGCTCGCCCGATGAGGCGGAGCGTCAGGCGGCGGACGATCTCATCGGCCTGATGACCCCGGTTCTCAAGGGCGTGCTGACCGACAAGGGCTTCGACCATGCAGTCATGGCGCAGCAGGTTTTCGGCGGCCATGGCTATATCGAGGAGCATGGCATGAGCCAATATGTGCGCGATGCGCGCATCGCCATGATCTATGAGGGCGCCAACGGTATTCAGGCGCTCGATCTGGTGGGCCGCAAGCTGGGGCTGAACGGCGGGCGCGCCGTCATGGCCTTCTTCAAGGAAGTCGGCGATTTCTGCGAGGATAACCGCGCAAATGACACACTGTCGCTCTACACCAAGCATCTGAAGAAGGGGCTGAATGACCTTCAGGCCGCGACCATGTGGCTGATGCAGAATGCGGTTGCCCGGCCCGACAATGCGGGTGCTGCCTCTAACGACTATATGCACCTCTTCGGCCTCGTCGCGCTGGGCTATATGTGGGCGCAGATGGCGAAGGCCGCTGAAGCCGGGCTTGAAGCGGGCGCAGGCGACAAGGCGTCGTTCTATGAAGCCAAGCGCGTCACCGCGCGCTTCTTCATGGAGCGCATCATGCCGGAGACAGCAGCGCATCTCGCCCGCATCCAGACCGGCGCAGACACATTGATGGCGCTTCCGGCGGAAGCGTTTTAAGTTAGAGTATCGGGTACGCTTATACCAGGTACACCCCCCTCTGCCCTGCCGGGCATCTCCCCCTCAAGGGGGGAGATTGGCTGCCATCGATGACGGCGCGTCGTCTGCAACGCAACGCCGGTGATTGGCGAAAGCGGAAGTCGTAGTCCGATCTCCCCCCTTGTGGGGGAGATGCCCGGCAGGGCAGAGGGGGGGTGAGTGCTAGGCACAAAGGGAGAAGACAATGGCCGAAGCCTATATTTACGATCACGTTCGCACCCCGCGCGGGCGCGGCAAGAAGGATGGCAGCTTGCATGAGGTGCCGGCGGTGCGCCTCGGCGCCAAGGTGCTGGAAGCGCTGCGCGACCGCAACGGGCTCGATACGGCCCAGGTCGATGATATCATTTTCGGCTGCGTCGATCCCGTCGGCGAGGCGGGCGCGGTGATCCCGCGCTCCTCGGCCTTCGAGGCGGGCTATGATTTTAGGGCGCCGGGAATGCAGATCTCGCGCTTCTGCGCCTCCGGCCTCGATGCCGTCAATTTCGCCGCCGCCAAGATCGCGCAAGGAGCCGACGATATCGTCATCGCCGGCGGTGTCGAAAGCATGTCGCGCGTCGGCATGGGCATGTCGGGCGGCGCCTGGTACATGGATCCGTCGGTGGGCCTGCCCGGCTATTTCATGCCGCAGGGCGTTTCCGCCGATTTGATCGCCACCAAATACGGCTTCAGCCGCGATGATGTCGATGCCTATGCGGTGGAAAGCCAGAAGCGCGCCGCGAAGGCCTGGGAAAAGGGCTATTTCAAGAATTCGGTCATCCCGGTCAAGGACCAGAACGGCCTTACCATTCTTGACCGCGACGAGACGATTCGTCCCGGAACAGACATGCAGGCGCTGGCTTCGCTCAACCCGTCCTTTGTCATGCCTGGCGAGATGGGTGGCTTCGATGCCGTCGGCATCCAGGCTCATCCCGATGTCGAGACCGTCAACCATGTTCATCACGCCGGCAACTCGTCCGGCATTGTCGATGGCGCTGCCGGCGTGCTGCTCGGCTCGAAGAAGGCGGGCAAGACGCTTGGGCTGAAGCCCCGCGCGCGCATCCGCACTTTCTCCAATATCGGCTCGGAACCGGCATTGATGCTGACCGGACCGGTCGATGTGACGGAAAAGCTCCTGAAGCGCTCGAAGATGAAGCTGAAAGATATCGATCTTTTCGAGCTGAACGAGGCCTTCGCCGCCGTCGTGCTGCGCTATATGCAGGCCTTCGACATTTCGCACGACAAGATCAACGTCAATGGCGGCGCCATCGCCATGGGCCATCCGCTCGGCGCGACCGGCGCGATGATCCTCGGCACGGTGCTGGACGAGCTGGAACGCCGTGATCTCAACACCGCGCTGGTGACGCTGTGCATTGGCGCCGGCATGGGCACCGCCACCATCATCGAACGCGTATAGGAAAAGGACGGTATAACTGATGTATGCACCACGCCAGTTTCGAGAAGAGCGTCGCGACGTCCTGATCGGGGCGATACGCGATGTGCAACTGGCGGCCGTCGTCACGCCAGGCGATGATGGCTTGTGCGCGACCCATGCGCCTGTTGTCGTGCGGGAAGATGGCGATCATCTCATCCTGGAAACGCATGTGGCCCGTCCTAACCCGCACTGGAAGCTTGCCGGCGCAAGATCCCTCATGATCTTTCAGGGGCCGCAGGCCTATATTCATCCGGGCTGGTATGAGAGCAAGGCCGAACACGGAAAAGTGGTTCCGACCTGGGCCTATGTCGCCGTTCATGCCCACGGACCGCTGACGGCGTTCGATGCGGAAGACGAATTGCTTGTGCATCTTGCACAACTGACCAGCCAGAATGAAGCGGCACGTGAGCAGCCTTGGGACGTCTCCGATGCGCCGCAGGAATTCATCAAGAAGCTGACAAGGGCGATCGTCGGCCTGCGCATGACGGTCGAGCGGCTGGAAGGCAGCTGGAAGCTCAATCAACACAAACCCGATGGCGATAGGCAGGGCGTTACGGCCGGGCTGTCGAGCGAAGAAAACTCAGATTCGAAATCGATATCGGCGCTGATGCGTGAGCTCGAGAGTGCTCGCGTCCCAGCCGCGAAGCGATAAGGAAAGGTGGAACCGCATGACCTATAAGAACTTCAAACTCGACGTCGACGCGGACGGCATCGCGCTCGTCACCTGGGACATGCCGGATAAGTCCATGAATGTTTTCACCGAGGAGGTGATGGACGAACTCGACGGCATCATCGATCAGGTGGCGGGCGACGCCGCGATCAAGGGCGCGGTCATCACCTCGGGCAAGGATACGTTCTCCGGCGGTGCCGATCTGACCATGTTGAAGCGCATGTTCCAGCTTTTCCATGAAGAGAAGGCGAAGGATCCGCAGCGCGCGGTCGAGCTTCTTTTCGAGAACACCGGTCGCATGACCGGGCTGTTCCGCAAGCTCGAAACTTGCGGTAAACCGTGGGTCTCGGCGATCAATGGCACCTGCATGGGCGGCGCGTTCGAGATGTCGCTCGCCTGCCATGGCCGTGTCGCCTCCGATGCGCCCGGCGTCAAGATGGCGCTGCCTGAGGTCAAGGTCGGCATCTTCCCCGGCGCCGGCGGTACGCAGCGCGTGCCGCGTCTCACCAACCAGCAGGACGCGCTGCAAATGATGACCACGGGCCAGAGCCTGACGCCGCAACGCGCCAAGGCGATGGGTCTGATCACTGAAATTGCGCCGGCTAAGAAATTGGTCGAGACGGCGAAGAAACTGATCAAGGGCGGGCTCAAGCCGGTCCAGCCATGGGACGAGAAGGGCTTCAAGCTGCCCGGCGCGCCGATCTATTCGGCGGCGGGCGCCAATCTCTGGCCAGCCGCAAGCGCCATCCTGCGCCGCGAAACCTATGGCAACTACCCCGCCGCCGCCGCGATCCTCAAATGCGTCTATGAAGGACTGCTCGTGCCCTTCGATATGGGGCTGAAGATCGAGCAGCGCTATTTCACTGAAGTACTACAGACCACTGAAGCGGGCATGATGATCCGCTCGCTGTTCGTTTCCTTGCAGGAACTGAACAAGGGCGCGCGCCGTCCAGCCGATATTAAGCCGACGAAATTCACCAAAATCGGCGTCATCGGCGCCGGCTTCATGGGCGCGGGCATCGCCTATGTCACGGCAAAAGCCGGTATCCCCGTGGTGCTGATCGACCGCGATGTCGAGGCGGCGGAAAAGGGCAAGGCGCATGCGGCCGATCTCGTCGCCAAGGAAATGGCGAAGGGCAGGGCCACTGAGGAAGACAAGCAAAAGCTTCTCGCGCTCATCACGCCTTCAGCCGATTATGCCGATCTCGATGGCGCCGATCTGGTGATCGAAGCGGTGTTCGAGGATCGCGAGGTCAAGCGTGAGGCGACGCAAAAGGCGGAAGCGGTGTTGAAAACCTCAGCCATCTTCGCCTCCAACACTTCGACGCTGCCGATCACCGGGCTTGCCAAGGTATCGCTGCGCCCGAAGAACTTCATCGGCATTCATTTCTTCTCGCCCGTCGACAAGATGCTGCTCGTGGAAGTCATCCTCGGCAAGAAGACGTCGGAAAAGGCGCTGGCCGTGGCGCTCGACTATGTGCGCGCCATCAAGAAGACGCCCATCGTCGTCAACGACACCCGCGGCTTCTATGTCAACCGCTGCGTGCTGCGCTACATGTCGGAAGCCTACAACATGCTGATCGAAGGCGTGCCGCCGGCGATGATCGAGAATGCCGCGCGCATGGCCGGAATGCCGGTCGGGCCGCTGGCGCTCAATGACGAAACGGCGATTGATCTGTCACAGAAGATCCTCAAGGCCGCACTTGCCGATCTGGGACCGAAAGCGGTCTATCCGCGCCATGTCGAACTCGTCGACATGCTGGTCGATAAATATGACCGCAAGGGCCGCAAGAACGGCAAGGGCTTCTACGATTATCCGGCGAAACCCGCCAAGAAGCATCTGTGGCCGGAGCTGAAGACGCTCTATCCGCAGCAGAATCCCGACAAGGTCGATGTCGAGGTGCTGAAAGAACGCTTCCTGTTCACCATCGCGTTGGAAGCGGCGCGCGTCATGGAAGAGGGCATCGTCACCGATCCGCGCGAGGCCGATGTCGGTTCCATCCTCGCATTTGGCTTCGCGCCTTATACCGGCGGCACGCTGTCTTATATCGACGGCATCGGCGCCGCGAAATTCGTCGCCATCGCCAGGAATTTGCAGAAGAAATATGGAGCCCAGTTCAAGGCGCCGAAGCTGCTTCTCGATATGGCGGAGAATGGCGAAACTTTCTATCAGCGCTTCGATCCCTACAGGGCGGGAGCGCAGCAGAAGGCAGCCTGATTGCCGTAAGTGATTGGACGAATTCAAAAAGCGGGCTCAGGTCCGCTTTTATTCCTATGGCCTGATCGCAAGATCGGGCGGAATGCCAGCTCCCGTTTTCTTGGACTTGCTCTAAGGGAAAAAAAGAGGTATTTTTTCCTGTCTCTTTCAGGAAGACCGCTATGTTCTCTCACGACCGCGTATGGGCCGCTATCGATGCGCTGGCCGAGCGATACTCGCTGACGGCTTCCGGTCTCGCCCGCCGTGCGGGGCTCGATCCCACCACTTTCAACAAGTCCAAGCGTTATGCCGCCGATGGGCGCGCCCGCTGGCCTTCGACGGAATCGCTTGCCAAGGTGATGGATGCGACCGGCGCGTCGCTCGACGAATTCATGGCGCTGGTGCGCGGCGAGGCCGGGCCTTTCCAGAGCGTGGCTTCCTCCACGGCCTCGTCGCGCTCGGTTCCGCTCCTGGGGCTGGCCCAGGCCGGCGCCGGCGGCTTCTTCGACGATGGTGGCTTCCCCGTCGGTCAGGGCTGGGATGTGGTGGAGTTTCCCGCCGGTCCCGCCGAGGCGACTTACGCGCTGGAGGTCTCGGGCGATTCCATGCTGCCGCTCTACCGCGATGGCGATACGCTGATCGTCGCTCCGGGCGCTTCCGTGCGCCGCGGTGACCGCGTGGTCCTGAAGACCCGGGAAGGCGAGGTCATGGCCAAGATACTGCATCGCCAGACGCCCCGTACGATCGAACTCCTGTCGATGAACCCCGAGCATCCCAACCGCACTTTCGATACCTCGGAAGTCGAGTGGATCGCCCGCATCGTCTGGGCGAGCCAGTAGCGATGGCGGTGCGGCATATAGCACCACTCGTGTTGGCCGCGTTCGTCGCCTGCGGCCTTGTTTCCGTTTTCATCGTTCCGAGCTATGGCGTGCTCGACCGCAGCGGTGGGGCCACGGCAGCACCAGAAATCGTACCTGAGAATTTCGAGCTTCCCGAAGATGAAGAGCAGGCGCAGCCGATTGGCAACGGGCCGGGCAATATTGGCGTAAAGCAGCAGCGCGCCGCCCGGCAGGCTGCGCTGGGCTTCGTTCTGCCGCTGGACAATGATGAACCGCTGGAGCGGATCGAGCCGCGCGCGCCCTTGAGCGAGTTGAGCCTGGCTCTTCCGCCTCCGCCGCCGACGGAAGCGGCGACGGCTTCCGATAGCGGTGAGGTCCGCTATCGGCTTTTGCATCGTCCGCTGGCCACCGCTGCGGGGCGCTTTGAGGCGGACGGGCATGTGGTCGAGGTGCAGGGGATCGATATCCCATCACCCGATGAAACATGCACCGATCCCACAGGCGCAAGCTGGCCCTGCGGAATGCAGGCCCGCACCGCCTTTCGCGCCTGGCTTCGCGCCAGGGCGGTTATGTGCCGCTTGCCCGAGATACCATCGGACGGCGTGACCGTCACCGATTGCACGCTGGGCGGCGAGGGTGTTGCTGCATGGCTGGTGGACAATGGTTGGGCAAGAGCCAAGGCGGATGGCCCCTATGCCAAACGCGCCCGCAAGGCGGAGGACGCGCATTTCGGCATCTTTGGCCCACGACCCGATGGCGTATTGCCGGCAATCAGCGCGTCAGCACCGCCCGCTCCCGCAGCTGAGCCGGAACCGCTGCCCCAATAAAATATTCAGGTCAGTTCGCCGGCCAGAGCTTTCTGGATAAGCGATCTGGTTTCACCGATGCCATAGAGCGCGACGAACGAGCCGAAGCGTGGGCCGCGCTCTTGACCGATCAAAACCTGGTAGAGCATCTGGAAGAATGAGACCGATACGCCGGGGCCGCCCTCCGGGCTTTTCTTGGAATGGTCCTGGTAACGCTCGATCCCGCGCGCCACGTCCAGAATGGCGTTCTGGATGGTATTGCCGTCCGCGTCCGCAGGCAGTTCGCCAAGCTTGACGTCGAGTGCTTCGAGTGCTGCGCGTTCCACCTCATCAGGCGCACGGAACTGTTTCGTCGGCTTGACGAAATCGTTGAAGTAGCGGATTGCGTGAGTGACCAGCGCGTCCAATGTCGGATTGTCTTCCGGCGTGACACCCGGTGCATGACGCGAGATGAAGCCCCACAGCACAGCGGGACTTTCCGCGTTCGACGCGCTGACCAGATTGAGCAGCAGCGCGAACGGCACGGGAAGGCCCTCCTGCGGCGGGTTGCCATAATGGATGTGCCAGACCGGATTGTTCAGACGGTCTTTCCAGTCCTGGCGGTGATAGGCCGAAAGGTGAGCGAAATATTCGTCCACCGCCTTCGGGATCACGTCGAAATAGAGCTTCTTCGCGGTCTTCGGCTTCTGGAAATTGTAAAGCGCCAGGCTTTCGGTCGGCGCATAGGCCAGCCAGTCGTCGATGGCGATGCCGTTGCCCTTCGACTTGGAGATCTTCTGGCCGAGTTGGTCGAGGAAAAGCTCGAAGACGAAATGTTCCGGCGCCCGCCCGCCGAGGATTTCGCAGATGCGGTCATAGATCGCCGCATTGGTCTGGTGGTCCTTGCCGAACATTTCGAAATCGATGCCGAGCGCCGCCCAGCGCATACCGAAATCCGGCTTCCATTGCAGCTTCACATTGCCGCCGGTGACGGAAAGGGTGGTTTCGGTGCCGTCGTCGTCGAAGGTAATGGTGCCGGCCTTGGCGTCCACCTGCTTCATCGGCACGTAGAGCACGCGGCCCGACTTCGGTGAAATCGGCAGGAAGGGGCTGTATGTGGCCCGGCGCTCTTCGCCAAGCGTCGGCAGCATCACCTTCATGATGTCGTCATAACGTTCGACCGCTTTCAACAGCACCGCGTCGAACCGGCCGGACTTGTAATATTCCGTCGCGCTCGCAAACTCGTAGTCGAAGCCGAACGTATCGAGGAAGCGGCAGAGCATTGCGTTGTTATGATCGGCAAAGCTCTTGTAGTCGCCGCCGAACGGATTGGGTACGGCGGAAAGCGGCATTTGCAGGTAAGGCTCCAGCGCTGCCCTGTCCGGCACACTGTCCGGGATCTTGCGCATGCCATCCAAATCGTCGGAGAAGCAGATGAGGCGCGTCTTCACCTTGTCGCCGGTCAGCACGCGGAAGGCATGGCGTACCATCGAGGTTCGCGCCACCTCGCCAAACGTGCCGATATGCGGCAGGCCCGATGGTCCGTAGCCGGTCTCGAAAAGCACGGTCTCCGGCAGGCCGGTCTTTTCATAGCGCTTGAGGATCTTCCTGGCTTCCTCGAATGGCCACGCTTTCGCCTCGGCAGCCGCCGCGATCAGCTCAGGCGTCAGCACGATGTCGGGAAGGCGATGCTTGGCCATTTTGAAGTCCTGATGTCGAAATCCTGCGCTCATGCGCATTTGGAATAGGGATAATCACTTTTAAAGTGATTATCCCTGCTCTATGGCGATGGCCGTTGTGCGTCAATCTCCGCACCGGAATTTCCTTGCGCCGCTGCCTTGGTGTTCCTAGGTTCACGGGGTGATTTGCAAAGTATGAGGAACAGAGATGTCGAAGATTTCGCCGCAGGACGCGCTGGTTTACATCATGGTCACGACCTCGGCGGCGGATACCAGGATGACCGATGCGGAGCTTGCCTCGATCGGCAATACCGTCACCCGGCTTCCGGTATTCCGCAGCTTCGACAGTGGCCGGCTCCCCGATCTCGCGGCCCGCTGCTATGCGCTGCTGGAGGATGAGGACGGCCTCGATCGTATTCTCGACATCGCCCATGAGGCGCTGCCCGAGCGGCTATACGACACCGCCTATGCGCTGGCGGTCGAAGTCGCGGCCGCCGACCTGCATGTGGAGCAGGAGGAATTGCTGTTCCTGCAGATGCTGCGCGACCGCTGGAACCTCGATGAACTGACGGTCGCCGCCATAGAGCGCAGCGCGCGGGTGCGGTTCCGCAAGCTTGCGTAAAAGAACCGGTTAAAACCGCTCAGTAGAAGCTGACGGGAAAATATCTGAGGTAGAGCTCTGCCATGACGCCCTTTTCCTCGAGGGCCTTTAACGCATGGTCGAATGCCACGGCGAGTTGTGCGTCGCCGGCCGGAACGGCGATCGCCATGCCGTCGCCGAAAAATTGCGAGGCAAGATAGGCGCCGCCGGAAAAGGTGCAGCAGTTCTGCGATGCCTTGCCGTCGAGCCAGAAGGACAGCGACATGCCGTCTCCAAAAACCACATCGAGTTTTCCGGCCTTCAGATCGTTGAAGAGCTGGTCCCTTTGCGTGTAGCCGACGGCACTGGCCTCGGGAAAATAGCGGTGCAGCATCGCCTCATGCGCCGTCCCCGCGATGACGCCCACGCGTTTGGCCCTAAGGCTCCGATTGAGAGGTTCGTCCAGCACTGCCGTGCGCTGAGTGACAAAGCGCGCTGGCAGGCGAAGATATGGCCGTGAAAAAGCCAGTTCATCACGATTTTCCGCCGCCGGTTCAAGGCCGGCGATGATGGCTTCGCCGTCGCCGGCCTTCAGCTTTCCCTGCAGCTCGTTCCATGGCACGGCCTCGATCTGGCAGATATCGCTGATCGCGAGTTCGCTGCAGATGGCGCGCGCCAGGTCGATATTGTAGCCGGCGAGCCTGCCGCTGGTGTCTATGAAATTGAATGGCGGAAAATCGACGCTCGTCAGAAAGCGCAGCCTTCGGAGCCCGGAAAGATCCGGCTTGGCGATGCGCTCATGACGATCCCAGAATGCTGGGACGTTCGGCTGTCCGGCTGCCATGGCCGAGGTGCCAACCGCCAGGCCGGCCAACAAAAACAGAGAAGAAGCAAAGCCTGGGAATTTCATGGAGCCTTTTCGCATTTGAGCCGGTCTGTATCCAGAGGTTTCTATCATGAAGCCGCATATGTGCGAACCATGCGTATGGCTATTATACCGGCTCGGTCCGGCATGGCGGGCATGAAGTCTATTATAAAGTATTAGAAAATAATAATAATCTTATTAAATAAAAATAGGTTGCATTATTAAAAATTTAAAGTTTAATGAAGGTATCATTTTCAAAAGGGGCGGAAAATGTCGTGTAACAGTAAGTTTGTTCTAAAGTTCACGGAAAAGTTATTTTCCGAATTCGTGCAGAAATAAGACATGTCAAGAATTGGTGGTAATATTGACTGTCAATCCGTGGAAACGGTTCGTATACAGGAAAAATATAGTTCCGAAACATTGGTTTGTTCGGCAATCGCGGCAAGACTTTGCCTCAATGGGGCAAAGAAAAGTGCAATTCTGCAGGCATTTTCTGCGGCAACGAGAAACAATACTCCGTTCACCGACGAAGTTATGTTCTCGGCCCGCATAGGGCAAGAACAACTTTATAAGGCAATCGCTGATGAATTGAATGTAGGGTTCGAGGATCGCATCGTTTCGTCGCGTATTCTCTTGCGGGAGGACGATGTGCCGCAAAACCTTCGTACCATCCGCCACGCTCTGGTGGCGCATGGTGAAGGAAGGACCTTGCTCTATATTGCACCGACGATAGGCGATCTCGTCGTTCTCAAGCGATATCTCTCGCAATCTCCCGCATTGGCCGAACGGCTGCGGGTCTGCCCGCCATCGACGCTGGCGGACATGATGCGCATGCGCCAGGAGCGGGAACTGGCGCAAAGAGCGCAGGAGATGACGCCGCCGCATTTCTCGGCTGCACTCGTGATGAACAGCTGGCAGGCATTCGTGCTGGCGGAAACGATTTTCTTCCTGCTTGCGTTCTCCCTGTTTCGCCCGATGGAAACAGCGATCACGTTGCATATAGGCCTGACACTGTTTTTTTTTGGCTGTGTGGCGATAAGGCTGCTCGCCGCCTCCGTGGCGCGACCGCCGCGTTTGCTGCCGGTAGCGGGCGCCCCACCGAGAAAGATGCCCATCTACACGATCCTGGTGCCGCTCTATAAGGAGGCGGAGATCATCGAGCAATTGCTCCAGGCGCTTTCAAATCTGCGATGGCCGGCATCCAAGCTCGACATAAAGCTCGTATGCGAAGCCGATGATGCCCGGACGATTGCGGCGATTTCAAAACACGCATTGCCGCCCTGCTTTGAAATCATCAGGGTTCCGGGGATAGGCCCACGCACCAAACCGAAGGCATTGAGTTATGCGTTGCAGTTCGCGCGCGGCGAATTCCTCGTGGTTTATGATGCCGAGGACAGGCCACATCCCGACCAACTTCTCGAAGCTTGGGGGACATTTGCCGCCGGTGGCGAAGATCTCGCTTGTCTGCAGGCGCCTCTCTTGATTTCGAACGTCCGCTCCAACTGGTTGACCCGGATGTTCGCCTTCGAATATGCGGCATTGTTTCGTGGGCTGCTGCCTTGGCTGGCAAGCAGGAATCTCGTCATCCCGCTTGGCGGGACCTCCAATCATCTGCGCCGCAAATGCCTCGAAATCGTCGGCGGCTGGGACAGTCACAATGTTACAGAGGACGCCGATCTCGGCGTAAGGCTTGCACGCTTCGGCTATCGGGTCGGCGTGATAACCCGCGGCACGTGGGAAGATGCGCCCGAGGAATATGTCGATTGGAAGAAACAGCGTACACGCTGGTTGAAGGGATGGATGCAGACCTGGCTCGTCCACATGCGTAATCCCTGGCGCACATGCCGCGAACTCGGCACGGTACGGTTCATCATCGGCATGCTCTATATGACGGGCCTGATCCTGTCCGCGCTCATCTATCCCTTCATGTTGCTGATGGTTGCGTTGCTGGTCATGGTGTCCGTCGGAGGGCAGAGCTCTTTCTGGTCGTTCCATCTGCTTTGCATCGATATCGTGAATATCGTCCTGGCCTATTTCAGCTATTACGTCCTGGGGCTGAAGACGCTCGGCCCCGGCGAGCGCCAGGCCGGGTCATATTTCTGCTGGATCCCGGTGTATTGGCTGTTGATGT
This sequence comes from Phyllobacterium phragmitis, assembly GCF_002980495.1. Classification (GTDB taxonomy): domain Bacteria; phylum Pseudomonadota; class Alphaproteobacteria; order Rhizobiales; family Rhizobiaceae; genus Paramesorhizobium; species Paramesorhizobium phragmitis. Next base: position 54,880 of record NZ_PVBR01000026.1, read on the forward strand.
CCTTTTCCGCGTGGCGCGCCCTGTGGCAATTGTTTCGCGCGCCGCATCTCTGGGAGAAGACGCCGCATCGCCCAAGCGCTGCATTCGCTTCTAGGCATCCTGGTCACTCCAGGCCACGAGAAATGCAAGCCGGCGGCAACTCAGGTGCCGGGCGTCAGAAACTTCGGCCCGGAGCCGATAATGCGGTCGTCTTCGCTGCCGATCGCCTCAAGGTTGCGGCCTTTGTAGGGCAGTGACAGCAGCACCCGCCTGATGACGGCGAGCCGAGCCCGCCGTTTGTCGTTGGCGCGCACCACTGTCCACGGCGCGTGGGCCGTGTGGGTGCGCTGCATCATCTTGTCCCGCGCTTCGGTGTAATCGCTCCAGCGGGCAATGCCTGCCAGGTCGATGGGCGAGAATTTCCAGTTCTTGAGCGGGCTGTGGTGGCGATCGTGGAAACGCTCCAATTGCGTTTCCTGGCCGATATTGAGCCAGAATTTGAAGAAGTTGATGCCGTCCGAGACGACCATCTTCTCGAAATTGGGCGTTTCGTCAAGAAACGTCTCAACCTGTGCAGGGGTGCAGAACCCCATCACCGGCTCCACGACACCGCGGTTGTACCACGAGCGATCGAAGGTGACGAATTCGCCCGCCCCGGGGAAATGCGAGACATAGCGCTGGAAATACCATTGCCCGCGTTCGCTATCGGTCGGCTTGGGCAGCGCCACGGAACGCGCGGAGCGTGGGTTCATATATTGCCGCAGCCTTTGGATCGAGCCTCCCTTGCCGGCGGTGTCGCGTCCTTCGAAAATGGCGAGCACGCGTTCGCCGGTGTCCTGCATCCAATATTGCAGCTTCACCAATTCGATCTGCAGCTTCTCGAGCGTGTCTTTATATTCGTCCTTCGGCATCCGTTTGTCATAGGGATAGCCGCCTGCTGTCAGCGCATTGTCCCTGACCCATTTCGGAAGCTTTTTCGCGTCGATATCGAAGACCCGTTTCTTGCCGTCGATGGTCAGTTCGATCTCTCTTTGATCGGCTTTCGCACTGTTCTTGGGCTCGTTATTTTTGTGTTCTGTCTTGGAACTGTCACGCAAGGCAGTGTCCTTTCATTTATTAATGCAAATCATGGTATGGGGGCATTGATCTGGCGTCCAGAGGCCGTCCGCGCTTCACTGGAAACATGCTTACCGCAATTTCGGCCTATAATCCCATATGTTGAGCAGGACAGGATGAGCGAAACCGATAATCGTATCACGGAAAAAGCGGGGAGCCTGGCAAAGCAGATCGCCGGGCGCATTATCCGTGCGCGTTATACCCTTGCCATGGCGGTTTTGGCGCTGGCCCTGGTTCTTAGCTCCGGCGCACCGTTTGCGGTTCTGCTCCTCCTCGGCATCGTGCTGCTGCTGATAATCGCTGCCTTCGCGCCTGGGCAGGGATCCGAAGAAACGCAGCTCGGCCACGGCGAAGGAACGGAAAGTGGCCTCTCGCGTATCTCTGGCGTACGCCTTGCCGAGCAACTTCCCGATCCGATGATCCTTTTCGATGCCGGCGGCATGGTGCTCTACGCCAACAAGGCGGCGCGGGAGGCATTCCGGCCGCTGGCCGAGGATTCCGTGCTTTATCTGCGGTTCCGGGCGCCGGAAATGCATGGGCTGATCCAGGGCGTGATAGCCGATGGCGAGCCGCGCGCCATCGATTATTTCGAACGCCTGCCTCTCGACCGGTGGTACAAGGCCATGGCCATGGCGCTCGATGCGGGTGCCGGTGAGCCGGCATCCTTCGTTCTTCTTTTTCGTGACCAGACCGAGATGCGCAGGATCGACCGGATGCGGTCGGATTTCATCGCCAATGCCAGCCATGAGCTGCGTACGCCGCTCGCCTCGCTGCGCGGTTTCATCGAAACCCTGCAGGGGCCCGCCCGCAAAGACGAGGCTGCGCGCGACCGGTTTCTTCAAATCATGCAGAAGCAGGCGGACCGCATGTCGCGGCTGATCGATGATCTACTTTCGCTGTCGCGCCTTGAAATGAAGGCGCATATAGCCGTCACCGAAAGCGTCGATCTCGCAAATGTCCTCAATCATGTCGCCGATACGCTGACGCCGCTTGCCAATGGACTGGAAGTAACCATTGAGCGCCAGGTCCCGGCCCATCCGGTCAAGGTGACGGGCGATCGTGACGAGCTGATACAGGTATTCCAGAACTTGTTGGAAAACGCCTGTAAATACGGCCAGTCAGGCAAGCGCGTCATCGTGCGTCTGAAGGAGGAAGACCATTCGGCTGGCAGGGAGGTCGTGGCATCGATCCAGGATTTCGGGCCGGGCATCCCGTCTGAGCACCTGCCGCGTCTCACCGAGCGGTTTTACCGCGTCGATGTCGAAACCAGCCGTGCCCAGAAGGGAACCGGCCTCGGCCTGGCGATCGTCAAGCACATCCTGACCCGTCACAGGGGGCGGCTCGTCATCCGCTCACGGGTGGGCGAGGGCTCGACATTCATCGTGCGCTTCAATGCGCCTGAAACGAAAAGCTGAGGTGAGCTCTTTCCACCGCCGAGGCAATGGAAAGAGCCTCCCCTGAAACGGCGCGCCACACGGCGGATGCGCAAATAGGGCAGTTCAAGCCCTCATCCACTTCCGACTCAGCGGGCGCGGCGGCGCTCCGATGCCGGCTGGAAAGCCAGTTTCGAGTGATAGGTGCAATAGGGGCTCGTATCGCCGGAATCATTGCCGCAGAAGTGGAAATCTTCATTGAGCGGATCGCCGACCGGCCATTTGCATGTCCGTTCGCTCAATTGCAGCAGCGAAAGACGGCGCGAGATCGGCACCACGACATCGGCCGCGGGCTTGAGCACCGTATGCGCCACCGCTTCTACGGCATATTCGGCCTGCAGGGCCGTTGCACCGACGCTCTTGGTGACGCTGGTTCGTACCATCGTCTGGCTTGCGCCGGAATGCACGCTGCCGCGCACCGAACCGGTCGTGTTGACTTTCTTGCTGCGCGTCTGCGTCGAAGATGTTTTGCCGCGGCCCGAAAGCTTCAACCGATGCACCTTGCCGATGACGGCATTTCGGCTGACGCCTCCAAGCTGCGCCGCAATCTGGCTGGCGCTAAGGCCTTCGCTCCACAATTTCTTAAGCAGTTCGACGCGCTCGTCTGTCCAGTTCATTGTCCTGGGCTCCAATCTTTCATTCTCATCCAGAATCCATCGCCATGTCCGGATTGCTCCAGACAAAACTACTACATCTATCCGGATGACTAGGTCCGCCGCACGAAATCTAGTTTTTGCTAAGGAGGAAACTACATTAATGCGTGACTCCGTGACAAGCGTCCGGCAGCCACAGTGATTTGCTTTTTCGGGTTTTCCCCAACTTGGGTGTTAACCACAGGCGTTTTGCCGGCTCTCTCTACCACAGAGGAAGCGGCCGCACCGAAAGTCGATGCTCCAGCGCCGTGCGTCCTCTATAACGCATAAAGAACGCAGTAAGCTAGGGAAACTACCATCGTGCTTTCCGCATGCCGATTTCGGCTTTCGGCCCGCTGTGCTCGCATGTGTGCTGGCACGCCTGCTTCAATTGACATTTAAGCATTCACGCACGATATTGAAGACCTTGAGCCGCCCCGAGGGCGGCTTTTTGATTTGATCCGCGCGGATCACGCCTGGAAAACGCGATCCGCTTTACCCATAAAGGCTATGGAGGCCCGACTGGCATGACCCCCGGCATGACCCATGCGACCGTGCAACCGCTCTACGACACCTATAATCGTGCCGAATTGCGCTTCGAGCGAGGCGAGGGCGTTTGGCTGATCACGGAGAAGGGCGAGCGCTATCTCGATTTTGCAGCGGGCGTCGCCGTCAACTCGCTTGGCCATGCGCATCCCCATCTGGTGAACGCGCTGACCTCCCAGGCCGAAAAGCTCTGGCACGTCTCTAACATCTATGAAATCCCCGGTCAGGACAAACTCGGCCGAAGGCTCGTTGACAGCACTTTTGCCGACAAGGTGTTTTTCACCAATTCCGGTGCCGAGGCGCTCGAATGCGCGTTCAAGACCGCGCGCCGCTATCATTATGTCAACGGCCATCCCGAGCGCTATCGCATCATCACCTTCGAGGGCGCCTTCCATGGCCGCACGCTGGCGACGATCGCGGCAGGCGGACAGGCGAAATATCTCGAAGGCTTCGGCCCCAAGGTGGATGGCTTCGACCAGGTGCCGTTCGGTGACGAAAAGGCGCTGAAGGCGGCGATCACGCCGGAGACGGCCGGTATTCTCATCGAGCCGGTGCAGGGCGAGGGCGGCTTACGCCCGGTAGCGGAGGGAAACCTTCGCTCGCTGCGCAAGATCTGTGACGAACATGGCCTTCTGCTCATTCTTGATGAGGTGCAGTGCGGCGTCGGCCGGACGGGTAAATTTTTCGCCCATGAATGGGCGGGCATCACACCGGATATCATGGCGGTCGCCAAGGGCATCGGCGGCGGCTTTCCGATGGGCGCCTGTCTCGCGACCGCCGAAGCCGCAAAGGGCATGACGGCAGGCGTTCACGGCACCACCTATGGCGGCAATCCGCTGGCCATGGCGGTGGGCAATGCCGTGCTCGACGTGGTTCTGGCGGACGGTTTCTTCGAGCATGTGCGCGATATTTCACGCCTGTTCAAGCAAGGGCTCGCCTCCATCGCAGACCGTTATCCGGACGTGGTGTCGGAGCAGCGCGGAAATGGCCTGCTCATGGGGCTCAAATGTGTCATTCCCAACACGGCACTCATCCAGGCACTGCGCGACCAGCATCTGTTGAGCGTCGGTGCCGGCGACAATGTGGTGCGCCTGATGCCGCCGCTGACCATCACGGAAGACGAAGCGCGCGAAGGTCTTGCCCGCATCGAAGCCGCCGTCGAGCGGCTTTCCGTCACCAACAAGCAGAAATCGGCGTAACAGTCATGGCGTTCAAGCACGATCTCAGGCATTTCACCGACCTTTCCGCCGTTCCTGCCGAGGAGTTGCGGCTCATTCTCGACGATGCGCGTTTTCGCAAAGAGCGTCTCAAGGCAGGCGGGATCGAAAAGCCCTTCGCCGGCAAGGTCATGGCGATGATCTTCGACAAGCCGTCGACACGCACGCGCGTCTCCTTCGATGTCGCCATGCGTCAGCTTGGCGGCGAGACGATCATGCTGACCGGATCGGAGATGCAGCTAGGCCGAAGCGAGACCATTGCGGATACCGCAAAAGTGCTGTCGCGCTATGTCGATATCATCATGATCCGCACCACCACACATGACCGCATGATCGAACTGGCCGAAAACGCCACTGTTCCGGTGATCAACGGGCTCACCGACGATACGCATCCCTGCCAGATCATGGCCGATGTCATGACCTATGAAGAGCATCGCGGCCCGGTGAAGGGACGCACCTTCGCCTGGACCGGCGACGGCAATAATGTGCTTCATTCGCTGATCGAGGCATCGGCGAGGTTCGATTTCAACCTGAATATCGCAGCGCCCGAAGGCAGCGAACCGCGCGGCGGCTATCTCGGTTGGGCGAAGGAGCATGGCGGACGGATCATGTCGACCACGGATCCGGTCAAGGCCGTATCCGGTGCCGATTGCGTCGTCACCGATACCTGGGTTTCGATGGGGCAGGAGGATCGCGCACGCGGTCATAATGTCTTCATGCCCTATCAGGTCAATCAGCGTTTGATGAACCATGCCAAACCCGATGCGTTGTTCATGCATTGCCTTCCCGCCCATCGCGGCGAGGAAGTAACCGATGACATCATCGACGGTCCTCATTCGGTCGTCTTCGACGAGGCGGAAAACCGCCTTCATGCACAAAAAGCCATTCTGGCATGGTGCCTGGAAGGAGCAGATGCGCGTGGCTGATATTTTCGGCAGCGGAGGGGATACGGGGACCGACAAGACCAGGCTCGGCGATTTCCATTTCGCCGGCGACGATGCAGTCGTGCCGTTTCAGGTCGAGACGCTCGATGCGCGGGGCCGCGCCGTCCAGCTCGGTTCCGTCCTCAACGCCATTCTCGAACGACATGAATATCCCGAGGAGGTGGCGCGGCTTCTGGCCGAAGCCATCGTGCTGACGGTCCTGCTCGGCACATCGCTGAAATTCGAAGGCAAGTTCATCTTCCAGACACAGTCGGACGGCCCGGTGGATATGCTCGTCGTCGATTTCCGCACGCCGAAATCCGTACGCGCCTATGCCCGTTACGATGAGGAAAGGCTGGCGGAGGCGATTGCCGCTGGCAGGCTCGCGCCGGAGGAGCTTTTGGGCCGCGGCACGTTGGCGCTGACCATCGACCAGGGCACCTACATGCAGCGCTACCAGGGCATCGTCGCCCTGGATGGCTCGAACCTCGAGGATATTGCCCGCACCTATTTCCGTCAGTCGGAGCAGATCCCGACCGATCTGCGTCTTTCCGTCGCCAAGCTCGTCGAGCGTGGCGAGGATGGCAAGCCGGTCGAGCAATGGCGCGCCGGCGGGCTGATGGTGCAGTTCCTGCCCGAATCCGAAATGCGCATGCGGCAGCGAGATCTCCCCGGCGGCGATGCGCCCGATAGTGAAAATGACGGCGAAGACGATGGCGACGAGGCCGGTTACGAGGATGACGATTGGCTGGAGGTCAAGTCGCTCGTCGGCACCATCGAAAGCTCGGAACTGACGGATCCGCAGGTCGGCACCGAACGGCTGCTCTATCGCCTGTTCCATGAGCGCGGCGTGCGCGTCTTTCAGTCGGTGCCCATTATCGACGACTGCTCCTGTTCACGCGAAAAGATCCGCGACGTTCTCTCCAGCTTCACCGCCGAGGAAATCGAGGACAGCATCGAGGACGGCAAGATTGCGGTCACCTGCGAATTCTGCTCGACGCTCTACGAATTCGACCCAAAGGAATTCGAGGAGACGTAGCGGTTGCTGGCAGGCGGGACGGGAAATATGGCTGCAACGCTCACCATGTATCAGGTGGATGCATTCGCCGACCGGGTATTCGCGGGAAATCCCGCCGCCGTGCTGATCCTTGACGACTGGCTGCCTCAAAGCGTGATGCAGGCCATAGCCAGCGAGAACAATCTGGCTGAAACGGCGTTCGCTTGCCCCAATGGGACAGGCTGGGACCTTCGCTGGTTCACGCCGGTCCATGAAGTCGATTTCTGTGGCCATGCCACCTTGGCAACCGCACACATACTGGCCACGGAATGGAACATTGATCGGGAACTGCTGTTCCAGACGCGTGTTGGCGAACTGCGCGTATCCCCTGACGATAAAGGATATCGTCTCGATCTGCCGAGCTTTCCGCCGGAGCCGCTGCACCAGTTTCCACCAGCCATCGCCGAATGCTTTGCAGACCGGCAGGTGACGGGCTTCCGGAATTTCGAGAATATCTTCGTGGAATTGCCGGATGAGCGAGCTCTCCGTGCCTTTGTTCCTGATCTACTCAGAATCTCCGAGATCCATCCCATGGGATTGGTCATTACGGCGAAGGGGGAGGCCCATGACTTCGTGTCGCGCTATTTCGCACCCGGCGCCGGGATACCCGAGGATCCGGTGACCGGGTCGATCCATGCGACCCTCGTTCCCTATTGGGCAGGCAAACTGGGCCGATATCGTCTCTCGGCGTTTCAAGCCTCGGCACGAGGCGGACATCTAGCATGTGAACTGGCCGGCGACAGGGTGCTGATCACCGGACGGGCCGTCACCTTCATGAAGGCGGAAATCTACCTGCAGTAACGATCGCCCTGCTTGAGGCGCTATCAGTTCAGCGTCCGGTGCTTGTCAGACAGATCGAGCAAGAAGGCGGTTAGCGGTTTCAAGAGCAAGAAACCGATTGCTCTTGCCCCAGTGTTCGACAAAGGTCCAGGCTTTGTATGGGAACCCGCCATGACCGTCGTTTCTCCAGCCAATCGGCCGATGACTGCATTCGAATGGAGCCTGCTCCTCGTTCTTTCCTTTCTTTGGGGCGGCTCGTTCTTCTTCGTCGGGGTGGCGGTGAAGGAATTGCCGCCTTTGACCATTGTGGTCTTGCGGGTCGCCTTGGCCGCTTTGATGCTTCACTTCGTCATCCGCATTATGGGGATGCATCTGCCCAGGACGCGTGAAGCTTGGTTTGCGTTCTTCGGCATGGGACTTCTCAACAATGCCATTCCCTTTGGCCTCATCGTATGGGGGCAGACCCATATCGCCAGCGGAGTCGCCTCCATCCTTAATGCCACCACGCCGCTCTTCACAGTGATCGTGGCCCATTATCTGACCGCTGACGAGAAGATGAGCGGCGGCCGCCTTTTCGGAGTAATGGCCGGATTTACCGGGGTCGCCATCATGATTGGCGGCACAGCGCTGGATGCCTTGGGGATCGGTGTTGTGGCGCAACTCGGAATATTGGTAGCGGCCCTTTCCTATGCCTTTGCCGGCGTTTTCGGACGCCGTTTCCGCAAAATGGGGATCGCGCCGCTTGCGACCGCGACGGGGCAGGTAACGGCATCGAGCCTCATGCTCCTCCCCTTGATGCTCATCATCGACCGGCCTTGGACGCTCTCATGGCCTTCCGCGAATGTGGTTGCCGCGGTGACAGGGCTGGCGCTTCTCTCGACCGCACTCGCCTACATCCTCTATTTCCGCATTCTCGCAACCGCCGGCGCAACCAATCTTGCGCTTGTCACCTTCCTGATTCCGGCAAGCGCAATCCTGCTCGGTGTGCTGGTGCTCGGCGAAAAATTGCAAAGCAGGCACGCCGTGGGCTTGGGGCTGATCGCCATTGGCCTTGCGGCCGTCGATGGCCGTGTTTGGCGCGTGTTCAAGCGCAAAAGCGCTCCGGCTTGATTTTCGTCCACACGGCGATGGCTTCAGGCTCGCCGCTGCGGAGGGGCGCTGCGATCAGTTCAGCGTTCGATACTGGTCCGGCAAGTCGAGCGAGAAGGCCGGGATTTCGATCTCGAAGGCTTTGCCGCCGGGGCCTTGCATCTGGTAGCGCCCGACCATGACGCCGGATGGCGTGGTCAAGGGGCAGCCGGAGGAATATTGAAAGGAATCGCCGGGATCGAGAATCGGCTGTTCGCCGACGACGCCCGGACCGCGCACTTCCTCGATATGGCCGTTCTGGTCGGTGATCTGCCAATAGCGCGACTGCAACTGCACCGTTTCCGGTGAATTATTGGCGATCGTTACCCGATAACCCCAGACATAGCGGTTTTCCTCCGGATCGGACTGGTCCTCCAGATAGAATGGTTCGACGACGACTTCGATCTGCCGCGTGACTGCGCGATACATGAAACCCTGTTCTCCCCGGTCTATCTTTCACAGATGTTGCGCCCAAATATCGGGAAAGATATCGCGGAGCCGCGCGGTTTCGTCAACCGGCAGAAATGCCGTGTGAACAAGCGGTTCCTGACAGCTCGCTTCAGCCCGCAGCCTTCAGCGCCAGATCGATATCCTCGATGAGGTCGTTGACATCTTCGAGCCCGACGGAAAGCCGCAGCAGGCCGTCGGTGATGCCGCCTTCGGCGCGCGCCTCATCGCTCAGGTTCTTGTGCGTGGTGGTCGCGGGATGGGTGATGAGGCTCTTGGCATCGCCCAGATTGTTGGAAATCAGGATCACTTCGAGCGCATTCTCAAAGGCGAAAGCCGCCTTCTTGCCGCCCTTCAGATCGAAGGCTATCAGCGTGGAACCGCCGCTCATCTGCTTTGCGATGATATCCGCCTGTGGGTGGTCGGCGCGTCCGGGATAGATGACGCGGGCGACGTTGTTGTGCTCGGCCAGGAAGTCGGCGAGCTTGCCGGCGCTGTCGGTCTGCTGGCGCACGCGAAGCGGCAGGGTTTCGAGGCCCTTCAGCAGCGTCCATGCGTTGAACGGGCTGAGGCCGGGCCCGGTATGACGGAAATAATCGTGCAGGTTTTCGTCGATCCATTCCTTGTCGGAAAGGATCACGCCGCCGAGACAACGGCCTTGGCCATCTATATGCTTGGTTGCGGAATAGACCACGACATGGGCGCCCAGTTCGAGCGGCTTCTGGAACATCGGCGTGGCGAAGACATTGTCGACGATGAGCTTGGCCCCGACCGAATTGGCGACTTCCGCCACTTTCGCGATGTCCACCACTTCAAGCGTCGGGTTGGTCGGGCTCTCCAGAAACAGCACCGTCGTATTGGGACGGATCGCCTGTTCCCAATTCTCGATCTTCGAGCCGTCGATCAGCGTGAAGTCTACCCCGTATTTCGGCAACAGCGTCTCGATGACATAGCGGCAGGAGCCGAACAGCGCACGGGCGGCAAGCACATGGTCGCCTGCCTTGACCTGGCACAATAAGGCAGCAGCGACTGCGGCCATGCCGGAAGCCGTGGCACGCGCATCCTCCGCGCCTTCGAGTGCACACATGCGCTTTTCGAACATGTCGGTGGTCGGGTTGGCATAGCGCGAATAGATGAAGCCGGGTTCCTCGCCCTTGAAGCGGGCTTCCGCCGCCTCCGCCGTGTCATAGACAAAGCCCTGGGTCAGGAAAATCGCCTCGGAGGTCTCGCCGAAGGGCGAGCGGAGCGTGCCGCCATGGACGAGCTGCGTTGCGGGGCGAAAATTGCGTGTCGTCTTCTTCGTCATCTGTCCAACCTCGGAACCTGACCATCTGATCCACGATCAGGCGGCCAATAAAAAACCGGCCTTGCGAAAACGCAAAAGGCCGGTCGTGGGGACCGCGGCCTTTTTTAGCGAATTCTTTAACGTGGCTGCAAGCCGGCCGGCCAAATCACCACGGGATAAGAATGCTTTAGTCTTCTTGACGGCTTGCGTCAATCGCCGGGCGCGGTAAACGTGGATCGAAATTTTTGAGGCTAGGCATGATCAGACGTGACGCGGGAATATTGGCCGACGCAGATATAGCGGCGCTGTTCGAGGGTGGTGCGCTGGCGGCATCGAAAGCGCTCGATGCCGACCAGATACAGCCGGCGAGCCTTGATTTGCGGCTGGGGCATAAGGCCTATCGCGTCCGCGCCTCCTTCATGCCCGGCCCCGGCACGCCGGTGATGACCAAGCTCGAGCGGCTGAAGCTGCACGAGATCGACCTGACGGCGGGCGCGGTGCTGGAAACGGGCTGCGTCTATATCGTGCCGCTTCTGGAGAGGCTTTCGCTGCCTTCGGATTTGTCCGCCTCCGCCAATCCGAAAAGCTCGACCGGGCGGCTCGACATCTTCACCCGCGTCATCGTCGACGGCGCGCAGGAATTCGACAAGGTGCCGGCCGGCTATCAGGGACCGCTCTATCTCGAAGTCAGCCCCCGGACCTTCCCGATCGTCGCGCGCACCGGCTCGCGCCTGTCGCAGATACGCTTCCGCAAGGGCCGCGCCCAGCTTGGTGAGGCGGAACTTGCCGCGCTTCACGTGGGGGAAACGCTGGTGGCGTCCGAAACCCCCAATATCTCCGGCGGCGGCATCGCGCTGTCCATAGATCTGACCGGCAGCAGTGACGGGCTTGTCGGTTATCGCGGCAAGCATCACACGGCGGTGGTCGATGTCGACAAGCGCGCCGCACACGATCTGCTCGATTTCTGGGAGCCGATCCACGATCGCGGCAGTGGCGAGCTTGTGCTCGATCCCGATGAATTCTATATCCTCGTCTCGCGCGAGGCGGTGCACGTGCCGCCGCTCTATGCGGCCGAGATGACGCCGTTCGATCCGCTCGTCGGCGAGTTCCGCGTCCACTATGCCGGCTTCTTCGATCCGGGCTTCGGCCACACCGCAGCGGGCGGCACGGGAAGCCGCGCCGTGCTCGAGGTGCGCAGCCACGAGGTGCCGTTCATCCTGGAACATGGCCAGATCGTCGGGCGGCTGGTTTATGAGCACATGCTGGCGCGCCCCAGGGCGCTCTACGGGGCCGATCTCGGCTCGCATTACCAAGCGCAGGGGCTGAAGCTCTCGAAACATTTCCGTTAACGGTGCGCAAGCGCGGTCCTCGCTTGACAATGATGAGCGGCGGCGCGATCTAGGATATGCTGCGCGTGAGGCGCAAGCGGGTATGATGTAATGGTAGCCTGTCAGCTTCCCAAGCTGAACGCGCGGGTTCGATTCCCGCTACCCGCTCCATTTATATTTCAATGCCTTAGAGGCATTTTGAAATCTTCAAAAACATGCGGTTTACAGGTGATTTTACAGCCTGCGTTCGCTCTTTGGCCTCGTTCAGCCTCTTCCCGCGCCATGATTTCCGCAATTTCGCATTCCGTATCGGTGTGCTTGGCGTGGTGGATATTGGCAGAATCGCGCTTGGCGTCACGCTCGCTGGCTTCGTCGAGTGGATCGCCAGGTTCTGTCGCCAATAAGTTTTACTGCTCACCAGAATAATGAAATCATTGTCGCAACCATTGCGATTAAAATGAAAGCTGTTCTTGCAGTCGAACTGCACATAAATTGGCATTATGGTATAAAAATTTAGTTTTTACACGGAAAAGTAGCATTGGTAGTTCAACGATTATTACAATCACAGGTAGAGGTAAATTTATATAAATACACTTTTAAGTATATAAATGTTGAAATAGTTGAATTAACACATTGTTAACCACGATCTACTAAATATTACTTGCCTCCGATGCTTATATTTCAGCGGAAATTGTTCCGATACTGCGTCGCGATGAGGCCCGCGCCCAATGGAGCGGGGGGCGGCAGCGAAGGCGCGTGCTTAAGTCAGCACGCTGCGCACAGACCCTGTGGAGAACAAGATGCATTCGCCTGCAATAACACTTTTATCCCGCCGACTGGTCCCCCCGGCAGCGAAGCCGGTTTCACGCAACAGGCTGGCTTCTTCAAGAAGATTTCGGGCAACGGCCTCGGTCCTGACGCTAGCAATTGCTCTTGCGGCCGGCGGCGCTCAAGTTGACCGTGCGTCGGCGCAGTCTTCGACGCTCGACTGGGCGGGTGCGAGCCATGACTGGACGGATGCAGCCAATTGGGATTTGCCTAACGGCACCGCCGCCAATACGATCCCGTCCAGCACGGCCAACGTCATTATCGATACCCTGTCGCCCACGACCCTGTCACCCACGACCCCATCGCCCTCGGTCGGAACCGTTCTCGGCGTGTCCCAGGGGGCATCCGGAGTGGCCCACTCCATCACGCTCGGAAGCAGCGCGAGCACGTCCGGCAGTCTGACGATCCAGAACGGCAGTTCGTTGACAGCGTATAATCTCAATATCGGCAGCAGTGCGTCGAGCAGCGGTATCGTGACCATCACGGGAGGCAGCACTGTGTCGTTGGCTGCGTCGTCAAGGATCGGTAACAGCGGGAGCGGAACGTTGCTCTTGGAAGGGGGAAGCACGCTGAATTCACAGGCAATACAGACTGTCATCGGCGATGCCCCTGGCTCTACCGGCGCCGTCACGGTCACCGGTCGTGGCACCAACTGGACCCATAATGGTTGGCTGGCAATCGGCCAGGATCGCGCTGGAAACGGCCTTCCTGCTGCGAACGGCACCCTGACCATTTCGGATCAAGCATCGGTAGCCATTGTCGGCAGCGGCCAACAATTGGACATCAGCCGCTACGGTGGCACTGGCACGCTGATCGTGACCGCTGGTGGCAAGCTGTCCATGCCCGAAGACACCTCGATTGTTTCTTATGAGGGGCAGTCGACCATCACCGTCGACAAGGCGGGCTCGATAGTATCTGGCGATGTTTTTCTGTCGGCGAACGCAGGAGGCGTTACAACAGCTAAGGTGGATGGGCCCAGCTCGACTTGGATCGTTAATGGATCAACGGAAGGGTTTTATGTCGCAGGGTGGGATGATCCATCGCAGAGCACCGCGCAAGCGACAGTGACAGTCAGCGGCGGTGGCTCGATCGTGGTCAATAACGGTGGAGGGTTCATCGTCGGGGCTTTCGGGACAGGTGTCGCCACAGTTACCGATCCAGGCTCGTGGCTGGAGGTTTCCGGAGGGACGGTCGTTGGTGGGGGGAGCACGGGCAACGGTACCCTCAACATCACGAACGGCGGCCATGTCCAGACAGCCTATACCATTGTCGCCTTCGATCCCGCCGCATCCGGGACCGTCAATCTGACGGGCGGCACTTTGGAAACCTTTGAGTTAGGAGCCGGGGCGGGGGTGGCCCAGGTCAATTTCAATGGCGGCACGCTACGTGCGATCGGCGACAACGCAAATTTCATCACCGGCTTTTCCGGCACGGAATTGAATCTGGAGGCGGGCGGTCTAACGATTGACGATGCCGGTCACAACGTTGCGAACGAAGCCGTCTCCGTGTTCACGGGAACAGGCGGTCTTACGAAAATTGGCAGCGGCACATTCAATCTCGTCGGCACCAATACGTATCAGGGCGCAACCACAATCAATGCCGGTACATTGTTGGTGAACGGCTCGATCCTCAGTCCCTCGACGGTGATGACAGCCGGCACGCTCGGCGGCACCGGCCAGGTCGGCAATGTGACGAACTTCGGCACGGTTTCACCAGGCAATTCAATCGGCACGCTGACGGTCGCCGGTGATTATGTCGGGCAGGGCGGCAAGCTCGCCATCGAGACGGTGCTGGGCGGTGACAATTCGTCAACCGATCTGCTCGTCGTTACCGGCGCCACCTCTGGCAACACCAATGTGCAGGTGACCAATCTCGGCGGCGGCGGGGCGCAGACCACAGAGGGCATCAAGATCATCGATGTCGGGGGCGCCTCCAATGGCCAGTTCACGCTGTTGGGCCACTATACCTTCGCCGGCCAGCCGACAGTGGTCGGTGGTGCCTATGCCTACAGGCTCTACAAGAACGGCGTTTCCACGCCCGGTGACGGGGACTGGTACCTGCGCTCCGGCCTTGAGTTCAATCCGCAGCAGCTCGAGCCGGGCCCTGTAATCCCGCCCAATCCGGGCCCCGCTCCGACGCCGACACCGACGCCGCAGCCGCTCTACCAGCCGGGCGTGCCGATCTACGAGGCCTATGCGCAGGTGCTGCAGGAACTCAACGGCGTGGGAACGCTGCGCCAGCGTGTCGGCAACCGCTACTGGGGCGGCGCCGCCAATCCGATGC
>NZ_PVBR01000027.1 GCF_002980495.1 Phyllobacterium phragmitis
AAGTCGAAAACTCAAAGCCTGTCTCGAGGGCGAACTCTGCAACCGCCAGCGGCGCGCCGCCCTCGTTGTGGCGCTATATACGGCCCCCAATCCCAAACTGTCAACTCCATAAAACCGCTTTTTTCCAAAAAAAATTCGCTCGCCTATTCTGGCCCCGCCGCGTTGCCGTTCAGGGGCAACCGCTCCGTCATATTTCCGTCGCATGGATATTGCGCAGGAAGAACCTTGTTGGATCAAGGAAGGCGGACGATCGGATGATAAGCGAGTGTTTGCATAATATAGGGACGAAGCACGGCGCTACAAGGGCAACCACGGCCCATCCGAATTCGGGGCCTGCTCGCAGGCTCCAAATCTTCAGTTCCCCTCGTCCCGTCATCGCTCCCCATGAATACGTGAATATGGACATGCAATCGCTCACATGATGGGCGCTCGTTTGTATCATATAGGAATGAAGCCGCCCGACATGGGGGTGGCCACAAACCTGCCCAATTCGAACCCTAGCCCTTTCTTCGATTGCGCGTGATGTCACGTTCAGGACCTGTGTCGGCAAATTATGGTCAGCAAATTGTGGGGTATATCAGGGAAAGCCGCCTTACCCCCGGTTCGGCGTTGGCTTCGCGTTGACTTCGGGGCTGGCGACAGGCAAAACTCGGGTTCACTCACGGGGCGAGCCCCTCATCACACAAGCATCATGTGCTTGTTTCCAGCCTATAGGACTGGCCGGCGCGCGATCGGGCACGTTCGCACACACGGCACGATCCAGAGGACCGGCAGCTTACACGATGAAGGAATACGAGCGGCACGCGATCGACCCCGGCAACGAACCGCCGCTCATCACCGATGGGCGACGGGGACCGCCGGACCGCCGCGAGATTTCCGCCCGCTGGCTCGCCGGCACCTTCCTGACCGGCATCACCTCCTGCATGCTCATGGGTGTTGCGCTGTTCGCCGCCCTCGACGGTCGAGAGCAATTGGCGACGCCGCCGGAATTGCTCGCGCATGACGAAATGCAGGGCCCGGATTCCGATAGTGATACATCCAAGGGCGATCGCGTCGCCGCCACCACCGCCGTACAGAAGAACCACGACCGGCGGCGCTTCGACGTCTCGACGATGCAGAAGGTCGGCGAGCGCGAAGTCATCCGCACGCGCCCCTTCGAATATGTGCGCATGGCGCTTGCCGCCGACCATCCGGGCAGCCGGAAATATCCCGCATTCAACGCGCTCGCCATTTTCTCGGAAGGCGCGCCGCCGGCGCAGACCGCAAGCACCGGTCAGATATATGGCGCCAAGGTGGAAAGCGAAGTCAGCCTGCGGACAGAGGATTTCCCACTGGCGACGGCGAAGTTCGATTCATCCGCCGACCTCACCGCCGACGAGGTGGAGAATGTCGTCCGCAACACGGGGCTGCTGCTCACCGACGGCGACATGCAGGTCGCTTCGCTGCATTATGTGGACCCGCTGCGCTTCGGCAACAGCGAATCGCCCTATTCGCTGACCCCGCCGCTGGACGTCCGCATCACCCAGGAAAATGTCAGCATCGTCCCGCGCGCCGGACCGGATGCCGTCAGCAACGGCTTTTCGGAAGAGGTGATCCCGTTCCACAGCGATGAAGCGATAGCCGATACGCTGGCCAAGGCGGGCTATGACGGCGCCAATGCCGCCGATATGGCCGAAGCGCTGAGCAAGCTCATGAATTCGCCGCGCCTGAAGGCCGGCAGCGTCCTGCGCGTCGGCGTCGAATCGCATAATGACGAAGACCGCATCGTGCGCGCCAGCATCTATAATGGCACGACGCATCTCCTGACCGTCGCGCTCGATGACCGCGACCAATATGTCCCGTCGAACGAACCGGAAATGACGCCGCTCCTGCGCACCGCCTTCGACGGCAGCGCTCCCCCGCCGCGTATCCGTGGAAATCTCCCTTCCGTCTACGACGGCATCTGCCGTGCCGCTCTTGCCTATGGCATGACCGAAGCCATGACCACCCAACTCGTCAAGATGCTGGCTTCGGACGTCGACCTGCAGGCAACGGTCACGCCGACCGACCAGCTGGAGGCGTTCTTCTCGCTGCCGGAAGATTCCGAGCGGGCGGGGGAGAATTCGGAAATTCTCTATGTTGCCGCCACCTTCGGCGGAACGACCCGCAAATTCTATCGCTACCAGGCGCCGGACGGCACAACCGACTATTTCGACGAGAACGGAAAAAGCGCCAAGCAGTTCCTGTTGCGCAAGCCGGTGCCCAACGGCGTCTTCAGCTCCCCCTTCGGCATGCGCCGCCACCCCATTCTCGGCTATCTCAGGATGCATCCCGGCGTCGACTGGGCCGCGCCGCGCGGCACGCCGATCATCGCCGCCGGCAATGGCGTGGTCGAAAAGGCGGGCTGGACCAACGGCTACGGCAACCAGACGATCATTCGCCATGCCAACGGCTACGAGACCAGCTACAATCACCAGAACGCCATCGCGCGCGGCATCACTCCCGGCGCTCGCGTCCGACAAGGTCAGGTCATCGGTTTCGTGGGCTCGACCGGACTTTCGACGGGCGCCCATCTTCATTACGAGCTGATCGTCAACGGCACCAAGGTCGACCCGATGCGCATCCGCCTGCCGGACAACAAGGCACTGAAAGGCGAGGAACTGGAAGCTTTCAAGCGTGAGCGTGAGCGCATCGACCGGTTGCTGAACGACCAGAAGGACAATGGCACCAAAATTGCGGCAACCGGTTCGCCCAACGGCTGAAAACCGAATGGTGGTGAATGGTGAATGAAAGTAGCGTCTTAGAGTATCCTGTCAGGGCTAGCTTGAAATAGCTTCCCCCTCGCCGTCATTCTCGGGCTTGTCCCGAGAATCTACGATGGCTGATCTGTCATGGCCGTATTGCTTCTCCTTTTACTTATGGCAGATTCTCGGGACAAGCCCGAGAATGACGGCAGGACATGGAGCGTTGTCCCGCCAATGTTTCAATTAAGCCATGAACACACCCTAGCTATTCACTATTCACCATTCATTCTCATTCCATGAATTCGACCGTCACGCCCGGTTTCACCAGTTTTGCCAGTTCCTGGGCATCCCAATTCGTCAGGCGGACGCAGCCATGGCTCGATGTCTTGCCGATCCTGCTAGGCTCCGGCGTGCCGTGAATGCCGTATGTCGGCTTCGACAGGGCGATCCAGACTGTGCCGACCGGCCCGTTCGGCCCCGGCGGGATGGTCAGGACCTTGTCATTGTTGCCCTGCTTGAAATTGATCTTCGGATTATAGGTGTAATTGGGATTGATCGCGATGCGCTCGACCTGGACGACGCCGGAAGGCGAAGGATTGTCGGATGAACCGATGGTCGAGGGATAGGCGACGACCAGCCTGCCGGTTTCATCATAGCCGCGCACCTGCTTTCGCCGCTTGTCGGCGACGATCCGCGCAACTTTGGCGGTCACAAGCCTGCCGACATTGGGGACGCGGATCACGGTGCCGGGCCGGCGAAAATCGGTTTCCGGATTGAGTTCCTGCAGATAGGCCTCATCGACATGAAAACGCTCGCCCAGCATTTCGCGCACCGAGGTGAAGGCCATGCTGGGAAGCTGCGCCTTCTCGCTGTAATCCGCCGGCACCGACGCGATATAAGGCTGCGCCGCATCCTCGTCGGTGATCGTATAATCGATGAAGGCCGGCCCGCCCGTCGCCTCGAGTTCTGCGTTGATGGCCGCCTCGTTCGAGGGATCGAGATATTTGCCGGTCAGTTCGCCATAAGCCGCGGCCGCCTTGTCGACATTGCTGCCCGAACGCCCATCGATGACGCCAGGCGATGCGCCGGTGCGGTCGAGCAGGACCTGATAAGCGGCTATCTTGGCCTTTGAACCCGCGCCCTTCGGCATTTCGATCGCCGGAGCCATGTCGTCGGGAGCCGGCAGCGCTGCCGCGGGTGGTTCGATGGCGGGCCGTCGCGAATCATCCTCGATCGAAGCGGAGGTATCAGCTGGCGGCAATTCCGAACGCTCTATCTGCCCGTCGCGGTTTCCATCATAGGTCCCGACAGCCGGGTCGTCATAATAGGGATCGGGAGGCGGTGCGTCCGGATAGCGAGCATAGGGATCTTCCGGGGCGTTGCCGAACCCGTCATAAGGCGCCCCGCCGTCGACGGGGCCGTCCAGCGTCCAATTGTCCTCCGGCGCCGGGACGCGGCGCACGCGCCTGTCGTGACGCGTCGGTTCTTCGATCGACAGGATGCGGCCGCGCCGGTCCATCGTGATCCGCCGCCCGGCCGGATCGATATAGATGCGGATGCGGCCATCGCGATAGACCTCCTCGCCGGGATCGTAGAGTTGCGCGAGCTGGATGCCGCCGGCGTCATCGTCGCGCACCCGTAGCCGATCCGCCTGTGCTGCCTCGCCCAGGGCTGAAAAGCCGGACACGGAAAGCGCTGTACCGGTTGTGGAAGCAAGCAATGCGAGGCGAAAGAATGAAGGGATACGCGGCATGAATGACACCTAAAAGAGCGAACGAATCGTAGTCTACCTGACGATTCTATCCGATTCTTTCCATGCCAGATGAACTGGACATGAAAATGGCCGCCCGAATGCGGAAAATCAGGCGGCCATTTTCGGATAAATAATCCTCGACCGACCGGTCAGGCGGCTTCGACCGTTTCAGCCGGCGCCTTGGCGCGGAAATTGAGGCGGTCGGAACCGGCCGTGATCTTCACGGTCGAACCATCGAGGATATCGCCCAGCAGGATGCGCTCGGCGAGTGGATCCTGGACTTGCCTCTGGATGACCCGTTTCAGCGGCCGCGCCCCATAGGCGGGATCATAGCCCCTTTGCGCCAGCCAGTTGCGGGCTTCGTCGTCGATCTCGATCTGGATTTTGCGATCCGTCAGAAGCGACTGCAGCCGCTGCAGCTGGATATCGACGATGGCGCCCATCTCGTTGCGCTTCAGCCGATGGAACAGGATGATCTCATCGACGCGGTTGAGGAACTCCGGACGGAACGCCGCCCTGACCACCGACATCACCTCGTCGCGCACAACCTCCACATCCTGATCCTCGCCAAGCCCGACCAGATATTCCGCGCCAAGATTGGAGGTCATGATGATCACGGTATTGCGGAAATCGACCGTGCGGCCCTGGCCATCGGTCAGCCGCCCGTCATCGAGCACCTGCAGGAGCACGTTGAACACGTCAGGATGCGCTTTCTCGATCTCGTCGAAAAGGATGACCTGATAGGGCCGCCGTCGCACCGCTTCCGTCAGCGCGCCGCCTTCCTCATAGCCGACATAGCCGGGAGGCGCACCGATGAGCCGCGCCACCGAGTGCTTCTCCATATATTCCGACATGTCGATACGCACCATCGCCGTCTCGTCGGAAAACAGGAACGCCGCCAGCGCCTTGGTCAGTTCGGTCTTGCCGACGCCGGTGGGGCCGAGAAAGATGAACGAACCGATGGGGCGGTTCGGATCCTGAAGCCCGGCGCGCGCACGGCGGACCGCTTTCGAAACCGCCTGCACGGCCTCGCCCTGGCCGATGACCCGCTTGGCGATCTCGTCTTCCATACGCAACAATTTTTCGCGCTCGCCTTCCAGCATCCGGTCGACGGGAATGCCCGTCCAGCGCGAGATGACCTGGGCGATATGATCCGACGTCACGGCTTCCTCGAGAAGGGAACCGCGGCTATCCCTGCTTTCGGCTTCGACAAGCTGCTTTTCAAGCTGCGGGATCGTGCCGTAAGCCAGTTCGCCGGCGCGCTGGAATTCACCGTTGCGCTGAGCGCTGGCGAGCGCATTGCGCGCTTCGTCGAGCTGCTTCTTCAGATCGGCGGCGAGGCCGAGTTTCTGTTTCTCCGCCTGCCATGAGCTGGTCAGACGCGCCGATTCCTCTTCGAGATCGACAAGTTCCTTTTCCAGCCGTCCGAGACGGTCCTTCGACGCTTCGTCCTTTTCGACCTTGAGCGCCTCGCGCTCGATCTTGAGCTGCATGATGCGGCGATCGATTTCGTCGAGTTCCTCCGGCTTGGAATCGACCTGCATTCTCAGCCGCGATGCGGCTTCGTCGACGAGATCGATGGCCTTGTCGGGCAGAAAGCGATCGGAGATATAACGGTTCGACAGCGTCGCCGCCGCCACCAGCGCCGAATCGGAGACGCGCACCTTGTGGTGCTGCTCATATTTTTCCTTGAGCCCGCGCAGGATGGAAATCGTATCGTCCACGCTGGGTTCATCGACGAAGACCGGCTGGAACCGGCGGGCAAGCGCCGCGTCCTTCTCCACATATTTGCGGTATTCGTCGAGCGTCGTCGCGCCGATGCAGTGCAGTTCGCCGCGCGCCAGCGCCGGCTTCAGCAAATTGGAGGCATCCATGGCGCCATCCGCCTTGCCCGCGCCGACCAGCGTGTGCATTTCATCGATGAACAGGATGATCTGGCCCGCAGCCGACGTGACTTCCGAAAGCACGGCCTTCAGCCGCTCTTCGAACTCGCCGCGATATTTCGCGCCGGCGATCAGCGAGCCCATATCGAGCGCCATCAACTGCTTGTCTTTCAGTGATTCGGGCACGTCACCATTGATGATGCGGATCGCCAGCCCTTCGGCGATGGCGGTTTTGCCGACGCCCGGTTCACCGATCAGCACCGGATTGTTCTTGGTGCGGCGCGACAGGACCTGGATGGTGCGGCGGATTTCGTCGTCGCGGCCGATCACCGGATCGAGCTTGCCCGCCCGCGCATCGGCGGTGAGGTCGCGCGCATATTTCTTCAACGCATCATAGCTGCTCTCGGCCGAGGCCGAATCGGCAGTCCGCCCCTTGCGGACCTCATTGATGACCTGGTTGAGCGCCGCAGGGGTGACACCGGCGCGGGCGAGAATATCGGCGGTCTTGGCGGATTTCTCGATGGCGAGCGCGGTCAGCAGGCGCTCGACGGTGACGAAGCTGTCGCCGGCCTTCTTGGCGAGTTCCTCGGCAGTGGCGAAAACCTTGGCCAGCGGCTGCGACAGGTAAAGCTGGTCGTTGCCGCCCGTCACTTTCGGCAGGGCATCGAGTGCGGCCTGAAGTCCGAGGCGCACATCGGCGATCCGCCCGCCGGCCCGCTCGATCAGCGATGTGGCAAGCCCCTCCTCATCATCGACGAGAACCTTGAGCAGATGCTCCGGCGTGAATTGCTGATTGTTCGCAGAAAGCGCGAAGGTCTGGGCAGACTGGATGAAACCGCGCACGCGCTCGGTATATTTTTCAATATTCATATCTGTCTCCTTTTCTACCCGGCCCTATCTAACAGGCACCGGCGAAGGCACTGGTGACGAACTCCCTTATTTACAACACCGCACGCTCTTCATCAGACGCGCAAAGGACGCTGTAACAATTTGGCGAGTCCAATGTCCCGAATGATATGGGAAAGGCGATCAGAACCCGCAAGACGCATCAAAAGAAGCAGAAATAAAATAATAAAAAACGAACGGCGCGGGATGATTCCCGCGCCGCTCGTCAATAATCCGGAAAGCATCCGGTAGCCGATCAGGCGTCGGAACTGGCCTCGACGCGGGCAGCCGGTGTTTCCGCGGGCTTTGCGGCATCGCCGTCCTTGGCATCGTTGCCGCTATCGCCGGTTTCAGCGGCAGCAGCGCTCGCCGTGCGGCGTGGACGCGCCGGACGGCGCGGGCGACGGGTTTCCGCTGCAGGCGTTGCATCGGCTTCAGCGTTTGCTGCGCCATTCGTCCCGGCTTTGACCGGAGCAGGGGTCTCGTCCGAGGCGGCTGTCGGCTGCGTTGGTTCAGCGTTTGCCTCAGCTTCGATCGGAGCGGGCGCGGCGCCCTCAGGGCGCTCATTGCGCGGACGGCGCGGACGGTTCTGGTTGCGGCCCTGGCCGCGTCCGCGATCCGCAGGCTGCTTCTGGTTTTCCGCTCCGCCCTCGCCGAATACCACTTCGGCAGGCGTACCGTCTATGACCGGCTGCGGTCCGGTTCCGTTGACGGGCTTCGGCGCGGGCGCCGCTGCTGCGGCGGCTGGCTGCTCGAAGCCTTCCTCGTCATCGTCTCCATCGTCATCAAAATTGTCGTCGCGCTGGAACTGCGTTGCCGCCTGCGCCTGCGCCGCCATGATGATGCGGTTATAATGTTCGGCATGCTGGAGATAGTTTTCGGCTATGACACGATCGCCGGAAGCCTGGGCATCCCGGGCCAAAGTCGTGTATTTTTCCGCGACGTGCTGGGCATTGCCCCTGATCTTCACATCGGGTCCGTTGCTCTCATAGTTGCGCGATAGAGGATTCGGTCCCTTGCGGTTGTTGTTCCCCCGTCCACGCATGCGCCTGTTCTGCTGTCCTGGCCTCATACTCTTCTCTTTTCAGATTAAGGGGCGCAGATCCCCACGGCCTGAATTGGCCTTTGGGTCTCGCTTGTTATGTGACGAACTGGAGCGCGCCCCGCACTACCATCGTATAAAATCTCTAAAAGTTGCGTGCTGCCGTACGAACCACTCCGACAGGAGTAACGGTGTCAAACACCACAAAGCAGATTTACCGCCTTGGCGATACGCGAAACAAAAGCCTGCTTGGCTTTATACGGTGCGTGGAAACTAAACGCCTTCTCCATAAATTCCAAGCTTTTTTTGGCGCTCTTGGTAATCAAAAACTCAAAGCCTGAAAAGAAGAGCGCGGTCGTGTCCACCAAGATCCTGCGCGACTTCGGCCAGATGAAAACCCCGCTCCGCAAAAATGCTTTTCACCTCGGCCAGCTGCCCTGCGCCGATCTCGACGCCAACTGCACCCCTACCATATAGGTGAGAACCGCTGTCGCTTGCAAGAGCCCTGTAAAAATCAAGCCCGTCCTCGCCGCCATCCAATGCCACAAGCGGATCGTGCTCGCGCACTTCCCTGTCGAGCGTGGCGATCACATGCCGCGGAATATAGGGCGGATTTGAGACGATCAGATCGAATTTGCCCGTGACCACGGCGCACCAGTCGCTCTTCAGCGTCGCAAAACGCCTGGAAACACCGGCCATTCGTGCATTCTCCCACGCGGTGTCGAGCGCACCTTGCGCGATATCGACGCCGATGGCGCGCAGCTTTTCCAACCGGCTCAAAAGCGCGATCGCGATCGCCCCTGTCCCTGTTCCAAGATCGATGGCGTCGGCTATGCCGTTCTCTTTGATCCGCTGCGTCACAAAAGGCAGGACCAGATCGACGAGGGCCTCCGTGTCGGGACGTGGTTCCAGCGTTTCCCGCGAAAGCCGGAATCCGAGACCATAAAACGAGCGTTCGCCCATGATCCGGTGCACCGGCTCTCCCGCCAGCCGCCGCTCGATCGCCCCATCGAGTATCCCGGCTGCTTCATCCGGGATGATTCGCTCCGGCGCGCTCAGCGCATCGAGGCGGGTGGTGCCGGTCGCCCATTCGACGAGAAACCGCGCATCGAGATCGGGCGTCGCGGCTCCAGAGCCACGCAAGGTCTTGCGTGCCCGGGCGTGAAGCGCGGCAAGTGTCTCGCCGCCCATCAGGCGTTTTCGCCCATTTCGGTAAGCAGCGCCGCCTGATGATCGGAGATCAGCGCATCGACCAATTCGTCCAGATCCCCTTCCACGATCCGGTCGAGCTTGTAGAGCGTCAGGTTGATCCGGTGATCGGTGACGCGCCCTTGCGGAAAATTATAGGTGCGGATGCGCTCGGAACGATCGCCGGAACCGACCTGGCTGCGCCGCCGCGCCGAGCGCTCGCTGTCGGCCCGCTGCCGCTCCATGTCGTAAAGCCTGGCGCGCAGGATCTGCATGGCCCGGGCCCGATTCTGGTGCTGCGATTTTTCCGCCTGGACGACCATGGTGCCGGTCGGGATATGGGTGATGCGCACGGCCGAATCGGTGGTGTTGACGTGCTGCCCTCCCGATCCGGATGCCCGCATCGTATCGATGCGGATATCTTCAGGCCGGATGTCGATGTCGATATCTGCCGCCTCCGGCAGAACAGCAACGGTGGCCGCGGAGGTATGGATGCGTCCGCTCGCCTCGGTTTCCGGCACGCGCTGCACGCGGTGCACGCCCGATTCGAACTTCAGCTTTGAAAAGACGCCCCTGCCGGAAACCATGGCGATGATTTCCTTGTAGCCGCCGGCCTCGCCTTCGCTCGCCGAGACGACCTCCACACGCCAGCCCTTGAGGGAGGCATAGCGTTCATACATGCGAAAGAGATCGCCGGCAAAGAGTGCTGCTTCCGAGCCGCCGGTTCCAGCACGGATTTCGAGGATGGCATTCTTTTCATCGGCCTCGTCCTTCGGCAGGAGCAGGATCTGCACATCCTTCTCCATCTCCTCGATGCGCTCCTGCACCTCGGGCAATTCGCTCGTGGCCAGCGACCGCATTTCGGCGTCGACTGACGAATCATCGCGCATGGCGACGAGATCGGCCGCCTCCTGGCGCGCAGCCATCAGCGCGCGGATTTTGGCGACGACTTCTTCCAGATCGGAATATTCCGAAGCAAGCTTTACATAGGTGTCGGAATCCGGGTTCCCCGCCATCTGCGCCTCGATCAACGAGAAGCGCTTCAGCAGTTGGTCCATCCGGTCCTGTGGCAATGCGATCATTCGGTAGATTTCCTAAAGCTTGTCAGAACTAACTTGAAACAGCTTCCACTCTGGCCGTCATTCTCGGGCTTGTCCCGAGAATCTACAACGGCACGATCTGTCAGAACGGAAATTGCTTTTCTTTTCCTTGTCGCAGATTCTCGGGACAAGCTCGAGAATGACGGCAGGAGAAGGTGCGTTGTCCTGCCAGCGTTCGATTAAGCCATAACAACCCTAAAGCGGTATGCCGTTATCCTCGGCGAAGCCGCTCAAGACCTCGCGCAGCGAGTGGGAGCCGTTCGGCTTGTGCAGCGCCTCGAGGAGAAGCGCATTGAGCTTGGCCATGTCGAGCGCGCCAAGCATCGCCTTCACCGGGCCGATCGAGGCAGGCGACATCGATATCTGCCTGAATCCGAGCCCGATCAGCGTCATGGCGGTCAGCGGCTTGCCGGCCATCTCGCCGCATAATGTCACCGGCGTATCGTTGCGTGTCCCTGCTTCGACGATCTGCCGGAGTACCCGCAGGAAAGGTGGCGACAGCTGATCGAAACGGTTGGAGATGATCGAATTGCCGCGGTCCACCGCCATGAGGAACTGGAACAGATCGTTCGACCCCACCGAGACGAAATCCACCACCGCCATCAGTTCGTCGAGCTGCCAGAGCAGCGACGGCACCTCGACCATGGCTCCCAGCCGCAGACGGGTCGGCAGGCTGTAGGCGAAGCGCGACAGATGCCGTACCTCGCGCTCGATGATCTCACGTGCGGCGCGAACTTCGCCGACCTCCGTCACCATCGGCAGCATCAGCCGCAATTCACGTCCGCCGGCGGCCTTCAAAAGCGCGCGCAACTGCGTGCGCAACAGGCCCGGACGATCAAGCGTCAGGCGGATGGCGCGCCAGCCCATCGCCGGATTTTCCTCGCGGCCGGAATTGCGAAAATAAGGCAGCACCTTGTCGCCGCCGATATCGAGCGTGCGGAAGGTCACCGGGCGATCATCGGCGGCATCCAGTACCGAACGGTAGAGACGCTCCTGCTGTTCGGCGCGTGGAAAGGTCGAGGCAATCATGAATTGCAGCTCGGTGCGGAAGAGGCCGATGCCGACAGCGCCCGATTCCACCAATTGCGGCAGGTCGACCAGAAGCCCGGCATTCATCAGCAGCGAGATTTCGACCCCGTCCTTGGTAACCGAAGGCTCGTCGCGCAACTCACGGTAAAGCGCCTGCCGCCTTGCCCGGAAGCGTACCTTCTCCGCATAGGCGGTCTCGATATCCACCTGCGGACGCAGATGTACCTTGCCGTCGTCGCCGTCGACGATGGCCGCATCATTGTTCTCCGCCATGGAGACCACGCCCTTGACCTGGCCGACGACCGGAATGCCCATGGCCCGCGCGACGATGACCACATGGCTCGTCGGCGCGCCATCCTCGAGCACCACGCCGCGCAGCCGCTCGCGCGGATAATCGAGCAATTCGGCGGCGCCCATCGAGCGGGCGATGATGATCGCATCCTTGACGAGCGATTCGGCAACCGTCTTGACGTCGCGCCCCATCAATTGGCGCAGCAGCCGGTTGGCCAGATCGTCGAAATCGCTGAGCCGCTCGCGCATATAGGGATCGGTCAGGTGCATCATGCGGGCGCGGGTGTCGCTCTGCACCTTCTCCACGGCCGCTTCCGCCGTCAGCCCGTTATGGATGGCTTCCTCGAGACGCCGCACCCAGCCGCGATCATGCGCGAACATGCGGTAGGCTTCGAGCACGGCGCGGTGCTCGCCCTCGGCCGCGACATCGCGGCGCGACAGCATGTCGTCAATGGAGATGCGCAGCGATCCGATCGCTTCCTGCAGCCGTTCCAGTTCGCGCTGCGAATCCTCATTGAACAGATTGGTGACGACGATGCGCGGCTCGTGCAGCACGACATGGCCAAGGCCGACGCCGTCATTGAACGAATTGCCGGAGAAACTCATCGGTTTTCCAAGATCGAGTTCGACGCCAGGCCGCGTCAGCCTGGTGAGATCACCCGTAGCGACCATTTCGGCCAGAACCATGGCAGTGGTTTCGAGCGCCTCCAGTTCATCCTCGCGATAGGCCCGCTTGGTCCGGTTCTGCACGACGAGTACCCCGAGCGTGCGGCCTGCGCGCAGGATCGGCACGCCGAGAAAGGAATTATAGACCTCTTCACCCGTCTCGGGCAGATAGGTGAATGCCGGATGCGTCTGCGCGTCGGTCAGGTTGAGCGGCCGTGCGCTCGCCGCGATGGTGCCGACCAGACCCTGGCCGAGACGCAATTGCGCCAGATGCACCGCCTGCGGGTTGAGGCCTTCCGTGGCGTAGAGTTCGAGCACGCCGTCGGAACGCAACACGTAGAAGGAGCAGACTTCCGCGACCATGTTCTGCGCGATCTCTCGGACGATCCGGTCAAGCCGCTCCTGTGGCTCGAGCACCTCCGCCATCAATTCGCGGAGACGTCTGAGCAGGACACGGGGGCCGGTGGTCAGCTCACGCATGGACAGTCGATTGCTCCTTCATGCCGCCGGCCCAGGATGGGATCGGACGATTCGCGCTAGAGCATGATCCCGAAAAGTTGCAGACTTCCAGGTAAGATCATGCGGCTAAAATAACACCTTAAAGCAGGATACCCGCTTCGACTTAATTGCATCCTGCTTTAGGGCCGGAACAACCTCCGGCTTATTCTTTGTGAGCATTTTTAATGCGTGCGTCTAGGGTATAAAACCCTATGCGGGCATTAATGTTTATCCAGCCCGTATACCGAGTGGAGCGTGCGCACGGCCAGTTCGGCATATGGCCCGTCGATCAGGATCGAAATCTTGATTTCCGACGTGGTGATGGCGCGGATGTTGATGCCCTTTTCAGCCAATGCCATGAAGGCGGTGGCGGCGACGCCCGCATGGCTGCGCATGCCGATGCCGATAACCGAAACCTTGACCAGGCCCGCTTCCGACTGGATCGCATCGAAGCCGACTTCGACCTTCGCCTTTTCAAGAACGGCGACCGCCTTGTCGAGGTCGCCGGTCGGCACGGTGAAGGTCATGTCCGTCTTCGAGCCGTCCTCGGAGATGTTCTGCACGATCATGTCGACATTGATGTGCGTTTCGGCGAGCGGCCCGAAGATCGCCGCCGACACGCCGGGCCTGTCGGCCACGCGCCTCAGCGATATCTGCGCTTCGTCCTTCGCATAGGCGATACCGGTGACGACCTGCTGTTCCACGATTTCTTCCTCGTCGCAAATGAGCGTTCCGGGCGGGTTGATCGGATCACCCATGCCCGGCGCATCGGGGTCTTCGAAACTGGAGCGTACGAAGGTACGCACCTTGTGTACCATGGCAAGCTCGACGGAGCGAACCTGCAGCACCTTGGCGCCGAGCGAGGCCATCTCCAGCATTTCCTCGAAGGAAATCTTGGCAAGACGCCGCGCTTTCGGCTCGACGCGCGGATCGGTGGTGTAGACGCCATCGACATCGGTATAGATATCGCACCTGTCTGCTCTCACTGCCGCCGCGATCGCCACCGCGCTGGTGTCCGAGCCGCCGCGCCCCAGCGTCGCGATGCGGTTGTCCGGCCCCAGTCCCTGAAAGCCGGCGATGACCGCCACCTGGCCTTCGCCGAAGCGCTCAACCAGGAACGAACCGTCGATCTCGATGATACGCGCCGCGCCATGCGCATTGTCGGTACGGATCGGGACCTGCCAGCCCTGCCAGGAGCGGGCATGGATGCCCATCGATTGCAGCGTGATCGCCAGAAGCCCCGCGGTCACCTGCTCGCCGGACGCCACGACGGCATCATATTCGCGCGCGTCGTGCATCGGCGACGCGGCGCGCGTCCAGGTGACGAGTTCATTGGTCTTTCCGGCCATCGCCGAGACGACGACGGCGACCTCGTGGCCTGCCTCGACCTCGCGTTTGACGTGACGCGCCACATTCCGGATGCGGTCGATATCGGCCACCGAAGTGCCGCCGAATTTCATCACGATGCGCGCCATTATAGGATTTGTCCCGAGAGGCTTGAGAATTGCTACCAATCTCTGCCGGATTACCCAGCAGAGGAACCGCGCGTCACATAGCCAAAATGCGGACAAACCGCAAGCAGACGCGATGATTTGCGACTTGACTTTACTGCTGACGCGGTCGACTCCAGGAGCGACAGGAAGGAAACCGCCATGGCCGAGACCGCCCGCACCACCATCGATTCCGCCGAGGTCGAACGTTTTTCACGCATCGCCGCCGAATGGTGGAACCCGCAAGGCAAGTTCCGGCCGCTGCACAAATTCAACCCGACCCGCCTCACCTACATCAAGCAAGAGATCTGCGCCGCATTCGGGCGCGATCCGCTTGCTCCCCGCCCGCTCATAGGTCTGCGCCTGCTCGATATAGGCTGCGGCGGTGGCCTTCTCTGCGAGCCTATGGCGCGGCTGGGCGCAACCGTGATCGGCGCCGACGCCTCGCAGACCAATATCGAGGTGGCCAAAATCCATGCCGCGACAAGCGGCCTCGATATCGACTACCGCGCCACCACGGCGGAAGCGCTGGCCGAGGCGGGCGAGATGTTCGATGTCGTCCTCAACATGGAAGTGGTCGAGCATGTCGCCGATGTCGATCTCTTCATCTCCGCCTGCGGCGCGATGGTCAAACCCGGCGGCCTGATGTTCGTCGCCACGATCAACCGCACGCTGAAAGCGCTGGGCCTCGCCATCATCGGCGCGGAATATCTCCTGCGCTGGCTACCGCGCGGCACCCATCAATATGAAAAGCTGGTGCGTCCGGAAGAGCTGGAAAAGGCCCTCCAGACCGCCGGACTGAAGATCACCGACCGGCAAGGCGTCACCTATAATCCGCTGACCGACAGCTGGAGCCGCTCGCGCGACATGGATGTCAATTATATGGTGCTGGCGAGGAAAGAGTGAATGGTGAATGGTGAATGGTGAATGGTGAATGGTGAATGGTGAATGGTGAATGGTGAATGGAAGAAAATCACCAACGCCGTGCACGGCAATAGTTGTTTACTATTCACTATTTAACCATTCACCATTCACTCTCTTTCAATTCCGATCCTCGGGAAACACCGGTAACGGCATGATCTCGACGCCCTCGTCGACCAGCGCCGTCACCTCCTCGCGTGTCGCCTCGCCATAGATGCCGCGCGGATCGGTTTCGCCGAAATGAATCTTGCGCGCTTCCTCTGCGAATTTGTCGCCGACAAAATCAGCACCCTCGCGCACCTTCCGGCTCAACTCGCGCATTTGCTCGATGAGCGCGCGCTGCGCCTCGCCCATGCCGACGGCGATCTTCTCGTTAGCCCGCGACGTCGAAACGGAAGGCGCCATCAGGGCCTTCTCGACCTTCAGTGAACCGCAGACCGGACAGGAAACGAGCTTGCGCGCCGCCTGGGCGTCGAAATCCTCGTTGTTGCGGAACCAGCCTTCGAATTCGTGTTCCTGATCGCAAAGAAGCGTGAAATGAATCATGACGCCGCAATGCTCTCTTTCTTCTTTTCCACCTGCGCCTCAGCGATGCGGAGGCCGAAGGCACGCGCATTTTTCAGATTGGGCACCTTGCGCCGTGCCGCAGCACTTTGGGCAATATCGATATCGGCGACGATCACCGCCGGCTCGTCATGGTCGGCCTCGGCCAGGATCTCGCCCCATGGCGAAACGATCAGCGAATGGCCATAGGTCTCGCGTCCGTCCTCATGCAGCCCGCCTTGCGCGGCGGAGATGACGAACGCGCCGTTCTCGATGGCGCGGGCGCGCTGCAGGACATGCCAATGCGCCTCGCCGGTCTGCCGGGTGAAGGCCGCCGGCGCCGTCAGGATCGAAGCGCCCGCTTCCACCTGCGCCCGGAAGAGCTGCGGAAAACGGATATCGTAGCAGATCGCCAGCCCCATCCGTCCGAAAGGCAGATCGGCAAGCACCGTATCGACGCCCGCCGCATAGACCGCCGATTCACGCCAGCTCTCGCCATTGTCGAGATCGACGTCGAACATGTGGATCTTGTCGTAGCTGGTGATCTTCTTTCCATCCGGGCCGAACAGGAAAGCCCGGTTGGCGATCCGGCCGTCGTCGGCCGCGATCGCCGTCGAGCCGATATGCAGATAGATGCCGTGGCGCGCCGAAAGCTGCGACGCCGCCTTGACGACGAGATCGTTCTCCTCGTCGCGCAACACGGCGGCAAGCCCCTCGCGGCTGCGCTGCACGGCACCCGTCATCTCGGGCGTCTGCACGTAATGCGCGCCCTGTGCCGCGGCATCGCCGACAAGGCGGTCGAGTGTCGCTACATTGCCTTGCGGATCGATGCCCGAACGCATCTGGATGGCGGCAGCGCGGAAAGTGCTCATGCTTTCAATCCTTTAAACAAGTTCGCCCGTGATCAGGAGATTACCGAGACGGCCCTCGCGCTCCAGCGCATGAAGCTCGTCGCAGCCGCCCACATGCACGTCGCCGACGAAGATCTGCGGAAACGTCATTCGTCCCGACCGCTGTATCATCTCCTGGCGGAATTCAGGCGACACGGTCGCGTCATGTTCGGTATAGGCCACGCCCTTTTTCTCGAGCAGGCGCTTGGCCGCCGTGCAGAAACCGCACATCTGGCGCGTATAGATCGTCACATCAACCATGAAACTCTCCAACTTCCGACAGTCTATATAAGCGCCGGAAGTCTTTGCCGAAAGCCCCCCGGCTAACAAGTTCGGGCGAAGATCGCCCCTCTCCATATCGCGCCTACATATCGGGCAGAACCCGGCTGAAGGTGAGGATATCGACGGAAGCGGCATGGGCGCGCAACAGCGCCCGCGTCGCCGCCTTCACCGTAGCGCCTGTGGTATAGACGTCGTCGATCAGCAATATGTTCCGGCCGCTGATCTTGATTGCCTCGGCTTGCGGAACGCGAAAGGCCCCGCTCACATTGCGCTGCCGCTCGGTGGTGGCAAGGCCGACCTGCTGGCGCGTGCGCTTGACGCGCAACAACGCCTCCGGTTCGAACGGCTTGTCCGTCTGGCGGGCAACTGCACGGGCAAGCTCCGCCGCCTGGTTGAAGCGCCGCGCCCAGAAGCGGAAAGCGTGGAGCGGTACGGGCACGATGACATCGCAATCCGCGATCAGTTCGCCGCCGGCACGCACCATCCATCTTGCCATCCACGGCGCCAGATTGGTCTGATCGTGATATTTAAGCCCGACGACCATGCGGCGCGGCACGCCGTCATGAACAACTGCCGCCCGCACCCGCTGGAAGGGCGGCGGATCGGCGATGGCCTCCGCCGACAGGAAATTCTCGCCGAGATCATGCGCGAACGGCGTCCCCATCACCGCGCAATAGGGACGATCGATGAAGCGCAGCCGCGACCAGCATGTACCGCACACCGTTCCCGGATCAGACACTTCGCGGCC
This sequence comes from Phyllobacterium phragmitis, assembly GCF_002980495.1. Taxonomy (GTDB): domain Bacteria; phylum Pseudomonadota; class Alphaproteobacteria; order Rhizobiales; family Rhizobiaceae; genus Paramesorhizobium; species Paramesorhizobium phragmitis. The sequence continues at coordinate 17,933 of NZ_PVBR01000027.1, forward strand.
GCAGCCGGAACATTGCGGCGGAAACAGCAGCCCCGCCACCTGCTCCGCCAAAAACCCGGCAATCCCGCGCGGGGCCTTCCCCGGGCCGTTCATTGCCCTTCACCCCCATCATGCCCATCATGCCCATCATGCATTGCAATCGCCCCCGTTCGGACGCATTTAGTGCTCGTCACGCACGCAAATGCGTGCACGCATCATGCCGGAATGCACGGACAAGGGAAAGACAGGCAATCGCATGCAGGAAAACGCTCTGTTCGACCGCAAGCTGATCCAGCTTCACCGCAGGCGCGCCCTGGCGAAATTCGCCCCCGGCACGGATTTCCTGCTGGCGCGCGCGGCGGACGATCTCGAAGACCGCCTTGCCCCCGTCGAACGCCGCTTTCCCATCGCTGTCGATCTGGGCGGCCATACGGGACTTGGCGCGCAAGCCATCGCGCGGTCCGGCAAGGCCGACGAGATCATCCGCATCGAACAGGATCGAGCCTTTCTGCGCGGACCCTTCCCCGCCATCGTCGCCGATGACGAAGCGCTGCCGCTTGGGGCCGCCAGCGCCGATCTGATCGTTTCGCTCCTGTCCCTGCAACTGACCAACGACACACCAGGCGCATTTTTCCAGATCCGCCATGCGCTAAAGCCGGACGGGCTTTTCCTTGGTGCGATGGCCGGCGGCGGCACGCTCGGCGAACTGCGTGAAAGCCTGCTTGCAGCGGAAGTGGAGCAGGCCGGCGGTGCATCGCCCCGCGTCGCGCCGTTCGCCGATGTGCGCGATGTAGGTAGCCTTTTGCAGCGGGCGGGCTTCGCCCTTCCCGTCACCGATGTCGAAAGCTTCACGGTCCGCTACGATAACATGTTCGCGCTGATCGCCGATTTGCGCGCCATGGGCATGCAGAACAGCCTTCTCGGGCGGTCGCGCAAGCCGGTATCGCAGCGCTTCTTCCTGCGCGCCGCCGATATCTATGCCGAACGGTTCAGCGATCCGGATGGACGCATCCGCGCCACCTTCTCCATCGTCTGGATGTCCGGCTGGGCGCCGCATGCTTCACAGCAGAAGCCCCTGAAGCCCGGCTCAGCCAAAGCATCGCTGGCCGCGGCTCTCGAAGAGGCGGAAAAATCGGAAAAGCCCGACGAAAACACCTGAATCAGGCTTGGTTTTCTTCGAGTTATGGGAAGAAAACGGCGTCCTGTTTCTCAGCAATCATCGCTCTTGGTACCGTCCGAATGGATGATGCAGACGGTCTGCGGCGAAGCCTGCAGCACACTCTTGCGCACGGTATAGGCACGCGAATTCCGGATCGATCCCGTCGAGATCGAATCCACGCCACTCGGGAACAGCGTTTGCGACGCGACGTCATTGGAACGGTTGTTGAGAATGGGAACGAGGATCAGCGCCAGCGCGATCGCGGCGGAACCGAACAGCAGCGCGATCCGCAATGCGCCGGAACGCGCTCCCGCAATGGAATTCGGGTAATATTCACTGTGATCCGTTTTAAAGGAATGGTCGTCAAAACCCATACTGGCAAACTCCGGTCCCGTCCGGCCCTGAAGATGCCGTATCCTGGTGAAAGATCGATTAACGGAAGCCGGCTTTCAGAGCGGAATTCAGTCAGAAAACCGGTGGAAATTCAGAGAAGATCGATCAGGAACGGGATGAGCGGCTCGTCGGCCGGCGGCATCGGATAATCGCGCATGTCGCGCGGCCGCACCCATTTCAGCGCCTGGCCTTCCAGCGGACGCGCAATCCCTTCATAGCGCCGGCAGATATAGAGCGGCATCAGGAGATGGAAATCGTCATAGGAGTGGCTGGCGAAGGTAAGCGGCGCCAGGCAGGCGGGCTTGGTGATGATGCCGATCTCTTCCTCGAGTTCTCGGATCAGCGTCGCCTCAGGCGTCTCGCCATGCTCGACCTTGCCGCCCGGAAATTCCCAGAGCCCGGCGAGCGGCTTGCCTTCGGGGCGCTGCGCCAGAAGAACGCGCCCATCCGCATCGACCAATGCGCAGGCTGCAACGACGAGAATGCGGCGCGCCGGCCTTTCGCTCTTCATGATCGCTTCGTCCTTCATGATCGGCTCATGATTCGGGGCTTTCCCGGTAAGCATAGCGATAGATTTCCCCAAAGCCGAAGCCTTCATAGAGCGCCCGGCCCGGTGCATTGGCCGTCTCGATCTGCAGCCAGGCGGTCTTCGCGCCATGCTTGCTCGCCCATTTGAGCGCGGAGGCGACGACGGCGCGTGCATGGCCGTTCCTGCGGCTTTTGCTCGAGGTGCCGATGTCGAAAAGCCCGGCCATCGCGCCGTCGTGAACGCAAAGCGCCACCGAAACCGGCCGCCCGTCATCCTCGATCACGAACATGCCCTTGACCGGACGGATTCCGTTGAGCAGTTCCGAGAGCCCGGGGCGCAGCGCCGGGTCGCGTTCGTGCACCTTGAGCGAGGCATCGACGAAGCGTCCGACGTCCCGCAGGGGAATCTGGTCAATCGTCGCGGTGAAATCCATTGCGGCCAGATCGGCGGTCATCACGATGGTTTCATCGAAACGCCCCCAACCCTTGCTCGCGAGATAATCGTCGAGTTCCGGCGGAGACAGCGGAGACAGCCTGAAGACCGGACGCCGTCCATAGGCCCGGAACCGCTGCGCTGCGCGTTCGACACGCACCGGAATATCGCGGATATCGGCCGGGTCGAGCGGATTGATCGAATTGAGCCGCTTCGACGGGTGCGCCGCGGTCATGCGGATCGCCCATGTTCCGTCATAATGCACCGACGTGGCCGGCCATGCGCGGAAGCCGACGGCCTCGATCTGCCGCACCGTTGCGAGATCCGGCATCAGCAAGTCCCCTTAGAGCAAATCCGGGAAAAGTGCGAAGCGGTTTTCCGTCCGGATTTGCGTAAAAACAAAGAATGAGAGCGGTTCCCCGTTTCCATCAAAACAGGAACCGCTCTGGCGATCCACGACCTAGCTACGGTAATCGCCATTGATCGCCACATATTCTTTCGTCAGGTCGCAGGTCCAGACCGTCGCCTTGCCGCGGCCAAGCCCGATATCGACGTGGATCCTGATATCCTCGTTCTTCATATAGGCGGAGGTGTCGGCCTCGGAATAAGTCGGATCGCGCTCGCCCTGATGGGCGACGCGGATATCGCCGAACCAGATCGCCAGGAGATCGCGGTCGGCTGGTTCGCCGGCCTTGCCGACCGCCATGACGACGCGGCCCCAATTGGCGTCTTCGCCGGCAACCGCCGTCTTCACCAGGGGCGAGTTGGCGACCGAGAGCGCGATGCGCTTGGCCGATGCCGCCGATTTGGCGCCGCTCACATGCACTTCAACCATCTTGCGCGCGCCTTCGCCGTCACGCACCAACTGCAGCGCCAGCGAATGCAGGACGCGGCCGAGCGCTTTGGCAAAATCGGCAAGCCGCTTGTCGCCGAGCTCGGTGACGGCGGGCGCGCCACGTGTCGCCGCTCTTCCCGTCGAAAACAGCATCAGCGTGTCGGAGGTCGAGGTATCGCTGTCGACCGTCACGCAATTGAAGCTTCCGCCAACCGCTTTGTTGAGAAGCGCCTGCAGGACCGGGGCCGCGATCGGTGCGTCGGTCACCACGAAAGACAGCATCGTCGCCATATCGGGTGCGATCATTCCCGCCCCCTTGGCGATGCCGTTGATCGTCACCGGCACACCGCCGAAAAGCACGGTCTCGGTCGCCACCTTCGGATAGGTATCGGTGGTCATGATCGCCTTTGCGGCATCGAGCCAGCGATCGGCTCCAGCGTCCTTCGCCATACCGCCGAGGAGATGGGAAAATTTGCCTGCATCGAGCGGTTCGCCGATCACGCCCGTCGATGCCAGGAAGATCTCGCCGGATGTGCAGCCGACCGCAGCCGATGCGGCAGCGGCGGTCGCAGCCGTCGATTCGCGCCCCTTCTTGCCGGTGAAGGCATTGGCGTTTCCCGAATTGACCACCACGGCGCGCGCCTTGCCGGCGGCAAGATTCCGCCGGCAGAAATCAACCGGCGCCGAGGGACATTTCGAGCGGGTGAACACGCCGGCCGCTTCCGCTTCGCTGTCGAACACGAGGAGCAGCACATCCGTGCGCCCCTTATATTTGATGCCCGCCTCGGCGGTGGCGATGCGCACGCCCTCTATGGCGGGCATCGCCGGATAGTGTTTTGGAGCAAGAGGAGAAACGGACGCCGACATGAATGCCTCTAGAAGCTGTCAGAACTAACTTGAAACAACTCCCTCTCAGACCGTCATTCTCGGGCTTGTCCCGAGAATGACGGTAAGACAAGAAGCATATCGAAAGGATGAAATGCCCAAGCGGCTTACTGCTTCGGCGCTTCCCCGGCAGGGGCTGCCTCTCCTTCGCCATTTGCCTGCTTCATCGCCTTTTCGGTCGCCGGATCGGCATAGGTCACCTTGAGACCATCCCGCAGCTTCTTCACCAGGTCGACATAGCGCTCGCGCATGATGACCGAACGCACCTGATCCTTGACCTGATCGAATGCCGGAGGCTGCTGGGTGCGCTTGTCCTCGAGCTTGATCACATGGAAGCCGAACTGCGTCTTCACCGGCTCCTTGGTATAGGAACCCGGCTCCAGCGCGAAAGCGGCCTTTTCGAACTCGGGCACCATCTGGCCCTGGCCGAAATAGCCGAGATCGCCGCCCTGCGCGGCGGAGCCGTCGGTCGAGCTTTCCTTGGCCAGATCCTCGAATTTCGCGCCGCCGTCGAGTTTCTTGATGATGGCCTCGGCTTCTTCCTTGGTCTTCACCAGGATATGACGGGCGCGGATCTCGTTTTTCGGCGGCGTCGCGGCGATCTCCTTGTCGTAGCGGGCGTGAACATCCGCATCGGTGATCTTGTCGACGATCTCTTTCTTGAAATATTCATTGTGCAGGGCACGGTCGTTGAGGAAAGCCATGCGCTGCTTGAACGCGTCCGTCTGGTCGAGCTTCTCGGCTTTGCCCTGGGTGGCGAGCGCCTTGATGTCGATGAGCGCGGCAAGTGCGGCAAGCCGGCGCTGTTCGTCGGGCAGGCGCGAGAACTGCGGATCGAGATCGTTCGATGCCTGGTCCACCTCTCCCTGCGTGATGGTTTCGCCATTGACGGTCGCCAGAACCTTGGCAGGATCGTTGGCGGCGTCGGCGGCGCCTGCCGCCTTGTCCTGGGCGGATGCGCCATATGTCGCGGTCGCGATCAGAACGGTTGCAGCGAAAGCGGAAAGGGCTTTACGATAATGGGTCATAGGGTCACTCCTTCGAAGGCCTTACGGCCCCATGAATGCGGCGGAATTTTGCCTGGAACGTTTCCGTTACGGCGGTTCGACCGAAAAGGAAACGTCCCATCGTTGGATAGAGAGAGCGCATTTTCCCTTGATCGGACGGTTCGTCCGGCCCGGAATGCGCCGAGGGAACAAAGCGCGGAGAGGTTTCCGCCCGATGCTTCAACGTTGACATCGCTCGACCCCCCTCTTATCTGTCCATCGGCTTTGCGTCCAGAGAGATTGCCGGAAGACGTGCGCCCGGATGAGTGGTCAGGCCAGCACTTTTCTTGCAAATGTTTCGATGAGAGTGAATAAAGCCTTCGACAATGCCGGATACCGGCTGAACGGATGAGAAAGGACCAGTGATGGTCAGCTTCGGCGGTCTAGCCCGCAAGATTTTCGGTTCTTCCAATGACCGTCGCGTCAAAGGCCTGCGTCCGCGCGCCGATGAGATCACCGCGCTCGAAAAGGACTATGAGGCCCTGACCGACGACGAGCTCAAGGCCAAGACGGCGGAATTCCGCGCAGCACTCGAAAATGGCCGAAAGCTCGACGATCTCCTGCCGCAGGCCTTCGCCACCGCGCGTGAGGCCGCCAAGCGCGTTCTGGAGATGCGCCCCTTCGACGTGCAGCTCATCGGCGGCATGGTGCTGCATAATCGCGGCATCGCCGAAATGCGCACCGGCGAAGGCAAGACGCTGATGGCGACCCTGCCCGTCTATCTCAACGCGCTCGAGGGCAAAGGCGTCCACGTCATTACCGTCAACGACTACCTGGCGAGCCGCGACGCGGAATGGATGGGCCGTCTCTACAATTTCCTCGGGCTTACCGTCGGCGTCATCGTCCACGGCCTCGACGACGATCAGCGTCGCGAAGCCTATGCCTGCGACATCACCTACGGCACGAACAACGAATTCGGCTTCGATTATCTGCGCGACAATATGAAGTATGAGCGCGCCCAGATGTGCCAGCGCGGCCACAATTATGCGATCGTCGACGAGGTCGATTCGATCCTGATCGACGAGGCCCGCACGCCACTCATCATTTCCGGCCCGCTCGAGGACCGTTCCGATTTCTACAACCTCATCGACACCTTCATTCCGCGGCTCGAACCTGCGGATTATGAAATCGACGAGAAGCAGAAGACGGCGACCTTCACCGAAGAAGGCACCGAGAAGCTCGAAAACCTGCTTCAGGAAGCCGGCCACCTCAAAGGTGAAGGGCTTTACGATATCGAGAACGTCGCCATCGTCCACCATGTCAACAATGCGCTGCGCGCCCATACCCTGTTCCAGCGCGACAAGGATTATATCGTCCGCAACGACGAGATCGTCATCATCGACGAATTCACCGGCCGCATGATGCCGGGCCGGCGCTATTCCGAGGGATTGCATCAGGCGCTGGAAGCCAAGGAACACGTCACCATCCAGCCGGAAAACCAGACGCTGGCCTCGATCACCTTCCAGAACTATTTCCGCATGTACAACAAGCTTTCCGGCATGACCGGCACGGCCAACACCGAAGCGGAAGAGTTCGGCAACATCTACGGCCTGGAAGTGACCGAGATCCCGACCAACCTTCCCGTCCGCCGTATCGATGAGGACGACGAGGTCTATCGGACTGTCGAGGAGAAGTACAAGGCCATCGTCAGGGACATCCGCGAGGCGAGTGCCAAGAACCAGCCCATACTGGTCGGAACCACTTCCATCGAGAAGTCGGAACATCTGGCCGAACGGCTGCGCCAGGATGGGATCGAGAACTTCCAGGTGCTCAACGCCCGCTACCACGAGCAGGAAGCTTTCATCATCGCCCAGGCCGGTGTTCCCGGCGCCATCACCATCGCCACCAACATGGCGGGCCGCGGCACCGACATCCAGCTCGGCGGCAATGTCGAGATGCGCGTTCGCCAGGAACTGGCCGATATGCCGGAAGGCCCTGAGCGCGATGTCAAGATAGAGGCGATCAAGGCCGATATCGCCAGGCTGAAAGAGCTGGCGCTTGCCGGAGGCGGACTTTACGTCCTGGCGACGGAACGCCACGAAAGCCGCCGCATCGACAATCAGCTGCGCGGCCGTTCGGGCCGCCAGGGTGACCCCGGCCGCTCGAAATTCTTCCTGTCTCTGCAGGACGATCTCATGCGCATCTTCGGCTCCGACCGTATGGACGGCATGCTGCAGAAGCTCGGCCTCAAGGAGGGCGAGGCCATCGTCCACCCCTGGATCAACAAGGCGCTGGAAAAGGCCCAGAAGAAGGTCGAGGCGCGCAACTTCGAAATCCGCAAGAACCTGCTCAAATATGACGATGTGATGAACGATCAGCGCAAGGTGATCTTCGAGCAGCGTCTGGAGCTGATGGATGGCGAGAGCCTCAGCGAAACCGTCGCGGAGATGCGCCAGGAAGTGGTCGAGGATCTGGTTCGCACCCATATTCCGGAAAATGCCTATGCGGAAAAGTGGGATATCGACGGGCTCAAGGAAGCCGTCCGCACCCAGCTCAATCTCGACCTGCCGGTCCATGAATGGGCCCAGGAGGAAGGCATCGCCGAGGAAGAGATCCTTACCCGGCTGAGCGAGGCCACGGAAAAGGCGGCCGCCGAGCGTGCGGAACGCTTCGGTCCGCAGGTCATGGCCTATGTCGAGAAATCCGTCATCCTGCAGACCGTCGATCATCTGTGGCGCGAGCATCTGGTCAATCTCGACCATCTGCGCTCCGTCGTCGGTTTCCGCGGCTATGCCCAGCGCGACCCGCTGAACGAATACAAGACCGAAGCTTTCGAGCTCTTCCAGAGCATGCTCGGCAATCTCAGGCAGGCCGTCACCGCACAGCTCATGCGTGTCGAGATCGTGCGTGAGGCCGCAGAGGCGCCGGAGCCGAGCCCTCCGCCGATGTTCGGCCAACATATCGACGGCACCACCGGCGAAAACGACTTCAGCGATGGCGAACTGCTGGTGCGGCACGAAGATGCGCGTACCGTCGATCCGGCGGAACGCAACCCGACCGATCCCTCCACCTGGGGCAAGGTCGGGCGTAACGAGCCCTGCCCCTGCGGATCGGGCAAGAAATACAAGCATTGTCACGGCACGTTCGCCTGACACGCCCGTTCGACGCAATGAAAAGCCGCGTATGATGGGCGGCTTTTTGCCATGGTTGCCCTGTATATAGCCGCCCTATGATCACCTTATCGTCGCGGCGTCAAACGGGCGGAAACCTGGCGAACCGTTTTTAAAGATTCTTGCCCTAGCCTGTGTCGGTTCGACTGGCGGAGAACTATTCCTTTGCGTTTTTCTGCGGCTACAGCAGCAGACCGGCTCCTGCCGGAAAGATTCTCGTTGCGCCTCCGTCCGCTGACGGAGCGCGTCGATATGCTGTTGGCTGCCTCCAACCCGCAGGCGGCCGCCCAGCGCTCCTCGCTGACGGCCTTTTCCGTGCGCATCGTCAGCGCGGCGATCGCGCTTGCCGCGCAGATCATCCTGGCCCGCTGGATGGGCGAATTCGAATACGGCATCTTCGTCTTGGTCTGGCTCACCGCCATCATCATCGGCAATCTGTCCTGCCTCGGCTTTCACACCACCATCATCCGCTACGTACCCGAATATTTCGAGCGCAACCTGGTCGATGAGGTCCGCGGCATCCTGTGGACCGGTCGGGTCTTCGGCATCGCAGCCTCGACCCTGGTGGCGCTCGCCGGCGCTCTCGGTGTTTTTCTCCTGCGCGACCACATGGAGAACTATTATGTCGTGCCGTTCTATCTCGGGCTGGTCTGCGTGCCGATGATCGCGCTCGGCGACATGCTGGACGGCACGGCGCGGTCGCGCTCATGGGTGCTGACGGCGCTGACGCCGACCTATATCGCAAGGCCCCTCCTCTCCCTCCTGTTCATGGTGGCAGCGGTCCTGATCGGCTTCGCGCCGACGGCGGTGACCGCACTCCTCGCCGCGATCCTGGCAACCTATGTGACGACGGTCTGCCAGCTCACCATCGTCAGCGGCAGCCTTGCCAGGATCATCCCGGCCGGCGCGCGCAGCCTGCATCTGCGCGAGTGGTTCGTCGTCTCCGTGCCCATCTTCCTGGTCGAAGGCTTCTTCTTCCTGCTCATCAATGTCGACGTGCTGATGGTCGGCCATTTCATGGACCCCGGCCATGTCGCGGTCTATTTCGCCACCGTCAAGATCCTGGCGCTGGCGCATTTCGTCTATTTCGCCGTGAAGGCCGGCGTCGCCCAGCGCTATTCGCAGCTGCTGCATGGCGGCGACCATGATCGTTTCGCCCGGTTCGTCCGGGATTCGGTCAAATGGACCTTCTGGCCGACACTCGTCATCGGCGTCGTCCTGCTCCTCCTCGGCAAACCGCTCCTGTGGCTGTTCGGCCCCTCCTTCGCTGAGGGCTATCCGCTGCTCTTCGTGCTGATCATCGGCGTCATCGCGCGCGCCAGCGTCGGGCCGACCGAAAGCCTGCTCAACATGTCGGGCAATCAGAATATCTGCGCAGCACTTTATGCCGTCGCGCTCTGCATCAACGTCGCGCTCAATATTCTGCTCATTCCGCGTTTCGGCCTGTTCGGCGCGGCGATCGCAACGGCGGTCGCCATGGCATTCGAGGCCTCGTCCCTTTCCCTGACGGTGTATCGCCGCCTCGGCGTTCCCATGTTCATCTTCGCCCCCGCGGCGAAAATCTCCCGACCGGAGGAACAATTCTGATGGTAGCCATTCCCATTCTCGAAGAAGCAGCGGGAGGATCCACCGCACGTCTCGTCTCCGAACTCGCCGAGACCGATGCAATGGGCGATGTCGCCAAGAAGCTGGAGGAAAGCCTCGGGCCGCGCGACATCCCCCGCAAACTCTCGATCTATGGCGCATCGGCCGGCTTCGAGCTTCTCGAAGAGCTCGAATATCTCACCTACCGCACGATCGAGCCCAACATCTTCTTCAATCCGAGCTTCCTCGCACCGGCCATGCCGCGCCTTGATGACCGCCAGGTGCGGTTCATGGTCATGCGCGACGAAAACGAGGTGAGAAGCCGTCTGCGCTTCCTGATGCCCTATACGATCGAGCGCCCCGGCATCACCGTTTCGGCACCGATCATCCGCGCCTGGGCCACGCCTTTCGGCCCGCAAGGCACGCCGCTGATCGACCGCGACGATCCGGTCAGCGTCCTGGAGGATTTGTTCGACATCCTTTCGCGCAAGCATCTCAAGATGCCCGAAGTGCTGGTCCTGCCCGATATGCGCGCCAACGGCCCGGTCGCGCAGCTCATCCGCAGCATCGCCATCGGCCGCAACCTGCCGCTCGCATCCATCGAGCGCGCGCAGCGTCCCTTCCTGGAAAGTCAGATGGAGGGCGACAATTACCTGCAGAACGCCGTCGGCTCGCATCATCGCCGCGACTACAAGCGGCTGTGGAGAAAGCTCGCCGGCCAGGGAACCCTCACCTACAGCGTCGCCCGCAGCCCTGACGAGATCCGCCAGCGTTTCGAGGATTTCCTCGCGCTCGAAGCCAAGGGCTGGAAGGGCAAGCGCGGCAGCGCCATGGCCGTCGACCGCTACCGCGCCGCCTTTGCCCGCGAGGCCGTCAACCGTCTGGCCGAGCGCGACCTCGCCCGCATCCATACGCTCGAATTCGAAGGCAAGGTCATCGCCATCCTCATCGTCTTCATCGAATCGGGCGAGGCCTGGACATGGAAAACCGCCTATGACGAGAGCCTGCGCGCCTATTCACCCGGCACATTGCTGATGATCGAGGTGCTGAAGAACCATCTGGACGATCCCAATATCGCCCGCACCGATTCCTGCGCCGTCCCCGATCACCCCGTCATGTCGCGTCTCTTCCACGAGCGTGAACCCATCGAGACGCTGGTGATCGGCCTCCATCCCGGAGCTAATCGCGCAGCGCAGCAGGCCGCATCGCAGATCCATCTCTACCGGCGCACGCTCGACCTCGCCCGCATCGTCCGCAACCGCATCCGGAATCTTACGGGGAGGCATTAGCTCCGCAGGCTGGCGCCTTCTGCGTCTCGTTGCACCTCTTGAAATACTAATGACCACGGAGAGGCTCACGGAGTAGCCGACACTCCTAATTGGCTTAGCCTGCTCAGGGCGAGCACAAACAGTACCCCTACTATCATAAAGACTAGGCGCTTAGTGAAGGCGAGAGGAGGAGCCACCATTACGACAATCAAGCCACAAATAACCGCAAATGCACCGGCGATCACAATTGAGGCTGCCTCAGATACATTGGATTGCCCTCCTGCATGTACGGAATATCCAAAGATATAGCTGAAGACCAGCATACAAGCCGCTACCATAAGAGAACACCATAACGGCCATCCCCGCAAGCCAATGATAATTGCCACGCAATACATCGCATGGCCAAAAATAATGAACCCATACGGAAAACGAGCGATTATGGGAGCTATCGTCGGTGTTGAAAGAGCAAGCGCTACTAGAATTCCATCCGCGATGTATACAACTACACCCAAAAGCACCCTAATGTTAAGGAGGTTACTCCGGCGAATTGGCCAGTCCTCGTAAGCATTTTGCCTAAACTGATTTTCGACCCGCGCACCAATCGCAATGGTGCTGACAAATATCGCCATTGCTATCATCGCGGTTGCCCCTGCTGTGACTTGAATACCTGAAAGCCCAACCAGTCCTGATATCAGCGGTGTTATAAGCGCGCTCCATTTAGCGGTAAGCCAATTAGCCCATTGAGCTAAATCTAAAATCCCCTGCAGATTTGAAACCAGCGTCAGAGCGCCACCGCAAATCCCCAGCCATGTCAAGATCGAATGCCTAACCGCCTGAAACATGGTCCCCCCCTCTATGGTCGCCCCCGACCGTCTAATTCAGGCAAAATTGCTGTTGCCTGAGGATACCATTGTGATCCCGCAACAGCCCAAAATGGTGGGAAAATGAACTCCAGATAAGCAAAAAGCCCCGCAATGCGGGGCTTTTGAAGTGCGAGAAACTGGAGCGGGCGAAGGGATTCGAACCCTCGACCCCAACCTTGGCAAGGTTGTGCTCTACCCCTGAGCTACACCCGCTCGCGCCAGCTAGTCGCCTAAGCCGGGCCTATATGGCGCAACAACCTGCCGAATGCAACAGAAAATCGACAGGGAAATGCAATTGTTTCGCCTGTCGTGAATTCCCCGGAATTTGCCCGAAAAAATGCAGCAGCCATATGCGCCGACACGCATATCGGTTCCCGCAATCGCCGGAATCGCGCCGAAATGGCGGGCATCCGCATAAATGGCGGTCCTCAATCCCACAGACTCCGCCGGAAAATGATTCCGTTTTGCCGGATCATGCTGTAGACCTGTCACATCCGACCATTCCCCTGATGAAGACCGCAAGTTCCCATGCCCAAAACACCTGATGAACTCTTCGCCTTCCTCGACCAACTCAGGATCAAGGTGAAAACGGTGACGCACCCGCCGCTTTTCACTGTCGCCGATTCGCAATCGCTGCGCGGCGAGATCGAAGGCGGGCACACCAAGAACCTCTTCCTCAAGGACAAGAAGGACAATTTCTTCCTCGTCACGGTCGAGGAAGACGCCGTCGTCGACCTGAAGACGGTGCATACGCTGATCGGCGCGGCGAGCCGCGTCTCGTTCGGCAGACCCGAGAAGCTGATGGAATATCTGGGCCTGCTCCCGGGTTCGGTCAGCACGCTCGGCGCCATCAACGATACGCAGGAGAAGGTGAAAATCATTCTCGACGAGGCGTTGATGCGGCATGATATCATCAATGCCCATCCGCTGACCAATGAGGCGACCACATCGATCGGCCGCGACGATCTGGTCCGCTTCCTGCGCGCCACCGGACACGAGCCGGAAATCCTGCCGGTCGCCACCCCAGCGGATGCGCTGACGCAGTAGGATTCGGGAATAAAACGATCGGGCGAGGCTTGAAACGCCGGAGCCCGGACACGAACTGACCAGTTGAAGGAATTCGGCGCCGGAGAGGTCGCGATAAACGCCGACACCCGGCTCCCCGCAACCCGCAACCCGCAACCCGCAAAGGGATGGACGATGAGCAGTGAAAGCAACCCGTTCGCCGGCATGGGCGGCCAGATGAGTGCAAGCGTTTCCTATGGAAGTGCACCGGGGCCCGCAAACGGTGCGACACCCGCCGGCGGTCTGATCAAGGAAACGACAACAGCGGCGTTTCCGGCGGATGTCATCGCCGAATCGCGCAATCAGCCGGTGCTCGTCGATTTCTGGGCGCCATGGTGCGGCCCCTGCAAGCAATTGACGCCGGTTCTGGAGAAGGTCGTCACCGAGGCTGGTGGAAGCGTCAAGCTGGTCAAGATGAACATCGACGATCACCCGGCCATCGCCGGCCAGCTCGGCATCCAGTCGATCCCAGCCGTCATCGCCTTTGTCGATGGCCAGCCGGTCGATGGCTTCATGGGCGCACTGCCGGAATCCAAGGTGAAGGAATTCATCGCCAAGATCGCAGGCCCCGGCGGCGGAAAGGAAGCGGCGATAGAAGAAGCGCTTGCCGCCGCAGCCGAGCTTGCCGGCCACGCGGATTTTGCCCAGGCCGCGCAGATCTATTCCGCCGTTCTGCAGGAAGCGCCCGACAATGTCGCCGCCATGGCCGGACTGGCGAACTGCCTGTTTGAAGCAGGCGATACCGAAAAGGCGCGCCAGGTGCTGGACCAGGTACCTGACGACAAGAAGGAGGACGCGGCGATCCGTGCCGTGGAAGCCAAGATGGCGCTGGCCGAACAGGTCGCCACCCTTGGCGATCCCGTCGCGCTCGAAGCAAGGCTGGCAAAGGACCCGGGCGACCATCAGGCGCGGTTCGACCTCGCCATGATCCGCAATGCGCAAGGCAACCGCATGGAAGCCGCCGACGCGCTTCTGGCGATCATGAAGGCGGATCGCGCCTGGAACGATGATGGCGCACGCAAGCAATTGCTACAGTTCTTCGATGCCTGGGGGCCGACCGACGCGGCAACGCTCAGTGCACGCCGGAAATTGTCTTCGCTGCTTTTCTCCTGACAGGCACGGATAAGACAGTGGAAAACCGATGGACGATACGGCTTGAGTTTGTGCCGTTGCGCCCCATCTCTTGGGTAGAAATCACGGATATGCCGCTCGAACGATCGAAACGATCGGGCCGGCGGCTTTGGGAGTGGCATTCATGCAGGCGGGCAACGCCCATTACCGCACAATGAAGGATATCCCGGAAATCATTCCGGTCTTTCCGCTGAAGGCGGCGCTGCTTTTGCCCAACGGGCAGATGCCGCTCAATATTTTCGAGCCGCGCTATCTCGAGATGCTCGATGCGGCGATGGCCGGAAAACGCATCATCGGCATGATCCAGCCCTGCCTCGATGGCGACCGGAAAGCCGGCGCGCGAAAGGAACGCAAAGTGCCCGATCTCTGCGAAGTCGGCTGCATGGGCAGGATCACCACTTATGCCGAGACCGGCGACGGCCGCATTCTGATCACTCTGCAGGGCATCTGCCGGTTTCGCGTTCTCGACGAGATGGTGAACCGCCTGCCCTTCCGCCAATGCCGCATCGCGCCTTTCCTTGCCGATCTCGAAGAGACTGCCGGAGCCGAGGAGATAAACCGCCAGGCACTGCTCAAAGCCTTTCGCGACTATCTCGACGCCAACAATCTCGACGCCGACTGGGACGGCATCTCGCGCGCCGGCAACGAGACATTGGTCAACGCGCTGGCGATGATGTCGCCCTTCGGGCCAGCGGAAAAGCAGGCGCTGCTCGAAGCCGCCGATCTCAAGACGCGCGCCGAAACGCTGATCGCGCTCACCGAAATCGCACTGGCCAGGGAAAACGACGATTTCGGCTCCAGTCTCCAATAGCCGGCCTTCAATAAACCGGCATGCAGTGACGGCACCGTTCCTCAAGGAAACATCGATATGAGCCCAGCCAGACAACCACACGCCATCGACCCGAAGCTCCTCGACCTTCTTGTCTGCCCCCTGACCAAGGGGCGCCTCACCTATGATAAGGAGCATGGCGAGCTCATTTCGGAAAAAGCCAAACTCGCCTATCCCGTACGCGACGGCATTCCCATCATGCTGCCTTCGGAAGCCCGCAGCATCGAATGACGGAGCGCCGCTACAGCCGTTTCGATTTTGAGTTGCCATGCCTCAACGATGCCCTGATTGCTGCGATGGAAATATGGGGGCTGTTATTGCTCCATCTCAATCCTCACATCCAGCGCAGTTGAAATGCCGCCGCCGCTTGGTCTATGACACGCCGGAAATCCTTTTCTCCAGCGAAGGCGCGACATCATGGCATCCAGAAAACTTCTCCTCCTGCCTGGCGACGGCATCGGCCCCGAAGCAATGGCGGAGGTCCGCAAGATCATTGCCTATTTCAATGCGGATCTGGGCTTGGACTTCGAACTCGATGAGGGGCTGGTCGGCGGCTCCGCCTATGATGCGCATGGCAAGGCGATCTCGGAAGAAGACATGGGCAAGGCGCTCGCCGCCGACGCCGTGCTGTTCGGCGCGGTGGGCGGCCCGAAATGGGACAGCGTCGCTTACGATGTGCGCCCCGAGGCCGGGCTTTTGCGCCTGCGCAAGGACATGGCGCTGTTCGCCAATCTGCGCCCGGCGATCTGCTATCCAGCCCTCGCCGCGTCTTCCTCGCTCAAGCCGGAAGTCGTCGAGGGTCTCGATATCCTCATCGTCCGCGAACTGACCGGTGGCGTCTATTTCGGCGAGCCGAAGGAGATCATCGATCTCGGCAACAGCCAGAAGCGCGGTATCGACACGCAAATCTATGACACTTTCGAGATCGAGCGCATCGCCGGCGTCGCCTTCGAGCTTGCCCGCGCGCGCGGCAACAAGGTCACCTCCATGGAAAAGCGCAATGTCATGAAATCGGGCGTTCTGTGGAACGAGGTGGTCACCGCTACGCATAAAGCGCGTTATTCCGACGTCCAGCTCGACCATATGCTGGCCGATGCCGGCGGCATGCAGCTCGTGCGCTGGCCCAAGCAGTTCGACGTCATCGTCACCGACAATCTGTTCGGCGACATGCTGTCGGATGTGGCGGCCATGCTCACCGGCTCGCTCGGAATGCTGCCGTCAGCCTCGCTGGGCGCGCCCGACGCCAAGACCGGCGCCCGCAAGGCGCTCTATGAGCCGGTGCACGGCTCCGCCCCGGATATATCAGGCAAGGGCATCGCCAACCCCATCGCCATGATCGCCTCACTCGCCATGTGCCTGCGTTATTCGTTCAACCTGATCGCCGAGGCCGACCGCCTGGAAGCTGCGATCTCCGGCGTTCTCGACGACGGCCTGCGCACCGCTGACATATGGTCGCAAGGCTCGACAAAGATCGGCACCACTGAAATGGGCGACGCGATCCTTGGCAAGTTCAAGGCGCTTTCCGCGTAATTCCTTCCATGAAACAGAAGGCCCGGCGCGAACGATCGCACCGGGCCTTTTAGAGCGGTTCACTTTCAGATGAAAACGATGCGTTCAGGCGTTCCTCACTCTTGACGGTGGCAAACACCCTATTCCAACCGTAGCAACAGCGGCATTGTTGAGACATGGATTCCTGTGACAAGCACAGGAATGACGGAAATGGAGATGGCTTCGCCCCTATAACAACCGTTCTGCAGCGGAAACGCCTGCGATTGACTGCCCGCACCTAAACTTCCGTCATTCCTGTGCTCGTCACAGGATTCCATGCCTCGTCATCTCCACAGTTCCGGCGGTGCAGAATGGTAAGGCTAGACGATTCCATCAAAACAGGAACCGCTCTATTATCAGCGGATTTGGCGATCGGTCGCTGGAGACCAATGCCATACAGGGCTGCTCAACCCAGTTTGAAGCCCGGCCGATCGGCGAGCAAGAGGGCAATTGACTCTTTCCAGAAACGGGGTACAAGCACCAACGGACAAGGAGAACTCCCGCGTGTATCGCGTAATTGCTGCGCCAGCTATGTCTCATCTCTCCGGCCTTGCCGCCGGATGTGGGCGCATGTTCTCCCTTTCCACGAACTTCACGGCCAAAACCACCACGAAAACGACCGCCAAAACGGTCTGATTTCCCTTGGCCTGCTCGCCCTCTCCCCGGGTCTGGTCTTGGGGACAAGAGCAACCCGCATGGCCACCGGGTTCGTGTCTGAAAAGCGGAGAGGGACAGGAGAAAGCAAATGGGTTTCAAGATTGCGGTTGTCGGCGCCACCGGTAGTGTGGGCCGCGAAATGCTCAATATCCTCGATGAACGCGGCTTCCCCGCCGATGAGGTCGTGGCGCTCGCCTCGCGCCGCAGCCAGGGCACGGAAGTCTCCTATGGCGACCGGACACTGAAGGTGAAGGCGCTCGACGCCTATGATTTCTCCGATACCGACATCTGCCTGATGTCGGCCGGCGGATCGATTTCAAAGGAATGGTCGCCGAAGATCGCCGCGCAGGGCTGCGTCGTCATCGATAATTCGTCGGCCTGGCGCTACGATCAGGATGTGCCGCTGATCGTGCCGGAAGTGAACCCCGACGCCATCGAGGGCTTCCGCAAGCGCAACATCATCGCCAACCCGAACTGCTCGACGGCGCAGCTCGTCGTGGCGCTGAAGCCGCTGCATGACGCGGCCACGATCGAGCGCGTCGTCGTCTCGACCTATCAGTCGGTATCGGGCGCCGGCAAGGAAGGCATGGACGAGCTGTTCGAGCAGTCGCGCGGCGTGTTCGTGGCCGATCCGATCACCACGAAGAAGTTCACCAAGCGCATCGCCTTCAACGTCATCCCGCATATCGACGAATTCATGGAGGACGGCTATACCAAGGAAGAGTGGAAGATGGTGGCCGAAACCAAGAAGATGCTCGATCCGAAGATCAAGCTGACGGCAACGGCTGTGCGCGTGCCGGTCTTCATCGGCCATTCCGAAGCCGTCAACATCGAGTTCGAAAAGCCGATTTCGGCCGAGGAGGCACGGGAAATCCTGCGCGATGCGCCGGGCTGCCAGGTGATCGACAAGCATGAAGACGGCGGCTATATCACGCCCTACGAATCCGCCGGCGAGGATGCCACCTTCATCTCCCGCATCCGCGAGGACATCACGGTGGAGAACGGCCTTGCCATGTGGATCGTCTCGGACAATCTGCGCAAGGGCGCCGCCCTCAACACCATCCAGATCGCCGAACTGCTGATCACCCGCGGATTGGTCAAGCCGAAGGCGCTTGCCGCATAAAACGTTTCTCCGTCATCCTCGGGCTTGTCCCGAGGATGACGGAGAAAATCGGGCAGAGTGGCGGTAAGCCCTTGAAATTGCAAGGACAGTAGATCCTCGGGACAAGCCCGAGGATGACGGCGGATTTGCGGGAGCGCTGCCTTGCCGATGTTCCAACGAAATCCGATTACTCCGCGCTTGCCTCGATCTTTTCCATGTCGTCGTCGGAAAGGCCGAAATGATGGCCGATCTCATGGATCAGCACATGCGTGACGATATCGCCCAGGGCCTCCTCGTTTTCGGCCCAATAGTCGAGGATGGCGCGGCGATAGAGCGTGATCTTGTTCGGGTCGTCGCCGGTCATCATCGTGAAGCGTTCGCCGATGCCGCGCCCTTCGAAAAGGCCCAGGAGATCGAACGGCGTCTCCAACCCCATATCGTCGACGATCTGGTCTTCGGGGAAATCGGCGATCTGGATGACGATATCGCCGCAAAGGCTGCGAAACTGCTCGGGCAGATGCGCCAAAGCCTCGATCGTCAATGATTCCATTTCATCGAGCGAGGGTGAAAACCGCTTAGCCCAATCGCCGGTCTGATCGGAGCGGGCCATGTATTCTCCTTTTCGTCTGGCACCGCTCACATATCGGTGGCGGTGCCAGGAATGTGGCGATGAAAAGCTCATGCCAAAAAATCAGGCCCCAAGCTCAGGCCCCAAACTCAGGCCCAAGGCCGTTTTTCGGCGTTCTGCACCTCGAACCGGGCGATGCTGGGCGCCTTTTCCATCGTCAGGCCGATGTCGTCGAGACCATTGAGCAGGCAATGGCGCTTGAAATCGTCGAGATCGAATGTGATCGAGCCGCCATCGGGGCCGCTGATTTCCTTGGTTTCCAGATCGATGGTCAGCGTTGCATTGGCGCCGCGCGAGGCATCGTCCATCAGCTTGTCGAGATCGTCCTGGGTGACGGTGATCGGCAGAATGCCGTTCTTGAAGCAGTTATTGTAGAAGATATCGGCGAACGAGGTCGAGATGACACAGCGAATGCCGAAATCGAGAAGCGCCCATGGCGCATGCTCGCGGGACGAGCCGCAACCGAAATTATCGCCGGCGACAAGGATCTGCGCCTTGCGGTAGGCGGGCTTGTTGAGCACGAAATCCGGGTTTTCCGAACCGTCGTCGAGATAACGCATTTCCGCGAAAAGCCCCGTGCCGAGCCCGGTGCGCTTGATCGTCTTCAGGTAATCCTTGGGGATGATCATGTCCGTATCGACATTGATGATCGGCAACGGAGCGGCAACGCCGGTGAGCTTGGTGAACTTGTCCATAATCTGACCTGTCGGCTTGATATTCTTTCCAAGCGCAACGCTTTACACCAGCTTGGCGCGGAGTAAAAGTCCCAAGCGCCCGGCGGCAACGCTGGCGAGGATTCGTGGGGTCCGGCGGCGGGCGCTTTCCCGCCCCACGGTCAGATAGACGAACAGGCGCACGCTTTCAAGAGAGCGGAATCCATCGGCTCGACGCTTGCGCAGCACGACGGATGAAGGCAAAAAGCAATGATGAAGAAGATTTCGCGTCCGCGCCGTTCCGTGCTCTATGTTCCAGCTTCCAATCCAAGGGCAATGCAGAAATCCGTCACGCTTGCGGCCGATGCCATCATCTTCGATCTCGAGGATTCGGTGGCGCCCGAAGCGAAGGCCGAGGCCCGCGAAGCGCTGCGGGCGCATTTCCGCGAGCACCCCGTCGCTGCCTTTGAGCGCATCATCCGTATCAATCCCCTTGTCTCGCAATGGGGCGGGGAAGACATTCTCGCCGCGCGCGCCTGCAATCCGGATGCGATCCTGCTCCCCAAGGTCGATCATCCGCGCAACCTGATCGAGGCGGCGACCGCACTCGACGAAGCCGATGCCGCCTACACGATGGAGCTCTGGGCGATGATCGAGACGCCGCGCGGCATACTCAACGCCGACGAGGTGGCGCGGCTCGGCTCGCATTCCTCGGCACGGCTTGGCTGTTTCGTCATCGGTCCCAACGATATCGCCCGCGAGACAGGCGTGGATCTCACCGGCGGGCGCATGTTCCTGGTGCCCTGGCTGATGCAGATCGTGCTGGCCGCGCGCGCCGGCGGGCTCGATGTCCTCGATGGCGTCTACAATGATTTCGGCGATGCCGAAGGTTTCGCGCGCGAGTGCCGGCAGGGTGCCGCGATGGGCTTTGACGGCAAGACGCTCATCCACCCCTCGCAGGTCGATGCGGCGAACCGTTCGTTCTCGCCCGATGAAACGGAGATCGCCGAGGCCCGCGCCATCGTCGAACTTTTCATGCGGCCGGAAAACGCCGATAAGGGCGTCCTGTCTTTCGACGGCCGGATGGTCGAGCGGCTGCATCTCGCCCAGGCCGAAAGGCTCCTGGCAAAGGCAAATATGATCGCAACGCCAGATAAGGATATCCAGAGAAGATGAAGCTCTACCGATTTATCACCGGACCCGACGATTCCCAGTTCTGCCACCGCGTCACGGCGGCCTTGAACAAGGGCTGGCAACTGCATGGAACGCCGGCCTACACCTTCAACGCCGCAACCGGCACGCTGCATTGCGGCCAGGCCGTGATGAAGGAAGTCGAAGGTGTCGATTATACGCCGGAGATTAGGTTGGGCGAATATTAAGTTAGAATGGCGCCGAGCGCCCTCGTCCTTCGAGGCTTCATTTCGCTTCGCTCCACTACGCACCTCAGGATGAGAGCTACTTGGAGCGCCGCCTTCCTTCACCCTCATGGTGAGGTGCGAAGCGAAGCGGAGCCTCGAACCACGAGGGTGAAGGGCATTACGCCCTCAACCCAACCCACGTTTCGCAATCATCGCGTCCGGTGTCGGCATCTTGCCGCGAAAGGCCTTGTAGAGGTTTTCGGGGTCGCGTGAACCGCCAGCCGAATAGATATATTGTTTCAACCGCGCGGCGAGTTCCGGATTGAAAGCGTCGCCGGTCTCCTCGAAGGCGCTGAACGCGTCGGCGTCGAGCACCTCCGACCACATGTAGGAATAATAGCCCGCCGCATAACCGCCGCCGGAAAACACATGGGTGAAATGCGGCGTGCGGTGGCGCATGATGATCGCATCGGGCATCGAGAGTTTCTTCAGCGTCTCGGCCTCGAAGGCCAGCGGGTCCGTCACCGGTTCGCCGCCCGCATGAAACGCCATGTCCACCAGCGCCGACGCGGTGAACTCCACCGTGTCGAAACCGGCATTGAATGTCTTCGCCGCCAGCATCTTGTCGAGAAGCGCCTTGGGCATCGGCTCGCCGGTGCGGTAGTGCAGCGCGTATGTCTCCAGCACCTCCGGCACTGTCAGCCAATGCTCGTAAAGCTGCGACGGCAGTTCGACGAAATCCCGCGAAACCGCGGTGCCTGATATGGCCGGCCACGTCACATCGGACAACAGCCCGTGCAGCGCGTGGCCGAATTCGTGGAACAGCGTGCGCGCCCCGTCGAGCGACAGCAAGGCCGGCTCGCCCTTCGGTGGCTTGGCGAAATTCATGACATTGTAGATCATCGGCTCAGCAAAGCCATCGAGCTTGTGCTGTGACTGCAGCGCGCTCATCCACGCACCCGACCGCTTCGACTGGCGGGAAAAATAATCGCCCATGAACAGGCCGCGGCGGCTGCCGTCGGGGTTTTTCACTTCCCAGACACGCACGTCCGGGTGCCATGTCGGGATGTCCTTCTTTTCCTCGAAATGGATGCCGAACAACCGGGTCGCGACGGCGAACGACGCCTCGATGATCTTTTCCAGCTGGAGATAGGGCTTCAGTTCCGCCTCATCGAAAGCGAAACGTTCGGCGCGGCGCTTTTCCGCATAATAGCGCCAGTCCCACGGCGCCACCTTATGATTGCGGCCTTCAGCGGCGATCAGCCGTTCGAGTTCGGCCTCGTCTTGCGCTGCGCGTGCCCGCGCCTTTTCCCACACCGGTTCGAGCAGTTCCATCACCGCTTCGGGCGTTTTCGCCATGGTGTCGTCGAGCTTGTAGGCGGCAAAGCTTTCATAGCCGAGCAGCTTCGCCATTTCGGCCCGCAGTGCCACCGTCTCAGCCACGATGGCGCGGTTATCCGATGAACCGCCATTCTCGCCACGCTTGGCAAAGGCATGGAACGCCTTTTCGCGCAATGTGCGGTTTTCCGAAAACGACAGGAACGGCTCGATAATGGAGCGCGCCAATATCACCGCCCAGGCATCCGGCCGTCCCCGCTCCTCGGCAGCGCCGCGCATCGCATGGCGCACGAAGTCAGGCAGCCCGGCAAGATCGGCCTCGTCGGTGATGAACAAGGCCCAATCGGCCTCGTCCTTCAGCACATTCTGTCCGAACTGCGCGCCGAGCGCCGCCAGCTTCTCGTTGATATCGGCGAGCAGCATTTTGCCCGCATCGTCGAGTTTCGCGCCGCTGCGCACGAAGCGCTTCCAGATCTTTTCCAGGACGCGCAGCGTTTCCTCATCGAGATCGAGCGTGTCGCGCGCCGCGTAAAGCGCATCGATGCGGCCGAACAGGCGGCTGTCCATCATGATCTTCGAATAATGCCGTGAAAGCTTCGGCGCGATCTCGCGCTCCATGGCCTGGATTGTCTCGTTGGTATACGCCCCGGCGCGCAGCCAGAAGATCGCGGAGACGTGTTCGAGCGCCTTGCCGGTAAGCTGCAGCGCCTTCAGCGTATTATCGATATCGGGCTTTTCCGTGGCTGCGGCAATCGCTTCGATCTCGGCCAGATCCCCGGCAAGTGCGGCATCGAAGGCAGGCCCGAAATCATCGTCGGAAAAGGCGGTGAAATCCGGAAGGCCGAGAGGCCCGGACCAATTGGAGAGAGCGGTATTGACGGCGGCTTTCGTGTCGGACATGGGGCGAGACTCCAATCAGTTCGGCGGATATGATGCGCTTTACCATCTCAGAGTCTGTTTGAAAACGGATTGGGCCCTGCCACAAGATGGGACGCCTGCCGCGCGAGGCCCCGATGCCGCAGCATCAGGCAGATATGCGACCCTTGACTTTGACGGGGCTCGGGAGCAAATCAAGCCGGTGCTGCCGCTGCGTTCCGTGGTGGCCGTTTTTTAACCGGAGTTCGACTCTCATGCCAAGCGACAGTCACAGTCGATTGTCTCAGCCGTCATCGGCAGATGTGATCTGATCGCCTGCGATCGGTTTGTCACGATCTGCCCATGACGGCGGATCGACGGAAAGGCAACCCGATGACCCCAAATAGCTTCTCCCCGGACGTCACCCCACCGGAATTCCGCGATATCGCCGATCTTCCGGCGGCGGCGATGGCACACCGCCTCGCCGGAATGCGTCCCGCCGATGCGATCGAGATCCTCAATGATCTCGACATCGACGTCGCCATCGCGGCAATCGCCCATTTGCCACATGAGCAGGCCGTACGCCTGCTCGACCAGCCGGAGCTTCGCAGGACCGGCGAAATCCTCGAGTATCTGCCGCTGCATCTGGCCGGCAGTTTTCTCGACGCCATGTCGGCGGACCGCGTGACGGATATCTTCCAGGAACTGGAGGACCCTACCCGCACGCGCCTTTTCGCCATTCTCGGCACGGAGACCAAGGCCGCGCTGAAAAAGCTGCTGCACTATCCGCCCGATACCGCCGGCAGCCTGATGACGACCGAATTCATCTCCGTGCCCGCCATCTGGACGGTTTCCCGGACGCTGAAACACATCCGTGAGGTGGAGCGCACGCGCGAGACGGTTTACGCCATCTATGTCGTCGACCCCGAGACCAAGGTGCTGCAGCGCGTCGTGACATTGCGCCGCCTCATCACCAGCGAACCGGATGCTCCCATCATCTCGGTTGGACGCGACGAGAAGCCCGTTGCCATTTCGCCCCTGACCGATCGCGAGGACGTCGCCCGGCTCTTCCGCAAGCATGATCTGCTCGCCGTGCCGGTGGTCGGTGACGACAATCATGTCATCGGCATCGTCACCGTCGACGACGTGCTCGACGCCATGACCCAGGAGATGACCGAGGATGCGTATAAGTTCGGCGGTCTCGAGGCGATCACCAAGCCCTATATGGAGATCGGCTTCGTCGAGATGCTGAGAAAGCGCGGCGGCTGGCTCTGCGTGCTTTTCCTCAGCGAGATGCTTACCGCGAGCGCCATGCAATATTTCGAGGTGGAGCTGGAAAAAGCCGTGGTGCTGGCGTTGTTCATCCCGCTCGTCATGAGCTCGGGCGGCAATTCCGGGTCCCAGGCGACGTCGCTGCTGATCCGCGCGCTGGCGCTTCAGGACATCAAATTGCGCGACTGGTGGAAAGTCGCGCTGCGGGAACTGCCGACCGGGGTCGCGCTCGGTGCGCTGCTCGGCATCATCTGCGTGATCCGCATCGCCACATGGCAGATGCTCGGCTTCTATGATTACGGGCCGCACTGGATGCTGATCGCCGCCACCATCGCCGCAGCATTGGTCGGCATCGTCACCTTCGGCTCGCTGTCGGGATCGATGCTGCCCTTCATCCTGCAAAGGCTGGGTTTCGATCCCGCAAGTGCTTCGGCGCCCTTCGTCGCGACGCTGGTCGACGTCACCGGACTGGTCATCTATTTCAGCGTGGCCTTGATCTTTCTGTCCGGCACATTACTTTAAGGTCAGTTCAGGAAAAGCGGGAACGGCTCCCCCAGGGGGATCTTACCCAAGAAAAAACCCGATCTCCCCGGATGCTCCATGCGCCGGGCAAGTTCCCGCTAACCTATAAATGCGCCGCCCCCTTTCGCAGACGCGTAAAACCCTGTATGCAGCGCGGCAAATGACAATGGCGTTCGCATGGCGGCGTCCTAACCCCATACAGAGAACCTTTATGCAACTGCGCAACATCGCGATCATCGCCCACGTCGATCATGGGAAAACCACCCTCGTCGACGAGCTCCTGAAACAGTCCGGCTCGTTCCGCGAGAACCAGCGCGTTGCAGAACGCGTCATGGATTCGAACGATCTGGAAAAGGAGCGCGGCATCACGATCCTCGCCAAGGCGACTTCGGTCGAGTGGAAGGGTGTGCGCATCAATATCGTCGACACCCCCGGCCACGCCGACTTCGGCGGCGAAGTCGAGCGTATCCTCTCGATGGTCGATGGCGCGATCGTTCTGGTCGATGCGTCCGAAGGCCCGATGCCGCAGACCAAATTCGTGGTCGGCAAGGCGCTGAAGGTCGGCCTGAAACCCATCGTCGCCATCAACAAGATCGACCGTCCGGACGGCCGCCATGAAGAAGTCATCAACGAAGTCTTCGATCTCTTCGCCAATCTCGACGCCACCGACGACCAGCTCGATTTCCCGATCCTCTACGGCTCGGGCCGCGATGGCTGGATGAACGTCAACCCCGAGGGACCGAAGGACCAGGGCCTGGCCCCGCTGCTCGATCTCGTGCTCAAGCACGTTCCGGAGCCTGATGTCGGCGACGAAGACGGCGCGTTCCGCATGATCGGCACGCTGCTCGAGGCCAACCCTTTCCTCGGCCGTATCATTACCGGCCGCATCCATTCCGGTTCCATCAAGCCGAACCAGCCGGTCAAGGTACTGGCCCAGGACGGCAAGACCGTCGAAACCGGGCGTATCTCCAAGATTCTCGCCTTCCGTGGCATCGAGCGTACGCCGATCGATGAAGCGCACGCGGGCGATATCGTCGCCATCGCCGGCCTGTCCAAGGGCACCGTCGCCGACACGTTCTGCGACGCTACAGTCACTGAGGCGCTTCATGCCCAGCCGATTGATCCGCCCACCGTCACCATGTCGTTCATCGTCAACGATAGCCCGCTGGCCGGCACCGAAGGCGACAAGGTGACGAGCCGCGTCATCCGCGACCGCCTGTTCAAGGAAGCCGAAGGCAATGTCGCGCTGAAGATCGAAGAAGCCGAGGGCAAGGATTCGTTCTACGTTTCCGGGCGCGGCGAATTGCAGTTGGCCGTTCTCATCGAGACCATGCGCCGCGAAGGCTTCGAGCTCGCCGTTTCCCGTCCGCGCGTCGTCATGCACAAGGACGAAAACGGCACGCTGATGGAGCCGATCGAGGAAGTCGTCATCGATGTCGATGAAGAGCATTCCGGTGTGGTCGTGCAGAAGATGTCCGAACGCAAGGCCGAAATGGCTGAGCTTCGCCCCTCGGGCGGCAATCGCGTTCGCCTGGTGTTCTTCGCGCCGACCCGTGGCCTGATCGGCTACCAGTCGGAGCTTTTGACCGACACCCGCGGCACGGCGATCATGAACCGTCTGTTCCACGATTATCAGCCCTATAAGGGCCCGATCGGCGGCCGCAGCAACGGCGTGCTGTTGTCCAACGCGTCGGGCGAGGCGGTTGCCTATGCCATGTTCAACCTGGAAGATCGCGGCCCGATGATCATCGAGCCGGGCGAAAAGGTCTATGCCGGCATGATCATCGGCATTCACAGCCGGGACAACGACCTCGAAGTCAACGTGCTGAAAGGCAAGCAGCTCACCAACATCCGCTCTGCCGGAAAGGACGAGAGCGTAAGGCTGACCCCGCCGATCCGCATGACGCTCGATCGTGCGCTGTCCTGGATTCAGGATGACGAACTGATGGAAGTGACGCCGAAGAACATCCGGTTGCGCAAGACCTATCTCGACGCCAACGACCGCAAGCGCTTCGGAAAGAGCCGCACCGCCGGCGCCGCATAAATCGCAGCATGACGACATGAATAAGAGACGACGGCGCCATGATCCGGCGCCGTTTTCTTTTGTCCCGATACCGTCCCTGCTTTACGGCAGCTTCACCAGCTTGGGGATTGCATTGTCTTTTTCATTGCCGCTCATGGCGGCTGTGCGTATGGTTAGGAGCCATGACGACACTGTCCATCGATATAAGGCGAGCCGCCCTCAACGACGCGATAGCGATCGCGGACGTGCACGTTGAAGCCTGGCGCGGCGCTTATGCCGGAATCATCCCGCACAAGGCGCTCAACACCATGTTGCAGCGCCGCAGGGCGGAATGGTGGGCGCGCGCCATCCGCCGTTCCACGCAGATATTGGTCTCCGAGGTCGGCGGCGAAGTCGTCGGCTACGCGACGCTCGGCCCGAACCGGGCGCGCCAGCTCGCCCAGAAGGGCGAGATCTACGAGCTTTACATCAAGCCCGAATATCAGGGCATCGGCCTTGGCGGCCGGCTGCTCGGCACCGCCCGCCGCTGCCTTGCCGATATGGGCCTCAAAGGCACCGTCGTCTGGGCGCTCGAGGACAACACGCTCGCCCTTTCCTTCTATCGCGGCGCCGGCGGCCGCGATATTGCCGAAGGTGTCGAATGCTTCGACGGCAAGACGCTGAAGAAGATCGCTTTCGTCTGGAATTAAGGGAGTATATTTCTTTTAACCTATTCCCTTACTCCCCTATGCCCCTAATCCCTTTTTATCCCCTTTCCAGCCCGTTTCGTTTTTGTTGCGCCGCGACATGAAACCCGTTATCAGGGCGCGAAACGAAAGGATGTCTCCATGAATATCGATGCCATCTCAATCGGCTCCAACCCTCCCGATGACGTCAATGTCATCATCGAAGTGCCGGTTGGCGGTCAGCCGATCAAGTACGAAATGGACAAGAAGGCCGGCGCGCTCATCGTCGACCGCTTTCTCTACACCCCGATGACTTATCCGGGAAATTACGGCTTCGTGCCGCATACGCTTTCCGAAGATGGCGATCCGATCGATGTTCTGGTCTGCAACACGCGCCAGCTAGTGCCGGGCTGCGTTATCAATGTGCGCCCCATCGGCGTGCTCGTCATGGAAGACAATTCCGGCAAGGACGAGAAGATCATCGCCGTCCCCGCGCCGCACCTGACGCAGCGCTATGAGAAGGTGCACAATTATACCGATCTGCCGGAGATCACGCTCAAGCAGATCGCTCATTTCTTCGAGCACTACAAGGATCTGGAACCCGGCAAATGGGTCAAGATCGGCGATTGGGGCGATGAGGATTATGCCCGCCAGTTCATCACCGAAGCCATCGAGCGCGCCAAGACCAAGCAGGCCTGAGCGTTCTTGTCGGCTGATTTGTATAAAGCCCGTCTAACGACGGGCTTTTCGCTTTTTCAGCCTGTTTGATTCCTTGCTGCTTCGGTCAAGCCAAGCGCCTCAAGCTTCCGGAGCAACACGGCGGAATCCCCCGTCACACGCACCTGTTTCAGCCTGGACGTCGCCCCGCTTGTCACCGCGACGCTGCCGCCGGCCACGCCGAGCGCCTTGGCGAGCAGCTTTTCCAGCGCCTTGTTCGCCTTGCCGTCCTCGGGCACGGCGCGGACCCGCGCCAGAATATGGCGCCGCCCGTCCGCGGCCTCTCCGACCCCTTCCACCGCATCCCTGGCTGATTTCGGCGTCAGCCGCACGAAGACGGTGATGCCGTCCTTTGTCGCGCGGAAGCAGCTTTCCGTCAAATCAGCATCGGCGCGATCGTCGTCCAAAGAAGCTGGCGGATGAAAAAGATGATCAGGAGAAGGACGATGGGTGAGATATCGATCCCGCCCAGATTGGGCAGGAGATTGCGGATCGGCCGGAACGCCGGCTCCGTCGCCCGGTAGAGGAAATCACCGATAGATGCCACGAAGCGGTTGCTGGAATTGATGACATTGAAGGCATAGAGCCACGAAAACACCGCACTGGCGATGATGATCCAGGTATAGATGCTGAGAGCCAGGTCGACGGTGCGGATCAGTGCGAGCATGAATATCTCCTTGAAGTCATCGACATGTAGCGGCTGCGGGTTTCGAGGACAAGGCCAAACGGAGAGAACGCTTATCGGGAAATTAAAGCCCGCGGGAAAGGCAGATAGGGAATTGCGATCAATGAGTAGAGCAAAAACACGGCTCGCCGATCCCTACTCACTATTCACTCCGCCACTGCCCGATCGACACACATCATTCTTGACAGCGCCCCGTCACCGCCCCTAAATGCCGCTCGCATCGGTGGACGGGGCTGTAGCTCAGATGGGAGAGCGCGTCGTTCGCAATGACGAGGTCAGGGGTTCGATCCCCCTCAGCTCCACCAATGCCGTTCCGGCTTCTGGAAACGCCGATGATCGCGCTCGGCAGGAAAATGGGAAATTCCCTGCAGGGGCGACTGGTCCCGCAAAATAGCTGAGACCGTTCTTGTCTCGTCAACTCAGCGTTCTTTTTTCATCTGGACCATCTTTTGGATTTTTATTCCAAAGGATGCTTCACATGCGAACAGCCGCAACTAGGTTTTTCCGCGCATTCGCCATATTATCGGAACAGAAAAAATCAGGGAGACGACCTCATGAACAAGCCCGTAGCCTCAAAAAATGCGCGCGTACCGGGTCGCGGCCGCGTTTATGATTCCATTCTCGACACGATCGGCGACACACCGCTCGTCCGCATCGACAAATTCGCCAGGGAAAAAGGCGTCGAGGCCAATCTGCTTGCCAAGCTCGAATTCTTCAATCCGCTGGCGAGCGTCAAGGACCGCATCGGTCTGGCGATGATCGAGGCGCTTGAAGAAGCGGGGAAGGCCATCCCCGGCAAGACGACGCTTGTCGAGCCGACATCCGGCAATACCGGTATCGCGCTTGCCTTTGCCGCCGCCGCCAAAGGCTATCATTTGATTCTGACCATGCCGGAAACCATGTCGGTCGAGCGGCGCAAACTGCTCAAGCTGCTCGGCGCGGAACTGGTGCTGACCGAAGGCGCCAAGGGCATGAAGGGCGCCATCGCCAAGGCGGAGGAACTGGTTGCGGAAAATCCTGATGCCATCATCCCGCAGCAATTCGAGAACCAGGCCAACCCGGAGATCCACCGCCGCACCACGGCGGAAGAAATCTGGAACGACACCAATGGCGAGGCCGACATCCTGATTTCCGGCATCGGTACCGGCGGCACGATCACCGGCGTCGGGCAGGTCATCAAGGCCCGCAAGCCTTCCTTCCAGGTGGTGGCGGTCGAGCCGAAGGATTCCCCGGTTCTCTCCGGCGGCAATCCCGGCCCGCACAAGATCCAGGGCATCGGCGCCGGTTTCGCGCCGATGATTCTCGACACGTCCGTCTATGACGAAGTCGTCCAGGTTTCCAACGATGATGCCTTCGCCAATGCAAGGCTTCTCGCCCGCCTGGAAGGGATCCCGGTCGGCATTTCCTCGGGCGCGGCACTTGCGGCCGCCGTTGAGGTCGGCAAACGTCCCGAAAACAAGGGCAAGAATATCGTCGTCATCATCCCCTCCTTCGCCGAGCGCTATCTCTCGACCGCGCTGTTCGAGGGGCTGGATAGCTGACCGCTGGAGCAGCGGCAGTTTAGTTATTGGCGATCAATTGCAGGCGTTTCCGCCCGCAGAACGGTTGCTTCTAGGGACAAAAACATCTCATTTCCGTCATTCCTGTGCTTGTCACAGGAATCCATGCCTCACCGATGCCGCTGTTGCTACGGTTGGAATAGGGTGTTTGCCACCGTCAAGAGTAAGGAACGCCTGAACGCATCGTTTCCGCCTGAAAATGAACTGCTCTAGACGATTCCACCAAAGCAGGAACCGCTCTCATGGAAAAAGGCCGGAGCATTGCCGCTCCGGCCTTTTTCCACTTTATTCCGTCGGGATGCTCCGCTCAGTGACGCAAACGCCCGGCGCAGGCCGGGCCCGGTCCGCGCATATAGTGGCGCTCGGGCCGATAAGTCGGCACCAGAAATTCACGAATGAGGGTCGCGCTGTGACGCAGTTGAACGAGAATGCTCATCGGCCTGTACCTGAAATTTGTAATTCATATCTGCCGTCTTGGAGCGGCTGGCTCCAAGACTGATTTAAAGACAAATTTAACGGATAAAGGTGAATACGGCGTGAACGCGGAGGGTTAAAATATCGTGAATGCCGTCAGCGGCCCCTATCGCGTCGGCACGGGGTGCTCGCCGCGATAGTCGTAGAAGCCGCGGCCGGCCTTGCGGCCAAGCCATCCGGCCTCGACATATTTCACCAGGAGCGGGCATGGCCGGTATTTCGAATCGGCCAGTCCCTCATAGAGCACCTGCATGATCGACAGGCAGGTGTCGAGCCCGATGAAATCGGCGAGCTGCAGCGGCCCCATCGGATGGTTGGCGCCCAGCTTCATCGCCGTGTCGATAGCGTCGACCGAGCCGACGCCCTCATAAAGCGTATAGATCGCCTCGTTGATCATCGGCAGCAGGATGCGATTGACGATGAAGGCCGGGAAATCCTCGGCAACCGTGATCGTCTTGTCGAGGCTGGCGACAAAGGCGCGGGCGGCTTCGAATGTCACATCCTCGGTGGCGATGCCGCGTACCAGTTCGACCAGCTTCATCACCGGAACCGGATTCATGAAATGGATGCCGATGAAGCGTTCGGGGCGATCGGTCGTGGAGGCAAGGCGGGTGATCGAGATGGAGGAGGTGTTGGTGGCCAGAAACGCTTCCGGATTGAGGCTCGGGCAAAGCTGCGCGAAGATCTTGCGCTTGACGGTCTCGTCCTCGGTCGCCGCCTCGATGGCGAGATCGACGCCGGCGAGATCCTCCATGCGGTCCGCCATGCGGATCCGCGTCATGGCTTCGCGATGGTCCTTCTCGTCGAGCTTGCCGGAGGAAACCTGCCGGGCCATATTGCCGTTGATCGTCGCGATGCCGTTTTCCAGCCGTTCCGATGAAGCATCGTGCAGAAGCACGTCATAGCCGGCAAGCGCACAGACATGGGCGATGCCGCTACCCATCTGCCCCGCGCCGATGATCCCGATCTTCTTGATTGTCGCGCCCATATTTCCACCCATCTTGTTTTGTTTTGTGCAGTGCAAAGTAAATGGCCGGGGTAGAGTTCGTCTACCCCGGCCATCATAATTTAATCGATCGATTATTAAAGCCTCAAAGCAAGTCCAGGAAAAGTGTGAAGCGGTTTTCCCAAGGCTTGCGCTAAAGCGCGCCCCTAAAGCGCCTTTTCGAGTTGCGGCAGGATTTCGAAGAGGTCGCCGACAATGCCGTAATCGGCAACCTGGAAGATGGGCGCTTCCTCGTCCTTGTTGATGGCGACGATGATCTTGCTGTCCTTCATGCCGGCGAGATGCTGGATCGCGCCGGAGATGCCGCAGGCGATGTAGAGGTCGGGCGCAACCACCTTGCCGGTCTGGCCGACCTGCCAGTCGTTCGGCGCATAGCCCGCATCGACGGCGGCGCGCGACGCGCCGACGGCAGCGCCCAGCTTGTCGGCGACGGGCAGGATCACTTCCTTGAATTTCTCCGACGAGCCGAGCGCACGCCCGCCCGAGATGATGATCTTGGCCG
Organism: Phyllobacterium phragmitis; assembly: GCF_002980495.1. GTDB lineage: Bacteria > Pseudomonadota > Alphaproteobacteria > Rhizobiales > Rhizobiaceae > Paramesorhizobium > Paramesorhizobium phragmitis. The sequence continues at coordinate 50,605 of NZ_PVBR01000027.1, forward strand.
ATGTCAGTTCCGGACGGTCGCCGCCGGAAAGCTTTGCCTCGACGAAGGACGAAAGACCCGGATCACCGGCAGCGCTGACGCTCTCGACCGCAGCAGAGCCGCCTGTCTCCGCGGACTGGAACGACGATGTGCGCACCGTGATCACCTTCTTGGCGTCATTTGCCTGCACCGTCTGAATGGCGTTTCCGGCATAGATCGGACGCTTGAAGGTGTCTGACGACACCACTTCGATGACATCGGAAATCTGCATCACGTCGAGAAGGGCCGCGACGCGCGGCAGGATATTCTTGCCGTTGGTGGTCGCCGGCGCGATGATCGTGTCGTAATTGCCGGCGAGCGAAACGATGAGCGCCGCGGTCGGCTCGGCCAGGCGGTTTTCCAGCTCGGGGCTGTCGGCAAGCAGAACCTTGGTGACGCCCTTGAGCTTCGCCGCCTGGTCGGCAACGGCTTTCGCGCCCCGGCCTGCCACCAGCACATGCACGTCGGAGCCGATGGCAAGAGCCGCGGTCAGCGCCTTGGCGGTCTGGTCGGAAAGGTGCTGGTTGTCGTGTTCGGCAAAAAGAAGAATGGCCATTGTTTTATCCTTTAAATTGCTCTGTCCCGGAAACCTGTCAGGGCCTGCCGAAAATGGTGGGGCGCGAGAACCGGAGCGGAGCGTACTTTTGGTACGTGAGCACCGGAAGCGCAGCGCCACACCATTTGCAGGCGGGCCTCACGGGTTTCCCTAGAGAACGCCTGCTTCGTTCTTCAGCTTGTCGACCAGTTCGGCGACGGAGGCGACCTTGACGCCCGCCTTGCGGCCGCCCGGCTCCTCGGTCTTCAAGACCTTCAGGCGCGGCGCGGTATCGACGCCGTAATCGGCCGCCGTCTTTTCATCGAGCGGCTTCTTCTTCGCCTTCATGATGTTGGGCAGCGAGGCATAGCGCGGCTGGTTCAGGCGCAGATCCGTCGTGACGATGGCCGGCATCTTGATCTCGACCGTCTGCAGGCCGCCGTCGACTTCGCGGGTGACCTTCGCCGAGCCGTCTGTGATCTCGACCTTGGAAGCGAACGTGCCCTGGCTCCAGCCGAGCAGCGCCGAAAGCATCTGCCCCGTCTGGTTGGCGTCGTCGTCGATCGCCTGCTTGCCGAGGATCACCAGCTGCGGCTGTTCCGCCTCGACGACGCCCTTCAGGATCTTCGCCACCGCCAGCGGCTCGACCACATCGTCGACCTTGACCAGGATGCCGCGGTCGGCGCCCATGGCGAGCGCGGTGCGGATCGTTTCCTGCGACTGCGCCGGTCCGATCGACACCGCCACGATCTCCTCGACCTTGCCGGCCTCTTTCAGGCGGATAGCCTCTTCCACCGCGATCTCGTCGAACGGATTCATCGACATCTTGACATTGGCCAGCTCGACGCCCGAACCATCGCCCTTCACCCTGATCTTGACGTTGTAATCAACTACACGCTTAACAGCGACGAGCACCTTCATGCGTCTGACCCTCTCGAATGAACTCTTTGACGGATATACCGTCCTGGACAACCGCCCACTTGCCGGAAGCCGACATGAAGGCACCGAAAATGGACCGTCCTGGGGTGCGGATGCGACATTGAATGTATCCGTGCCCCTCAATCCGTGTTTGAACCGGGCGGGACCGTAATTGTGATTGACGTGCACGTCAATCACCGTTCTTTTGCTGGCTTCACCGGTTCTGGCCGGGCACCCACAACACGTCGCGCGCGCCATTGTCGTTGACCACGCGGGCGGCGACGAAAAGGAAATCGGAAACGCGGTTGATATATTGCAGTGCTTCCGTGGTCACCCGCTCGCCCGGCTTCTGCGCGAGTTCGACCATGATGCGCTCGGCGCGCCGCGAAACGGTACGCGCCAGATGCAGCGCGGCGGAGGCAGGCGTGCCGCCCGGCAGGACGAAGGAGCGCAGGGGACTGAGGCCGGCATTCAGCTGGTCGATCTCGCTTTCCACCCGCAGCACCTGCGCCTCGATGATGCGCAGCGGCTCGTAATCGAGGGCAATGCCGTCATCGGGCGTCGAAAGATCGGCTCCGAGATCGAACAGATCGTTCTGGATGCGCGACAGCATGGCGTCGAGCTCCGGATGGCTCTCGCCCGTATGAAGCCGCGCCAGGCCGACACAGGCATTGGCCTCGTCGACCGTGCCATAGGCTGCAACGCGCAGATCGCTTTTGACGCGCCGCTCGCCATTGCCCAGCCCCGTCGTCCCGTCATCGCCGGTGCGCGTATAGATCTTGTTCAATTTGACCATCTGCCCTCTCCCCTCCGTGGCTCAACCGCTCACATGGCGTCCGAAATAGATCGCAGCGACGATCAGCACGACGGCGATGAACTGCAGGAGCACGCGCAGCTGCATCATCTTGTTGGAAAAATTGGCGTCACCGCCGCGCATCATATTGCGCAAGCCGACAAAGAGAACGCCTGCGACGGCGACGATGGCGACCATCGCTGCGATCTTGAACAGGAAGTCCATTTCCGTTTCCTTTCAGTACTTCCGGCCAGTATTTCTGGAAGCCGTTATGCATTGCCGCTCAGGATTGGTCCGCAAGCATCCGGTAGAACATGCGGGCGGGCATCAGCCGCCGCGCCAGCGCGCCGAATTTCGCCGGCCGTGTCACCAGATAATGGGGCCGCGGTCGTGGATTTTCCAGCGCGTCACGCAATACCGCATAAACCGCCTCGGGGCCAAGCTTCGACTTCGATTTCGTGCCGCCGCTTTTCAGCTTCGCCAGCTGCCGCTCGTAATCGGCGTGATGCACGGAATTCGCCGTATCGATATTCTTCTCGACCCACTGCGCCGCATTGTAGGTAAAGCGTGATTCGATCGGCCCCGGCTCGATCAGCGAGACATGGACGCCCGATCCCTCGAGTTCCATCCGCTCGACCAGCGTCAGCCCTTCCAGCGCGAATTTCGAGGCGACATAGGCGCCGCGCCATTTCATCGGCACCAGCCCCAGAATGGAGGAGCAATGAACGATGCGGCCATGCCCCTGCCCCCGCATGACCGGAATGATCCGCCGCGTCAGATCGTGCCAGCCGAAGAAATTGGCTTCGAACTGTTCACGCAGCGCGTCGACGGGCAGATCCTCGACCGCGCCCGGCTGCGCATAGGCGCCGTTATTATAGAGCGCGTCGAGCCTGCCTCCCGTCTCGGTCAGGACGGCTTCGACCAGCGCCTCGATTGATTCGGGCTCGCGATAATCGAGGTAATATGCCTCCAGGCCATCGCGCCGCAATGTCTCCAGGTCCTCCGGCTTGCGCGCAGTGGCGAAGACCCGCCATCCGGCCTCCTTCAGTGCGCGGGCGCAAAACGCCCCGATGCCGGAGGAACATCCCGTGACAATGATCGTTCTGGGGATCGCTTCAGGCGTCGATATCGTCTGGTGCACCGGACCCTCTCTTGCATCTCGCGTGGATGGAGCTATTGCAGGCTTCCCATATCGCAACACCCGTTGCAATCTGCGCATCCCTGTTGCCGGCCTCCCAATTGCCGACCTGAAAGGAAAAATCTGCCAATGAGCAAAGTAAGGACGTTCCTGTGGCAGGTTTTATGCGATGCATTCGGCCATTTTAGTTCCGATGACGGCTGGGCGTTTGCCAGTCATATAGCGCTTTCCGGGCTGATGGCGCTGTTTCCCTTCCTGATCTTCGCCACCTCGCTTGCCAGCTTCCTCGGCGCCAATGCCTTCGCCGACACCGCCGTCCACGTCATTTTCGACACCTGGCCGGAAGCCATCGCCCGGCCGATCGCACACGAGGTGATGAACGTGCTGACCGTCCAGCGCGGCGGCCTTCTGACCGTCAGCGTCATCGCAGCCGCCTATTTCGCCTCCAACGGCATCGAGGCGCTGCGCATCGCGCTCAACCGGGCATATCGCGTCAACGATACCCGTTCGATCATCTTCTGCCGCCTGCAAAGCCTCGGCTTCGTCATCATCGCCACGCTCGGCCTGATGGCCATCAGCGTGCTTCTCATTCTAGCCCCGCTCGCGGTCCGGCTTGCCGAACAATGGTTTCCGGCCATTGCCCCCTACACCGGAAGCATCGGCATCTGGCGCTATGTGATCGCGGTTGCGGTCCTGGTGACCGGCCTTCTCTGCGTCCATATCTGGCTGCCCGCGGGCAAGCGCGGTCTTCTCGATATCCTGCCGGGCATCGGCCTGACATTGCTCGCCTGGCTGGCCGGCTCCATTCTTTTCGCCAAATATCTCGAGAGCTTCGCCAATTACGTCTCGACCTATGCCGGCCTCGCATCGATCATGGTGGCGATCGTCTTCTTATACATCATCGCGGCGATCTTCATCCTCGGCGCCGAAATCAACGCCGCGATCCTGCGCTATCGCAACCGCATGGCCTGGCGTGCAAAACGGAAGAATTGAAAATTGCCGTTACAGCGCCGCGCGCCCTTTGGCGCGCAAAGGGCGCTGTAGCTTTATTGAATCTGCGCATCGTGCTTTCCGAAAGCCGGCACCGGTTTTCGGGCCGATGCGCGGACGGTAGCCAGCGCCACGCCGAAAGTCGTGATCGCCATGCCGATGAACTGGACAAGGCTCAGCGTCTCGCCGAAGAGCAGATAGGCCATCAGCGCCGTCGTTCCCGGCACGAGATAGAACAGCGAGGCGACTTTCGACACAGCGCCTTGCCGGATCAGCACCATCAAGAGCAGCACCGCACCGATCGACAGCACCAGCACCAGCCAGGTCATGGCGAAAAGCAGCCAGGGCGACCAGATGACTTGATGGTCCTCCAGGAAGAATGAGGCGATGCCGGTCAGAACGGCGGCGGCCAGATATTGGATGGTCGCGCCGGTTTTCAGATCGACCTGCCCGACAAAGCGCTTCTGCCACACCGTGCCCGTGCTGATGGCAAGCACCGACAGGAACACAGCACCAATGGTGACGGCGTTGATCCCGCCGGAAGCGAGCGAGAATTTCGGCCACAGCACCATGACGACGCCGATGAAGCCGATGGCGAGACCGATCCAATGCCGCCGCTCGATCCTTTCGCCGAGCGTCGCACCGGCGATCAGCGTGGTGATGAGCGGCTGCAGCCCGACGACCAGCGCCGACATGCCGGCGGGCAATCCGCGGTGCACCGCCCAAAAAACGCCTGAGAGATAGATGCCGTGGATCAGGCAGCCGGCGACAGCGGCATGAAACGCACCGCGGCGGTTTGGCCAGGGACTGCCGCCGACCAGCGCCCACACGCCCAGAATGGCCGCCGCGATGGCAAACCGCACCGTCATGAAGCCGAATGGTTCAGCATAGGGCATCGCATAACCGGCGCCGATGAAGCCGGTGGCCCAGAGCAGGACGAAAAGCGCGGGGAAATATTTGACGGGCATGGTTTCTTCCAGAGATTCGCCCCTGCCTTTATTCCGCTCCGGCCCTGCAGGCCAGTTCATTATTTTGATCGCAGCATTCATTTGAAGAATAACGTGCGCCTTGCAACACCCGCCCGCCTCTGCCATCTGGTGGCGCATGAGTGATCGATCCCGCCCCATCACCATCTATGTCGATGCCGATGCATGCCCGGTGAAGGCAGAGATCTACCGCGTCGCGGAACGCCATGGGGTGAAAGTCTATGTCGTCGCCAACGCCTTCATTGCAGTCCCCCGCGATCCGCTGATCGAGCGGGTGATCGTGCCGAGCGGTCTCGACGTCGCCGACGACTGGATTGCCGAGCGCGCGGGTCCTGGCGCCATCGTCGTCACCGCTGATATTCCGCTGGCCAGCCGGGTCGTCAATGCGGGCGCTGCGGCAATCGCGCCCAATGGCCGCGCCTTCACCGAGGCCTCCATCGGCAACACGCTCGCCACCCGCAATCTGATGGAGGAACTGCGCTCCGCGGGGCAGATCACCGGCGGCCCGCCGCCCTTTGCCGCCCGCGACCGTTCTGCCTTTCTCTCCGCGCTCGACCTCGCCATTAACAGGTTGAAGCGCGGCGGCTTCACCGCGTGATCGGTTTTCAAGATGAACGCATCGTGGCGGTGGCAACGCCTGCGCCGATCAAAAGCGTTCCGCCGGCGCGGTTGAAGATGCCGATGGCGCGCCGACTGCGGAAGACGCTCCGCGCCCGCGTCGCCGCAAGCGCATAACCGAACGCGTTGACGAAAGCCAGAACCAGGAACGTCGCCTCGAAGATCGCCAGCTGCGTCATGAAATCCAGGTTCGGATCGAGGAACTGCGGCAGGAAAGCCACGAAAAACGTGATGCTCTTGGGATTGAGCGCCGTCACCAGCCAGGCATGCGCCAGCATCCGCAATGGCGATGCCGCGCCCTGCCGCACCTCGGCCTCCATCGTGCCGCCGGCGCGGAAAAGCTTGATCCCAAGCCATATGAGATAGGCCGCACCCACCCATTTGACCGCTGTGAAGATCGTGGCGGACGCCGCCAGCAGCGCGCCGACGCCAAGCATCGAAAGCGTCATGGCGGTGAAATCGCCGAGCGCCACGCCGAAAGCCATGGGAAACGCCGTGCGCCATCCCTGGCCGAGCGCATAGGAAACGACGAGCAGCACGGTCGGTCCGGGAATGATCAGGAGAATTGCCGATGCCGCGGTAAAGGCGAGCCAGATTTCCAAGGTCATGAACAACGCTCCGAATGGTCAGGAGCCAAGCAATCCATAGAAACTGCCGCCTGTCCAGAGCCTATTGCGTATCCTACTGGTTCATCGCCCTGGCCGCATCGACGAGCTTCTTCGCGTCGTCTCCGGCCCAATCGGCAGGACCGTTCATGGCCGCGATCTGGCAGCCATCCTTGTCGACGATCATCGTGACCGGCAGGCCGAAAGCGAGGTTCTTCCGCTTCAGCTCGTTGAAGACGCCCATTGTCGCGTCCCGATAGAATCCGAGCGAGTGGACGCCGATTTCCGAGAGAAAAGCCTTCGGCTTCGTATCGTCGCCCGTATCGATATTGATCGCGACGACCTGAAAATCATCGCCGCCTTGCGATGCCTGCAGCTGATCGAGCGCCGGCATCTCCTCGCGGCAGGGTGCGCACCAGGTGGCCCAGAGATTGACCAGCAGCGTCTTTCCCGCAAAATCGGCAAGTGTCATTTTACCGCCATCCGGCCCGGTGAAGGCGAGATCCTTCACCGATTGCGGCGTATCGGAGGCGCGCATCGCCGCGACCGAACCCGTCGCCGCCGCATCGAGAGATTTGGCGACATCCGCCTTCATCGCACACTGCCCGCCATCCGCGGTAGCCTCGATCGACGCTGCGACATTGCCAGATGGCCGTTCCATCACGTATACCGCCACGGCACCGGCGATAAGGCCAGCGAGACCGGCAAGAAGGATGAGCCTTCCACTTCCGGATTTTCCAGCTTTGTCGTTTTCGCTGTCTGCTGCCATATCCGTTGATCTCTTTCACGTTTCCATCCGAGGCATTCGACCATGACCGAACAAAAGTCCAGCAATGAAATGTGGGGCGGGCGCTTCGCATCCGGTCCCGACGCGATCATGGAAGAGATCAACGCCTCGATCGGCTTCGACCGCAAGCTCTATGCCCAGGACATCCGCGGATCGCTCGCCCATGCCGCCATGCTCGCCAAGACCGGCATAATTGCGGCAGACGACCACGACAAGATCGTAGACGGCCTGAACACGATATTGTCAGAGATCGAGAGCGGCAAATTCGCCTTCTCGCGCAAGCTCGAAGACATCCACATGAATATCGAAGCACGGCTGGCCGAGTTGATCGGCCCCGCCGCCGGACGCCTGCACACGGCGCGCTCGCGCAATGACCAAGTGGCGGTGGATTTCCGCCTTTGGGTCAAGGACGAATTGAGCAAGACGGCGTCCGCATTGAAAAAGCTGATCGAGGCTTTTCTCGAACGCGCCGAGGAGCACGCGGCAACGGTGATGCCGGGCTTCACCCATCTCCAGACGGCGCAGCCGGTGACCTTCGGCCACCATTGCATGGCCTACGTCGAAATGTTCGGACGCGATTTGTCGCGGGTACGCGACGCCATCCAACGCCTCGACGAATCGCCGCTCGGCGCTGCAGCCCTTGCCGGAACCGGCTTCCCCATCGACCGTCATATGACGGCGAAGGCGTTGGGCTTCCGCGAGCCGACGCGCAATTCCATCGACAGCGTCTCGGACCGCGATTATGCGCTGGAATTTCTGAGCCTCGCCGCGATCTGCGCCACGCATCTGTCGCGTCTTGCCGAGGAGATCGTCATCTGGTCGACGCCGCAATTCAATTTCATCCGGCTCTCCGACGCCTTTTCGACCGGCTCGTCGATCATGCCGCAGAAGAAGAACCCCGATGCCGCCGAACTGGTCCGCGCCAAGACCGGCCGCATCACCGGATCGCTGGTCGGCCTTCTCACCGTGATGAAAGGCCTGCCGCTCGCCTATTCCAAGGACATGCAGGAGGACAAGGAAGCCATCTTCGACGCCGCCGAGACGCTCGAACTGGCGCTTGCCGCGATGACCGGCATGGTCCGCGACCTGACCGTCAACACGGCATCGATGAAGAAGGCCGCCGGCTCAGGCTATTCGACGGCCACCGATCTCGCCGATTGGCTGGTGCGCGAATTGGGATTGCCGTTCCGCGAAGCACACCACGCGACGGGACGCGCCGTGGCACTTGCAGAAGCGAAGAAATGCGATCTGGCCAAACTGTCGCTGGAAGACATGCAATCCATCCATCCCGGCATAAGCGAAGCCGTCTTCGGATTCCTCACGGTGGATAAATCGGTCCGCAGCCGCCAGTCCTACGGCGGCACCGCCCCCCAGGAAGTGCGCCGCCAGATCAGGTTCTGGAAAAAGCGTCTGATCAGGCAATGACAACGTTACCAAAAGGCATAAAATCCATATAGGACAGAGCATGGCAACGATACCAGAAACAAGTGGCATCGTTACCAAAAACGCGTTTACAAAGCGGGGTGCAATGCGCCCGCTTTTCCGCTAGACAAAGGCAACACCAACACGGGTTCAGGACCAACCGCATGACAGGCCGTTCCTTCATCTCGACCCTTCTTCTTGCCGCAGCCCTTGGCAGCGCGCTCTCGGCCTGTGGCCGGCGCGGCGATCTCGAACCGCCGCCCGCCTCCATCGTCACCGACGAAAACGGCCGGACCAGGGAGAAACCGGCCGAGGATAAACCTTTCATCCTCGACAAGCTGATCCAGTAGCCGGCCCGAACCGGCGCTGTCAAAAGAGCATCAAGACCTTGAACCATTTCGATTATCGTGACGGCGTTCTTCACGCCGAGAATGTCAGCGTCGCGGATATCGCGAGAGCGGTCGGCACGCCGTTCTACTGCTATTCGACCGCCACGCTGGCGCGCCATTACCGCGTCTTCTCCGAGGCCTTCGCCGATATGGATGTGTTGGTCTGCTATGCGCCCAAGGCCAATTCCAACCAGGCCGTACTGAAGACGCTGGCAAAGCTCGGTTCCGGCGCAGACGTGGTATCGGAAGGCGAATTGCGGCGCGCACTCGCCGCCGGCATCCCGGCCGACAGAATCGTCTTCTCCGGCGTCGGCAAGAAGGCGGACGAGATGGATTTCGCGCTCGCCGCCGGCATCCGCTGCTTCAACGTCGAATCCGAACCGGAGCTGGAGCTTCTTTCGGCGCGCGCCGTCGCGGCCGGAAAGACGGCACCGGTCTCGCTGCGCATCAACCCCGACGTCGATGCCAGGACGCACAGCAAGATCTCCACCGGCAAGGCCGAGAACAAGTTCGGCATTCCGCACCAGAAGGCGCGCGATGTCTACGCCAGAGCCGCGAGCCTGCCTGGCCTCGGCGTCACCGGCATCGACATGCATATCGGCAGCCAGATCACCGAACTGCAGCCCTTCGACGATGCCTTCGCATTGCTGGCCAAGCTTGTCGCCCAATTGAAGGCCGACGGACACGCCATCGAGCATGTCGATCTCGGCGGCGGGCTCGGCATCCCCTACCGCGCCGACAACAATCCGCCACCGCTACCCGATGCCTATTCGGCCATCGTGCGCAAGCATATCCGCCCGCTCGGCCTGAAGACGATCTTCGAGCCCGGCCGGCTGATCGTCGGCAATGCCGGCATTCTGGTTTGCGAAGTCATTTTCGTAAAGGAAGGCGACGCCAGGAATTTCATCATCGTCGATGCGGCGATGAATGACCTCATCCGCCCGACGCTTTATGACGCGTTTCACGATATCCGCCCCGTCGCGGCCCCTAAGGACGGCCAACGCCGCATCCGGGCGGACATCGTCGGTCCGGTCTGCGAAACGGGCGACTATCTCGGCCAGGACCGCGACATGCCATACCCGGCGCCGGGCGACCTTCTCGCCATCATGACGGCGGGCGCCTATGGCGCGGTTCAGTCGAGCACCTATAACAGCCGGCTCCTGGTGCCCGAAGTGCTGGTCGACGGCGACCGCTACCATGTAGTGCGCCCGCGCACCGGCTATGATGCGCTGATCGATCTCGATTCCGTGCCCGACTGGCTCTAGCCCGAGCGGCTCCCAATTGAGCGGGGTGCGGGCGGAAAACCGCTTCACATATTTCTTCCTCCCGCTCTGACGACAGCGATTGACACATACGGTTGAACGGTTTTTTTCACGCAAAGTCTCGTCTTTGCCATGATGAGTGCTATTCTAATGAAAATGCCGCCTATGCGCGGCCGATTGGAACGAGGCGAGCATGGCAGATCCACGCGACGACATGCCCGAGACGCAAACCGTCGAAACGGAAGCTCTTGCGGCTATCCGCAGGGTCCGCCGCACCGCCTTCCTTTCGATGACATTCGAACGGCTGTGGCCGCTCGTCCTGCCGCTTGTGATCCTGGTAGCGCTCTTTGCCGCCACCTCCTGGTTCGGCCTCTTCCCGCGGATGCCGGGCTGGCTGCATATGGCCCTGCTTGCGGCGTTCGCCATCGCAGGCCTCGTGGCCCTTTATTTGCCGACGCGCCTGCGTATCCCGAAACGATCGGAAATCGACCACCGTCTGGAGGCAGCCAATCTGCTGGTCCATGAGCCGATTTCCGTCCAGGCCGATGCCATGGCTTCCGGGCAGCACGATCCTTTCGCCAAGGCGCTGTGGGAAGAGCATCGCCGCCGCATGGCCGACAAGTTGAAGGATCTGCAGGGCGGCGCACCACGCCCGCGCATTCCCGAACGCGATCCCTGGGGCCTGCGCGCCGGCGTTGCCCTGCTTTTCGTGACCGCGCTCGCCTATGCCAGCGGCCCATCCGGCGGCAGCCTTTCCGATGCCTTCCACATCCGCTACGGCGCGGGCGGCGTTCCGCCGCGCATCGACGCGTGGGTGACGCCGCCGCGTTATACCGGTCGCGCACCGATCTTCCTGACGGCGCAGACCAACAGCGAGAACACCAGCTTCACCGTTCCCCAGGGGAGTGTGGTCGCGGTGCGGGTCATCGGCGGCAGCGGCAACGAAACGCTGACCGCAACCGGGGCCGACGGAACCGGCCGGGATGTCCAGCCCGCGGAAAACGACGCGGCCACGCCATCGAACGGCCAGGCCCCCGCTGCATCCTCGCCTACGGGAGTGCAGAACGCCCGCAATTTCCAGTTTCCGCTGGAAAGCCAGACCGGGCTCACTCTTTCCGGCAGCGGCACGCTCGCCAAATGGTCTTTCGCCGTCATCCCCGATCAGCCGCCTCTCATCCGTTTCACCAAGGATCCGAGCCGCGCGCTGAACGGCACGCTTGAGCTTTCCTATTCGATCGATGATGATTACGGTGCCGCCAAGGGGCGTGCCGACATCGTTCGGGCCGAAAAGCCGGCCGCCGCCGCCCACCCGCTCTACAAGGCCCCCGATGTGCCGCTTGTCCTGCCGCGGCGCGGCGCGGCCTCGAAGGAAGCGACAACCTCGAAAGATATCACCGAGCACCCATGGGCCGGATCGGAAGTGCGGCTGACGCTGGCCGCCACCGACGATGCCGGGCAGGAAGGGCGCAGCGAGACGAAGACCCTCGTCCTGCCCGAACGTCCTTTCTCAAACCCGCTGGCCCGTGCGGTCGTCGAGCAGCGGCGCATATTGGCGCTCGACGCCAATCAGCGCGACCATGTGCTCGACATGCTGAGCGCGATCACGCTGCGCCCGGAGGATACGATCAAGAACGCAACGCATTATCTCGCCCTGCGCAGCGTCTATTCCAGGCTCAAATTTGCCCGCAATGACGACCAGCTCCGCGATGTCGTGGCCTATATGTGGCAGGTGGCGCGCGGTATCGAGGACGGCCAGCTCACGGCGGCGGAAAGGCGGCTGCGGCAGGCCCAGGAAGCCTTGAAGCAGGCGATCCAGAATGGCGCCAGTCCCGAGGAGATCGAAAAGCTGATGGCCGAGCTGCGCCAGGCTATGCAGGACTTCCTGCGTGAATTCGCCCAGCGCCAGCAGCAAAACCCGAATGCCCAGCAAGCGCTCGACCCCAACATGCAGATGCTGACGCAAAAGGATCTCGACCGGATGATGGACCAGATCGAGAATCTCGCGAAACAGGGCTCGCGCGATCAGGCGCAGCAGCTTCTTTCGCAGCTCGAAAACATGATGAACAATCTGCAGATGGGCCAGAACCAGCAGGGGCAGCAAGGCCAGCAGGGACAACAGGGGCAGATGCGCCAGCAAATGAACAAGCTCGGCAACCTGATGCGTCGTCAGCAGGAGATGATGAACGAGACCTTCCGTCTGGATCAGCAGATGCAGGGACAACAGGGCCAGGAGGGCCAGGAGGGCGAGCAAGGCCGGCAGCAGGGCCAGAATGGGCAACAGGGCCAGAACGGTCAGATGACGCAGGAACAATTGGCTGAGGCCATGCGCAAGCTACAACAGGGACAAGGCCAGCTCCAGTCGGAACTCCAGCAATTGATGGATGGTCTCAAGGGCATGGGCATGGAACCCGGCCAGGAGATGGGCGAAGCGGGTGACTCGATGGGACGCGCCGGCGAAGCGCTCGGACGCGCCGAGGGCGGAGAAGCGACCGACCAGCAGGCCAATGCGCTCGATGCGCTGCGGCGCGGCGCGCGCAACATGATGCAGCAGATGCAGCAGGCCATGGGCGAAAATGGCCCCAACGGAAACCGCGGCCAGCAATCGCCTGACAATCGCGATCCGCTCGGCCGGCCGCGCACCAACACCGGCCCGGATTTCGGCGACAGCGTCAAGCTTCCCGGCGAGATCGATATCCAGCGCGCCCGGCAGATCCTCGAAGAAATCCGCCGCCGCCTCGGCAATTCACTGAGCCCGCAGGTCGAAAAGGACTATCTGGAACGGCTGCTCAAATTCGATTGAGCATCACCCCCCTCTGGCCTGCCGGCCATCTCCCCCACAAGGGTGGAGATGGCCGGCAGGCCAGAGGGGGGTGATGAAGCGCCGGCGCTAAAGTGGGCTGCTCAATCCCTCACCCAGCCGACGAACGGCAATTGCCGAAAGGCATGGCCGACATCCATTCCATAACCCACGACGAAATAATCCGGGCACTCGAAACCCTTGAAATCGGCTTCGATATCGGTCTTCCGGCGCACTGATTTATCGAGCAGCACCGCAATGGAAACGCTGCGCGCGCCGCGCTCCAGCATCAGCTCGCGGACGAATTTCAGCGTCTTGCCCGATTCCAGGATATCGTCGATCAACAGCACATCACGCCCCGAGACATCGCTGTCGATATCGCGCAGGAGCCGCACCTGGCCGCTTTCGGTACCGGCCCCATAGCTCGAGACGGTGATGAACTCGACATGCGGCTCGACGCCCACATCATGCATGGCGCGGATGAGATCGGCGGCGAAGATGAAGGAGCCCTTCAGGATCGAGACCACCAGCAGATCGTGAAAATGCCTGTCCGAGATCTGTCGCGCCAGATCGAGATTGCGCGCCGCGATGTCTTCCGCGCTGAACAGCGTTTCGATGGTCTTGCCGCCGACTTCCGGCATCGGATGTTCTCCGCCTGAATGTTTTTAAATGTTTTCCACTTCGCAAAGACCGGAATCAATCCGAAAAGAGCGAAGATACGGTCTGGCTTGGGTATGTTGAGATTCAGGTCAGGCGAGGCGAAAACGTCGTTTGCAGCCCGCCATCATCTGAATATCGACACCCCTTATCGCGGCGACAGCCTGACCCCCACCGCCTCCACCCTGTCCTTAGGGGCAGGCAGACGGCTGGAAAAGGCGAGGCTTTCGCCCGGCGCGATGATTCGCCCCTTTGTCCCCAGATAATAGTCGCGTTTCATGCCCGTCCGGTCTTTTATCGTAATGGCAAG
>NZ_PVBR01000028.1 GCF_002980495.1 Phyllobacterium phragmitis
CCTTGATCCGTTCCCATTGATCATCCCGAAGAACATCGCAATCCATCACTGACCTCCAAAAGTCAGTGTTGAATCTGATTTGCCGGAATTTTGGAATCCCAAAACCTTAAATCGTCACTACGACCTAACGGCTCACTGTGCTTCCTTGGCTTTGCCGGCGATATCCTGATCGATACGCTGATAGGCCTCATCAAGGGTGAGTTCGCCCGCCATGACCTGGCTGATGCGGCTGACGAGCGCGCCATAATAGGTGTCGGACCACTTCCAGCCTGCAAGCTTCACAGCTTCGGGCGCAGTCGTCGAGGACACCTTGATGAAAGTGTCCAGCGCGTCCTTCACCAGTTGGCTGTCGGTCTTGAAATCAAGACCGTTGGCAATGACTTCCTTGTTGGCCGGCAGGAACAATGTCCGCTCGGCGAACTCCTTGGCGACAGGCGTGGAGGCAAGATAATCCATCACCTTGGCCACGTCCTTGGGGTTCTTGGTCGCCTTCATGGCAACAAGGCCAGCGCCACCGGGCATACCGGTGCAGGCAGCGGGACCGCAGGGGCTGCCGGTTGCAACCCAGTCGAAGCCGTCATCGATCTTGGTCATGAAATTCGGGATCTGCCAGGAACCGGCGTAGTAGAACGCCACCTGCGCGTTGATGAAATCGTCGGCGGCCGGACGATAGGTCGTGCCGGCGGCCGAAACCCAGACATCCTTTTCGGCGATGCCGTCCTTCGTCCAGCCAACCAGATCCGAGATGAACATCTTGGCGCCATCGTCGAGCGGCGCCGGCATGCCGTCCGCGCCGATATAGTTGGCGCCGTAGGAGATCATCGGACCGGTGATGCGGTGACCGGAACGGTCGATCGCGACGGGATAGGGAATTTGCTGGCTGTCGGCTACTTTCTTGGCCGCCATCACCCAGTCTTGCCAGGTCGCGCCCTCGCCCGGCAGCTCGACACCGGCCTGTTCGAACAGCGTCTTGTTGGCAAAACCGCCGGTCAGCGTCATTTGTGTCATGAAGCCCGGAATGACGTCGGAACCATCGGGACGCATCCAGTCGAGCGTGTCGCCGTAGTTCTTCTTCCAGACATCGGCATCCTTCAGATAGGGCGTCATGTCCAGCCAGTACTGCGAAAGCGACTTCAGATTGGTGACACGGGCGATATCAGGACCGTGGCCAGCGGCAAGCTGCACGGGCAACTGCTCCTTGATGGTCGAATAGGCCACTTCATCGATGGTGACGTGAATATCCGGATTTTCCTTCTCGAAGCGGCTGATCAGGTCTTTCAGGACCTCGCCCTCGACACCATCCGAATACCACATGATACGCACGTCGCCGGCAAAGGCTGCCGTTGTCGAAAGCAGCGCCAGACCAGCCGCCGCTAGAATTATCTTGCTCCTCATCATCGTCTCCTCCTTCGATGGACGGTCAATCCGTCAGTTGCAATGGGTGATGGCCTCCATCCCAAGCCACCGCCGCATTTTCTAGCCCCCCGAGCCGATCGGCCCTGGCGGAAGCTTTGTCGCGTTGCCTTCAATACCCCACTGACCTGGATCGACCAGCCGCCCTTCGGCAGCGGTACGGCCGTCCGCATGGAAAGTGACCGG
Organism: Phyllobacterium phragmitis; assembly: GCF_002980495.1. Taxonomy (GTDB): domain Bacteria; phylum Pseudomonadota; class Alphaproteobacteria; order Rhizobiales; family Rhizobiaceae; genus Paramesorhizobium; species Paramesorhizobium phragmitis. Next base: position 1,600 of record NZ_PVBR01000028.1, read on the forward strand.
ACCGTAGTCCGGGTCGTTGATGACAAGCGCGTCGTTCTCGCCCGGCACGAGCGCGAGACCGGCGAAACGGGCGGCAAACGCCTCTTCGGATCCATCCCGGCCGGCATCGCCAAGCCGGATGATCCAGATGCCCCTGCGCCCCGGCAGCCGCATCTCATTGCCCGCCGTCGGTCCCTCGCCGACGCGTTCGAGCCGCGCGCTGCCTTTCAGCAGCACCAGACCGTTTCCGGACCGCGCCACTGCGGTCTCGCCAGTCACCACTGAGGCGTCGAACACCTGCCGCGGGAACCAGGCATGGGTGAAATCCGGCTGTTCCGGCGCGCATTCGAAGATCATCACCGCCAGGCCGCGATAGTGCCAAAGGCGCGGCAGGCTGCCGGACCCGCCCCAATAGGATGGGCGACCATAGCCGGAATGGATCGTCTCGCCGGGATGATTGATCCAGATTTGCGCATCGGGATTGTCGCCAAGCCGGATGTGCAGAACCGTTTCCTGATAGCCCCACTCGTTCCAGCGGTAATGCGCCGCCGTGCCGATCGAATAGGCTTGCGTCTTGTAATGATAGAGCCGTGCGACGCGGTCCTGCCCTTGGGCGAAGCACCATTCCTGGGCTTCGCTCTCCTGCCAATCGGCAATGGCGGTGAGATCCGCTGGAATCTCGAGGCCGTGGTCGCGCAGGCAAAGCGCCATCTGCGGCAGGGCATGAACGCGCCGTCCGTAATTGCCTTTCCCCCAGATGAGGCGAGAAATGCCGGAGAGCTCCAGCGAGCCGGCGGCGCGCAGCGTGTGTTCATAGGAGCGCCCCTGCGCCCCGGTCAGGATGCCATGATGGGCCGAGCGGGCGATGATCGTGACCAACCGCCGGACCGCCTTGTGGGCGCGCTCGCGGACATCGGCATCGGGGGCCAGGGCGAAGAGCGCCGTCAGCCCCTTGAGATCGATCGGGAAATAAGGCGCGGAATTGAATTCGGCCATCTCCCATTTCTCGAAATGATCGAGCCATGCGCAGACGCGGGCAAGGCCGATCGCAGACTGCTCGCGGCCAAGCCGCCCGGAACGCTTGAACCGGGCTTTCGGCAAAAGCGCGCCCGCAAGATAGGCGGCGGTGTGGAAAAGCAGCGCATGGTTTTCGGAGAAGTACCACTGCACGTCATTGCCCGGCTCATCCATCCAGTAGCGGTAGCTGAGAATCGCTTCGTCGATCTCAGCAACCACCTCCGGCGCGATATTTGCACCATAAGCGGTCCGGCACCAGAGAAGCGGCACCAGCGCGAAGTCTGCGCAATCGTGGCAATCGATAATCGCCGGCAGCGTATCGGCGATCATTCGGTCCGTTTCCGGCCCGAAACGACCGGAACCGAGGCGGGCGAGCGCCGTCACATTGTCCGGCTCGCCATATCTGGAGATTTCGTCGAGGGTTTCCCGGACGCGGCCTGCGAGATCGCCGGCGGCCTGGCCCTGCCGTTCAGCGTGGCAGATCTCCACACCGAAGACGCGCGATGCGGTAAATCCACCGAGGGAAACAGCCACATGAAAATGCCTGAAATCGGATGAAAGCGCCTCGGTTTCACCCACGATCAAACGGGTTACACCGGCCTTCAGGCCGCGTTCGATTTTCACAGGGTCTTCGCGGGACATGAAATCGCCGGCAATCGTGATCACCGCCGCGGCATCGACGGAAAGTGCTGCTGATGTCATCAGCGCCACCTCGCCGGACCGGTAGACCGGCCGTTCGAAATGCATCTTGTCGAGGGCGGCTTCGATCTCTCCGGCCACATCAGCCTGAACCGGCACCGGCAGTGCCTGCTCGGCCGCAGGCCCGCAGACATAATCCATCTGGAAGAAGTAGCGGGCGTCGCGCTCGGCGAGATCGTCGAAGAAGATCGCAATCTCGTTTTCACCGGCCTGAAGCGCGACGGAGAACGCCTGCCTGGCTTCAAGGTTGCGCACATAATCCGCCATCCAGCCGACTTCCGCGCCATTGACGAAAAGCACCGCGCCGCCGCAAGTCCCGAGCCGCAGCGTGGCGGAGCCCGCCTGTTTCACCGCGATCGTCGTCCGGGCCCAGGTGCCGATCACGGTCGGGCGGAACCAGAAACTGGAGAGATCGACGCGCGGCGAGCCGAAAGGCAGCCAGAAGCGGGAAAGCTCGAAGGCGCCCACGACATTCGGACGCTTGCCGCGCCGCTCGGCGGCGAAGGCCGTGCGGCAGGGATATTCGTGCGGAATGAAGTTCTTGTGCTTGGTCATGAAGAAGAAGGGATCCATTTCCCCCTTCATCGGCTGGTCCGGCACATCGTAGCGCGCTTCGGCGGTGGCGCCGAGCTGCCAATAGGTCACCGGCATGCCTTCGCCAAGCGGGCGGCGGAGGTAATCCATCTTTGCAGTCGAGGTCACAGCCATGTTCATTTCAGGTCCGCCACAGGAACCGGGTCAAATTCGGTATAGGCCTGGTTTTCGCCGGTCATGCCCCAGACAAAGGCATAGGGGCCGGTACCGGCGCCCATATGAATCGACCAGGCCGGGGAGATGACGACATCCCCATTTGCCACGATGAGATTGCGTGTTTCGTCCGGCCGGCCCATCAGATGGATCACCCGGTCGGCCTCGGCGAGGTCGAAATAGCAATAGGCTTCCATGCGCCGCTCATGCAGGTGCGGCGGCATGGTGTTCCAGATGCTGCCGGGTGCAAGATCGGTGATCCCCATCAACAGGAGGCATGACGGGGCGACCTCGGGATGGATGTACATTCTCAAGCGCCGCTTGTTCGACCGTCTGTCTTCGCCGAGATCGAGCGGCTTGGCTTCGTCCCTGGTGATCAGACGGTGCGCGATATCGCGGCCCGCCGGCACGGAATTCATGTAGAAGCGGGCAGGATTGGCCGGATCGTCGCTTGCAAGCGTGACCTGCTCCGCACCCCGGCCGACATAGAGGATATCGCGATTGGCGAGAGCGAATTCCTGCCCGTCGACGATGATCCTGCCTGCATCGCCGAGATTGGCGATCCCCATCTCGCGGGCGGTGAAGAACAGCGGCGTGCCGACATCAGCGCCATCGCCGAAAATGAGCGGCGTTTGCGCCGGGCAGGCTGCGCCGACGACCATGCGGTCGACATGGGTATAGGCGAACTCGATATTACCGGGCGCAAAGAGGCCTTCGATGAGGAATTCAGCCCTCAGCCTCTTCGTGTCGAATGACGGAATGTCGTTCGGAGAGACGCCATAGAGAACGCGCATCGTCATGCCGCCACCTCCGCTTCCGCGCCCGTGTGCTTCAATCCTTCGGTGAGGCAGAGGATCGCCAGCGCCTGGCCGTAGCCGGTCGGCTGGATCGGGATATCCCTATAGAACTGCAGATCGTGGCCCATGCGCGTACCATAGGACACATTCGCGACGGTCCCCGTCTCGTCGATATTGGCCAGCAACACGTCAAGCGCCCGCAAACCGGCCTCACGGCAGCCCGCCGGGCCGAGCCCAAGCCGGGCAGCCTTCAATAGTCCGTAGCCGAAGCCGGCGGTCGCGGAAATTTCTTCGTAGGAAGACGGATCGTCGAGCAGCGTGTGCCAGGCGCCGGATGGGGCCTGCAGCTTCAAGAGCGCATCGATCTGCGTCTCCAGAACGCCGAGCAGGAAGGTGCGGATCGGAACCGGAATATCGGCAAGCTCGATCAGGTCGAGAATGCCGAGCGTGATCCAGCAATTGCCGCGCCCCCAGAGCGCCTGGGCGAAATTGTGCCGGCCATCGAACGTCCACCCATGGAACCACAGGCCGGACTTCGTGTCGGCGAGATAGCGAGTGTGCAGGAGGAACTGACGGCAGGCTTCATCGACGAGTTCCCGCCGGCCGCTTGCCTGGCCGTAGGATGCAAGGAACAGTCCGACCATGACGAGTGTGTCGTCCCACAATTCGCGGTCGTTGATCTTGTCTGAAACGATGTGCGGCAGACCGCCCTCCGGCGTGCGCGGCATGTCCGTCAAGATCCGGTCGGCCCATTTATCCATGATTTCGGCCCAGCGCGGATCGCGGGTCTCGCGCCACAAAAGCGAAAGGGCGAGCATCGGCGCCGTGGTATTGATGTTGAGCGCCGGCAGGCCTTCGGAAATGCGATCGGCGTACCAGTTTTCCACCAGCGCTTTCAGCGCTTCATCGCCCGTCTGCCGCCACAGCCGTACCAGACCATAGAGCCCGATGCCTTGCGGCCATTCCCAGGAATTGAAACTGATATAGTCGCCGGGCGTCCCGTCCAGATTGGGTTCGTCATACCGCCCGTCGTGACGCAAATTCGTCATACCCGCGACAAGCGGCTTCAAGCGTTCGCGCAAAGCGCGGCCGTCTGGCACCATTTCGCATTTCCTCCCAACTCTCGCCGTCATGAGATCGCTGGAGAGCTCCTCATGACGATTTGAAATCGGTGACACATGAAAATTAGTTGCGCAATCTGAAAATTTTTTGCAGCTTCCTTCATCTGCAATCAGAAGAGGAACGAGTGTGCGCGCATGATCGGTAAACGGGGCAAACCGAGCCGCAAGGTCAGGCTGGAGGATATCGCGGCGCGCTGCGGCGTTTCGCTGAGCACCGCGTCGCGCGCGCTTGCGGGTGAAAAAGGGGTGAGGCCGGAGATCCGCGCCCAAGTCGCCGAAATGGCCAAGGCGCTCAACTATTCCGTCCCTTCCGCAATTGCCGGCAAGAAGATCATCCTGGCGGCAAGCAGCGTCGCCATGATCGATTATGTCCGCAATCAGTTCACCGCACAGGTTCTCGAGGGTTTGCATCAGCGGGCCGAAACACTGGGCGTCCGGATCGTCACCCAACCCATGTCGAGCGGAACGCATGACATTGCCGTGCTGCAGGAGGCGCTGGATGACGACGATGTCGCCGGCTTCCTGTTTCTCACCCTTGACGACGAGGATGTACTGGCACTGACCCGGGATTTCGGCAAGCCGGTGGTGCTGGTCAATGGCGACGATCCCCTGATGCGGCTTTCGAGCGTCACGCCCTGCAACCGATCCGCCGCGCGCATGGCAACGGAATATCTGCAAAGGCTCGGACACGAGCGCATCCTGTTCCTCATGCGCCGCGGCCGGCGGACCATCGAGCGGCGATTCGAAGGCTGGAGGGATGCGATGCTGAGCCGCAACGCCGTGGATATCGATCAGCTGGTGATGGAAGTCGGGGACTGGCTGCCCGAACTTGCAGCCGAGACCCTCGGCAAACGCATCGCCGAACGCGGTCTCGATTTCACGGCCGTTCTGACGGCAGGCGAGAGCCTTGCCGCCGGCGCGATTCTCGGCCTGCAGAAGGCCGGCTATAGCGTGCCGCAGGATGTTTCCGTCATGGGTATGGACGACCTGCCCCAGGCCGCGTTCTACAATCCGCCGCTGACGTCGATCCACATACCGATGCGCGATATCGGCGCCACGGCGCTCGACCTTCTGCTCGACAACGTCGGCAGCCTTACTGCCGGTCGGGCACGACGCATCGAACTGGCTTGCCACATTGTCGAACGGCAATCCACGGCCGCGGCCAGACCGGGCGAGGCGCGCGGCGTATAAGCGCCCGTGCCTGCCGGAACTTAACTGCGGCGGATAGGCCATCAGACCACCCTATAGCTCACGGCGGAAAGATCGACCGCCTTGCCGGTCGCCGCGGACTGCTGTGCGGCCAGCCCCATGGCGACTGCCCACCAGCCATCATCCAGACTGACCTCAACCGATTGGCCGCCATTGGCCGCCCGCTGGAAACGCTGGTGCTGGTAGAAAGTCGAACCATTATGGTCGCCGGCGGCGAGAAGCTGCGGATCGACCGGGATTTCCACCATCTTCGGGCCTTTCGGATCACGTGGCGAGACCACCACCCGGGCGACAGGCGGCGCGCCCAGGTGGTCCGGCCAGAATCGGCCCGGACCCGGCACATGGCATTCGATCTTGCCGAGCGGACCGACGGCGGAAATTTCCTCCTGATAGCGAGAGCCCTCGGCAAACATGCACAGTTCCAGCATGGCGCGGGCGCCGGAGGCGAAATCGACGATCACATAGGCATTGTCCCAGATATCGGAGTGCTCTCCCCCGTAGACCTCTTCCAGATGGTTCACGTCCTGACCGCCTGACGCCATCACCCGCACCGGATCGGATTTGAGGATGTGACGCATCAGGTCGAAGAAGTGGCAGCATTTCTCGACCAGCGTGCCGCCGGTATTGCTGTTGAAGCGGTTCCAGTCGCCGACCTTTTCGAGGAACGGAAAGCGATGCTCGCGGATCGTCAGCATACGGATACCACCGGTGGCGGCCTCCGCCTCTTCGACCAGCCTGGCGACCGGCGGCATGTAGCGGTACTCCATCGCCACCCAGATCGGCGCGGGATAGGCGACGCGCAAGGCGGCAAGACGCGGCGCATCCTCGGGCGCGGTGAACAACGGTTTCTCGACCAGGACCGGCAGCGGACGGATGAAGGCGATCTCTTCGAGCTGGCGCAGATGCAGATAGTTGGGGCTGGCGATCAGCAGGCAGTTGACCGCCTCCACCGCCAGTAGCTCGGCAACCGAACCGGTTATGACCGCCTTTGGCGCCATAGCGGATGCAGTCGCCCGCATGGCCGGATCCGGCTCGAAGATCGCCGCGACGCCTGCATTCTCCAGAAGCGCAATGTTGCGCAAATGCTCCTGCCCCATCATTCCACAACCGATAATGCCATAGTTCAGCTTGGGCATGTTTCTTCCTATTTCAGGCGGGCGACGTAGCGGGCGATCTCAGGATCGAACCAGGTGAGCGAGACTTCCGCCCGCGCGCCATCCTGCGCCTGGCTGACGCGGCTGACCAGCGGCGCCGGAGCACCCGCCGGCATGGCAAAGACGCCGGGCCTCCAGTCCGGAATGGCGCCGAGCCCGACCTGATCCTCCGCCCGGACGATCCAGAGCCCGAGCTTCTGCCGGTAGAAAAGGTAGAGGGATTCCGAGAGATCATCCTTTGTGATTACATCGGCATAGCTGCCATCGAGCCAGATTTCTTCGAGCGCCGCCGGCTTGCCGGACAGGAAACGTATGCGCCGGATGCGATACGCCTCAGCCGAACTGCCGAATTTTGGCAGGTGCTCCGGTTTTTCCAGACGCGAAACCTCCAGCACCTCCGCCGTCGGCAGGCCACCGCCCTCGACCAGTTCGAGCCGGAACATTGCATAGACGCTGTTGGGGTCACTGATGGCGCGGACGTAATTGCCCGAGCCCTGCACACGCTCGAGAAGGCCCCTCGCCTGCAGCTCGGCAAGCGCCTTTCTCAGCGTTCCGACCGCCACGCCAAGTTGCTGGGCCATGTCCCGCTCGGGCGGCAGGCGTTCGCCATCGATGAGCCGGTTGGCCGCGATATCGCGTACCAGAAGCTCGGCGAGTTGAATGTAAATCGGCAGGCTGCCGGGGGGCTGATCCATCGCCTGACACGTCCTCCCAAACGCCGGACCGAAAATTGATACATCATTGATTTACACAGAACTTGATGATACGCAAGAAAAAACCGCGAGGTTCGGGAGGAGCTTTCATGACAATCGTACCCGTCACATCCGCAGATCTCGACGCAGCAGAAATGTCATGGTTTTCAGCGCTTTGCTCGGATGACTATGCATATCTCGGCGTGCCGGACGGGCGCCTGCGCTCGAGCTTCGAACACTGTTCCTCGATTGCCAGGAAGGCGGAATCCCTTGGTTTCCGCAACATCCTCTGCCCGTCGTCCTATCAGGTCGGCCAGGACACGCTTTCCTTCGTCGCCGGCTGCGCACCGCTGACCGACAGCATCAATTTTCTGGCCGCCATCCGCTGCGGCGAAATGCAGCCGATCATGCTGGCGCGCACGATCGCCACCCTCGATCACATGTTGAAGGGTCGGCTGACACTGAACGTCATCAGCTCCGACTTTCCGGGCGAAACCGCCGACAGCGCCTTCCGCTACAGGCGCAGCCATGAGGTGGTGGAAATCCTCCGTCAGGCCTGGACGCGCGACACGATCGACTTTGAAGGCGAGGTCTACAATTTCAAGGGTGTGTCCACCGATCCGGCCAGACCCTACCAGCACAATGGCGGACCGCTTCTCTATTTCGGCGGCTATTCGCCGGACGCCCTGGAACTCTGCGGCGCGCAATGCGACGTCTACCTGATGTGGCCGGAGCCCAAGGAACAGATCGCGGAGAGGATGAAGGCGGCCAACGAACGCGCCGCCGCCCACGGCCGCACGCTGGACTACGGCCTGCGCGTCCACATGATCGTCCGCGATACGGAGAAAGAAGCGCGCGAATATGCCGAGCACCTGGTCTCCAGGCTGGACGACGAATACGGCAAGCTGATCCGCGACCGGGCACATGATTCGATATCGCTCGGCGTGTCGCACCAGGCCCGCGCCCGTGAACTTGCCGACAAGTTCGGCTATGTCGAACCGCATTTGTGGACGGGCATCGGACGGGCCCGCTCCGGCTGCGGCGCAGCCCTCGTCGGCTCCACCGACCAGATCCTGTCCGAGCTGGAGACCTATCGCAAAATGGGCATCCGCGCCTTCATCCTCTCCGGCTATCCGCATCTTGACGAAGCTGAACATTTCGGCACCAAGGTCCTGCCGCAGTTGAAGACCTGTTCTCTGCCGCATGCACATGGACGCGTCCCGGCCGAAACGCCGGCAACGCCGCTTGGAAACGGAGTACGCCGCTAATGGAACGCATCGACCTTGCCCCCGGGCTGAATTTCAGCCGCCTCGTTTGTGGCATGTGGAGGCTGGCAGACGGTGATGACACCTCCCCCGCATCGGTCCAGGCCAAGGTGGAAGCCTGCCTCCAACAGGGCATCACCACCATGGACCACGCCGACATTTACGGCGGCTATGCGGTCGAAGGCCTTTTCGGTGCAATGCTGAAGACAGCGCCTTCACTGCGTGATCGGATCGAGATCATCACCAAATGCGATATCGTTGCACCCGTCGGACGCTACGCATCGGCACGGGTCAAGCACTACGACACGACCGCCGCGCACATAATCGCATCCGTCGAAACCTCGCTTGAGGAAATGGCGATAGACCATATCGACCTCTTGCTGATCCATCGCCCTGATCCACTCATGAACCCGGACGAAACCGGCTCGGCGCTCGATGCGCTGGTCAAATCCGGCAAGGTCAGAAGTGTCGGCGTTTCCAATTTCCGGCCATGGGACTTCTCGCTGCTGCAATCCTCCATGGAAGAGACGCTGGTCACCAACCAGATCGAGATGAGCCTGATTGCGCCGCAGGCCTTTACGAATGGCGATCTTGCCTTCTTGCAAGAGCGCATGATCGCGCCGATGGCCTGGTCTCCGCTCGGCGGCGGCTCATTGTTCGACGGTTCGCGACCGGAACTTGTGGCGGCGCTGAAGCGGATCGGCAAGGAACAGAATGTGGACGAAACGGCGGTTGCCATCGCCTGGCTGCTGCGTCACCCGGCCCGGATCCTGCCGGTCGTCGGTACGAACAATCTCGACCGAATCGTCCGGATCGGTGATGCGGCGAAAATCGAACTTGACCGGCAGGCTTGGTTCGAACTCTACACTCTGGCAATCGGAAAAGAGGTGCCCTGATGACGGTTGCAGGCAATCTGTCATCCCATGGCGAACATGTATTCGTGCCGGATGCAACGAACGCCCGCACATTCCGCAATGCGCTTGGCAGTTTCACGACCGGCGTCACCGTCGTGACGGCGAGGGGACCGGGCGGGCCGACCGGCATGACGGTCAACAGCTTCGCCTCGGTTTCGCTCGATCCGCCGCTGGTCCTCTGGTCGCCGGCCAAGCGTTCGGCAAGGCACGGCATTTACACAAAGGCCGAGCATTACGTGATCCACGTGCTGAGTGCCGACCAGGACGCGCTGAGTGTCCGCTTCACGCGCGGCGGGGGCGGCTTTGACGGGCTTTCCTGGTACGTGAACGAGGAAGGCGCGCCGATCATTCCAGGTACGCTGGCCCGGTTCGAATGCATACGCTCGATGCTGCACGATGCCGGCGATCATACAATCATCATCGGCAAGGTCCTGCGGGCCGCACACCGCGAGGGAGATCCCTTGTGCTTTTCGCGCGGCAGCTTCGGGCGCTTTGCGCATAAGGCCTGAGGGCAGCGCAAACTCCATAGATGTAGCGGCTTGAGATCATCCGCGCTCGGACGCGAGATCATCGCGGCTTTTGGGTCAGATAGCTTGATCTACGGATTGTCAACTACGGTGCTGCCGTTTGCGAACTGGACATCCTATGATCTTAGCCGATTTGCTGGGCTCAACTAACATCGAAATACAAACCGATTGTAAGCGTATACTACAGATTTCCTTTACATATGACATGAATAATCATCTGACATTTATAGTCTCAAGATGATGCAGAGTACTTAAACGATGCGGCTTGCTTTCCCACTTCTAGCAATTTCCGGCCTTTTTGTGTCTCTCGCGGCAATTCCCGCAGATGCGGCGAGTTTTAACTGCGCAAAAGCAAGCACGCCCGACGAGCGCGCCATTTGCGCAGATGCTGGCCTTTCCCTGGAAGATGAAAAACTGGCCGGTCTTTATAGCAAGTTGGAGCAACTCCTGAATGGCACGAGGCGGCAGAAATTGGCTGCAAGTCAACACGAATGGCTACAGGTGCGCGCAAAGTGTCACGATGACTTCGTCTGTCTTGTGTCCGCATATGACCATCGGACAAAACAGCTCCGGAACCTTCTTGCCGAACCCAATACAGCTGCTCTGGACTTGTTCAGGCGGACCGGCCAATGCAAGAGCTGCAATCTTTCGGGGGTCGATTTGAGCGGCATCGAACCGGCGGCACATGCAGATGGCGGGAAGCTGCAATGTACCATCGATGCTGTCGCCAACGGCGTTTTTGACGGCGCGCGCATCGACCACGCCAATTTCGTCAGCTGCAACACGAAGTATCAATCCGCGCTCAACACCATGACTTGGGACGGAGCCAGCCTGAAAGGTACGGATTTCACCGGAGCCAATCTGGGAGGAAATTCGTTCAAAGGCACCAACCTGACCGGAGCCAATTTGAGCGGCGCAAACCTCTTTTGGGTCGATATGAGCAATGCCACATTGAGGCGAGCGAATTTAACGGGCGCGCAGAGCGGGCCGGACGCCATGAACGGCATCTGCTCCGATTTCACCAATGCCGATTTTTCGGACGCAAAGCTCGAAAAAGCCAATCTTTGTGGCAGTTTTTACAATGCAAACCTCAACGGCGCAGATTTGAGAAACGCAACGATTTTCGGTAACGTTATGGGGCTTTCGAAACGAGCGGCGGAAGCCCCTGGCGTCGAAATTGATCCCTCGACCACCGATACAAAGCCCTCTCCAGGGCGGTTCGGCGGAAAGATCGATCTGACGGGAGCGGATTTGCGGGGCGCCACCATTTTTTCCGAAACAAAGCTGACGCCCCATGGCTATGGCTTCGCCATTTTGTGCCGCACGAAAATGCCCGACGGCTCAACCTCAAATCGGAACTGCAAATAGGCTGTCCGGTACGGCGAGTGATGCTTACATCGCGGCGGCGACCTGCGATGGCACAAACTCGTTATCGCCGTAGCCGAGTTGCTCGGAATTCGCGACCAACGAGCTGGTCGCCGGTTTCTGGCTCTGGCAGGTCAAGGACGTGGCCGAGGCGGTCGAATGGGCCAAACGCTGCCCCAAACCCGATGCCCGGCCCGAGCGAGCTCGTGCGGGATTTCCATCCAAGAGGATGTGATGCAGATCCGCTAGCTGCCGCTAAAGCAAACCCTTGGCGCGCAGATGCTGTACCCCCATCCGCCTTAGCGGATGGGATTTTTTCTTGTGTTCCGGTATCTGATTATGGTGCTACGCGAGTGCTGCCTCCGGCGTCGAAGATCCGGCCGGGAACTGGAGCGTCCGGTAGCCGATCAGCGCGGTCGTCAGGGCGACAGCGGCGGCCACCACCAGAATCCAGAAGCCGTTGCGGGCGCCATAGACGTCGATCACATAGCCTGAGGCGAAGGAGCCGGTGGCCATACCGATGCCCATGCCGGTCATCACCCAGGTAATGCCCTCGGTGAGTTGCGAGGACGGCACCAGACGCTCGATCAGCCCGAAAGCGGTGATGAAGGTCGGCGAAATCGACGCGCCGGCGAGGAACATCAGGAGCGCCATGCTCCAGATACTGCCGATCAGCAAGAGCGGCAACGCGGTGAGCATTGCAACGCAGATGGCGAACAGGAACTGGCGCGACAGCGGCATGGTCAGCCGGAGCGTGCCGAACACCAGGCCGACAAGCAGCGATCCCCCGGCATAGCCGGCCAGGATGAAGCTTGCGGCCCCCTTGTGGCCCAGTTCCTCCGAAAACGCGATGACGGTGACTTCCGCCGCGCCGAACATCGTGCCGATGGCGATGAGCGTGAACGTCAGCACCTGCACCGCGCCAAGCCTGATAGCCGAGCGCCCGCCCGCAGCCTCTACCGGATGCACCGGCGGCTCCGTCGATTTCTGCGCCAAAAAGAGCGTCGTGCCGACCGCGAGGAACAGCGTTGCCAGAAGCGGTCCCGCCTCGGGGAAGACCGTGACGCTCAGCCCGATGGCGAACACGGAACCCAGCATATAGATCGCCTCGTCGAGGATGGATTCGAGGGCGAAAGCGGTGTGCAGCTTAGGCGTATCGCGATAAATCGCGGTCCAGCGCGCCCGCACCATGGCGGGCATACTGGGCATCACCCCGGCAATGAAGGCGAAGAGGAACAGCAACCAGTTCTGCCAGCCATAATGCGCGGCAAGAATGAGGCCGGTGAACCCCGCCACGGAGATTGTTGTAACGGGCGCCAGCACGCGGCTTTGGCCATAGCGATCCACCAGCCGCGATATCTGCGGCGAAACGAAAGCGTTGGTGAGCGCGAAGGTGGCGGAAACAGCGCCCGCCAGCCAGTATTCGCCATGGGTTTGCGACAGCATCGCCACCGTCCCCATGGTGACCATGGAAAGCGGCAGGCGCGCGAGGAAGCCGGTCGAGGCGAAGGCCTTGGTTCCCGGAGCCTTGAAGATTTCGCGATAGGGGTTGGACATTGACGGAGTCCTTGATTTCGGTTGGGTGCCTCTGATATACGGGACGTATGTGAATTGGGTAGATGCATACGCTGCGTATGTCAATGACAATATACGCGTCGTATGTGAAAGGATGAAGATGGCACACAAGCCCCGCAGCGAAATGATTGCCGAAACGCGCGCCAAGCTCATTGCGGCGGCGCGCGCGGCCTTCGGGACAGTCGGCTATGCGGATGCCTCGATGGATGATTTCACCGCCGCCGCCGGGCTGACGCGCGGCGCGCTCTATCATCATTTCGGAGACAAGAAGGGCTTGTTGCAGGCGGTCATCGCGCAAATCGACGCAGAGATGAATGAGCGGCTGCGGATTGTGATGCAAAAAGCCCCGACTCGCTGGCAGGGCTTTATCGATGAATCCATCGCCTATATCGAAATGGCGCTGGAGCCGGAAATCCAGCGCATCGTGCTGCGTGACGGACCGGCGGTTTTAGGCGACCCGACGTCCTGGCCGTCCCAGAACGCCTGCCTCCGCGACATGACCGAAAATCTGCGGCTTTTGGCCGAGGAAGGAACGATCGTGGCGACCGACCCGGAAGCCACGGCGCAACTCATCATTGGCGCCACGCTGAACGCCTCCCTGTGGATCGCCAAAGCACCCGACCCGGAAGTGACATCGAAGAAGGCGATACAGGCCACCAAAGCGCTGCTGGAGGGGCTTCTGGTGGCCTCCTCCTCCCCCCGTATCGAGGGGGGAAGCCCCAATATTCGGGGTATCTAGGGCGGTTATTGTTCTGATGGAAACAGCGCCAAGCGTCCTCGTCCTTCGAGGCTCCCCTTCGACAAGCTCAGGGTCACACCTCAGGATGAGGACTACTGCAGCGTTGCCGACCCTTCACCCTCATGGTGAGGTGCGACCCTGAGCCTGTCGAAGGGGAGCCTCGAACCACGAGGGTGAAGGGCTCACCGTGGTTTCGATCTAAGTATGAAAGCGTCCAAATCAGGCCCCCGTCACCCGCCAGATCACATCGCCCACATCGTCGGCGACCAAGAGCGAGCCGTCCGGGCCGATGGCCACGCCGACCGGGCGGCCGTGGGATTCGCGCTCATCCGCCGAGAGGAACCCGGTGAGGATATCGCGCGGCGGCCCGGCAGGGCGGCCCTGCTCGAACGGCACGAACACCACCCTGTAGCCGCTCAGCTTGCTGCGGTTCCAGGAGCCATGCTGGCCGATGACCATGCCATCGGGGAAGCCCGGCAAGGTGCCCGCCGGCATCCAGCACAGGCCCAGCGAGGCCGTGTGGCCGCCCAGCGCGAAATCCGGCTTGATCGCCTTGGCGACCATGGCCGGGTCTTGCGGCACGCGGTCGTCGACGATCTGCCCCCAATAGCAATAGGGCCAGCCATAGAAGCCGCCATCCTGCACCGAAGTCAGATAATCCGGCGGCGTCTCGTCGCCCAACCCGTCGCGCTCGTTGACCACCGTCCACAGCGTGCCCGTCGTTGGTTCCCACGCCGTGCCCACGGGGTTGCGCAAGCCGGAAGCGAAGATGCGGGTTTCACCGGTATCGAGGTCGAGTTCATGAATCGCCGCCCGGCCCTCTTCCACCGCCATGCCTTCATCGGCAATATTGCTGAGCGAGCCGACGCCGATATAGAGCTTCTTCCCATCGGGGCTGGCAAGCAGGCTTCGCGTCCAATGCCCGCCGGGCTTCAGGCTGTTCAGCTTTTGCCCTTCTGCGGTGATGCGGGTGTCGCCGGCCGTATAGGGGAATGCTACCACGCCATCGGTATTGCCGACATAGAATGTGTCACCAAGCAGCGTCATGCCGAAGGGCTGGTTCAGTTTGTCGAGAAACACCTGGCGCGTTTCAGCCACGCCGTCGCCATCCGCGTCACGCAACAGCGTGATGCGGTTCGGACTCACGCCGATTGCGGCGGCACGCTTCATCGTGCTGTACTGCGCATAGTCGAAAACCGACTTGATTCCACCCGGCGTGCTCAGCGCTTCGGCCGTCAATACGTCGCCATTCGGCAGGACATGGATCCAGCGCGGATGCTTCAGGCCAGCTGCGAAAGCGTTCACCTTGAGCCCCGCCGCAGCGACCGGCGTCTGTCCCTCGATCCATCCCTTCGCAGTCGGCATCTTCAGCGTTGGAATGCCCTGCGGCTTTGCGGTCGGTATAGCCGGCGCGCTGCCGAAGGCGGGCGACTTCGGATTGTCTTTGCGGTGCCGCAAGAAGATCGCCACGTTGCCGATGAGCGCCACGATGCGAGCGAAGATATCTGACAGACTCATTGGTCCCCCCTTAATCTGGATGCGCGCATCCCTATACGAAACGCCATCAGGTTGATACCGATGATGCACTATTTCAACACTTTGTCTGTTTGATAAAGGCTGGCAACCGCCCTGAAACGGATGTTGCGCGTACTCAATACCAATCGCGCGTCCGAGCAAACTAGGAAGCTGTGGTAAACAAGGCGTTACCGGAGGCGCTTGTGAGACTAAGTGTCATCAACTTAGAATTTCGATCATGGCAAGCACGCCAACGACCTGGGCGGTTTCGGGTAGCCATCGTGAAGAGGAGACCGAATTCGTTACGATATCCTACTGGGAAAGCGTTGAGGCGATGCGCGTCTTCGCCGGGAACGGGTGAGGAATTGCTCATCGAGCTTCCGAAGGAGGTACGGATTCTCCGGTTGCTCAAGAGCCATGGCATCACTGGATGGGCGCGCTATAGTTCCAAATTCCCTGACGAATGTAGAAGCCAGGCGCTTGGTACCGGCGACCTTCGAGCTGTTCCTTAGAGTCTGTCAGGACTAGCTTGAAACAGCTTCCACCTGGCCGTCATTCTCGGGCTTGTCCCGAGAATCTACCGCAGTTTGAGCTGTTCGTACGGTAATTGCTTTTCTTTTTACTTATGGCAGATTCTCGGGACAAGCCCGAGAATGACGACGAGACAAGACCCCTTGTCGTATCAACGATTCAATTAATCCATGACAGACTCTAATCCCGGGGCGGAGCCGTCGACCCGCGGACGACGAGCTCCACATCGATCTTCTCCCGCCAGGTTTCGCCGCTGTGGTCCAGGATCGCCCTCACCGCCCGGCAGCCGATTTCCGCGATAGGCTGCTGGATGGTGGTGAGCGGCGGGCTGGAGGTGGTGCTCTCCGGCACACCGTCGAAGCCGACGATCGAAACGTCACCGGGCACCGAGATCCCCCCTGCCTTGAGCCAATCCATGGCGATGAATGCGATCCGATCCGATTGCGCGAGGATCGCCGTCGGCGGCACAGGCGACGAGAAAATCTCCTCCAGCGCCGGGTGAATGGTGGCTTCGTCGCTCTGGGTTTCGAAGATCGGCACCGCCGCCGTATCGATGCCGAACGCTTCCAGCGCCTCGAAATAGCCTCTCACGCGATCGCCCGACGCCGATGTCGTCGTCGTATTCACGCGCTCCATGGCAACCTTGCCGAAGCCGCCTTCACCGGACTGCATGGCGAGAACGGCAAATCGGCGATGCCCGAGCTCCGCCAGATGCCGGGCGACCAAACGCGCGCCTTCGACATTGTCGATGCCGACCGCCGACATGGTCTCGTCCCTATGACCAAGGGTCAGCGCGACGAACGGCAACTGCCGCTCGTGCGACAAGGCGACCAGCCGCTCCGCGCCTTCGAGGCAGAAAAGGATGAAGCCGTCGACAAGCGCGCTGCGCATGTTCCACGCGAGCTCTTCCTCGTTTGCCGCCGAAACCAGCGAAATGCCCGTGCCGCTGGCGTCGCAGGCCTCGGTGATGCCCGTCATCAGGACACGAGCGAACGGATCCTCGAAAAAATAGCCGAGCGGCAGCACCGTCGCGACGCCGATGGCATTCACCTTTCCCGCACTCAACAGCCGCCCCTTGGGGTCCGGGCCGTGATAGCCGACTGATTTGGCGACTTCGATCACGCGCCGGCGGACTTCGTCCCGCACGATTTCCGGCCGGTTGAAAACATTGGAAGCAGTGCCTTTGGAAACGCCCGCCGCCCTGGCGACATCGGCCAATGTCGCTGCCTTTCCGAAGGTGATCTCTGCCATGCGTCCTCGCCGATTGACCGTTCAATCCTTGATATAGCATCGATCTTGAACCGGTTCAAATTCTGACTTGACGGGCATAATGCAAGGCGTATTATTTGAACCGGTTCAACCGGCGTCGACTTCACGAATTGAACCGGTCCAATCCTACAATCTTCGGAAGGAACCTCCAAATGACCACGACAACGGTTTCCGGAGAAATTCGCGAAGAACGCGTCAGATATGATTTTCTCGGCACCCTAAAGGCCGGTTGGCGGGCCATGCGGCGTCACCGTCAGGAACGCCGTGCGCTCGTTGCCCTTTCGCGCCTTCCCCCGCACGTCATCCGCGACATGGGTTGCGATCCGGAGCAGATATATGCGGCGCTGGATGGCAGCTGGGACGAGGTCGATCCCGGTAATTTCAGGAACCATCTGCCCAGGAAGGAACGTATTTAGGGCGACCACCAGCACCTTGCGGCTTTGCGCGGCTAGCGATTTGATCCGGTCAATCAGCAGATCAGGCGGCAGCGCCCTCTTTCCTGCTACGCGGTCAATGCCAGACGCTGCCGTATTCCCTGAGGCTTGGCGACAAGATCAGACAGGCTGAGCCGGTCAAGTTCCGCAATGAAAGACCCGAGCGCCCGCTGCAACGCAGCGGTGAGACGGCAGGCGCCGATCAGTACACACTCCGACGGCCCGTTTCCCAGACATGACACCAGGGCCATATCAGTTTCGAGCGCTTGCACGACCGCTCCCATTCGGATGTCCTCGGGCGCCTTCGCCAACATCAATCCGCCGCCGCGGCCGCGAACGGTTTTCACAAGTCCAAGACCGACCAGCGTCTGGACAACCTTCATCAGATGGTTCTTCGAAACCCTATGGCGCCTCGCGAGATCGTCGATCGTAACGAGCCGGCCGTCCATGACGGCCAGCGTCATGAGCACTCGAAGCCCGTAATCGGTATGAACCGTCAGTTTCATCAATCACTCCAAATGAGGTATTTACAATACCTCTTTTCCTACTTAATAAAAGAGGCATCTAGAATACCTTTTACGGAACGCCGATGCTCCCTCCCCGACCAGCAGAGATGTCAGAAGCACTTGTCGCAAAGCTCGTGCATAGCTTTTATGGCCGCATCCGCGAGGACGCCGTTCTAGGCCCGATTTTCGAACAACGGGTCGGCCACCGCTGGAATGAACATCTCGCCACCATGGTGGATTTCTGGTCCTCGGTCGCGCTGACGAGCGGCCGCTACAGCGGCAGACCGCATGCGGCGCATCATGGCCTTGGTCTTAAGCCGGAGCATTTCCAGCGCTGGCTGGCGCTGTTCGAAGCAACCGTGAGCGAGGTTTGCCAGGGGCAGCCCGCGGCTTTCTTTATCGATCGTGCCCAACGCATTGCCGAAAGCCTGCAGATCGGCCTGAACATCGGGCCGAATGCGTTGCACCTCCCGCCACGCGCAACTGCCGAGGGCGGAGCGAAACGTTCCTGAACCAGCCTGTGCTGGTGGCCATCGCGTCGACGCACGCCAGGGATCGGGACAGAAATAAGCGATGCCACCTTCATGACGAAGGTGTTTTCATCCTTGGTTAGAAATTTTTCGGCGACTTTATCAGGCGCATAGCCCCACCGGTCGAAACAGGTCTTGCAACATGTTATCCTCCCGCTAATCGCCCCATATTGTATGACATCGTATTAGGAGATAAAATTCGTATCAAGGTCTCTTATGAAAAAGACATCCCACAACGTACACTCGCCAAATATGGATTTGAAAAATAAGGGAATGCCGGGGATGAAAGTGGAACGAATGGCAGGTACTGGCAAGAGAGAAACACTTACAGAACAACTTGTTAAGCAGATCGCGGAGCGAATTGCCGCCGGCCGCTACAAGCGTGGAGACAAGCTTCCGACCGAACAGGAGCTCATTGCCGAGTTCAATGTCAGCCGCACCGTCGTTCGCGAGGCGATCTCCAATCTGAAGGCAAAAGGTCTCGTCCAATCGCAACAAGGTGTCGGGGTATTCATTCTTAGGGATATTTCGTTGAATGCCTTCCGCATCGAGGAAGAAAACCTCGAGCTGATGGAGGAAATCATCAGCGTCATGGAACTGCGTATCAGCATCGAACTGGAGGTCGCGGCACTTGCGGCCATTCGCCGAAGCGATGAAGATCTTCGCAAGATGAAGGCCGCACTCGACCTGATGAGTGAGGCGATACCGCGTGGAGAGAGTTCGATTCACGCCGATCTGGAGTTTCATCGAGCGATCGCCAGCGCAACAAGGAACAAGCATTTTCTCGCCATTTTCAACTATTTAGGCGAAGTTCTCATCCCGCGTGCGCGCGTTCAGACCCACAAGCTCAATGGCGCTACCCAACAGGAGTATCTTGAGCGGATCAGCCAGGAACATCAGCAGATTTTCCTCGCCATTAAAAACCAGGATCCCGACGGCGCACGCGCGGCAATGCGCCTGCATCTCGGCAGCAGCCGCGACCGGCTGCGCCTCGCCATGGAACGGTCGTCCCGAGCCGACACCGGGTAAGTGGTGGAGAAACAGCTAAGCTCACTTGTATGATGACATACGTCATGCTAGGCAGGATTGAACATAGTTTGCTCCAGAGGATATTATGGATTTACAGGCTCTCAAGCGGGCGGTCGGTTCGGGATTGCTTTCCTTTCCGGTCACACATTTCGACGAAAATCTCGATTTTGACGAAGCGCGATATCGCCGTCATATCGGATGGCTTGCAAGCTATGATGCATCGGTCCTGTTTGCCGCCGGCGGCACCGGCGAGTTCTTCTCCCTGAACCCGTCGGAAATACCTGACGTCGTCCGCGCCGCGAAAGCCTCCGCGGGAAAGACGCCGATCGTATCGGGCACCGGCTATGGTACTTCGCTGGCTATCGAAATTGCACAGGCCGCCGAAAAGGCCGGTGCCGACGGGCTATTGCTCTTGCCGCCTTATCTGATGTTTGCCGAGCAGGCGGGCCTCGTCGCGCATGTCAAAGCCGTCTGTCAGGCGGTCGGCATCGGCGTCATCGTCTATAACCGCGACAATGCCGTTTTGACGGCGGACAGCATCGCCAGGCTTTGCGACGATTGTCCCAATCTGATTGGTTTCAAGGATGGCGTGGGAGATGTCGACAAGGTGATCGAGATCACCACGAAGATCGGCGACCGGCTGGTCTATGTCGGCGGCATGCCGACCCACGAGGTCTACGCCCAGGCCTATTTTGCCGCCGGCGTCACAACCTATTCCTCCGCCGTTTTCAATTTCGTGCCGCAGCTCGCCCAGAAATTCTATCAGGCATTGCGGGCCGGAAATCAGCCCGTGGTCGATCAGATCCTGAAGGACTTCTTCTTTCCGTTCGTGGCGCTGCGCAACAGAAAGAAGGGCTACGCGGTTTCCATCATCAAGGCCGGCTTGCGGGTTCTTGGCCAGGAGCCAGGACCGGTGCGCCCGCCGCTTACCGATCTGACCGCCGACGAACTCACAATTCTCAAGCGCCTGGTCGAGGCCAATGGCGTGGCGCAGATCGCCGCCGAATAGAGCCGGAATGCGCCCAGGCCATAGTACGCCAGAAAGGCAGAAGCTGGTTTTCTGTTCAAATCCCGTACAAAAAGGATTGGAGCGGTTCCCAGCTTCCCTTTGAAGGAGCGGCTCCGATCGGCGGGGAGCGGCCATCTGCACTCCGCCACTGCAGCGTGGCTTTCCCATATTTCAGCGCGTGATGAAGCCATCATGGTCGCGAACTCAGCCTGCCGGAATTGGCCGCCATACGAGCAGACGCTTCTCCACCAGGCTTACCAGCCAATCGACGACGAGGACGAAGAACGTCAGCACGAACATGCCGGCAAAAACGCCCGTGACATCGAAAACGCTTTCCGCTTCGTGGATCAGATAACCGAGCCCGGCTGCCGATCCCAGATATTCACCGACAACAGCGCCGACGACCGCAAACCCGACCGAGGTGTGAAGCGATGAAAACATCCATGACATCGCCGAAGGCAGATAGACGTGCCGCAAGAGCTGGCGTCCGTTCATGCCAAGCATCCGGGCATTGGAAAGAACGGTGGGGCTGACTTCCTTGACGCCCTGATAGACGTTGAAGAAGACGATAAAGAACACCAGCGTCACCCCGAGCGCCACCTTGGACCATATTCCAAGTCCAAGCCAGAGCGCGAATATCGGCGCAAGGACAACGCGCGGCAAGGCATTGGCGGCTTTGACATAGGGGTCGAAAACCGCGGCGAGCAGAGGCTTGCGCGCAAACCAGAAGCCGATGATCACACCGCCCATGGAGCCGATGATGAAAGCGAGCGTCGCTTCGGTTAGCGTAATGCCGAGATGATACCAGATCGATCCGTCAATGAACCAATCGACGATCCGCTTGCCCACCGCGATTGGTTCGGCAAAGAAAAAACTGATCGTCCTGGGATCACCGAAAAGCGTGGTCGTGGAAGCGATGTGCCAGATGACCAGCACGATCAGCGCGACCGATAATTGCAGCAATAACAATATCCGCTTGTCGATCATTGCCGCTCTTCCGCCTGTCTGTAGCCCTTGAGCACTTCTTCCTTCAGCGCGTTCCAGATTTCCCGATGTATCTCCTGGAACTGCGGTTCCGATTTTATATCGGCGATATCGCGTGGACGCGGCAGGGTAATGCTGTAATCTCCGATGATCCGTGAGGATGGACCTGCCGACATGATGATGACCCGGTCGGCAAGACCGATGGCTTCATCGAGATCGTGGGTGACGAACATCACGGCTTTGCGGTCCGCCGACCACAGATCGAGGAGAAGATCCCCCATGATCAGCCTGGTCTGCGCATCCAGCGGCCCGAAAGGTTCATCCATCAAAATGATTTGCGGATCCCGGATCAGAACCTGCGCCAAGCCGACACGCTTGCGTTGACCTCCCGAAAGCATGTGCGGATAACGATCGCAGAAAGCCGACAGCCCGACTTTTTCCATCCAGAGACGCGCCTTCTCGAGCGCCTCGCGACGGGGTATGCCCGCGATCTCAAGCCCGATCGCAACATTATCGATGGATGTCTTCCAGGGCATCAGCGAATCCTGCTGGAAGAGATAGCCCGCATGACTGTTCAGCCCGGTGTGGTCCTTGCCGAATATCCTGATCCTGCCCTGTGCAGGAACAAGAAGTCCGGCGGTCGCGTTAAGCAGGGTAGACTTTCCGCAACCGGTCGGACCGACGATCGCCACGAATTCGCGATCCCTTACGCTGAGATGCGTTTGTCCAACGGCCTCATAATTTGTGCCGTCGGCCATGGGGAATGCAATCGTGATGTCCTGAAGCTCAACGGCATATGATTGCGTGCGCCCGGACCCCCCAGCCTGAAACGTCTGCTCGATCTTCATCTGGATTGTCTTATCCCTGGATGAAGCGATCATCGAAGGTAGCCGCAAGGTCGACATCGGCCTGTGCAAACTGGGGATCGAGCGTTTTCAGGGTGTTGAGCACGGACTGCATGCCTTCCATGGTCAAAACGCCATCAAGAGAATAGGTCGGCAGCGAACTCTTGACCGCCTTCAGATAAAGCGGCTTGTCGCCCAGCAGGTACTCGACCGGCACCGCGTCGGCGATCTCTTCAGGCGATGCGTCATGGATCCATTTCAGGGATTTGACGAATGCTTTGACCAGCGCCCTGGACGTATTGGGATTCTCATCGGCGAATTCCTTTTTGACATAAAGAACCGCAGCTGGATTGGAACCGCCAAACAGGGCCCGCGTCCCGGCCTCCGTACGCGTGTCGATAAGGACCTCTATGTCGCCATCGGATTCGAGTTTTGCGATGACGGGGTCGAGATGGGAAATGATATCGACCTGCCCCTGCTTGATAGCGGCAACGGCGCTGGCGCCACCGCCAATGCCGATGAGCGGCGCATCGTTGGCCTTCAATCCGGCTTTGACCATGGCGTATTGCGCGGTGAGTGCCGTCGACGACCCGGGTGCGGTGACGCCTATTTTATACCCGGCAAAGTCGGCGGACGACTTGATCTTGTCGGCCAGTTCCTTGCGAACGGCAATCACGATAGCGGGAAAGCGGCCCAGCTCGCATAAGGCCCTGATGTCCTGCCCTTTGACCTGCATGCGGATCGTGTGTTCGTAAGCGCCGGTCACGGCATCCACCGATCCGCCGATCAGGGCCTGCAAGGACTTCGAACCACCGCCAAAATCGTTGATCGCGACATCGAGACCTTCTTCCTTGAAGAAGCCGCGACGCTCGGCGATCGTCAGGGGAAGATAATAAAGAAGAGGCTTGCCGCCGACGCCCAATGTCAGGCTGGTCTTTTCAAGCGATGCGTCAGTCTGCGCCCGGGATCTTACACTCGAAGCGCCCAGCACGGAAAGTGCTGCGCCTCCCACCAGGAATTGGCGACGTTTCATATCTTTCCTCCGCTATTTTTCCGGATATTACAGAGACTTGAAGCAAAGAATCTCGATATTTTCCAGCTTTTGAAAAAAGCTAGCATCCGGTTTCTGGCGGCGCAAGGCGCAAGCCTTGCGGAATTCCTTATTGGCCGAGAGAAACGGCGACATTGACAGCGGCGGCAACGAGCACCGTATTGAAGAAAAATGAAACGATGCCGTGAAGCAGATTGATCTTGCGCATATCCGTATTCGTGATTGCGGTATCCGATGTCTCCGCTGCCATGCCTATCACATAGGAAAAATACAGAAACTCGATCCCTCCGGGCTCCTTGTCCCCCTGGAAGGCCAGTCCACCGGCGTATTCACGCAGCATGCCGTCGGTGGCTTGCCCATCGACCGACTGCCAGTAAAGATGCGCATAATGGACAGCTGCCATCATATGGATCGCCAGCCAGCCAAGCGGCACCGCGGCAAGCGTCAAAGACAGGTCAAGCGGGTGAAAACGCTGCGCCGAATTGATCAGGACGAAGAGCGAACCGACGGCAACCATGACGGCACCGAAAGTGACGGCAAAAATGATCCAGATCGGCTCGTCGGACCTTGCGATGTTGCTTCGAAGCAAATCCGGCGTCAGTTTCAACATTTTACGTCCAGTCAACACAAGATAGACCACAAAGAACGCATCAACCGTGATGACATAGGCGACACGCGGCGCGACAATCAGGCTCACAAGAAGCGTCGCAAGTCCGACGGTGGCAGCAATATAAAAGGAATTGTGTCGCTTTCTCACTTTATACTCCGTGGCCGGAACGGCTGGCGGCCTTTTCCATGAGTTTACCCCGGATGTTCTTCAGGAATAGTTTATCGCTACCGTGAATTGAACCATCGCATCAAGACCGGCGCTTCGTCAGCCAATCACCGGCGCGCCGCAAGGATCCGCCTAAATAGTAGCCATACCCGTCTCATGCACAGGCAATGGCCGAATGCGCTTGCGCATGATAAAAAAATATCGTTATTATCCTCGTAATGAAAATAATCAGTCATACGCCTGACGGCAGGCGTATGCGAGGTGGAACAAGAAGATCGATGGCGACGCTCCCCGGCAATCCCTCCATTGCGCAGCGCATTGCACATGCGGCGCTGTCGCCATCGCACCGCCAGATCGCCGATTATGTGCTCGATCATCCGTTGCGGGTCGCCGCCATGCCGATCGACGAACTGGCATCCGTGGCCGGTGTCTCGGTTGCCACAGCCAATCGCTTCGCCCGGGCGCTCGGCTTTGAGGGTTACGCGCAGTTCCGCGCAGCACTTGTGCTCGGTTTCGAGAGCGCCTTGGCGCCGGTGGAAAAGCTGCGCAGCAAGCTGGACCAATCGGCTAACGTGGGCGATGTCTTTACCGCAGTACTCGCCGATATGGCCGGCAACATCGAAAGGACCCGTCAGGGGCTGGATAGGCAAGAATGCGCGCGCGCCGTCGAAACCATTCTCGGCGCATCACGGGTTTTCATCGTCGGCTTCGGCAACAGCAGCTGGCTTGGCGGCCTGCTTCTGCGCAATCTCGAGTTACATTGCGAGAACGTGCAATTGCTCGCCAGCATTGAAGGATCGTCCTATGCCGCACGGGCCCTTCATCGTCTGAGGCCCGATGATCTGGTGATCGCGATCGCCTTTCCGCGCTATTTTTCCGACACGGTGCTGCTGGCACGGCGCGCGCACGAAGCCGGAATAGGCCTGCTGGCGCTGACCGACAGCGCCAATTCTCCCATCGCATCGCTGTCGAGCATCGCGCTTTATGCAAACACCGACAGCCAATATCACGCCAGTTCCGACGCAAGCGCGCTGGCCATGATCGAGGCGCTCAGCAGCGCCGTCGCCCACGCCTCCGGGCGATCGGTCAAAGCCGCCGAACAACTCACCGAAGCCGTGCTTCCCTGGCTGCATGGCAGCCACTCCGGCAGGCTGCGCCCCGTAGCCGAAGGGCCGACTGCCAAAGGGCGCGATCAAGCAGCCCCATCCCGCAAGGAATTGAAATGACCCCGATCCAACCCGTTATCGCCATTCACGGCGGCGCCGGCACTCTCACCCGGGCGGCCATCGAGCCGGCCCAGGAAACGGCCTATCATGCGGCGCTTGGCGATATTCTTGCCGAAGCGCAACAGGCGCTGAGCGATGGCGCTGCGGCGCTCGACGTGGTCGGGCTCGCGGTGCAGCGGCTGGAGGACAACCCGCTTTTCAATGCCGGTCTCGGTTCCGTGTTCACGCGCGCCGCCACTCACGAGCTTGACGCCGCGGTGATGGACGGAGCGACATTGCGTGCCGGTGCGGTCGCCGGCGTCAGCCATATCCGCAATCCGGTTCTCGCCGCGCGCGCTGTGCTCGACCAGGGTGAGCATATCCTCATGGCCGGCCACGGAGCGGAAGCGCTCGCCCGCGAACTGGGGCTTGAAATGGTGGAGCCCCTTTATTTTTCCACCGCGTTCCGGCGCGAACAGCTTCGCCGCGTTCAGGGCACGACAACAAGCGTTCTCGATCATGACGGCGGCGCACCTCTCGACGAAGACAGGAAATTCGGCACGGTCGGCGCTGTCGCGCTCGACGCGCACGGCAATCTCGCCGCCGCGACCTCCACGGGCGGAATGACCAACAAGCGGCCAGGACGCATCAGTGACTCGGCGATGATCGGCACTGGAACCTACGCCGACAACCGCACTGCCGCGATATCCTGCACCGGCACGGGCGAGGCGTTCATCCGCATCGCGGCCAGCCACGACCTTTGCGCACGCATGGCCTATGCCGGCGCGACACTGGACGAGGCGGCGCATCACATCGTGATGGAGCGACTGCCTGATGTTGGCGGCAGTGGCGGCCTGATCGCGGTGGATGCGAAGGGCAATGTCGCGCTGCCCTTCAACACCGAGGGGATGTATCGCGGATATGCCCGCGTCGGCGAGGCTCTCCATACCGCAATCTTCGCGCATCCTGGCGATGCGTCCTCGTCCTGATCGAGTGGGTCGTTCATGTCTTCTTCCGCAACCTTAACCGCTCCCCTTTCGGCCCGCTCACCTGCCCTGGCGGCAGGGCAGGTTCTGCAAGTCAAAGCCCTCTCGGTGCGCTTTTCCACATCCGAGCGCACGGTGACGGCGGTGCGCGATCTCTCCTTCCATGTTTCGCATGGCGAAACGCTGGCGATCGTCGGTGAATCCGGTTCCGGCAAATCCGTGACCTCGCTCGCCCTGATGCGTCTCGTGGAGCATGGCGGTGGCCGCATCGATGCAGGCAGCATGACTTTCCGCTGCCGTTCCGGTGAGGTGCTGGATCTCGCCCGGGCAAACAATGCGACGATGCGCACCATTCGCGGCGCCGATATCGCCATGATTTTCCAGGAGCCGATGACGTCGCTCAATCCGGTTTTCCCCGCCGGAGACCAGATCGCCGAGGCGATCCGCGTGCATCAGGGCAAGAGCGCAAGCGAGGCGCGCACCGAAGCCTTGCGGATGCTGGACCTGGTGCGTATCCCCGAGGCGCGCAATGTGCTCGACCGTTATCCGCATCAACTCTCAGGCGGAATGCGCCAGCGCGTGATGATCGCGATGGCGCTCTCCTGCAAGCCTTCGCTGCTGATTGCCGACGAACCGACGACCGCGCTCGACGTCACCATCCAGGCGCAGATCCTGCAATTGATCCGCATGCTGCAGGACGAGATGAAAATGGGCGTGGTGTTCATCACCCATGACATGGGCGTCGTCGCCGAGGTCGCCGATCGTGTGCTGGTGATGCGCCATGGCGACAAGGTGGAGGAGGGAAACTCCGAAACCGTGTTCTCCGCGCCGCGCCATCCCTATACCCGTGCGCTTCTGTCGGCCGTGCCCCGGCTCGGCGCGATGACAGGGGTGGAACTGCCGCGCAAGTTCGACCTGCTGCACACCGATGCCGGCATCCCTACCGAGGAAGCGCGCCCGCAAGACACAGTAAAGGCGGACACGGCCCCGATCCTGCGTGTGAAAGATCTGGTGACACGCTTCGACATGCGCGGCGGCATGTTCAATCGTGTCAGCCGGCGGGTCCATGCCGTCGAAAAGGTCAGCTTCGATCTTCATCCCGGAGAAACGCTGTCGCTCGTGGGCGAATCCGGCTGCGGCAAATCCACCACCGGCCGTTCGCTCCTGCGTCTCGTCAACAGCCAGAGCGGCGCGATCGAATTCGACGGCCGCAACGTTCTCGACCTGCCGAGGAGCGAATTGCGCAATCTGCGGCGCAATATCCAGTTCATCTTCCAGGACCCGTTCGCCTCGCTCGACCCGCGCGTCACCGTCGGCTTTTCCATCATGGAGCCGCTTCTGGTGCATGGCATTGCCAGCGGTTCCAAGGCGCGTGAAAGGGTTGAGTGGCTATTGGAGAAAGTCGGCCTGTCGCCGGCCCATGCGCAGCGCTATCCGCACGAGTTTTCCGGCGGCCAGCGTCAGCGCATCGCCATCGCCCGCGCGCTGGCGCTCAATCCGAAAGTGGTGATTGCCGACGAGGCGGTCTCGGCCCTGGACGTCTCGATCCAGGCGCAGATCGTCAATCTGATGCTCGATTTGCAACGCGAGCTCGGTGTCGCCTATCTCTTCATTTCGCATGACATGGCCGTGGTCGAACGCATCAGCCACCGTGTGGCGGTGATGTATCTTGGCCAGATCGTCGAGATCGGCCCGCGCCGCGCGATCTTCGAAAATCCGCAGCATCCCTATACCCGCAAGCTCATGGCAGCCGTTCCGGTTGCCGATCCGGCCCGGCGTCATCTCCGCCGTGAGCCTGATACCGACGAGTTGCCGAGCCCCATGCGTGCGCTCGGCGACGAGCCTGTGGTCGAGCCTCTCGTCGAGGTCGGCCCCGGCCATTTCGTCGCCCGTCACCCCATCGGCGTCTTCGGCCGCTGATGCAACTTTCAACCACCAACAACAGAGGGAACAATGCAATGAAAACTCTGCTCTACCGAGGTCGAAGATTGGCTTTAGGCCTTCTCGCCCTGATGGCGCTCGGCGCTGGGCCGGCAATCGCCGCAAAAGACGTGGTGCTGGCCATCAGCAACCAGGCCGAGACGCTCGACCCCTACAACACGAACACCACGCTGACGACCGCCGTCACGAAGTCGTTCTACCAGGGCCTGTTCGAGTTCGATAAGGATCTCAAGGTGCGGCCAGTGCTGGCCGAGAGCTACACCGTCTCCGACGATGGTCTCGTCTACACCTTCAAGCTGCGCGAAGGCGTCAAGTTTCACGACGGCACCGACTTCAATTCGCAAGCCGTCAAGGTGACGCTCGAGCGGGTGATGAACCCGGAGAACAAGCTCCTCCGCTATAATCAGTTCAACCGCATCGCCAAGGTGGAAGCGGTCTCGCCTTATGAGGTGCGGATCACGCTGAAGGAGCCGTTCAGCCCCTTCATCAATTCACTGGCCCATGCCTCGGCCGCCATGATCTCGCCCGCAGCGCTTGCCAAATATGGCAACAAGGACATCGCCTTCCATCCCGTCGGTACCGGCCCTTTCGTCCTCGAGGAGTGGAAGCAGACCGACCACGTCAAGGCGAAGAAGTTCGACGGCTACTGGCGCAAGGGCTATCCGAAGGTCGATACCATCACCTGGAAGCCGGTGCCTGAGAACAACACCCGCGCCGCCATGCTGCAGACGGGCGAGGCGGACTTCGCCTTCACGCTGCCCTACGAGCAGGCGGCAGCGCTCAAGGCGA
Source organism: Phyllobacterium phragmitis (assembly GCF_002980495.1). Taxonomy (GTDB): domain Bacteria; phylum Pseudomonadota; class Alphaproteobacteria; order Rhizobiales; family Rhizobiaceae; genus Paramesorhizobium; species Paramesorhizobium phragmitis. The sequence goes on from NZ_PVBR01000028.1 coordinate 30,799, forward strand.
ACGATAAGCTCAATGTGACGACCGCCCCGTCGATCATCGAGCGTTATGTCAGCTTCAACGTGCTGCACAAGCCGTTCGACGACATCCGCGTGCGCCAGGCGATCAACTACGCCATCAACAAGGAGGCGCTCGCCAAGGTCGCCTTCAACGGCTTTGCGGCGCCGGCCGAGGGCATCGTGCCCGAGGGTGTGCTCTACGCTCATAAGATGAAGCCCTGGCCCTATGACCCGGCGAAAGCGCGCGAACTCTTGAAGGAGGCGGGTTATCCCGACGGCTTCGAAACCGTTCTCTGGAGTGCCTATACCACGACCACGGCACAGAAGACGATCCAGTTCCTGCAGCAGCAGTTGGCACAGGTCGGCATCAAGGTGCAGCTCCAGGTTCTCGAGGCCGGCCAGCGCACCGAACTGGTGAGCGCCTGGCCGGATCCGAAGACCGCCAAAGTGCGCATGTACTATAGTGGCTGGTCGGCATCGACGGGCGAGGCCGACTGGGCGTTGCGTCCGCTGCTCTCGACCGAAGCCTGGCCTCCCGGACTGAACAACACCGCCTATTACAGCAATAAGACGGTAGACGATCTCCTCGCCAAAGCCCTGCGTTCGGTCAAGGACGATGAGAAGGTTGACCTCTACCGGCAGGCGCAGGAACAGATCATGAAGGATCTGCCCTGGGCGCCGCTGGTGACGGAGAAAAACCTCTACGCCTCCTCCAAGCGCCTGTCCGGCGTCTATGTCCAGCCGGACGGCAGTATCGAATCCAGCGAGATCGCCGTTTCGGAGTAAACGACATCCGACTGGCCGGCGCGCATCGTCCCCCGCGATGCGCGCCGGGGCCCATATCCATTCATCCAGCAGATCGGTCCTTGATCCATGCTCTATTATTTTCTGAAACGGCTGACGGGCTTGCTTCCCACGCTGTTGATCGTTTCGGTGCTCGTCTTCCTTTTCGTGCACATGCTGCCGGGCGATCCGGCGCGGCTTGCAGCCGGGCAGGATGCCGACGAGCAGACCGTGGCGCTGGTGCGCAGCGAGTTGGGACTGGACCGGCCATTGCCCGAACAGTTCATCACCTATTTCAGCCATCTCATCCAGGGCGATTTCGGCCAGTCTATCCGCACGCGCCGTCCGGTTTCCACCGAGATCGCCGAGCGTTTCATGCCGACGCTGCTGCTCACCCTGACCAGCATGATCTGGGCCGTTACCTTCGGCATGGGTATCGGCATTATCTCAGCCGTCTACCGCAATCAATGGCCGGACCGGCTCGGCATGACGCTGGCGGTATCGGGCATTTCCTTTCCGGCCTTCGCGCTGGGAATGCTGCTGATGCAGATTTTTTCAGTGCAGCTCGGCTGGCTGCCCACGGTCGGCGCCGATAGCTGGAAAAATTACATCCTGCCGTCGCTGACGCTCGGCGCAGCGGTAGCTGCCGTCATGGCGCGCTTCACGCGGGCCTCCTTCGTCGACGTGATCCAGGAAGATTTCGTGCGCACCGCACGGGCCAAAGGCCTGAACGAACGCGTGGTCATCGCCAAGCATTGCCTGCGCAATGCGCTGATCCCGGTCGTCACCATGATGGGCCTGCAGTTCGGCTTCCTGCTCGGCGGCTCGATCGTCGTGGAAGCGGTGTTCAACTGGCCGGGGCTCGGCCGCCTGCTGGTCGATTCCGTCAACCAGCGCGACTATCCCGTGATTCAGGCGCTGGTTCTCCTGTTTTCGCTGGAATTCATTGTAATCAACCTCATCGTGGATGTGCTTTATGGCTTCATCAATCCCACCATCCGCTACAAGTGAGCCGACGATGATGCAAACCATTCCGCTCGATCCTGGCGCTGTCGCCGCAACCGAAGCCGTGCGCACGCCCTGGAGTGAATTCTGGCGCAAGTTCCGCAAGCAGCCGGTTGCGCTTGCCGCCCTTGGCTTCGTGGCGCTCCTGGTCGTCGTCGCAGTGCTCGCGCCGGTGATAGTGCCCTATGACGCGGAGAATTATTTCGATTACGACCAGATCAATGCCGGCCCCTCGTGGTCGCATTGGCTTGGTGTCGATCCGCTCGGACGCGATATCTTCAGCCGCATCCTGGTCGGAGCGCGCATTTCGCTGGCGACCGGCCTGTTGTCGGTGGCGCTCGGCGGGTTGGTGGGCACCATGCTCGGATTGCTCGCCGGCTATTACGAAGGCTGGTGGGATCGCATCGTGATGCGGATTTCCGACGTGCTGTTCGCGTTCCCCGGCATCCTGCTGGCGATCGGTGTCGTCGCCATTCTCGGCAGTTCCATGGTCAATGTGGTGGTCGCGGTGTCGGTGTTCTCGGTGCCGGCCTTCGCCCGCCTCGTGCGCGGCAATACGCTGGTGCTCAAGCACATGACCTATATCGAAGCGGTCAAGAGCATCGGCGCATCGGACTGGACCATTCTCGTGCGCCATATCCTGCCCGGGACGATCTCCTCCATCGTCGTCTATTTCACGATGCGGCTCGGCACCTCCATCATCACCGCCGCCAGCCTGTCGTTTCTGGGCATGGGCGCGCAACCGCCGACGCCGGAATGGGGCGCCATGCTCAATGATGCGCGCGCCGACATGGTCAACGCACCGCATGTGGCGCTGTTTCCCAGCCTCGCCATTTTCTTCACGGTGCTGGCTTTCAACCTGCTCGGAGATGGCTTGCGCGATGCGCTCGACCCCAAGATCGACCGTGCATAGGAGGCAATGTTGAAACGCCCCTCCGTTACGCCACCGCATATCGGCCGGCTTACCACCGGCCCGCGCAATGCGATCACCGATGTGGCCGGCGTCGCTGTCGGCCACGCGACGCTGGCCGACGGTCCGATCCAGACCGGCGTGACCGTGGTGCATCCTCATTCAGGCGATATCTATCGCGACCGCGTCCCAGCGGCTGCCACGGTGCTGAACGGTTTCGGCAAGAGCATCGGCCTCATGCAGGTGGCGGAGCTCGGCGCGCTGGAAACGCCGATCGCGCTCACCAATACGTTTTCAGTGGCGGCAGTTGCGCAGGCGCAGATCCGTCAATGCGTGGCGGCCAATCCGCAATGCGGGCGGCGATTGCCGACGGTCAATCCGCTCGTCTTCGAATGCAATGACGGCTATCTCAACGATATCCAGGCGATGGCAATTACCGAGGAGCACTATCTCACCGCCTGCGCCGCCGCCGGCCCCGTCTTCGCGGAAGGCGCAGTAGGCGCTGGACGCGGCATGTCGAGCTTCGGCCTCAAGGGCGGCATCGGCAGCGCGTCGCGTCGCGCGCCCATCGCCGATGGGTCCGAGTACACCGTTGGCGCCCTGGTGCTTTCGAACTTCGGCAGACCATCACAACTGACCATCGCCGGTCGGGCGATTGGACCTTTGCTGGAAGAAAAGCTCGCCTCAACAGCACAGGCGCCGGACGAACCGGAAAAAGGCTCCATCATCCTCATCATCGCCACCGATGCGCCGCTCGATGCGCGTCAGTTGCGCCGCTTGTCCTTGCGTGCCGGTGCAGGGCTTGCGCGCACAGGCTCGGTCTTCGGCCATGGCAGCGGCGATATCGCGCTCGCCTTCTCCACCGCCTATAGGCTGCCGCAGGATCCGGCGCATCCCATGCCCAGCGTCGCGGTGCTGCATGATGCGCTGCTCGACCCGCTGTTTCAGGCAGTGGCCGACAGTGCCGAACAGGCGATCATCCATTCGCTGTGGCACGCCGAAACGGTCGTCGGTCGCAACGGCCATCGCCGGCAGGCGCTTCTCGATGTGATGGCCGGCCAGCTTTCGACCTCCCCGGAGCAACGCACATGAAAATTCTCATCTCCGTCGATATTGAAGGCGTCGCGGGCGTCTATCACCCCGAGCAGACCCGTCCCGGTCACGCCGAATACGAGCGCGCGCGCCTTTTGATGACGCAGGAGGCCAACGCCGCCATCGCCGGTGCCTTCGACGCGGGCGCGTCGGAAGTTCTGGTCAATGACTCCCACGCCAACTTTCGCAACATGCCCGCCGATCTCCTCGATCCACGCGCGCTGGTGGTGCAGGGCAAGCCGCGCTATCTCAGCATGATGGCCGGCGTCGAACAGGGCGTAAGCGCCGTCTGCCTGATCGGATATCATTCCCGCGCACATGGTCGCGGCATTCTCGCCCATACCATCAACAGCTTCGCCTTTGCCCGCATCGCATTCAACGGGATGGAACTCGGCGAAGCCGGCATTTACGGGGCTCTGGCCGGTGAATGTGGCGTTCCCGTCATCCTGGGCAGCGGTGACGACGTGTTCATTGCCGAAAACCGTGATCTCTTCCCGCGTACCGTCTTCGTGGAAACGAAGCGCGCCTATGGCTGCAACAGCGGAACGAGCCTGTCTCCGGTGCGCGCGTGCAACGCAATCCGGAACGGAATGAAAGAGGCGCTCAACCGACCGGAATCAGCCCAGCCTTTCAATCTGCCGGGTCCCATCGAGGTGCGGATCCGGGCTCAGACACCGGCATTGGCGGATCTGTTTTGCCAATGGCCCGATCTCGACCGGCTTTCCGGCGATGAGATCGGCTTCCACGCCCCGACGGTCGAGGCGACGGTACGCATCATCAACTGCCTCTCCGCAATGTCCGCCATTCTGCGATGAACCTGCAACACCGCGCCTAGCCCAATTCATCAGCCACCGAAACAGAAAGGCTTTCCATGGCAGACGCATCTCCCTCCCGCATCGTCTACGTCAATGGTGCATTCCTTCCCATCGAGACCGCGTCCATTCCCGTGATGGATCGAGGGTTCCTGTTTGGTGACGGTATCTATGAGGTAACGGCGCTGATCGAAGGGCACCTCGCCGATAATGAGGCGCATCTGCGGCGGCTCGACCGCTCCCTGCGCGAGATCGAAATTCCCAACCCGCATTCACAGGAGAAATGGACCGCCATCCAGCAGGAACTGGTGATGCGCAATGGCCTGACCGAGGGGCTCATCTATATCGAGGTGACACGCGGCGTCTCCGAGCGTGATTTCCTCAGCCCCGCCGATCTGAAACCGACGGTCGTGATGTTTACGCAGGCCAAGTCGGTGCGGGCCAATGCTGCCCTGTCGAAAGGTGCGGATGTGATCACCGTGCCCGACCTGCGCTGGGCAAGGCGCGATATCAAATCGACCTCGCTGCTGGCGCAGGTATTGGCCAAGCGGGCAGCAGCCGAAGCCGGCGCCAGCGAGGCCTGGATGGTCGAGGACGGCGCCGTCACCGAGGGCGCGTCATCGACAGCCTTCATCGTTACGCAATCAGGTGAAATCGTCTCCCGACCGCTCTCCCATGCAGTTCTGCCCGGCGTGACACGACGCGCCATCCTGCGCCTCGTCGACGAACGAAACCTGACATTCGTCGAGCGCACGTTCACGGTCGAAGAAGCGCTGCGGGCGCGCGAGGCCTTCTTCACCAGCGCCTCCACCATCGTCATGCCAGTTGTCTCCATCGACGGCCAGCCTGTCGGCGATGGCAAGCCCGGGCCACTGGCCCTGCAGTTGCGCGAGCTCTATATCGAAACTGTGCTCGGAACCCGTTGATCTTTTTTCCCCGCATCGCCCTCTCCGTTCCCCAGCTTTCATCGGCGCGCAACGTCATAAATGCGCGATTCAATCGCGCATTTGCAAGGCGGACGTTGTGGACAAGTTGGCGGTATGGCCTTGCCATCGGTCCACGAGAACGGTCATGCCGCCTATCGTATAGCATTTAATACATACGTCGAGCCGGAGGCCGGATGAGCCGCTTCAATCGCTCTCAGCAGCCACTGCCGAAACGTCCTCATAGCCGGTGTTTCGATGCGAGACTTCAAGCGCGTCAGCCAATAACTCCCCGTCAGGGCCATTATTTCGAACGGCTGCACGATTCGCCGCTCTTCCATCTGGCGAACGAACATGGCGATGGGGACGAGAGCGATCCCGACCCCCTGGGCTGCGGCATCCACAAGCGTCAAGGAAGAATCGAACATCCAGCCTCGCAGGCTTGGCGGCTGGATGCCCGCGGCCCTAAACCAGATCGCCCATTCATCCATTCGATAAGACCGCAACAGTTCCTCGTCTGCCAAATCCGCGGGCTCATGGAGACGCTCGGCAAGCGCAGGCGCACAAACAGGGGAAAGCGGGGCATCCATGAGAGGGATCGCATCCGTCCCATGCCACGCACCGTCGCCGAAACGGATAAAGAAATCCAGACCGTCGAGGAGAATGTCGGAGCGGTTGTTGTTCGTCTTGAGACGAAGATCCACATGGGGATGCTCGTCCTTGAACGTCTTCAGCCGTGGCAACAGCCAGCCGATGGCGAAGGTCCCGACCACGCCAACGGTCAGGACTTCACGAAAATTTCCTTCCTCGAATTGACTGAGCGTCGCGCTCATCCGGCGAAACGCATCGGTGAGAACCGGCAGCAATGCATGTCCCTCGTCGGTCAGGGCGAGCCCCCGCGGAAGACGCTTGAACAGGGTCACGCCCAACGTCTCCTCCAGCGCCTTCACCTGATGGCTCACGGCTGTTTGTGTGACCCTGAGTTCCAGTCCAGCACGCGTGAAGCTGCCATGTCGTGCAGAGGCCTCGAAAGCACGCAGAGCGTTGAGGGGTAATTGCGGTACGTCCATTGCCTGATGAGCCCAAGTTTTTCTCATATCAGAGCGAAGAAATCATCGTTTGTCCAGGGCAATAGCCTTGCGCATAGTCCGCCACGGCTGACTGCCGAAGGATTGTTGAAGCGTCGGCGGTTTCCACGGAACACCTACCAAGGATGGAAAACAGGAATGACGATATCGATTTCACGCCGTCAGGCACTCGCCGGCAGCTTGCTCGCGATTCCCGCACTTGCCTCGCTCACAGTCGCCACACGGGCGCAAGCCGACCAGAACCTGGGGAGCCGGCTCGCCGAACTCGAGGGCAGACATGGCGGCCGCATCGGCGTCGCCGTGCTCAATCTCGCCACCGGCGAGCGGATCGGACATCGTTCCGACGAGCGCTTTTTGATGTGCAGCACGTTCAAGGCCCTGGCGGCGGCATTCATTCTCGCACGCGTCGATCGGGGAGAAGAGCAGCTTGGCCGGCGGATCGTCTATTCGAAGAAGGATCTCGTAACCTGGTCACCGATCACAGAAAATCATGTCGGCGGTGCCGGCCTGTCGGTGGCGGAGCTTTGCCAGGCGACCGTGACCCTGAGCGACAATACCGCCGCCAATCTTCTGCTCGCCAGCTTCGGCGGACCAGCCGCGCTGACGACTTTTTTACGATCCATTGGCGATGAGATCACGAGGCTCGACCGCACCGAGCCCGAGCTGAACCAGCACGATAAGCCGGGTGACCTGCGCGACACCACGACACCTGCTGCCATGCTGGGAACGCTGCGCAAGCTGGTTTTCGGCGATGTACTTTCCCGACCCTCACGCGCCCAGTTGGCTGCCTGGATGATCATGAACAAAACAGGCGATGCGAAATTGCGGGCCGGCTTTCCCGGGAACTGGACTGTCGGCGACAAAACGGGGGGCAATGGCGACAAGTTCGGCAACAGCAATGATATTGCCATTGCCTGGTCGCCGGACCGGGGCGCCGTCATCGTCGCCGCCTATTGCGAGATACCGTCGGTCTCCGAGGAAGAGCGCGGTGCGGTTCTGGCTGAAGTGGGACGGATCGCCGCGCAGGTATGAGATCAGGGCAGACGGAAGCAGCATCGGCGCTTGCGTGCCGATGCTGCTGCGAAAGCCAGCCGGCTGAGCAAATCGCTCGCTTTGCCGCGCTCTACCCCGACAATGCTCGTCCGATCCAGCCCCTTACATCATCGCCCGATCCTCGAGGACTAACAGGCTGTTGCCTGTTCTGGCTTTGAGGGTAACCTCATCATCATGAACCGGGACAGGCGAACAGGCTCGAAAGTCGGCACCAGGGCCGGGCCTGCAAGGCCGGCTCCGTCATACGCAGCCCCTTGGCGCCCACAACGCGCAGGCAACTGGCGGCACACCCCTTGACGCCCGGCACCGTACTGATAAGTAAAAAAGCGATCCTGCCCTCCAGACATCGAAACGCGGGATGAACATTGGTGCCGGGCCCCTCTGGCGAGAGTTTTTACGGCGCTCTCGTGATGTCGGTGCCGCCAGCAAATCAAGCCAGCGGATTAGCTAAATATGAAAACTGATCTCATGCCTAATGCATGTGCCCTTTCGGCCGTGTCGGGTTTCGTTGCGAAACCACGTTTCTACACCGAACCCAGTGTCGCTCATTCGATGGAGACCCGTCGATGATGCTTGGTTATTTCAAATGGGCTTTCATTGTCACTGCGGTTGGCTTGGTGCTCGGCGCCTGGCTTGGATGGCAGTCGAGCGGCACGCTCGCCGGAATGGCCTCCGTCTTCTTCATCTGCGCCGTGCTCGCGGTGCTCGAAATCTCGCTGTCGTTCGACAACGCGATCGTCAATGCCAACAAGCTCAAGGACATGACCCCGGTCTGGCAGCAACGCTTCCTGACATGGGGCATCATCATTGCCGTCTTCGGCATGCGCATCGTCTTCCCCCTGCTGATCGTCGTCATCGCTGCCGGCATCGGTCCAATCGATGCGGTCGTTCTAGCCGCGGCGAAGCCCGAGGAATACGCCCGCATCATGAATGATGCGCATCTGCCGATCGCCGCCTTCGGCGGTACCTTCCTGATGATGGTCGGGCTCACCTATTTCTTCGATCATGAGAAGGATGTGCACTGGATTCAGTGGCTCGAGAGCAAGATGGCCCGTTTTGCGACCATCAAGGGTATCGAGATCGCTTTCGTGCTTATCCTTATTTTCGGTGTCTCGTCGCTGCTTCAACCAGCCGACGCCCACACATTCGTTTACTCAGGTATCTATGGGCTGCTGACTTACCTCCTGGTCGAGATCGTCGGCGGCCTGCTTGATGCCTCACAGGAAACGATGAGTGCGGCCGCCAAGGGCGGCTTCGGCGCCTTCCTTTATCTGGAAGTGCTCGATGCCAGCTTCTCCTTCGACGGCGTCATCGGCGCCTTTGCACTGACGCAGAACCTCTTCATCATTGCGATCGGTCTCGGCATCGGTGCGATGTACGTGCGCTCAATGACGATCATGCTGGTGGAAAAGGGGACGCTCAACGAATACCGCTATCTCGAACACGGTGCGTTCTATGCGATCCTGGTCCTTTCGGTCGTGATGTATTTCCAGACCCTGATCCACATTCCGGAAGTCATCACAGGCCTTGGCGGCGCGGCTTTGATCGGCATCTCGCTCTGGTCATCGATCCGCCACAACAGGCGGGAACGCGATGCTGAAACGGCAAAGGCAGATGCTGACGATCGTCTGCGCGTCGAGACATAATCCGGACCGGAGGCGCTCCCATAAACAAGCCAGGAGCCCGGCGTCAAAGCGCCGGGCTCTTTGTTGCTCCCTTTGTCGAGAACAAGGTCATGCAGTGCTTGTCACGGTGGGAATGGGCAATGGCGGATAGTATGAAAGCGCCTGAACTTCCGACCGAAAAATGCATGACAGGGGACCGGATCTCGACGTCTTCTTCGATATGTCACGAACGAAAGCGCAGGTTCCCTCGCGTGAGCTCATCGACCGAGGTGCAACCCATCAGCTTCATGCCGCGCTCGATCTCCATGTGCATCAATTCCAGCGCGCGTTCGACGCCGGCCTGCCCGGCGGCAGCCAGTGGGAAGAGATAGTAGCGGCCCAGTCCGACCGCCTTGGCGCCCAGCGAGAGGGCCTTGAGCACGTGGGTGCCACGCTGCACGCCACCATCCATCATCACATCGATCCTGTCTCCCACCGCATCGACGATCTCCGCAAGCTGGTCGAATGCGGTACGTGAGCCGTCGAGTTGGCGACCGCCGTGATTGGAGAGGACAATTCCGGTGCAGCCAATCTCGACCGCACGCCTGGCGTCCTCGACCGACATGATGCCTTTCAGGCAGAATTGCCCGCCCCAGTGCTGCACCATTTCGGCAACGTCGTCCCATGACATGGAAGGATCCAACATCTCCGTGAAATAGCGGCCGATCGACATCACGCCATCGCCCATATCGACATGGCCATCGAGTTGCGGCAGCCTGAACCGCTCATGCGTAAAGTAGTTGATCGCCCACGATGGCTTGATCGCGAACTGGGCGATGCCAGCAAGGTTGAGCTTGAAGGGAATAGCGAAGCCTGTTCGCTTGTCACGCTCGCGGTTGCCACCAGTGATGCTGTCCACGGTCAGCATCATCACCTCAACCCCCGCCTGCTTGGCCCGAGCCATCATCTCACGGTTCAATCCACGGTCCTTGTGGAAGTAGAATTGGTAGACCTGCGGCCCATTGCTGATCCGGCGCGCCTCTTCGAGGCTGACGGTGCCAAGCGAGGAGACGCCGAACATCGTGCCATATTTCGCCGCCGCTGCCGCCACCGCGCGTTCGCCCTGATGGTGGAACAGGCGCTGGAGCGCCGTTGGCGAACAGTAGACCGGCATCGCCAGATTCTGCCCCATGACCGTCACCGACATGTCCACTTCGGTCACGCCGCGCAGGACGTTCGGCACCAGGTCGCAGTCATCGAAGGCGGCCATGTTGCGCCGATAGGTGACCTCGTCATCGGCTGCACCGTCGATGTAGTTGAAGATCGGTCCCGGGAGGCGCTGCTTGGCCATCCGGCGGAAGTCATGGAAGTTGTGGCAGTTTCTCAGACGCATCTCATCACTCTGTTGGCTCGGGCTCACCTGTCCGATAGCGCATTGCCGCGCAGTGCTTCTCCCTTACAGACCCTCGTTGAATGACAAACAGCCGTGGGGGTGGCGCGTTGATTTATCGTATCGATCGGAAGGTTGCCGTATTCCGAGGTGCTGGCCTGGAGATACATATGATCAGCACTCTTCCTTTATTACATGCCACCTTCCTTGAAAAACTCGTCGCAAACTTCATTGCGCCGGATATGCCTGATCTGTTGATGCCGGTATCGGCAGCCAAATGAGTTGTTTCGCAACGTCTGCATAGGGTGGTGGAAATCTGCTCGAGCGCATTTCTCCATTTCCATTAACGCAAAGTCCTCCGCTTTTGCGTTTGACGCAGCGCGCAGTGCAGCTACCATGGTCGGAAGCCGGCATATGATGGTTTAACCGGCCCGATCTCCGAGGGATGGCCGTGGCGGGACGGGGGGCACGACCGGACGCTTCGACCGGGGATACGCAAGTTTCGCCCAGAGCGCCTACAGCTTCCACTATCAGGACACCGAAGCCTTCAAGGAGAAGGACACGGGACGAGGGTTCAACCTGGCGACGTCGCAGTTCACCGGGCTGGCGCGGGGGTGACATGCCGATGGCGGCTCTGGCACGGAACCAGCGGACCCATTGAATACGAAAAATAGAACCACGATTTATAATAACGCCTTGAAACGATAATGAATAGATAACCGGCATTACCTATATTTTTTGTTTAAGCATTAACTACACCAACAAAACAAAACTTCATTTCAGAATTTCTGTGACAGTATAGATCATCATCTTTTTGCAAAATGGAGTCTTCACATGAAATTAAGAACATTCTCGGCGTATCTCTTGTCCGCAACCATCGTTTCTTCTTTTGTTGTAGCTCCAGGTTTTGCGCAGGAGCCAAATGCAGCCGCAACATCGCAAGCCTCCCAGCCGACCCCTGCACAGCTTGCAGCCATGAAGAAGCTGCAGATCGTCTCCGATGAAGGCTATGCCGCGGTACGCGGAATCGCTCTTGCCAGACTGGCCATTTTTCAGGGTGCGCCGGACCGCGCCAAGAGCATTCTGACGGCGGTCAAGCAAAGCCTCGACAAGGCCCAGGCCGGTACGGCCGGTCTGGCCGGAAAACTCAAGCAGGCCAATGGTCCGCAAGATGAGGTTGCCGCGATACAGTCGGGCCAGGTTCCGATAGATTTCGCCGTCGGTATGAATGATGATTATACCGTAACGCCGGAAACCGCCAAGAACATTGCAAATGCCAACCAGCATCTCAACAATGGCAACACGCAGAAAGCCGTTGAAGAGCTGAAGCTTGCCAATGTCGATGTCTTCGTTACCGAAACCGACGCGAATCTTCCTGTTCTTGCAAAAGCAGTTGATGCGGCATTGACCCAGATTGCAGGTAAACAATATTATGAAGCAAACCTGAGCCTGGTGAAGGCTGGCGACGCCATTACCATGCGTACGATATCCGAAGGCAAGGACGCAGCTTCACCGGACAAGACCGGCGCTGTACCGAAGCCAACGCCTGCCCCAGCGCAGTAGTCGGCGCAGTAAAAGCCAAATGACCGTCTCGGGGCAGATTCGCGCCAGCTTTGCTGGAGTGGGTCTGCCCCGAGACGGTTTGCGTTTTCGGAGCAATGCCGATCTTGAGAAATTATGCTCCCTGGTTCCCGCAAAACAGGAACGCTCTTAGACTTGCTCTAGCGATTGCTCCGCGCGTGCCGCGATCCGCTGATAGGCTTTCTGGATCGGGTCACGGACCTGAGTAACGTAACTGGCCCCGAGGCGGAGAAGGGCCTGCAGGTGCTCCCGCCCACCTTCATAGCCCACGATCGGTGCGAAAGGCTTCATGGCAGATCGCTGTTCGGCGGGATAAAGGCGCTTGTATTCAACGAAGTTCGTGAAGCTCTCATAGTTGTCGGCGCCCAGAAGATAGGTCTCGGCAGGAACACCCTCGGCCAGGATCGCCTCATGAGTATCAAACACGATATTGAAATACTCGATCGTCTCCCGATCCGAAGGGAGGGCTGGTGCAATCGAGATCCCATTGACCAGTTCCTTCACTCGAATGAGGACGCCGTCGATGAACAGGGCGTGGCTGGGAGAGAGATAAAGATCGGTGTGAGGCGTCCGTTGATCAAGAGCTTGTCGCGAAATGCGGATGGGCATAACACTGTCATGCCAGGACGCGCCGCTTTTCCTGAAGATCTGGCGACCGATCCATTTGATCATCCTGGCTTCGCCGCGCACGGTTTCAACGAGATCGCCGATCTGAAGATCCTCGATACGAACCTCCCCTTTCGGTGTCATGATAGAGGTGCCTCGGAGGAAACAATGAGCACCGCCTCCGCCGGAACCGCCACCGGGATTGCCCTTTCCAGGGCCCTTTCCCCAGTTGTTCCCCATGGCTTTGACCGGCAAAGACGAAACGGTCATCGCTACGGCGCTTATCGCCGCCACTTTGGCGCTTGTCGCAACCGCCACGCCTAGAAAATGACGTCTCGCCCGATTACGCGGCATTTGCCGATCTGTATTTAGCGGCATAGTCCCTCTCCTTGTGTCCCTATTCCATTTTCTGACAGCTATCCTACATCGACCTGCACCGGCTGAACTCTTCCGAATTCGTCCTTATGCGATGGTGAAATAGGCGTAGCCATTCCGCAAAAGATGTATGGCAGGAAGCGACTTGGCTTCTTGGAAGAGGATGTGCGTCGTATGCGTGGTTTCTTCAGCTTTGCCGTACGCGGCGTCTGTCGTTGCCGATCAAATGATCGAGCGAAATCCGACCCGCGCCCCACGCCATGATGCCGAGCGCCATCGCCGCCCAGGTCAGGTGAAGCGGCCAGCCCGTAGGCACCGTGAGTTGGACGACAATGGTCATGACGAGAAGTCCCAGTGCCGCCAATCGTGTCCCCAGGCCAAGGACGAGGAGAATGGGCAACAGGATTTCCGCCGATCCAGCAGCAAACGCCGCGACACCGGGCGCGGGGAAGGCATAGGGGCCGCCGGGCAAATACAGCTTGAATTCACTGCTGAAGAGCAACACCGCAACATCGTTCAGTTGCAGAAATCCATCCCATTTGTTGATGCCCGAGCGCCAGAATGGAACCGCGAGTGCGATGCGCAGGGCAAGCTGGGTGAGAGACGGCTGGGCAATGGCGCGAACACTGGCGTCCACCCGCCCAAAAAATCCGCTTATTCCATGCCAACCGGCGGCCTGTCCTTCGGGAGCCATTGTCTCAATCTCCATGAACGATTGCCGAGAACGCGCCCGCCTCGATCATTCCGGCAATATTGGCGGATAGATCGAATTGCGGGCTTTTTTCAAACGCCGCTGCGGTGGCCGCGACGAGCGCCCCACCTTGGGCGAGATGCGCCAGAAAAACCGCTCCACCGGGCGGCAACCGCCGGACGATGACCTCCAGACCGGGTCGGGTGACCAGTGCATCCTCTGATGTGGCCGCTTCGATGGGGCCAACCGGTCCGTCGCCCCGGTTTGAGGCGAAAATGCTGACAGCCGGAAATCGCGAGCGCAGGATCCGCGTCGAGGGATGCGGCGTCAAAACGCTATCGGCCAATCGCTCCGGCGCAATTGCAGCCAAAGCCTCGGGCTTTAGCGGCTCCGCATCCGCCGCGTGATAAGCGTCAAGCCATGCCCGTTCGATCCGCGCCACATCCGCCAGCCAAGGGATTTGCGCCGCATATTCGTAGCGTTCGATAAAATCCGGGAATTCCCGGCCATATTCGAACAATAGCGGCGAAGCCGGCGGCGTAGCCCGCACATGAGACCGCGCCATCGCACGGAAAAAATCCACACCTGTAATGCGCTGCGTTGCCGGGAACACCGCCGCCAGAGCATTGATCAGGCTGACCGTCACATTGTTGCGATAGACATTATACCGCTTGCGCGCGGCCTTGCCGTTTGGACCGCAAACTGCGGTGGGAGCGGTGCGCTGGGGGTCGAGCAGCGCCGGGACGAAATCATCCGCGTAAGAGAGCGCGGCGAGACCCTCGTTATGTTCAACCGACCGCATGGGCTTTTCCCTGTATGAAACCGCGTGCATATCCGTCAAGGATCGCCTGAGCCGCTGCAGCCTCCGCCTTGAGCACCGGCCAGTCGGGAATGGCGCTGTCCCACTCGACGAGCGTCGGGATTGGGCCTGTCTGGCCGATCACCCTGTCGAAAAGTTTCCACACGGCATCGGCAACGGGTCCGTCATGGCTGTCGATGAGGAGGAGATCACCCTCGTCATCGCTCTGCTCGGCATGTCCCGCCAGATGGATTTCGCCCACATGCTCAAGCGGGAAATCCGCGAGATAACCCAGTGCGGAGTAGCCGTGATTGGTGGCTGAAACGAAGACATTGTTGATGTCGAGCAACAGCCCGCATCCGGTGCGCCGGACCAATTCGCGCAGGAATGCCGTCTCGCTCATCGTCGACTCCGCAAAGAGGACGTAAGTCGAGGGGTTTTCCATGAGGATCGGCCGACCGATCGTCTGCTGGACTTCGTCGACGTGGTCCGCAACACGTCCAAGCGTGGCTTGTGTGTAAGGCAGAGGCAGCAAATCATTGTAGAAGGTGGTGTCGTGGGTCGACCAGGCGAGGTGCTCCGAAACGAGTGCCGGCTCATAACGCTCGACCAGCGTCTTGAACCGGCCAAGATGCGCCTTGTCGAGCGGTTGCGGTCCGCCGATCGACATGCATACGCCATGCAATGAAACGGGATGATCGCGGCGGATGCGGGTGAGCGCGTCATGAGGCGGCCCTCCCGCGCCCATGTAGTTTTCCGCATGGACCTCGAAGAAGCCGTGCTGCCTGCCGGCAGCCAGGATCGCCGGCAGATGTTCATGCTTGAAGCTCGTGCCGGCGAGCCCGGCTATGGCATGCGCCGGAAAGCGGCAGGCTCCCGACGCATGTGAATCAGGATGTGCCGTTAATTCATTCATCGTGACCTCCGCTTTCCGGCGAATTACCTAAAGCGCGTTGCGTTCAACTGAACTCATGCGCTGCGCTTTAGGTCTTTGTTTTTGCGCATGTCTTTGTCCCAAAACCGGTTCCCACTTTTGGGAGACATGCTTTAGAACCCCTGGATTTATGATGGGACGTCGCGCATCAGCGGCTCGGGCGAGCCCATGCGGTCGCCGGGTAGATCCATGGTGGTGCAGGTGCCGCCATCGACGAATTTCCAGGCATTGCCCTGATAGTCTACGGTCGACGTGCCCTGGCAGGTCGTTCCCGGACCGGCGGCGCAATCGTTCTGCCCCGCCATGGCGACGCCGTAACACTTCTCCATACCCTTATCCATGGCCTCCTTGGCCTGCTCCGGCGACAACGGTGCGGCGGCGGCGGCCGATGCAAGCGCGGTCGCGACGGCACCCGCCAGGAACGCCGAATTCACGGTTGATCTGATGGACATATTCCACTCCTCGGATTGGTTGCTCAGCGTGTTGTTCTTCAATCACGCCAGTACCAGTTCGCTCCGGTCGGGCTTTTGTTACATCTTCCAATTCATATAAATTCGTGATTGGTACTCGCAATCGTCCGGGCGAATTTTGCCGGCCCTGTAACAAAGGGCCGCGTGCGAGCGAATTGGGGAGGAAGCAGACTTGGACGGCAAGGACGAAGAAGAACTTGCCCGCCTCATGCGCGCCGCCATCGCGGGGGATGAACGAGCCTATGGTGAATTTCTGCAACGGGCCTCTTTCCTCGTGCGAGGTTTGGCCCGGCGGAAGATCACCCACGGCGGAATTGACCCGGAGGACATCGTGCAGGAAACGCTGCTGGCAATCCATATCAAGCGCCATACATGGCGGAGCGACCAGCCCATCACACCGTGGCTTTATGCCATTGCGCGCTACAAGATCATCGATGCCTTTCGCCGTGGCGGTCGCCGTATCGAGATCGAAATCGGCGAAATCGCGGAGATATTTGCCGCGCCCGAACCTGAAACGGTCAGCGAGCGGGAGATCGGCCGCGCACTTTCCACTCTTGCGCCCGGCCAGCGCTCGGTGGTGGCGGCCATTTCCGTCAATGGGCGCTCGATCGGCGAGACGGCCAAGAGCCTCAATATGAGCGAAACGGCCGTGCGGGTCGCATTGCATCGCGGGCTGGCAGCGATCGCCAGACGATTCGGGCGGAACTGAGAATGGATACGAGCGAACTCATCAAGACCTTGGCGGCAGATACGCGGCCGCGTACGTTATCGCTTTCGGTCGCCTGGTGGGGCGCCGTGGCAGTCGCCATTGCCATTGCCGCCGCCGTGTTTTTCACAACGCTCGGCCCACGGCCCGATATTGCCGCTGCCGCCGATACCGTACGTTTTCTGTTCAAGTTCGTCTTTACGTTCACGCTCGCAGGAAGCGCCTTGATCGTCACGCAGGCATTATCGCGGCCAGGCAGCCAGTGGCGCCGAGCCATGCCCTATCTCGCGGTAGCGCCAGTGCTGTTGGCATTCGCGGTCATGCTCGAACTCTTCGCATTGCCGCCCGCGACGTGGTCTGCCAACCTGATCGGAACGAACAGCATGGTATGCCTCGTCTATATCCCGCTGATCGGCATCGGTCCGCTCGGCGTTTTTCTGCTGGCCCTGCGCCATGGCGCGCCGACGACGCCGGCGCTTGCCGGCGCCGCCGCGGGACTTCTCGCCGGGGGCCTCGCCGCGACATTCTATGCCACGCATTGCCCGGACGATTCACCGCTTTTCGTGGCGACCTGGTATATGATCGCTATCGCTATACTTACGCTTGTCGGGGCCATCACTGCCAGCCGCCTTGCCCGTTGGTGACGGGCTGACGCCGCCCGGAAATGGGCGGCGTTCCTGTTTCCATCGGTTCACACGCTGAGCTGTTCCTTCACCGGCAATTGCCGGATCCGCTTGCCCGTCGCCGCAAAGATCGCGTTGGCGATCGCCGGCGCGATCGGCGGTACCCCGGGTTCACCCACACCGCCGAGCGGCTGCGCGTAGTCCGGCCCGGGCACCAGATGGACATGGATCTCCTTTGGTGAAGCATCGATCCGCGCCACCTCGTAGCCGTCGAAATTGTTCTGCTCGACGCGCCCGTCCTTGAAGGTGATCTCGCCAAGCAGGGTATTGCCGACGCCCATGATCGCCGCGCCCTCCATCTGGGAGCGGATGCGGTCCGGGTTCACCTGCGGCCCGCAATCGATGGCAATGTCCATCCGCGGGATCGTCAGCAGGCCGTGCTCATCAACCTCGACCTCCGCTGCGACCGCCACATAGGTGACGAAGCTGTAGTGGGCAGCAAGACCAAGCCCTCGGCCCTTCGGCAGGCTGCGGCCCCAGCCGGCTTCCTGCGTCGCGAGCTCGATAACCCCTTTGAGACGGCCCGTGTCGATCGGATAGAGCTTGGGATCCTCCCCATAGTTCCAGCCATCGCCGATAGCAGTCGGATCAATCTTCCGATCGGGACCGATCAGTTCGAGCAGATAATCCTTATGATCGCGTCCGGCTGCATGGGCTAATTCCGCCACAAAGGACTGAATCGCGAAGGCATGCGGGATATTCGAAACGGACCGGTACCAGCCGATCCGCGTCATCGCCACCGCTTCCGGATTTTCGATCCGTATATTGGGAATGGAAAACGGCAGGTTCACCAGCCCCATACCCAGCTCGAATGGCAATTCGTGCTTTGGATCCGGTCCGAAGAGTGAACCGATGGTCGGCGCCACGCTGCGATGCAGCCAGGCGGCAGGCTTTCCGCCCGCATCGAGCGCGGCTTCGAGCCGCTCGACGGAAACAGTGTGGAAATAGGCGTGCTGCACATCGTCCTCGCGCGTCCAGGTCACCTTGACCGGCGCGCCATCCATGGCCTTGGAGAGCAGGCCCGCCTCCACCACAAAATCGGGTTTCGACTTCCGGCCGAAGCCACCGCCGAGCAACGTGACATTGACGGTGACATCCTCCACCGGGATGCCGAGCCGGCCGGCCAGGCGGTCGCGGGTCGCCTGTGGCGCCTGCACACAGGCCCAGGCTTCGCATTTGCCATCCACGATGCGTACCGTTGCCGCCGGCGGCTCCATCGATGCCTGGGCGAGATGCGGAATGTAATATTCCGCCTCCAGCCGTTTCTCAGCCTTGGCCAAGACGCCATCGGCATCGCCCGAATTCCGAACAACCGCGCCGGGCTTGCGCGCGGCAGCTTCGAGCGTCTCCCGATAAGTGTCGGACGAATAGGCCTTGTTGGGGCCATCATCCCAGGTGATCTCCAGCTTGGAGCGCCCCTGGATGGCGGCCCAAGTGTTCCTGGCGATGACGGCGACACCGCCGAGCGGTTGGAACTCGGAAGGGATCGGCGTCGGTTCGATGGTCACCACCTTGAGGACGCCAGGTACCTTCAAGGCCTCGGCGTCGTCATAGCTGGCAATCTTGCCGCCATAGACGGGCGGGCGCGCGACAACTGCATAGACCATGTCGGGCAGACGCGTATCGATGCCGTATTGGGCCCGGCCGGTGGTCATGTCGAACCCGTCGATCAAGCCGATCTCGCCCTTGCCGATATACCGGAACCGGGATGCATCCTTCAGCTCGATCGCGTCGCGTTCCGGGACGGGCAGTTCGGCTGCCGCCTTGGCCACCGCGCCATAGCCGATACGTCTGCCGGACGGCTTATGCTCGATCTCGTGGTTACTTGCCTCGACCTCGGTGACCGGCACGCCCCATTGCTGGGCGGCCGCCTCCTCAAGCATTGCGCGTGCCGCGGCGCCACAGCGCCGCATCGGCATGAAGAAATGGCGTATGGAGCGCGAGCCGTCCGTATCCTGATTGCCGAAGCGGGCCTCATCACCTTGGGCCTGAGCCACCTTGACCCTGGCCCAGTCCGCCTCGAGCTCGTCGGCGACGATGAGAGCAATCGACGTGCGGACCCCCTGCCCCATCTCCTGGCGGCTGCAGGTTACCGTCACCGTTCCGTCATCGGCGATGGCCACAAAGATTTTCGGGTCGTCGCGCAAGCCGTTCGGCATGCCGTCGCCGCCATATTTGGCGTCCTGTGCCTTAGCCGGGATGCTGCCTGGAACACCGACCGCCAGCACGAAAGCGCCCGCTCCAAGTCCGGTAAGCACACCGCGGCGGCTGATATTCGTAATCGTGGATGAAAGATTCAAAGGGTTGGTCATAGCTTGGCCCCCTGAGTGGCGGCGGCAGCCTGTTTGATCGCTGCGCGGATGCGCGGATAGGTGCCGCATCGGCAGATATTGCCGCTCATGGCGCTGTCTATGTCTTCATCGGTCGGCTGCGGCGTGTCCTTCAAAAGCGAGGCCGCCTGCATGATCTGGCCGCTCTGGCAGTAGCCGCATTGCGGCACGTTGAGCTCGCGCCAGGCTATCTGGAGCGGATGATCGCCATCAGCCGCCAAACCTTCGATCGTGGTCACCGACAGTCCGTCGGCATCGGCGATCGTCGTCTGGCAGCCGCGCATGGCCGTGCCATCGACATGGATCGTGCACGCACCGCACAAGGCCTGGCCGCAACCGAATTTCGTGCCGATCAGGCCCAGTTCGTCCCGCAGATACCAAAGCAGGGGCATGCTGGAATCGCCATCATATTGCCGCTCCTCGCCATTCACACGCAATATCGCCATCAGTGGGTTCCTCCTCAGGTCGGATGAAAAAGATGAATAAAACAGTCGCAAAGGCTTCCGCTCGCCATAGTCGCACAGACTCGGCCACCATAGTGACCGCCCGTAGCAAGCGTTACAAATAAGGTTTTAGTGATCTGCGCTACAATAATCCCAACCAACGGCGGTGTGAAGCCTGCTGCTTTGCAAACGTCCGAGCCCTGGCCATAGCCGCCACAGGCATCGAATTTGACACCCAGCATCGTTGAACCGCCGTCTCTGGCTTGGAACATGGGCTCTCTGGGGCTCTCTGCCCTGTTCTACAAAGACCCACACCAGGGAGAGGCCCTCCTGCGGCGCAGGCACAGCATGGTGCGCGGGCGAAGACCAATCTCCAACGCAAGCACGCCTTTCTCAGCCTCGCGACGCATCTTTCGTTTCCGCCAAAGGCAAATCGATGGCTGACATGAGCCGGCCTTGCCCTCGCCGATAGAGCATCGTATGAGCCGCCGGAGCCAACAGATCTGCATAGGGCGTAAACCCCTCGATCGTCTTGTTGAACGGGACAGCGCCGCAGCCAGGCACCGCACAATCGGGCTTGCCCTTGGGACATGCGTTGAAGTTGCAAAGCCGGCCGAGATAATGATCGCTTCCCGGTTCGAAAAGAAAGACCTCCACCTGATGAGCCGTGACGCTCGGGCCAGTTCCGGCGGAAAAGGCATCGCGCAGGGCGAGATCGCGCATCCGGCGCAGCGCGCCCAACCGACTCTGCGATGAGAGCCACACGGCAAGATCGAGATCCTTGCATTCGTGCCACACCTCGATGCCTGCCCGGCGGAACTCCCGAAAGCGCGGAACCTCCTTCCACAATGGCCTGGCAACCGAGCCGATCACCGCCACGGCTTCGATCTCCTCAAAGCCCATGAAAGCTTCCGTCACCACGTCGGCCGCCATGCGAAACTCATGCTGCCGCCTCAGCATGAACCTGTTTTGCTCATCGATCGCCGAACGCCGCATCGGCTTCACTCCAAAAGCTTCATGAAATTGCGCTTCCACCCGTGACGTTCCTTGATATTCGCCAGGTAGGCCGCCTGCTCCGCGGTGCCACGCAGAGCACCCATGCGGGCAATCTGTGCGGCCACGAATCCGCGATAGTATGACGATCTCACGATATTCCACCAGATTTCAAGAATGGCGTTGATGAGGTTGGCTCATGGCCGATCGGCCCCGTCGGCATGACGCGCACGCCCGCCAGCACTCCTATCCACCATCGCGATGATCGTTTCGAAGAGTTCGTCCTTCGCCTGCGCGGCAGTGATGTCTCCGGTCGCGGCGGCATAGGATAGAGCTTCAGCCGCTCCGAGCATTCCCCAAAGGCCGGCTGGAGCGATAACACCAGCTCCAGCGAATGGAGTGAGGACAATCCGGCACTTCTCGATGAACACCGCCTCATATTGTCGCTTGATCTTTTCAAGCTCCGGCGAACCGGCAAGTGCTGCAATCACGCCCGGTATCTCGCGTCCCTGGAGGAGCACGCAATCGACATAGGACGATGCGATGACCGCCGCCCGGCTCGGCAAGGTCGGTTGGCTCGCCTGGAGCGCTGAATCCATGATTGCCGTCTGGCGCGCGTCGAAGTCCTGGTAGAGCGCTGCCAGCAGCCCGGCCCGCGTGCCGAAATGATCATAGACGACAGGTTTTGTAACATTCGCCTGCTCGGCGAGCCGCCCGAGCGTCAGGGCTTCCGTTCCCTCCTCGCGGGTCAGCCGCCATGCAACGTCCAGGAGTTGGCGATGGCGATCCTGCCTCGACAGCCGGCGGCGCGGCTGCGGATGGGAAGACTGGTCTCTCGTTTCGGTGCTTGACATACCTATATACCAAAAGTAACTTACTAAAAGTATATAACACCAAGCCTTCCCACGCAATCCGTTCGCAGGAGTTTTCCCATATGCACGCGCTGATCGTTGTCTCGCACCCGAATCCCGCATCGTTCACCCACAGTGTCGCCGCGCATCTCGCAGAAGGCGTCACCTTGTCCGGTCCAGGCAATTCCTTCGAGATCGCGGATCTTGCGGCGGAAGGTTTCGACCCAAGGTTCACCTCGGCGGATATCGCGGCCCATCTGAGAGAAGCGCCGTCCTCTGCCGATGTAACTGCCGAGCAGGCGAGGATCGATCGCGCCGATGCCCTCGTGCTGGTCTATCCCGTCTATTGGTGGTCGATGCCGGGGCTTCTCAAGGGATGGATCGATCGCGTCTTCAGCAATGGCTGGGCTTATGACGACGGGCTGGGCGCCAAAGTCGTCAAAAAACTCCAGCACCTCCCCGTGCATCTCGTCGCCATTGGCGGCGCCGATTTGGGGACCTATGAGCGGCATGGTTATTTCGACGCCATGAGAACGCAGATCGATCATGGGATCTTCGACTATTGCGGCGCGCCGGTCAAAACATCCGAGTTCCTGCTGCCGTCGGAAGCGCAGGACCCGTCCGCTCATCTCGATGCCGCGCGCAATATCGGCCGCAATCTATTCGATGCATCTGGGGCATCCCGACGCGGCAAAGCAGCCGAAGCGGCGTGAACATCTGCGCACCGGCAGAACTCATTCTGCCGGTGCGCCAGTTCGTCATCCGAAAGCCGCCGTTTTCGGCCCAGGTTTGAACCCATCGCTTTGGCCCACCTCCGAAGAAGTTGCTAAAGACGCCCCGGCAGGATGCGATTAGTATTGGTGCACAACAACGGAGGTGTAATGTGTCCATGGTTCAAAAACACAGGATCGGGCTTGCCATCATTTCGGCTCTCCTGCTGATCACTGGCATCGCCGTATCAAAGATCTACGCTCAACCGAAAGCCGATGCGGCCTGCGCAACGAAGTTCCTCGAGATCACGCCCATGGCTGCGGCCTGCGGCTTTGCTTTGTCGAAGACGGGTACTTTCACTCGAGACGGGCGAACGCTCGCCGATCCACTCGTCGCATCCTATGAAGATGACGGCAGTGGTCAAAAGCCTGTTGCCGCCGAGCAGGTGGTGTTGTTTCCGCCCTCCCCTTCCGGCCGGTTCCGCATCGTCCAGGGTTGCGGCGGCGCGGGAGAAGACGCGCTGTGCTGGCAGACGCTCGTCTTGGATCAGGAAAAAGCGCAGCTTCAAAATACCTTCGCCGGGCGCTATGGCCCCGAGCATTGGCAGAGCTGGAGCCCGGACGAACAGCATGTGGTGCTCGCGAACAGTGACGAGGGGGCATGGTGGCTTCACGTGATTGATCCAATGAGCGGAAAATCGCATGATTTCCCTGCCGACGACTCGACGGAGAACTGGATCATAGAGCCGCAGACGTTGAGCTGGACGGGACCGCGCAGTTTCACGATGACAATCAAGACATGTGAGGATTGCCCAGCCGCTCAGAAGGAAATACGATTTTGAGCATCGGCTGGTGATGAACATGGAGCAATGATGCCGCACGCATTGATAACGGGGGGCACGAGCGGCATCGGTGCCGGGATTGCGCGGACATTGCTTGCCGCCGGCTATCGCGTCACGGCCACGGGCCTGAGCGAAGCGGAACTGGCCGCGGTCCCGGCAGCCGATAATCTGACATTGCGGCAGCTCGATGTTACCGATGACCGCTCGATTGCCGGATGCTTCGAGGAGATTGAAGCGCTCGATGCGCTCGTCAATTGTGCCGGTATGATCATGCGTGGCGGCGCCGAATACGAAATCGAGAATTTCAGCCGCGTCATCGACGTCAACCTGACCGGAACGATGCGCATGTGTGTCGCCGCAAAGCCGCTTCTGACGCGCAGCCGGGGGGCTATCGTCAACACCGCGTCCATGCTGTCCTTCTTCGGCGGGCCGATGGTGCCCGCATATACCGCCTCCAAGGGCGGCGTCGCACAATTGACGAAGGCGCTTGCTGCGGCATGGGCGGCAGACGGCATACGCGTGAATGCCGTTGCGCCTGGCTGGGTGGAAACGGAACTCACGCGGAACCTGGTCGCGGACGAAAGCCGCTCCGCCGCCATTCTGGCACGCACACCGATGGGGCGCTGGGGCAAGCCGGACGATATCGGCGGAGCGGTGCTCTTTCTCGTGTCGCAACAGGCCAGCTTTATCACCGGAGCCATCCTGCCGGTCGATGGCGGCTACGCAGCCGTCTGAAAACTTGCAGGCTCAAAGGCTGCGTGAAATTTGGAACGGACACTGGGAGGTTTTGTTGATGACAACGCACACACAACGCAAGGTGCTCGAAAGCGCGGATGACGCCCGCATCCCATATCGCCATCCTCAACCCAAGGAATCGCCGCCGGAGATCGTCGTTGCGAGTGTCATTCCGCAGGACGATCGGGTTTGGGTGCCACAGGCGGAAAATGTCTGGTTCCGCCCGCTTTGCCTGTCGGCGTCACGCGGCTACTGGGTCAATCTTCTCAAGGTGCGGAAGTCGGGCGTCCTGTCGCGCCACCGCCATCCGCAGCCCGTCCATGGTTATGTCATCAAGGGTGCGTGGCGCTATCTCGAACATGATTGGGAAGCCGTGGAAGGCGGATATGTCTATGAAGCGCCTGGCGAGACCCATACGTTGGTGGTCGATCCCCATATCGAGGAAATGATCACGCTGTTCCAGGTCAATGGCTGCATGATCTATGTCGATCCGGATGGAAAGCAGCTCGGCTATGAAGACGTGTTCACCAAAATAGACCTGTGCCGTGCCCATTATGAACGGGTCGGATTGGGGATCGATTATGTGGACCAGTTCATTCGGTGAGGCTGCCGGCTTGATCATTCCAGGATTTGATCTCCGCGTTGGATGCGAAACTGCGGAATGTTCGAAGAGCGGCTGCCGGCAGGGCAATCGCTTGAAGAACAGCGCTTCCATCGGCGGAATTGTTATGATTCATAGGGAACCTCGATTTTATGGAGGTTTCCTATGTCCGGCAAAGCACTACTCGATCAGTTTGGCTCCCTTGAAGACCCGCGCCAGTCGTGGAAAGTGCTGTATCCTTTAGCCGAGATATTGCTTTGCGTGCTGTGCGCGACGATGGCCGGGGCGGACGATTTCGTTGAGATCGAGCGCTGGGCCAGGCGGAAGCTGGATTTCCTGCGCCGTTTTCTCCCCT
>NZ_PVBR01000029.1 GCF_002980495.1 Phyllobacterium phragmitis
TGATCCGTTCCCATTGATCATCCCGAAGAACATCGCAATCCATCACTGACCTCCAAAAGTCAGTGTTGAATCTGATTTGCCGGAATTTTGGAATCCCAAAACCTTAAATCGTCACTACGACCTAGAGGGACGGCTTCGCTCCGCGGCGTTTCTCTCTGCTGGTGTGATGGCAGCCTGACCCGATATAAGCCCTGAGTCCACCAGTATCCGTCCGGGGGAAGCGGATGACGGCAACACTAGCGGCCCGCCTTTAGCGCGTCTAGCAAATCTCCCCACTCCTGCATCAGCGATACCCGCTGTTTCCAATAAGTGGCACGGTTGTAGGTTCGCCGAATGGCGTTCTTGTCCTGATGCGCCAAGACCGCCTCAATTACGTCTGGATCGTAGCTGCGGGCGTTAAGGATGGTACTGACAGTAACTCGGAACCCGTGGGCGGTCACTTCGTCCTTGCCGTAGCCCATACGCCGCAGCGCGGCATTCATGGCGTTCTCCGAAAGCGGACGCTTGGTCGAGCGGATTGAAGAAAAGACAAATCCGCCGTACTCAGAGAGCGGCCAGATCTCTTCCAAGACCAGAAGCGCCTGCTTCGATAGCGGCACATCGTGCGGAGCACGCATCTTCATACGCTCAGCCGGAATGTGCCAAACGGCCTTCTTTAGGTCGAACTCGTCGCGGGTCGCTCCTCGTACTTCGCCGGGGCGGACACAGGTGAGGGCAAGGAACTGGAGGGCCGCTTTGATGGTCGGCCAGCCGTCGTAATCATCGATCGCCACGAGGAGCTGGCCGAATTTTCTTTCATTAGTGATCGCGGCGCGGCCAGTGGCTTTCGGCGGCTGGAGAGCGCCCCGGAGGACCAGGGTCGGGTCAGTCTCGGCACGGAGAGTGACAATCGCCAGCCGAAAAACACTCCCGATCACGCCGCGCAAACGCCGCGCCGTCTCTCTTCGGCCGCTCTTCTCGATCTTCTGGAGGAGCTGGAGAATTTCCGCCGCAGTGATCTCCTTGATGGGACGCTTGGCGAGCGGACTGGCCAGGTCTTCGAGGAGCCACTTGGTTTTGGTGACGGTGGCCGCCGCCTTCCGTTCCTCCATCCGCCCAATATATTCTTCGGCGATCAGACCAAAGGTGGTGCGCGCTTCCGTGATGGCTAAGATTTTCTCCTCCTTGCGCTTTGTGGAGGGGTTGATGCCGGCAATAAGCAGCCTTTTGGCTTCATCGCGCTTTTCTCTCGCGTTGAGAAGCGACACCAGCGGGTATTTCCCGAAGGAGAGGATATTTTCCTTCTCGAGGTAGCGATAGCGCAATTGCCAGAGCTTGGAGCCACTTTTTTGGACGAGAAGATAGAGCCCGTCGCCGTCGGAGAGACGATACGGCTTATCCTTGGGTTTGGCGTTCTTGCAGGCGAAGTCGGAGAGCGGCATGGGTAACGGGCCTCCTGGGTAATGGGTAATGCCCGGATCGTTACCCATAAACTCATGCGTTGCAATGGTACGCAGTGGCCCGTTATGAGTAGCGAAAATCAGCTAACTCATTGATTTTTCTTGATCAAAGAGACGTCGTGAGAAACAATGGGAAGGGGCAATGGTGCCCAGGGGCGGAATCGAACCACCGACACGCGGATTTTCAATCCGCTGCTCTACCAACTGAGCTACCTGGGCATCCCGCTTCGCTTGTCCCCCGATCCAGATCCGGTCAACCGGATGTATCGAAGCGGCGGGGTTGGCAATCCGCCGGAAGCGCGTGGGTTATAGCACTTAATTCCAGGCTGTCCAGCACCGGAATACGAATTTCTCCATGCTTTTTCCTGCAATGCCGAACAAATCCGGCAGCAGGGTTCGCCACCGGTGAGCTGACCCGATAAATCTGGTGGAAAACACCGCAAGAATATCCAAACCGCACTAATTTCACCCCATTTCCATTCGCAATCTCCTTAAATTGACAGGAAATGCGGATGGGGATCATGGAGGGGGCAAGACAGCGGTGAACACAACAGGATGGGGTATTGTCGGGACGGGCGACATCGCGCGGCGGTTCGCCTCTGATCTGGCGCTTGCCTCAGGTGCGACACTACACGCCGTTCATTCGCGCAACCCTGGCAATGCCGAGCGCTTTCGCGCCGAAACCGGCGCGCAAAAGGCTTATCACGATCTCGACGCCTTCATGTCGGACCCGGGCATCGAAGCGGTCTATATCGCCACGCCGAATTCGCTGCATCTGGCGCAGACATTGCGGGCATTGAGAAATCGCAAGGCGGTGCTCACCGAAAAGCCCATCGCCCCATCCTTTCCGGAAGCCGATGTGATCCAGCGCGAGGCGCTGCGCCAGAAAACCTTCGTCATGGAGGCGATGTGGACGCGCTTTCTTCCCGCCGTCACGGCCGCGAAAGCACGCATCAAGGCCGGTGCCATCGGCGAAATCCGCAAGATCAGTGCCGATCTTTCCTATTACAGGCCCTATGATCCCGAAAGCAGGTTTTTTTCACGGGCGCTGGGCGGCGGCGCCGCGCTCGATCTCGGCGTCTATCCGGTATCGCTGGCGATGTATTTCCTCGGTGAGCCGGAGAAGGTTTCCGGCCGCTGGTTCAGTGCGAAAAACGGTGTCGACATGCGCACCGAGATCACCCTGCACTATGCCTCGGCCGATGCGGAACTCTCCTGCGGCTTCGACCGGAACGGAGCGAATCATTTCCTCATCGAAGGCAGCGCCGGCGCGCTTCGCCTGGACGCGCCTTTCCTGAAAGCCCAGCACCTCACGCTCTATTCTCCCGCGGCCATGAAATCTTCGCTCTTCGGGCCATCTCCACAGGGTGACGGGCTGGCGACGAAGCTGCTCTCCCGCCTGCCTGCCCCCTTGCCACGGCTCTGGGGGCGCCAGATTGAGCATCATCCCTTCGAGGGCAATGGGCTGCAGTTCCAGGCGATGGCCGTCATGGACGCGCTGCGCGCCGGTGAGACACGATCTGCGATCATGCCGCTGCACGAAAGCGTCGCGGTGTTGCGCGCCATCGGCATCGTGCTCTCACGCTCCCCTATCACGGAAGCCGAGCCGGCTGTGTAAAGCTGCTGCGTAGTACATAAGGCTGCGGCAGATCATGCGCATTGTTGAGCGCCAGCGCGAGTTCGGTCACATGCAGGGCGACATCGCCTGAAAAGAAAGCCGGAATCCCGCTTCCGACCGATCTGGCCTGCGCGGCGATCCCGGCGGCAAAATCGATGCGCGAGGGAAATGCCGGCAAGGCGCCTTCGGCCTGGAACCCCTTATAGGACAAGCGCCGCCCCGGCGTCGGCTTCCACGGCAGGGCTCGCTTCACCTTGCCCTCGAGCCAATCGGCCATCCGCATCTTCAACTGCTTTCCCTCGGCGAGCCTTTCCAGATGAACGGCGGAACGGTTGTCCCAGAGATCGCGCACCGTGATCGATCCGCCGTCGCCCAGGATGGTGAAGGACCGGTCCCGCGGCGCGGCAAGGCCACAGGTCAGCCGGGCGATCACACCAGAGCGGAATTGAATGCAGCCGACCGAAAAGTCCGGGGCCATGGCGATCTCCTCCGTCCCCGGCCCCTTGTCGGGAAAGGTGACGGCGGAAAAGGCGGTGAGGCTTGTGGCCGGGCCAAACAGCGAAACCAGCCAGGAGAGCCCATAGCCTGCATGTTCAAGCGTACAGCCTATCTCGAATTCGTGCAGGCCGGGCCAGCGCGCGCCGGACCGGGAACGCCACGTCTTCCATTTCCCCCTGAAAACGGCGCCGTCTTCCATCTGGGCATAAACAAGGCGCGGCGTGCCGATCGACCGCTCAGCCAGTGCCTTCCTGACAAGCCTGTTGGCATCGCTGAGCGCATTGGCCGGTGCGGTTGAAAGAATCAAGCGGCGGCGCGATGCCAGTTCCACCAGTTCCTGCGCCTCCTCGAAGCGCATCGCCAAGGGCTTTTCGCAATAGACATGCTTGCCCACTTCGAGCGCCCGTTTCGATATCTCATAATGACTTTCCGGCGTCGTCAGGTTGACGACGATGGCAATTTCGGGATCGGCCAGAATTGCGTCGATATCGGCATAGGCCCGGACGTCATAAAAGGCGCAGAACCGCTTCAGCCGTTCGGGGTCGCGGTCATAGACGCCGGAGAGCGTTAGCGACGGATGGTTCGGCAGGGTCGTCATATAGTAATCAGCGACAAACCCGGTGCCGACAATGGCGATCTTCATGATGTCATTCCCCTCATGGGGTTTTCCCACCAACGCCCGCTTCCCGCAAGGTTTTAGCAAAATTAGGATGAATGAAGCGTGAAAGACGCTTTATAGCAGTTCAATTTCAAGTGGAAGCGATGCGCTCAGGCATTCTTCAATCTTTATGGTAGCAACCATATTCCAACCGTAGCAACAGCGGCACCGTCGAGCATGGATTCCTGTGACAAGCACAGGCCCGGGCACGGGAATTCATGCCTCACCATCTCCACATTCCGACGGTGCAGAATGATGTAAGGATGGGCGGCTCCATCAAATTGGGAACGGCTTTAGCTTTCGCCATCATCCGAATCGTCGCTGTCATCGGCCGATTCCACCGCCGGGATGACATAAGCGCCTGAAAGCCAGCGGTTGAGGTCGATATTGCGGCAGCGCCGCGAGCAGAACGGATAATCCTCGCGGCTCGACGGCTTGCGGCATTCCGGGCATGGCCGGGGTGGGCGCAAGGGCGTCACCTTCGCGCCGGGTGCTGCCGATATGTCTTTCTTGCCGCTCATAGCCGAATCTTCAATGCCAAATCTTCAATGCTTGCCGGATGTCCATGCGCCGTAGACCTGATAGCCCTCGCCGGTCAAAAGGCTGACCGTCTCGTGCAGGGGAAGCCCGACGACATTCGTATAGGAACCGACGAGCTTGACGACGAAGCTTCCGGCAAAGCCCTGTATGGCATAGCCGCCTGCCTTGCCGCGCCATTCGCCCGAAGCAAGGTAGCTGTCGAGCTGCTCGCGGGTCAATCGCTCGAAGCGCACGCGGCTTTCGACCAGCGTCTGCCGCACGCGGCCTTTCGGCGTGACGAGGCAGATCCCGGTGAAAACCTTGTGCGATCGGCCCGAGAGAAGGCGCAGGCATTCCCTCGCCTCGTCCTGGATTTCGGCTTTCGGCAGGATGCGCCGTCCCACCGCGACAACCGTATCGGCAGCCAGGATATAGCCCCCGGCAAGTTTCTCGTCGGTTTTCAGGCTCTCGGATGCCTTTTCCGCCTTTTCGCGCGACAGTCGGCGCGCCAGCGAGCGCGGATGCTCGCCGCGAAGCGGCGTCTCGTCGATATCGGTCGGATGAAGATGATCCGGTTCGATGCCCGCCTGCCCCAAAAGCTCGATCCGGCGTGGGGAACCGGAAGCAAGAACAAGCTTTTTCTGAGCGCTCATGAAAAGGCGTCCCTTCTAGAGCGCCGCACGTCCAATTGGACGCGCAAAGGACACTCTAACAGTTTATAATGCTGCATAATTTTATCCTTAAATCGATTCCGATTAAGGAATTCTGCAGTAGAACGGACGAAAAACGGACTATTTGAAACGGTAGGTGATGCGCCCTTTGGTCAGGTCGTAAGGCGTCATCTCGACAAGCACCTTGTCGCCGGCCAGAACGCGAATGCGGTTCTTGCGCATGCGGCCTGCGGTGTGGGCAATGATTTCGTGTTCGTTTTCGAGCTTCACCCGAAACATCGCGTTGGGCAGCAGCTCCGTCACGACACCGGGAAATTCGAGGACTTCTTCTTTCGCCATACGTATCCTGTTTCTTCTCTTGGCCGCTCCGCTCATGCGGACGGTCCGAATTTGCGCGGAACCTATATGATTAAAGTTCATTTGTGAACAACGTAATCGGCCTAAAGCTGTAAGCTATTTTATACCGAAGCGCTCGGCGATGCGGCGTTTGAGACGTTCGCGCACATCACGGTAGGCATTGAGTATCTGTTCGCGGGTTCCCCGCACCAATGTCGGGTCGGGCATCGGCCAATATTCCACATCAACGGAAAAGCCGCGCATGCGTTCCAGAACCGTGTGATGGGCGAGCGGCGTAAGCGTCACCACCAGATCGAAATAACCGTCACCCAACTCCTCCAGCCCCTTCGGCTGGCGCTCGTCGAGCGAAAGCCCCTCCTCTTCCAGGACGGCATCGACGAAGGGATCGCGCTCGCCGCGCTTGACACCGGCCGACGCCAGATAGACCTGCCTGCCAAGCATATGCCGGGCGAAACATTCGGCCATCGGGGAGCGGATCGCATTCATTCCGCAGACGAACAGGATGGAAGACGGCGCGGCACGCGGATCGGACGACGCGGCGACCGCCCCTGAATCATCCGTCTTTTCCGCCCCGTGCCCCGCCAAATCCGTGTTCACCCCCGCCAATGCAGCACGCAGACAAGCGTAAAGAGGCGGCGTGCCGTGTTGAAATCCACCTCGATCTTGCCGCCGAGCCGCTCCTTCAACGTCTGGGAACCTTCATTGTGCAGCCCCCGCCGCCCCATGTCGATCGCCTCGATCTTGCTCGGCGTTGAGGAACGGATGGCTTCATAATAGCTTTCGCAGATCATGAAATAATCCTTCACCACCCGCCGGAACGGGGCAAGCGACAGGATATGCATCGCGACATCCTCGCCGTTTTCGCGCGCGATGGCAAAAATCAGCCGCGATTCGACAAGCGAGAGTTTCAGCCGGTAAGGGCCCCCGGCCTTGTCGCCGACGGGATAAAAGCTGTTTTCCTCGATGAGATCGAAGATGGCGACGGCGCGTTCATGTTCGACATCCGGTGTGGAACGTCCGATGGATTCGTCCAGTATGACGTCGATCAGCCTGTTGTCGCCGCCGGATGCCATGGCTGCCCTACAAATTCAATCTTATGGCGACCGAACGCCCATGCGCATCCAACCCCTCGACGCGAGCAAGCTCGATGGCCGCGGGACCGAGCGCGCGCAACTGGTCCGGCCCGAGCTTCAGGATCGAGGTGCGCTTGACGTAATCGAGCACCGAGAGTCCGGAGGAGAAACGCGCCGAGCGTGCGGTCGGCAGGACGTGGTTCGATCCGCCGACATAGTCGCCGATCACCTCCGGCGTATATTTGCCGAGGAAGATCGCGCCCGCGTTGCGGATTTTCGGCAGCAACGCTTCCGGATCCGCAACGGCAAGCTCCAGATGCTCGGCGGCGATGCGGTTGATCAGCGGCAAACCCGCCTCGAAATCCTTGACCAGCAGCACCGCGCCGAAATCCCGCCAGCTTGCCGATGCCGTTTCTGCGCGGGGCAGCGAGCGCAACTGGCGCTCGACGGCTTCCTCGACGGAGCGCGCAAAATCTTCGTCATCGGCCATCAGGATCGATTGGGCGGCAGCGTCGTGCTCGGCCTGCGCCAGAAGATCGGCGGCGATCCAGTCGGGATCATTATCCCTGTCGGCGACGACCAGAACCTCCGAAGGACCGGCGATCATATCGATGCCGACGGTGCCGAACACCAGCCGCTTCGCCGCCGCCACATAGGCGTTGCCCGGCCCGACGATCTTGACCACGGGATTGATCGTCTCGGTGCCATAGGCAAGGGCGGCGATCGCCTGCGCCCCGCCGACCCGGTAGATTTCGGAAACACCAGCCAGGCGGGCGGCCACCAGCACCAGCGGATTGAGTACGCCATCGGGCGCGGGCACGACCATGACGATGCGCTCCACGCCGGCGACCTGCGCCGGCACCGCATTCATCAGCACCGAGCTCGGATAGCTGGCGGTGCCGCCCGGCACATAGAGGCCGACGGATTCGATCGCCGTCCAGCGGGAACCGAGCTCGACGCCCAGCGCATCGGCATAGCGGTCGTCTTCAGGCATTTGCCGGCTGTGATGTGAGCGGATACGGTCGCGCGCCAGTTCCAGCGCCTCGACGGTCGCCCGCGGCGCGGCGGCGACTGCCGCGTCGATTTCGGCCTTGGTCACGGCGATCCCGGTCTTTTCCAGATCGATCCGGTCGAAGCGCCTGGAATATTCGATCAGCGCCTTGTCGCCATCCCTGCGCACGCCATCGATGATCTCGCGCGCCGCACGGTCGACATCGTCCGAAACCTCGCGCTTGCCAGCGAGAAAGGCGGCGAATTTCGCCTCGAAATCATCATCGCTTTGTCTGAGCGTCAGTGCCACGCCGCAAATCCTTAAATCTTGCAAGTTCCAGTATTCAGGCATCATGCTCGGGCTTGGAGCGCGCTTCCCATGCCGGGCCGAGATCGGTCAGCTTGGCCTCGATGCATTCGACATCCAGCCGGATGGCGGCATTGCCCGAAAAGGTGAATTCCACGACGCCGGCCGGCGCATCGCCCGGCAGGAAACGAACCGCCAAAAGCGAAAGCACGTCGTCCTTGCGGCTGCGGTCGATACCGCTCGCCTTGACGGCAGTGACACAGTCGAAATGCAGCACCGAACGCCGCCGCTCCAGGGTACGTTTGCCGAAACCGCCTGTTTCAGCGCGTTCCCAGACGAAACGGTTGGCCGCCACAACGAAGCGCTTCTCCCGCGGCAAATAATCAAGATCACTCACCTTCAGGACCGCATCCTGCAGATGGGCCGAGATGATCTGCAAATCCCCGTCGTCGAGCGCCACAAGCTTGAGCATTTCCATTGGGTACATCCATGAAACAGCAGACGCCCTTCTGTTAGGACGTCCGCAGGCTCAGCGCAACAGCGCATCGGCCCGAAAACCGCAATCGATTTTCGGGCCGATGCACCGATTCAATCATTGACAGCAGAAGAAATTATCCGCTGACGCGTTCGACAACCGCGCCGCAGCGCGAAAGCTTTTCTTCAAGCCGCTCAAAGCCGCGATCGAGATGATAGACGCGATTGACCATCGTCTCGCCTTCCGCGGCAAGGCCGGCGATCACCAGCGACACTGAAGCGCGCAGGTCCGTCGCCATGACGGGTGCACCCTTCAGCCGCTCCACGCCCTCTACGGTGGCCATCTGTCCGGAAAGCGAAATCCGCGCGCCGAGGCGTGCCAGCTCCTGCACATGCATGAAGCGGTTCTCGAAGATCGTCTCGGTGATGTGCGAGGTGCCCTTGGCCGTGGTCATCAGTCCCATGAACTGGGCCTGAAGGTCGGTCGGGAAGCCGGGAAACGGATCGGTGCGCACATCGACCGGCATGATGCCATGGCCGTTGCGCACCACACGAATGCCCGAATTGGTTTCGGTGATTTCGGCTCCGGCCTGCGAAAGCGTCTCGAGCGCCGAGGAAAGCAGGTTCGCCTGCGCGCCCTCGAGCAGCACGTCGCCGCCGGCCATGGCCACCGCCATCGCATAGGTGCCGGTCTCGATACGGTCCGGGATGACGCGGACGCGCGCGCCGGAAAGACTTTCGACGCCTTCGATGCGGATCGTGCTGGTGCCGGCGCCGCTGACATTGGCGCCCATCGCGTTGAGGCAGTCGGCCAGATTGACCACTTCGGGCTCGCGCGCCGCGTTTTCGATGATCGTTTCGCCCTTGGCGAGCGTCGCCGCCATCATCATCACATGGGTCGCGCCGACGGAAACTTTCGGGAAGGTGTAATGCGTGCCGATGAGGCCCTTCCTGGCGGTCGCCTTGACATAGCCGTTCTCGATATCGATCTCGGCGCCGAGCGCTGCAAGGGCATCGAGAAAGAGATCGACCGGCCGCGTACCGATGGCACAGCCACCCGGCAGCGAGACATTGGCCGTGCCCATGCGCGCCAGAAGCGGCCCGATCACCCAGAAGCTCGCCCGCATTTTCGAGACGAGTTCATAGGGTGCCGTCGTATCGACGATATTGCGCGCGGTGAAATGGATCGTGCGCGAATAAGCGCCGTCCTGCCGCTCGCGCCGGCCATTGACTGAATAATCCACCCCGTGATTGCCGAGAATGCGGATGAGCTGCTCGACATCGGCGAGATGCGGCACGTTTTCGAGCGTCAGCGTATCGTCGGTCAGGAGCGAAGCGATCATCAGGGGAAGTGCCGCATTCTTGGCACCGGAAATCGGAATGACACCATTGAGCTTGTTGCCGCCGACGATTTTAATGCGATCCATGTTTTTCCACTTTCACGGGATCAGCGCCCGATTTCCAATCAACTCCCGAAAGAGCCGGTTTATCTGGATCATGTTGATTTTGGATTAAATCAATCCAAATCATCAACGTGATCGATTCTGCAAAGTAAGAGCGTGATTCCCCCGGAAAACGCTTCGCACTTTTCGGCATCATTCTCTGGATTTTCGGCACGAAAACTTCCAAGAAGCAACATGCGCCGGCGCCACAACAATATATCAGACTGACGCGCGCGCATTATTCCACATCAGTTCTTGACGGTTTATTGACGGGATCCGAAACCGCTTCTATGCCGTCCATCCTGTCGTCCGCATCTCCGGCGCGCCGCGAGCGCGCCTGCGCCTTGCGGCGCGCGAGGTTGGCCCGCAATTGCTCGGAAAGCCGCTTCCTGCGTTCCGCCGCCTTGCGATCCCTGGGATCCTGATCGGGTTGCCTGGAATTCTCGTTCATCCTGCCGTCTTATTACTATAGGATTTGCCCGAGGGAAAGCGCATGCCGAACGTGCCTGTGGAGGATTTTCACAATATCAAAAAAGAATCCCGATTGCTTGCTTGCGGTTTGCCCCACGTTGTGGCAGAAGTCCGCCGCATTCGCGACGTTGCTGCGGTAGCTCAGTGGTAGAGCACTCCATTGGTAATGGAGAGGTCGGGAGTTCAATCCTCCCTCGCAGCACCAGTTTTCCACATGAAGGCCATCAACGTTTGTCTCTGACGGTTTTGCCGTTTTCATAGAGGATGCGGCCAGTAACGCTGTCCCAGCCAACGACGAAAGCTGCCACGCCCTTTGCGGTTTTATTTCTTGCTGGGCTGTATGCTGACCAATTGACAACTCCACGGATAATGCATGCGTAGTCCTCGCATTTAATATCCAAGGTGTCGGGCCGCACCGTATAGCTCCTATCTGGCCATCGTTGTGCGAACTTAGTTTTTTCTGCGATTAGTTCAGCTTTACTGATGTTCTTCCCGTAGAATGTTACTCGGCTGCCGTATACGCCCCGCATGTAATCGAGTGCAGTGACATTATCGCTTGACCACACCCGATGATATTCGTGGATAAATGCTGTGGCTTTTCGAACAACCGAGTCAGAAATAGCACCGCCGACATCACTCGTTTGGGGTGGGTTTTCTGCTTGAGCCGGAGTGTTTGCAACTTCCCTTTTAAGTTCCCCATAGCAGAGGATTTGGTAGACTGAAGGAGAGACCTTATCCGCAATGTCAGCTGTAGACATAAGGTTTCCGGTAGTCTCGCTCGCCTCGAATGAAATATTCCGAGATTGAAGGAACAACTCCAAAACACTTCCCTTAACAGCGAAATTCACATTCTGAGGGACCGTTCCGGTTTGAGCAGTGATACCCAGACCCAGAGTTGCGGTATTAATCCCCAGAACGTCACCCGCACGGTCCACCAAAGGCCCACCGGAGTTCCCTGGTTGGATAGGCGTTGAGATTTGTAGATAGCGGGTATCGTTCTCCATCCCGATCAGAGAATTGATATTCCCTGTGGTGATCTTCACGCCATCAGAGAGGATGTTGGACAACGGATAACCCATAGCGGCAACATCTTCTCCGAGGCGGGGAGCAGCGCGTCGAAGCTTAAGCGGGCTGCGTCCGGCTGGAGGAGTTGCAAGCCTAAGCACAGCGAGGTCGTTTAGATTGTCAACCTGTCGGTCTACAGCTTCACCAAATGAACCTACGGTCAACTTTGTGCAACCCTTGACGACATGGGCGTTAGTAACGACCCAACCATTGTTGTTGATAAGAAAGCCAGTGCCGGAAAACGATGCCTCTTCGGCCGACGCGCCTCCCATTGAAATTAGAGTCGCACAAGCGCCCAGTGCCCCATAGATAAACGACCTAGTACGCATACCCCATCGCCCCCTCATTGCCGCGCACAGGCTCCCTCAAACGGCCCGACAAAGCAAGACCATAGCCTTACAGAAGAATGACTCGATCGTAAGGTCGAAGTCTCACGATAGTCTGACTCAAGGCATTTGCCCGCCTCACTCCAATCTCCGCCGGAAAAGCCATGAGGCGGCGGTGAGGGTGACGATGGCGATCAGCGCCAGCGGGATGGTGTTGGCCAAGACTTCGCTCGCCGGTATATCGCGCAGGAATACGCCTTTGACGATGACCAGAAAATAGCGCAGCGGATTGACGAGCGTCACCGGCTGCAGCCAATTTGGCATGTTCTCTATCGGCGTCGCAAAGCCGGATAAAAGCATCGCCGGCACCATGAACAGGAATGCGCCGAGGATCGCCTGCTGCTGCGTCATCGACAGCGCGGAGATGAACAGGCCGAGGCCGACGACGGCCGCGAGATAGACGATCGCACTGCCATAGAGGAGCAGCAGCGAACCTCGGAGCGGGACACCGAAGATGAAGACGGCGGCAAGGATATAGATTGTCATGTGGAACATGCCGATCATCATCGGCGGCGTCAGCTTGCCGATGAGGATCTCGTGGGTGCGAAGCGGCGAGACCATCAGCTGATCGAATGTTCCAAGTTCGCGTTCGCGCGCGATCGACAGTGCGGTTACGATGAGCCCGATCAATAGCGCGATGCTGGCGATCAGGTTGGGCAC
The DNA here is from genome assembly GCF_002980495.1 of Phyllobacterium phragmitis. Classification (GTDB taxonomy): domain Bacteria; phylum Pseudomonadota; class Alphaproteobacteria; order Rhizobiales; family Rhizobiaceae; genus Paramesorhizobium; species Paramesorhizobium phragmitis. The sequence goes on from NZ_PVBR01000029.1 coordinate 12,629, forward strand.
CATGAACCATTGGAAGATCAGGTTCGCATTGAACCAGTTGCGCGGAACGACGCCGATCTCGGTCGATGCGGCGCGCCCACCGGCGGGCGTATCGGCGGCAACGCCCGCGATGATCTGGTTGAGATAGCCGGCGACGAGTTGCGACGCATTCGAGCGGCGGCCATCGAGAATGATCTGGATATCGGCGGGGCGGCCTGCCTCGATATCGCGCGAGAAGGACGGCCCGATCTGCACGGCGGCGATCACCCGCTGCCGGTCGATGGCGTCACCCACCGTGGCCGGATCCTCCGCATGCGTGATCGACCGGAAGGTCGGCGCGCCGTCGATCCGATAGATCAGTTCCTGCCCCCAATGCCCGCCGTCGCGGTTGAGAACCATGATATCGACATTCTTCACCTCGAGCGTCGCGGCATAAGAGAAGACCACGAGCTGGATGATCGGCGGCCCGATGAGAATGAGGCGGCTCTTCGGATCGCGCAATACGGCCAGCAATTCCTTGACGATCAACGCCTTGAGCCGGATCCACCACATCTCAACCGATCCTCTTGCGGGTCGAGCGGGCGGCAAGGGCGAAGAAGACCGCGCCGATGATGAGCATGACGGCGATGGCCTGCAAGAACATAGGCCAGATGTCGCCAGCGAGAAAAACCGTCTGAAGGCTTGGAATGAGGTAGCGCGCGGCAACGATCGTCGTCAGCCACTGGATGACGCGCGGCATCGAATTGATCTCGAAGAGGAAGCCGGAAAGCAGGAAGGCCGGCAGGAAAGCCGAAATAAGCGCCAGTTGCGAGGCGAGGAACTGATTTTTCGTGGCGGCTGAAATGAGCAGGCCCTGGCCGAGCGCCGGTATCAGGAAAGTCGCCGAAAGCGCATAGAGCGCCAGGATCGAGCCCCTGAACGGCACGCCGAACAAAAAGACGGCGAGCAGCACGCAGAGCGTCATCGAAGCCAGCCCCAAAATGAAATAGGGCAGGATCTTGCCGGCCAGCAGCTCCACCGCCGTGACCGGCGTCGCCATGATCGCCTCCATCGTCCCACGCTCCCATTCACGCGCGACAACGAGCGAGGTGAGAAGCGTGCCGACCAGCGTCATCACGATGGCGATGGAGCCCGGCACCAGGAAAAAGCGGCTGGTCAGTTGCGGGTTGAACCAGAACCGCTGCTCCACGCTGATTGCCGGCGGGTGCGCCGCGACCTCGGCCCCGCGCAGCGCCGCCCAATTGGCCACGACGCCCCGCGCATAATTCTGCACGAAGCTCGCCGTGTTCGGATCGGACCCGTCGACGATCACCTGGATTGCGGGCGCGGCTCCGGCCGCATAGTCGGCGGCGAAGGTCGCGGGAATCACGACGATGCCCCGCACCCGGCCGACGACCAGATCCTCCTCGAATTCCCGCCTGTCGCGGCCGTTGGCCACATCGAAATAGCGGGATGCCTGGAAACTCGCGGCCAGATCCCTGGTGATCGGCGTCGGATCCTCCACCACCAGCCCAATACGGGTGCGGGTCGCATCGAGCGACACCCCATACCCAAAGAGGAAGAGCAGGATCAGCGGCAGCACGAAAGCGATGAGGATGCTGCTCGGATCGCGGATGACCTGATAGGTCTCCTTGCGCACCAGGGCGGCAAGCCGGCGGGCCCGGTCCAGGCGGCTCGAATCATTCATGCCGCCACCGCCTCCGCTTCGGATTCCTGCACCAGGGCGATGAACGCATCCTCCATCGTCGGATCGGGGTTGTCCTTGCTGGCGACACGCGCCTTCAACTCATCGGGAGAGCCGAGCGCAATGGAGCGGCCGCGATAGATCAGCGATATGCGGTCGCAATATTCGGCCTCCTCCATGAAATGGGTGGTGACCAGCACCGTCACGCCCTTTTCGACCAGCCCGTTGATATGCGTCCAGAATTCCCGCCGCATGATGGGATCAACGCCGGAGGTCGGCTCGTCGAGGAAAAGCGCTTCGGGCTCATGCATGACCGCGCAAGCAAGCGCGAGGCGCTGCTTGAGGCCGAGCGGCAAATCCTTGGCGGACATATCGGCATGCGGCGCGAAATCGAAGATCTCCGTCATCAGCGCGATGCGCTCCCGCTTTCGCCTGCCGCTCAGGCCATAGACGCCGGCGAAGAAGGCAAGGTTCTGGGCGATACTCAGATCACCATAGAGCGAAAACTTCTGGGCCATATAGCCGAGATGGTTGCGCGCCTCCGCCGTATCGCGGCGCAGATCGAAACCGGCGACGCGACCCTCGCCTTCCGTCGGCTTGAGCAATCCGCACAGCATCTTGAAGGTGGTGGACTTACCGGCGCCATTCGGCCCGAGCAATCCGAAGATCTGGCCGCGCGGGATTTCAAAGGTGATATCGGCGGCGGCGGTGAAATCGCCAAAGCGCTTGGTGAGGCCGTGGGCGACGATGACGGGCTGCCCTCCGTCGGATGGCAATCTGGTGGTGGCGTCCGCCAGTTTCGATCTGCCGCCCGGGCCACCGCCGAGCATATCGACAAAGGCATCCTCGAAGCGCGGCGTCGCGGGTATCAGCCGGCCCTTCGAGCCGATCTCCCGCTCGATAGGGGATGTTGCACCGGGAGCAAGCACCAGCCGGATCGCCTCGCCCTGGATGACACCATCGACCACACCGGGCTTGTCGAGCATCTCCGCAAGAATAGGCCTGCGCCGCCCCGTCAGGCCTGTCAGCTTGAAGACCCTGCCATCGACCCGGCTGGTCAATTCCGAGGGCCGCCCGGTGAAGAGCAGCTTGCCCTGGTTGAGGAGGAAGACATTGTCGCAGGCTTCAGCCTCGTCGAGATAGGCTGTCGACCACACCACGCCGATGCCTTCCCGCGTCAGATCCTCGACCATTTTCCAGAGGTCGCGGCGCGAAATCGGATCGACGCCGACGCCCGGCTCGTCCAGCAGCAAAAGACGCGGCTTCTTCAGCAGTGCACAGGCAAGGCCGAGCTTCTGTTTCATGCCGCCCGACAGCTTTCCCGCGAGACGGCCGGTAAAGCGCTTGAGGTCGGTGAAGGTCAGCAATTCGTCATAGACGGCGGGGCGCTCCGCCTTGGGCAGGCTCCTGAGATCGGCATAAAGATCGAGATTTTCCTGTACGGACAGATCCTCATAAAGGCCGAAGCGCTGCGGCATATAGCCGATGGCCGCCTGGATCGCGGCAGGATTCCGCCTTGTGTCGAAGCCCAGCACCTCGATCGCGCCTGCATCCGGCAGCATCAGCCCGGTCATCAGGCGGATCAGCGTCGTCTTGCCGGCGCCATCCGGTCCAACCAGGCCTGTGATTTCCCCTCCCCTGATCACCCCCTCTATCTCGTCGAGCGCCGGAGGCGCGCTCCCGAAGCGCTTGGTGACATCCGTCAGCCGGACGAAATCGGCGGATGCATGCTCCGCCTTCGCCGCACGGGCACTCACGGCCCACCTCCACCACTGTCGGCCGGCAAACGCACCGTCACCGGCATGCCCTGGCGCAGCCCAGTATCGGCGCTCTCGACGATGATCCGCAGCCGATAGACAAGATCGGTCCTCAGATCGGGCGTTTCGACGGATTTCGGCGTGAATTCGGCGATGGGCGAGACGAACCCCACCTTGCCCTGATAGGGCTTGTCAGGCGCCGTGTCGGACACGATTTCCACCATCATGCCGGGATGAACCTTGCCAAGAAGCGGCTCCGAGATATAGGCGCGCACCCAGACCGGCTTCGTCAGCGACAGGACATAGACGATATCGCTTGGCGACACGATCGCGCCCGGTTCACGCACCCGCGAAAGGACGATGCCATCGGCAGGCGCTGAAAGCTCAGTATCATCAAGAGAAATCCCGGCGGACGAAAGTTCCGCCTCCGCCGCCTGCAGATTGGCGCGCGCCGCAGCGATGTCTTCGGGTCGCGTGCCCTCCTGCAGCAGACGCAGCGCCTCGAGCGCCGATTGCGACCGTGCCGACGCCATGTCTTTCACCGCCTTCGCCTGATCGAGACCTGCCTGGGAGATCGAGCCGCCCGGTCTGAGCTGACGCGCCCGCTCGAAAGCTTGCTCCGCATTTTGCAGATCGGCCTGGCTCTCGGTGTAGAGGGCCTTGGCCTGGGCAATCTCCGCCGCACGCGGGCCGGCCTGGAGTTTTTCCAGCGTGGCGCGCAGGCCCGCGACCTTGGCCTCAGCCGCGCGGACGGTATCCTCGGCGGGTGCTGCATCGAGGCGCGCCAGGATATCACCGGCCTTGACCGTATCGCCCTCGTCTACCAGCGCTTGCTCGATCCGTCCGGCGACGCGGAAACCGAGTTGCACCTGGCGGATATCGACATTGCCATAAAGCGTCACACGGTCGTGGGGCTGGCTCCCCCAGCCGAGACGCGATGGAATACCGAACCACCACCCCGCCGCCGCGCCGGCGACAAGCAGCAGAACGACGATGACTATGAGTTTTCTGATCACGCGTTCTTGCCTTCCAGTCCGATGGCAGCAACCAGTTCACGCACCAGCCCCCGCACGATTTCGACTTCTTCGGGGCCTATTGCTTTCCACTCGAGCTGCGCCAGGACCGCGGCATGGGCCACCCGGAACACCATGACACTGCCGATGAGCGCCAGCGTCCGCAGCCGCACGCGCTGGGAGCCCGGGGCCTCATTGAGAAGAATGGCAACCAGCCTGGCGACAACTTCGAGCATCGGCTTCATGACGCCGCCATAGACCCGCTTGAAGGCTTCCGTCGGCTCCATCTGCTCACGAATGAGAAAGCGGGCCCAGGGTTCCGATTCACGGCTGACGAACAGCGTCGCCATAGCCTGCAGGATGTCCGTCAGAAGGCTTCGCGCCTCGTCCGCGCCGATGGGAGTGCCCGTGACCTCCGCCTCGGCAAGCCGGGAGCGGGTACGATCGCGCAGCGTGGACACATGGGCCGAGATAGCCGAGCCGATATGCTCCGCCGCCGCTATGTAGAGGCCTTCCTTACCGTCGAAATAATAGGGAATCGCCTGCTGGTTCACGCCGGCCGCCTCACTCAGCATCCGGGTCGTCGCACCGTCGAAACCATAGCGGCCGAATATTTCGATCGAAACCGTCAGCAGCTTTTCGCGGGTTATGTCCCCGCGATCTTCCCTGGATTTGCGTATTTTCTTCATCTTGGACCTATCTGCCATATCTTAAATTTAATTCATTCAATTGAATTAGTCAAACGGATGAATTTCAGGCAACCTCCTGAAAGCTCACACTTAGAGCGGTTCACTTTCAGACGGAAACGATGCGTTCAGGCGTTCCTCAATCTTGACGGTGGCGAACACCCTATTACAACCGTCGCAACAGCGGCATCGGTGAGGCATGGATTCCTGTGACGAGCACAGGAATGACGGCAGTTTGGCTGTTGGCGGCCAATTGCGGGCGTTTCCGCCCGCAGAATGGTTGCTTATAGGGGCGAAAACATCTCATTTCCGTCATTCCTGTACTTGTCACAGGAATCCATGCTTCGTCATCTCTACAGTTCCAACGGTGCAGAATGGTAAGGCTAGACGGTTCCATCAAAACAGGGATCGCTCTAAGATTTCTGCCGCCCTACCCTGGCAAGCACGATCACCGGCAATGTGCCGATCAGAACGATGGCAAGGGCGGCGATCGATGCCTCCTCATAGGTTCCGCGCGCCGCCTCGCCGTAGAGATGCGTTGCCAGCGTTTCGAAGTTGAGCGGCCTGAGCAAAAGCGTTGCGGGCAGTTCCTTCATGCAATCGACGAACACCAGAAGGCCGGCGGCGGCCAGCGCCGCCTTCGACAGCGGCAGGTGTATTTGGCGGAATGTTCCGGTGGCATTCTGCCCGAGGCTGCGCGCCGCCTGATCGAACGAAATCGGGATCCGGCTGAAACCGGCTTCGGCGGCACCAGCCGGGATCGCCAGGAACCGCGCGGTATAGGCATAAATGAGCGCAGCACCCGACCCGATCAGCAACAGGCCGGTGGAGAAGCCGAACCAGTCTATCATGCTGCGGTCGATGAACCGGTCGAGCGCCGCAACCGGGATCAAGATGCCGATGGCGATCACGGTGCCCGGCGCGGCGTAGCCGATGGTCGAAAGTCGGAATGCGACGCCTGAGAACCTGCCCGGTCGCAACCGCACCGCGTAAGCCGCGATGATGCCGAAAGCCAACACGATCATGGTCGCGACCGCCGACATGATGATCGTGTTGGCGGCTTCCGAAACGAGTCGCTCCGACAGGCCAGCGGCACGAAAACGCTTCCAGGCTTCGACCGCGAGATAGCTCGCCGGGATGACAAAGCCGATCAGGACAGGGACGAGGCCGCAGCAAAGGGCCGCCCATCCGGCGAATCCACGGAGCTTTCGCGGCACGAAATTGCGGTTACGCTGGGCAGTCACGGAATAACGCTGGCGGCGGCGCGCCCAACGCTCGACCACGATGAGGGCAATCACCAGAAAGAGCATGGCGAGCGCGATCTGCGCCGCGCCGGGCAGGTCGGACCGGGTGACCCATGTCGTATAGACGGAGACCGTGAGCGTCTTGACGCCGAGGAATTCCGACGCGCCGATGTCGTTGAGCGCTTCCATCAGCGCCAGGGCGACACCGACCGCAATCGCCGGCCGCGCCAGCGGCAGGGCGACGCGCCAGAATATGCCGCTCCGCCTTGTCCCGAGCGTGCGGGCCGCCTCGATCAGGTTCGCCGCCTGCGTCAGGAACATCGCTCGTGTCGTGATATAGACATAGGGGTAAAGTACGAAGCCGAGCAGGATAATGCAGCCCGTCATCGACCGGATATCGGGCAGACGAAACTCGCGCGGACTGGAATAGCCGAGCACGGCGCGAATCACGCCCTGAAAAACGCCGATCGGATGGAGAATGTCGAGATAGGCGTAGGCGATGATATAGGTCGGCACGGCGAGCGGCAGCAGCAGCGCCCATTCCATCATGCTGCGGCCCGGGAAATCATAGGCCGTCACCAGCCAGGCGGTGCTGGTGCCGATAAGGATCACCAGAATGCCCACGCCGAAAAGCAGCATCAGCGTCTGGGTCAGCGCCGTGGGCAGCACGAAGGCGAAAAGATGCGGCCAGAGATCGCTCGACCCATGCAGGGCCTGCCAGCCGAGGGCCAGGATCGGCGTCAGCACCAATGCGGCGATGACGGTGGCCATGCATAGCCATAGCCGCCCGACCTTGCGGTGGGCGGCCAGCATGCGGAAAGAACGTGGCAAGGCGGTATATGTCATCGAAGGCATGACGGGCGCCGCAGGTTTGCGGCGCCCGAGCGTCCAATCAGTTGTCGAAGCCGACTTTTTCAGCCAGTTCGCTTGCTTCCTTGCGATGCCCGGCAATTGCGGTCAGCGGCACTGGATCGACCTTCAGTTCGCCGAAAGAGGCGATGATCGGATCGATGGGCGCGCCAGCCTTCACCGGATATTCGAAATTGGCTTCGGCATAAAGCTTCTGTGCCTCGTCGGAGACCAGATATTCGAGAAGCTCGACCGCCTGCTCCTTGTTCGGCGCATGTTTCGCGACTGCGGCTCCGCTGATATTGACCTGCGTGCCCCCGTCCTTGAATGTCGGCAGGATGACCTTGATCGCATTGCCCCAGGCAATTTGATCCTCGCCGCCCTTTCCTGAGCGCATCAGCCCGACATAATAGGAGTTGGCGATACCGATATCGCAGATGCCGCCGAGAATATCCTTGGCCACATCGCGATCGCCGCCGCCGGCCTTGCGCGCCAGATTGTCCTTGACGCCGGTCAGCCATTTTTCGGTCGCCTCGACACCATGATGCGCGATGTAATCGGCGAACAGCGCTGTGTTGTATGGATGCTGGCCCGAGCGGATGCAGACTTTGCCCTTCCACTTGGGATCAGCCAGATCCTCATAGTTGAAGGCAGCAAGATCGAGGTCCTTGGCGGCATAGAGCACGCGGGCGCGCAGCGACAGCGCAAACCAGTTGTTTCCGGCGTCGCGCAGGTTCTCGGGCACCGCGTCACTGAGCACCTTGGATTCGACAGGCTGGGTCAGTCCCTTTTCGACCAGATCGACGAGTTTGCCGAAATCAACGGTCATCAGGAGGTCCGCCGGCGAGCTTGCGCCTTCGGAGGCGACGCGTTCAGCCAGGCCGTCCTTCATGAACACTGTATTGACCTTCACATCGCTCTTGGCGGTGAAGGCGTCGAGCAGCGGCTGGATCAGGCCAGGCTCGCGCGTCGTGTAGATATTCAGTTCGGCTGCGGAAGCGCCGCTGCCGGCAAGGGCCATTACGCTTCCAAACAGAGCGGTTTTCACCGCAGAAAACTTGTTCATGGTGTGGTCCTTTATCATCGGGTTCTGGTTATGGCCGGAGAATGACGAGCCTTTGCAATCATTGCATCGACCATACATGAGTTGTCCAGTCAAGTTTATATCCCGGACCCGGTGTCATTCCTGTGAAAATGCAAGGACACCACTGGGCTGGATGGTCAGATGGACATGGTCTCCAGGCTTGACCTCGATACGATCGGTCGTGCGCATGTAAAGGGGCTCGGCCACTCCATCCAGCTTGATCGCAAGCTGTTCGATTTCTCCCAGGAACGAGCTGTGCCGGATGCGCGCGGGCAGTCCCTCGCCCGGCTTCGCCAGGCGGAATGCCTGCGGGCGGATGCAGGCGAGCGCCGGGCTTTCCTCGGGCAGACCTAGCGCGGCGGGAAACGCGCCGATGGCTGTCTCGATCCGCCCGTTGCGGTAGATCCCGGGAATCTTGTTGAAAGGGCAGAAGAACTCAGCCGCATAAAGCGAATTCGGGCGATCATAGATTTCGTAGCCCGTAGCCGCCTGCACCACGCGCCCCTTCTGCATCAACACGACCCTGTCGCCGGCGGAAAGCGCCTCTTCGGGATCATGCGTGACCATGATGACGGTCGTGCCAAGCGCCTTGAGCGTGGTGATGGTTTCCTCGCGCACCCGCTCGCGCAGGCCGCGATCGAGGTTGGAGAATGGCTCGTCCATCAACAGGATGCGCGGCTTCGGCGCAAGCGCCCTTGCCAGGGCCACACGCTGCTGCTCGCCGCCGGACAGCATATGCGGATAGCGCTTTGCGAGCGCTGTGATCCCGATCCGCGCGATGACCGCCGCCGCCTGCTCCCGCGCTTGCCGGCGCGGCAGTTTCTTCAGGCCGAACGCCACGTTCTCTTCGACCGAGAGATGCGGGAACAGGGCGTAATCCTGAAACACGAAACCGATATTGCGGTCTTCCGGCTCGACGAAACGATTGCCCCCCGCGATCTGGGCGCCGCCGAGCAGAATGCGCCCGCTATCGGCGGTATCGACGCCTGCAATGATCCGAAGAAGCGAGGATTTGCCGCAGCCGGATTGTCCCACAAGGCAGATGATTTCTCCGGGCAGAATCGAGAATGAGACGTCGTCCAACGCGAGCGTCTCGCCAAAACGCCGGCTGATATGCTCCAGCGTCAGCGCTCCGGCCGCGGTCTCTGCAAGTCCGTGCATCATCGATCCTCTGTCCGCCGGCGCCATGCGCCGCTGCGAGGTTTGTTGATTACTCAAATCAGGTTTAATGTCAAAATAGAAAGCGGAGCGTGCTCGGAGTCCGCCTGGAAATGGCTCAGGCCGAACCGAAAAATGGTGATTTTGCGAGCACCGGAGCGGAGCGTATGGTGGCTCGCTTGCCAATCCTCTTCGTCAATCCTCTTCTTCTTCCTCCACGGCCTCCATCGTGCTTGGGATGTCGGCCAGGAGTTTCTCCTTGTCGAGCAGCCCCGCATCTTCCAGCTTCTCGATGTCGGGCAGGTCGCGCAGCGTCTCGAAACCGAAATGCTGGAGGAAGGCATCCGTGGTGATATAGGTATAGGGCGCACCCGGCTGCGGACTGCGCGGACCGGACGCGATAAAGCCCGCGTGGCGCAATTGTCCGATCGCATCGCGGCTCACCTCGCGTCCGATGAACGTCGAAAGCTCGGTGCGCGTCAGCGGCTGGAAATAGGCGATGGTCATCAGGACGAGCGCCTGCGCCGGCGACAGTCCCGCCGCTCTTTCATCGATACAGGACGCCGCGCGAATGGCGCCCGCATAAGAAGGCCGCGTGCGATGCTGGAAGCCGCCGGCCACGCGGACGAGATCATAGGGCCGCATCCGCAACTCCTCGCGGATATCCTCTATCAGGAGATCAATGCTGCAATCGCGCCCGACCAGTTGCTTGAGCACCTCAACGCCGACAGGCTCGCTCGCCGCGAAGATCACTGCTTCGACGCGGTTCATCCATTCGCGCCAACGGGCAGTGGCCGGCAGATCCAGCAGTTCGCGGTCGAATGCGTCCTTCAGCTGCGATGTCTTCTCCCGGTCGCGCCACGCCATCTGCTAGAGCCCGTAGAGCCGGAAGGTGGATCGGCCCGTCAGTTCGCGCACCGCCTCGAGCGAAACCAGACGCTCGAAAAGCCGTCGCAACGCACGGTCGGTCATCGCCTGCCCCGGAAAGGCGCTGACACAGGCCGAGGGCAGCAACGCATCGTCCTGAAGCAAGGCCTCGACGATGCGCGCCGACCCCTTGGCGCGCAATTTCGGCGCGACGGTTTTCAATCTTTCCGCCCTGCGCGCAAGGTCGGCGGCACTATCATAGGCCTCCAGGGCGGCTTGCGCATGGGCGATGAGACATGCCTTGCGCCATCCCTCCTCGCCGATGCGCAGGCGGCGGCGATTGGCACCTGCCCGGAAGAAAGACTTCTGCGCCTGCGTCACCAGGAGCGGCACCGGCCTTGGCCATTTGAACCGGATAGCCAGCACAAGATCGGCCAGCCAGAAACCGAGAAGCTCGGCGGGAACGGGCAAGGCCCTGCCGCCCTCGAAAGCCTTCGCAACATATTCGCCGGCCTCTATGGCGGCAAAGGGCCCCTGTTTGCCGGTCTGCATCAGCATCCGGATATGGCGCGCTATCTCCCCGAAATCCCGATCCGATTTCAATCCGAAGAATTCCGCGATTGAATTCAGCGATTCCCCGTTTAGCGATTCCTTGTCGAGTGTCCCCGAATATCCGGCAAGCTTTCGCCAGGCGAGAAGGTTCCTGCCTGCCGGGCCGGGATCGCTGCCGGGCCGGGTGAGACAGACGACATCACGAAGCGCTGCCTCCTCTTCCGGTCTGCCGAGGAGAGAAGACGAAGCCGACGCGGCCTTCAGCGCCATGCGGCTGCGCCAGATGCCGGACCAGTCAGGATCGTCCCGGATAAGGCCGTCCAATGACTGGAGCGCCGCGCCCGCCAGGAAAGCGGCCTCAGCTTCGTCCATCGCCGACAGGTCACGCGCCGCCCGCACCCAGAGGGCAGGCGAAGAAGTGGCCGTGGAGGAAACCGGCTTTTCCGAAGCGATCGAGCGCGCATAATTCATGGTGGCAACTTAAGCCAAACCGCACGTCATCTCCATGGGATTTGCAGCAAACCACAACAAACACCGCCGCCCTATGCCATCGACGGAGATATGAGCAGCAAAAAGGGCCGGATATCGCTATCCGGCCCAATTTCTCCCACAGGAGGGCTCTGGCTTATTTCTGCCAGCTCTTGACCAGCTCGTCATAATTGACGGTGACGGGCTTTTCCTTTTCGTTCTCGACCTTCAGCTGAGGCGCGAGATTGCCGTGCTTGACGGCATCGTCATGCCAATATTGCAGATCGTGCTCCTCGGCGAGCTTCGGGCCGATATCGCCCTGAACGCCGGCGCGTTCGAGGCGCTCCATGACCCTTTCCTGCTCGGCGCAGAGCGAGTCCATGGCTTCCTGCGGGGTCTTCGCCCCCGAAGATGCGTCGCCGATCGCCTGCCACCAGAGCTGCGCCAGCTTCGGATAATCAGGCACGTTGGTGCCGGTCGGCGACCATTGCACGCGAGCCGGCGAGCGATAGAACTCGATCAGGCCACCAAGCTCGGGCGCACGCTTGGTGAAGCTTTCATGCCCGATGGAGCTTTCGCGGATGAGCGTCAGGCCCACATGGCTCTTCTTCACGTCGACGGTCTTCGAAGTGACGAACTGCGCGTAGAGCCATGCTGCCTTGGCGCGATCATCAGGCGTCGATTTCATCAGTGTCCAGGAACCGACGTCCTGATAACCGAGCTTCATGCCGTCTTTCCAGTAGACGCCATGCGGCGAAGGCGCCATGCGCCATTTCGGCGTGCCGTCCTCGTTGACGACGGGCAGGCCCTTCTTGACGGCATCGGCGGTGAACGCCGTGTACCAGAAGATCTGCTGGGCGATATTGCCCTGCGCCGGGACCGGACCGGATTCGGAGAAGGTCATGCCCTGCGCTTCCGGCGGCGCGTAGGCCTTCATCCATTCGAGATACTTCTCGATAGCATAGACGGAAGCCGGGCCATTGGTATCGCCGCCGCGCGCCACGCAGGAGCCGACGGGACGCGAATCCGCATCGACCTTGATGCCCCATTCGTCGACCGGCTTGCCGTTCGGAATGCCCTTGTCGCCATTGCCGGCCATCGAAAGCCAGGCGTCGGTGAACCGCCAGCCGAGCGACGGGTCCTTCTTGCCATAGTCCATATGGCCGAAGACCTTCTTGCCGTCGATCTCGCGTCCGGTGAAGAACTCGGCAATGTCCTCGTAAGCCGACCAATTGACCGGAACGCCGAGATCGTAGCCGTATTTTTCCTTGAAATCGGCCTTGTTCTTCTCGTCGTTGAACCAGTCGTAGCGGAACCAGTAGAGGTTGGCGAATTGCTGGTCAGGAAGCTGGTAGAGCTTGCCGTCAGGCGCGGTTGTGAACGATTTTCCGATGAAATCATCGATATCGAGACCAGGATTGGTAACGTCCTTGCCCTCATCGGCCATCCAGTCGGTCAGGTTGCGGACCTGCTGATAGCGCCAATGCGTTCCGATCAGATCGCTGTCGTTGACATAGGCGTCATAGATGTTCTCGCCCGACTGCATCTGCGTCTGCAGCTTTTCGACGACATCGCCCTCGCCGATCAGATCATGGCTGATCTTGATGCCGGTGATGGCGGTGAAAGCCGGCGCCAGCACCTTCGATTCATATTCATGCGTGGTGATGGTTTCGGAAACGACCTTGATCTCCATGCCGGCGAAAGGCTTCGCCGCATCGATGAACCATTGCATTTCCTTTTCCTGATCGGCGCGCGAAAGCGTCGACAGGTCACCGATTTCCTTGTCGAGAAATTCCTCCGCCTCGTCCATTCCGGCGAGTGCGTTGCCTGTAGCCAACAGCAGCACGAGCGCCGTTGTCGATGTGAGTAGATGCCGTCGCATATTAGTTCCTCCCAAGAGTTGCGATTGCAGTTTCAGTCCAGCGCCCGCTTGACGAGCTGGCGCTCATTTCCTCCCCCTAGACGTAGCGAAATACGCCGATGGCGTAGACCACGGACAGAGCAAGAGCCCACCACAGATTGGGGCCGACGAGCCCCAGCCATGCGAGATTTATAAAAGCTGATCCGAGCAGCGAGACAAAAAGCCGGTCGCCGCGCGTCGTCTCGAAGCGCAGAACGCCGACACGCGGATTGCCGCCCGGGGAGACATATTCCCAGACCGCCATGCCGACGAGCAGCGCCAGGATCGTCATGAAGAAGATCGCCGTCGGCCAGGTCCAGGCCATCCATGAGAAATCCATCACACCCTCCCCAGGGCAAAGCCCTTGGCAATATAATTGCGGACGAAATAGATCACCAGCGCGCCGGGAATGATCGTCAGGACACCGGCTGCGGCGAGCACGCCCCAGTCGAGCCCCGACGCCGAAACGGTGCGCGTCATCGTCGCCGCGATGGGTTTGGCCGCCGTCGTCGTCAGGGTTCTGGCGATGAGAAGCTCGACCCATGAGAACATGAAGCAGAAGAAGGCCGCGACCCCGATTCCGCTGGCGATGAGCGGCATGAATATCTTGACGAAGAAGCGCGGGAACGAATAGCCGTCGATATAGGCGGTCTCGTCGATCTCCTTCGGCACACCGGACATGAAGCCTTCGAGGATCCAGACGGCGAGCGGCACGTTGAACAGGCAATGCGCGATGGCCACCGCAATATGCGTGTCGATCAGCCCGAACGCCGAGTAGAGCTGGAAGAACGGCAGCACGAACACCGCCGGCGGCGCCATGCGGTTGGTCAAAAGCCAGAAGAACAGATGCTTGTCGCCGAGAAAGCGGTAGCGCGAGAAGGCATAGGCCGCCGGCAGCGCCGCCAGCACCGAAATCACCGTGTTCATCACCACATAGATGATCGAGTTGATATAGCCCGAATACCACGACGGATCTGTAAAGATGACGGCGTAATTGTGCAGCGTCGGCTCGACCGGCCACAGCGAAAAGGTCGAAAGGATCTCAGCCGTGGTCTTGAAGCTCATATTGATGAGCCAGTAGATCGGCAGCATCAGGAAGATGATGTAGAGCGTCGGGATCAGCCACCAGAAGCGAGACTGCTCACCGCGCCGGCGCATCGTGCGGGCAAGGGTTGCCTGCGCATCCGGCGGCATGGATGGCGCCTGGCCGAATGAATTACCCTTGCGTTCCGCCGTAAGCTTGTTCTGTGCGACACTCATCTCAGCGCTCCGCATCGTAACTGGTCATGACCGTATAGAAGACCCACGACAGCGCCAGGATGATCAGGAAGTAGATGATCGACATCGCCGCCGCGGGACCGAGATCGAACTGGCCCACGGCCATTTTGACCAGATCGATGGAAAGGAATGTCGTCGAATTGCCGGGTCCGCCGCCGGTGACGACGAAGGGCTCGGTATAGATCATGAAACTGTCCATGAAACGAAGCAGGACGGCGATCAGCAAAACGCGGTTCATCTTCGGCAGCTGGATGTAACGGAAGATCGCCCAGCGCGACGCGCCGTCGATCTTGGCGGCCTGGTAGAAGGCATCGGGGATCGACACCAGTCCGGCATAGCAGAGCAGCACCACCAGGCTCGTCCAGTGCCAGACATCCATGACGATGACGGTGATCCAGGCGTGCAGCGGGTTTTGCACGTAATTGTAATGGATGCCGAGTTGGCTGAGCGTGCGTCCGAGAAGGCCGATATCGACACGCCCGAAGACCTGCCAGATGGTGCCGACCACGTTCCACGGAATAAGCAGCGGCAGCGCCATCAGCACCAGGCAGACGGGAACGCCCCAGCCCTTGCGCGGCATGTTGAGCGCGATCAGGATGCCGAGCGGGACCTCGATCGCCAGAATGGTGAAGGAGAAGAGCAAATTGCGCAGCAGCGCCGTGTGAAAGCGCTCGGAATGCAGCATTTCTTGGTACCATTCGGTCCCGGCCCAGAAGAACTGGTTATTGCCGAAGGTATCCTGCACGGAATAGTTCACGACCGTCATCAGCGGAATGACCGCCGAGAACGCCACCAGCAGCAGAACCGGCAGCACCATGAACCAGGCTTTGTTGTTCCATGTCTTGTCCATGGCCTATCCTCCCCAAGCCACGCGCCATGAATCGGCGTAGACGTTGATACCCTTAGTGTCGAAAACAATGTGCGGATCGGCGGGAACATCCTCATCCTCGGCGAGAATGACGGCGATCTCCTGCCCTTCCAGCTGCGTGCGCACGATCTTGTGGCGGCCGATATCCTCGACCTTGGCGATGGAAACAGGCATGCCCTCGCGGCCAAGCCGCACATATTCCGGGCGTATGCCGAGTTCCATTCTGCCCTTCGCCGCAGGCATATCCGGCGCACCGGGCAGATCGACAGTCTGCCCGCCGAACCGGGCTTGCTTTCCCTCGATCTCGACGGGCACGACATTCATGCCCGGCGAACCGATGAAATAGCCGACGAATGTATGCTTCGGCCGCTCGAAAAGTTCACTCGGCGTGCCGATCTGCACGATCTCGCCCTCATACATGACGACGACCTTCTGCGCGAAGGTCAGTGCTTCCGTCTGATCATGCGTGACATAGACCATGGTGAAACCGAAGCGCCGATGCAGTTCCTTCAACTGCGAGCGTAATATCCATTTCATGTGCGGATCGATGACCGTCAAAGGCTCGTCGAACAGGATCGCATTGACATCGGAGCGGACCAGGCCGCGACCGAGCGAGATCTTCTGCTTCTGGTCGGCGGTCAGACCGCGCGCCTTCTTGTTGACCCAGTCTGCAAGGTCGATCATCTCAAGGGTTTCGCGCACCTTGCGGTCGACATCGGCTTCGGCAACGCCGCGATTGCGCAGCGGAAAGGCCAGATTGTCGTAAACAGTCATCGTGTCGTAGATGACGGGGAACTGGAACACCTGCGCGATATTGCGCTCCTGCGTCGACAGATCAGTGACGTCCTGGCCGTTGAACAATATCTGGCCGTGGGAGGGATGGATCAGCCCCGAAATGATGTTGAGCAGCGTGGTCTTGCCGCAGCCGGAAGGGCCGAGCAACGCATAGGCACCGCCGTCCTCCCAGGTGTGATGTACTTCCTTCAATGCGTAATCGGCATCCGATTTCGGATTGGGCCCGTAGGCATGACGGATATGATCGAGTTCGATGCGCGCCATGATTCCTCCTATGCCGCCAGTTTCTGGCGGCGGATGACGGAATTGCCGCCCGCGTCGAAGATCATCAGATTGCGCGGATCGAGGGCGAGATCGACGATTTCACCAGCGTTCAATTCATGGACCCCGCGCGCCAGCATCGACCAGCGCACATTCGCAAAGGCAAGGTGGATATAGCTTTCAGAACCGGTGATCTCGGTGGCGATGATCTTGGCGCGGATGGCGAAAGCATCCTTTCCGGACCGCTCGAAGGAGAGATGATGCGGCTGAAAACCCATCACATAAGCGCCGTCCTGTATCCCGCGCCAATCCGCCGGAACGGCAAAATTGATATCGCCCTCCAGATGGAAGGCACCATCCTTCTTTTCGACCGCGATCGTGTTGAGCGGCGGATCGGCGAAGGTTTGCGCGGTGATGAGATCGGCAGGCTGGCGGAAAACATCGATGGTCCGCCCGAATTGCGTGACACGCCCTTCGGAAAGCGCGGCGGTATTGCCGCCGAGCAGCAGCGCCTCCAAGGGTTCGGTGGTGGCATAGACGAAGATCGCGCCGGACGCGGCGAAAAGCTTCGGCAGTTCCGCCCGCAACTCCTCGCGCAGCTTATAGTCGAGATTGGCGAGCGGCTCGTCGAGCAGCACCAGCCTGGCATTCTTGACGATGGCACGGGCGAGCGCCGTGCGCTGCTGCTGTCCACCGGAGAGATTGAGCGGCATTCTGTCGAGATAAGGCGTCAGCTTCAGGAGTTCCGCGGTCTTGCGCACTTCCCGGTCGATGGTCGCGCTGTCGATGCCCGCAACCCGCATGGGAGAGGCAATATTCTCGTAGACCGTGAAAGCCGGGTAATTGATGAACTGCTGGTAGACCATGGCGACCGAGCGCTTCTGCACCGGCACGCCCGTTCTATCTTTCCCGTCGAACCACAGTGAACCCGAAGTCGGCACGTCGAGCCCCGCCATGATGCGCATCAGGCTGGTCTTGCCCGATAGCGTCGGGCCAAGCAGGACATTCAGCGTCCCGTGCTCCAATTTCAGCGATATATCGCTGAGATGGGTCTTGCCGCCAACGACCTTGGAAACGTTCCGTAACTCCAGCACTCGTTCTCCTCCTCCCGCACGTAAACGCCACCTGCCAACGTTACCTGCCAAATACTATCTGCTCGCCGCTGCGGCGACTTTTTTCCGCCTTGTGCCCGGATTGCGGACGCCCGTGGCTTGCGCCATGAAATCCGCAAGCGCCGCCACTTCCTGTGACGTTAGCCGCAAGCCCAGTTTCGTGCGCCGCCACAAAACATCATCGGCAGTCAGCGCCCACTCGTTCTCGATGAGGTAGCGAACCTCAGCCTCGTAGAGATCTGCGCCGAAATGCCGGCCCATATCCTGATATGAGGTCGTCTCTCCCAGCAATGCGTTGGCCCTCGTTCCATAGAGCCTGAACAGCCTACGAGCATGTGCTTCATCGAGAAAGGCATATCGTGCCTTGAAGCTGCGCAATTCGGCATCAAACGCCGTCATCGGGAAATCGCCGCCCGGCAAAGGCACGGACCGCGTCCAGGATGGTCCCTTGGCGCCCAGAAATCCCTCTATCTTCTCCAGCATATGCTCGGAAAGACGCCGATAGGTGGTGATCTTGCCGCCGAAGACATTGATCAGCGGCGCAGCACTTTCCGACGCATCTTCCTTCAGCACGTAATCGCGGGTCGCCTCCTGCGCTTTCGATGCGCCATCGTCATAAAGCGGGCGGACGCCCGAATAGGTCCAGACGATATCGTCTTGGCTGACCGGCTGGCGGAAATATTCACTCGCAGCCGCGCTGAGATAATCGATCTCTTTTTCACTGATCGCAGCATTTGCCGGATCGCCTTCATAATCCTGATCGGTGGTGCCGATCAGCGTGAAATCATCCTCATAGGGAATGGCGAAGATGATGCGCCCGTCATTGTTCTGGAAGAAATAAGCGCGCGGATCGTCAAACTTCGTGCGCGTGACGATATGGCTGCCCTGCACCAGCCGGACATTGTGCACGTCCTTTCCGGCTATTCCCGCGACCACATGATCGACCCACGGCCCCGCCGCATTGACCAGAAGCCGCGCTTCGACCTGCTCCGTGCGGCCGGTAATCGTATCTTCGACCGAAATCTGCCACTTCCCGCCGTCGCGGCGGGCTTTCGTCACCTTGGCCCGTGTGCCGATCACCGCGCCCCGGTCGGCCGCATCACGCGCATTCAACGCCACCAGGCGGGCATCGTTGACCCAGCAATCGGAATATTCGAACGCCTTGGTGAACAGCGGTTTCAACGGCTTTCCGGCCGCATCGCGGCGCATGTCGAGCGTGCGCGTCGGCGGCAGCTTCCTGCGTCCGCCGATATGGTCGTAGAGGAACAGGCCGAGGCGCAACAGCCATGCCGGACGCACGCCCCCCTTGTGAAAAGGCAGGACGAAACGCATGGGATGGATGATGTGCGGCGCGTTGCCCCAGAGCACCTCGCGTTCCATCAGCGCCTCGCGCACCAGCCGGAACTCGTAATGTTCGAGATAGCGCAAGCCGCCATGGATGAGCTTGGTCGAGCCCGACGACGTGCCGCTGGCAAGATCATTCATCTCGGCCAGATAGACCGAATAGCCGCGCCCCGCCGCGTCCCGCGCGATGCCGCATCCGTTGATGCCGCCACCGATGACAAAGATGTCATATGTCGGGTTGTCGTCCACAGCGCTGCCTCTGAGAGCGAAAAGCCGCTCCAACTCATTGTTTCTCCACAAGTCCGATGGAAAAGCAGTTCCCCCCTCTTCGGACTTCCCCATCTTTCGCAATGCAGCATTTCTTGCCAATACGAAAGATGTTGTGATTATTTCGAAAATGATACGAATGTCAAACGAAAACCATTAGGGAATTGCAACAGGCGAGGTTTCGATGAGCCGAACCTTGAATTCCCTACAGATTTCCCGGATGCCAGGATCGAGGCAATGATCGGTGATGAAGGTGTGAACCTGCGAGAGATGGCCGATGCGCACCGGCGCGTTTCGCTCGAATTTGGTCGAGTCGGAAACCAGGATGACATGGCGGGCATTGGCGATGATGGCCTGCGCCACCTTCACTTCGCGGAAATCGAAATCCAGCAATGCGCCGTCGCGGTCTATGGCCGAGGTGCCGATGACGGCGAAATCCACCTTGAACTGGCGGATGAAATCCACCGCCGCCTCGCCGACGACGCCGCCGTCGGAGCCGCGCACCACGCCGCCCGCGATGACGACCTCCATACCCTGATAGACGCGCATCCTGTTGGCAACATTGATGTTATTCGTAATCACCATCAGCGCCTTGCGGTCCAACAGTGCCTGGCTGACCGCCTCCGTCGTGGTGCCGATATTGATGAAGAGCGACGCCCCGTCGGGGATGAGCTCGGCCGCGGCCGCGCCGATCCCCTCCTTTTCCTGCGCAGCGATCTGACGGCGTGCCTCATATTGCAAATTCTCGACACCGGAGGGATAGAGCGCACCGCCATGGATGCGGGTCAAAAGCTGCTGCTGGCAGAGATCGTTGAGATCCTTGCGGATCGTCTGCGGCGTCACGTTGAAGAGCGCGGCGAGATCATCGACCAGTACCCGGCCCTGCTCCTTGGCCAATTCCAGGATTTCGTTATGTCTCGGTGTCAGATACATTTTCCCCTCGGACTTTCGTTTTTCCCACTGAGAATAGATACGAAAGCCGAAAAAGAAAATGGCCTTTCGTAGCGCGTCAGTCGTCGCGGTCCCGGCCTTCATGGCGAATGACGGCGACATAGGCAATCAGCACCACGATCACAGGCACGATGATGAAGGCGAGCATCCAGGTTCCATCCATCAGCGAAGCCCCCTCAGCACGCGTGTGCCGAGATAATGCAGGACAGCAGAGGCCATGAGCCAGCCAACGAGCCCGAGCATCAGCCTTGCATGGCTGATCGTGTTATCGACGTTGTCCACATTGTACAGATAGGCAGCGACGGGCGTAGCAATCCCAACTGTAAAACAGGCCGTGGACGCACGGTCCAGTGCATACGCCAGAAGCTTCGTACGCTCGTTGTTAACGACACTCATCCGGCCTACCATCGATCAATGAGGGGCTCCGGAGACTGGCCTTGATTTCAATCATGTTTGTCATAATCTAATTCTCCCAGGCAATATTATTTCAATAAATTTCTTGTTTACTTATAATTCGAAACACGTACAAATAACATTAAAGCATTACTCGCATCATACCCCTAAAATGTAGTTATCAATAGTTGTATTTGAACCATGCCCCGCCATCAAAATAGCGCGGCAGCGTGAAAATATTTGCGTAGGCAAGAGATAGGGGCCCTCCAGGATCAAGCCCTATCGATGGCGATACAACCGGCCGGCGTCCTGGCATTGATATGCTTGCTGTCGGCATGACCATGCATAGCAATGATGGCGAGATCATCGCCCGCCCTTATTGGACGGGTCCACCATCCATCCCTAAGCATCCAACCCGACGACATCGCGGCCTCTATGTCACGACTGTCCGGCCTTAGGAGGGCACTTTCATGGACGATCCGCGCATTGGGCGAGCGTTTCGCCAGTTGCGCCCGCCCCTCCGTGAGGGCCAGATCCTGGTCGCCTGCGATGATCAACCGATGAAAATAGTGCCGTGTCCGGCGATATTGGGTGAGGTAGGCAATTCTGATCTGATAGGCTGGCATGACGGTCTCCCGTGACTTGCCAAGCTGGATCGGGGTCGACACCGGCCTTTCTTGGCGCATGACATCAAAACGATTCCAATGGCCTTTCGCTGCGAGTATGTGCAGCTTGGCTCGGCCGTATCAAGCGATGCCGCCCAGTTTTATTCATATGATTCACTGGATTCACACAATGAATAGCTTTCGCCACCCCGCCAGCGAAGCTTTATGAAAGAATTCCGGCAATCGAAGACTGAGCTTCACGCATCAGCGGAAGATAACGCCCAGTCATATCTTTAAGAGTCGTACGGGCTGCCTGCGCGCCGATATTCAATGCCGCGACGATCTGGCCTTTCCGATCGGCCAACGGCACGGCGATCGAACAAAGACCGATTTCGAGCTCCTGGTCGATCAGCGCATAGCCTTCTTCGCGCACACGCCGCAGTTCTTCCATGAGTTGCGCCGGTTCCGTCTTCGTATACTTGGTATGGGCCTTGAGTTCGGAGGCATCGAGAATGGCGCGCGCCTCCATCTCCGGCAGGGCCGCGAGCAGCACACGCCCCATCGATGCGCAATAGACCGGCAGGCGGCTGCCCGGGCTCAGATTGATCGACATCACCCGCCGCTGCGAAGCCCGGGCGATATAGACGACCTCGTTGCCGTCGAGAACGGAGGCAGAAGCGCTTTCTCCAACCTTTTCCGACAGTTGATCCAAAAAAGGCTGGATCAGCCGCGGCAGCGATGTCGCCGAGAGATAGGCGTGCCCCAGCCGCAGGATGCGCGGCGTCAGGGTGAAATATTTTCCATCGTAATCGGCATAGCCGAGCTGGGCGAGGGTCAGAAGACAGCGCCTGGCCGTCGCCCGCTCCAGCCCGGTGATCCCGGATACATCGGAAATGGAAAGCCTCGACGTCTCCTCGCCGAATGCCTCGATGACCGAAAGCCCCTTGGCAAATCCGCTGATGAAATCCGTTT
Organism: Phyllobacterium phragmitis; assembly: GCF_002980495.1. Lineage (GTDB taxonomy): Bacteria > Pseudomonadota > Alphaproteobacteria > Rhizobiales > Rhizobiaceae > Paramesorhizobium > Paramesorhizobium phragmitis. The sequence goes on from NZ_PVBR01000029.1 coordinate 34,716, forward strand.
CGCGCATGGGCCATCTTCGCTGTTTGCCACACTTTGCTCCTTTTAGTTTGTGCGATATACGAACAAATGTCAATTATCGCACATAATGAATTGACCTCCCGGGAAACCTGAAGCTAGCTCTGCTCACAATAAGAGGAGCGGACCCGCCATATCGGCGGGTGACATGGCTCCTGCGGTCGAGGAGGAGTGCCGATGGCGCGCATATGTTCACTTTCCCAGGCGATCGAGGATGCGGTCAGGGATGGCGACAGCGTCGCCATGGAAGGTTTTACACATCTCATCCCCTATGCCGCCGGCCATGAGGTGATCCGACAGGGCCGCAAGGATCTCTTCCTGATCCGCATGACCCCCGACCTGATCTATGATCAGCTGATCGGCGCCGGATGCGCCCGCGGCATGAAGTTCTCATGGGGCGGCAATCCCGGCGTCGGCTCGCTGCACCGCTTCCGCGATGCGGTGGAAAACCAGTGGCCGCGGCCGCTCGAAATCGAAGAGCATTCCCATGCCGCCATGGCGAATGCCTATGAGGCGGGTGCGGCAAACCTGCCCTTCGCCACGCTGCGCGGCTATATCGGCGCCGATCTGCCGAAGGTCAATCCGAATATCAGACAGGTCACATGCCCGTTCACCGGCGAGGTTCTGGCCGCCGTTCCGGCCATCCGGCCCGATGTCTCGATCATTCATGCACAGCGCGCCGACCGTGCCGGAAACGTGCTGATCGAGGGCATTGTCGGTGTCCAGAAGGAGGCAGTCCTGGCCGCCAGGCGCTCCATTGTCACCGTGGAAGAGATCGTCGACGAGTTGAACCCGCCCTCGCCCAATTCCGTGGTTCTTCCCGGATGGGCCGTCACCTCGGTGGTGCATGTGCCGGGCGGCGCCTTCCCCTCCTATGCGCATGGCTATTACCCGCGGTCCAACGCCTTCTACATCGCCTGGGACAAGATTTCGCGCGATCGAGACAGCTTTCAGGCATGGATCAGGGAAAACGTGATGGCCGCACGGTCGGAGGACTTTGCCCGATACGCCGGAAAATCCACGGCAAATGCAGCTTAGGGATCGCCGCCATGACCCATGATTTCACCGCGAACGAAATGATGACCATCGCCGCCGCACGCGCGCTCACCAATGAGGATGTCTGCTTCGTCGGCATCGGCGCTCCCTCTGCTGCCTGCAACGTCGCCCGGCTGACGCATGCGCCTGATATCACGCTGATCTATGAAAGCGGCACCGTCGGCACCAAGCCTGATGTCCTGCCGCTGTCGATCGGCGACGGCGAACTCTGCGATACCGCGCTCTTCACTGTTTCCGTGCCGGAGATGTTCCGCTATTGGCTGCAGGGCGGGCGCATCACCACCGGTTTCCTCGGCGGCGCGCAGATCGACAAATTCGCCAATCTCAATACCACCGTCGTCGGCCCTTATAGCCATCCCAAGGTGCGGTTGCCCGGCGGCGGCGGCGCGCCTGAGATCGCCAGCAATTGCGGCCGGATCTTCATCACCATGGCATTGTCGAAGCGCGGCTTCGTCGAAAAGCTGTCTTTCATCACCTCCATGGGCCATGGCGAAGGGGGCGATGGGGAGGGCGGCCATGGCGAGGGCGGCGACCATCGCGCCCGCCTCGGTATGAAGACCAGTGGCCCAACCCGCGTCGTCACCGATCTCTGCATCCTGGAACCCGATCCGCAAACCAGGGAATTGACCGTCACCTCGATCCATAAGGGCGTGACGCGCGAGCAGATCCAGGAAAATTGCGGCTGGCCGGTGAAGTTCGCGGCGCAGATCGTCGAAACGCCGATACCGACTGACACCGAACTTTCCGTGCTGCGCGACATCAACGCCCGCACGAGAAAAGCGCATGAGGCCGCATGATGAGCGACGTCTATATCTGCGATTACATCCGCACCCCGATCGGTCGTTTCGGGGGAGCCCTTTCCGGTGTCCGCGCCGATGATCTCGGCGCCATTCCGCTGAAAAGCCTGATGGAGCGCAATGGCTCGGTCGACTGGGAAGCGGTGGACGATGTCATCTTCGGCTGCGCCAATCAGGCGGGCGAAGACAACCGCAACGTCGCCCGCATGTCGTCGCTGCTGGCCGGCATTCCGGCAAACGTTCCGGGAACCACGATCAACCGGCTCTGCGGCTCCGGAATGGACGCCGTGATCACCGCAGCCCGCGCCATCCGCGCCGGTGAAAGCGAACTGGTGATCGCAGGCGGCGTCGAAAGCATGTCGCGTGCGCCCTTCGTCATGCCGAAGGCGGAAAGCGCCTTTTCGCGTCACGCAGAAATCCATGACACGACCATTGGCTGGCGTTTCGTCAATCCACTGATGAAGCAACAATATGGTATCGATTCCATGCCGGAAACCGGCGAAAACGTCGCCGAGGATTTCCATATTTCCCGGCAGGACCAGGATGCCTTCGCCCTTCGCTCGCAGCAAAAGGCGGGTCTGGCGATGGAAAGTGGCCGGCTGGCGAAGGAGATCACGCCGGTCGCCGTCCCGCAGCGCAAGGGCGACGTCATCACCATCGACCGGGACGAGCATCCCCGCCCGCAAACGACATTGGAAACTCTGGCGAAACTGCCGACGCCCTTCCGTCGGGGCGGATCGGTGACGGCGGGCAATGCGTCGGGCGTCAATGACGGCGCGGCGGCGCTGATCATCGCATCGCAGGCAGCAGCGGCAAAATACGGTCTGACGCCCATAGCCCGTATCCTGGGCGGAGCCGCCGTCGGTGTCTCGCCGCGGATCATGGGCTTCGGCCCGGCTCCAGCGACACGGAAACTCTGTGGCCGGCTCGGACTGACGCCACAGGATTTCGGCGTCGTCGAACTCAACGAGGCCTTCGCCTCGCAAGGACTGGCGACGCTGCGTGATCTCGGCATCGCCGACGACGATCCGCGCGTCAATCCGAATGGCGGCGCCATCGCGCTTGGCCATCCCCTCGGCATGTCGGGTGCGCGGATAACCGGCACGGCGGCTCTGGAGCTGAAACTCGGCAATGCGCGGCTGGCGCTTGCGGCGATGTGCATCGGTGTCGGCCAGGGTATCGCGATCGCCCTTGAGAAGGTGTGACCGAAACCGCTTGATGGCAAAGGAAAAGGCGGCAATTTTGCCGCCTTTTCTGTTTGCTTGCGTCTCGTGCTTTGCGCGGGCGCCAGCTCACCATTTGACTTTGAAGCCAAGGTTTCCTGAGACGCTATAGCTATCGGCGAAGTCTTCAACGCCGGTTCTGGCCGCGAGTTTTGCGAACATGCCATACTGGCCGTCGCTCCAGTTATAGGTGCCGCCGGCGCCGATCTCGGCCCAGACCTTCTCCTCCGTCGTGGTGAAGCGCTCGCCCGAGACGCTCCATTTGTTGCGACCGAGGAACTCGCGATGGATGCTGGCTATGCCGTAGAGATCGCTCTGGCGGGTGAAGCCGGCATCGTCCTGCCAGGCGCTCTGGAAATTGGCTGATATGCCGAGGCGTCCGGTCAGGCTGTCGGGCCTGTCATAATCGACCCTTGCGCCATAGGGATCGCTGAAGCCATCGAGGCCGAGCGTGGCGTAGGTGACCTGAAACTGCGGCGTCAGCGTCCAGTTCTCGTCGATCTCGATACGCTGGCCGCTTTCGGCGCTCAGCACATAACCAAGCGTCTTGTCGCCGTCGAGGACGCTGCGGCGCAGGGTCGACGAGGTCAGGTCATTGTCGAACCAGGTGACCTGGCCCTGCGCATCGAGATAATAACCGGCATTGTCATACCAGGTCAGCGCACCGCCGATGCCGGTGCCGCCGACCTCCATCGTGCCATGGCCGTAATAGGAGGCGATATCGGCCGTGGCGGTGCCGTAATTGACCCAGACGCTGCCGATCAGCCTGCCGCGCTCGCTCTCATAGAACTGACCGTCGATGCCGGCCTCGAGCTTCCAGCTGTCGATGTCGTATTCGGCACCGCTGACCGACTGGTCGAGCCGGTAGTGGCCATGCGCCGCGTCGATGCGGCTCCAGATCATTCCCGCCTCGGTCAATGCGACCGGGCCCGGCTCGGTAAAGCTGGGGCCGTCTCCTTGCGCGATCGGCGCATAGGCGGCGCCGCTCCAATAGCGGTTGCCGGCACGCTCCTGTAGGGTGGAGACGGTGTTGAGGCGGGCCAGCACCTGACCATAGGCCTCATACAACGGCGTGCCCGGTTGCGGCGCATATTCGCTGCGCAGGTACCAGTCGCCGTCGCCGGGCGTGGCGATGCCGTTCTTGTGCAACGTATAGGCATAGGCGCCGCCGATGACCGCGCTCTCGCCGTCTTTGGTGGTGTAGTCGCCGATAAGCGTGAAGCTGCCGTCGGACTGGCCGTCGATATCGATGATCTTGATGCCGGCATTCGTCCTGGCGCCGAGCCCGCCCCGGTTGATCACCTGCACATGGCTCTCACCCGAGGTGTCGCCTGCGATCACCAGCCGGTCGGTGGGCGAATTGTCGCCGCCGAGTACGGTGTTGAGCCGGATGAGACCACCTTGACCGGCATAGTCGCCATTGATGGTCAAAGTGCCGATGTCCTTGCCGCCGTTGCCGCCGGGGGCGATGACGCCTGCATTGACGGTGCTGCCGACCGGGCCGGTGCCGGAGAGTTGGCCGCCGGCAAGCACGTTCATCGTGCCGCCGAGCATCTGATCGATCTGCAGCGTGCCGGCCCGGATATTGGTGGTGCCGGTGAAGCCGGAATTATCGGCCGACAGGATGGTGGTGCCGCTGCCGATCTGCTCCAGCGTACCGCCGCCTGAGAGAAGATTGTCGGCGGTGAACATATCGGAGCGGTTGAAGGCGAGCAGGCCGTCGATGATGATGCCGCCCTTGACGCTGCCCGACGTGCCGCCATTGCCGATCTGCAATGCCGCGCCTTCAGCGATATGGGTGCCGCCTGTGTAGATGTTGTCGCCCGACAGGATCTGCCTGCCGCCGGTGATATCAAGACCGCCATTGCCGTCGACGACGCCCTGGAAATCGTCATTCTGCGCGGCGGTGACGGCAAGCCCCTTTTCGCCGAGATGGACGCGGCCGTCCGGCCCGCCCGACAGGCCCTTGATGCTGGTCATGTCGGCATCGATGCCTGTGATGTCGAAGGTGCCGTCGGCCGTCACCCCGCTCGCCGCGCTGATGTCGCCGTCGCCGACGAGCTTCAGCACATTGCCGTCGTCGATGACGGCGCGGCTGGTGAAGCCCTGTTTCGAGTCGATGAGGCCGGTGCCGCCGCCCATCTGCACCAGTGAACCGTCGCCGGTCATCTGGTTGATGCGGTATTCGCCGGAGAGGTTGTAGATCAGCACGCCCTCGTTATCGATCGGATCGGCGACACTGCCCGAGGTGCCGCCATCGCCGATCTGCAATGTGCCGTCATCGCCGATCACCGTGCCGCCCGCATATTTATTGGTGCCGGTCAGCGTCTGATGGCCGCCATTGACGGAAAGGCCGCCATCACCCGTGATGACGCCGGCAAAGGCATCCTTGCCATTGGCGATGATCAGATCCTTGCCGCCGAGGATCACTTCGCCACTCTCGCCGCCGGCCAGGCTCTGTATCGTCGTCTGCGGGCCGTCGATGGCCGATATGTCGAATGTCGTGTCGGCCTTGACGCGGTTCGACTGCTCTACGCTGCCGCCGCCGGCAAGCTTCAGCACACCGTCCTCGATGTCGGTGTCGCCGGTATAGCCGGCTGCGCCCGTCACTGTCGTCGTGCCGGAGCCCGCCTGGGTGAGCTTGCCCCCGCCGGAGACCGCACCGAGCGTCACCGCGTCGGCGTGCTTGATGATCAGCTCGGTGCCGTCGGCCAGCGCCACGGGGCCGTCGATGCTGCCCGAGGTACCGCCATTGCCGATCTGCAGCACGCCCGCATCGACCGAGGTGCCGCCCTGATAGTCGTTGTCACCGGCGAGAATCAGCGTGCCGTCGCCCGCCTTGGTCAGCCCGCCATCGCCGGAGATGACGCCGGAAAGCATGTTGTTGTTGTCCATCGTGTCGATCGTGCCGTTGCCGTCGCCGAGCGTCATATCGCGGACGCTGTCGAACGACGCGCCATATTGAAGCGTGCCGCCGTCGATGGTCAGCGGCCCCGCTGAATCGCCGAGATTGGCATCCGAGGAGACGTTGAGGATGCCCGCGGTGATGTCGGTCCCGCCCTTGTGGGTATTATTGCCCGTCAGTGTCGTCGTGCCGGTTCCCGCCTGGGTGAATTTGCCGTCACCGGAGATGGCGCCGTCGAGCTCCACCGCGTCGGAGCGGTTGACGATCAGCTCGGTGCCGGTCGCCAGATCAACATCGCCGACCACGTCGCCCGACGTGCCGCCATCACCCACCTGCAGCACGCCGCCATTCACCAATGTGCCGCCTTCATACATGTTGTCGCCGGTCAGGGTCAGCGTACCATTGCCGTCTTTGGTAAGCGCCCCTTCCCCGGAGATGATGCCGGAAAGCATGTTGTCGTTGTCCATCGTATCGATCGTGCCATTGCCCGCCCCAAGCGTCATGTCGCGCACGCTGTCGAAGGAAGCGCCGTATTGCAGCGTGCCGCCGTCGATCGTCAGTGGTCCATCCGCATCGCCGAGATTGGCGTCCGAAGTGACATTGAGGATGCCGGCATTGATGTCTGTGCCACCGGCATGGCTGTTATTGCCCGTCAGTGTCGTCGTGCCGGTTCCTGCCTGGACCAATTTGCCGTCGCCGGTGATCACTCCATCAAGCGTCACCGCATCGGAACGGTTGACCGCAAGCGTGCCACCGCTGGCAACCGCCACATCACCGTCGATCTTTCCTGTCGTGCCGCCATCGCCGATCTGCAGCACACCAGCCTCGACCGATGTCCCGCCTTCATAGGTATTGTCGCCGGTCAGTGTCGTCGTGCCGGTTCCTGCCTGGACCAATTTGCCGCCGCCGGAGACCACACCATCAAGCGTCACCGCATCGGAATGGTTGACCGCAAGCGTGCCACCGCTGGCAACCGCCACATCGCCGGTGATCTTTCCTGTCGTGCCGCCATCGCCGACCTGCAGCACCCCGGCATCGACCGATGTCCCGCCCGTATAATCATTATCGCCGGTCAGGACCGTCGTGCCGGTTCCCGCCTGGGTGAACTTGCCATCGCCGGAAATGTCGCTGTCGAGTGTCACTTCATCGGAGCGGTTGACGATCAGCTCGGTGCCGCCGGCCAGCGCCATGGCGCCGGTCACGTCGCCCGACGTGCCGCCATCGCCGATCTGCAACACCCCGCCATTCACCGATGTGCCGCCGGCATAGGTATTATCCCCAGTCAGGATCAAATTACCGCCGCCATCCTTGGTCAAGGCGCCTGCCCCGGAGATGATGCCGGAAAGCGTGTTGGTGTTGTCCATGGTGTCGATCGTGCCGTTGCCGGCGCCGAGCGCCATGTCGCGGGCGCTGTCGAAGGAAGCCCCGAACTGCAGCGTGCCACCATCGATGCTCACGTCACCCGCCGCATCGCCCAGATTGGCATCGGAGGTGACGTTAAGGATACCGCCGGTGATATCTGTGCCGCCGGCATAGCTGTTCTCCCCCGTCAGCGTCGTCGTACCCGGCCCCGCCTGGGTGAATTTGCCGTCGCCGGAGATCACATCATCGAGCGTCACCGCATCGGAGCGGTTGACCACCAGCTCGGTGCCGGCTGCCAGCGCCACATTGCCGTCAACGCTGCCTGATGTGCCGCCATCGCCCAGTTGCAGCACACCTGCATCGACCGTCGTCCCGCCGTCATAGGTGTTGTCGCCGGTCAGCGTCAGCATGCCGCTGCCGATCTTCGTCAGCGCGGCACCGGAGATGACGCCGGAAAGCGTGCTGTCATTGTCCATCGTGTCGATCGTGCCGTTGCCGGTTCCGAGCGTCATGTCGCGATCGCTGTCAACGGCAGCGCCAAACTGCAGCGTACCGCCATCGATCGTCACGTCGCCGCTGGAATGACCGAGATTTGTGTCATCTACGACATTGACCGTGCCGCCGCTGATCGTCGTCCCGCCGGCATAGGTGTTTGTGCCCCGCAATTCGAGGGTTCCCGGGCCGCTCTGGGTGACGCCACTATCCACGCCGTCGCCTGCCGGATCGTCATCGGTCTCATCATCGGCGCCGTTATAGGCATCGCTGTCGATATTGTCGCTGATGGTGATCGTCTCGCCCGCCGCAGCCTCGACGTTCAACCCCGTCGTCCCATTGAGGAAAAACCCGCTGCCGAGATTTAAACCGACAGCCGCTGCGCCACCGCCGCCCGCACCACCTTCAACCCCTCCACCGGAAACGCTGCCATTACCGCCGATGACGATAGAGCCGCCATCTTCGACGAAGATCGCGCCGCCGAAGCCGGCGCCACCGCCGCCGGCATGGCTGTTGCCGGTCGTTCCGCCGCCATAACCCGGTTCGGCTGCTGTTGTCTCTCCAACATTGGAATCGAAACCGCCGCCGGCGCCGCCACCGAAACCGCCATTGCCTCCCGGAGTGTAGAGGCCTTGCGTATTGTCAAAATTGCTTCCGCCACCACCACCTCCGCCAAAGCCGCCATTGCCTCCGCGAGGCGTTGATTGTGGAGGCGCTGCCGCGGGGCCCCCTCCGCCACCGCCACCGCCATAGCCGGCTGAATCACCCACTCCGCCCGTGCCGTTGCCACCTGAATAATCACTGCCGGGATTCGCGCCGCCAGCAGTCTGCTCCGAAGCATTGGTTCCGGCCCCCCATCCTCCGCCCCCACCGCCGCCGGTTAACGAAATGCTGTCTGCGCCATTACCGCCATTCAGTCCGCCGCCGCCAGAACCAGAAACATCTCCCGTGGAGGCACCACCAATTCCGCCCTTCGCCTGATTGGCAGACAAGCTGACATTTTCGGTCGTAAGCGCGACGCCCTTGCCGACGAAGATAGCGCCGCCTGCACCCATGCCGCCGCCGCCGCCGTAGCCGACTGTACCGCCGTCCCCGCCTTTGGCAAGCCCATTGGCAAGAGTAACGTTCTTGATCGTCAGTTGAATGGGATCGACGATCGTATCAGGCGCATCCGGCCGCGCGAAGAAGATTTCGCGTTCATTGTTGCCGTCGATCGTCAGGCCCGGCACATCGGTGCCGTCGATGGTAACGCCGGCGGAGATGCGCGGCGTCTGCACATTTGTGCCTGACATGGTCAGGGTGGGACTTGCCCCGGTAAAGACGGCGGGATCGAACGCGATGGTCTGGTTGCCGCCCGTATTTGCCTGGGTGATGGCCCAGCTCAGGCTGCCTTGGACGGTCGGATCGCCCGCATCGGTTGCCTGCGACACACAGATCGCCGCGCTGTCAGCGCAGGCGGCATAAGCGAGACCCGGCAAGGCCATCATGGCCAAAGCAAGCGTCGAAATCGAAACACCGCCGCGGATCGCTGCCTTCCGCTTCAAAATGAGGCGCGATGTCTTGGGATCACGAAGGTCTATCATCTGAAACTTCCTCTTAAAAATATCTTTTTCAAAATTACTGTTGGATAACCATAAGAATAGTATAGCTAATAAGTCGTTAAAATGCTTTATAAGCAGCAGTTACGCATTCAATAATCATGAAATATCATAGCGTCTTTCAATATAAAATTTTATTTATATGAAATTTTGGAATTCTTTGCTTTGTCTAAAAAGCAAAAGTGCATTTACATTGATAGTTGCACATAAGCAACGCTCGCCGATACACAGCGCAGCTACGTCAAAGCGAAAAACGTGAAAACGAATCAGCCGCGGCCTCATAGAACCTGAGGGATGGGCGCGGGCAGACGGCAGAGCCCGCACCCCGGAGCTGACAATCAGCGGGGACGGCGCTATCTCTGCACCAAGGGCTGTCAGACCTTTTTGGTGAAATCCATATATTGGGTCAGCGCGCAGACGAGATGATAGAAGATCGACGCCGGCACGTTTTCAGCCCGCGCACGCCCTTCTTCATCGATGAGATCGATCCACAGGCCCTTCGGCGCAGGCTCGATATGCCAGCGGAACAGCCGGCCGACCCGCGCTTCTATCTCGGGTTTCAGATCCGGTCCGCCATTGCCGTCGAGCGCGATGGCCGCCTTGATCGCCTCAGTCTGCGGCCAGCTGCGCGAATTGCGGTCGATCGGCAGGCCATGGCGCGAAACGGAATTATAGGCGAGCCCCGTCGCCCGATTCAGCCCGTTGGCGATGGCCGAGGCATAAAGCTTGCGCCCGAGCCGCACCACATCCTTCTGGCCCGAACTGGCGGCGAAACTGGACAACAGCGAAGCCCATTCGAAATGATGCCCCGGTTCCGTCCACTCGCCCTTCTCGCCGGGAGCGCGCTCCCAGTCCTGGGTGAAGAATTCGCCCAGCGTCCAGCTGTCAGGATCGAAGAAGCGATGACGGAAAAGATCGACGATGCGCGCCGCGCGCTCCAGATAGCCACGCTCGCCTGTAACGGAGTGCCAGGCGAGAAAAGCCTCAAACAGATGCATATGCGGATTGGAGCGGCGCATGCAGTCCGGCTTGTCGCGATCGCCGGGCTCCTCCAGAAAACCGGTGCAGCGCGCATCGGCGAGATATTCGTCGATGAAGGCGAATGTCTCGGTCGCAAGCGGCAGCGCGTCCTTGTGCCCCGCCTTATGGGCATGAGCGAGCGCCAGCAGGATAAAGGATTGGTCGTAGGCATCCTCGGTCGGGTCCGCCACGCTGCCATCCGGATTGAACGTCTTGACCCAGCCGCCGCGCTCGGTGCGGCCATGCGCCTTGATGAAGCGGATGCCGTGATCGATCAGCTCCTGCGCCGGGCCGTCCCAGCCCATCTCCTTGGCGACCGCGAAGGCGTAGATCTGGCGGGCCATGGTGCGCGTGCGCTTGATCCGCTCGAGCGGCAAGCCGGTCAGCGACAACGCTTCGAAGAAGCCGCCATGGCGCTCGTCCACACCAACCGTCGACCAGAGAGGCAGCGTCTCCTCGAAAAGCCAGTGATGGACACGGGTTGCATAAGCGCCGGCGATCGGCATGCGATCCGACGCAGGCGTGAATTTCGTCTCGATCCGCCCCGTCTTTTCCAGCTGTTCGACGATCTTGCGGACATGCTGGCTCTCGGAAATCGGCGCAACGAAGGTCGCATCCTCCGTGGCGACGACGGCCATGTCGCGCAGACCGACTGCCGAGATCAGCCGCCCCTCGCTGCGCAGATAGCTGTGCTCGCAATCGATGGCGACAACATCCCCCACCACGACATTGCCGTCGCCGTCATGATCGCCGGACTGGGCGCGCATATCGAGCAGCGACTGCCAGGAACCCAGATCATGGAAGCGAAACCGCGCCTCGACGAGCCCGATATTGCGGATGTGCTCCATGATGGCGTAATCGACCGAGGTCGAGGGAACGGCGGCATAGAGATCATGTGGCAGATAGGTGCCGGAAACATCCGTCACCGCCTGATCGAGCGCCGCGACGGCTCCGTGCCAGATTTCCGGCGCATGGGCTAGAAAAGCCTCGCGCATCACGCTCGCGCGAAACAGAAAGATGCCGGCGTTCCAGGAAAAGTTTCCCTGCTGCAGATAGGCCTTCGCCGCCGCCTCATCCGGCTTTTCGACGAACCGGATCACATCGCGTACACCGTCACGCTCAGGCCCGGTCTCGACATAGCCGAAGCCGGTTTCGGGCTTGGTCGGGCGAATGCCGAAAACAACCACCTGTCCGCCGGCGGCGGCAGGCATGCCCGTCTCGACGGTCTCCCAGAAATCGCGATCGGTGGAGATCTCATGATCCGAAGGCGCCACAAGCACAAGCGCGTCGCCATGCTCGCGCAGCGTGATCTCGGTAGCGAGCGCCACGGCGGCAGCCGTATTGCGGCCCACCGGCTCAAAGACGGCTCTGCCACCGTTAAGCCCGATGCCTGCAAGGTCCTGGCCGGTGCGGGCTGCGTGGAGTTCGGAGGCGAGCAGATAAACCGGCGCGACGCCGCTCTGGCGCGCGCGCATCCGCCTGACGGTCTTCTGCAGCATCGATCCCTGGCCGGAAAGATCGTGGAACTGCTTTGGAAAATCTTCCCGCGACAGCGGCCAAAGCCGCGAGCCGACGCCGCCACTCATGATGAAGCTGACAATGAGGTCGCTCATGTCTCCGCCCTGGATCGTTTTTGCCTGGATCGCGTCTGATTGCGGCATCGGTTCCCCGATTCCATCCGTTATTGCATCAACCACCCATAACTTACCCCCGGCTCGAGGCCAATAAAATCCGTCCAGAAGCAGATAGGGAAGTTGCACTTGGCTTTTTTGCGCGAAACGGCTTGCAGGCGGAAAAACGCAGCGTTATAAGCCGCCATCATTGGTCACGGAGTGTAGCGCAGCCTGGTAGCGCACCTCGTTCGGGACGAGGGGGTCGGAGGTTCGAATCCTCTCACTCCGACCAATGTTTTCAATAGGTTAGTTAGCATTAATCGGGATCATATATCTCTGCCGCACCGTTTGCGCACCGCTTCCCGCCTTATCTGCAAGAGTTTCATTACTTTCGCCGCACTATCGGCGTTGACGACAGGCGCGCTTTCCGGCTCTTCCTGTGGCAGGAAGATATGCGCGCTTGACGGCGATACGGTCGTCATTGGACGGGAGCATATTCGCATCGCCAATATCGACGCACCGGAACTCCGCCGTTCCAAATGCGATGCAGAAAAGCGACTTGCAGTCGTGGCAAAACGGCGCCTGGAAGAACTACTCGCCGGTGCAAGGCTCCACGTTAATCGGGGCGATCCAGAGACCGGCCGAACGAGTGATCGTTACGGACGCACGCTAGCTACAATCCAAGTTGACGACCGAGACGTCGGCGATATTTTGGTTAGCGAAGGCCTAGCTCGCAATTGGACAGGCAAACGCCAGCCTTGGTGCAATTGACTGCGAAGTAGTCTATCCATCGTCCACTAGGGTTTTCGTTGAAGGCGGGAACTCCAAAGACATTCCAAGCTGTGGTCGGCAACTGAACCTCTATGCTAAGGTCGCCAGCAAAGAACCTAATTCGGGGGCCCTCAAAATGCTATCAGAAGAGATCACAAAAGCCCAACGCCTCGTCAGGACAGATGCGTATCAGATGTCCATTGGCGAGATCGTCAGTATGTACGATAATGAAGAAATCATTATCGATCCCGAATTCCAGCGCCTCTTTCGCTGGGACATCGGCCAGAAATCGAAGCTGATCGAATCTCTCCTGCTAGGCATTCCATTGCCTTCGATTTTCGTGTTCGAAAGAGATGACGTCAGTTGGGAACTCATTGACGGACTGCAACGGGTCTCGACCATTCTCGAGTTTATGGGGCGTCTGCGCAAACCCGACGGAGGCTTCGCCCCGCCGTCGATTTTGGAGGCAACGAAGTATCTGCGGTCGCTTCACAATGCCGTCTGGGAACGGTCCGAGCTGATTACCGACGTTCCTGTGGAAGAGCAGGTTGAGATCGACAAGAGTCACCAGCTCTCCATCCGGCGAGCACGGATCGGTGTTGAAATCCTGAAGAGACCGAGCGACGACCAGACAAAATTCGACCTGTTCCAGCGGCTCAATGCCGGGGGCACGCAGGCGAACGCGCAGGAACTGCGTAACTGTATCATGCTTATGGTCAACGGGGACTACTATCGAGCCATTAAAGCCGCAGCCGAACAGAAGTCTTTCCAGACCGTCATTTCTGTGACGGAAGACCAGATCGAGCGGCAGCGGCACATGGAGCTTGCAGTTCGGTTCCTGGTCCACACATTCGTGCCATACGACGGCACCCTGGACGTTGAGGAGTACATCGACGAAGGCATCGTTCAACTCGCCGGCCAGAGCAACGGCAGGGATGCTGCTGGGGTGATTGATCGCACGTTCGCCCTAATCGATGCGGTCGCAGGCAAGAACGCGCTCCGGAGGTTTGAAAGCGGGAATCATACAGGCAAAGTAGGGCTGGTCGGCCTAGAAGGGATTGCGGTGGGCGTTGCCAAGAACCTCGACGCGATCACAGCATTGGCTAATCCGCAGGAATTCGTACGCGACAAGATTCAGATGTTTTGGAGCCAACCGGAGACCCTCACCTTCACTTCTCCCGGCCTGCGTGGGACGACACGCATTCTGCGGACGGTGCCGTTCGGACAAAACTGGTTTCGTCCATGAGCAAACCATTCTCCGAAGCCGATTTCACCGCCCAGATTACTGAAGATCGGTCCTGGCGTCTTAAAGAAATCTCCGATCTGAAGGTGGCGATCCTGCGAGCGGACGGGAACCTGCGCAGAGTTCTCCTTCGAGCGATGATCACCATCTGTTACGCTCATTGGGAGGGCTACGTCAGGTTTGCAGCGAGGAAGTATCTGGAGCATATTGCGCTTCGCAGGTTCCAGTATGGAGAACTGGATCGGCAGTTTCTACGAAACTATTTCCTGCCTAGATTGGCGACACTGTCGAATTCGAAGGCTAGTATTGAAGATCGGTGCGCGCTCATCGACGAGATACTAACCTCCACAGATCGGCGTTTCACGCGCATAAACGAGGACCTGATCAACACGAAAGCGAACCTCAACTTCGATGTCTTTCGAGATATCTGCCTTGTGTGCTGCGTCGCCCTCCAACCTTTTGAAGACAAATCGACGTTCATCAATGTTGTTCTCCTTAGACGTAGGAATGCTATAGCGCATGGGGAAGACACGTTCGTCGATATCAAAGATCTGGACGTGCTGACTACTCAAACAATAGCCCTGATGCGTGCGTTCGGCGATGCCGTGGAGAATCAGGTCGTTCTGAAAGTCTATAAGGCAGCTTGAGGGTGCTGTATTAACCCATTGCCAACAAGCCGTGCGCTTGACTCATTGCGCCAACGTGAACAAAATAAGAGCATCAGCGAGCGGCGCTGATGACCACGGACGCATTTTGGGGACGGCTGTGTCCGCTTAACACGAGCGGAGAAAATGAATGAATGCACCTGTCCCTTTGGTCGAAGACGAGATTGACGAGGTGCTCGCCTACCATGGCGGCGATGCACGTGCTGCCATCAAGGCGCTACTTCTGGACAGAGACTTCCTGCTGCGGGAGATCGAGATCGCCAGCACGGCGATCAGCCCAGGCTATACACGCGGAGATTGGCCAAAGACGCTGATCAATGAGAAATACCCACAGCGTCCCTGACTACCTGACCGGACGCCATCGGGATCGACGGCGTCCGGTCAAATTAGACTGCGCGGGAAATCCGTTCGGGATCGGATTTTAGAATTTGGCTCCTATATGTATCCTCTGCCTCAATGACAGCCATGGAAAGAAAATAAGAAAGCATAGACAGATTAGATTTATTGGATAATTTAATTAACTCATATGTCATATCAATTATATACAATACTCTTGCTTCACGATTTGCCTGTGTTGTCATAATTTCCCCCAATACCAAGCCCGTTTAACGGAATAATTAATATTGTAATTATTCCGTTAATCAACCTGAATATTGCAGCAACTTATAGTTTACAAAATCATGGTTAACTGTACTTTTGTTTTCCAATATGCACATTCAATACTTGACGATGAAAAAGCCCGCTCCGGTGTCAAGCGGAACGGGCGAAAGCATCAGGTATCGTTTTGCAGATGGTGCGGATCAAATACTCGATACAGATCCTTTCCTGCGGCCGCGGTTGAAAATGCCGGCACTCCGTTGGGCCATGACGGACCGGCGCCTGAACTCTTTCAGCGCCGGGATCAGTTGGCTTTCCAGAAATTGAGCCCCTGCATGATGAGCCAGCCGACGCCTCCAATGATGCCGAGGATGACGGCCATGCCGATCTTGTTGGCAACGGCATCCGCTCTCTGGCGGACCCTGCGGAGGAAACGCATATCCTCCCTGACCGCGTCCTGAAAGTCTGGGGTATCGACGCGGAGACCGGCAGCTGAGAACTCGTCACGCACAGCATCTCGAACCACGGCAACGAGTTCATCTTCTGTCATTGCACTTACCTTCCGGCTGCTCATGCCTTCCATCCGCAGAGCCTCGCGCCCTTTTCGTTGTGGGCGAGCATCTCGTTGACCTCACGCTCGCTCATGGCCGCAATCGTGGCCGGTGTGGGCCGAAACGCTTTCGAAACAGCGCAGAAGCCCACTTTGCTCGTGCCGCAGCCGGCAAGAAGAAGGCACGAGAGCAGGATTGCTACCTTCCCCATTTTTTCAGCCTTTCGCGATTCGTGCCGGCATCGCGACCCGCGATCGCATCCTCGATCTCATCGGAGACGGTGCGGGCCTCGGCCTCCCGTTCGGCCTGCTTCGAGCGCTCCAAACCGCCGCCATCCACCCTGCCCTTGAGATAGAGGCCCAGCGCCGCGATCAGCAGCGCACCGAGACCGGTGAAAAGGCCATTCGGCCCGGTGAGAAACGACAGCAGAAACTCAAGCATGGGGCGCCTCCCCGGCTTTCGGCATGGTCTCTGCCATGCGGCGATTGATCCGGTGCCGGTCAAACAGCCACCAACCGAGCGCGAGGCCGTTGATGACGAGACCGGAGAGCGCATCGGCCGCGCCCTGGTCGAGATAGCCCCGCGCGATCAGCGCACCGCCGATCACCTGCAGCAGCTGCCGCAGGATCGGAATGATGAGATCGATTTTCATGAAGCCCTCCTGAAAAACGCGGCGAGTGCCGCGACCAGATTGAAGATGATGGTGAAAAGGTTCGTCGCCGGTGCCTGCGCCGGCGCCGGGACAGTCTCGGCCGGGAGCGGTGGCGGCGCCGCATCCTCTGTCGGTCGCGTAGGTGCGGGTGGCGTTTCCGGGGCCGGCACGGGAGGTGGCGGCGCTATCTCCGCAAATGCGGCCCGCAGATCTTTCTCGACATTGATCTTGCGGGCGCTCGACCAGTCCGGCGTGCCGTTCGCCTTGACGCGGGTATATTCGGTCATTCTGCCGTCATTCGACCACTTGGCCGAGAAGAAGAGATCGCGCTCCTTCTCGCGCCTCGGAACGATCTCGGCAGGCTTGCGCCAGTCCATGAAAGACTTCTTCGCGCCGGCGATGTCGCCAGCCCTGAATTTCTTCACCCAGGAAGCGGTCTTGATCGCGCCTGTATTCCAGTGGAACGACAGCGCCGCCGCGAATTGAGCCTTGGTCAGCGGAACCCCCGCAAACGCTTCGTTGACCTCCTGCGCATAACGCTGGAGCGCCCAAACGAAGATCTTCAGGCAGTAATCGAGCGGCTGGGGGTTTTTGATATAGCGTTCGACGCTGTGCCCGCTGGCCGAGGTAATCCCCACACACCAGGTCCAGATGCCCCTGCTGTCCCTATATGCCTGACGGACGATAGCCTCGTGGCTGGAAAGCTCCAGCGCGATTTCGTAATCCACCTCGTTACGGTCCATTCTTACCTCTCCATAAAAAAAGCCGCCCCGGGGGCGGCTGCTGTGAAACTCGTCGTGACTTGGATATTTGCCGCGATCGCGCGGCGTGCTATCGATCGAGCATGAAGCCCTATCGCATCGCATCTCTGCTATTCTGCATGGCGCTCATGGCGGTGGCGGTGCTTTGGCTGGGGATTATCCCCGCCGTGATGCCTGGCCAGAACCACCGCGCCGAATGATCCTGCCCCATGCCGGCCGGCCTAGCGGCTGTCCTTGCCCGCACCGGCCGATGGCTGCTTCACTTCAAGCGATGTGGTCGAACCGCCACTCCGATCGGCGCGATGGCGAACCGATGCAATGCGATATGTGCCGTCAACGCCCGGCCGGGCTCCCGTCAAGATAAAGCTCGCCTCGGCCTGCGCATCGACGGCGAGGTCAAGCTCGACATTCCCCTCGCCGCCCTCGCGTTCGGCCTCGCGCTTGCGGGCATCGCCGACCTGCCTGGCCTGCGCCTCGTCCTTGACGGTGGCGCGAACCGCATTCGTCGATTCCGGCAGGTCGCGGTCGAGTTCGTACTCAACCTCTTCCGTCTTGAAGGAAGCGGATTTCCTATCGAAATAGCGGACCTTTGCTTTGGTGAATGATCGCCGCCCGCGAAAGGGCGAGATGTCCCAGGATATGAGATTGCCGCCGACTGTGCCTATGACCACTGGCAGGGCCGCGCCGCCCGGCGCCTGTCCCTGTCCGCGTTTCGCCAACACCGCCTTGTCACCCCTGATCTTGAACGTGCCGCCGATTTCACGGGCGAGCCGTTGCCCGAGATGGATCAGGCTTTCGCCCTCGGCCGACCAGTAATCCCGCTGGATGGAAGCGAACGCCGGATCGATCTCGATCGCGGCGATGCCCGCCTTGCTGCCTGCCGCCGCGAGGAAATCTTTCAAGCTGGCATCATCCTTGTGAAATGACAAAGGCTCCTTCACCTTGCCGCGGCTATCGAACCCCTTGGCACTCACCTTCAGCGTCCGGCCCCCGCCGCGTGAACCCGACGAACGGACGCTGTCGACCGTACCGGAAAATTTCAGCACGCCCTGAAGCCAGACCTCGACAAAAGCACCGTCCTTCGGCAGGCGGACCTGCCCATCGGTATCGTCCAGTGTCAGCGAACACGTATCCGAGGCCGAGCCATCCTTGTCCATGATCTCGATATCGATCAGGTATGGCCGCATCTTCGCGCTGACATTCAGACCGTCGACCCATACTTCCCACGAAACTTTCCATGGCATGGCGCTCACCCGAACAGGGAAACGACGTGCCGCCGCGGAGCGGATTGCTCCGGAGGCAAATCCGGCAAGGTGACGACAGTGCCGAGCGGGATATATGGCCCAAGCTCCGCCAGACCGGGATTGATTTCGAGCGCCTGCTCGACCAGGGACTGACCGCGCACGCCAAAGCGCCGCCATAAGATCAGGTCGAGCGTCATATCCTCGCCGCGAATTGTCACGGTTTCCGGCATCATGTCCTCCAAATGAATCTGCGTTATCGGCCAGCGCCGAAGAGCGACAGCAGGCCCGAAATGATCTGCTGGCCCGCGCCCGTGTCCGGCTGCACCCGTGTCATCGAGATCGAATGCTCGACGACGAAGCCGACGCCGTCGCGCAGGATCTCTGTATGGCCCTCCGAAACCCGCGTAATGGCGAACCACCCGAGCCGCTTGCCGTCACCTCGCTGAACGGGAAAGCGCGTGCCGGTGCGCCGCATCTCATGCACGATCTCCAGCTCATCGAGCCCGCCGATCTTGGTCGGCAGTAGCCTGCCCGAAAGCGTGATCTCGTCATCGCCCTCGCCGCCGAATTCTTTTCCCGGGAATGCCCCCATCAATCCCTTGGATGCGATATCGGCCGATGCCTGGCGGTCGAATTTGTCGATCGAGAATGGCCGCGTGTCGACGGCCAGCGTTCCCAGCATATAGAGCATCACGCCACCCCGTATTCGATATCGGCCTGCACGCCATCCATGTCATCGCGCAGCTGGCGCTCGATCATCGCGAGGACCTTCCGGGCAAGCCCCTCCTCACTCATGCCCGGCGCGGCGTGCACATGGACGGCACCGATGCTGACGCTCCGCCCGCCACCGGGGGAAGCACCTCCGCTAAGCTGATGATTGGGGATGATCGTGCCCGATCGGGAAGCCGTGAAAATCTCCGGCCCTTCCTCGCCCACGAGATAGGTCCGCCCGCCGACAACCGGCCCACCCGCCGCGCGAGCGCCAGAGATCACGGCGCCGCCAGGCCCAACGACGGAGCCGGCTGGCGTCGAAGCAGACGCCGCGCCGCCGCTATACCCCGAGCCCCAATTGCGAATAGCGTCGGCCACGCTCTTCGCCTTCTCATAGGCCTGACCGAAATACCCGATAACCTGGCGGATGGCCTCGATCACTGTCTTGATGCCTTCTGCCGCCGCGCCGCCGATTGCCTCGCCCCATAAGCGCCACTCGCCGGTCGACGTGGCAAGCGGGCCGACCAGTCCCGTCAGGCTATCCCAAATGCTTTTTACAGCATCGACGATCGGCTGAATGACCGGCATGACCGGCCCGAGCCCGGCCATGAAGCCATCTGCCACGCCCTGGATCATGGCCTTCACGCCATCCCAATTATTGTAGATGAAGGTGCCTGCCGCGGCGATACCCGCAAGGACAAGACCGACGCCGGAGAATAGCAGCGCTGTGCGAAGCCCGATGGCCACAACACGCAAGACACGCATCGGGTTCGCCATGGCCAAAGCCGCAGCTCTCATGGAGCGAAGCGCCAGGACATTGCCGGCAGCGGCCATCGCCGTCGCCTGCCCGATGAATAGCAGCGACCGGCCGTAAAGCCGCAAGGGGAGAAACGCCAGGCCGAGGCCGCGCACCACGCCGGAGAGCACCCGCATCCCGCCGATGGCCCCCGCAATCATCCCGCCGCGCATCCACAGCAGGCTGAACTGCGCCGCAATCGCAGCAACCCGCAGCGCGACGAGACCGGCAACGGTCGCGACGATGACGCGGGTCAGCGCGGGATGCGCCTCGGCAAAATCCGCCATCCGCTTGATGATCGGCCCCAGCGTTTCCATGATCGAGGTCAGCGCCGGCAGCAAGGCCGAACCGATGACGATCCCGAGCGCGCCCAGCTGGTTCTTGAACAATTGCACGGCGTTGGCCGTCGTCTTGGAGCGAGTCTCGTATTCCTTGGTCGAAGAATTGAGATACTTCGTCTTCTGGTCGACCATGCCCAGCGCCTCGTCAAAGAGATCGAGGTTCTCGACCAGCGGGGCAAAGGCGCGCGCCTCGTCCCCAACTAACTGGTTTCATACTACAGCCCTTTCGTTGATATCTATGCATTTTGAGCATTGAGCAGACGGATGGCCTCAGCCCGGTGAACAAGTTGGTTCCATCGGCTACATTGTTTGGCTGGCACATTCG
>NZ_PVBR01000030.1 GCF_002980495.1 Phyllobacterium phragmitis
CTTGATCCGTTCCCATTGATCATCCCGAAGAACATCGCAATCCATCACTGACCTCCAAAAGTCAGTGTTGAATCTGATTTGCCGGAATTTTGGAATCCCAAAACCTTAAATCGTCACTACGACCTAGTGACCCCTCTTGAGAATTGCGTCGCAGAGCCTGCCTAGTTGGTGCCAATCTTGCTGTTGGTCTTCCCCTGAGCGCGAACCCGCACTTGGTGGGAAAGTCATGAGTACATACTTGGCTGCCCTCGGAGTGAGGGTGGTTTTGGCGGGCGGAGATGGGGTCAGAACAAGAGCTGTGCAAAATCGTGCGCTAAGGTCAAACGAAGCACGAACAGGGTTTGTTTGTGTCTCTCGATTTTCAGGGCTTGATGCCTGATCCCTGTGGATAGTCATGGCAACGCGACAGCTTCCGTTTCCACATCCATTCAGCTCGGCAACATTGAGCGGGAGTTGGTGTGTGTGCGGAGTTTAGCAGTGGCCAGGCGCAAGATTCTCAAAACTCAGGATCGACAGGGGCTTTTCGATATACCGGCTGATGAGGACAGCCTGATCCGACACTATTCATTGTCCGCGGCGGATCGCCTCGAAATTGACCTGCGCAGGCGCGAGCACAATAAGCTCGGCTTCGCTGTTCAGCTTTGCGTGATGCGACATCCGGGACGGGTGCTGGCGGCAGGCGAAATTCCGCCACTTGCGATGCTGAGATATGTCGCCGACTAGATCGGCGCCGATCCCACTGTGTTCACAACCTATGCCCGCCGGGAAGAGACGCGTCGTGATCACATTGCGCGCCTGATGATCTATCTCGGCGTCAGAAGCGCGACAGCTCAGGATCGTCGCGTGGGGCTGTTGTCGGCAATTGAGGCGGCCGCGATGTCCGACAGCGGCGCTTCGATTGTGAATGCCATTGTCGCTACCCTGCGAGAACGCGGAGTACTGTTGCCTGCGGCGGAAATCATCGAGCGAATGGGGCTTGCGGCTCGCGCCATAGCTCGCCGCCGCGCCGAAGGTGCGCTTATCGAAGGTCTGGCACCCGAGAAGCTGCAGGCGCTCGACAAGCTGCTCGAGGTTGATGCCGCGATCGGTCAGACCCGCTTCCATTGGTTGCGGTCGGCGCCCGAAGCACCGGCAGCTTCAAATCTGATCGGGTTGACCCAACGAATTGCATTCCTGCGAACACTCGGGATCGATTCCGGTTTGCAGACGCGCGTGGCTTCCGGGCGATGGGGCCAGATGGTCCGTGAGGGTAATGCCACGCCAGCGTGGCTGGCCAACGACTTCAATGCAAGTCGTCGTCACGCCCTGATCGTCGCGCAGGTCATCAAGCTCGGCGAGAAGCTAACCGATGACGTCGTGACGATGTTCATCAAGCTGATCGGGCGGCTGTTCTCCAAGGCGCACAACCGCAAGAGACGGCGGCACATGGACCACCGAACAGACGCCTCCAAGGCCCTGCGTCTGTTCCTCGATACGATATCGGCGCTGCAGTCGGCCAACGATCGGGGTCAGGACGCACTTGAGGTGCTCGACCAGAAGGTCGGTTGGCACCGGCTGCTGCGGATGAAGCCAGAGCTTGCAGCAATGGTGGAGGAAGATGAGGCATCCCCGCTGGTCCTGGCGGCCGAGCAGCATAGTGGCGTCCTCAAATATGCGACGGCGTTCCTGGCGACCTTTACGTTCCGTTCAGCGCGCCGCCACGACTCCTTGCTCACAGCCATTGCGATGCTCCGAAGACTTCATTCGGAGGGACGGCGTGCCCTGCCCGAGCGTGTTCCGACCAGCCATCTCAGTCCAACCGATCGGAAACTGATCTTTGGGCAGCAGAAGCCTGATCGCCGGCTCTATGAGATAGCCACTCTCGCCGCATTGCGCGAGCGCCTTCGTTCGGCGGATATTTGGGTAGAGGGCAGCCGCTCGTTCCGCCCGATCGACGAGCACCTCATGCCGCGATCTACATTCACCACGATGAAGGAAGAGGATCGGCTTGGCCTTGGTGTAGGCAGTGACGTCGCCGCCTGGCTGAACGAAGTAAAGCAGGTGCTGGACTTCAATCTGAAGCGCCTGACCTATCGCGCTCGCGCTGGTAAGCTCGAGGGTGTTCGTCTCGAAGCGGGAACGCTGATCGTGACGCCGACCGTCGGCGACGTTCCTGCGGCAGCCGAAGAACTGAACGCAGAGATCAGCGAGATGTATCCGCTGGTAGAAGTTCCTGATCTCCAGAGGGAAGTGCATGATTGGACGGGCTTTGCCGATCACTTCACACATGTCCGCATAGGCGACGCCCCACGGAATGTCTCTGCCATGCTGGCCGGCGTTCTGGCCGATGCAACCAATCTCGGTCCGAAGCGGATGGCCGGCGCATCCAAGGGCATCAGCGCCCATCAGATTGGTTGGATGCGCACGTTCCGTGCCCGAGCAGAAACCTATCGCGCCGCTCAGGCCTGCATCACCGACGCACATACCGGTCACCCGCATTCCCGCCTGTGGGGTAACGGAACGACCGCGTCGTCCGACGGACAGTTCTTCCGTGCGAGCGACCGAGCGGCAAAACGCGGCGACGTCAATCTGCACTATGGCAGCGAACCGGGATCGAAATTCTACAGCCACCTGTCGGACCAGTACGGCTATTTCAGTATCTTGCCCATCAGCCCCACTGAGAGCGAAGCGGCCTACGTGCTCGATGGCCTGTTTGACCAGGATACGATCCTGGATATCCAGGAGCATTTTACTGACACTGGCGGCGCGAGCGATCGGGTCTTCGGGCTGTTCGCCCTTATCGGCAAACGCTTCGCGCCTCGGCTACGCAACCTCAAAGATCGAAAGTTCCACACATTCGAGAAAGGCGACGCCTACCCGGCGCTGACGAACCACATCGGCGCACCGATCAACACCGCGTTGATCCTTGACCATTGGGATGACCTGCTACATCTGGCAGCGTCGATCACGACGCGCGCCGTCGTCCCCTCGACGATCCTGAAGAAGCTCTCGGCGTCTCCGAAGGAAAGCCAGTTGGCCAAGGCGCTGCGGGAACTCGGCCGGATCGAGCGATCTCTGTTCATGATCGAATGGTATTCGAGCCCGGCCCTGCGCCGACGGTGCCAAGCCGGCCTCAACAAGGGTGAGGCAGCGCATAAGCTCAAACGCGCGGTGTTCTTCCACTAGCGCGGAGAAATCCGTGACCGGTCATTCGAGAGCCAGGCATTCCGCGCTTCCGGTCTCAATCTCGTCGTCAGTGCCATTGTCCATTGGAACACCGTCTATCTTGACCGCGCAGCCACGCATCTGCGCATGGCGGGTCGGACTATCCCGAATGACCTGCTCAAACATGTCTCGCCGCTCAGTTGGGAACACATCAACCTCACAGGCATCTACACTTGGGATTCTGAGCACCAGATGCCGGAAGGCTTCAGATCGCTTCGCTTGCCAGCACCAATCCGACGGGTGGCATGATGTTCATGCTCCGTTCGACCTTAGCGTACGATTTTGAGCAGCTCTTGTTCTGACCCCTGCATGTGCCCGGTACCGCGGCCATCTTCACCGTCGCCGACGAGGACCTCAATGCGGCGTTGGACGCCCGCGTCGTACATGTCGGTGGTACGGGCCTCCTGAAGGCCTTCGATGGCGAGCCGACGGTGAGTCTTCTCAAGAAGGCGAAGGCGCTCGGGCGCATCACCACCTTCGATCTCATCCAGGCCAATCCCGAGACTTTCGCGCTCGTCGGGCCGTGCCTTCCCTATATCGACTATTTCGTGCCGAGCATCGAGGAGGCCGGCGAGATGGCCGGCACGCTCGATCCGCGCGAGGCGGCGCGATTCTACAAGGCGCGGGGCGTGAAAAACGCCATCCTGACGATGGGCGCAGACGGCGTCTATGTCTCGCCGGAAAAGGGTGAGGATTTCGTCCTTCCCGCCTTCGACATCCCGGTTTCGGACACGACCGGCTGCGGCGACAGCTTCACCGCCGGCATCATCGTCGGGATCATCAGGGGCTGGGGACTTCGCGAGGCGGCGCGCTTCGCCTCTGCCGTTGCGGCCAAGGTCGCGATGGGCCTCGGCTCGGACGGCAAGCTCGTTTCGTTCGACGATACGCTCGCGGCGATGAACAGCCTGCCCGTTCGCCGCAAGAACGCGGCGTGACCCTTATCATTCAGGAGTGGAATACCATGCAGATCATGCCAACAGGCAGCGTTGCCGTCGTCACCGGTGCAAGCAGAGGCATCGGCCGGGCCATCGCCGTCGGCCTTGCGGAATTCGGCTATGACGTCGCCATCCTCGACCTCGGCGCGCAGCGCGCAGCTCTTGACGAAACGGCAGCGGAGGTGCGCGCCGCCGGCCGCAAGGCGTTCGTCCATGAATTCGACGTAACCTCGAAGCCGGAAATCGAAGCGGCAGTCAAAGCGATCCTCACGGAGGCCGGCA
Organism: Phyllobacterium phragmitis; assembly: GCF_002980495.1. Lineage (GTDB taxonomy): Bacteria > Pseudomonadota > Alphaproteobacteria > Rhizobiales > Rhizobiaceae > Paramesorhizobium > Paramesorhizobium phragmitis. The sequence goes on from NZ_PVBR01000030.1 coordinate 4,422, forward strand.
GCATCGACGTGCTCGTCAACAATGCCGGTATCCTCAAGCCGTCGACGCTGGAGGACCTCAGCGAACAGGACTGGGACGCGCATTTCGACGTCAACGCCAAGGGCGTGCTCTTGATGTGCCAGGCGGTGCTGCCACACATGCGCTCGAAGAAAAGCGGCCGTATCATCAACATCGCCTCGATCGCCGGGCGTCAGGGCGTGGCGACGCAGGGCCATTATGCCGCGACGAAGTCGACCGTCATCACGCTGACGCGCGTGCTTGCGCAGGAGGTCGGTATGGACGGCATCACCGTCAACGCCATCTGCCCGGGCATCATCCTTACCGAGATGGGCAAGAACAATCTCGGCAGCGACGAGGCCATCCGCCACTGGGAAACCGTCGCATCACTGAAGCGGCTCGGCTACCCCGAGGACATCATCGGCCCGGTTCGCTTCTTCGCCTCCAACCAGTCGGACTTCGTCACCGGCCAGTCGCTCAACGTCTGCGGCGGCATCTATTTCCACTGACGGAGCGCTGCGCGGCTCCGCCGCGCCCTCCGGTCCATCCTATCGAGGACTGTCATGCACGCGAACGCGTTGAAATTCCTGATCGACGGAACCTGGGTCGAACCGATCGGCACCGGCCGCCATACGCTGATCAACCCTGCCACCGAAGAAGCGATCTGTGAGATCGCGATGGGCGATGCGAAGGACGTCGATCGCGCCGTCGCCGCGGCCAAGGCGGCCTTCCCGTCCTACTCGATGACGACGCCGGCAGAGCGCCGGCGTCTGCTGCAGCGTCTTCTCGAACTCTACAACGAGAACTACGACGAGATCGCTGCGATGATGACCGAGGAGATGGGCACGACCGTGAGTTTCTCGCGGGCCGCACAGGCCTGGGTCGGTCGAGCGCATCTCGAAACCATCATCGACGTGCTGGAGAACTATCCGTTCGAGGAGCCGAGAGGCGACGTCCTGATCTCGCGTGAGGCCGTCGGCGTCTGTGGGCTGATCACGCCGTGGAACTGGCCGATGAACCAGCTGGTGGTGAAAGTCGTACCGGCGCTGGCCGCGGGATGCACGATGGTCGTCAAACCGAGCGAATATTCGCCGCTCAGCTCCATCCGCTTCAGCGAACTGGTGCATGAGGCCGGCTTCCCGCCGGGCGTCTACAACTATATCAACGGCGAGGGACATACCGTGGGTGAGGCGATGTCTCGCCATCCCGACATCGACATGATGTCGATCACGGGCTCGACCCGCGCGGGTGTCGCCGTCGCAAAGGCCGCCGCCGACACGATCAAACGCGTGCATCAGGAGCTTGGCGGCAAGTCCGCCAACATCATTCTGCCGGACGCCGATTTCGAGGAGGCCGTCGTTCGCGGCGTGCACGGCTGCTACACCAACTGCGGACAGGCCTGCAAGGCGCCGACGCGGATGCTGGTGCCGCATGACAGGATGGACGAGGCCGCCCGCACGGCCGATGCGATCCGTGTAGGCGCGCCCGGCGATGCTGCTTCCGAACAGGGTCCGGTGGTCAACCGCCAGCAATACGAGCGCATCCAGATGCTCATCGAAACCGGGATTTCGGAAGGCGCGTGTCTCGCGGCGGGTGGCCTTGGCCGCCCGCAGGGCCTCAATCGCGGTTACTATGTGCGCCCGACCGTCTTCTCCCATGTGACGCCGGACATGACGATCGCGCGGGAGGAGATCTTCGGCCCCGTCCTGTCGATTCTCGGCTATATGGACGAGGATGATGCCGTGCGCATTGCCAATGACACGGTCTACGGTCTCGCCGGCTACATCCAGACGAAGGACAATGCTGCGGCGCGGCGGATCGCGCGGCAGTTGCGGGTCGGCATGGTCTACATCAACGAGGCCGATTGGGACGCGAGATCGCCTTTCGGTGGCTTCAAGCAGTCGGGCAACGGCCGCGAGCACGGCGAATTCGGCCTTGTCGACTTTCTGGAGATCAAGGCGACAGGGGGGTATCAAGTCGTCTAGATCTGAGTTGCTGACACTGAGGTTACGTTGCCGCCAGCCTGCCGCCTTTGATTCTTGAGAACTAATTGCGGATCGCGTTCAGTGCAGAAATCGGCGCCCCCTGAGCGCAGGAGTGCCTCATTGAGCGTGATTTCGTCCGCAAGGTCGAGCTCGCCCGATGGGGCAGGGAGGGGAGCTGTTCCCCCTCCGCACCGTCATTTCCCGTCCCGGGACGCGCTGCTTGAGGAGGTCTACAAGGGGAGGTCGAAGAGCTCATTGGGGCGGCCGAGCGACTGAGGGCCGACCGTGATCCTGTGACGGCCCTTCGGGAATGGCTTCGGATGTTCGTTGGTTTTCTGGATACGAAACGCGGCATGGCTGACGCCCTGAGCACACTGATCGACGGATCGGATGATCTCTACACCGAAACGCATGCTCGATTGTCCGCTCCGATCTCGGCATTGGTTGCCGGGGCGACCGACGGCACCGGAGCCCGGATCGACGTCAAGCCGCTCGACCTGCTCCGTGCTCTGACCGGAATTGCCAGCATCAGACCCGATCCGGACTGGAAAGACTCGGCTCTCGGTCTCATCGATCTTCTCACGCCGCAGGTAGCAAAGAGAGACGATGGCCAGAATCGAAGCTATTAAAGCGAACTGCAGCTTATCGCGCCAGAGAGCATGAGCAGATCGCGCACGGTGGCGCGCATTTCCGCCGTTGTGAGCGCCGGTGGTCTGTCATCGATGCCGAGATCGGCAAGGGTACTGAGCAAGCTCTTGCGAACGGAAGCGACATTCACCTTGCGGGAAATATCGCCCCAACTGGCGATCACCTTGCCATCCTGCACCACCATGACGGCCGTGGGTTTCAGACTGGCAGCATAATCCGGCGCCGCCTTCAGCTTCCCGACAGACCATCCAGCCAATGCGGGATCGGTGCTTTGCCACGGCTGCGCGCTCGCGCTTCCGGCAAGCACAAAGGCTAACAAGGAAACCAGAAGGGCAAAGAGATGCCTCGAATATGGCGGCATTCGGAATCCCGAAGTTTTATTGTTCCGGCACGATGTTGAGTGCACGATTGAAAACGACAATCTTCGCGTTGAAGTGCGCGTGGAAAGCTGCTCGATCAAAGTCCGATGGCTCCTTGCAACTGCGCCTGTTTAGATCTCCCGGCACACATGGCCGCGAAAACACCGCTCCAGCAACCACTGTGTTCGTAGCTGCGGGGGCTCTATCGTCTTTCTCTCCGGCCCAAAGCTGGATTGGTAACCACAACTTGCGAATCTGATGCTTTGGATGGACTTTTTTGGGGATTCCTGATTGCTGGCGGAAGTAGGTGGTCGCTAGGTGGGAAGGGTCGAGTCCCGGCGGATACCACGGCGCGAAGTCGGCGTCGCCCCAAAAGCCGGTGGGCGCTTGGCGTGCGCAGGAGTACTATGTGTCGGTGCCGAGCGTTTTCGATTGTGCTTCGGCTATATCGACGATCTCGCTCGCCAGGTCTTCAACAACCAGAGACCGTGACTGCCAGGTGGGGTAGAGGAACCCATAGTGCAGAGGGAAGACCGGTCGAAACGGCCGCAGAACGAGACCTGGCACACCGCTCGAGCGGGCAACGAACGGGTCCGACAGGCAGCACCCAAGGCCGCGGCCGGCGAGTTGGCAAGCGATCACGCCGTTTGTCGCTTCGAAGCGAACCTTGAGAGACCGTCCCCTTTCCCGGCATAGGCGTTCGAGATATTGACGGATGATCGACCGCGGATGCGTGACGATCACCTCCATCTCGATGAAATCCTCGAAATCAACGATGTCTTTCCGGGCGAGCGGGTGGTCGGGAAGCATGGCCACCATCGCCTCGATGCGTAAGAATTCTTCGACTTGGAAGGCGGGGTGTGAGATCGGCAGGACGGTAATACCGAGATCAAAGTTTTCCTGGCCAACCCAGGTCTCGATATCGAGACGTACCCGGGATTCAATGGAAGCGGTAAAGGTCGGGGATCGCGCGGCCAACGCCGCCGCAGCATCGGCAACTATGGCATGAGCAATAAAAGGAGCCGTCAGGACACGCACATGCTCGCGGCTGCCAAGGCGCATCTGAGCGGCAAAGCGATGCAAGTCGTCATATCCCAGGAGCACACGCTCAACCTGAGCGTAGAACTCCCGCCCTTCTCGGGAGAGCGCCAGCGGTCGACTTTTCCTGACGAAAAGCGGAAAGCCGACTTCCTCTTCAAGTGCTGTCAAAAGTCGCCCAACTTGCGGCTGTGTTCGTCCGAGGCGCTCGGCGGCCTTGGAAACTGAGCCTGTTTGGACAAAGGCGCGAAGCGCTTCCAACCCCCGCTGACTTGGCAAGTGACGATCCCATAAAGTGCGTAATACGCATGTTAAATGAAGCACTATGCATTTGACACATTTAATGGGGAATGTCAAATTCTTGCCATAAAGAATAACTCGGCCGCCACAGCAGGTCGCGAGGGGATCATATGAATATACATGCCGACATGTGTCGCGCCTGGCAGACCTTTCCCAGCGAATATGTCGCAAACCGTCCGGTCGACTTCGATCTGTCTGCGCCTGAATCGCACTATGTGACTATGCGCGATGGCTGCAGAATTGCCGTCGATGTCTATGTCCCGCAAATTCCGGACTTCAGTGCCGATCACGGCTTTCCGACCATCGCGCTATTCACGCCTTACTACCGCCGTTTCAAGCTGCGACCGGGAGGCAAGGGCGAAGTCAATCCAAACACCGGCAAGTTTCGAGATTTCTTTGTTCCGCGTGGTTACGCCGTCGTAATCGTCGATGTGCGTGGTACTGGCGCAAGCTTCGGCACCCGCGATAGTTTCCGCTCCCCGAAGGAACGCGAAGATAGCCGCGAGATTGCTGACTGGATCGTCGCGCAGCCTTGGTCAAACGGTGTCATAGGCGCGACGGGAGTTTCCTATCTTGGCGCGGCGTCGGACTTTCTGGCGAGTACCGGGCACCCTGCCGTCAAGGCGATCGCCCCGCTGTTCTCCGTCTGGGACACCTATGCCGATAATTATTATCCCGGCGGCATTCAGCTCAAATCGCTGATGCAGGTCTATGATGACCTCATGATCGGGCTCGACCACGACAAGCGCGATCTTCTCAAGCAGTTTGCATACTTCAACAATCCCGATTTTGAAGGCCCTCAACCCGTTGACGAGGATCCGGATGGTGTTCTGCTGCGTGAGGCCATCCGGGAGCATCTCGGTAATTTTCGCCAAACGGATTTCATGCGCGAATTCAGTTTCCGCGAGGAGGGACTGCCCTACGATCCGAGCTTCAGTTCGGCTTCGTTCAGCCCTTATGCCGTTTCACAAGGTATCAAGCCGGATGTGGCCGTCCTCTCTGTATCGGGCTGGCGCGACGGCGCCGGCTACATGAACGGAGCGATCTCCAGGTTTTTGACGCTGAAGGACAATCCGCGCCATCTCCTGCTTGGACCGTGGGATCATGGCGCGCGTATCGATGTTTCGCCGTGGCGGATGACGGAGGAAGCTGATTTTCCGCTACTCGGCGAGGTGCTGCGCTTCTTCGACAACTATCTCATGGGGTTGGATACCGGCCTGCGTGACGAAGCGCCGGTTCATTATTTCACGATGCACGCGCAGGAGTGGCGCGCCGCCGCGGAATGGCCGCCGGCCCGGTCGAAGGAGACATATTTTCTCGCTCCAAAGCAGCAGCTTTCGGATGCCGTGCCCGATGGGACCGGAGCCGACGTTTACAAAGTCGATTTTACGCTGGGAACCGGGGAGTGCACCCGCTACGAACGCATCGCCGGTATTGATGCGCGGATCTATTACCCGGACTGGCAAGGTCGCACAGAGCGAATGCTCAGCTATACATCTGCGCCGTTGGAGCAAGCCGCGGAATTCGTTGGGCACCCCATTGCCGACCTCTGGCTTTCGGCAGACGAACCCGATGCGGCGCTGTTCGTCTATCTCTCGGAGATCGAGGCTGATGGGACTGAGCATTACGTGACCGAGGGGCTTTTGCGTGCGCTGCATCGCAAGGAAACACCGTCCCCCGAAACCTACCGCACAACATGGCCGTTCCGCAGTTTCTCCCGCCAGGACGCCGCTCCGCTGACACCTGGCAAGATCGAGCGCATCCGCATTCCGCTGCTGCCGGTCGCGTGGCGCTTCGCTGCCGGCAGTCGCATTCGCCTGTCCGTCGCCGGTGCGGACGCCGACCATAGCGGGCAAATCCCTCACGGCCGGCCGCCATTGCTGACATTGGCCTTCGGCGGCGACCAAGCGTCAGCGTTTGAGCTCCCATTGGTCGAGGAAATTGCGCCGTGAGCGCTCGCGCGGTTCAGGTGTCGGCCAACCGACTTGCCGCGCTGAGGCAGGCGCTGAGCGAACCCGACCAGCCCTACGCCGCGCTTCGTGTGCTTGATCGACTACTCGATGAAGCCATCGGGCATAAGCTTTTCACGGCGTTGCTCTATCGCCCGCAGCACGGTATGGCCGAACGGCTCTATAGCAGCCGGCCCGATGTTTTTCCTTCGCATGGGACGAAGAACCTTGCAGATGCGCCGACCATGGCGCGGGTGCTGACGTCCGGTGCGCCGTACGTTGCCACCGAAGTTGGAGATATCGAGCGCGATTTTCCCGACCATGAAAAAATCTTCGCCCTTGGTTGCGGCAGCATACTGAATGTGCCCGTGCGCCGGCAGGGCACGGTGCTGGGTCAGGTCAACCTGCTTCATGTAGCTGGTCACTTGCGGGAATCCCATCTGTCTGCCGTCGAGACTATGGCAGAGATTGTGGCGCCTGCCTTCCTCTCGATCTTGAATAGAGGATAGGAGGAAACCGATGACTTTCACCGATCCTATCTATTCAAAGGCCCGCCGCGACGACAGTGATCGAAGCAGTGTACCTCATGATGCCGATCTGCGCCATCACCGTACGATAGCTGTAAACAGGCTACAGGCAGCGCTCGCTCGCCTCAGCTACCGCAGTATCATCGCGTTTGGCTATGTGCTGATGCTTGCGCCCGTGGCAATGATCCTCGTCATGAGCTTTTTCCAGGACGAGATCGTCTCGTTTCCGCCGAGCGGCCTTACGTTTCACTGGTACGCAAATGCCTTCAGCCGAAGCGAGTTCGCCCGAGGCTTCCTTGTCAGCGCCCAGGTTGCGCTGGCCGCTATGATCATCGGTGTGCCTCTGGGAACGGCGGCGGCGCTTGCGCTTTCCAGGAGTAGTATTGCAGGCAAAGGCGCAATCAACACGCTTCTGCTCGGTCCGCTGATCGTGCCCGGGATCGTCGCCGGTACGGCACTCTACCTTTTCTATCTCAGGATAGAGAACGCATTGGACCGCGACGTTGTTGGTACCTTTGCCGGCCTCATCGCCGCCCATGTCCTGCTGACCATCCCGTGGACAGTGCGTGTCGTGACCGCCAGCCTTCAGGGGCTGGATCGGGCAGCCGAGGAGGCGGCCGCCAATCTCGGCGCGCGACCCTGGACGGTCTTTCGACGCATCACTTTGCCCATGCTGCGTCCGGGCATCGTCGCCGCCAGCATGTTTTCCTTTATCCAGAGCTTCGAGAATTTGGAACTCACGCTGCTCCTGGTCGGCCCCGGAAAGACGACGCTTCCGGTCGCAATGCTCAATTATCTGGAGTTCCGCATGGACCCGACGCTTGCCGCCGTCGCGACCGTTCAAATCGTCATCGTCGCGGCGCTGATGCTGATCACGGACAAGTTTGTAAAGCTGTCCAGGATCGTCTGATCGCTCCTCAAGGAGGTCGCTATAAATGGGCACTCTCTCTCTTCAAGGACTTCGCAAGGAATATGGTCAGTCCGTCGCGGTCGAGCGCGTTGACATCGACGTGGGGGAAGGGGAACTCGTTTCGCTTCTCGGGCCCTCGGGCTGCGGCAAAACGACAACCCTTCGCATGGTGGCGGGCTTCATCGAGCCGACGGAAGGCCGCGTTGTCATCGCCGGGCAGGACGTGACGAAAATGCCAGCCTATGCGCGCCAGACAGGAATGGTCTTCCAATCCTATGCCCTGTTTCCTCACATGACCGTCGCCGGAAATGTGGGCTTTGGTCTCGAGATGCGTGGTGTCGGACGTGCTGAGCGCGACAGGCATATCATGGAAGCGCTGAAGCTTGTCCAACTCGATCATCTGAGCGAGCGTTTGCCGCGCCAGCTTTCCGGTGGCCAACAGCAGCGCGTGGCGCTTGCGCGCGCGCTCGTGATCAATCCGGAGGTTTTCCTCCTTGACGAGCCTTTGTCCAACCTCGACGCCAAGCTGCGTGCCCAGGTTCGTGGCGAAATCCGTGCCCTTCAGCAACGCCTCGGCCTCACTACGCTCCTGGTGACACACGATCAGGAAGAGGCGCTGACCATGTCGGACCGGCTCATCGTGATGGAGGGCGGTCGTGTGCGCCAGGTCGGCACGGCGGAAGAGCTCTACGAGAATCCGGCCGATGCCTTCGTCGCGGATTTCGTGGGGCGCTGCAACATCGTCAAAGGCACGATCGAGGGCAGCGCGATGCGTAGCGAAAGCGGCAGTCTGCTGCCGTGCAGGATGGAGGGCGCACCAGCGAATGCGAGCGTGCTCGCACTGCGACCGGAGCGCATCGCCATGCAGCCTGGAACTGATGGCAGCGGCCTGACTGCGCGGATCGGCGCAGTCCTCTATCTCGGCGCTCAGACCGAATATCAATTGGATCTCGATGGCACCGTTCTCACGGCCATCCGCCCTACGCCGCAGGATAACGACGCACTGCGCCACATCAAGACCGGGGACACGGTCAACATAAGCTGGGATCCCGCCGCTGCGCGGCTGCTTCCTGCTTGAATGCAAGCAACCAGAGGAGAACAGAACATGACTGAATTTACACGGCGGGATTTTATCGGTGTTGCCGCAGCCACGACGCTGCTGCCGCGTGTTTCATATGCCCAATCCTCCCAGGTCATTGTCGGCACCTGGGGCGGGGACTATGGCGATCTTCTTCGCGAAGGTGTCGATCAGGCCATCATGGTTCCGCAGGGCATCGAGGTTCTGCAGGATGTTTCCGGGCCCGTGCCTCGTCGCACCAAGTTAATGGCCGAGCGTCAGAACCGGCGCGGCAGTATGGATGTCGCCTGCCTTGCCGACTTCGACATGTTCACCGCAACCGAGCTTGGCGCGCTGGAGGAACTTGACGAGCAGAACGTGCCTCGGATGGGGAACGTGTTTCCATTTCTCAGGAAATCGCACTCCATCCCGCAGATCTACTCTGCGCACACCATCGTCTACAACACCGATCGCATCACCACCCCACCGAAGTCGATCCATGATTTGTGGGACCCGAAATATCGCGGCAAGGTGGGTCTCTCCGATTTCCTGTTCACTACCAACACCGCATTCGCCGCGATTGCCGGCGGCGGTTCGATGACCGACTTCGCGCCGGCCAAGAAAAAGCTCATGGAATGGCGGTCACTGGATGCGAAAGTGCTGGCCTCCACCGAAGCTGTCGCTGCGGCGTTTAAATCGGAGGAGATCTGGATGACGATCATCGCGGCCGCACGCGGCTACATGTGGAACGAGGCGGGTATCCCGCTCGGGCATGTGATTGCCGAAGAAGGTGCGTTTCCGACCGTTTATGAGGCAGCCGTGCCGCGGAACGCACGCAACAAAGAGAATGGACTCAAATACCTGGACGCCATGCTTGAGCCGGCGGCACAAACGGCATTTGCCGCGAAGATGGGATATGTCCCGACCGTCTCGGATGCAATCCTCGATCCTGAACTCGACAAGAGAATCAACTTCACGGAGGCCGAGAAGGAGCGCTTCTGGAGGCCGGATTTCGCGTATCTGGCCAAATATCAGGCGGAGATGCTCGATTTCTGGAACAGAGACTTCAAGGGATGAGAAAACACGAAACGGCCGTCTTCATCCTGCCGGCGGGACTTCTTGTCTGTGCGCTGCTCGGCGTGCCGATGCTGATGATGGCCCGCATCTCATTGAACCACTATGATCCGATGGTTCTCATGGTCGAGGCTTTGACTGCGGAAAATTATCTCCGAGCTGTCACGGACCCTTATTATCAGCAGGTGCTCATGGTGACGCTCGGTGTAGCGTTATCCAGCACGGTGCTGACCTTGCTGCTCGCCTTTCCGGCCGCTTATTGGCTGTCGCGCATGGAGAGCAGGTGGAAAAGCACCGTCACCATTCTCACCCTCTTTCCACTGCTTGTCGGAAATGTCGTCCGTTCAGCAGGCTGGATTGCCCTGCTCGGCAATGACGGGCTCATAAATGCAACTCTTCAGGAAGCGGGCTTTATCGTGGGCCCTCTGAGGTTGCTTTATACACCTGGCGCAGTGATTGTCGGCATTGTCGGCGTGGTTCTGCCCTACATGGTGCTCACGCTCTCGGCAGTGATCGAGGGGATACCGCGCCAGGTGGAAGAAGCCGCCGGAAATCTCGGCGCGCGGCCGCTCACGGTCTTTCGCCGGGTTGTCCTGCCGCTGGCCACCCCTGGTGTCGTGGCCGGCAGCGTTCTCGTCTTCATCCTGTGCATGAACGCCTATGCGACGCCTGTTCTTCTTGGCGGCCCGCAGTTCCAGATGATGGCACCAGCCGTCTATGATCAGTTCAGCCGCGTCAGCAACTGGCCGTTTGGGGCAGCACTCGCTTTCATATTACTTATCGTCACCCTTTTGATGACGGTTGTTGGAAGTGCGGCGCTCAGCCGCAAGTATCGTGCGGCCTGAGAGGCTGGCTATACTGACTTTTCTTCGGCCGATTCCAGGACTGCGTGGCTACCGCCCTCTACGAGCGGCGTATTCGCTGCTCGTGCGCTCGAAGAAATGGTCGAACCTCAGAGCGTGAGGCATGTGTCGCTCGGCACTTAATGAGGGTCTTCCACACAAAGTGTGGAAGACCCTTAATTATGAGAATGTCGGTCGTTCGATTCTCAAATTCACTGCATCTGGGAGGAGGCTTACAGCCGTCGACGCAGGCTATAGGCTTCTCGATGATATGGTGTTGTGGCCGTAAATATTGGGAACCATATTCTCGCATCAAGTGCCAAAATCAAGCGACCATTATCACAATTAACTGCTAATTATCAAATTAAGTGCCCGCGCAACGCCTTGATATCATTGTATTCTGATTCTTGCGGTTTAATGGAAAGTCACACGTGGTGTAAAGCGTTGTCTGGATGAGAGGCTTGGCTCAAGAGAAGTCCTCCTTTGCCGAACAACGCCGGCTACATATGTGAGTTCCATCAGTGGCGATGGCCAAAGGTTCTCCGCTCACCTCGCAGCGAACCGCGCCGCACAATCCGCCGGTTCTCGTAATCATCTCCAGACTCTGGCCCTGCCAGCCCTTTCCGTCAAGGTTGAGCGCCGCGCGTCCATTCGGACGCGCGGCGCTCAAAGCCTGCCTGCTTTTCAGGGACGGCCTTGAAACTATTATCTTCCGCTTTCTGCACAGGCTAAGCCAATTGTCCATGACGCAGGCTCAGCGGAAAGCGGAAATAGAGCCAAGCCGCATGCGCTATGATCTCGGCAGGCAAACGATGACGCTTGTATCGGCGCGTCGCAATATCGGTCGGCGGGTGCAGGCTCATGCCGGAAAATACCGCCGAAAATGTTAAGGCGACGCTTCCCAGCAAACTCCTGCAGGTTGCAATGCGAATTCCGGTAGGGGCCCTTTCGCAAATATGTTGACAGATTTTCTCATGTTATCTAACACCCTCAAACTGGCTGCATTAGCTTCTAGTCGTGCAAGCAATGCGGTCGCTGTTCACAGAGGGGGCTTCATATGGAATTGCGTTTTGGACTGGTGACCGTCTTGGCTCTGACGGTGAGCCCAGTTGCTGTTGCGCAGGATATCGTGCTGGAGCGCATCGACATAAACACAGGCGCATCGACCTCGACGATAACCACTTTGCCGGAAGAATATCCCGGAGGGCAGGTGGCCCGCGGCGGCCGTGTAGGACTACTCGGCAACCGCGACTTCATGGACACGCCGTTCAATATCACCGGCTACACGGCAGAGACGATCGAAAACCAGGGAGCGCGGACGGTCGCCGATGTCCTGGCTAACGATCCGTCTGTAAGAAGCACCCACGCATCTGGCGGCATGCTTGATTCCTTCTATGTCAGGGGCTTTCCCCTCGGTGAGGGGAACTTCGGCGAAATCGCCTTCGATGGCGTATATGGCGTTGCCCCGACCTATCGCCTGTTCACGGACTATGCCGAACGTGTCGAGGTACTCAAGGGACCGACCGCGCTGCTCTACGGCATTTCGCCGAACAGCAGCGTAGGAGGCACGATCAACATCGTCCCCAAACGCGCTGGGGATGTCGACCTGACGCGGATTACCACGGATTACATGTCGGACCTCTACGGAGGCAGCCATCTGGATATCAGCCGGCGGTTTGGCGAAGATCGCCGGTTCGGCGTCCGGTTCAATGGCAGTTTTCATGGTGGCGACACGCCGATCGACGATCAGACGCGCAAGGTTGCGGTTGGCGCCCTGGGGCTCGACTATGAGGGCGAAGGGCTGCGGGCGACGCTCGACATCATCGGCCAGCGGGAAGATTTCGACGCGCCGCAGCGTCCTTTCTTCCCGGTCGCCGGCATAAGCATTCCAGATGCGCCCGATGGCAGGCTCAATATTCAACGGCCCTGGGAATGGTCGAAGAGCGAGGATCTCTCCTGGCTGGGACGGGTCGAGTATGATTTGAACGACGATGTCATGGTGTTTGCGGCGATTGGCGGCGGTAGCTCCCGTGTCACACGGCTCTTCAGCACGCCGGTCATTCTTAATTCTTTGGGCGATGTCAGTGTCACGCCGCAGAACGCTATCTTCGATGTCGACAGGACGACCGCGGAGACGGGCGTGCGTGCCAAGTTCGAGACGGCCAGCATCGACCATACGGTTACGCTGCAGGCAAGCGGCCTTCGCCAGAGCCTTGACAGAGGCATCGAATCCGGGACGGAACAATTCACCAATCTCTATGATCCCTTTCCCCGGCCCGAGCAGGACGTGCCGGACCCGGCCCACGCTCCAAAAGTTTCCGAGAACAAACTTTACGGACTTGCTCTCTCCGACACGCTTTCCATGATGGATGACCGCTTGTTGGTCACGTTGGGGGGCCGCTGGCAGCACATCGATTCCGAAAATTATAATGCCACGGGCGCCGTTACCACGTCATCCGACGAAGGCGCTTTCACGCCGCTGGCCGGCATTGTCGTCAAGCCGTGGGAGAATATCTCGTTCTACGCCAATTATGCCGAAGGCCTCAGCGTCGGCGACAGCGCGCCGACGACGGCGGTCAATGCGGGAGAAACCCTGTCTCCCTACCGGTCCAGGCAGTATGAGGTCGGCACGAAGGTCGATCTGGGCCAGGTGGCGATGACCCTCAGCGTGTTCCAGATCGAGAAGCCTTTCGGCGAACTGCAAACGCGCGGGAACGATCTCGTCTTCGTTGAAGGGGGAGAGCAGCGCAATCGCGGTGTCGAACTCAACATTTTCGGCGAAGTGACGCCAGAGCTCCGGCTGCTCGGCGGTGCGACGTTCCTCCATGGCGAATTGACGGAAACGGTAAACGCCGCCACGCGCGGTAACAAGCCTATCGGTGTTCCGTCGCTGCAGGTCAATCTGGGCGCGGAGTGGGATACGCCGTTCCTGCCCGGGCTGACGCTGGCCGGCAATATCATCCACACCAGCAAGCAATCCGTCAACACCGCGAACACCATGGAGATCCCTTCATGGACTCGGCTCGACCTTGGAGCGAGATATCATACTGAGATCAGCGAGAGGCCCGTCACGTTCAGGGCCGAAGTCGAAAACGTTTTCGACCATGACTACTGGTCCGGCGTCGCGAGCTTTGGCACGCTGTCGCAAGGCGCGCCGCTAACGGTGAAACTGTCAATGACGACAGATTTCTAGAAAAGGAATGCCGGGCGCTACGCGGCAGCGCCCGGCATGGACTTTACATCTCATCCTTCCAAAAAAGCTGCATCCTTTGCCCTCATGACGGGCTATCGGAGAGGCTCACTGCGTAGCCCGGCCGAAACGCGATCGGCAGGAAACGGCGATGATATTCGGCGAATGTCGCGTCCGGGTCGAGATCGGCAAACAGGTCTGGGTGGAACCATTTCGCCAATTGCTGAACTGCGATAAATTCATAGGGACTGTTGTAAAACTGGTGCCAGATGGCGTGAAAATTCCGTGTTTTCTGGGCTGCAATGTCGGTGTAGGCGATACGCCCGGTGAACCATTCGAGCTTCTTGCGCGTCACATCCCGATCCGCGCCCGGGCCAAGCGGAATCCAGTGGCCGCCAGGCACATAGGCTTCCCAGTCGGCGCTTGTGACGACCACATGCTCGGGGTTGGAAGCAATCACCTGTTCTGGATTGAGCTGGCCGAATGTGGTTGGGATGATGTCGCTGCCGATGTTGTGACCGCCGGCAAGCTCGACATATTTTCCGAAGTTTTCCGCGCCGAATGACAAGCAGCAATCGTCGGCATAGCCGCCGATCCGTTCGATGAACACCCTGGGGCGCCGTGGCTTGGCCCGGTCGAGGACGTCGGTGACCCGAGCCATGGCCTGGTGGCGGAATGCTATGATCTCTTCCGCGCGCGCCTCCCGTCCCATGATCTTGCCCAGGAGACGGATGGTTTTCTCGGTGTTCTGCAGGGGATGATGACGGAAGTCGATGTAGAGGACGGGAACATTGAGCTCCGCGAGCTTTTCGACATATTCGGCGTCCTCATTGGCGCGTTTCGCCTCAAGATTGAGCAGAACGACATCAGGCTTCTGGACGATGGTCGATTCTATGTCGATCAGGCCGTTCTCCTGGCCTTTGAACGAAGGAAGGTCGACCAATTTTGGAAAGGCTTGGAGATATTGCGCATAAGTGGCAGGATCGGCCTCAATCAGATCGTTGCGCCAGGCGACGATGCGGGCCAACGGGTCTTCCTGTTCCAGCGACGCGATGAGATAGAGCTGCCGTCCCTCTCCGAGGAGTATGCGTTTCACCGGCGCGTTCACCTGCACCTTGCGACCGGCAATATCCGTGACGGTAATTGGTACCTGTTTATCGCCAGCGGCTTGTTCTCCTGCAAACGCCATTGCCGGGATCAACAGGGCCAGGATCACGGCACGCAACATCGAAGGTCTTCTCTTCACAACAATACTCCCTTGCTGATTGGCCAGCGCGATTTGAGCCATAGACCGAGCGCAATCAGCAGCGACACGCCGTAAAGGCTTGCGACGAGCGGGAATGCCGCTTCCAGACCAAAGCGTTGGGTCGCTATAACACCTGCGATTATTCCTGCAACAGAGGCGCCTTGCTGGCAAGTCTGGGCAAGCCCCAACACCGATCCTTGCTGATCGTTCCGTGTCGCTGCTGAAATGAGCGCCAGGAGCACCGGTGTGGTTCCTCCCAAGAGCGCGCCCCAGACAAAATAGAGCACCATAAAAAGGCTGATGCTGCTGGTGAGACCGGCCAACTCGGTAACGACCAGGCAGGCTGCGGAAATCCATACGCTCCATCCCAATACATAGGATAGCGCGCGCCCTTCAAAGAGCCGAGCCCATATGGGGGCGCTGACGACAAAACCTAATGCGAGCAATCCATAGCTCAAACCAGCTATCGCATGATGGGCGCCGAACACATCCGTCATATAGAGGGAGAAAGGAACCTGCAGAACCATCCTGCTTGCGAGCAGCATTCCCATCAGCGCGAGAAGTCCCGAAACAGGGGCGTCCATTTTCGTCACTTGAGGCGTTGTTCTCTCCTTTGGCGGTTGCAACGTTTCCAACCCGGCGGGGCGCGCCGGCAAGCTGATCCATGCAATGACCGCGCAGACCGCGCAGATAACACCCGCGGTGAGATTGACGACGGCGAAAGGCATGGCATCCAGAATGAGGCCACCCAGGAAAGCGCCACCCAGCGAGCCGACATTG
Organism: Phyllobacterium phragmitis; assembly: GCF_002980495.1. Taxonomy (GTDB): domain Bacteria; phylum Pseudomonadota; class Alphaproteobacteria; order Rhizobiales; family Rhizobiaceae; genus Paramesorhizobium; species Paramesorhizobium phragmitis. Next base: position 20,324 of record NZ_PVBR01000030.1, read on the forward strand.
GTCGCCACCTGCAGCCATGCGAAGAGCCCGGCACGGTCCCGGCCTCCGGTTATTTGCACGCCATAAGCTTGCGCCGGCGCAATATAGCCCGCGCAGGCGCCTTGCAGAAAGCGCAGCGCCAGAATTGTCCAGACGTCCTGGGCAAAGGCGACAAGCACTTGCGTGACCGCCAGCCCTATCAGCGCCCGAACCATCATCAGCCGATTGCCGTAGCGATCGCCCATACGTCCCCAGAACGCGCTTGTCAGCGAGATGCCAAGCATAGGGCAGACATAGACGCCAATTCCAGCAAGGCTGAAGATGCTTTCAGACGAACTGAGCGCCTTGATCTGAATCGGCCAAAAGGGGCCGCTCATCTCCATCGCCCCCATAGAAATGAACTGCAGGCCGAACAGGAGCGCGAAGGCGGGTCCAAAGCCGCGAAGTGCGGCAACTGCACCGGTCATTTTGCGCTCGCCAGCGGATTGGGCAATTGGTGTTCGACCCGATAATCGCGATAGCGCTCCAGATGCATGCGGAGCACCGAACGGGTCGGCCAGGGATTGTCAAGAAAGGCTTCCCGCTCCTTGATCCAAAATGCATCCGACAACATACGTGGCCGCAGCGCATCAAGCGCCTGCTCCGTCTCTTCCCGCAGAATGCGCCATAGACCGTTATCCGCCAGCGTATATTGCTCGCTCAGGCATAAGGCGATCTCGTGTAGATGGCAGACAAAGCAGGCATCGATCACGAAGGAACGCACGGGGCTGATATCGTCATCGAAGGTCGTCGGCAAAATCCCCTCGCGGCTGAACGGTTTCAGATCGTATCCCCGTTCCTTGAACAAGGGGGCAAAACTGCGGCCGTCGCCGAAATCACGGATAAGCAGCTTCCGCGGCAGGCCCGTATGGTCGAACAGGATGGTACTGTTTTGCTGATGCGCCTCGAACGCAATTCCGTAGAGCAGATACATGGCGAGCGTCGGCCGGATCACGGTGCGTGCATAAGCACGGAAGAACGCCGCAACGCCTGCTTCGGTTTCGCCGCCTTTTCTGGCGATAAGCTCGCAAAGGACTGGGCGGCCGTCGACTGGGTTCGCCGTTAAAAGGGCTGCGACAGTTATCGGCAAAAGTCCGTCATCGCGTGCCAAGGAATCGATGTTGCGATAGACGACTGAAAGGAACCGACCAGGATGCTCGTCGCCGGTTTCAGGGTGGTGGAGAATTGCCCCCAGTTCTTCGACAAAGATCTCCAGCCCGTTGTTGAGATCATCTTCTTTCGACAGAATGTCGGAAATCAGCGTGCTGAGGCGCGGCCCCATATGGATCGACTTCGCCTGCAACGTGCGCTGCTCGCTCGTCAGCCAGATGGCGACCGGCAGCTTGATGAAAGGTCTGGGGTCCGGCGTTTCCGGCAGCATGGTTCGAAAGGACATGGATGGCAGCGTCTCGATTTCCGGTCCGGCCGGATCGAAAATACCGGCTTCGATCTCGGGCGCGAACTCTTCGTGCACGAAGTTGTCCAAATGCCATGCGTGGACAGGGAGTGGAAGCCAGCTCTCGGGCGATTTGCCACGTTCTCTCAGACCGTCGCTCCAGTTTTGCCACACATCAGGGAAGTTCTTCGAAAACCACTCCGAATAGCTGCCGACATGGGGCATTTTCTCCACATAGGCCCAATCACTGCGCAGTGCTGCGATGCGCAGGCGCACCCGGGCCCCGAACTCCGGCGACAAGGCGACCACGTCGTCCGGCGCGAGGCCGGGCTTGGCCTTCCATGTGGGATAGAAGGGATGCCCCTCGAGTGCGCCCCACTGGTCGAGGGTCATGGCGGCCAGGTGCGACGGCAGGGTCCCTTCGAGATAGCCAAGAAAGCCCCGCGTATCCGCCGCGGATATTTTCCGGCGCAGTTCCGCGCTCCAGTTTTGCCTGTGGCGTCGCGCGATGACATCATTATGGATGCTGTTGTCAACATCGCGCAGCAGATGCTCCAGCCCATCGGGAGCGAGCGCAATCGTCAGGGAAGGTGCAGCCTCTCTCATCAAGGCAACAGGACCGTCAATCCTGTGCCGGACGCCAACGCTATCTAACACTTCGATTTGCCCGCGATTTTGCAACGTTCCGGCAGGTGCGGAGCGAAGATCGGCAAAATGCAGCACGCGGCGCGACGGCCAAAGGGGGAACCACGCCTGCCGCCCGTCGCGTGCCCATAACAATGCATCTGGATCCAGCAGACGCTCAGCGAAAAGACAACGGACAAGCCGGTTGATCGCGTTGCTTGCAGCATCGGCCAGAAGCTTTGCATCATTCTCTTGACCATGATCTGTGAGGGACGTCATTCTCTCATCCATTAGGCGGCCTCCGGCCAGTTCGACGGGATATAATCCGGTATGCTGCCCGCCAATCCGCCATGATAATCGCGGGCCCACTGATAGGTCCTGGCGATGGCTGGAACCGCTACACCGAGCCGTTCCGCCATCGTGATGAGCAGCGCTTGTCCGAAGGCGATATCCTCGTGGAAGGCACGGCTTTCGCGATCGATGACAAGCCCCGGCCCGTTCGGATTGGGAATGAGGGGCGCACGAATGCCGGCATAGGCGCGATTTGTGCGCAGAAGCGTGTACATGGTTCGGCTGTCTTCGATCTGGTGGCCATAGGCCTCGATCAATTCCTGACGGAGCGGTTTCACAGAACTCAAATCGACGCCGAGATGTGCTTCACTCGCCCGCCGGATCGCCTGGTTTTCCGCATCGCAGGCTTCCAGCAACTCGGCACCTGCCTGAGGACAGTCACTCCACCAACATAGAAAATCGTCGAAGGGTCTATTTTCCCAAGGAGCGCCGGGGCCGACGAGCGCGTAGAGCACGGCTGGATGCATCAGGGCGTTGCCCGGCGTCAATGTGATTTCGAGGTAGTCCTGCAGCTGAGCGACGGGGGCATCGTAGAGGCAGTTCAACATTGCCACGAGAGCGGCGCTACTTGTAGCGCTCTCCCGGCGATGAAGCGCCACGAAGAGATCGGCCTTCGCACCCCCCATCCGCACGCGCTTGCCCGCGATCAGGTCAAAGGCGATATGCGGCACGTCCTTCATGCCCCAGATCACCACATTGTCATGACTCGATAGAGCCTTTGCGGCGAGCCAGTCGAAGCCACAAAAGCCGGGAATCGCTCCGACAAAAACGCTCTTATCGCGCGGTAGATGCGGTTCTATCCGAAGCAGGAGTGCAAGTCTCGCCTGGGCGGGCTGCGTTATGACCACGATATCGGTGTTCTCGAGCGCCTTGCCCGGATCGGTCCCGACATGGTCGGGTCTGGCGCTCAGGATGCGATTGTCCTGGATTTCGGCCTGCCAGAGAGCGTCATCTTTATCCCATTGTTCTGCAACCGCGGTGGAGTTGGTCAGGACGGAGACCTCGATATCCGGATTTTGCTTGAAAAGGACCGCATTCAGGTGCCCGGTGCGGCCTGCGCCACAGATTGTCACCTTCATGCCGCATGTGCCTTTTCGATCAGCCAGCCATCTAACTGAGCGGCAATTGCCGGATCGAACAGATTGCGCTTTGTCATCCATTCGTCGTCGAATACCGTGCTCAGATATTTCTCTCCGCCATCGGCAACCGTCGTCACGACCGTGCCACTGAGCTTGCCTGCCGCAATAAACTCCAATGCCTTGTAGATGGCGCCGCCCGTTGAGCCGCCCACGAGAAGGCCCTTTCGCCGGGCGATATAACGCGCCGTCTCGAAGGCTTGCGTGTCGGTTACCTGCACGCCTTCATCAATGCAGCTATAGTCCAGCACCTTGCCGACTTCATCTCCTGCGGGTGTGCCGGTTCCCGACTGGTAGTAAGGGTGCCCAGGCTTGCCGAAAACGATCGATCCGACTGGCTCCACGGCGATGGTGCGTATCGCCGGATTGTGCCGCTTGAGGCGCTGGGATATGCCGGTCATGGAGCCACCGGTGCCAACGCAGCCGACAAATGCGTCGATGCCGTCCGGGAGCTGGGACAGCAACTCGTCGACATAACCAGCATAGCCTTCAGGGTTTGCCGGATTGTCTGACTGGTTCATGAACAATGCTCCCGGAAGTTGGGCGCCAAGCTGTGCCGCCAACCGCTGCCTTTCCACCACAGCCACCTCGTCTTCGCGAAAATCGCCTTCCACGTAACGGATTTCAGCGCCGAGCGCGTGCATCATCCGGATCTTGTCCGGCGCCGCATGATGGTCCACCACGGCGATAAAGCGCAGTCCGAATTCCACCGCGGCGAGCGCCAGTCCGGTGCCGGTATTGCCGGACGAGGATTCGACAATCGTCCCGCCAGGAGCAAGGCGCCCATCCTGAAGCGCGGCAACAACCATGCTGCGCGCCATGCGGTCTTTCATGGAGCCGCCCGGATTGTTCTTCTCGATCTTCAGGACCAAGGTGCAATCCCGATGCGGAACAGCGATCGACATTACCGGTGTCTGGCCGATCAACTGAGTTATGGACGTATGCATCATCTATACCTCTTCAATGGTGTCGGGAGAGAGGGTGATCTGGCCTTCTGAGCTCCGCATCACGCGCAAGCGAGCGGGCATGGGATGGCGGTGGAATTCATTTTCAAGGAGATCCATCTGGTAACCGGCGGTGTTGGCATAAACCAACAGATCACCGGCTTGCGGCGTGATAGGGAAGGTCAACCATCTGTTGCTGAGAACGTCATCGTCCAGACAACTGTGGCCGGCCAGATAAGCGCGGATCGGCGGCGACAAGGAGGGCGCTCTCGCGGTTGGGATGAGAATGGGATCGACCAAAAACTCCGAGGCAAACCAGGTTTCGCAAGCGCTGAAGCTGCTGCCTTCAACGAAGATGACATGGGTGTTTTGGTCTAACGCCTTCACCCGCGTGATCCGGAAAGCCGTTATGGCCGCCTGATCAGCCAGGGCGCGGCCTGGTTCCATTCCAAGGATCAGGCCTTCCCGCGCGAAATAGTCAGCGATTGCGCGCCCATCGCCTGTTTCTGCCTGCAAAAGCCGGCGTAGCCAGTCCTTCGCTGAAAGAACACTGCCATAGGGATAAAAGGAACCGGGAACTTTGCCCGTGCGGTAGTCATCAGATGTTTGCGACGCCAGATACGCCTGGTAATGTTGTTGATCGACATATTGTATGGGCAATCCGCCGCCAATATCGATCATGCTTGGAGAAAAGCCCATTCTGCGGGCCTCAGCAACAAGAGCTGCAGCCTCCCTAAGAGCTGCGGCGCGGTCCTCCCAACGATAGCCGTTGAGATGGAAATGCAGCCCGCTAAAGTGCAGTCTGTTTTCTTGAGCAATGCGCGTAAGGCACTGAATGACTGCCTCCGCCGGCATGCCGAAGCGGCTATTGCCCTGGTTCGTTGGCCGCACACGCAGGAGGACCGGCTGTGGGCTCGTTTCTGGTGAAAGACAATTGATGAGATCCTCCAGCTCCTCTGGAGAATCCACGGATATCAGAGCATTGCAGGCGATAAGCTCTTTGAGAAAAATGTCGGTCTTCGCCGGCCCAGTCGCCACGAGTTTAAGGCCATTGGCGCCGAGCTGTCTGGCGTCTCGAAGCTCGTACAAGCTGGAAACGTCGATACCTGCACCTGTGCGGAGCGCAACCCCAATGAGTCCAGGCGATTTGTTGATCTTCGCTCCGTAATAGAGCGCATGCTCGACGCGATGTTCCGTCAACACGCCCTTTAAGGCGGTGAGATTTTCCTGCAAGACTTCAGGCCAGATCAGATTGAGCGGAGAACCGTATCGCGCGACCCAGTCAAAAAGCTGCGTACTTTGTTGAGCAAGAAGGTCTGCGGTCAACGATCGCAGAATTGGCGGCAGGCCAGCGCCGAGCTTGTGGCAATGAAGTGTCATGACCACGCTCCAATGGCATGTGTCGGCGCAGCTTCGTCCGGCTTGAGCCGGTACAAAAGCTGCAGAGGCACGTCGCAGCTCGGCAAAGCTTGATCGAAAATGTGCCGCGTCGTCTTGCAGGGAAACTTTCGGCCACTGCGCGCCATCGCGAAGATGCTCGCAGGCGTGATCGTCTCACCTGGGCGCCAGCTCTCCACGCGCACGGCGCTGTAATCGAGGAGGATCACCGGTATTGCGCCCAGCCCGAGACGATGGGCAACCGTTAGCCGATGATGACCGTCCATTACGAACATTGCGTCCTTCTCAGCTGTTATCGGCGCCGTCCATGAGCCCGCATGCAGGATTTGCCCCTGCAACTCATTAACTCTTTCGAGATCCACCTCTTCGGTGGGAATCAAGCGGTCCGGGGAGACAAAACAATAGTCCATGCGCCTACCTCTCATGAGTAATGTCAGGGCATAATACTTGAGTTGTTTTATCATGTTTATGACAATGGCTAGACGGTTTTGATTTTATGGTCAAGCTGAACGATTACTCTCGGCGACATCCTTCGGCATGGCGATCAACATGAAAGCAAGACACTCTCGAACTCACGGAGGAAAGCCACGATCTCAAGAAGCTGCGATTGCAACCGTGCACTGCCGCCGTTCCAAGCGCGTCCTCTACTTCGTCCCAGCTTCGCGTGATAAGGACGTTCACATTTCTCTCCACTATCATTGGATGTGCGCCGTTATTCACCTCAAAAGTGTGATTTAAATTGGTGAATGCGACGGGTTTGGAATGCTTATGTTCTTACTTTGTTCTATGTCGGCATGAGAGTCAAGGAAAAAGGAATAATTTCCCATAATGTTCCAGGAAGGCTCGCGGCGGAAAGAGCATCTTGCCGGTCAACTGGTTGATGGTTGGCTTATCGTATAGGCCCCTACGAGGGCGACGAATGTCGCCTCGATTGGTAAGCCGCTGCAGCGCATTTTCGACAGCATTGGCGTTCCGATGTCCAGAAAATCGTCGCGACCAGATGCCGACGGGCGCTGCCTTGGTCAGTAGCAACTGCTAAGTGAGTTAGGCCAAAAATTTATATCAAAATATCAGTCAGTCAGGGGTCGCTATCTTCTTGTCGTCCCTTGCTCACTGAGGTTCATTCACCGATCAGGCCATCGAAAACTTCAAGCATGGCGTCACTGATCGCCTTGCCGAGCGCGGCTGCGGTCTCAGTCAGCACTTCCTCATTCATGTCACGAGCAGCCATTGCGAAGGCAGCGCCTTGTGCCGTCACGATCTCCTGCGCGCGCTGGATCGCCCATAGGGCGAAGTCGCTGCGGTTACTGATTTCCACGGTTTCCATGATTTCTCCTGATTTTTTCGAGCGGATGCCTTATAGCGAATTTGAAGGACGATGCAGTCCAGGAAATTGATTTAGTGAACCTGATAGTCGAATGACGCAGCAGTTTGATCTCTTCGTTGCAAACGGGGTAGCATCTGCGAAGGTGACTGGTTCATCGGCGATGAGGCACCGTTCTCCGGCTGCGTTGAGCGAAGACGACATGGTGCGGCATCTCCAGGAGACCGGCCGGTACCGTGTCCTGAAAAAACTCGAGCCTCGTTCTGTCACTGCGGCCGCGCGACCCGGATTTCCGCTGAATGGCGTGATCCTCGACACCGAAACCACCGGCCTCAACCATCGCAAGGACGAGATCATCGAGATCGGAGCCGTTGCGTTCACATTCGATGAGGCCGGTAATATCGTCGGTGTCTACAGTGGACTGCAGCAACCGGACATTTCGATCCCACCGGAAATCACCCGTCTCACCGGTATCACCGACGAGATGGTGACAGGCCAGATGATCGATGTCGATCAACTGGGCTCGATCGTCGAGCCGGCCGATCTCGTGATCGCGCACAACGCCGGTTTCGACCGACCGTTCTGCGAGGCCTTCTCAGCCATTTTCGTCGGAAAAGCCTGGGCCTGCTCGATCTGCGAAATCGACTGGGCGGCCCGTGGCTTCGAAGGCACCAAGCTTGGCTACCTGATCGGGCAGGCGGGCTATTTCCACGAGGGCCATCGGGCCGTCGATGACTGCTTTGCCCTGCTCGAGGTCCTCGTACAGGGTGGGAGAGAGCCGGGACGAACGCCGTTTGCCGAGCTCTATGCGGCAAGCCAGCGATCCCGTGTGCGCATCTTCGCGGAAAACAGCCCATTCGATATGAAAGATAACCTGAAGGCGCGCGGCTACCGATGGTCGGATGGCAGTGACGGTCGTTCGAAGTCCTGGTGGATCGAACTTGCGGAAGACGCACGCGAGGACGAACTTCGTTATCTGCGGTTGGAAATCTATCGCTGGGAGGACGCCGACCGACCGGTCAAGCGCCTCACCGCATTTGATCGCTTCAAGGCCTGACAAGCTATCATCGTGCGAGTAGGCATCCAGTGATGAGCGGCGCGGGATTCCTTTTCAAGGGCCGTTACGAAGCGAGCCGCTGGCGCCGTTGGCACGGCTCTTATGCTGCATTCGGCATCCGGGACGTGAACGTCGCTCTGGTAACGGCAATCGTGGTGCCCGTATTGCCGGTAACAATGTCTGTCGAACTGCACTTAATTGTAAGAATGCGCCGGTTTGATCGCGCTGCTGTATTTAATTGTGAGCCGATCAGGCCGGCCGCGCTTGCGTTTCAGAAGTGACATAACCGTTCCATCCGACTGAAACAGTTTGAGCAGGCGGTAGGTGGTCGCGCGACTTAGCCCGAGGTCGATACTCAGCTTCTCGACATTGCCTGCATCCTCGCCGCTTTCTCCCCGCTGGAAAAAATCACGAATCGCGTCGGCCGTCGACAAGCTTCCTCCCACTCAATGCATGCGAGACATGATGCTCATCCGCTAAGCGCAGCTGCCATTATTACATGAGAGGGCGGCAAGCGGCACCTGCATTTGGCTCGATCCCATATCCGGAGCTCTTGTTTTTCCGCCCTGATCTAAGTTGAGGACTGAGGAGTGTGCCCTAGCGCGGTGATGCGCAAGGAAGGATACAAGCTGTTTACAGCCTCGACATCCGCCGTAAGCTCCGCAATCATCCAGTCCCTGACCTTGCCGACGATTGGACGGACTGGCTTGTCACGCAGTCTGACGAGATGGCAGCGGCGACCGGTGACCATGAGATGTTCGCGCGCCGGCACCAGTGCGCGGGTCCTCAGCCAATGCGCGACAACGTTGAGCCAGCCAAGTGCCACGCCCTGGCCCAGCAGGGCCGCCTGCACGACGATCGCATAATCCGAGAAGATCATGGAATTCTGCATGTCGCTGCCATTGGCGGGAGTAAACAGTTTCGACCAGTTCGGCTGTGCGTCGCTCAGGTTGATCGTCGTATCGGGCACGCGGCCAATTCCTCCGCCGGACATGGCATGGCTCTTCAAATAGTCGGGGCTGCAGATTGGCAGGAGGATTTCCGGCATGACGAAAGCCGCCTCATGGCGCTCATCCGGCCCATCTACAAAGCGCATGCCGAGATCGACATCGTTGACGGGTCCCGACAGGGCGCCCATCACCAGTTGGAAACGCAGATCAACGCTGGGAAATTGCTTCTTGAACTCAGCCATTTTCGGCATCATCCAATGCGTGGTGAAGCCGGTTGATACGGATAGTGACACCGTTTCCAAACCAGTCTTACGGTCTGCGATCTCTCGTAGGGCGCTTTCGATCCCAGCAAAGCCGCGCGCGATGGCATCAAACAGCAATTGACCCGTTTCCGTTAGATTCACACCGCCGGGCTGGCGAAGAAATAGCGTAGTATCAAGATGTTCCTCAAGCCGTGACATCATGCGGCTCACTGCGGCAGGCGTGACGTTCAACTCGTCCGCGGCCCTCGAAAAGCTGCCACAGCGCGCAGCCGCCTCGAAAGTAAAGAGGCCGTTCATGGATGGCAGGGATCGCCGAAGGAGCGTCATTACATTTTGTAACAGCCCTTCGATTTTTTTTCAATTGCGCGTCTGTAAGTTGTTTGGTTTGTTGAGTGCCAGCGAAGGCAGAAGACCTTCCATGTAATCAGGGGAACGTGACGGTTTGATCGTTGATGAGCGCTTTGCGCCATGTACCGTCAGTCTGTTCGTGTTTCTGCAGGAACGCATTGCCAGACCTCGGCATGTTGCCGCGGTTGTCAGACTTTGCAGTGGAATCACATGATTGATCAACCGAAAAAAGAGCGCGTCACCGTTTCCATCAAGAAGGCGACTAAGTCGTACGGGGCCTTTCGTGCGCTCGATGACGTTAGCCTCGATGTATCTCCCGGCGAATTTGTGTCCATTCTCGGCCCCTCCGGCTCGGGCAAGACGACTCTGCTGGGCATCCTGGGAGGCTTTGTCCAGCCGACGTCCGGCTCGATCTGGTTGGGAACCAGAGATATTACATTTGAGCCGCCACATAAGCGCGAGATCGGCATCGTCTTCCAGAACTATGCGCTATTCCCACATATGAGCGTTGGCGAGAACATTACCTTTCCGCTCAGGGCGCGACGCCTGCCGAAGTCGACTTGGCCGGAAAAACTCAAGTCTGCGCTCGAGATGGTTGAACTTGTCGGCTACGAGGGTCGGCGGATCCATGAACTGTCGGGCGGCCAGCGTCAGCGCGTGGCGCTGGCGCGCGCCATGGTCTTCGAGCCTGGCCTCATTCTCATGGACGAGCCTCTCTCGGCGCTCGACAAACAACTGCGCGAGACTATGCAGATCGAGCTCAAGCGACTGCACAAACGGCTCGGCGCCACGATCATATATGTCACGCACGATCAGCGTGAGGCGCTCACGATGAGCGACCGCGTGGCAATCATGAACAAGGGACGGTTCGTGCAGGTCGACACGCCGGAACGGCTGCACGATCATCCCGCGAATGCCTTCGTTGCCAGCTTCATTGGCGAAGCCACGCTGCTGGCGGTCCAGCGCGCGCACGGCGACGCCGTACGCCTCGGTGACCAGGTGCTGAAAACAACGCGCTGCGTGCCCGATGGCGACAACCTGCATCTCGTGGTCCATTCCGAAAAGCTGACGGTGGCAGACGGGTCGCAGGCCGACAGTTGCAACAGGCTGACCTGCATCATCACTGACACGCTCTACCAAGGCGAGAGCATTCGCGTTTTCGTCAAGCCTGATGTCGGCGGGGAGCTGAGCTTCCGGCTGCCCAGCAATCATGCCGGCCGCGCACTGATGAAATCGCCGGGTGAGAGGATCACGCTGGCGCTGCACCCGGAAGATACAATTATCGTCCCCGATGCGGGATGACGACTCCCATTCAATATACTCAACAAGGATGAAGACGATGAAACTCATGCAATTCAAGGTTATGACCTTCGACGTGGTCGGCACTTTGATCGATTTTGAAAGCGGGGTGCTCAATGCAGTTCGTGCTCTTGGCGGCGAAAAGGCGGCGAAGGCGACCGACGATGAGATTTTCGAGCCCTACAAGCGTGGCCGTGAGAAATTTTATGGCCGCTCTTCCTTCGCGATGAAGGATGTCTACCTTTCGCTTGCCAATGAAGTCGGCTTCCGGAATGACAATGCCACAGCTGAAGCCTTCCAGCTTGCCGTGCTGCGCTGGCCGGCCTTCGCCGACTCCGTCGAGGCGCTCGCCCGGCTGCGCAAGAATTTCCGCCTGGTCGCCATGACCAATGCCGACCGGACCGCCTTTTCGGCCTATTCCGACACGCTCGGCAATCCGTTCCACGACAGCGTTACCTGCGACGAAACGGGCTGCGCCAAGCCCAATCCGCAGTTCTTCGCTTTCAATAAGGGCCGCCAGACCGCCTTCGGTTTCAGGCAGTCGGAAATCCTGCATGTCGCCCAAAGCCAGTACCACGACATCGGCGTCGCCCACGAACTTGACTATACGACCTGCTGGATCGAGCGGCGCCAGTATCAACAGGGTTTTGGCGGCACACCGGAGCCCAAGGCGGTGACCAAACCCGACTTCCACTTTTCCACGCTCAAGCAATTGGCTGATGCCGTGGATGCGGAAATCGCGGCGGCCGTCACGACCGCAACGGCAGCCTGAACACAAGAGAGCAAAACCGATGACCGCCCATCCTCCCTTTCCGGACATCCGATCCCTGTGGCAGGAGACCGTTTCCCACCGCCCCGTCTTCGACGGGCTGACGGGCAGTCATCAGTTTGACGTCGCCATAATCGGTGGCGGCTATACCGGTCTGTCGACGGCGCGCTATCTTGCGCGGCGTGGTCTTTCCGCAGTGGTACTGGAGGCAAGCCAGATCGGATGGGGGGCGAGCGGCCGCAACGGCGGCGTGGTTTCAGGAAAGTTCAGATTGTCCTTTTCCGACATCGCCGTGCGTTACGGACTTGAAACAGCGCGCCGCATGCATGACCTTGGCATCGAGGCGATAGAACATGTCGGCGAACTGGTGGAGGATTACGGCATTGCCTCTGCCGACTATCGCCCCACTGGCTCGCTGCGATGCGCCCACAACCAGATCTCGCTGGACGGCCTCAAAAAAGAAGTCGCATGGCTGAGGACTACACTGGGCGACCATGCGTGCTCCATCCTGTCGTCCGAACAGATGGAAGCCGAGACCGGCTCGCGTGACTTCGTCGGCGGCATGCTCAATACGCATGGCGGCGTCATTCATCCGCTGAATTTCGTCCTGGGCATGGCGGGCGGCCTGAAGGCCGCGGGCATCGCCATCCATGAGAAGACGCCGGTAACAGCGATCCGGCGAGATCGCGACGGCGTCGTGCTGGAAACCCCCGGCGGGACCGTGTCGGCCGCTCAGGTCGTGATCGCCACCAATTCCTATTCCGACCTGACGCCGGCGACCTCGGCTGTGCGAAAGTCCCTCATCCCGTTCCGCTCCGCAATGATCGCCACCGCACCGCTGACGGGAAATCTCAATGAAGGCCTTCTGTCCCAGCGCCGGAGCTATACCGAGACCCGCCGCATGATGCGCTGGTTCCGCAGGGCTGGCGACCGATTGATGTATGGTGGCCGGGGCGCCTTCGGCAGAACCGATTCCGAGAGCGCCTTTGCCGCTCTACACAAGGCTATGGTGCGCCAGTTTCCCGACCTCGCGTCGGTATCCGTCACGCACCGCTGGTCGGGACTGGTCGCCATGACCATGGATAGCATTCCCCATCTTGGCCGGTTCGATGACCGCGTGATTTATGCGGTCGGCTACAACGGCACCGGCGTCGCATTGGCTTCCAACATGGGCCGCTATGTCGCGGATATGATTGCGGGCGAGAAGCCTGCTCTCGGGCTCCTGACTTCCGAGCCACTTAAGCCCGTGCCCCTTTATCCCATCAGGGAACCGGCCATCCGGCTCGTCGCCGGCTGGTACCAGTTTCTCGATGCAATCGGGCGCTAAGACCCGAAAGTCGCATATGAACCGGGGCATCAAGTCCCGCAAAGAAAGAGGAGAACCACTAATGACCTACAGACTTTCCATGATCGCGCTATCCGCATCGGCCGCGGTCTTTCTGGCTGGCACGGCATCCGCGGAGCAAGTTACCTTCGTGTCGCAGGGCGGCGCCTATCAGGAAGCCCAGACCAAGGCGATCCTCGATCCGGTTGCTGAACTGCTCGGTATCACTGTCAATCAGGACAGCTCTCCAGACGCTTGGCCGGTCATCAAGACGCAGGCCGCCTCCGGCAAGATCATCTGGGACGTGATCGATACCCCCGCGAAAGATTGTATCCGTGGCGGCGAGCAGGGCATGATCGCAAAGCTCGACTTCTCCAAGATCCCAAACGCGGGGAAGATGCCGGCGGCCTATAAGAGCCCTTATTCGGTGGCCTATGAATTCTATTCAAGCGTGCTCGCCTATAACAAGGACAAATTCGGCGACAATCCGCCCAAGACGTGGGCTGACTTCTGGGACGTGAAGAAATTCCCCGGCGCCCGGGCCTTGCGCAACCATCCCCTCGCCACTCTCGAAGCAGCATTGCTCGCTGATGGGGTGCCGGCCGACAAGCTCTATCCGCTCGATGTCGATCGCGCCTTCAAGAAGCTCGAGGAAATCAAGCCGCATGTGTCTGTCTGGTGGACCTCGGGCGCACAGTCGGCACAGTTGCTCGCCGACGGCGAAGTCGACATGGAAATGGCCTGGAACGGCCGCGTGGCGGCGGTCGTCAAGGAAGGCGCGCCGATCGGCTACTCCTTCAACCAAGGCTTCCTTCAATATACGTCGCTCTGCATCCTTAAGGGCGCGCCCAACATGGAAACCGCAGTCAAGTTCGTCAATGCCGCGCTGACACCGGATATCCAGGCGAACTTCCCGGCCTATATCGACTATGGCCCGGGCAACCCCGAAGCCTACAAGACCGGCAAGATTTCGCCGGAACGTGCGGCTGAAATGCCAAGTTCACCGGAAAATGCAGCTATTCAGGTACTGGTCGCCGACGAATGGTGGAGCTCGCCCGCCGGCGAGGATGCGCAAAAGCGCTGGGCCTCGTTCATCCAGCAGTAATCACGGGCCTTTGGAGGGTCACTGATGACGAAGTCGACGCGAAATCCCTCGGAACTGCATGAGCGGCGCGAGCAGAGGCTCATGCTGCTGCTGCTGGCTCCAGCGCTTCTGGTCATCATCATCTTGCTGGTTCTGCCACTGCTATGGCTGGCTTGGCAGTCGATCTGGCAGGACGGCCGCTTTACGCTCGCCCACTACGAGCGGTTTCTGACGGATTCCGTCTATTGGGCGACTTTCCTGCAAACCTTCCGCATCGCCGCGATCGTCACGCTGCTGACGGTTGTCCTCGGCTACCCCGTCGCCTATGTGGCGGCGGGGGCGCCCCAACGCTGGAGCATCCTTATCCTGACCATGGTGTTGCTTCCGTTCTGGACCTCGGTGTTGGTGCGCGCCTATGCCTGGCTGATCCTGCTTCAGCGCAACGGCATCATCAATTCGGCGCTGACAGGCTCCGGCTTGATCGATACGCCGCTGCGCCTGGTCAACAACGAATTCGGCACGGTCATGGCAACAATTCATATCCTGCTGCCCTTCATGGTGCTGCCGCTTTATGCAACGATGAAGAAAATCCCGGGTGAATTGACCATGGCCGGCGCCAGCCTGGGTGGATCGCCGATGCATGTTTTCCTGCGCGTCTTCCTGCCGCTGTCGCTGCCGGGCTTGATCGCCGGCATGGTGCTGGTCTTCGTGCTGACGCTTGGCTTCTATATCACGCCGGAGCTGCTCGGCGGCGGACGCACCTACATGGTCTCCATGCTGGTTTCGCGCAATATCGAGGTCTACAACGAATGGGGCGCCGCCTCGTCAATCAGCGTGGTACTAATGATCTGCGTCTTCCTCGTCTTCCGCCTGGCGAGCCTGCTCATACCATTCGAACGCATCATGGGAACGAGGTGACGCATGAGCCTGTCGAAAGTCCTTCTCTACGGTTTCGTGGTCCTCATCCTTGCCTGGCTAATCATACCGGTTCTGATCATCCTGCCGATGTCCTTTTCCGGCGCTCGTTTCCTCGCCTTTCCGCCACCTTCCTGGTCGCTGAGGTGGTATGAATCTTACCTGGGCGGTGCCGCTTGGATGCAGGCCACGCGCGTCAGCCTGATCGTCGGCGTCTGCAGTGCCGTGATCGCGACCATCTTCGGTACGGCCGCAGCCTATGCTCTGAACCTTACGCAGTCGCGCCTGGTTCGTAGCCTGCAAGCATTGCTGCTGCTGCCGCTGATCGTCCCGATTGTCATCACCGCCGTCGGCGTCTTCCTCGTTTACGCACAGGTCGGGCTGCTTGCCTCCATGACCGGGCTTATCCTCGCCAATGTGATGCTGGGACTGCCTTATGTCGTTACCTCGGTTCTGGTCGGGCTTCGCAAGTTCGACCCAACACAGGAAATGGTATCGCGCAGCCTCGGCATGAACAGATGGCGCACCTTCTTTGCTGTCACCCTGCCGCAAATCCGGCCGAGCGTGATTTCCGGTTTGCTGTTCGCCTTTATCTCGGCAATCGACGAGACGGTCGTGTCGCTCTTCATCTCCGGCGGAGAGTACCAGACGCTGACCAAGCGTATGTTCACCGCGTTGCGTGACGAGATCGATCCGACCATCGCGTCGATCAGCTCGCTGCTGACGACGATTTCCTTCATCCTGCTGATGCTGGCGGCGCTGAACGCACGCAACGCTGATCGCTCCCAAGGGCGGGCGACATGATCGTCGATCACCTGATCCTGGGTGGTGGGTCGGCCGGCTGTGTGCTGGCCGCCCGGCTCTCGGCTGATCCAAGACGAACGGTCGTGCTGGTCGAAGCCGGGCGCAATATCTCAGCCGACGATATTCCCGACGAGATCCGCAGCCGCTATCCCGGACGTGCCTATCTCGACACGCGCAATATCTGGTCGCAGCTCACGGCGCTGATGGGGTATGCGCGCTCCAACACCGCCCCGCGCGCTTCGCGGCGCTATGAACAGGCAAGGCTGCTTGGTGGCGGATCGGCGATCAATGCCATGATGGCCAACCGGGGTGCTCCTGCAGACTATGCAGAATGGCAGGCGCTTGGCGCGGAGGGTTGGGGCTGGGACGATTGCCTCCCCTATTTTCTCAAGATCGAGACCGACAGGGATTTCAACGGCCCGCTGCATGGACAGGATGGCCCGTTCACCATCCGCCGCGTCTCCGATGACAAGATTTCGCCCTTCGTCGATCGTGTCATGAAGACGCTCGACCGGCGTGGCTATCCGATCAAGCCCGACCAGAATGGTCCCTGGGAAGACGGTGTCTTTCGCGGTGCCATCGCCGTCAGCGATCGCGGCGAGCGGATTCCGACCTCACTGGCCTATCTCACACCGGACGTCCGCAAACGGCCCAATCTTCGGATCATCACCGAAAGCGTAGCAACTCAAATACTGTTCGATGGCCGACGTGCCACGGGCGCGCAGCTGTCGGGCGCAATGGCGGAGACGATCCATGCGGCGGAAGTGATCGTTTCGGCCGGCGCAATCCATTCACCGGCCTTGCTGCTCCGATCCGGTATCGGACCCGCCGGCGATCTCGCATCAGCGGGGGTGAATGTCCTGGTCGGGCGCGAGGGCGTCGGTCGCAATCTCATGGAACATCCCTCCATCGCTGTCGCCGCCTATCTGCCGCCGCATATGCGTGTGCGCGACCTGGCCGAGCACCACGAACAGGCGATCTGGCGCTTTTCCTCTGGACTGGACGGCGCGCCGCGCGGCGACATGCATGCCGCCATTCTCTCGCGGTCCGGCTGGCATTCGGTCGGCACGCGCCTCGGCAGCATATTTTTCTGGGTCAACAAATCCTATTCGCGCGGGTCCGTGCGTCTTGCCTCCGCCAATCTCCAGGCTGAGCCAGATGTCGATTTCAGGATGCTGAGCGACGAACGCGATCTGAGCCGGCTCAAGCTCGCGCTTCGCATGGGCGCCGAGGCGGTGTGCGATCCCTCCATGGACGGCCATCGCGGCACGGTCTTCCCCTCCAGCTACTCGCCGCGGGTTGCGAAGGTGGCGGTGCCGGGAGCGTGGAACGCTTTGCAGCGCGGCATGCTCGCGGGCCTGCTGGATATGGCGGGGCCGCTCCGCTCTGCCCTTGTCCATTCGGCGATCACGTTGGGAACGACGATGCGTGGTTTGCTGGGGGACGATGACGCCCTGACCGATTTCGTCAGACACAATGTCGGCGGCACATGGCATCCATCGGGAACATGCCGCATGGGGCCGGCCGGCGATCCAATGGCCGTGACGTCTCCGACCGGACGGGTGAACGGCGTCGAAGGATTGCGGGTCTGCGATGCGTCTCTGATGCCCTCCATCCCATGCGCCAATACCAACCTACCGACGATCATGATCGCGGAGCGGGTCGCCGATTTCATCCTGGCCGGTCGCTGAAGCGCGTAGAGATATCAATGGACAGCTATCTGAAGTTCTACATTGACGGCGCGTGGGTCGATCCGGTCGGAGATCAGCGCATGACGGTTATCGATCCTGCAACGGAGCAGCCCTTCGCCCAGATTGCCATGGGTAGTGCCGCCGATGCAGAGCGCGCCATCGCCGCCGCCCGTCATGCATTTGCCAGCTTCTCCTTGACGCCGCACGAGGAGCGTCTCGGGTTGCTCGAGCGCATCCTTGTTATATTGAAGCGGCGCAACGATGAGATGGGCGATATGATCTCACGCGAAATGGGTGCTCCACGCCGTATGGCACGGGATGAGCAGGCCGGTATCGGCATCGCTCATTTCGAGCAGACCATAAGGGCGATGCGGGACTTCGCCTTCGAATACATGCAGGGCACAACCCGCATCGTGCATGAGCCGATCGGCGTCGTCGGCATGATCACGCCATGGAACTGGCCGATCAATCAGATCGCCTGCAAGGTTGCGCCGGCGCTTGCTACGGGCTGCACCATGGTATTGAAGCCCTCCGAGATCGCCCCTCTAAATGCCATCCTCTTTGCCGAGGTCCTGCACGAAGCCGGTGTGCCGAAGGGTGTGTTCAATCTTGTAAACGGCGACGGCCCGACCGTAGGCGCGGTGCTCTCCGGTCACCCCGATATCGACATGGTGTCCTTCACGGGCTCGACGCGCGCCGGCATCTCGGTGGCGCAGGCGGCAGCCCCGACCGTGAAGCGCGTTCACCAGGAATTGGGCGGCAAGTCGCCCAACATCATTCTGCCAAGCGCCGACCTCGATGCGGCCGTCCGGGCCGGTGTGGACAAATGCTTTGCCAATTCCGGCCAATCTTGCAATGCGCCGACCCGGCTTCTCGTCCCAGAGGAGAAGATGAACCAAGTGATCGGCATTGCCCGGCAGGCGGCTGAATCGGTTCGCGTCGGTCCTCCCGTTGATCCGGAGACCGACATCGGACCTGTCGTCAGTCAGACCCAGTTCGATAAGATCCAGGGCCTCATTCGCAAGGGCCTGGAGGAGGGCGCCGAACTCGTTGCCGGCGGCCCTGACCGACCCGCCCATCTCAATGTCGGCTATTACGTGCGGCCGACGATCTTCGCACGGGTGACAAACGATATGACGATCGTCCGCGAGGAGGTCTTCGGACCCGTTCTCGTGATCCTGGGCTATCACAGTGACAATGAGGCCGCCGAGATCGCCAACGACACACCCTATGGCCTGGCTTCCTATGTCCAGGGCGAAGCCGGGGAGGCGCGCGCTTTCGCACGACGGCTCAGGACAGGCATCGTTCGTCTGAACAGCTCTGCCTGGGACGGTGCGGCTCCCTTCGGCGGCTACAAGCAGTCCGGGAATGGCCGCGAATACGGCAAGTTCGGGCTCCACGAATTTACGGAAATCAAGGGAATCGTTGGTTTCGGCGACTGACGATGCCGTCACTGCAACCATCAGCGCTACACATTACAGGTGAAGACATGCTCAATCTCAAAGATCCGTCACTCTTCGTGCAGCAGGCGCTGATCGACGGCAACTGGACGGGTGCCGCCAGTGGCGCCGCCGTTACCGTCGATAATCCCGCCACCGGCGGTTCCATCGGGACTGTGCCGGATTGCGGCAAGGACGACACCGACCGGGCAATCGCGGCTGCGGCTGCGGCTTTCAAGACCTGGCGGCTGACCAAGGCCGTGGAGCGGGCGCGCCTCCTCGACCGCTGGCATGACCTGCTCATCGAAAATGCAGACGATCTCGCGCTGATCATGACACGCGAACAGGGCAAGCCCCTGGCCGAAGCACGGGGCGAAATCCTCTACGGCGCTTCCTTCATCAAGTGGTTCGCCGAGGAGGCTCGCCGCAGCTACGGCATGATCATCCCGGCACCAACAGTCGATCGCCGTATTTTGGTCAGCAAAGAGCCAGTTGGCGTCGCGGCAATCATTACACCCTGGAACTTTCCCAATGCGATGATCACCCGTAAGTGCGCGCCGGCACTGGCGACCGGCTGCACCGTGGTCATCAAGCCGTCCGAACTTACCCCATATTCGGCGTTGGCATTAGGGCTGCTGGCGGAACGCGCCGGTATCCCGCCTGGCGTCATCAATATCGTGACCGGCCTGCCGAAGGCGATTGGCGCGTCGCTCACAACCAGCCCGGATGTCCGCAAGGTGTCATTCACCGGCTCGACGGCGGTGGGCTCCCTACTGATGGCGCAGTGCGCCCCGACGGTGAAACGTCTCAGCCTGGAACTCGGAGGCAACGCGCCCTTTATCATCTTCGATGATGCTGACCTCGATGCTGCCGTGGAAGCAGCAATCGTTTCCAAATTCCGCAATGGCGGGCAGACCTGCGTCTGCGCCAACCGCCTGCTCGTCCAGGATGGAGTCTACGATACCTTTGCAAGCAAGCTTGCTGCGCGTGTCCGCGCCATGCGCGTCGGTTCCGGCGCTGATGACGATATCCAGATAGGCCCGATGATCAACGTCGCAGCCGTTGGCAAGATCAGCGCCCATATCGAGGACGCACTGGCGTTAGGCGCTGCCAACATCACGCCCCGCGACGACCTTCCGGCGGGCGACCGCTATGTCGCTCCGACCGTCCTGACCGGAGCGACCACCGCGATGCGACTTGCCAGTGAGGAGACCTTCGGACCTGTGGCGCCGCTCTTCCGCTTCAAGACCGAAGCGGAGGCGATCGCGATTGCCAATTCGACACCCCACGGTCTCGCCGCTTATTTCTTCACCGAAAACCTTCATCGCGCGTGGCGCGTCGGTGAGGTGCTGGAATTCGGCATGGTCGGGCTCAACACCGGCAGCGTGTCGATGGAAGTCGCCCCCTTCGGTGGCATCAAGCAATCCGGTCTTGGCCGCGAGGGCGGCCCCAGCGGCATGGACGAATATCTCGAGGTCAAGGCCTTTCACCTTGGCGGTTTGGATACGCAGCCTGCCTGACAGGCGAAGCAGGAGATAGCTTATGACGCAACGCATCTACGATATTGCTGTGATCGCCGGCGACGGTATCGGCAAGGAGGTCATGCCCGAAGGCATAAGGGTGCTCGAAGCGTCCGCGCGCCGTCACGGCTTCACGCTGAGGCAGAAATGGCACGACTTCGCCCATTGCGACTACTATGCCCGGCGCGGCCGCATGATGCCGGAAAACTGGAAGGAAGAAATCGGCAAGCCCGCCGCGATCTTCTTCGGTGCGGTCGGCTGGCCGGACATCGTGCCGGACCACATCTCGCTTTGGGGCTCGCTGCTGCAGTTCCGGCGCGAGTATGACCAGTATGTCAATCTCCGCCCGGTCAAGCTGATGGAGGGCGTGCCGTGTCCGCTGGCCGGTCGTAAGCCCGGGGATATCGACTTCTGGGTGATACGCGAAAATACCGAAGGCGAATATTCCGCCATCGGCGGGCGAATGTTCGAGGGCACAGAGCGCGAAATGGTGATGCAGGAGACGGTGATGACCCGCAAGGGTGTCGACCGCATCCTGAAGTTCGCCTTCGACCTTGCCCGGACGCGCCCGCGCAAGCTGGTGACGTCGGCGACGAAGTCGAATGGCATTGCGATCACAATGCCCTACTGGGACGAGCGGGTCGCGGAGATGGCGTCGTCCTATCCCGATGTCTCCTGGAACAAGTTCCACATCGATATCCTGACGGCAAATTTCGTGTTGAAACCGCAGATTTTCGACGTTGTGGTCGGCTCCAACCTGTTTGGCGACATCCTCTCCGACCTTGGCCCGGCCTGCGCCGGCACGATTGGGATTGCGCCGTCCGGTAACATCAATCCAGAGGGGGAGCACCCTTCGCTATTCGAGCCGGTCCATGGCTCAGCTCCCGATATCGCCGGCCAGAACCTTGCCAATCCTATCGGCCAGATCTGGTCGGCGGCGATGATGCTCGACCATCTCGGCGAGAAACAGGCCGCTGCCGACATCATGCGCGCCATCGAGATGGTGCTGAAAGAGCCCAGCTTGCGCACCCGCGATCTTGGCGGTAGCGCGGACACCCAAACCTGCGGCAAGGCAATCGCTGTCCTGTTGTCCTGATACAGTTTAAAAGGTTCATTCCATGTCCAACCTGATCGTCTTCAATCTCGAAAATCCCGGCACGCCGAAGGAAAGCATGGCCCTGCCCGAACGCCTGGTCGACGGCAAGCCGTCCTACAAGACCTGGGAGCGGGACAATGTCGATAACGGCCGCATCCGCTCCGGCATCTGGGAAGCCACGCCCGGCGCAACGCGTTCGATCACGGGCGGGACCCGGGAATATTGCACCATCCTGTCCGGACTTCTGGAACTGACCGAGGACGACAAGGAGCCTCGCCGCTTTGTCGCTGGTGATACTTTTACCATGCGGCCCGGCTCAACAATCGCTTCGGCGAAGACACCAGTCCGAGGCTCCGACAGATGAGAGAAGGTCTCGATGCTCTTGGTCTGGACAGCGACACTATTCTTCACCACGCCACACCCCGTTTGTTTTACGCCTGTGAGCTTGGTGTTGGGGCAAGAGAGGCGCTTTTGGGACTATCGAATGAGGGCATTCGGGGTAAACCCGTCGCAGCAATTGCCGATGCATGGCGTCGCCGCTGGCTAAACGAGAGAAGCCGCAGAATAGAAACTCTCGAAAAGCTGCAAGCGCTTGAACCCCATAGCGTCCAGGCGAGCCTTCACCCGGTCGAAATCCTTGGTTTGCTCGAAAGCGGAGATGGCCAAAACTTCCGCGATGACGGATCAGGCAGGTAGCCTTACGGTGGAGCGACCTCGCCCGGGATTCTTAGCGACACCTCGAAAAGAGCTCAAGGACACCCGTGAGAGCCAGAAAACTCTCTACGATTAATAGCTCTAGCCTTATCAGAGGCTTAGATAAATCGGCCGCAGCGCTGGCAGTTCGTATCCCTTCAAGACCCAAAAAGAGCTGTTGGGGCTTTCACTGTGGCAGATATGCCTCCGCTCCTGTGGCGATGATTTCTTCTTCGCTGAAGCGCCTATGCCAGTGCGAGTAGAGGACGAAGCGATCGCGAGAAAGCCCGATATCCTTCTTCATGTGGCGATAAATAGCACTGAATGCCCTGTGCTCGCATCCGCCCCAGACAAAGACCGTCTCGAGTGTCTCAGGCCATTTTATTGTGCATACGGTATCCTCCAGCAATGTCGTCGTGCCGGCGTCAGCGCCGTTGCGGTGCAGCCAAACGACCTTTAGGCCGGCCGGACAGCGAAGTGGTAACTCGTCTGATTTGGCATCCACCTCGATGAACGCATAGCCGGTCGCGGTGACGGGCAAGTTTTCAAGGATCCTTGCGATACCCGGCAATGCAGTCTCATCCCCAATCAGGATATAGAATTCTGCATGTTTTGGACCATTCGCGGCAGGACCGAGAATACCGGCAAGATCTGCCGTTCGCGCATCCATGGCCCACCGGGTTGCAGGGCCGGGGTTGGCGTGAAGGGCAAAGTCGATCGTGATTTCCTGGCTTGCTGCGTCGATATGCCGGATCGTGTAGACCCGTGTCGGAACAGCTTTGTCATCCGGCCATACGACATGGCCGCGGTGGTCGAGCATGGGCCATCGCGGTTCGGCTGTGCCACGCGGCTGGAAGATGAGTCGACAGTGGAACTGGTCGTCGCGATCGTACCGTACGAGGTTCTCCCCCCGGAACACGATCCGGCGGAAGCGCGGCGCAATGTCTTCTACGGATTTCACATGCAGGATGCGCAGATCGGCGGGCAGGGCCGGTTCCGCATGATCGCCATCCCAGTGGATTTCCAGTTTTTCACGGGCGGCGATGAAGCCGATCGGCCCGACGAGCGCGTGTTTCAGCCGATTGAGGCCACCGGCGTCCGGCGCTTCGGCCGTCAGCCTGAAGCCGTTTGCGGTCGCTTCGAACGTGGCATCCCCGAACGGTGAGCGGATATGGTGAACACCATCGGCTTCTTCAACAGTCATGTCGTGGGTCGCGATCGAATCGACGATCGGCTCGACGTATTCACTGATTTTCGCAAACGGCACCATGGCGTTTGCGCGATATCGTTTGTTGATGATCAGTGACATCCGGATTGCTCCTTGAACTCAGATTGAGGCCCACAACGGTCCCTCAATGGGGAATGCCGCGAAATCGCGATTGATGCGATCGAGGATGGCCACAGGGTCGAGATCGATGCATTGCTCGGGGTGCAGCCATTTTGCGGCTTGGGCTACGAAGAGGATGTTGAGCGGAAGATTGGTGATCAGCCCGGTCCATATCCCATGAACGCGTCTTGCGCGAACGCTTGGCAGATGACCGAATGCAGGCCTTCCGTCGATCAGGCGCTGCAATCCTTGCCTGCCCAGCTTTGGGTCTAAACCGGGGCCGATCGCGGGACGGCTGCCCGAGGCCCAACCACCGCCGGAGGCGATGTAGACGTCGTGGGGCGTGGACAGCAGATATTCGAGGGAGAGCTTCTCGAACCAAGGCGCGGTCACGCCTGGTAAGGGCTGTCCACCGGCAAGTGCCAGCAGATCGCCCCAGACCTTCCGGCCTGCCGCCCAACAGCAGTCGTCAAGGGTGGACTGGACCTCTAGATAGGTCGTGATTGGTTTCGTACCCGAGATGCGCGCTGTGATGCCCGCCAGTTCTCGTTCGTAAAACGAGACGAATGTATCGGCCTTTTCCGACACGCCGAGAAGCACCCCCCACATCTTCATCGAGGCTTTGAGTTCGGCAACTGGATCTGAGTCACGCGCGCCCACGAACGTGTTGCTCGAGGCGTCGCTGAAGACGACGGGAATTCCGAATTGACCCAGCCGCTCCGCTATGGATTCGCCGTTGCCCTGAGGCGTCATGAAGGAGGTTGTCACGACTAGATCGGGTGCTAGACCGATCAGCCCCTCCAGCGAGACCGTGTCGGGAGATTGCTTGCCGGCGACGCTGATCGTGTGGCCGTTGACGAGGAGTCTCTCCAGTAGTTCGCTGTCTATACGATCGACAGCCGCCCAGCCAACGACGAGGGAGGCAGGATCGGGATGTAGAAGGGACATGGTCAGGAGATCATGTGCTTCGAGCAGGACGATCCTTTTTGGCAGTGCGGGGAGATGTACCTCGCGCCCTGCCATATCCATGATCGTAACGGGTTGTTCCGCCCCGGTCGGCCGGATCGCCGAAAGGAAACCGGCGGCGAGGGAAGCGCAGAAACTGCGTCGTGTGATCGTCACGGCTGCCTCACCACTTGTACCTAAGACCAGCCAATACCGTGCGCCCGTTCCCGTACTGGCAATAATATTCGGAACTGCAGGAGGAATAATATTCCTTATCGAGCAGGTTAGTGACATTCAGCGTTGCCTGAAGCCCTTTCAGACCTGGGTTCTTCGCTCCAAAATCGTAGCGGAGCGCTGCGTCTAGCAGCGTGTAGCCATCGGCCTTCACCGTATTCGCGTCATTGCTGTAGCTGGATCCGACGAAACGTACTCCCCCACCGATGCTCAAACCTTTCAGCGCGCCGGTATCGACGGTGTAGTTTGCCCAGAGCGAACCGTAATAACGCGGTACGGCCTGCGGCCGATTGCCAACGATCGACGCGATTCTGGATTCGGAGACTTCCGTGTCGAGAAGGGAGATCGCGGCGATCAGCTCGAGATTGCTGGCCAGGTTACCTCTTGCTTCAAGTTCCACGCCGCGCGAATGGATCTCGCCCTGTTGCTCGTTGAAGCCGGTTGAAGCGTTGAAGTAGACGACATCCTTTTGGCGGATATCGAAGGCGGATAGCGTGAAGATGGCATCCAGCCCGGTTGGCTGATACTTGATGCCCACCTCGTATAGTTGCGCTTCCGTCGGTTTCAGCGGACTGCCGTCGGCTCCCACGCTGGTCGACGGCTCGAATGAGGTGGAGTAGCTGACGTAGGGCGCTATGCCGTTATCGAATAGATAGAGCAGACCGGCTCGATAGCTCAGCGCGCTGTCAGATCGCTCGGTTGACGCGCCGGTGAGGCGATTATCCGTATCCTGGTCTGCCCAGTCGTGCCGGACACCGAAGACACCGCGCAGGCCGCCGATTTCTATCTGGTCTTGAACGTAGATACCCGTCTGGCGAAGCGTCTGATCGCTATCGATCGCAGTCATGAACGGGCCGACCGGCTGACCATAAACGGGGTTGGTGACATCAAGCGATGTTGCGCCACCCAGCATATACTCCCAACTGCTGCTGGAGCGCTGGATGTCCAGGCCTGCAAGAAGCGTATGACTGACGGCGCCAGTGTCGAAGTTGAACTCGGCCTGATTATCAAACGAAAAACCACTCGCGTCTTCAATGGAATGCACAGCCCAGCGAGGGATAAGACCGGTTGCCGACATCGGGCCGTTCATCTGGAGCGATCGCATGTCAGTCTCAACGCCAGAATATCGGAAGTTCGAACGTACGGTCACCTGTTCATCAAAACTGTGTTCGAACCTATAGCCAACGCCGTATTGGGTGCGGTCGAATGCGTCGTAGTTTGGATCACCAACATTGAGATCGCGCGCCAAGAAACCGGCATAGCCTGCAGGCGCCAGAAACTTCGGATACAGGGAATTAAAATAGCCGCCTTCCGGATCCCGTTGATAATAGCCGGAGATCACCAGCGACGTGTCTGCGTCCGGCTCCCACTTCAGCGATGGCATCACGCCTAGGCGCTGCTCATCGACATCGTCATAGCGCGTGCCCGAGGACCGGCCGATGACCCCAAGCCCGTACTGCACTGTGCCATCGGAGGTGAGAGCTCCGGTGGAGTAAAGTCCGCTCTGAACCCGCCCGTCCGATCCGACCTCAAGCCGCACCTCGTTTGATTGGACGTCGGACGGCTCCCGGCTAATCTGATTGACGAGGCCGCCGGGGCTGATCTGCCCATAGAGAAGGGCAGACGGCCCCTTCAGGACGTCCACCTGATCCAGGAAGAACGGATCGATGGACGGAGTGGCGAAGGCCTGTCCTCGCTGCAACTTCAGGCCATCGAGATAGCTGACATAACTCGTGGCGGTGCCGAATGCGCCGAAGCCACGGAGAAATACCGAATCATAGCGGGAATTCGAATCCCGATCAGAAAGAACGCCGGCGGTATAGCGCAGCGCTTCTCCGACCGTCTGAGGGTTCTGTTCATCGATCTGCTTGCGCGGGATGGTCGTTATGGACTGCGGCGTCTCTGCGACCGGCGTCACGGTTTTGGTGGCGGATCGTGCCGATTTGACGAGAATGCTGCCAGACGTGTCGTCGATGGTGCCTTCACCATAGATTATGATGGGCGCCAGTTGTGTGACCTGGTCCTGAGCCCAGGTTTGGTTGACAACGAGGAGAAAGGTCGATGCCGTCAGTATCTGTTTTAGGGAAAGGCTGTGCTTCACGAAACGCCCCCATGGTCGAAGCTTGCAGTATCTGGTAGGCTATTAAATCAAACGGGATCGTCCTGTCCAGTAAATATGAGCGGTTTCATCAGCTTTCGTGCTGGCAAACTAACCCTCGGCGTTAAGACGGGACGAGCCTAGGACAGTCGGAGAAAAAGATGGCATCTGAAAACGTACGTACGAGGACCCGAGTGGGTCGGCCCCCTAAAGCGAAACAGGATGCAGCGGCAAAGAGAATTATAGAGGCGGCTACCGCGCTTTTTGCCAGCAGGGGATTTGCGGGCACGTCGATGGAACAGGTCGCCTCGCATTGCGGAGCCGGCAAGGACACCGTTTATCGCCGCTACCCGTCGAAAGTGGCTCTATTCGAAGCGGTCGTCGAGCACGCACATCAGTGCGCGACTGCCAAGCTCGAGAAGATGCCCGCGGCAAGCGGGAACTCACTTGAGCGGCTCCGATCACTGATGCTCGAGCTCTTGCATGTGAATATGGAGCCGGAACTCATCGCATTGAAGCGTATCACCTTCAGTGAAGCTGTTGTTTTCGAGAAGAACGGGCCGATACCGCCGCAGCCGGATCCGATCATGGTGAAGCTGATTGAGGCGGTTGGCGAGGCGCAAGACGTCGGTGCCATCGGCGCTGGCGATGCTACCGAGATCGCTCATCACCTCATTCACTGTATGGTCGCGTTGCCGACGGCCGCGGCAATGATGGGCAGCAATGAGTTTGATTCGCGCCGGAATATTGAAGCACATTTTGACAGGACTTGGTATTGGCTCATCAATGGTGTGAGTGGGGAGACTATATAATAGCCTGCCGAATGCAGCTCTGTGGCAATACGCCGTTTATTGCTTCGGCATCTACGATCGTTGAGTTGAACCGAGCGCTCTCTTGGATCTCATATGCCTGATTACCCATATTTTTTGACGGAGCAGCCGCGTTCTTTCCTCGGCGAGATCGCTATATTGAGCGAGAGGGCAGATGAGCTTGTCAAACTGGAAGCACACTATGTGGTTGAGCGAAACGATCTGGAAGAGTGTTCACATCGACCTCCCGCAAACCTGATTGCGGCCTGCCCTGATATATTCGGCCGACCTACCGTGGCTGTTCGACCTTTCGAATTCTCCGAATTCAACGCGCTGCTGTATCGTCGGCATACCTAGCCTCTCTGATGCCTTGGAATGATTGGTTGCAAATACCGCGTCACCGACGCGACATTCGGACGGCTCCAAGCTGCGAGGCGGGAGCCAACAAAGCGAAATCACGTTTCGGGGTGAAGCGGCCACTCGGCCCTCTGCTATCGCCACCGAATAGGTCTGCCTCCACCTTGGCTGCAGTTATACCAAACGGGACGGTCCCGTCTAGTAATTGTTGACTATTATTCTCATATTTTAGGGCGCAATCATCCATGTTGTCTGCAAAACATTTGCTCCCCCGCCACTCCGGAAGATCGGTAGCCGACGCTTATCCCAATGCATTGATGAAGGTTTGCAGCTTCGTGCTCGTCTCCGTGTGCTCCTTTTCGGGATCTGAGCCAGCGACGATACCAGCGCCTGCAAAGACTGTTGCCTTGCTTCCGGTTGGGGTGATGCAGGAACGGCCTGTGCCTCGGATTCTACGAAGTTTGGAGCTTGGGACCGCAACCTGATGACCGAGTGGCATGCCCGCTATGGTGGCCGCGGGGGCATGATTTACTGGCATGTCGAGAAGCGCGCCACATGCGTTTATTCTCAGCTCAAACGGTGCTCGTCACCGGAAGACTATCGCGGTCTTACGCCGCTGATCTATGCCCACGTCAATCCTTACGGTCGTTTCGACCTCGATCTGGACAGCAGGATCGATTTTGGAAAAATCGCTGCCTGAGCAACGGCGTGAAAATGCGCGATGCAAAACTCAGGCGCGGAATTCCTACTTTTATTGGGATTTTCGCGACGAGCGAAGGTCCGAGGTCGGCCCAAAGCCGTCCATCAGAGGAAGGTCGGAATGTTTTTTCTTCTGGATTGTATCAATGTCGTTGTGCGGCAGGCGAACAATTCAGCGCTTTCCCCACAGCGCCATGATTTGGTCGATCGACCGATCCAAGTTGGCTCTGTTCGCACCGTCCCGTGCGGCAGTCGAAATACCGACGAGGAAGGTGCTGAACATTTCGGTCAGGCCTTCGATATCGGTGCTGTTAGGTAAATCCCCAATTGCAACTGCCCGCCGAACCTGGCTCTTGATTGCCTCATGGTTCTTTCTGCGGATGCTTTTCAGCAGCTCGACTACCCGGTTGCCCGTGCTGCCGCAGTTGCTCGCCCCTGATACGATGAGGCAACCCAGCGGATGTGAAGGATCGGTCTGCATCTTCGCTGATTGGCGCAAACACCGCTCAATAGCGGAGCGTGGCGAGATTTCATCATCGAACAGAATATCCGTCACGCGTCCTTCGGTAGACCGATACAGTTCCACCACCTCTTCGAAAAGCTTCTCCTTTGAGCCGAACGCCGCATAGAAGCTTGTAGGAGAGATGCCCCCCATTATCTCTTTGAGTTGGTTAAGCGATGTCGGCTCATAGCCCTGCTTCCAGAAAAGAGTGAGCGCTGCGTCCAGCGCCGCCTGTCTGTCGAATTCGCGGGGTCGTCCAGTTCGTGCCATCGATCAATCTCCTATTTATGAAATAGTCGATACATAAGTTGTTGACAAGTGCTTCGATGATCCGTAGTTCCGTATCAACCGATACATAAGTAGGAGAAATCATGCCCCACAAGTTAGGGCGGGCGGGACAAGCCCCCGACGATCACAAACCATTGCCGGTAGCCGCTCTATTGGCATTGGCGATGACCGGCTTCATTTGTATCGCCACGGAAACGCTTCCCGCAGGGCTGTTGCCCCAAATGGCGGATGGTCTAGGCGTCTCGCAGTCGCTCGCCGGGCAGTCGGTTGCCGCCTACGCCATCGGTTCGCTTGTGGCCGCAATACCGCTGACTCTTCTCACCCAAACATGGTCTCGCCGAAACGTGCTGTTGCTGACGGTCCTCGGGTTTCTGGCATTCAACTCCCTGACGGCAGTCTCGGAAAACTACTGGTTGACGCTCGCTGCTCGTTTTCTTGCAGGAGCGGCCGCGGGTCTGGCATGGAGCCTTTTGGCGGGCTACGCGCGTCGCATGGTCGAACCGCATCAACAGGGCCGCGCCATGGCGCTTGCCATGGTCGGGACGCCGATTGCTCTTTCGATTGGTGTGCCCCTCGGCACATGGCTCGGCACTGCCATCGGCTGGCGCATGGCGTTCGGTGTCATGTCTGCCATGACGCTCTTGCTAATCGCCTGGATTCTCATCGCCGTCCCTAACTACCCAGGACAGAAAAGTGACAGCAAGGTCAGTCTTGGCCGGGTCGCTGCAATGCCGGGTGTTCGCGCCGTGTTGTCCGTGGTCCTGTTTTGGATGCTCGCCCATAACATCCTCTACACCTACATTGCCCCCTTCGCTTCGCGGGCCGATATGTCCGAGCGCGTCGATCTCGTTCTGCTTACCTTTGGCATGGCGGCTTTGGTCGGCATCTGGATCACCGGACGTGTGATTGATTGCGCGCTGCGAGCATCCGTGCTGATCGCGCTGGTCGCGTTCAGTCTAATTGCCTTGCTCCTTATGCTGCTAGGCACAATTCCCGTCATTCTGCTTCTGGCAACTGCTGTTTGGGGTGTCACTTTTGGAGGCGCGGCAACGCAACTCCAAACTGCTTTGGCAGATACCGCTGGTGAGGGAGCGGACATCGCCCTCTCTATGAATGTCGTCGTCTGGAATTCCGCCATCGCCGGCGGCAGCATCCTCGGGGGTGTTCTTCTGGACAACGGCGGGGCGGCAACCTTCCCACCCGCCGTGCTCGTTCTGGCGCTCATCGCATTCTGCATCGCCTACGCCGCGCGAACGAACGGCTTTCCGCCAGGTAATCGGCGTCACTAGAAACCAACACCAACCAAGGAAACCTTACGATGATGAAACAACTGCTTTCAGCGGTGGCCCTTGCGGCTGCCATCATGATCGCCCCGGCTTGCGCCGAGACCAAGACAGAATTCCCTGTCCCCGCAGGTTTCGAGAGCAACTATTCCGAGATCGACTCGGTGAAACTCCACTATGTCAAGGGCGGTTCAGGGCCTCTGGCGTTCCTCGTACATGGCTTTGGTCAAAGCTGGTACGAGTGGCATCAGCTCATGCCTGAACTCGCAAAGACGCATACGGTCGTTGCGGTTGACCTGCCGGGCCTCGGTCAGTCGAGCCCGCCGAAGTCCTACGCAGGGCAGGACGTAGCACCTATCCTTCACAAACTGGCCAAACAGTTCAGCTCGGATGCCCCATTCGATCTGGTCGCCCATGATATCGGCATCTGGAACACCTATCCGATGGCAGTCATCCATCAGGATGATATTCGCAAATTGGTCTTCATGGAGGCACCGATCCCGAACGATCGTATCTACGCGTTTCCGGCCTTCACGCCAAAGGGTGAATCTCTTGTCTGGCATTTCAGCTTTTTCGCGGCGGCTGGAAATCTGGCGGAAACGCTCGTGACTGGGCACGAGCGAATGTTCTTCGAACACTTCATTAAGGAACACGCAACCAACCGCGATGCTTTCTCTGACGAACTCCTCGATATGTACGCGGCGTCATACGCGAAGCCCCATTCCCTCAATGCGTCATTTGAGTATTACCGATCGCTCAACGAGACGGCAGAGCGGAATAAACCCCTGGCTGAAACTAAGCTGCGTATGCCCGTCCTTGCAATCGGTGGAGGTGGCCACGGCGGTATGGGCCAGTTGCAGGTAGATCAACTTAGAGAGTACGGCACGAATGTCGAAGGGCTCGTCATTCCTGATTGCGGCCACTGGCTACCCGAAGAATGCAGCGCACCTCTCAATCAGGCGGTCGTCGAGTTCCTGACGAAATAGCACAGCGTGCCGAGCGAACTATGTTCGCCCGGCTTTCGACAGGGCGGAAAGAGCGGCGGCTTCTGGCACGAAGCCGCCGAGCTGTTGCGAAAACCCTGACTTCCCATCGGACAGACCGTCCTAAAACGCTCCGGGCATTGGGCGCTGTAGCGTCCTGGTAGCCAACCGGACTGCACCGCTTCCCATCTGGATCCGCCAGAATCGATGATCTCAACGCTTCGAGGAATTCCGCAGCTATGTCTTTCGCAACATCGGATCCCTAGCGGACTACGCGTCACATTGCCGAATAGGCGGTCGGGTGTCGACCGCCCATGTGGAATCGACCGTGAACCAGCTGATCAACCAGCGCATGTGCAAGAAGCGACAAATGCGTTGGTCGCGCTCCGGCGCCCAGTTCCTGCTCAATGTGCGAACCGCGCATCCGAACGGCAGGCTGGGGCGGTACACGGGTCTTGCCAAACCTGGAGCAATAGACCGAACGCCCGACCGAAACTTGATGCTCATCGCCGCCTGACACCCCCAACTTCTTTCCGGTCTCCATTTAAGCGCCAAGTGACATCTACCGGCTGGTAAGGTGAGCCGGTAAAACCCAACCAATGTTATTTGCGATGGGCCTCGGAGCAACGTGATAGGTTCACCTCGCCCTAGGCAGGGGAATCGCTTGAAAAATCATTTGTGTGCTGCGGTTATTGCGGTTTCGAGATAATCGTCGTCCCATCCGAGCGTTTTCCGTCTGACCTTGAGGCTGGCCTTGTCGTTGATGGAGCGAATGAGG
>NZ_PVBR01000031.1 GCF_002980495.1 Phyllobacterium phragmitis
CGAACTGAGCGCACCTGCCGGCAACACCGTCACCGGCACGCTCATTATGCCCTTCGGCCTCGCGCTCGATGCCGGCGTGACCTTCCAGATCGACGACAAGCCTGCGATGCAGCCTGTCCGGTTCAGAACCTGCTTGCCGGGCGGCTGCCTGGTCAATGTCAGCTTCGACGACGCGACGCTCGTGGCGCTGCGTGCGGGCGCGGCGCTTAAACTCACGGCAACCGCCGATGGCGGCGCCGCCATGCCATTCACGATCTCGCTTCAGGGCTTCGGCACCGCCCTCGACCGGGTGGCTGCGCTGTCGCGTTGAGATCGGTTGGAACTCTCGCTATCCTTTCCAGGGCGAGAGTACGAGATCGCGGCCTACAATGATCCTGACCGGGGAGCCGGGGCGAATGGTGAGGGTGGGCTGGATGTTAGCCGACCGCTGGACCACCTGCTGACCCGCCTGATTGATGCTGTCCGCAGCCCCGGTGCGTAACGCCTCAAGCAACGAGTTTTCATCGCTTGATGACCCCATCTGGGTCCCTACGGAGAGAAGCGTCGAGAGCGCCGCGGCCTTGAACAATTCGCCCCAATGATAGTCGACCTGGTCCTCGAGGCCGGAGAACCCGGCTGCGTCCGCCCCAGACAAGCGCTCGAGCACGATGGCGTTCCGGACAAGACCAAATCTGATGGGGGAATCAATTCGCCGCACCACACTTGCGGGTAACTGGAAGGCGGTGTTCCGCGTGGCCGGCGCGCGTACCTCAGTGGCCGAGGATCTGTCTGAGGAACAGCTTGGTGCGCTCGTGCTGCGGGTTGTTGAAGAATTCCTTCGGCTCGTTCTGCTCAACGATCTGGCCCTGGTCCATGAAGATCACCCGGTTGGCCACCGCCTGCGCGAAGCCCATCTCGTGGGTGACGCAGAGCATCGTCATGCCCTCCTCGGCCAGTTCCACCATGGTGTCGAGCACCTCCTTGATCATCTCCGGATCAAGCGCCGAGGTCGGTTCGTCGAACAGCATGATGCGCGGGCGCATGCACAGCGATCGCGCGATCGCCACGCGCTGCTGCTGGCCGCCCGAAAGCTGGCCGGGGTACTTGTTCGCCTGCTCCGGGATCTTCACCTTTTCGAGGAAATGCATCGCCGTTTCCTCGGCCTCCCTGCGCGGCATCTTGCGCACCCAGATCGGCGCCAGCGTGCAGTTCTCGAGGATCGTCAGGTGCGGGAACAGGTTGAAGTGCTGGAACACCATGCCGACCTCGGAACGGATCTTGTCGATGTTCTTCAGATCCGAGCTGAGTTCGGTATCGTCCACCAGGATGGTGCCGGACTGATGCTCCTCCAGCCGGTTGATGCAGCGGATCAGCGTCGATTTGCCTGAGCCCGAGGGTCCCGCAATCACGACCCGCTCCCCCCGGTAGATGGAAAGGTTGATATCCCGCAGCACGTGGAACGCGCCGAACCACTTGTTCATGTGCGAAATCTGGATCGCGATCTTGTCGGACACCTGCATCGGACCCGGCGAAGGCTGAATCCGGGTGGCGTGCTTGGTCATGGCGGTCTCCAGCGCTCAGTCCGGGAAAACGTGGCGCGCCATCGCCGTAGCGCGGGCGCCGCTCAGGGCCGCGTGCTTGTCGGCCAGCCATGCCAGTTGCACATCGCTCTCGATCGACTCGGGGAATTGCTCGCGCACCGCGAGGATCGCCTCGCTCAGCGGCAGACCCTGCTCCAGCAACAGCCCCGCCGCGATCATCCCCGATCGCCCGGCGCCATAGTGGCAGGACAACGCCAGCGTTCCGCCGGACTGCAGGATATCATCGATCCGGCCGGCGACTGTCTCCCAGCCGGCAGCGAACCTGTCGCCGGGCACCTGATAATCTGCGATCGGCAGGTGCAGCACGCTGATATCCCTGTCGGCGCAAAGATCCTGCAGGACCTCCATCGCCCCCGGGGGCAATTCCTCGGGCTCGACCAGAACGATCAGCACATCACAGCGTTCGAGCGCGGGATGGACGAGTGTCGCGCGCATGCGTTCAGGATCGATATAGGCATCACCGGTCACTGCGAAGGCCAGCCCGGGAAAGCCCATCGTCACGATCCCCCCCCCTTTCGGGACAGCGATCTGCGCACGAATGCTGGTTTCGAGATCCATGAGTTGCTCGCGCAATTCCGGTGAATACTTCTGCGACTCCCTAGTACGCATCTATTGCTAACCTTTTTTGGGGATTTGGAGAATTGCCGCGTGGACTTCCAGTGTCCGCGCGGCAGCGGATCCGCTCAGCGGATCGGGTAGGCATACATCAAGCCGCCATCGCTGGTCGCGGCATTGACGGTTTCCGCGCGCACCAGCTTGAACGCGGTGTCGGGGCCGAGGTTGCGGTCGAACACCTCGGAATAGGAACCGACCTGCCGGATCACCTGATAGGCCCAGTCGGCGGGCAGACCCAGCTTTGCGGCCATGTCGACGGTGGCGCCATCTTCGGCGAACAGGCGCTGAACCGCCTGCGGCTGGCTGTCCAGATCGCCGACGATATCATCGACATTGGCAGAGGTGATCCCGTATTCGTCGGCGTTCAGCATGACCTGGAACGCCCAGAAGACACTGCTCTCCAGGTCCTGATCGGGCTGGGTCACAAGCGTCAGCGGCTCGTTCGAGATCACTTCCGGCAGAATTACATACTCCTCTGGGGTCCCCGCAAGCTGCCGGTCGGAGCTCAGAGCAGTCACGTCCGAGGCATAGACATCGCATTTGCCCGAAAAGAAGGCTTCGAGCCGCGCAGTCTTGTCGGCGATGTTCTCCACCCGGTAGTTCATGCCACGGTCGGAAAACCAGTCAGCCAGCGTGAGCAGCGTGGTAGAGCCGTCCTCGGCGCAGACGGTGGCGCCTTCAAGCTCCCGCGCGCTCTGCACGCCCAGCGATTTCGGCACCATGAAACCCTGGCCATCGTAGAAGGTGGTGACGACGAAAGCCATCCCGGGATCGGCATCGCGGGTCCCGGTGACGGTGATCGAGCGCGACGCCATATGCCCACCTTTGGCCACCAGGGTCTTCATGGAATCGGAGAAGCCGACACCGCGAATATCGGCCTTCCCGGCATCCCCGAGAATGGCGGCGGCGGCCATGCGGCAGAAGTCGGTGTTGAAGCCCTGGAAGACGCCATTGCTGTCGGGGGCGGAAAAGCCCGGCGATTGCGGGTTCACGAGACAGACGAGTTTATCGTTCGATTTGATTTCGTCCATGACCTGCCCGGCCTGAACGGATGTGGTGCTCATCGTGGCGGCGACTGCCGCGGAGAGGATGAGCGAAGCAACCAGGGATTTCATCGTGAATGTCCTTTTGTCTGACGAGGTCTGAGGTTGCGGTATCAGCGATCTCTCGCATAGCACATGTATACAGGTATATTTAAACAGTTTTGCGACAACGATCCCACTTTTCCGGCCTCGGGAACATTTTTCCCCACCTTTGCCTGTATTTCAGGCAGCGACGCGGCCGGAACGGTGGCGAGGGAGGGCACGGCCGGTGGCCGACAGGAAGGCGCAGGAGACGAAAAACCACAGCCCGACGATGAAATACGCCTCCAGCGTGTATTCGCGCCAACCGGGGTCAGAGGACGCCATGCGCGCGGTCGCGGTCAGGTCGTGGATGCCCAGCACCACCACCAGCGACGTATCCTTGTAGGCGCCGATGGTGCTGTTGACGATCGACGGCAGCGCGCTACGGATCGCCTGCGGCAGCAGCACCCGGATCATCAGCGCCGGATACGCCAGCCCCAGGGCCCGCGCGGCCTCGGCCTGCCCTGTGGGAAGCGCGCGCAATCCGCCCCGCACGTCTTCGGCAAAATACGCCGCGTGGAACAGGATCAGCGCCACCAGCGTCGCCCCCACGGGCGAGATGCGGGTACCCGGCGGCAGCATCATTGGCAACACGAAGACGCCGACAAAGAGAAAGGTCAGCATCGGCACGCCCCGCGCGATCTCGATATACGACGTCGCGAAGCGCGACAGCACCCGGTAGCCCGTCTGTTCCCGCGCCAGCGCCAGCAGCACCCCCAGCGGGAAGGCCAGCGCGATCGCCACGACAGATAGGATCAGCAGCACCGGCAGCCCATTCCAGCGCACACTGTCGACCGGCGGCAGGCCGCCAACACCACCCGCCATCAGCACGAAGGTGACGATCAGCGCCACCACCCAGATCAGAACCGCCTGGCGCACCGACAGCCGCAGCCCGCGCCCGGTCATCTGCAGGCCGGTCTGCACCGTCAGCGCGCAGAGCATCGCCGAGGCCGTGGCCGGCCGCCAGATCTGGTCGTGCGGATAGGTGCCGAACAGGATGAACTGCAGCTTTTCGACGATGAATGGCCAGCAGATCCCGGTTTTCCGGCCACATATCTCCACCGGCTGCCATGGCCAGACGGCGCCGATCAGCAACCAGTTCAGCGCCATCCAGGCCATTGGTACGCCAATCGCCAGCGCCATCAGCGTCCAAAGTGCGGCGAGCGGGGTTCCGAATGCGTCTGTCAGGAACCTGCGTGTCCGGGAGATCAAGGCAACGGGCATCTGGCTATCGTCCTTCGGTGCGGCGCAACCGGTCGTTGATCCGGTTCAGCGCTGTGGTGACAAGAAGACAGATCGCCAGGTAGATCGCCATGGTCAGCGCCATCATCTCAAGCGGGCGAAAGGTCTGGTTGATGATCGTCCCGGCGACCGACATCAGGTCCGAATACCCCACGGCGATCGCGATAGAGGTGTTCTTGATCAGGTTGGCGTATTGATTGTTCATCGAGGGGATGACGATCCGGATCGCTTGCGGCAGCACGACAAACCGCATCACCTGCCGGGGCGACAGCCCCAGTGCGAGCGCCGATTCGATCTGGCCGCGCGAGACCGACTCGATTCCACCGCGAACCACCTCACCGATCTGCGCCCCATGGTAGAGCCCCAACGTGGCCGCGATCACCATGAACTGTAGCGAGACCCTGCCGCCGCCCTGATAATCGAACCCCGCCAGTTGCGGCGTCGACCAGACCAGCGGAACCTGGAACAACACCGCCACACCCACCGGCAAACCAACGACAAGCGCCAGGGCAAAGGGCCAGAAGGCGGGCGCGTTGCCGTTCGCCTCGCGCATCCGGGTCAGTGTGCGGTGTTGCAGGACGCTCAGGGCCAACCCCAGCAGGACCGCCGCGATCAGCATCCACTGACGCCCGTTCCAGACCGGCAGCGGAAAGTAGATCGAGCGATTGGAAAGATGCACCGGCCCGAGCGAAATCGCCTGACGCACATGCGGTAGGCCATTGACGGCGGCAACGAACAGAACCAGCAGGATCAGCAGCTTGGGAAGGTTCCGGAACAGCTCGACATACCACAGCGCCAGCCTGCGCCCGACCGGGCTGGGCCCGACGCTCATCAGGCCGATCAGGAGCCCCACCAGCGTGGCGAGAATCAGGCTGACCACGGACAGAAACAATGTGTTGAGCACGCCGGCAAGGATCACCCGGGCGTAGGAATCCTCCGGTGCATAAGCAATCAGCGCCTCGCTGACATCGAAGCCCGCGGTCTGGCTCAGAAAGCCGAAGCCCGGCCTGATCCCGGCCCTTTCCATATTGGCCAGAACGTTCAGGACCAGCAGCGCCGCGAGTGCGGCCACGATCGCCACCGCGGCGATATCCCATAACGGGAGCTTCCGCGGCAGCGGAGGGGGAGGACTTGGCGAGATCATGAAAAGCCTTTAGTGTTCCGAGCTAATTGCACCTGTATACAGGAATATCATAACTCTAGAAAGGCCGCCGGAGCACAAAATCGAAACAAGGCGGAAGAAAAGCGAAGACCCATGCACAAAGCGACCCAGGCCGAGACCACGCTCGATGCGATCCGCAGGACAATCTGCATCAACGGCTACGAGGGCGATACCGTTCTCTACGAAACCGAACTGGCGACCCAGTTCGGCATGTCCCGCACGCCGATCCGGCAGATCCTGCAGCGCCTCGCCTACGAGCGGCTCGTGTTCACGAAATCCGGCGTCGGAACGGTGGTGACCCCGCTGGTGCCCGAGGACAAGGCGCGGGATCTGACGACGCTGAGCGGGCTTGTCGGGGCAATCCTCTTGCACGATCTGCCGGCACTGAGCGTCTCGCAGCATTCCGACGTGGTTGCTCTGCACGGGTTCGCCCGGGCACTGGAGCCGCAGGACGCGGAGACTCACTATGAACTGCTGTCGCGCCTGCATGCTTGCCTGACCGGCCTTATCCCCGACCCGATCCTGCGCGACGCGTTTTCCGCCGGGCTCTGGCGCGCGATCCGCTGGTACATGCGCGATCTCTCGTGCGCGCCGGAACGGACGGCGACGTTCCTGCGCGACCTGACCGTCGACACCGCGCAATATCAGGAGCGCTCGGCTTCCGACCTGTTTCAGCGCCTGCGCCAGCATATCGCCCCCTGAAGCCGCGGCCCGCTCAGCCATTCTGCATCCGCCATAGCTGCGCATAGCGCCCGCCCTGCCCTAGCAGCGCCGCATGCGGGCCCTGCTCCACAATCTCGCCCTTTTCCAGAACGATGATCCGGTCGCACTGGCGCATGGCGTTCAGCCGGTGGGCGATCATGATCGCCGTGCGCCCTTCGAGGATCTGTGGCAGGTTCTGCAGGATCGCCGCCTCGGATTCATAATCGAGCGCCGACGTCGCCTCGTCGAAAATCACGATGGCCGGATCGGCCAGCAGCGCGCGGGCAATGGCGATCCGCTGCCGCTGCCCGCCCGAGAGAGCGCCGCCGCGCTCGCCCACCTGGGCCTCGTACCCGCCGGGAAGCGCGGTGATGAACCCATGCGCCCCAGCCCGCCGCGCCACCTCCTCGATCCGCGCCTGCCCTGCGCCGGGATCGCCGAGGGCGATGTTCTCGCGCACCGATCCGTTGAACAGAAAGCTCTCTTGCAGCACGACCCCCATCTGCCGGCGCAGCATCGCTGGATCCGCCAGCGCGAGGTCCACCCCGTCGACCAGCACCTGCCCGCTTTGCGGCACATAGAGCCGCTGGATCAGCTTGGTGATCGTGCTCTTGCCCGACCCGCTGAGCCCGGTGACGCCGATCTTCTCGCCCGGCCGGACATGCAGGCTGAGCCGGCGCAGAACCTCGGCGCCATCCACGCTGTAGCGAAAGGTCACCTTGCGCAGCTCGACCTCGCCCACGATCTTTCCCAGCGAACTGCGCCCCGGCGCCGCCAGCGGTTCGGCGGGATGGTTCAGGATATCGCCGATCCGGCGGATCGACACGCCGACGTGCTGGAAATCCTGCCAGATCTGCGCCATCCGCAGGATCGGCATGGTGACATGGCCCGCCAGCATGTTGAACGCCACCAACTGACCGATGCTCAGATCCCCGGCCATCACCATCCGCACCCCGAACCACAGCAGCAACGCGCTCAGCACCCGCTGCACCAGCCCGATCGCCCCGCCGCCCCAGTTGCCCATCATGGAGGTACGAAACGAGGCGCGCAGATAGGCGGCCAGCCGGTCTTCCCACTCGCGCCGGAACCGGTCGCCCACCGCCAGAGATTTCACCGTCTCGATTCCTGTCACCGCCTCGGTCAGGAAGGCGGTATTGTCGGCATTCCGCTCAAAGCTCGTCTCGACCCGTCGTCGCAGCGCCGGAGCGATCACCGTCCAGATCAGCAGATAGACCGCCAGCGACGCCACCACCAGCCAGGTCAGCTGCGCCGCATAGCGGAACATCACCGCAAGAAACACCCCGACGAAGGCCAGATCCAGCACCAGCATCAGCGCCGATCCGGTGAGAAAATTGCGGATCCCGTCCAGTTCGCGCACCCGGGCGATGATGTCTCCGGTCTGCCGGGTCCGGAAATATGACAACGGAAGCGAGACGAGATGGCGATAGACCCGCGCCGACAGCTCTGAATTCACGCCGCTGGCGAGGTGGCTGAACACCAGATTGCGGAAATAACTCATCAGCGGATCGAAGACCGCGATCGCCAGCATGCCGATCACCAGCACATCGAGGCTCTGAAGCTGGCGGCTTACCAGCACGCGATCGATCACCAGTTGCGACAGAACCGGCGACACCAGCGCGAACAGCTGCAGACAAAGCGCCGCGATGATCACCCGCCGGAACCGCGCCGCGTGTTTCAGGATCGAGGGCAGGAACCACGCAAACCCGAAGCCGCCATCCGCGGCCAGCGTCCCGGGCGCCCGCGCCAGCAGGATCGCCTGCGGGGCAAAGCGCCGTTTCACCTCCTGCGGCGGAACATGCGCCTCCTCTCCGGTGAGCGGATCGCGGATTGTCAGCCCACCGGCCCCCGCAGAGACCACCACCGTGAAGGCACCGGCATCGCCCTTAGCACCGGTATCCCGCGCGCGCAGCAGCATCGGCGTGGGCAGCCGGTCCAGCCGCTCCGCCCGCAGCGCCATCACATCGGCGCGCAGGCCGATCCGTCGCGCCGCGCGCAGGATGTCGATGGTCTCGAAGGCGCCCGTCGTCTTGCCGTGGAAATGCCAGATCTGCATCGCGTCGCAGGGCAGGTCCAGCAGGGCCGCCGCAGCCACCAGCCCCTGCAGGCCGCTGTCCAGCCGCGGGGTTGCGGGCGTGCCATCGTTCTCGCGGGCGATATCAAAGAGATATTCGGCGGTAAGGCTCATCTCATCGCTCCCGCAGCGCCATCGACTGGTACTCCTGCAGCGGGCTCAGCAGATAGTCGATCACCCGGCGCTCGTCGGTCCGGATCTCGGCGGTCAGCTCCATACCGGCCGAAAGAGGAATCGCGCCATCATCGGTGCTGAAGCTCAGCCGGTCCAGCCGCACCCGCGCCGGGTAGACGAGGCCGAGCGTCTCGTCGGAAACCGAATCCCTGGAGACCTGCAGCACCTCGCCGGTGATCGTGCCGTACTTGGTGTAGGGGAAGCTCTCTACCTTCACCTGCACCGGCTGGCCACGACGGACGAACCCCGCATCCCGGTTCAGGATGTTGACCTCCGCCTCCAGATCGTCGGTTTCCGGCACCACCATCATCAGCGCCTGTCCGGCCTGCACCACGCCGCCGATGGTATGCACCGCAAGCTGCTGCACGACGCCATCGACCGGCGCTGCAATGGTCTGCATCCGGGCGGTCTCCTGCGCCTTGATCAGCTCCTGCCCGAGCGCGCCGAGATCGGCGCGGCTCTGTTCCAGACGCTGCAGCACGCTTTGGCGCCATTCGGCCTCCTGGCGGGCATTCTCGGAAACCAGCGTTTCCTGCTGCACCTGCAGCACCGCCAGCGTGTCCGTCTGCTCGGCAAGAGTGCGGCGCTGTTCGACCACCTGCTTCTGAAGGGTCAGCAGATCCATCCGCGCGTAGATGCCCTTTTCCGCCAGTGGCTTCATCGAGTCGTGGCGATCCTGCGCGATCCGAAGTAACGTCTCGGATTCCGCTACGGAATGCGCCGAGGCCAGTTGCTGTGCCGCGATTTGCCGGAGTTGCGACAGATAGGTCTCGCGCGCGGCGGTGCGGGCGAGCCATTCCCCCTCCAGATAGGTCAGTGCCTGCGCCTTCTGATCCGCTGCCAGATCGCCCCGCGCGGCAAACTCCGCAACCGGATCGTCCGACAGCAGGGCCTCAAAGCGGGCAACGCTGGCGGCGTTGCTCTCCACCTGCCGTCTCAGCCGGTCGAGATCGGCGCGCGCGGAGGTCGGGTTCAGTTCAACCAGCACCTCACCGGCCCGCACCGTCTGGCCATCGCGCACGCGAATATCCGTCACCACCCCGCCCGCCGCCGCCTGCACCGTCTTGGAATATTGCCCGACGATGACACGCCCCGGCGCGGTCGCGATCACATCCAGCCGGCCGCGCACTGACCAGATCAGCGCCCCGGCGCAGAGCAGCATGATCGCCAGCCCCAGTAGCCGCCCGACCCGCGAGGGCGGGCGTTCGAGGATCTCCAGATAGGCTGGCAGAAACTCCAGCTCCAGCCGCCGCCGCGAGGGGCCCTTCGCCTCCCCACGCTGCCCGCGCCAGGCGGCCAACAGTGCGCGCAGATGCCTGCGGCGCCCCCTCTGCTCGCCATGCGCCGCCTGCCCTGTCGCCCTGCGCGCCATCTCAGCCCTCCGCCCTTCCAATTGCCGCCGACATGCGTCCCAGCGTCAGCGTCTGTCGTGGCGCGGCGCTGGACGTGTCCCGCGCGCGCCCGGTTTCGCCGGTCTGCAACCGACAGAGCCGTGCATAGGCCCCGCCATGTGCCAGCAGCGCGCGGGGGCTGCCCGCCTCCACGATCCGCCCATTGTCCAGAACGAAGATCCGGTCGCAGTCCCGCACCGTCGACAGCCGGTGCGCGATCATGATCACCGTGCGCCCGGCCCGGATTCGCTCCAGCCCCTGTTTCACCCGCTCCTGGGACTCGTCGTCGAGCGCGCTTGTGGCCTCGTCGAGGATC
The DNA here is from genome assembly GCF_002980495.1 of Phyllobacterium phragmitis. Taxonomy (GTDB): domain Bacteria; phylum Pseudomonadota; class Alphaproteobacteria; order Rhizobiales; family Rhizobiaceae; genus Paramesorhizobium; species Paramesorhizobium phragmitis. The sequence continues at coordinate 10,399 of NZ_PVBR01000031.1, forward strand.
AGCACTGCGGGATCGTTCAGCACCGCGCGGGCAATGGCGATCCGCTGCCGCTGCCCGCCCGAAAGCGACGCCCCCCCTTCCGCCAACACGGTGTCGTAGCCGTCCTTCAGCTCCAGTATGAACTCATGCGCACCGGCCAGCCGCGCCGCCCCGATCACCTGGTCCAGCAGCGCCGCCGGGTCGCGGAGGGCGATGTTTTCCCGCACCGAGCGGTTGAACAGGTAATTCTCCTGCAGCACCACGCTCATGCGCTTGCGCAGCGCCACCGCGTCGACGCCGGCCAGATCTATTCCATCAAGCCGGATGCGCCCCGCCGAGGGCAGGTAGAGCTTCTGTATCAGCCGCGCCACGGTGCTCTTGCCCGACCCCGAGGCCCCGACGAAGGCCACCATGGACCCGGCCGGGATATCGAGGCTGAAATCCTCCAGCACCGGCGGCCGATGCGGCGCATAGGCAAAGCGCACCGCCTCGAAGGTGATACCCCCGCCGAGCTTTTCCGGCAGGCCGGGCTGGGTATCCGAACGCTCGGCGGGGGTATCCAGCACATCCCCCAGCCGGTCGATCGACACCCGCGCCTGCACGTAATCGCGCCACAGCTCTGCCAGCCGGGTGATCGGCTCGCTGACATGGGCGGCCATCATGTTGAAGGCGATCAACTGGCCGATCGACAGCTCCAGCCCGATCACCATGCGGGCGCCGACCCACAGCACCAACACAAGGGTAATGCGCTGGATCGCGGCGACGAGGCTGCCTGAAACCTGCATCAGCCTTTGCACGAGAAAGTTCGAGGTGACGAAATTCTGCGTCTGCGACTCCCAGCGTCGGATCAACTGCGGTTCCAGCGCCAGCGCCTTGACGGTCTCGACGCCGGTCAGGGTCTCGGTGAGGAAGGCATTGTTGATCGCGCCGTCGCGAAACATCTCTTCGATCCGGCGTTGCAAACGCGGCGTCGTGAGATAGGCCAGCGTGAAATAGCAGGGCACCGAAGCCGCCACGATCGCCGTCAACAGCGGCGAATACAGGTACATCACTGCGAAGAAGATCAGCGTGAAGCCAAGGTCGATCAGCAGTGTGTTGGCCGCCCCGGAGAGGAATTCGCGGATCGTGTCCAGCTCGCGCAGCCGCATCACCGTCATGCCGGTGCTGCGCGACTGAAAGTAGGAGATCGGCAGATCCATCAGCCTGTCGAACAACCGCGCGCCCAGCCGGGCATCGATCCGCGTCGTGGTCTGGCTGGCAATGTACTGACGGACGCATTTCAGCAGCACCTCCAGCACCGCGACCAACACCAGCACCGTCACCAGCACATCCAGCGTCGAGCCCGCCTGGTAAAAGATGACCTTGTCCATCACCACCTGAAAGAAAAGCGGCATCAAAAGGGCCATCAGCTCCAGCATCGCCGAGGCCGCCATTACCTCGATCGCAAGGCCCCGGTAGCGCAGGAATTCGGGGATGAACCAGGTGATGTCGAACGGGCGCAAGGCCTGCCGGGTGGTACCGCTGCCCCGGACCTCCAGCACCTCGCCGGACCAGATCCCGGCAAGCTCCGCCGGCGACAGCGCGACCGGGCTCTGCTCTCCCGGGGCGAGCACGAGCGCATGCTCCTCCGTCAGCCGGGCCAGAACCCGCCAGCCTCCGTCCCCGGTGCGAAACGCCAGCGGCAGTCGCTCTGGATCAAGCCGTGCCAGTGGCAGCCGCCGGAAGACGGCCCTGAGCCCGAGCGCCCTCGCATAGGCCTTGCCGGCGCTCTTGGCCGGGTGCTCCAGCAGCGGCACCGCCGCCTCCTGCGCCGCCGCCTGATCCTCCACCACCCGCTGCAGACTGGCGAGGATCAGAATGCATCCGAGCAGCAGTGGCGTCCCGGCCGGGCCGGCGCACTGCACCGGGTCTGCCGTATCGAACTGCCGAGGCTGTTGCGTCATCCGCTGTGTCCTTGCCGGGCTGCCGGGTGCCGTCGATACCTGCCGGGCGATTCCGGCCTCACCATTCATGTATACAGGTATTTTTTAAGTTTTACGACAGTCCGTTCCTGGTCGGAAACATCGCCGGTCAGGCGCTTGCGCCGCGATGTATGCCCGGCACCGCGGCGCAAACGGGCCACGGGCTGGCCTCTCGACTGGCCCTGTCAGCCGCGCCATCACGCGGCCGCCAATTGCCATGTCTGCGCCGCAAGCGATTTTACCGACAGGTTGTGACCGCCCGCGCGGTCCCATTCGAACGGATCGTACCACTGCATCGCCGAGACCAGCGCATCAACCCCCGCAGCGCTGATATAGTTGATATTGTCCACGGTGATCTTTTCGAGCTTGAACTTGTCGCTGCCGCCCGCGAACCAGCCCTCGATGGTGACCTTGGTCGTGCCGGGATCGTCGCTCTCTCGCTTGTAGGTAATCAGCAGGTCTTCACCTTCCTTGTCAAACCAGATCCGGTCCCAGGCGCCTTCGGTGTCTATTCTGTCGCCGCTGGTGCTGAGGTTCAGCACATCGCTCCCCTGCGCATCGAGGATATGCACATGGCTGTAATCCTTCGACGTATCCGGCGACCTCCCGACGATATTATAGGTGTCATCTCCGCCGCCGCCGACAAGATATTCGTCGCGCCCGTTGGAGTTCAGCACATCCGCCCTGTCCAGCGAGGTATCGCCATAATCCACAGACAGCACCGATCCGCCCCGCTGGACGGCAGAGATGTCGATGATCTGATCGCCAAAGAACATGTCCGCGCCGCCGGCACCGTCGCCGCGCAGCCCGGAGTGGATGGTGTCCTTGCCGGCACCGCCCGCCACCACGATGGCGCGGCTCTCGCCCGCAGCATAGATCTCGTCGTTGCCGGCACCGCCATCGACCATCTGATAGGCATCCAGCGTATAGAGGATGTCGTTGTAGCGGCTGCCGATCACGCCTTCGACATTGTTGACCGCCGACGCCGTGTAATCCGTCATCTGCGAGGCGACCGGCGCTTCGTTCATCAGCCGGACGCCGGCATTGGCGCCCGCTGTGTTATGCCCGGCTTCGATCCGGTCAAAGCTCAGAATGTCGAAGCCGGCACCGCCATCATAGCTGTCGTTGCCGGACGAGACGAACAGCACATCGTTGCCGGCGCCGCCGTTCAGGGTGTCGTCTCCGGTGCCGCCATCCAGAGTGTCAGCGCCATCGTCGCCGTACAGCGTATCGGCGCCGGAGCCGCCATCCAGCGTGTCATCCCCGGCACCACCCGAAAGGACATCGTCGTCGAGCTGGCCCGAAAGCCTGTCGGCACCGTCCCCGCCATTGAGGGTGTCGTTGCCATGGCCGCCGTCCAGCACATCGTCGCCGCCGAGCCCGTTGAGGATGTCATCGCTTTCGAAGCTGCTGCCGGCATAATTGTTGTCGCCCTGGAGGTAGTTGTCACGGGCATTGCCGGTCAGCACATCGTTGCCGTCCTGCCCGTAAAGCGCCACCATATGGGCGTCGGCCACGATGCGGTCGTCCTTCCAGCCGTGACCCCAGAACTCCTCGATCCCTTGCAGGCTCAGCGTGTCGCCGCGGGCATTCAGCCTGACAGCGCCACCCTGACTGAAATCGGCGTCGACAGCATAGGACGTGGTCGCAAGGAACGAGACCCGATCGTAACCCGATCCGCCGACGATGACGTCATGTGTGGTTTCCTCGGCGCCGTAGGGGATCGAGCCAAGCACAAACGCGTCATCGCCGCTGCCCCCGTCCAGATAGTGATCGCCGAAGGCGTCGCGCAGGGTATCGTCGCCGCCACGCCCGTAGATCGTGTAGACGCTGCTGATCTCGTTGGCATAGGTTCCGCCGGCATTCAGCTTTTCGCCGCGGTTCGATCCCTCCACGGCCTCGATCGAACTCCAGTTGCTCCGGCCATAGAGCGAGAATTCGCTACCGGGGGTAAAGTTCAGCCGCACCGTATCGAAGCCGGCGCCGCCTTCGACGATGGTCTTGCCGCCACTGATCACAAACAGATCGTCGCCTGCCTCGCCCCGGAGCACGTCCGCCTTGTTGACCGGGCTGATGAGTGTGTCGTTGCCCTTTCCGCCGGAAAGGGTCTTGATCCATGTCGACCCGGAAGACAGGCTGTCGTCGTAGTCTGTCCCCCTGGCGATCTCGATCCCCCAGACCTCCGAGAAGCCATAGCTCCCGTTGGCCCGGGTCGAAAAGGCCGCCACGTCTGCGAAATCGAAATACACCCCGCCGTCGAGTTTCTCGAAGCTGAGCACATCGCCGCCGCCGGCCTCGCCGTCGACATAGTCCACCCCGGTGCTGACATAGACAATGTCATTGCCATCGCCACCATCGATGCTGTCATCGCCGGCGCTGCCGGTGATCGTATCGTTTCCGTCCCCGGCATGGATCGACGTCACACCGCCGCCGCCGGTGATTTCATCCCCGGCGATGGTGCCGAGCACGATTTCGATACCAGAAATTCCCTGCAGCCCGAGCACTCCTTCCGTGGCCGGTGCCACAGCAGAGAATTCCTGTGTCGAGAAGTCGAGTTTCACCCCGCTGGTGAACGCGGCGAAATCGGCGGTATCCTCGCCCGCGCCGCCTTCGAAGATATCCGCACCCTGCCCGGCGTAGAACAGGTCATTGCCCGCGCCGCCTTCCAGCACAGTGCCAACCGGGTTGCCATCCCCGTCAGTCGCAAGCGTGGGCGCCGCGTGGAGGATATCGTCACCGTTCCCGGCCTCGATCCGCCCGAAGCCCGCCCCCGCATGTACCGTGTCGGCGGTATCGGTGAGCCGCAACACCTCGATCCCGCTCAACCCGGCGACGGTCAGATCGAAGGGCAGCAGCCCGGAGATTAGGTCGATCACCAGCCCGGTGTCAGCGCGCGTTCCATCGGCGGCAAGCTCAAGGCTCAGTGTGTCCTCGCCCTCGCCGCCGATCAGCGTGTCGCCACCCGCGGTGGCGATCAGAACGTCGTCGCCATCGCCCCCGTCGAGCCGGTCGGTGCCGGCGGTGCCCATCAGGGCGTCGTCACCGTCGCGCCCCTCCAGCTCCGTCAGCCCGTCATGGCCGACGATCTCGTCGTTGAAATTCGTACCGACGACCTTCTCGATCCCGCTGACGCTGGTGAATTCGAACGGGCCGTAGCGCAGCGCATCCGCGATCTCCAGCAGGCCGCCGGGCTGATCGAACAGGATCGCCTCCGTCGCCTTGATGAAACTGAGCGTGTCGTGCCCGGCGCCGCCGTCGATGCTGTCGCGCCCGCTTGAGGCATGGATGACATCGTTGCCCAGGCCGCCGTCAATCCGGTCATACCCGAGGCCGCCATCCAGTTCATCGGCGCCGCCACCGCCGACAAGGATATCGTCTCCCGCGCCGCCTTCCATCACATCCGCGCCCGCGCCGCCGGTCAGGATGTCGTCGCCGGAGCCGCCCAGCAGCGTGGCCGCGCCGCTGCCGGCGGCAAGCGTATCGTTGCCCGCGCCACCGTCCAGCCATCCGCCGCCGGTAAGCGCATCGTGGCCCGCCCCGCCGGTCAGCCGGGTCATGGCATCGTCGGCGCTGAGGGTATCGTTCCCCTCCCCGCCGAGGATCTCGCGGCGCGCGGTGGTGTCGGCCCCGGAGGCATCGGACAGGTAGATGATCGTGTCATCCCCCCGCCCCGCATCAAAGGACTGCCGGACCGTTCCCGCCTGATCCGTGACGGTGCGGAAATTCGCCGCGCCGATGGTCAGCGAGTCATCCGCTGCGCTGGCGGCATAGACACCGTTCAGCTTGTCCTGAATGTCCGGTGCACGGATCACGATAAGCGCCGCGCCGTCGCCCGCGTCGGGATCGGTATAGCCCAGTTCGATACGCCGCACCGCCGCATCGTCGAAATACCCCTCCAGCACCACCGCCAGAAACGGCTGGGTCGCGCCGTCGTCATAGGCCACGATCACCAGATCGCTGCCGTCCTGCTCCATCGTGGTGTTTTGCGACAGCGGGTCGAACGCCACCTGAAGCCGGGTGATCTCGCCCTCGGCGGTCGTCGCGGTGATCCATTTGATCCCCGTCGCCGCGCGCAGGTCGATCACGTCAGACCCCCCGCCGGTGATCACCGCATCGGTACCGCCATAGAGCCTGATCGTGTCGTCCCCTGCCCCGGCATCCAGCAGATCGTCGCCATTCGACCCTGTCAGCAGATCGTTCCCGGCGAGCCCGTAGAGCGCGTTGCTCTCCTCGCCGTCGCCGCCGGCATCGCCGTAATAGGCGTGCAGCTCGTCGTCGCCCGCCGTCCCGGTCAGCAGATCGTTGCCGCCCGCCCCGGACAGCGTGAAGGTTCTGTCTCCGGCGGTCAGATTGTCGTCGCCCTCCGAGCCGATCGCCTCCTCGAAATTGTAGAATGTCGCCTTGCCCTGGTCGTCGACGCCGATCCAGTCGCCACTGACGCTGCGCGCGCGGAAATCCGCTGTCACCGCCGCGTCGACGTATTCGAACGACAGGATGTCCCAGCCCTCCTGCCCCCTCAGTTCGTCGCCGCCCGGCGAGGCATAGACGATGTCGTTGTTGCCGTGCGCGTAAATGACGTCGTGGCCATCGCCGCCGTTGATGTAGTCAATCCCGTGGCTCCCGGTCAGGATGTCGTCGCCGCCATAACCCTGCAGGTAATTGATATCAAAGGTGCTTCCCCATCCGGCGATGATATTGTCACTGCCGTTGCTGCCCGAGATCCTGTCCGATCCGGCCCCGCCGTCAAGCGTGCCCGCCCCCTCCAGTACGTCGTTGCCGGCCCCGCCCAGAAGCGTGTTCATCCCCGAGAGGTCTTCGAGATAATCGTCCCCCTCGCCGCCGACGAGCAGATCGTCGCCGTCTTCGCCGAGTAGGATGTCATCTCCGGCCTCGCCGAAGATCTCGTCGCGGCCCTCGCGGCCGAATACCTGATCCGAACCCGCACCGGCGTAGATCCTGTGCACGATGCCATCCTGCTGATCGGTGAAATCGTCCACCACGATGTCGTGGCCATCGCCGGAGGAGAAGCTGCGGACCGCCGCGCTGACGGAGGTGAGCATCTCGGGCGTCAGGAAAAGCACATCGTCGCTGCTGCTCGCCTTCGCCGTCGCCGCCTTCTGCCAGAGACCCGCAGCCGTGACCAACGCTGTTGCCGCCGCCGGATCGAGCGCCCGGGTGTCCGTCTCCGCCGCCAGTGCGCCGTGATATTCCAGCTGCACCGCGCGTTTCGCCCCGGCCCCGAAATACTCCGCCAGCAGCAGCACCATCTCCTGCTCAGCGTCGCTGCCCGCCGGCGTGAAGAAGGCGTCGATCAGCAGGTGACCCCCGTAGCGATAGAACGTCACCGTATCGGCAGTCGGATCGAACGGCAGGATCACCCGATTGAGGTCGGTGACGATCCCTGCCGCGTCCACCCGGCTTGCGGTGTCGATCAGCTTGTAGCCGCCGGTACTCTTCGACAGGTCGATGATATCGTTGCCGAACCCCGTCGCCAGCAGATCCTCCGCGTCGAAGCTCACCAGCAGGTCGTCGCCCACGTCGCCGAACAGCTGCGAATCCACCTCGCCGCCGATCAGGGTGTCGTTGCCCTCGCCGCCATCGAGGATATCGCCGCCAAGGACGTTTCCGCTGGCATCGCTGTATCCGAGCACTCGCATGATGTCGTCGCCGCCCAGACCCTGGATATAGGCCGAGCGCTGCGGCGCCAGAATATCGTCGTCGCCGCTGGCGGTGTCGTCGGCGTCGGTGCCCTGGCCGATGCCCAGCCCGAACATCGGCTGGCCGTCGCTGTCCAGTTCGATCGACCATTGGGTTCCGTCGTCGTCCTGTACCGAGATGTGGCGGTACGCTTCTCCCTTCATGAAATCCTTCAGCCGTATCACCCGCGCGGCCTCCTCGTCCGGCGCGTAGCTCAGCAGCAGATCATCCGGCGCAGCCTCGTCGATGCTCAGAAGCATCTCGTGGTTGGGCAGGTTGGTGACGATCACGTCGCCGTAGTAGACCTGCGAGGTCTCGCCGCTGTCCTCGTCTGTCAGCTCCTCGCGCACGGCCACGTTAAGGATCACCACCTCGCCCGCGTCGGTGTGCTTGTGGGTCGCATATTTGTCATAGCCGCTTTCCTGCGCCTCGGCGGTGTCGAAGAAGACGACGTAGCTATCCTCCCCCTCTCCGCCCTGCAGGGTGTCGTTCCCGGTCTTGCCCGAAAGGATATCGCGGCCATTGGTTCCGATCAGGGTGTCGCGATAACTGGTGCCTTCGGGAAGCAGGATGAACCGCTCCGGCAGCGTCACCCTGCGCAGCAGCCTGCCCGGCGCGTGGCCCTGATGCAGCGGCAGGATCGTATCCTCGTAGACCTCGACAAGTCCGGTGGCGGCATTGATCGTGACATACGCGCTGTCGAGCACCCGCGCGCTGTGATAGTAATCGTTCGCCGCCAGTTCGATTGAGATGTCTGCCTCCACGCTGTAGCGCACCACGAACCGGCCATCGAAGGCCGCCTGGTGCAGCGCCGGAACATCGGCACCGGGATCGGCGTCATCGTCGTTCAGCGAGACGGGAAACTGCGGGATCAACGCGAAACCGTCCGTCGTCTGGAACACGAAATGCTTGCTCTGGAAGTTGCCCTCGGCGTCGTACATGTCCTTCAGCACCAGCGTCGTCGCGGTGCCACTGCCGGTGCTCAGCGTGATCTGGATATCGTAGGAGACAACCGTGCTGCTGTTGCGCGCATAGACCGGCACCAGCACCGCCTCCGAGATTTCCGCAAGGCTGTGTTCAAGCGAGATCGCGTTGATGTCTTCCTCAGAGGCGGCTTCGGAGATCTCGATCCGCCCGGAGGTCGGCTTTCCGTCGCCATCCACGCCACGGCTGATCACATAGGCATCCATGCCCTCGCCGCCATCGGCGATATCGCCCTGATGGACGATCAGCATGTCATCGCCGCCCTCGCCGTGCAGCTCGTCGTTGCCGCCCAGCCCGTTGATCACGTTGTCGTCGCTGCCGCCCCAGACCTCGTCGGTGACGCCTGCCAGACCGGAGAAATTCTCGATCTCCGTCACCATGTAGGACGCATATTTCGTCGAGGAGCCGGTATAGGCCCCGGCCTCTCCCGAATTCAGGTGGATGACGTTCCGGTCGCCCGCGCCCAGCAGCCCCGCGTCATCTACCAGCACCAGCGTATCCTGATCGCTGTCGTCTTCGGTCTCGCCGCCGACAAGGGCTTTTTGCACCACCTTGCCTTCATCCCCGGCTTCGATATTGACGATGAAGCGGTCGTCCTTTTCGCCGCCGATGGCGATCTGGTTGCCGAAATAGATGTTGAACCAGTTGGCCTCGTCGCTGCGCCCGTACATGGTGTCGGTCTGGCCGTCCTCCGCGCCGCCCAGTTGCCACAGGACATAGTCGTTTTCGATGTCGTAGTCCTTGCGCGCGATAACCCGGACGGATCCGTAGACTTTCCCCAAGTCGAAGCCGCTCAATACGGATTCGCCGTATCGGCCGTAGTAGATCTGCAGATTGCCGCGGATGTCGTATTCCTGCAGCAGATCGCCGCCGGCAGTCTGGAAATCGCGGGCCTCATCGGCGGAAATGCCCTGGTAGTTGAGGTCGTCCCAGTCCGCCCCGGAGGCGACAGGCGTCTCGCCCAGCTGGCGGCGGGCCTGCATCTGCTGAAAGCTCTCGTCCTCAGACCAGATGTGGTGATCGTACCCCTCGTGAAACGAGTAGGCCGAGTTCCAGTGGCCAAAGACGACATTGTCCGCGCCGTAGAGGGTGCTGAGCCGCTGCTTCTCCAGCGCTAGCAACTCCTGTGCGGTCTTCTTGCTGACCGACAGATCTCCTAGAAATTCGATCTGGTTATGCGCCCATTTGCCGGTTTCGGGATTCCGGCGGCTGTAGTAGATGAGGATCTTGAGCTTGTCCCTGGCCACGAACTGATCGTTGTTCTTGTCTCCGAGGCTGGTGACCACATGCGAGACGCGCGGCGTCACCTCCTGCGGGTTGTTGATGGCATAAACCTCGTCCTCGGCAAAGACCGAGAGCGCATCCGCCATCAGCCCGTTGTTCATGGTGCTTGTCGCCAGCTTGCGTTCGGCCTCGCGCTGCAGCCGTTCCCGGGTCTTGCCCGACACGCCCAGCCCGATGAAGGCGCGGAAGCCCTCGCGCAGCTTCTCACCCGTGTGGAGGGTCACACCATAGGTATGCTGCAGCTGCTTCACCGCGTGAACCGCGCTGTAGATCATCGCGCTCACCGCCACCACGGCACCGGCGATCCCGAAGGCGGCGGCGGCGGCGCTGGCCACCGCCCCGCTCATCAGCAGCGACACCCCCATTGCCAGGTTCAGCGCGCCGCTGACCACCGAAAGCCCGCCGTTCACCCGCAAGAGCCGGGTGGTACTGTCGTCAAGTTCGCCATTGCGGCGAACCTCCATGAACGAGGCCGCGGCGCTGTAGACATCGAATCCCACTGACAGAAAAGCCAGAGACGAGGCACCGGATTTCAGCGCATTGCCGGCCCGCCGCGAGATCCAGCCGAACCGCGATTTGCTCTGCGTCAGTCTGGTTTTCAGCAGGCTGTCGCCCCAGGCGCCCATCGTGGTCTGGATCTTGCCACCACCAAGGTCCAGCCCGACGCCGACGCCGGCAATGCGCCCCATCCGCTCCTCTTCCGTGGACAGCGCCGCACCGGCCTGCTTGCGCCGGACGAAGGCGCCAAGGCCGATGACCCCCTGCAGCATCCCGACATGGCCGACCACATTGTCCAGCCGGTTGCCCAGCCGCCCGACGACGCTGTTCGGTGTCGTCAGCAGGCTGTCGCCGGTGATCGGGTCGGCCAGCCGGTTCCAGACATTGCCGATCGTGCCACTGTCGGAGACATTGGCCTCGATGCTGCCGAGCATGTTCTGTGCGGTTATGAAATTCGCGGAGGTCGCGTCGTAGTTCAGTACCGCAGTGCCCCCCACCGCACCGATCCGGTTGCGCAACGCGCGCACCACTGCCCGCGCCTCGGTGGCGCCGATCGCATCCATGCTGCCGTTGAGCGCCGAGGCCGGGGCCGGCGTCCGCCAGCCCAGCATCGTGAGGACGCCGTTCAGCCCGGAATTCGGATTCAGCATCTTGTTGGCGCTGGTGTCGAGATAGGATTTCAGGATGTCGGCGTCGAAGACGATGCTGTCCCGGGCCTGCTGCGTGCTCAGGTCGGTGCTTGCGCTGATCCGTTCGCCGGCCAGCATCGCGCCCATGTCGTATAGCGTCCTGAGCTTCAGCGTCTGGCCGTTCAGTTCAACGGTCTGGTTGGCGTCAAAGCGGTCGCGGTCCAGCACATAGCCCGTCTGCACGTTCTGGGCCGTCAGCGCGGGCTGTCCGTCGGCGGGCTGATCGGCACCGTTCAGCAGCCGGAACAGGCTTTTCGCCCCGTCCGAGGCCTTCACCGTATCGAGCGTATAGGCCCGCACGCTCAGCGCATCCGCGTCGATCCCGTAGAGATCCTTCATCGCCATTGCGGCGCCGTCCTGCGTGGTCTTGCCGCTCGCCTCGTTCAGATAGCCGCGCACCATCCCGCTCACCGCGGCGCGAAACTTTGCCTGCTGCGCCGCGGAGCCACCGCCGTTGAGGACCGCGTCCACATAGCTGCCCGACAGCACCACCTCGTTCACCAGCGGGTCAAAGAGGTAAAGCTCCTTCTTGCCGGCCGCGTTCACCCGCGTGCCGATAGACAGCGCACCGTTGGTGCCGTCGATCTGCATCGCCACACTGTTGCCGCCGCCGCCGGCGGCGAGGATCGCGTCGGCCAGCGCATCGGCGCCCATCCGCTGCGCCGGCCCGGTCGCCGCGGAGCCATCCAGCGCGAACAGCGCCGTCCTGAACGCCTCCAGCCGCAGCAGTTCCGCCGTCGAGGCCTTGCCCCCAGCCTGCAGGGTCCGGATCAGGCTGGAGGTCGTCAGCGCTTCGCTCAGCGACACCGGAGACTCCCCCGCCTGCAGCAGCGCATTGGCCAGATGCAGCGCATCGGTCTGCGCGCGGGTGGCGGTGAAGAAATCCACAAGTCCGTTCTGCTGCCGGGTCGATGTCAGGCTGTAGCCGCCGCCAAGCGCCTGCGCCTGTTTCGCCAGCGTCGCTGCATGGCTTTCGCCTAGCCTGCGCCGCGCCGCCTCTGAAACCTCCAGATTCTTCATAACCTCGTTGGCCGGAACGTCGCCAAGCGCGTTCACGTCGAAGCTAGCGTTGCGCAGCGCCTCCACCTTGTTCCGGAAAGCCTCCAGCGCCGCGGGGGACTCGACCACCTTTTGCAGGGCGGCCCGGTTCACGTTCTGCCCGCTCTCGTCGGTGCCGAAGAATTCCATCAGGATGTACCGCTCCGCCGGCGTCGGATCGATGCCGTAGCGGGTGTAGTTCTCGACGATGCTGAGGATCTCCAGGCTCCGGCGGTCCACCTGCGCCACAGCCAGCGCTCGCTCGGTGGCGCGTTCGGGCCGGGCCGCCTGCCCCGCCTCCAGCCGGGCCAGATCCGCCTCAGAGAACAGCTTGTCGTTTTTCAGCACGATATGCCCGGTCTCATAACCGTGCATCGCTGCCAGCAGTTCCTGCCCCTGATCGGCCACCACCCGGCGCAGCAGATCGGCGGGCACCCTGGTGTAGGTCAGGGTGCCGTTGCCGTCGGCCGCGCGCTTGATATAGTAAAGCTCGCCCCCCACTACATAGAGTTGTCCGCCCGCGGCGGCGCCGATCCCGCTGAGGATCGCCAAATCGCTGGGCCAGCGATTGTCCAGAACCGCCTCCGCCAGAGAGGCGTTGTAATCGCCGGCCACCGATCGCAGCATGGCCGAGGTGTCGGCGTCATCGCTCAGGCCGAGCTCTTGCAGCAGCCCGTCCACCGCCTCAACGGAAATCCGCGCCCGCGTGCCGGTCTCGAGGAAGTCCAGGATCAGCCCCTGCCGCCGGTTGCGCTCCACATCGCTGATCCCGGTGGTTTGCTGGTTCAGATCCGACAACGTTGTGATCGCCTCCAGGAACGGCGTAAGCGTGTCCCGGCTCTCCATCTCCAGCAGCACCAGTTGCCGGCGCATCTGGTCGCGCTCGGTCCGCAACTCGGCGGCGGTGGCGGCATAGCCCCTGCCTACCTTCGAGATCACATCCTGCCCGGCGGTGGCGTTGTAGCTAGTCAAATCGTCCGAGGCGCGCGTCAGCGTCATCCGGCCCCAGTTCAGCAGCTCGCCGCTGCCCGAGACATAGCGCAGCCCCGCGCCGGTTTCGCTGAACGTCAGCGAGGCAAGTGCCTTCGTCGTCGAGGCCGAGGCGCTCGAGTTGTATTCCGCCCACAGCGCGATGCCGACTTTGGTCCCGGTCTCGCTGGTCTCGTTGGCCGAGATCCCGCGCAGCCGCACCTCGGTCGGGTCCGCGACCATCAGCTTGATCCGGTCCTGCAGCGACAGCGTCGCGGCCTCGCCGGTGGGCGTGTTCAGCGCGCGGATCTGGTCCGCGTCCAACCCCATGGAGATGCTGACAGAGGCGCCGTTGTCGGGCCGCCAGCGGTCGGCGTTCAGGTTCTCGTCGACGATCTGCGCCACCAGATCGCTCAGCCCCGGCGTGCTCTCGCCGATCCGGCGAAGCTCCCGCTCGAACAGGGCCTTTTCCTCGGCCATGGTGAAATCCGACATCCTCTTCAGCATCTGCACCTGCGCCGAAAGTTTCGGCGCCCTGCTGGCGATCTCGTTGAGGCGGCTGGCGATTTCGGCCCGGTTGGCCTCGGTGGTGAAGCTGACGAGGTTGGTCAGGTCGCGGCGCAGCGCATCGGCCTGCGGCTTCGGCAGCGTGTTCAGCAGCGCCCTTATGCGCTGGACGTTGAAAATGTTGCCATCGCGGGCAAAGGACACCGAATAGCTGACATCGGTCAGCACCTCGACCCCATCCACCTTGCGGTAGCTCATGGTGTAGCCGTTGGTGCTGTTGAGGGTGTAATTGTAAAGCCCCGGATCACTGGCGGCGTCATAGCTGGTGCCGTTCAGGCTCAGCGAGCCGAGCACCGGCTCGATCGGCATCCCCAGCCGGCCGATGTTCTCGCCGTCGGCGTCGTATTTGCGCCCCTGCACCCGCAACCGCTGGTACAGGATCAGCGAGGCATCCCAGCCGTGCGACTTGAAATATTCCGTCCTGGCCTTGGTGGTCAGCGCATACTGCCCGCCGCTGCTCGACGAGGTCGAACCGGTGGTGCTGGAATAACTGAGAACGTCCCAGGCGTATTCGGTGTTTGGCCCGTAGATCATGTTCTGATAATAGAACACCTGCTTCTGGTAGACGCCGTCGATATCTTTCGAGGTGATGAATTCGTCCGGGCTGCCCAGATCGTCCTGGTTCTGGCCGACAAGCAGCGTGTTGCCCACCGAGGCCGAAACCTTGGCCTTGAGCGTGGTCGCGTGGCTGGCGCTGGCACCGTCTGACATCGCCAGCAGCTCCTGGTTCGACATCGTGTTGTCGAACAGTCCCGAAAGCACCTTTTGTAGCCTGGTATCGTCTTCGCCGCTGAACGTGAAGGTGGCATCGGATTGCCACGCCTTGCCCGCCTCCAGCCCGACCGAGAAATCGAAATCCAGATCGAATTCGAAGGTACCGGATTCGCCCCCCCAGGGCCGCGCCTTCAGGGTACCGGCCCAGTCCACCTCACCGCCGAGCGACAGCTTGATGCCGCCGTCTTCCAGCTTGATGATCTTGATGCTGTAGTCACGGGTCTGCTTCAGCCCGGCATAGATCGTCGCGCCGGTATAGGCCCCCGGCAGCAGGTGCATGGCGCGAAAGGCGGGACGGAAGCTGTTCTTCCAGGTCGAGCCGATCTTCAGCGATTCCCCCGCCTCTAGCCCCTCGAACATCGAGATCAGCTTCTGCGTGCGGTTCTCGGTCAGCTTGCCGCCGAACTCCGCCACCGTGGCCACGCGGTGGTTTTTCACGTTCAGATTGTTGCGGATATGCGAAAACGCCTTCATCGCCAGCGTCGCATCGACATAAGAGGCATGGGCGGTCTTGCCCAGCCGGGTGACTTCGCTGGTGTCCATCGCCGTATAGGCGTTCGTCACGGCCTCGCTCACCAGCACGTTAAGCTCTTCGATCCCGATATCGGTGGCGTAGATGCGCTGCATCTCATCCAGCACTGTGTTCAGCACGCCCTGCTGTTCCAGCAACTGGCCGGCATAGAGGCTGTAGCCGCCGGAGGTTCCGGCGCTGACGAACACCCCTTTGGCCTTCATGTCGTTCAGCCGCTGCAGCAGCGCGTCGTTCGCCGCCTCCGCGCCCAGCAGCGCCGTGCGCGCGCCGATCAGCACGTCGATGACGTTGGTCCGCCCGACGGTGTTGCGCCACTTCGCCATGTTCTTTTTGGTGGCGGAACGGACCCAGTCGTCGCGGTTGGAGCCGATCTGTTCCTCCAGCCGATCCAGCGTCAGCCCCATCCGCGCGTCGATATCGTCCAGCAGGTTCACATCCATCCCGCCCACCGCCACAGTGAGCGTCCGGATATCGGTCAGCGGAGCGGGATCGTAGCTGCCCGCGGCCGCGCCGGATATAATCAGCTGTTGCAGCAGCGCCTTGTGCCGCGCCTGTGCCCTGCTTCTGTCGGCGATCGCATCGCTGACGTTTCCGCGCGAGAACAGGTTCGCCCGGATCTGCGCCAGCCGCGCCCCCACGCCGGACAGGAAATTCATCGTTCCCGTGCGTGGGTGGCCCACCCAACTGCCGAAATTCCCCCCCCAGTTGTAGACCCGGTTGCCAATCGGGCGGAAAATACCGTTATAAAGCGCCTCGCCGATGCTCATCGAGCTGCGCGCATAAAGCCCCGCCGTCACCGCAGCGGCGGTCTGCTCGGCCTCGCTCAGCATCCGCTTCGCCACAGAGGTACTGATCCCCGAGCGCAGGATGTTGGAATCGAAGTTGAACGCAGCCGAATGCGCCGTGCTGCGCTGAAGCAGGTTGTCGAGCGTGGTCGCCTGGGTGATCCGGTCGACCCGGCTCCAGCTGCGGTTGGCGGCATCCGCCTGCGTATACGAGAAACCGCCGGCATCTGTCACCATGACCGCGCCCGCCGGATCCAGATCCAGCCCGCGCACGGTCAGGTCTGCGGGCGTGATGTCGACCCACCTCAGATTGCCGTTGCCGGCATCCTCTGCCCTCACCAGCAGCCCATGCGGCGTGATGCCGTAATAGGTGCCGCTGCGGTCGATGACGATATTTGCCATCGGCTGGCCCTGCGGGATCCCCGGTGCGGTCCCGAACCGGAGCTGGCGCAACTCGCCCTCGGCGTTGGCGCGGAAATAGACCGCCTCGCCCGCCGCATCCGTCGCCTGGACGACCGGCACGCCGTTGCCGTCGAGCCGGATATTGACGGTGGCGGTCTCGATGTCGAGCGGCAGCGCCCATTGCGCCCAGGTGCGGACGTTGAAGCGGTTGCCGTTGCCATCGAGCACCGCCGTCACCCTGCCGAACAGCACCAGCCCGCCATCCGCCAGCACCAGCCGGTCGCCCGTCGCTGTCTCCACCGCCTGCTTGACGGTGAACTGTTGCTCACCGTGGAACCTGATCCACGCCGGGATCGCGGGGTCGGCAAAGCGGTCGTTCGCGGCGAAGAACGGGTCGACCATATTGTCGTCCGCGTAATCGGGCGGCAGGCCCTGCGCCGTCAGCCCGATGTTGTCCTCGCTCAGATCGGAATAGAAATAGCCGTTGGCGTTCTCGTCCGCCGCCACCCTTACGGTGCGGTTGTTGTCGAACAGCGCGATGATCGCGCCGCTGGCATCGACGGTGAAATCCCGCACCCCGGCCTCGAAGGAATAGCCGCGCACGGTCAGGTCATAGGTGCTCAGATCGCCGCCCAGCTCCAGATAGGCCCGGCCCAGACCGTCCAGCGGCACCACGGTCCTGCCGTTGGACAGGCCATAGAGCCGCCCGTCGGCGCCGGTCCTCAGGCTGTCGAGCCTCAGCCCGGTGCCGACCCACTGGCCGGTCGTGCCGTCGAAATAATGCAGTTCCCCCGGCCCCTCGCCGCTGGTGATCAGGGTGAACATCTCGCCGGTGTTGGGGATGCGGATATCGCTGTGCGACACCATCAGCGGCAGACCGATGCTGCCGCCCTGCAACGCCCGGGTGACGGTATCGAGCGCGCCGGTTTCGGGATTGTAGCCGGCGATGAAATCCCGATCGCCGATGGCGGCGGCGGAATTGATGCCGCGCAGCACGATCCCGCCGTCCGCCGCCTTTTCGACCCCGCTGAACCGGATCGTCGCGGCATCGCCATAGTCGGTGCTCAGCGTCGCGTCGGAGAAGGCCGCCTCGATGCGGCCATCGGCGATCGCCTCCGCCTGCTCACCCAGATTGAGTTCCATCAGCCGGCCGTGGGTTGTCACCGCGACGATCTTGTAAGGAAAGGCTCCGTCCGCCCCCGGTTCGCCGACCTCGATCCGCTGCACCGCGATATCCGCGATCAGCGCCGCGGACTGCACGCCATCGGCATAGATCATCGGATCGAGGGTGAGGGTCTGCGCAACGCCGCCCTCCGGCAGGAGGGTGACGTGTATCGTGCCCGCGGTATCGAGCACGAAGCGCGTCCAGCTTGTCGGCCCGGTCCCGGCATCGGCCGAGGCCACATAATCCGCCGATTGTATCGTCACGTCCTGCCCGGCCAGATAGGCGGCGGTAAAATCCTCAAGCTGTGTCGCCACCACGCGGGCGGCCGCCAGATCGGTGTCGTCGGCCAGGAACATCAGCCGCTGCCCGGCCTCGATGAAGATCACCCCGCCGTCGACACGCCGCAGCCCGCTGACCTCGCTGTAGCCGGAAATCGCCTGCCAGCCGTCGTTGCCGGAAAACACCAGCCGCCCGTTCGACACCGCGACCCTGTGCCTGTCATCCCCGGCGCCGAACGACAGCGTGCCGTCGCGCACCTCGGTGATCGCGTCCAGCCGTGCCAGATCGACCTCCCCGCCGGTGACGGTCGTCTCGACATTGCCCCCGGTCAGGGTTGCCGCGGTGCCGCCAAGCGTCAGCACGCGGCTGGCCGGGTCCTGCGACAGTGCCAGCGGCCGGGTGTTGCGGAAGGACGTGCCGCTCAGGTCGAACACCGGCTCGGCGCTGCGGGTGACGGTGACGATGCCGTCTTCGGTGCCGACGCTGTGCACGTAGCCCTGCACATCCACCAGCACCATGCGGCCGTCGATAACCTCCATCGCGACCAACCGGCCCGATCCGTGCTGGACGTAGCGGCTCAGCACCAGGCTCGCCTCGACCGAGATCGCCAGAGACTCCGGATCGTGCACCGCGATCGAGACCTCGCCGTTGCGGCTCAGCGTCCAGACCAGAACGGAATCGCCGCCGTCGAGCACCTTCAGATCACGGATCGGGCTGCTGCTGCTCAGGATCGGCGCGCTGAGCGTGCGCTCGTTGCCCTCCGCGTCGAGCCGGTAGAGGTCGTATGTCTTCACCCCGGTCAGCAGGTCGTCGGCGGCGACCTGATAGCTGATGTCACCGATGTCGAGCGTTTCGGCGGGCATGACGACAAGCGGCGTATCGGGCATGACGGACTCCCAGTGGTTGAGTCGAGGTGAATAGCTGTAAATATCTATTAAAGTCGACCTGTAAGCCCGGCTCGTAACGGTTTCGGGTCGAGGCGCGTATTGCGCCGCCCTCGGGCAGCTCCTCGAGTTCCACGAGCACCACCAGGAGGCTGCATTGCTTGAGCGAGGGATGGGACAGGGTGGAGCGCATCCGTTCCGGGTCGATATACATCTCGCCGGTGACGCCAAAGGCGAGACCGGGGAAGCCCATGGTCACGATCCGTCCGCCGTTCAGGGCCACGATCTCGGAGCGGATGCTGGTCTCCAGTTCCATCAGTCTGGCGCGCTGCTCCGGTGAGTATTTCCCCTGCTCCATCATATGCATTATTTATTAACCTTTTAATTTGGCTTCGCCAGCGGCTGCCGCGCGGGCAGGCGGAATAAGACCGCGCGGCAGCGACGCGTCTCAGCGGATCGGGTAGGCGTACATCAGGCCGCCGTCGTCGAAGGAGGCATTGATGGTCTTCGCGCGATCCAGTTTAAAGGGGGTTTCCTGGCCAAGATGACGGTCGAACACCTCAGAATAGGCGCCGACCTGCTTGA
This sequence comes from Phyllobacterium phragmitis, assembly GCF_002980495.1. Taxonomy (GTDB): domain Bacteria; phylum Pseudomonadota; class Alphaproteobacteria; order Rhizobiales; family Rhizobiaceae; genus Paramesorhizobium; species Paramesorhizobium phragmitis. The sequence goes on from NZ_PVBR01000031.1 coordinate 29,471, forward strand.
TCACACGATAGGCCCAGTCGGCAGGCAGGCCAAGCTTGGTGGCCATCTCGGCGGCTGCGCCGTCCGCAGCGAACAGGCGGTTCACCGCCTTCGGCTGATTGCCGATGTCGGCCATGATCTCATCGACGTTCTTCGAGGTCACGCCGTATTTATCAGCGTTCAGCATCACCTGGAACGCCCAGAAGACCGCGCTTTCCAGTTCTTGGTCGGGCTGAGTCACGAGGGCCAGCGGCTCGTTCGAGATTATCTCCGGCAGGATCACGTAGTCGTCAGGCTTGTCGGACAGCAGCCGGTCGGAGTTCAGCGCGGTCACATCGGAAGCATAGACGTCGCATTTGCCAGAGAAGAAGGCTTCGAGCCGCGCAGTCTTGTCCGCAATATTCTCAACGCGATAGGACATGCCGCGGTCGGAGAACCAGTCCGCCAGGGTGAGCAAGGTGGTGGAACCGTCCTCGGCGCAGACGGTCGCGCCTTTCAGTTCCTTCGCGCTGGAAACGCCGAGGGACTTCGGCACCATGAACCCCTGCCCGTCATAGAAGGTGGTCGCGACGAAGGCGAGGGCCGGATCCGCGTCGCGGGTGCCGGTCTCGGTGATGGAGCGCGAAGCCACATGCGCGCCGCGTGCCACCAGGGTCTTCAGGGAGTCGGAAAAGCCGACGCCCCGGATGTCGACCTTTTCGGCGTCGCCGAGGATGCCGGCGGCGGCCATGCGGCAGAAATCAGTGTTGAAGCCCTGGAAGACGCCCTGGCTGTCTGGAATGGAGAAGCCGGGAGAATTTGGGTTCACGAGACATACAAGCTTGTCGCTGGCCTTGATGTCATCCATCACCGTGCCGGCATGCGCGGTGGTCGCGACGACAACGGTGACGAGAAAAGAGGGAAGCAGGGTCTTCATGGCGGATGTCCTTTTCATGCCGGATCGCCCATCGATCCTTCGCACACCTGTATACAGGTGTATTATAACTGTTTTGCAACAAAACAAGGACTTTTTGTTTTGCTTCAAGACCCCCGCCAGGGAGCGGCGGCGGGCCCGGCCTTTCACCTGCCCGGCGCCTGACGATGCAATGCGCGGCCGATCATCGACATGAAGGCGCCAGAGCCTTCACCGTCTCCATCCCGGCCAGCGTTTCTGTCAGGAAGGCGTTGTTGATCGCCCCATCGCGGAACATCGCCTCGATCCGGCGCTGCAGGAGCGGCGTGGTCACGAATGCCAGGATGAAGTAGCAGGGAATGGAAGCCGCCACGATGCCCGCCAGGACCGGCGAGTAGACATACATCACCGCGAAGAAGACGCCGGTGAAGACCAGATCGACGATGAGCGTGTTCGCCGCGCCCGAGAGGAACTCGCGGATCGAATCCAGTTCCCTTAGCCGCATGACCGTCAAGCCGACGCTGCGCGACTGGAAATAAGAAATCGGCAGTTCCATCAGCTTGTCGAACAGCCTGGCCCCCAGGCGGGCGTCGATCCGCGTGGAGGTTTGCGTGGCGACATATTTCCGCAGGCATTTCAGCAGCGCCTCGAGAACCGCCACCACGAGCAGCGCCGTGACCAGCACGTCCAACGTCTTCATCGACTGGTGGACGATCACCTTGTCCATGACGACCTGCAAGAAGAGCGGCGTCAGCAGCGCCATCATCTCGATGAAGACCGAAGCCCCCAGCACCTCCAGGGCCAGCGAACGGTAGCGCAGGAATTCGGGGATGAACCAGGTGACGTTGAAAGGGCGCAGCGCCTGCCGGCTGCGCCGCCTTCCCCGAACGTACACGACATCGCCGGACCAGAATTCGGACAGGACCTCCGGCGTGAATACCGAGGGGCTCTGCCGCCCCGGCGAATGGACGAGCGCATGTTCGTCCGTCAGCCTGGCCAGTACCCGCCAATCCCCGTCCCTTGTCCGAAATGCCAGCGGCAGGCGGCCCGCATCGAGATCCACCAGGGACACGGTGTGGAACACGGCCTTGAGGTTCAGCCCCCGGGCGAAGGCAGTGGCAGCCGGCCTGGCCGGCCTGTCGATCAGGCCGGCTGCCAGAGCCTCTGCGGCTTTCTGATCCTCGATGACACGATGGACGGCGGCGACGACCATGATGCAGCCGAGCAGCGACGCCGTCGGCGGCGGTACCTGGTCCGCCGGGTTTTCGAGCCTTTCCGCCACCATAGTGTCAGCCATTGTCGACATGGTTCGTCGACCACCTTCCTTGATGAGCAATACCTGCCAGAGGGACCTGTCGTTCCGAAAGGCGGATCGCCGCGGCACACGACCGGGGTGCCACCGCGATTCCCCCTTTACGCGGCGGCGAGCTTCCATTGTTCGGACGCGAGGGCGGTCACGGTGAGATTGTGGCCAGCCGCCTTGTTCCATTCGAAAGGATCGTACCACTGCATGGCCGAGACCAGGGCGTCGACGCCGGCCGCATCGATGTAATTGATCTCGTCCACGGTGATCTTCTCCAGTTTGAAGTCCCCGCTCCCCGCGGAGAACCAGCCTTCGACCGTCACCTTGGTCTGGCCGGCGTCGTGAGATTCCCGGTTGTAGAGGATAAGGAGATCTTCCCCCTCCCTGTCGAACCAGACACGGTTCCATGCCCCTGCGGTGTTCGTCGTGTCCTTGTTCGTCGCGAGATTCAGGGCGTCGTTTCCGCCGGCGTCCAGAATGTGGACGTGGCCGAAGTCCTTGCCGGTACTGGAGGACGCCCCGGTGACGTTGTAGACGTCGTCACCGCCGCCGCCGACGAGAAATTCGTCCCGCCCCCACGAATAGAAGATGTCCGCCTTGTCCTGGCTCATGTCGCCATAGCGAAGCGACCGGACGGAATTACCTTTTTGAACCTCGGTGATATCGATGATCCCATCGCCGAAATAGATGTCGGACCCGCCGGCCTTGTCGCCGTTCTTCCCGATGGCAATTATGTCCTTGCCCGCGCCGCCGGCGACCACGATCGGCTTGACCGAGCCTTCGGCGTAGATGTAGTCGTCTCCGGCCCCGGCATTGACCCATTCATAGGCCGCGCCAAGGACGAGCTTGTCGCTGTAGGCGCTACCGATCAGCCCCTCGACGCCCGAGATGCTGGCGATCTCGTAATCCGTCATGATACTTTCGTCCGGGCGCTCGCCGTTGAACACCGCGCCGTTGAAGGTGCCGGCCGCGGTGGTGACGTATCCCTTCCCGATCTCGGCGAAGCTGAGGATGTCGAAACCGTCCCCGCCGGAAATCACGTCACGCCCCTTCGACACGAAGAGGACGTCGTTGCCCGCTTCGCCGTAGAGCGCGTCCGTGCCGGTGCCGCCACGCAGGACGTCCTCACCCGCGCCGCCGAAGAGCGTGTCGTCCCCTTCGTCGCCCCAGAGCTGGTCCCTGCCCGCGTCGCCGTAGAGGACGTCGTTGTCGATCTGGCCGTAGATCAGGTCGTCGCCGTCGCCGCCATGCAGTTCGTCCTGCCCGTGACCGCCCTGTATCCTGTCGTTGCCGCCCTCGCCCCAGATCTCGTCGTCGCTGGAAAAGCTGCTGCTGGCGTAATTGGTGTCACCGATCAGCAGATTGTCCCGGGCATTGCCCTTCAGATAGTCGTCCCCCTCGTTGCCGCGCAGTACGACCATGTGATCGTCGGCGATGATGCGGTCGTTGCGCAGGGCCTCGCCCCAGACTTCCTCGATCCCCTGGACGATCACCTTGTCGCCCAGACTGTTCCAGACCACGGCGCCGCCCTGGCTGAAATCGACATCCAGGGACGTGTTGTAGGTCGTCGAGACGTAAAGGATGTCGTAGCCCGATCCCCCGATGACCGTGTCGACCACCCCGTCCTCACCCGCGCTGGACCGGAGATAGAGGTGGTCGTTCCCGCTGCCGCCATCCAGATAGTCGCTGGAGGTCGTACCCTTGAGCCTGTCGTTGCCGCCACGCCCATGGATCGTGTGCACGCTGCTGACCTCGCTGGCGTAGGCCCCGGACCCATTCAGATATTCGTCACCGTCGGAGCCTTCCACGGCCTCGATCGAGGTCCAATTCGTCATCTCGTAGAACGAGAACTCGCCGCTCGGTGTGAAGGCCAGCCGAACCGTGTCGAAGCCGTCGCCGCCGTCGATCACGTCCTCCCTGCCGATGATGACGAAGGTATCGTCGCCGTCCTCGCCATAGAGATAGTCCACTTTCGTTGTGCCACTGGTCAGCGTGTCGTCGCCCGCGCCGCCGCGAAGCGTCCTGGACCATTGGGTGCCGGTCGACAGGATATCCGCGTAGTCGGTGCCGATGGCGATCTCGAAGCTGCCGACATCCGCGAGTGCATAGCTTCCCGTAGCACTGGTCAGAAAGGTCTGGGACGCTTCGAACTCGAAGTTCACGCCGCCGTCTAGTCGCTCGAAACTGAGGACATCATTGTCGCCGGCATTACCGTAGAGCGTGTCTGTGCCGGCGCTGACATAGACGTAGTCATCGCCGTCGTCGCCCAGGATGGTCTCGTCCGCGTCGCTGCCGGACAGGACGTCGTTCCCGCCCAGCCCCTCGATCCGGGTGACGCCCGCGCCCGCGACGATCGTATCGCCGGCGGCAGAGCCGAGAACCATCTCGATACCAGAGACACCCTGCAAGCCGAGGGCGCCATCCACCACCTCGTCCAGGGCGGCGAAGATCTGGGTGGCGAAATTCGCCGACACGCCGCCCGAATAGGTCCCGAAATCGACCCGGTCCTGGCCCGCGGCGCCGATGAAGATGTCGCCGCCCGCACCGGCCAGGAAAACATCGTCGCCGTCGTCGCCGTCGAGTATCGTCCCGCCGGCGATGGAACCGTGGAGGATGTCGTTACCCGCCCCCGCCTCGATCCGCTCGAAGCCCGTGCCGCCATATACCGTGTCGGCAAAACGGGTGAGGCACAGCACCTCCACCCCGTCGATCGCGACCAGGGAGACGCCATAGGGCAGAAGGCCGGTCTTCAGGTCGAAAATGGCCCCTTCCTCCATCCGCTCGAAGGTGAGCGTATCCTCGCCTTCGCCGCCGATCAGGGTGTCGCCGCCGCCGGTCGCGATCAGCAGATCGTCCCCCGTGCCGCCATCGAGCATATCGGCCGCGTCCGTGCCGAGCAGGGTGTCGTCGCCGGCTCCGCCCTCGAGGTGATGCAGGCCTTCATGCCCCACGATCTCGTCGTCATGGGCGGACCCGATCACCCGCTCGATGCCGGTGATGCTGGTGAAGTCCATCGGACCGTAGCGCCGCTCGCTCTCGATGTCCAGGACGCCCCCCGGCATGTCGAACAGGATGCCTTCATCGGCCCGCTCGAAGCTGAGCGTATCCTCGCCCGCGCCGCCGTCGACGACGTCGAGTCCGCTGGAAGCGTGGATCAGGTCATCGCCATCGCCGCCGCGCACGATGTCGTGACCTTCGCCGCCGTCCAGCGTATCGTCGCCCGCGCCGCCGTCCAGCACGTCATCGCCCCGACCGCCGATCAGGGTGCCCGAACCGGCCCCACCGGTCAGCGTGTCGTTGCCGGCGCCGCCGTCCAGCAGCCCTTCGCCGCCGATCACATCGTTGCCGTCCTCGCCGAAGACCCCAGTGCCCGCATCCGTGCTGAGGATGACGTCGTCACCCACGCCGCCAAAGACATGGGTGACGCCCGCGCCCGACGTGATGGCGTCCGCGCCCCGGCCACCGTCGATCTCGCGCCGAACCAGCGTCCTCTGCTCGGGCGCCTCGCCCGGCTGATAGAGGATCGTGTCGTCGCCGTCGCCGGCATCGAAACTGGCATGGAGCCCACCGTCCGGATTCTGCAGGACGATGAAGTCCGAATTCGTGAGAACCAGATCGTCGTCCCCATCCGTGGCGAAGAGGCGTCCCTCCACCTTCGCCAGGAGAATTTCCGTCGGAACGAGGAGGGGTGGTGTGTCCTCGCCCGCCGCCGGATCCCAGAACTCCAGAGCGATCCGCTCATGGGCGACATCTTCGAAATAGCCGGCCAGAACGAGCATCAGATAGGGATCCGCCGCGCCCTCGGCATAGGCAGAGATCACCATGTCGCCGTCCGCCCGCTCGACCAGGACGCTCGGGAACATCGGATTGAACCCGAGCAGGAGGCGGTCGATCTCACCCTCCTCCGCCGTGGTCGTGATCACCTTGAGCCCGCTCGCCGCGCGCAGATCGACCACGTCGGCGCCCGCGCCCGTCAGAACCCAATCGACCCCGCCGAGGAGGCGAATGGTGTCGTTGCCCGTCCCGGCGTCGAGCATGTCATCGCCGCTCGATCCGGTCAGGACGTCGTCGCCGCCCTTGCCCTCCAGCCAGTTGCTCTCGTAACCGTCACCGCCCGCGTCGGCGTAATAGGCATGGAGTTGATCGTTGCCCTCGGTCCCGATCAGATGGTCACTGCCGCCCGCGCCCGAGAGGATGAGTGTCTCGCCACCCGCCGTCAGGTCGTCGTCGACGTCGGAACCGATCGCTTCCTCGAAGCTGGAGATCTTGGCCCTGCCCACGCTGTCGATCGAGAACCATTGCCCGCTGAATTGCCGCGTCTCGAAATTGCCGGTCACCGCCTCGTCGACATATTCGAAGGACAGGACGTCGTGGCCGGCACTGCCCATCAGGATGTCCTTGCCGGGGGAAGCATAGATCACGTCGTCACCGGCCAGGCCGTTGACCGAATCCTTGCCCTCGCCGCCGTTCATGAAGTCCCTGCCGGCGCCGCCCGTGAGCTTGTCGTTGCCGCCGTAACCCTGCAGGTAGTTGACGTCCCCTTGCGCGTCATTGCCCGCGATCAGTTCGTCGTTGCCATCGCTGCCAAGGATCGTGTCCGAGCCGGCGCCACCATTGAGCTTGCCCGCGCCTTCAAGGACGTCGTTGCCAGCCTCGCCGTAAAGCTCGTTCCTGCCGATCATGTCCTCCAGATAGTCGTCGCCCGCGCCGCCCCGGAGGATGTCGTCGCCCTCTTCGCCGAGCAGAATGTCGTCTCCGTCGCCGCCGTAGATCACGTCGTTGCCGTCACGGCCGAAGATCTGGTCGGTGCCGCCGTCGCCGTGGATTTCATGGACGACGCCGGCGCCCTGCGCGGTGAAATCGTCGACCACGATGTCATGCCCCTCGCCAGCCGAGAAGCTCTTCACGGTGGAGCTCACCGTCGTTAGCATTTCGGGAGTGAGGAACAGCACGTCGTCGCTGCTGGTCGCGCCGGCATGGACCGCTTTCCGCCACAGGGCGTCCGCGGTCATGACCGAGGTGGCACCGGCGGAATCGAGAACGCCGTCATCCGGAACGCCCGTCAGATTTGCATGATATTCGAGCTGCACCGCGCGCTTGGCCCCGTCCGTAAAATAGTCGGACAGCACCAGCAGCATTTCGCGCTCGCCCGTCCCGTCGAGATCGAACATCGCGTAGATCACCAGGCTGCTCTCGTAGCGGATGAACCCAACCCCATCGGCGGCGATGTCAAAGGGCAGGATTACGCGATTCAGTTCGGTGGTGACGCCGGCCCCGTCCCTCGCGCTCGCCGTGTCGATGATCTTCGTACCGCCCTTGGTCCGCGACAGATCGACGATGTCGTTGCCGAAACCAGTCGCCAGCAGATCGTCAGCGTCGAAGCTGATCAGGACGTCGTCGCCCTCGTCGCCGAAGAGCTGGGACGCCGCCGCGCCGCCCACGAGCCTGTCGTTGCCCGCGCCCCCGTTCAGGATATCGCCGCCGAGCGCGTTCCCCACCTCGTCGAAATAGCTGCCGACGCGCAGCAGGTCATCTCCGCCGAGCCCCTCAATATAGACCGAACGCTCCGCCGCCGTGATGTCGTCCCTGCCGTTCAGCGCCGTATCGTCGCTGCCGGCCTCCCCTTCCAGGGGATCGGTTCCTTCGCCGATGCCGAAGCCGAAGACTGGCTCGCCACTAGCGTCCAGTTCGATCGACCAGATGGTCCCGTCGACATCCTGGACCGCGATGTGGCGATGTTCCTCACCCAGCATGAAGTTCTTCAGCCGGATGACCCGGGTGCTCGCCTCGTCCGGCGCGTAGTAGATCAGGACGTCGTCGGGGTTCGCCTCGTCGCGGCGCAGGCCCATGTCGTCGTTGCGCAGATTGGTCGCGATGACGTCGGTGTCGTATTGCGTCACCAGGTCGCCGTTCTCGTCCTCGACCTCGTGGCCTGGGGTCTCGTTGAGGATGACGACCTCGCCGGCCGAGGTAATGTGATAGGTTTCGTCGTGGAGCCCGGTGTCCGGATCCTCCTCCAGATTGAAAGTGACGGCGTAGACGTCCTGTCCGTCACCGCCCGACAGCTTGTCGTTGCCGGCTTTGCCATTCAGAATGTCGCCTCCGGCGGTACCGCGCAGATCGTCGCGGTAATCTGTGCCTTCGGTCAACAGAATGAAGCGGTCCGGCAGCGTGTAACTGCGCAGGATCCTACCTGGCGCCACCCCTCCGTTCAGCGCCAGAAGGGTTTCCTCCCGCACCTCGACGAGGCCCGTCTCCGCGTGCAGCGTGACGTAGGCGCCGTCCAGGACCTTGGCGCTGTAATAATAGTCGTTGGCCTGAAGCTCGACGCTCATATCCGCTTCGACGCTGTAACGCACAGCAAACCGACCGTCGAAAGCCTGGGCGTGCAGGGTCAACAGATCCGCCCCGCTCGCGGTCCCGGTCGCCCCGTCGCCCACGAGGTCCCGCGCAAACTGCGGAATAAGGGCGAAGCCGTCCTTGGTCTGGAGGACGAAGTTCTTGTCCTTGTAGAGGCCTTCCGCATCGAACAGGTCCTTCAGGACCAGCGTGGTGACCTGGCCGTTCCCGTTCTGCAGCCCGATCTCGACGTCGTAGCCAAGAACGGTGACGCCGTCCGCGGCGAAGACCGGCACCAGTACCGCCGCCGACACGTTCTCCAGCCTGTAGTCCAGCGAGATCGCGTTGACCTCCTCGATCGTGCTTTCTTCCGTGATCACGATCCGGCCGCTGGTTGGATTGCTGTCCGCATCCTTGGCGGGCTGAATCACATAGACGTCGCCGCCGGTGCCGCCGTCGCCGAGATCGCCCTGATAGAGGAAGATCGTGTCCGCGCCGGCGCCGCCGTGCAATTCGTCGTTGCCGCCGAGACCGTTGATGACGTTGTCGACCTCGCTACCCCAGACTTCATCGGTGGTGCCCTCGAGCCCTGAGAAATTCTCGATGGATTCCGCCCGGAACTGGCCGAACGGCGTCGTGGACAGCAGATTGCCGGTGGGATCCCCCTCGTCCGAAATTAGATAGACGATGCTGCGCTCACCGGAGGCCATTTTCCCGTCGCCCTCGACCAGCACCAGCATATCGGAGCCGCCATTGCCGACCAGAGTCTTGGAAACGGTCTTGCCCCGGTCCGCGTCCTGGAGCTGGAGGACGAAGCGGTCGTCATTCGCGCCGCCATACGCCCGCTGCTGTCCGTCATAGATGTTGAACCAGTTGGCCTCGTCGGCCCGGCCATACATGATGTCGACCTGGCCGTCGGCCGCCCCGCCCAACTGCCACAGCACATAATCGGTTTCAACGTTGTAGTCCTTGCGGGCAATGATCGCGTAATTGGCGGTCGAATAGATCTCCAACCGGCTCTTGATATCGTATTCCTGGATCAGGTCGCCACCGGCGCCGTAGAGACCCTTGACCTTGCTGTCCGAGAAATTGCTGTACGAAAAGGCATCCCAGTTCTTGCCGTTCGTATTGGGTGCGTCGCTGGTTTGCTTGCGTTCCGTCAGATATTGGAACTTGCTGTCGTCGCCGATGAAACGCGAACTCCAGCTTTCGTGGAAATTATGAGCTTCGTTGTAATGGGCGAAGACGACGTTTTCTTCGCCATAGATCGAGGCGATACGCTTTTTCTCCTCCTCGATCAGATCGATCATGACTTTGTTCGTCACCGACATCACCTCGGATTGGGAAATCTTGTTGTGTTCCCATTTCCCGGTTTCCGGATTCTTCAAACTGTAATAAATCCTGTACCTTACCTTGTGATAGGCTTCGAACTGGTCGTTGTTCTTATCGCCGTAGCTCATCACCACATGCGAAACCCTGGCCGCCGTCTCCAGCGGATTGTTCAGGGCGTAGAGTTCGTCCTCGGCGAAGACGCGGATCGCGTCGACCTCCAGCCCCAGATTGAAGTTCTTCGTAGCCAGATTGCGTTCCGCTTCCCTCTGGAGCCGAGCCTTCGTCTTGCTGCTGACGCCCAGGCCGATGAAGGCGCGGAAACCCTCGCGCGCCTTCTCGGCACGGGTTAATGTAACCCCATAGGTTTCCTTGAGCTGCTTGACCGACTTCACCGCATTGTAGATCATCGTGCTGACCGCGACCACGGCCCCGGCGATGCCGAACGCCGCCGCCGCCGCCGTGGCGACCGCGCCGCCGACCGCGAGCGAAATCCCCATTGCGACGTTTAACGCGCCACTCAGGATCGAGAGGCCGCCATTGACGCGCAGAAAACGCGCCGTGTCCGCATCGAGATCGTTGTTCCGGACTTCCTTGAAGGAAGCCGCCGCGCTGTAGGCGTCGAATCCGACCGAGACGAAGGCCAGGGTCGACGCACCGGACTTCATGGCGTTGCCGACCCTGCGGGTGAGCCAGCCGACCTTGGTCGACGTCGCATAGCTCGACTTCAAGATGGATCTGCCGGCCGACGCCATGCCGAGTTCGAGCTTGCCGCTACCGAGATCGAGGCCGAGGCCCACGCCGGCGATGCGGCCCATGGTCTTTTCCTCCTTGGACAATTCGCCCTCGACATTCTTGCGGCGGACGAAGGCCCCGATGCCGATGAAGCCCTGCAGCAGGCCGACACGTCCCACGACGCCGTCGAGATAATTGCCCCAGCGGCCGACGACCGAGCCCGGCGTCGTCACCTTGACGTCGCCCGACAAGGGGTCGGCCAGACGGTCCCAGACATTGCCCATGCCGCCGCTTGCACTCACGTTGAACTCGATGCTGTTCAGCATATTCAGCGCGGTGATGTAATTGGCGGTGTTCGGGTCGTATTTGAGGACCGCGTAAGTGCCGACCTCGCCAATCCGGCTGCGTAGGGCGCGCATCACCGCCTTGGCCTCTTGGGCGGTCTTGGTGGTCGCGGATCCATTCAGCGGCGACGAAGGAACCGGCGCGGCAGTGCCCAGGAAATTCGAGAGGGCCGACATGCCGGCATTGGGATTGCGCATGGTATCGGCCGTACGCTTCAGATAGCTCGCCAGAACGTCAGGATCGAAGACGAGATTGCGCTTCGCCGCCTCGGAACTCAGATCGGTCGTGCTGTTGATCCGCTCACCGTGCAGCATCGCGCCCATGTCATAGAGTGTCTTGAGGCGGATTTCCTCGCCGTCGATCGTCACCTTCTGATCGTCGGTGAAGCGGTCGCGGTCCAGCACGAAGCCCTTGTGGATGTCCTGCCCGGACAGTTTGGGCTCGCCCGCCGCCGGCTGTTTCTCGCCGTTCAGAAATTCGAACAGATCCCCCGTCTCGTCAGCGCCACGAAGGGTCGCCAGATCATAGGCATATGTCTGGAGATGGGCCGGATCGATACCGTAATGCGCCGAGAGCTTGATCGGATTGCCCGCCTCGTCCACACGGCCGCTGCGCATGTCCAGATACTTGGCCAGCGTGTCCGAGATGGCGTAACTCAGCTTGTTCTTCTGAACGGCTGTTCCCTCGCCCCGCAACACCGCGTCCACGGCGTCACCCGAGATCACGATCTCATTGACGAGCGGATCGAACAGATAGAATTCGCGCTTTCCGTTCGCATCGACCCGCGTACCGATGGAGATGGAACCGTAGCCCCCCCGGATTTCGATCGCAAAGTTGCCACCCGGGGGCACACTGTCCAGCACATGGACGCCGAGACCCGTCAGGCCCATGTCGACGACATCGGTGAGCACGGCCGACGACGCCATGTCCATCATCTTTTCCCGGAAGGCTTCGAGGCGCTGGATCTCGCCGGAGGACGCCAGCCCGTTCGTCCTTAAGGTTTCGATCAGGCTGGCCGTGGTCAGAGCGTCGGTCAGCGACGTGGGAGAACCCGAGACGGCCAGCGCGATGTTCGCCCTGTTCATCGCGGCCGCCTGCCCGTTGGAGGTGGAGAAGAAATTGCCCTGGGCGTGTTTCTGGCGGTTCGAGGTGATGGTGTATCCCTTGCCCAGATCCATCGCGACCGCCTGCATGGTCATCGTGAAATCGCTGCCCAGCTTCTGGCGGGCCAGATCGGCGGCCTCGAACTGCTTGATGACCTCGAACGGCTTCTTGCCATCGAGATCGTTCACGTCTAGGGCGGCGGCGCGCAATTCCTCGACCTGCTGCTTGAAATTCGCCAGTGCATCAGGGCTTTTGATGACGGCGCGGAGCTCGTCGCGATCAACGTTCTGGCCCGTTTCGTCGGTGCCGAAGAATTCCATCAGGATGAATTTCTCGGCCGGCGTCGGGGCCATGCCACTCGTCGCGTAGCGCTCCGCGATGCTCACGATCTCGAGCTGGCGGTTCAGGTCGTTTGCGATGGCGAGCTGACGCTCGGTCGCGCGGGCCGGCGCGGCCGCGTCGCCAGCTTCCAGCCGCGCGATGTCCGCCGCAGAGAACAGTTTCCTGTCCGACAGCGTCACCAGGCCGGTCTCATAGCCGTGCATGGCAGCGAGGAGTTCCTGCCCCTGATCGGCGACGACCTTGCGCACGAGATCGGCCGGCAGCTTCGTATAGGTCAGATCGCCATTGTTCGCCGGGGTCTGCTTGATGTAGTAAACCTCGCCGCCGACGACGTAGATCTGGCCTGCCAGATTGTCCGCGTCCAGAATGATGACCGCGTTGACCGGATATCCGTTCGGATAGAGATCGTCCAGGCGCGCATTGGCCAGCGAGTCGTTGTAGTTCCCGACCACTTCCCGCAGGCTTTTGGCATCGTCCCCCGCCGCGTCGAGGCCGATGTCGGCGATAAACTGATCCAGTCGCTCGCGGGAAACGGCGGATTCCGTACCCTCCTTGCTGAAGGCCTCGATCACGACGATGCGGCGGGCCTTTTCCTCGTCGGAGATCGATCCGTCCGCCTGGGTGAGATCGAAGAGACGGTAGATGGCGTCCGCGTAACCCTGCAACGTGCCGTTCTTCTCCATGTCGAGAAGCACGATCTGCTTGCGGATGGCATCCCGTTCCGTCTGGAGGGCGGTCAGCGTGGTCGGATGGCCCGAGGCGAAGCGACTCATGGCGTCCTGCCCGGCCAGGGCATTGAAGCGGGTGAGATCGTCCGCCGCCCGCGTGAAGGCGAGGCGGGTCGAATCCAGGAGAATGCCGCTGCTCTTGGCCGCGTTGTAGCGCAGGCCCTTGGCGTCCTCGGTGAAGCTCAGGGTGGCGAGTGTCGTTCCTGTGGAGACGGAGGCATTGCCCTTGTATTCGGCGATGAGGCCGGCAGTGACGGTCTCGCTGATCGACAGGGTTTCGCTGGCCGAGATTTCCCGAAGCTGCACGTCACTCGATTGATTCACCATCATGGCGATGCGGTTCTGCAGCGGAATGCTGGCCTCCGCCGCCGTCGGATTGTTTAGGCGGTCGATCTGGTCCTGGCCCAAGCCCATGGAGATGCTGATCGTGGCGCCATTGTCGGGACGCCAGCGGTCCGAGTTCAAATTCTCGTCGACGATCTGGGCCACGATATCCGTCAGCTCGGGACTCTGGTCCACGATCCTGCGCAATTCGCGCTCGAACAGCGTCTTCTCTTCGGCACGGGTGAATTTCGCAATGCCAAGAAGCAATTGCACCTGCGCCGAAAGCTCGGGCTTGCGCAGCACGATTTGATGAAGCCGCTCCGCGACCTGGTTGCGGTTGGCCTCGGTGGTGAAGCTCACCATGTTGACCAGATCGCCACGCAGCTTTTCGGCCTGCGCCTTGGGCAGGGAATTCAGGAGGGTCTTGATGCGCTCAATGTTGAAGACATTTCCGTCCCGCGCGAAGGTAACCGAGTAACTGACGTCGCGCAGCACGTCCCGGCGGGTCCCCGTCTGCGCGTCGACCACCGGCGTATAGCTCATCTTGTAGCCGTTGTTCGAGACCAGCGCGTAATTGTAGAGCCCGGGATCGCCTGATTTGTCGTAGGTCGTACCGTTCAGGCTGAGCGAGCCGAGGACTGGCTCGATCGGCATGCCGAGGCGCTGGATCTCATCCCCGTCCGCGCCGTATTGCCGGCCCTGGACCCGCAGACGTTGATAGAAGATCAGCGACGTATCCCAGCCATGGGATTTGAAGTATTCCACCTTGGACTTGGTGGACAGCGCGTATTGCCCGGAATTATCGGCGCTGCTGGAATAGCCCGTGGTGCCCGTGTAATTGACGAGATCCCAAGTGTACTCCGGATTGGCGCCGTAGATCATGTTCTGGTAGTAGAACACCTGCTTATCGTAGACCGGGCCGTCGATGTTGTCGGACGAGATGAATTCATTGGGGGCGCCGAGGTCGCCTTGGTTCTGGCCATGCAGGAGCGTGTTGCCGATGGAGGCGTTTAACTTCGCCTTTGTGGTCGAGGAACGGCTCGCCTCGCCGGTATCGGCCAGCGCCAGAAGCTCCGTGTTGGACAGCTTGTTCTCGAACAGGCCCTCCAGAACCCTCCGCAGCTTGTCCTTCTCCCCGTTCTCGAAGGTGAAGGTCGCGATGGAATCCCAGGATTTGCCGGCTTCGAGCCCGACGGCGAAATCGAAATCCACGTCGAAATTGAATGTGCCCGCCTCGCCGGCCCAGGGCCGAGCCTTCAGGATGCCGGCCCAGTCGACTTCGCTGCCGATCGAGAGCTTCAACCCGTTGGCGGTCTTGACGATCTTGATGTTGTAGTCGGTTGTTTTCCGCAGGCCGGCGTAGATCGTCGCGCCGGTATAGCCGGCCTCGAACAGGCGCATCGCCCGGAAGGCCGGGCGGAACGTGTTCTTCCAGTTCGAATCAAGCTTTATGTAACCGCCAGTGTCCATGCCCTCGAACATGGAGATTAGTTTCTCGGTGCGGTTCTCGGTCAGCTTTCCATCGAAGGTCCCAACGGTCGCGACACGGTGATGCTCGACCTGGAGATTGTTGCGGATGTGGGAGAAGGCCTTCATCCCCATCGCCGCATTGGTATAGTCGCTGTGCCCGGTCTTGCCGAACAGGGTGACCGGGCTTGCGTCATAGAGCCGACGGGCACTTTCCGCCGCAGCCTTGGCTGCGGCATCCTTGTCGGCGATGGTGGCGTCCTCGGCGATATTCTGCAGTCCAGTCAGCATCTTGTTCAGGACTTGCTGCTGCTCGAGGAGTTGTCCCGCGAAGAGGCTGTAGGAACCATAGACGTCGGAGGCGGCGATGAAGATGCCCTTTGCCTTCATGGCATCAAGATGGGTGAGAACGTCGTCGGCCACGCCCTCGCCCACGATCTTTTTCCGGGCGTCGATCAGCACGTCGATCAGATTGGTCTCGATCTTTCCCGTCCACCAATGGTTCATCGACTTGTAGGTGGCGGATTTCCCCCAATCGTCGCGATTGGACCCAAGCGCCTGCTCGAGCCGATACAGTGTCTCGTCCATATCGGTGGACATCAAATCGAACAGGGACTGTTGCTGGCCGCCGGACGTCACCGTGACTCCCCGGAGAGTTGCCAGGGTCCCGGCCGGGATCTCGCGTCGGCTGGCGATGAAATCCCTGTTCCTCTGCAACTCCTTGGCGTGCCAGAATTTCGCCAGTGCGAGATCGGAGGCCGCGTCCGCGACATTCCCGCGCGAGAAGACATTGGCGTAGATCTTCTGCAGCCGCTCGATCACCGCCGCGCCGAAATTCTTCGTGCCCGTGACGGGATGGCTCAGCCAACTCGCGAAATTCGCCCCCCAGTTCCAGATCCGGCGTCCGCCGGGATAGAAGATCTTGGTCGCCAGCGCCTCGGGAATCGTCCTGTAGGCGCGCTCCTTCAAACCGGCGATCACCACCTCGGCCGACTGTTCGGCCTCTGCCAGGATCTGCCGTTTGACGGCCGTGCTGATGTCCGACCGCAGGATGTTGGCGTCGAAGTTGAACGCCTTCGAATCCGCTGTGCTGCGCTTGAACAGATTGTCCGTGGTCGCCGCATGGGCCGTCCGGTCCACCTGTTTCCAGGTCTGGGCGGCGGCATCGTCCACTTCATAGGCGAAACCGTCCTTGGCAGCCACGAGGATCGCTCCGGCGGGATCGAGGTCGAGATCGGTGATCGTCATGTCCGGGGGCTGAATGTTGGCCCAGGTCAGGCGGCCATTGCCGTCAGCTTCGGATTTGTAGAGGTTCCCGGCCTCGGAGAGGCCGTAATAGACGCCGTTCTTGTCCACGACGATGCGGGACATCGGGACGATGCCCCCGGTAGCCCCGCCATTTCCCGGCAAGCCGGTGGACGTGGGGAATGCCAGTTCACGGACGAGCCCTTGGGCATTGCCGCGAACATAGACGACCTCGCCGCCTTGCGCCCGCCGCGCCTGGATGATCGGCTCGCCGTTGCCATCGACGAAGAGTTCGACCGACTGCGGGTCGATGGACGCCGGCAGATTCCACCGGGTCCAGGTGTAGGTTGTCTGACCGTCGTCGGCATCACCAATCTGCGTGGTCGTCCCGAACCAGACCTGCCCCATGTCCGTCAGGACGAGACGCGCTCCATCCGCGGCCTGCAGCGCCTTGTCCGCGGTATGGAGATATTCCTCCCCCAACTCCAGAGGCGTCTGGCCATTCGTGAAGAGGTCGCTTTCGCCGAAGAACGGAACGATGACGTCCTGCGTATCGTTGTAGATATAGTCGGGCGGAAACGTCCCCGATGCCAGACCGAGTTCCGCTTCCGGAAGCTTCGAGAAGAAGTAGTTGTTGGGCGTACTCTTCGCCTCGACCCGCACGCTGCTGCCATCCTCGAACAGCGCGACGACATTGCCGTTGCCGTCAACTGCGAAATCCCGCAACGGCGCCTCGAACGAATAGCCTCGGACAGTGATGTCGGCCAGGCTGTTGCTCCGCCCGAGTTCCAGATAGGTGCGGCCCAGTTCGTCGAGCGGGACGACCACGCTCCTGCCGTAGAGGCCATAGAGCTTACCGTCCGCCCCGATCTTGAGATCGTCCAGACGAAGGCCTGTGCCTTCGAACGCGCCGGTCAGGGCGTTGAAGTAGTGCACCTCGCCATCGATCACGGTGAACATCTCGCCGGAATTCGGAATGCGGATGTCGCCCTGGGCGATCTGCAAGGGCATGCCGATGCTACCGCCCTGGAGCGCGCGCGTCACGTCGCTCAGGACGCCGGTGCCGGTGTCGTAGGCTGCGACAAAATCCCGGCTGCCGATCGTCGCCTTGGCGTTGGTCCCGCTGAGGACGATCGTCCCATCCGACGCGCTTTCGATCGCATGAAACCGGATGCCGTCCGAGGTCCCGTAACCCGAAACGAAATTGGCGGTGGTAAAGCGCAGTTCCCGCGTCCCGGCCTCCTGCTGAGGTGCCTGATCCGCGAGGCTGGCCTCGACCAGGGAGCCGTCCGAAGCGACGCCGATGATCTTGTAGGGAAACGCGGAACCGGCACCCGGCTCTCCTGCCGGGATCCGCTTGACGATGACATCCGTCAGCACAGCGCCGGATTGGACGTCGCCGGCGAAAATCTTTGGGTTAACGTCCAGCACCAGCATGGTCTCGCCATCGTCCGCCCGGACGACCATGCGGATCATGCCGAGGGAATCCAGGACCAGCATCACCGTGCCGTCAAAATCGGAGGCCTGGATGGTGTAGCCGGCGTCACTGAAATAGGCGTTGGCGGTGACGTCGAGCAGCAGCGCCGTCTCGACGTTGGCGGCGGCGAGATCGGTGTCGTCGGCCAGGAAACGGAGTTGCCGGCCCGCCTCGACGAAGGTGACGCCGCCCTCGACCCGTTGAAGTTGCGAGACCTCGCCAAAGCCGGAGATGGCCTTCCATTCCGTGCCGTTGGAATAGAGCAGCCGCCCGTTGGACACTGCGATTTTCACGCCCGAGGCGTCGCCTCCGAACGGCACGGTTCCATCGCGCACGTCCGAGATCCGGTTCAGCCGGTCGAGGTCGACCGGCTTGCTCTCGATCTCGGCCATCGGGCCGGTGCCCCTGGACCCGGTCGCTCCGCGAAGAACCAGAGTGGGGGCGCCGGAAGCATCTGCGCCCAAGAATATCTCCAGCGCCTGCGTTTTGTCGAAATTAACGCTGCTCGGGTCGAAGACCTTCTCCGCGCTGCGGGTCAGGGTACCGAGGCCGTTCTCGTATTTGAAGGTGTGGACGTAACCCTGTGCGTCCACCATCACCATCTTGCCGTCGATCTCGCTGATCGCGACGAACTTGCCGGCCCCATGCGCGATATAGGCGGACAAGGCCCGGGTGGCCTCGATCGAGACGGACAGATTGTTCGGATCGTGCGCAGTCACCGTCACTTCGCCATTCTGGCTCAGTGCCCAGACCAGAACGGAATCTCCGCCGTCCAGGATCTGCACGTCGCGTATCGGGCTGCTGCTCGCCAAGACAGGTACGTTGAGGCTACGCGTGCTCCCGTCCGCCGCCGTCACGGTAATCTGGTAGGAGGTCGCCGGGTTGCCCTCGGCTACAACGACGATTTCGTATTCAACCTGGCCAATGACAAGCGTCTTCGTGATCATGCTGGGGCCCCCGGGCAGCAAAGCCGAACTCCATACCTGTATACAGGAACATCTGTTTTTCGGTAACACCTAATCGAAGGATGCGCCCACCCAGAGGCTGTCCGCGCCGCGTAATGCCTTTGCTTCCCAGCGGTGAAGGAAAGGGCGAGCGCGAACGCGCCCGGAAGAAGGTGACGGAAAGGCAAAGCAGGACTCCTTGGATGCAATTGTTCGGGAACTGCGTCGAAGCTGACATTGACCAGGCAGCCGCCCGGCAAGCAGGTTCTGAACCGGACAGGCTGCATCGCCGGCTTGTCGTCGATCTCAAAGGTCACGCCGGCATCGAGCGCGAGGCCGAAGGGCATGATGAGCGTGCCGGTGACGGTGTTGCCGGCAGGTGCGCTCATTTCA
>NZ_PVBR01000032.1 GCF_002980495.1 Phyllobacterium phragmitis
GGCGCGAGGTCTTGCCGTCGATGGCGACGATGTCGGGATCATCCTCGCGCATCCCGTCGACCCAGTTGATGAAACAGTCCGAGAAGGTTTGCGCCGGTAAGGCGTTGATGACGTCGTTGAGTGTGTCGTGGGAGGGAATGCCCTGCTTGAAGGGGAGAAAGCGGCGCAGGAAATCCAGTTTCCGCCTGGCCCAGCGCTCGATTTCAACGAAATCGTCCGCCCCGGCCATCGTCGCGCACAGCACGCAAAGCAATATCTCGGCTAAAGGATACAACACCTTCCACGACTGGCGCGGGTCTTCAAGGGAGCCAAACTGATCGAGTAGTGCTTTGCCGGACATAGGAAACCTCCACAAATCGAGGTTCCCTATGAATCATAACAATTCCGCCGCTGGAAGCGCTGTTCTTCAAGCGATTGCCCTGTTTAACCGGTCCGCGCCGATTGACAGCTCAAGCCAAAATATGACAGCAGGGCCGGCTTCTTCTCAAAAAAACTGTGGCTTTTCCGGCACACAGAACGAGCTATTTTTAGTGCCTCCAACGCCGGTTCTTCGCCACGGTTTACCTCCTGACGCTTCCACTAGCATTTACCGCTCCCCGATTTTCGGCAACAAAACGCCCGCTAAGTCGTTGACTTAGCGGGCTTTAATTTGGTTGCGGGGGCTCGCAGCCACCGATGCCGACACTCGTTAGCCGTACCTGTGTGACTGATGGCAGGCTCAAGGCGGTTAGCGGTTAAAGGGGGCACACTCTCGACGAAGGCCGTTGCTGGCAGGCGGGATGATTCCACAGATCCTGAACCGCCACGTAAATGCTTGATCTTTCACTGAACTCCGCGTTGCATCTCCAATGCGGAGTTCGGGAAATGCAGTTCCGCCCGCAAGCCACCACTATCGCGGTTCTTCAGATGCAGTTCTCCCTCCATCCGTTGCAGCGCGAGATTCACGATGGCAAGGCCGAGCCCACTACCCATTTCCGTCTTGTTGCGCCCCCTGAAGAAGCGGTCGCGCACCTTGAGCAGCTCATTGTCCGGAATGCCCGGCCCGCAATCATCGATGACGACAGCGAGAAAACCCGGTTCGTGCCTCAACCGGCAGGCGACGGGCCGATCTGGTGGAGAGTGCAGCACCGCATTCTCCAGCAGATTCCGCGCCGCAAGCATGAACAGTGATCCGCTTACCGGGAGGGTAACTGAAAAAAGGGCGAACTCGACCGAGATGACGGCCGCTTGTGGATAGTGCTGTCTTATATCCTCTGCGAGCGTCTCCAGAGCTTTCCCGACATTGACGCGGCCCTCGTCCTGGATGACCTCGCCACTCTCGGCATTCGTGAGATCCGTAAGCTGCCGGATCAGCCGCGAGGTCCGGTCCACACCTACGGCGATTTGCCGAAGCGCGTTCTCGCGGATTCCGGCGTCCCCACTGGCGAGTGCTATCTGCGCCTGCGTTTTCAGTCCGGCTATTGGCGTTCGCAATTCATGGGCTGCGAAGGCGGTAAAATCCCGCTCGTGCTCCCGCGCCGCGTCGACCCGGGCAAACAGGCCATTCAGAGACCGGATCACCGGCCTGATCTCGGATGGGCCTCCATCCGCTGGCAACGGGCTCAGATCGGATGCCGGACGCGATGCCAACGCCCTTGCCATGGCATTCAATGGCGCAAGCCCTTTCCCGACACTGAGCCAGATCAGGCCGGCCAGAACGGGGAGGATGAGCAAGGCCGGCAGGGCGAGGCCGCGGATCACATCGGCGACGAGCCGGTCGCGGACGCGCATATTGTCGCCCACCATCACGCGCATGCCGAGGGCGGCATTTTCCACCACATAAACCCGCCAGGTTTCGCCGTTGATTGTCTTCTCCGAAAAGCCCGTGGTACTATCGGTCAACGGCAGAACCGGCGCGCTTTCCGAGCGCCCGACCAATGTGCCGTCGAGCGCCCAGATCTGGCAGGAGAGCTGTCGGTCGTACGGTGCGTAGTGCGCTGCAATCTCGGAAGGCGGCGGAACAGCCTTCTTGGAATCAATCTCCTGCCTGGTGAGCAGTGAGCTGACCATGCGCGCCGCCTCGCTAAGGCGTGCATCGAGCACGCGTTCAACTTGCGCCCTCGTGCTCAGATATATCCACGCAGTCGCTGATACCCAAACGATACCAGTGGTGATCATCAGGATTAGGAACAGGCGCGCACGGATCGAAGTCATGAAGCCGCTCCGTTGGTCAAGACCACGGCTCGTCTCCAAGCCGTTCGCCCGAACCTCATCCCCGACTACCGATACACTCATGATGCGCAATAACCTTTCTGCGGAGGAGAAGAAGGAGCCCACCTTAAGCCAGCCTTAAGGTCCGCCGCGTGGAACGCGCCCTGCCAGTACCTGCCTAGATAGCAGAAGGAGTAAGCGAATGCCTACATGCACACGCCGCAGCGCAATCTTCACATTTGGCGGAGCCGTCTTGAGCCTGCCGTTTCTGGGTCAGATTGCAATCGGCCAGGAGATTGAAGTCACGAAGGAGATGATCCTGAACGATCCGGAAGCCCCGGTCGGCGGGAATCCCAACGGCGACGTCACGATTGTAAATTTCACGGATTATAATTGCCCCTACTGCAAGAAAGTCGCTCCGATCCTTGCCCGCGTGATCAAAGAGGACGGCAAGATCCGGCAGGTCTATAAGGACTGGCCGGTGATACGCCCCACCTCGATCGAGGGCGCACAGCTTGCAATCGCCGCAAAATATCAGGGCAAGTACGAGGTCGCGCACGATGCTTTGATGAAGATACCTGGAAGCGGCATAAGCAAGGAGCAGATGCGCGCAGCACTGCAAGCCGCCGGTATCGACATGAAACGGCTCGACCGCGATATGGCCGCACATCGCGGAGATATCTTTGCACTGATCAAACGCAATATGGCGCAAGGCGACGCCCTCGGCCTGACCGGTACGCCGAGCTTCCTCATCGGCCCCTTCCGAGCCTCCACGCTCGACTATCAGGGTTTCAAGCAGGTGATTGCCGACGCACGCAAGGCGCAAGCGGAATCACGCTGAGGTCCAGGAAGGCGGCTCGTTTTGACCGACGTATAAGGGGCTTTAGCCTGACGTGGTCGAATCTGTTTCTTCAATGGACGACGATACGAGCGCCGGGCTTGACCCGCTCATACAGGTCGATGATGTCCTGATTTAAAAGGCGGATGCAGCCGGCGGATACGGCTTTTCCGATTGATGACGGATCGTTTGTGCCGTGCACGCGGTAATAGGTGTCTATGCCATCCTTGTGCATGTAAAGGGCGCGGGGGCCCATCGGATTGTGTGGCCCGCCATCAACACCATCCTTATTGGGCGCATACTGCGCTGGATTGCGCGCTATCATGCTGGGGGTGGGGATCCATCGAGGCCATTCAGCTTTCCTCGCGATGACGGCCTCCCCTCCATCGAAGGCGCGAGCAATCGGCCCGACGCCAACAGCGTAACGAATAGCCTTGCCCTCTGGAAGCACAAAATAGAGATACCGTGCCTTCTGGTCGACAATGATCGTTCCAGGTGGCTCCGCCGTCCGGTAGTCGACAATTTGGCGCACATGCTTCGGATTCAACTTGGAGGTATCGACTGCAGCAATCGGGAAGTTGTTGTCCGACATGGCGCGATACATCTGGGATGGCGGCTCATCGACCGGCTTGAACGCCAAAGGAGACTGATCGCGACGGATGATCGGCGAAGCCACCAGCGGGGTCGGCTTGCTACTGGTCTGCACGGTCGAACATGACGACAGAACAACGGCCGAGAGGAACGTAAGCGATACGCTCCGCGATAAATTCAAAAATGGCACTTTCACCCCCAAGTTGGTCAGCGATACTGACAACCCGGTTCGAACCTGATTCTTAAGCCTGCCTTAAGGCGCGCCGTTTCTGCTTGGGAATGCGCCACCATACGACATTATCCATGACGATGCCTTCAGCTCAGTTCGTCCTGGCATCGCCTCTCAACAGGATGGCGTTGTTCGTGGCGGCCAATCAAAAGTGCACACCGGCAATCAGACACGTGCAGACAATCCGGCTTGGGCTTGCTTCAGTCGAGGGCTTCGATCCCGGCGACAAGTGCCTCCCTCGAAATCTCTCCCATGTGCATTGACCGCAATGTGCCATCGCTTCCGATAAAAAGTGTTGCCGGCAAGCCTGGTGACGCATAATGCCGCCCAAACCTTCCAAGGGAATCGAGAACTACATGATCGAGCTCGAGCCGCTCGGTTGCAAGATATCGATTGATGACGTTTCGCCCTTCCCCCTGGTTGACGAAGATGAAGACGGCATCATTGTTGTTCACCGCGACATCCGCCATTATTGGCATTTCCCTGCGGCACGGTGGGCACCAGGTGGCCCAAAGATTGATAACTGCCGGCCGGCCTTCAAGGTTCGCTGGTCGGAACGGCTCACCCGTTAACATGACATAGTTGCCATCAACTGGCAGAGGGGGTGGCGGCACTCCTGCGGTTAGCTGGATGACCAGAACGGCCACGAAAGCCGCGACGGCGCTCGGCAGCGTAGTCCAAGGTATGAGACGCAGATGATGCCGGAAATGCAGACATGTATAGATGAACGCTAAGGCAATGCCGGCTTCGATCCGGAAGCCCCCCTGCCAAATTGCCAAAACGCGCCACGGCTCGTGCAGAAAGGTCACGGCATGTTCGAGAACATGACCCAAGCGTGCGCCAACGACAAACGTAATCGTGCCCCACCAAGCCCATGAGGCAAAGCGCGGGTCTACCTTTCGTGACAGCACCTCATTCAACAAAAGGAAGGCGCCGATCGCCAGAATGGCGGCAAATCGATCCGGCGCGAAAACGAAAGGCCCGATTATGACGGTGTTCATCTCAGCCCCCTGCCCGTGCGATCGACGCTTGCAGCGTCTGTATCGTCATATCGCCGACAAGACGTGTACCGCTGGGCTCCGTCCCTTTGGCGTCAAAAAAGATCATCGTCGGCGGACCGATGACGGCTAGGTCCCGCATCAGCCGCTGATTGGCGTCATCCAGCGTGGTGAGATCGACCTTCACACGCTGGAAGCCGCCCAGTCCTGCCTCGATTTCAGGAGCCGAAAGCACATCGCGATCGATTGTCCTGCAGGTGACACACCAGTCGGCGGTGAAATAGACGAGCGTGGGACGGCCATTGGCCATGGCAAGCTGCTCTTCAAGGTTTGCCGCCGATCTCGCTTCCGTAAAAGTGAAGGCCGCCGTGGCTTGCCGTTCCACGCCACCGCTGCCGAAGTGGGCAAGCGGGCGCAGCGGGTCGGTGCCTCCCGATGCAGCGCCGACGGCGAGGATCACGCCACCAAGCATGAGCGCCATCCCACCGGCCTTCCGAAAGCGAGAGGCCGCCGATGCATCTTCCGCCAGCCGATCGACGGCTCCGAGAAATACCGCAACAACGATGAACAGGACCGCCCAGAGGGCAACGGTAAGCTGCGGCGGCACGATCCGTGACGCCATCCAGATGGCCGCGCCGAGGAAGACGAACCCGAAAACATGCTTGACCTGCACCATCCACGCCCCGCCACGCGGCAGGGCGCGGCTTCCCAGCGAACCGAATGCGATGAGCGGAATTCCTTGTCCCAGCCCAAGCGCAAAGAGCGCCGAGGCACCCAGATAAACATCTCCGGTTTGGGCAATGTAGAGCAAGGCGGCGGCGAGTGGCGCGGTAACGCATGGCCCCACGATCAGCGCCGAGACGAAACCCATCCCGGCCACGCCCGCCACCGATCCGCGGCTGCCTGCCTGTACGCCGGCCATGCGGTTGACCCAGCCGGAAGGCAATTGCAGTTCGAACAGGCCGAACATGGAGGCGGCCAGCACGACGAAGAGAACGGCGACCGCGCCGACGGCATAGGGCGACTGCAGCACCATCTGAAGGTTCTGCCCCGACCACGCGGCAACAACGCCCAGCATTCCGAACGCCAGCGCCATAGCCAGCACATAGGCTGATGAAAGCACAAACCCCCGCCGCGGCGTCAGTGCTTCGCCTTGGCGGGCCAGCGTCGCGCTCAGGATCGGGTACATCGGCAAGACGCACGGCGTGAAGGCGAGCAGCAACCCGAAAACGAGGAAGCTCGCAATGACCCAGAGCGCCCCGCCACTCGCCAGCAGCGAACCGACCATTCCGCCGCCGCGCGAGTCATCGGCGAGTTGAAAGCCATTGCCCTCCATCTCGCTTGCCGATTTTTCCTGCGGTGCGACAGGCCCGAAGCCGACCACTGGATCAGAAACCTGCAAGGTTTCCGTGTTGAGAGTCCGCGTGAGCGGCGGGTAGCAGATCGAGTCCTTCTTGCATCCCTGATAGGTGATCGCAACCTGCTCTGGCGCCCCTGCTTCGAGCCGCGCCATGGCCTGTAAATAGTAGACCTCCGATGGTCCGAAGTTTGAGTCGTTGGACTCGACCACCCCTGGCTCCGTTTGCAGGGGGAGTCTCTGACCGGTGCCGGCGTCCCGCGCCTGAATATGATCACGGTAGAGGTAATATCCTTCCGCGATCACCCAGTGCAGCACGATCTCCTCGCCCTGCCCGCGCTCGACAGAAAAACGGAAAGCGTCTTCAGCTTTCAGGATGTCCGCCGGTTGAGCGGAAGCAGCTATGGGCAATATAATGAAAAGCAGGCTCGCCAGGAGCCGGAAGACTTTGATAAGAGACATGAACTCGCTCGAATGCTAGGCTGGATCAAGGGAAGGACGTGCGAGACACGCCAATGCGATATCTTTGGTCCAAGGCGGCGAGCAGGATATTTTTTCGCATTTAGCATCCATCGCGCATCTCCACTTCAAACTTCTCGCATGAACCGAACTGGCTTGGCTTAAGGCAGACTTAAGCGTTGATTCGCGGAGATAGTCACAGGCTGGGCACCTTCCTCGACATCGGCAAAACATTGCCCGCTGCGTGCTTTGCACCACCGAGATTTGGCAAGCTCCATACGAGAAGATCAGACCCGACCAGAGCTGTCCCCCTTAGATTTTGCGCATTGAGGAACATCGACCACTGGGCATACGGCCGATGTTTAGGGACGACTGCCGGCAAGCCGCAGACTGTTTAGCGATACCGACACAGAACTTGCCAGCATCGCGCAAGCCGCCATTACTGGCGAAAGAACTCCTGTCACCGCAAATGGTATTGCGATCGCATTGTAGACCAGCGCAAAACTGACATTCTGCGTGCCGATAGCCACCGTTCGACGGGCAAGCGCGATTGCTGCTATAATCTGCTCGACACCACCTTGGACGATGGCAACGTCTGCCGTTTCGGCAGCAGCACTATGAGCACCGGCAACTGAAATGCCGCAATCCGCAGCGGCGAGTGCCGGCGCGTCATTGATGCCATCACCGATGAACATCACCGGCCGTTCGGAACGGGTTATCAGCTCCGCTTTCTCCCCTGGGGTGCAACCATAATGAATTCGGCTTGCCGCCAGGCAGAGTTGCCTACCCAGCGCTAGCGCTGGGCCTTTGCTGTCGCCCGTTGCAATGAATACCGAAACGCCATCACGCTCGAGCGTTGCCAGCACTTCGGCCGATTTATCCTTCGGCCGGTCGGCGAGATCGAGCGTTCCGATAAGAACACCGTCGCGCTCTACGACCAATCGCGTCTTACCTGCATCCGAGGCGCTACCCATCACGGTTGTGACCCGCCCCATCGCGTCATAAGTCCGCGCACCGCGGGCGAGTCGCGTCCCTCCGGCTCCCTGCTCCGAGCCATGCCGCCGCACGATTGCCTTGGCCAGCGGGTGAAGAATACCGGTTTCGGCCGCCGCTGCCATTGCTATCACCTCGGCCTCGTTCCAGCCCGGCTCGGGCGTCACACTCGTGACCGTTGGCACGCCTTCGGTCAAGGTGCCTGTCTTGTCAAATATTGCGGTGCGCACGCGCGACAGCATTTCAAAGGCTGCGGGTTCACGGATACGGATGCCTTGCATCGCTGCCAAACCGGCCGCGCGTGCTTGCGCCAAGGGACCGGCGATAGAAAGAGCGCATGGGCATGCCCCGGCAAGCACAGCGAGCCCACGCAAAAGAGCATCCGGCCATGGAACACTCAAGAGCGGTTGCGAAACCGAGGTCACCAATGCAAGAGCCGGTATGGCCCAGGCGAGAAAACCGGCGACGTGGTCGGCTTTTGACGTGATGGTGCCGCGACGGGCGATCTCCAACGCGATGACGCCTCCCATACGATCAATGTCGCGATCGCCGTATAGGCGATCGACCGTGACGACCAGCCGCCGCTCCAAATTAATCGTCCCGGCCTCGACCCGCACGCCGGTCGACACCCGTACCGGTGTGGATTCGCCAGTAAGGGCCGAACGATCAATCGTGCTTGTGCCACTCGCAACAATGCCGTCCATACCGACGGGCGCGCCGGCATCGACAACAATGAGATCGCCAGGCATGATTTGCGAAAGCTCCCTCTCGCCGGTCGTTTCTCCCGCGAGAACTATGGCTGTATCGGGCGATGTTCGCTGAAGTGCAGTCAAGGTGTCGATGGCGTTCCGACGAATGGTAATGTCCAACAGCCGCCCAACGAGACGGAGCGTGACGAGCATGGTAGCGGTGTCGAAATAAACATCCGCCGTGCCGTTAATGAGCGTAGCCGCCGATGCGGCGAGAGCGCCGAAGGTGCCCATCGTGACGAGAAGGTCCATGCCGGGCGCACCTAGGCGAAGGGATTGGGAGGCCATCCAAAAGATGCCTCGCCCTGCCCACAGCACCGGCAATGCGAGGATACCGGCCGCGCAAGCGATCCACCATGCAGTCGTCACGTCCAGCACCGAGACGTAGAGCACGATCGACAGAGCCATCGACCACATCCCCGCCATCACAGCGATGGCAAGCCGTAACGAAAGACGCCGTAGGTCGCGTCCAAGGAAAACGGAGAGTTCTTCCGGGCGATGCCGATCGATGAGGCGATAGCCCGCCTTGGCCACCGCACTGCCAAGCGCGGCCGTGGATAGTTGCTTCTCGTCCCATTCCACCAGCGCCGATGCCGTGAGATGGTGCACGCCAACCGAGCGCACCCCGGGCAGCCGGCTCAGATACCGCTCCAGCCCTCGCGCGCAACCGCCGCAGGCTAGCCCATCGATTGCGAAGAGTCGGCGCATATCCGCGTTATTCCGGAGCGCCGACCGGCCTGTCAGGATCAGGGGTGCCTACGCCCAATAATGCACCGTTTAGGGTCTTCCCATAGTAGATCTCATCGCCATCATGGAAGAGTTGTCGTGTCTCCTCTATGGACTTATTGCCCTGACGGGGTTCCTTCGGGCGCTCGAAACTGTCAATATATGCCGCCACGTCCCAAGCCTCCTGATCGGTGAGCCAGCCGGGCTGGGATAGAGGCATGTTATTTTTGATGAAGGCGGCAGCTGTATCGATGCGCGCCATGCCGGCACCCCAATTGTAGGAATTCGGGCCCCATAATGGCGGGAAGACATAACGCCCGTTCATGTCCTTTTGGCCTTGCCCGTCTTTTCCATGGCAGACGGCGCAATTTGCAGCGAAAACTTGTGCTCCGCGTTCCGGCGTGTAGCCAAGTTCGGTCTTGGCGACCTTACCGAAACCAGCGCCTTTTACTTGTTCGTTCGTTGGGGTGCCGGTGGCAAGCCAGAAGAAATAGCTTTGCAGATCGCGGTAAATGTCGTCTCCCGCAGGCGGCGGCCCGCCCTTCGCAGAATGCTGGGCGTTCATTGAGTAGGTGAAGCAGCCCTTCACCCGATCTTCCATTGTGTTGATCTGTTTGTTTTTCGAACGGTACTTTGGATATTGTACCCAAGCCGCCCACATCGGAGCCGACAGGGGTTGCCGTCCTGCTCCCAGGTGACAGTTCGAGCAGGACAGACCATTCCCGACATATTGCGACGCATTGGTGGACGTATTCATGAAAATTGCCTGTCCGCGACGAACGGCTGCGCCGAATTGATCGTTCGGAATCTCGTCATCGCCCGGAGGCTGGAAAATTCCGTCAGTCGCTTGTCCCTCAACAACCTTCTGAGCCGCCTGGTCGATGAAGCCGCTTTCATACGCGAGTGCCGCAATGGCGATGACGACGAGAACTCCGCCCGCAGTGTGAATCCACCATCGCGCAAGGCCACCCTTCCGGGCGTTGGCTGGTTGATCTTCTGGGATTTCGGCGTGTTCCGTCATGGCCGGTCTCCAATTTTGGCAATTTGTTCGGCTTCCCCCGCCGGAACCGGCGGAAGCGAGGCGAGATAGTCTGCGACCGCACGGCGATCGGCATCGCTGAGTTGGCGCGAGATCCGTCCCATCAAATCGAGGGACGAGTTGTTGCGATGGCCTCCGGTCCAGGCTGCGAGTTGGTTGGCGGTGTATGCCGCCTGCTGGGCAGCTAGCGGCGGAAACTCCGGCGCAACGCCAAATCCCGACGGGCCATGACATGAGAAGCAGGCCGGAACATTGCGGCTCCAATCGCCATGAAGGGCAAGCTCCTCGCCCCGAGCCAAGTTTCCGCCGAGTTCAGGCTTCGCGTTCGATGGCACGCGAAGCCTGGCATAATACTCGGCAACCTCGCGTTTTTCGGCATTGGAGAGCGTAGAGACGACGATGCGCATGGATTCATTGACACGACGGCCTTCGATGAAATCGTCAAACTGCTTGACGATGTAGTCGGCGGGCAGACCGGCGAGACGAGGGGTATTTTCCTTGCCTTGCCCAAGATCACCATGACAGCTCGCGCATGCCCACTGCTCGCCGCGGCCCGTGAAAATCAAGGAAGAGGCTTCAGGCGTCAGGGAAGCTGCAATTGCGGAAACGAAAGGAGGCTGCGCCCCGACCGCAGCGCCGGTCGAGGCAGCAATCTCTGCCCCGCCCTTAAAGCCGCCGCTATGGGCAACGCGCTCGCGCAGCGCCGCTACGCTCAAAGGATCGAGGGTATCGGAGGCGCCCCCAAATCGATGAGAAACATATGTTGCAAGTTCGCCGATTTCACCGTCCGTCAGCACGCTCGCAAAGCTCGGCATGTGACCGTTGAAGATATGATCGCCCACGCGGATCGGTCCGTCGATGCCGCGCAGCAGGATCGTCGCGATCAGTTCCGGCCCTTGGGCTACAAAGGTGGATCCGGCGAGAGGCGGGATCGCACCGCGCACACCCAAACCGTCCGCCTGATGGCAGGTCGCGCAGCGAGCGGCGAATAGCGTGGAGCCCGGCTCGCTGGACTCGTCCTTTTCCATGCGGCTCGCAACCGTCCTTTCAACCTCGGCGAGCGCGATATCGTGGCGCGTGTCGATGAGAGTGGCGGCTCCCCAAATTCCCAGGCCAACGGCAAAGGCGATCAGTGGCCATGGCATCTTGCCATGCTGTTCGTAGGGCTCGAAATTTTCATCCGGCCGACTTGGATCGACAGTTTCTAGGTTGTTCTCTGGAGTCAATTTGTGCCCTCCGGTCGAGCGTAACCATCGTCCCGAAGTGCTCCCGCAGGCGCCGGATAGGTGCGGTCGAGCGAAAGCAGGTAGGCAACGAGATCAAGCGCTACTTGCCTGGCGACGACAACACCGGCGTCGGGGGCGAATGACGAGGGAAGCGAGACGACAACATCTCCTGGTGCAGCCGCGCTCTTTTCCTCGAAGAGGAAAGGATAGGCGGGCATGATACTCCACTCGAAGATGGCGCGTGGCTGATAGAGATGAGTCAAATGCCAGTCGCGGGATGGCAGACGCGCCCCGACATTCAGAAGATCTGGCCCGGTGCGCATCGTGCCGAGTTGATGGGGCGCATCGTAGACATAGTCTGCCGCGATTGCAGGGCGGCCCCAGCCACGCACGCTGTCAGGAGCCTGATCGGGTGATCGCGGTTGCTGGCTGTGACAATAGACACAGCCTAGAGAAACGTAGACTTCACGCCCCCGAAGTTCCCGCTCGGTGTAGGGCTTCAAACCCGGAGGAGCATCATGGCGGCTGATCTGAATCCCCGGCGCGATCACCAGCAGAAGCGTTGCGAAAGCGAGAATTGCCAGCGCCAAGATGGAGAGAGGAAGATACCGGTTCATTCTGCAGGCACCGTCTGGACAGTCGCCGATGTCCGGCGAGGAAGGAGAATAGCCGCCACATTGAAAGCGAAGAGGAGGTGCCCGATCGTCATCAAGCTGCCGCCTACGCTCCGCGCCTCGAGATAGGGGATGGTGACAAGCACACTGTCGGAGAATGGTCGCGTTGCATCGAGCATCGCGAGGCCCTGCAGAACGCCGCCGATCGAAAGACCAAAGAAATAGATTGCGAACCCAATGACGATGAACCAGAAATGCGCGTTGATGAGCGCAGGCCACGGGAAAGCCCGTCCGGTCATACGCGGCAGCATGTGGTAGGCGGCGCCGAACATGATAATCGTGACGAAGGCATAGGCGCCGAGATGTGCGTGTCCGACCGTGTAGTGCGTGAAATGCGTGACCGTATTGACCGAACGGAGCGCCTCGATCGAGCCCTGGAACGACGCCAGCGTGTACATGACCGCGCCGAAGGAAATGAAGCGCAACGGCAGTGATTCCCTCAGTGCCCAGAGATTGCGGGCGACGGTGATGTGCTGGTTGATGGCCACGGCGATAACCGGAATGAACATCATCACCGAATGGACGACGGAAAGGGTCACAACCCAGGTGGGCACCGGCCCTCCGATCAGATGATGGATACCCACCTGGCTATAGAAGAGCGCTAGGCCCCAGAATCCGAGCAGTGACACGGAATAGGAATAGATCGGTTTTCCGATGATCTTCGGGATGAAATAGTAAGCCGTCCCAACGCCTATCGGCGTCAGCCAGAGCCCCAGAACATTATGCGCGAACCACCAGTTGACGGTGGCTTCCTCGACGCCGGAATGGATGAAGGGGATGTTGGCAATGACGAAAAGGCAGGGAAACCACAGAATGCCAGCCAGGAAGTACCAGCCCGAGACATAGATGTGGCGAACTTCCCGGGCTCGCGTCGTCTTGATGAGCGGGATCACGAAGAACATGCCGGCCAGCGCCAGAAGCATGTCTAACTGCCAGGGGATTTCGAGCCATTCTTCGCCATCCGTCCATCCATTGGCGATGGCGAGCGCGCCAAGCGCAACAGCAATGTTCCAGAGAACCGCGCCGAAGATCGGCAGTCGCGGGGCACGCAACGGCGTATGGAAAATGCGCGGCAGGATCCAAAACATTGAAGCAATGCCGACCTGCGACAGCCAGCCATAGATGACGAGATTGAGATGAAGGGTGCGGACGCGCCCGAAGGTAAGCGGCGCGGAAGCGGAAAGCCAATCCGGCCAGTGCAACTTTAGGGAGGCGATGAGCCCAAAGACGGAACCGATTAAGAGCCAGACGGTGGCAGCGACAAGCAGCACCTTCACAGGCGTGGCGGAGATACGATCGATACCAGTGTTGGCTGTGTCGAACGAGTGCCGCTTCGCAAAAGAGCGTCCTGCATCGGGGCTATCGAGATGACCCTCCTCGCCAGGGGCGAAAATGACCTTAGCGTCTTGCTGGTCGAGTTTGATCTGGTGGTTGCTGATCGCCCAGATGAGAAAGCCGAGTGCAAGCAATGAGACTAAGAAGCTCAACGCTAATAATAGCCCCGCCGTCATCATGCGCAGTCCCTCCCTTGCCCGGCCTGCTCTTGCGGCAGGCGCACAGGATCGTGCGCTGGAAGGCCAAACTTAAGGCAACCTTAAGAAGCTAGTTCTGCTGTGAAAAAGGCTTAGAGCTGATCACAAAAGCTCAACAAGAACTTGAGGTGGGATGCATGATTCCATCTGATTTGCATCCTATCCTAGTATCGTGCATCCTTCGGTTTTTTGACGTTCGGCCAGTCATTCACTTTTCCTTCAAAATTGGGGCGTGGCATATGGGTGAAATATTTCGCTACGTCGACGGCGTCCTGATCGGAGAGAACCCCGCCTGCCCCGAGCGGCGGCGTAAGATTCATCGCTGGCGGCATGGCGTATTTGATGAACTGCGCCGCCTTGTAGGTTCTGGCCATGCCAGCGCCGATGTTGAATGATTCGTCGCCCCAGAGCGGCGGGAAGATATAGTCGCCCGACTGGTCCTTCATACCTTGACCATCGGCGCCATGGCAGAACGCACACTGAGCTGCGTAGATTGCCTTTCCCCGCTCGGGATCGGGAATCAAGCTTTCGTCGATCGACCGGACGTTGCGGATCGCCACTTTGGTACCTTTCGCCACGCCCTGTCTCAGCCAATCCATATAGGCAACCATCGCCTGCATTT
Source organism: Phyllobacterium phragmitis (assembly GCF_002980495.1). Lineage (GTDB taxonomy): Bacteria > Pseudomonadota > Alphaproteobacteria > Rhizobiales > Rhizobiaceae > Paramesorhizobium > Paramesorhizobium phragmitis. Next base: position 14,224 of record NZ_PVBR01000032.1, read on the forward strand.
CGGCGCTTTCTCTTGCCAGAGGCTTGCCGTTCATCGAGCGCTGAAAGCAGCCATTGATCCGCATAACGAGATCGACCTCCCGCCCAGCGCGGGGCATCACCGCAGGATAGAAGTTGCTGGTGTTGATGTACGGATTTGCGTCAGGGAGTTTACCCTGGGCCATATGGCAAGAGTTGCAATTAAGGCCGTTGCCAACATTGGCGGCCAGCAGGCGCGCGGTCTCATTGAGGAGACGCTTGCCCTGGAGGATCGACTGAGCGTTTTCCTCCTGCAGGATTTCGGCATCTGCGGGAATGCGATAGGTGCCGACTTGCTCTTTGTCTTTGCCAAGCACTGCGAACCTATCCTGTGCGGATGCGTCGAGTGTCGGTTCTGCCATGAGGACATATATACCCGTCGCTCCCATGAGCGCCAGAACAGCAACGATGGCGAGAAGAAACTTACTCTTTGTCATGCTGATCTCCCGGCACGTAATGCTTGGGTTTACGCGCGATCTCGTGACGCATCCGCGAGATATCTTTGTCGGTGATCTTGCTGCCGTGATTTCCCCAGCCATTGCGGATGAAGTTGAGGATGTCAGCAATCTCGCGGTTTGTCAGATGAGCAAACCCGGGCATTGTGAAAGCCATGGCATCATGCGGCGTTTTCGGCATGCGTCCCCCTGCGAGCGTGACCTGGATGAGGGAACTCGGATCGTCGGAGAAGACCATCGAGTTGCCCGCAAGTGCCGGATAAATCCGCAGCGCCCCTTTACCGTCCATCCGATGACAGATTGCGCAGTGCTCGACATAGGATGCTGCGCCCGGGGCCTCGAAATTTCCGGTTTTTAGCGCCACGGTCGTAACATCCTGCTTCGGCTTCCAATTCGGCTTGCGGTCGTCGCGAGGAGTGAGGGATTTCAGATAGACGGCGATCGCTGTCAGGTCCTTCACTGAGAGATGCTGTGTCGAGTGCTCGATGACATCAGACATCGAGCCGAAGGCCGCCGTCTTGTCATTACGCCCAGTACGCAGGAACTCGATGATCTCGTTGGTTGTCCATGTAGACAAGCCGGTGTCTTCATTGCGTAGATTCTTGGCGTACCACCCCTCCAATACGGACCCGGAAAGAAAATAGCTGTTCGGGCCGTCAACCAACGCAGTTTCCTCGAAAGCGAGACCGCGCGGCGTGTGGCAAGCACCGCAGTGAGCAAGGCCTTCGACGAGATAGGCACCATGCAGGATCTGCGGGTCGGCACTGTCGTTTGCAAACTGCCGGGGCTGCGCGAACAGAAGCTGCCACCAGGCAATCGGCCAACGCATGCTGAGGGGCCACGGCATAGTGGTCGGCTGGTTGTCTTGTTGAACGGCGTCTACACCCGACATGAAATAGGCGTATAGCCCCTTCATATCGTCGTCGGTGATAATTGCATAGGATACGTAGGGCATCGCCGGATAGAGGTGAGTGCCATCGCGTCTTATGCCCTTCCGCACAGCCCGTTCGAAATCGCCGTAGCTATAAGCACCGATTCCCGTCGAGCGATCAGGCGTGATGTTCGTGGAATAGATGGTGCCCATTGGCGTCTGCATGCCGAGGCCGCCAGCGAAAGGCTTACCACCGGGTGCCGTATGACAGGCAATACAATCCCCTGCCCGCGCTAGATACTCACCTTGACGGATGAGATTGGGATCACTGACATCGACCTGCGTCTCTGATTTCGGCTTGAACCAATAAGGCGTAGACATCGCAATCGCGTAAGAAGATCCCAGTCCGCAGATCGCGAGCAATGCAAGCTTACTTAATGGTCGCATGGCATAACCAATTTGTTTCGATAATTATCCTAGTATCTCGAATCCCTCCCTATCACTTTGATTTCAATCAACATCGCCGGCCCATGTTCTTTCGATATGGCTTGCGGTGCAGTTATCGGAAGGGGCGCAGACGCCGAATAAGATCGCTCGCACGAAACGCCCTCACGGAGCGTGTATCCCGATACTCGCGGCCGCTGGCCAAATGAACCACAAAAAGAGTCGGTGGCCCGTCGGCATGCAAATATCGGAGAAGTTCGTGGCTGTATTGATCCATCCGGGTCACGTCGACTTTGATCAGCGGGATCCGCTCCATAGCGCGCCGCACGCCAGGATCCGGCAGGATTTCATTATCGATCGTCTCACAGAAGGCGCACCATTCCGCCCCGATGTCGACGAGTGCAGCTTCGTAATGTGGTGAAAGCCTCGTCAGGGCGCTTTGGTAATCGGCTAGCGTCATCGCAGTTAACGTCACAGCATCGGCTCTTACAGATACGCACGTAGCGGCTGCAGTCGTCAGTCCCGCGATCAGGAACTGGCGCCTCGTCACGGAAATCGCTCTGTGGCGGCGAGGTTCAGCGGTCCCAGCCTGCTCTGAGCAGGAAACAATCGCGGTCATCATCGATATAGGAAATTGCATGCTTGGCTCCCCTTTGCTGCATCGCATCGGCGCGAGCTAGCCTTAAGGCTGACTTAAGGTGCCAATGGCATTTCGGCCTTCTGAACCCGGAACCCTGTAAGAGGGCTGAGAGGAAAATTGAGTACCAAGGTCATTTCGAAGCCAATTGCCCGGCGCGCGTTTATCGTCGGGGCGAGCGCCCTGACCCTGTGTGGCTGTGTTTCGGCGCGCGAGCCGATCGGTAGGGTGACACCTGTAGCTGAGGTCAAACCGAAACCGGTGGTTCCGCTGATGTATGCAGCTCTACCAAACGAGCAATTCCCCATCCCGGCGGTGGATATTTCGCAGGTCGATGAGAAATGGTGGCGGACAGAGGTGGATTACCCGACCGATGAAAAAGCTGGTACGGTGATCGTCGACACCCCAAACCGCTATCTCTATCACATCCAGTCGGGCGGAAGGGCTGTGCGCTACGGCGTTGGCGTGGGGCGCGACGGCTTTTCATGGGCTGGCCGGGGGCATATCGCCTACAAGCGGAAATGGCCACGCTGGAATCCTCCCGACGAGATGGTTGCTCGTCAGCCTGAGCTCGAGCCCTACAGCATCGCCAATGGCGGAATGCCTCCGGGGCTCAACAACCCACTCGGGTCCCATGCATTGTATATTCACCAAGGGAATCGAGACACGATCTACCGTATTCATGGCTCGCCTGAATTCCGGACCATTGGGAAGGCCGTTTCCTCGGGGTGCATTCGCATGCTCAACCAGGACGTCATTCATCTCGCCGACAATGTCCAGGACGGCAGCACGATCGTCGTTATCCCCGATCCGGCGATGCAACATCTCATGGTGGGATGAGTCAGTTTGCCGCATCCAATGTATGAACGGATGCACTGGGTTTCCGCTCAACCCTGATAGTTGCTATGCCCAGTGCCGCGCCTTTCTCAGAAGCGTATGAACTGGCCTGCAGGTAAAGCCCGTTGAGATTGGGGCGCAACACACATCTGTCGGCTTAAGGCTGGCTTAAGCTCGGTGTCGGATCCCACTGTTTGACTGACGGTTAGGTAAGACTCGCATGCGCATATTGGTAGTGGAAGACGATGCGGTATTGATGAACGGCATACAGGTCGGGCTCGGCCTGACCGGCTTTACCGTCGATGCCGTGTCGAACTGCGCAGATGCTTCGGCCGCCCTGCACGGCTCCGTTTTCGATGCGATCGTTCTCGACCTGATGCTTCCTGACGGATCTGGCCTCGATTTCCTGGCCGAACTTCGCAGTCGTCAGATGACAACCCCTGTCCTGCTTCTCACTGCGCGCGACAGTGTTCCCGACCGTATCGCCGGACTCGATGCTGGCGCCGATGATTATCTCGGCAAGCCTTTTGACCTGAACGAAGTAGCCGCCCGATTGCGGGCACTCACCCGGCGGGCCAGCGGAAGCGCTGTCGCCTATCGGACGTGGCGCGACCTATGTCTGGATCCTGCCACCATGGAGGTGTCCAAATCAGGCGAGTCCGTGCGGCTTTCCCGGCGGGAATTTGCGATCCTGCACGCGTTGATGGATCGACCGGGCCAGATTCTCTCGAAATCGCAACTTGAGGACCGGCTCTATGGGTGGCAGGAGGAAGTCGAAAGCAACACCATAGAAGTGCATATCCATCATCTGCGACAGAAGCTTGGTACCGACATCATCGAGACCGTGCGTGGCGTTGGTTACAGGCTGGCGGAGGGTAAGGAGCCAGCCCATAAAGACAACAAGGGAAGGCGGTGACTATCGATTTTGACCTCGTTGGCTATCCTGCCCGGCGGCCGACATGCAAAAATATGTTTGAACTATTCAGCACTTGGCTCGATGAAATCAGGTCTCTCAGAGCACATAGCCACCAAGCAAGAATAGTTAGGTGGCAAATCACCTGCCTGTCGGGATCCAGTGTTGCTTAGACGATCCGTGCGAACGAACTGTATGCGAAAGTTCATTAATGAGACGGCGCCAAACCACATCTATGCCGGAGGAGGAGAGGGACACTACCCTTTACCTGCATTCCCCTCTGGGGAGGCGAATTCCGCTCGTAGCTCTCATCCAAGCTTTGACCATAGCCGAGCATCACAATTTCAGGCATGCAGCCGCCGCTCTTGGTATTAGTCAATCGTCAATCAGTCAACGTATCAAGCAGTTAGAGAGCGATCTGGGCATCCTTCTATTTGAGCGTCGGCCACGTGGGATCATTGTAACCGAAGCTGGGCGCCATTTTCTTGAGCAGGTCGCCATCGGCGTCGATCATCTCGCACACGCGGTGAGGATGGCGGGCAAAATCGCCAATGGCAGGCGTGGTCGCCTACAGATCGGACTGCACGGCGTGTTCATCTCTGGCGCGCTGGCACGACTTCTCCAGTGTTTTCGCCGACAGTATCCAGATGTCGAAATAGACATTGCAGATGGTCAAAGGCAGAATGTGCTCCGGCAGATCCATGAGAATCGTAGCGACATAGCTTTTCTGTTTGGCGAGCCCAGATTTCCGGGCTGCCATTCCTGGCAATTGTGGAAGGAACGCTTTTTGGTCGTTTTGCCAACGCACCACGCGCTTGCCGATAAGGAGGAATTGAACTGGACTGATCTCGCCTCCAAAACCTTCTTGGTCCGTCATGATGGTGTGGGGCCGCAGGTGCTGGAGCATGTGATTCAGCGTTTCGATGAACGCGGCATCCAAGCATGTGTCCGCCGCCTCGATGTCGGCCGAGATACCCTCATGCGTATGGTTGCGGAACGCTACGGCGTCACATTGGTACCGGAATCTGCGACAGCCATTGCCATTCCCGGAATTATATTCCGTCCGCTTAACGATCAGGCGGCGTCCATATCGGTCACTGCGGTCTGGTCCCCTTTCAATCAGAACCCTCCCCTGCGGGATTTTCTGACGCTGATGCGGAGAAGCAACCGCACAGAAATCGAATTGCCGCTCAAATCGCCACAGGAGCCCGTATTCTCCTTGCCCGCGCAAAGGCCCGATCAGTCGCTATAAAGCGCTCCAGCATAGGCACGATCAGACGCACCGGATCGATTGGGGGATTTCCCGGCTCGGCAAGCAGCGAGCCGTAGTCGACAAGGCTGCGATGGAGTTCGGCAGGCAACTCCACGGTGATCTTCACGGGCTTATCGTCGGGCAATGGCCCCAGCTTCAACTTTGCCATCATCAACCCCCTGCATTCGAATATCAGGTCATATGCCGCCTTCGGGACTATGCCGCTTGAGGCAGGCAAAAGGACAGTAACTCCATGTATCCGTTTGGTTTTATATGCAGGCAATATCGGCATAGCCTTTTCTCCTATAGCCGGTTGAGGAAGGCCCGAAGCTTGTCATCGGGCCGGAACTTGCCCGGCTTGCTGTCGAACGGGATTGTCCTGGCGAGGATTTTTTCTTTCAGCGCCAGATCGGCGTCGAGATAGATCTGGGTAGTCTCGATGGACTCGTGCCCCAGCCACAGCGCGATGACGGTCTGCTCTACGCCGGCGTGGAGGAGGTCCATCGCCGTCGTATGGCGCAGGCAATGGAAGGTGACGTTCTTCTCCTTCAGGAATGGACAAGAATCGCTGGCGACTGCGACGTGCTTTTTTAGAGTCCCCGATAGGGGATCTGTAAACCCCACGCCTTTAGGCGGCTGGGATTGTGCGCCTTCCGGTGTAGAATGTTTGAATGGAAGCGTACAAGCGTGGCAGCCACACGATTTGGGACTGCAAATATCATCTGGTTTGGGTGACGAAGTACCGCTACGCGGTGCTTGGGGGTGATGTTGGCAACCGTTGCCGGGAGTTGCTGCGGGAGACGGCGCGGGCGCACGATCTGGTCATACATGCGGGGTCGGTCAACCGTGACCATGTACATATGCTGGTGTCGATCCCGCCGAGCCTGTCGGTATCGCGGGCGGTGCAGCATCTGAAAGGCCGCAGTTCGCACAAACTGTTGAGTGAGTTCGGAATATTGCGCAAGCGCTATTGGGGCCAGCACTTATGGGCGAGAGGTTATTGGGTTGCCACGAGCGGCAACGTAACGGACGAAATATGGGTTGAATATATCAAGAACCAGACGCCGCCGGAGCCCGATGACAATTTCAACGTTACCTGAACCAGCACCCAGTCCGCCAGCGGCGGACCGATCCGGCTTTGAGCCGTACCTTGAAGCCACCGCCTTTAGGCGGTGGAGCATTCACAAGACCAGCCACGGCATCCGCGCTCAGCCGGCCGCCGCGTGCGCTCGGGAAGACCACCTCGTCCTGGGCGGGCTTCAGTTCGTCGAGCCACGCTTCGAGAACGTCGGCGACAGGCCTGCAAAGCGGGATGACGCGCTGCTTGCGGCCCTTGCCGAGGATTTCGACATGACTGCCCGTGCCGAACTTCACGTTTCGACGCCGAAGGTTTGTCGCTTCCGACAGACGGAGGCCCGTTTGCAGGGTGGTCAGCAACAGCGCGTGATCCCGGCGGCCGGTCCATGTGCCCTTGTCGGGTGCCGCGAGAAGCGCATCGACCTCGGGGCGCGTCAGGAAGTCGATCAGCTTGCGGTCGAACCGCTTGGCCGGCATCGCGAGGACGCGCTGTATCTGCGCACTGTGCGTCGGCATCTCATAGGCGGCAAAGCGGAAGAACGACCGGATCGCGGTGAGACGCAGGTTACGGGTACGGACGGTCACGCCCCGCTTTTTCTCCAGCTCGGCGAGAAAGGCGGATATGAACGGGGCGTCGAGCTTCTCGAAAGCCAGCTTGTCGGGGGACATATGCAGGCGCTTCTGTGCGAAGCGAAGCAGCAGCCTGAACGTGTCGCGATAAGAACTGATCGTGTTCGCGCTGACCCGCTTCTCCTGCATCAGGCGTTGGGTGAAGAACCGTTGCAGCAGCGTCGGGAAGGTCGGGATCGAGGTCGTCATACCGGAGCCTCCCAACGCTGCTGAAGTCGCGCGACCGCCTCCGTCATCAGCTCCGGATTCTGGTGCAGATACCAGTAGGTGTAGTTGAGATTGGTGTGCCCAAGGTATGTAGACAACGCAGGCAAGCGGCGCTCGGGGTCCGCGCCGGCGCTGTAGCATCGCCGCAAGACCTCGACCGCCATCGTATGCCTCAGATCATGCAGCCGCGGCCCGGTAGGGTCCGAGGTGCCGCGCATCCCGATTCTTTTGGTCAGCCGCCGGAACGCCCGATCCAGAACCGAAGGGATAATCCGGCGGCACGGCACCGATATGAAGAAGGCCGCGACCTTCCTGCCGGCCAGATGCGCCTCACGCTCTTCCCGGTAGCGTTGCAGAGCGATGCGGGTCGTCTCGTGGACGGGCACGAGCCTGGATTTGCCGAACTTCGCGTTGCGGATGGTGATGACACCCAGGTCGAGATCGACGTCCTCGAGATCGAGATTCAGGACTTCTCCGACACGCATCCCGGTGACGCTGAGCAGGCCATAGATCGTATAGCGCCCCAGGCAATAGAACCAGGTAGCTCCGGCCCATTGTCGCCAACTTCCCGCCAGAATGCGCTCTATCTCCGCTTTGCTGAAGATATGAGGCTGGAAGGCGATCCTCTGCCGTGGCAGCAGGTCTGTCGGGGGAATCTCGGTGTGCGGGTCCGTCAGGATGCGGTAGCGCGCGAAGCTGCGGACGGCACGCAGCCTGCCGGCGTGGTAGTTCGGGTCGACCGATGCCGGTTGCTGCGCCCATTTCGCCGCCAGCTTTACCGTGATGTGCGTGGCATGGCGCCGTTCCATGAATGCTGCAAAATTCAGGAGATACCGTTCATCCGTTTCCAGCTTGAATCCCAGAGCACGGCGCAGGTCCAGGTAATCGGTAATGGCGGCGCGCAGATCGTTCATGGCATCGTCTCCGGCCATGGCAGAGCGATTTCCCGTAAGGCGTCGAGATCGACCTTGGCGTATCGGCGCGTCGCATCAGCGCTGCGATGCCGCAGCATCTGGCCGATTTCCGTCAACGACAGCCCCTGCTGCAACATATCGACGGCAAGCGCATGACGCAGTTGGTGCGACCCGGTAATATTCGCCTTGATTCCTGCGCGTGTGAGCGCCCGCCGGACGATCATGCAAATGTCGCTATGCGAGCCCAGTACGTCGAACGGCGCCCGCGAGCGCAGAAACACGTTGCGGCTCGTCGATTCCGGCCGTCCGTGTTCAAGATAGGCTGCGATCGCTTCGCCTACGTCATAGGGCAACGGCATAGGGCGTTCCGAGCGCCCCTTGCTCGACACGCGCAGGAATCCTTCGTTCCAGTCGATGTCGGCCAATTCGAGCCGGATAACCTCGCCCGCGCGAAGTCCGAGCCGGGCCAGGAGCAACAGGATCGCCCGGTTGCGCAGTCCGACTGGCGTTCTGCATGTCTTGCTCGCGGCCAGGAGAGTTCGAACCTGCTCCCCCGGCATCGCTCTCGGGATCGATGCCATCGACCATCCGGCGACACTGGGAACAACCGCCGCAAGATCCGTCTGGATAAAGTCGCGATAGCGCGCAAAGCGGAGGAACGAACGCAGAGACGTAACGATGTTTTTGGCTTGCGAGAATGTGCGTCCACGCGGCGCGTTGCGCCGGATATAGTCGGTGATCTGGCGGGCGCTGATACCGGCGAGTTGCGGCTCTTCTGCGCCGCAGACGCTCATCAGAAAGCGCCTCACATAACCGCTATAGTTCCTCCGCCGTGGATGGCGCTAGGCCACGTTCATCTCGCAGCCAATCTGCATATTCCTGCAATATCGCCTCGACGCCGGACAGTCCGATCGAAGCAATGTCTCTGCTCTCGATGACGCACTTGTCCCGAAGCCAACGCGTGATGCCACTCAGAGATGCAGGATCACCACGCTTGGGACGCCGGCACTTGGCGCTGTAGAGCAGAAACGCCACCTCATGTTCGGCCGTGATTTCGCCAACCGCAATCCTCTTGTCGCACAGCCATCGGCTGAACTCGTTGATGAGGAATGTTTTGTGCCAATAAGCAACCTGCGAATATCCGCGCTCGGCGAGGTATTCGGAATATGGCTCGAAGTAAGGAGCCAGCGGCCCTTCGGCACGAAGCCGACAGGGCCGCTTTCTGCAGGCCCTGATCATCGGAATAGCTCCATCGGCCGGGTCCGACTGAACCGGATTATGCCGACCGACAACTTCAACAATACCATGGAAAGGAAGCAGATGCATATCAAACACGGCATAGTCCCGAAGGCGGCATATGACCTCGTATTCCGTTAACGGAATACGAGATCGCGTGTCACCATGACTCTGACCGGGAAGCCCGGCCGGATGGTCAGCGTCGGCGCAACCTGCAACTGGCGCTGGATAATCTGCTGGCCGGCCTGGTTGATGGTGTCCTGCGCCCCGTCGCGGATGGCGCGGATCAACCGGTCCTCATCGTCGGTCGCCAGTTCGGTGCCGATGCCGAGCAGCGTGGACAGCCCGGCCGCTTTCATCAGATCCCACCAATGGTAGTCGACGCCATCCTCAAGGCCGGCATAACCGCTGGCGTCCGCGCCGGGCTGGCGCTCGAGAACGATGGAGCGGCCGCCCGGCAGGATCAGGCGGTTCCACACCAAGAGCACCCTGCGCTGGCCGAAGGTAACGCCGTCATCGTATTGGCCAATGATGCGCGTGCCCTGCGGGATCAGGAGTAGGCTGCCGGTCGGGCTGTCATAGACGTTCTCCGTCACTTGCGCCGTGATCTGGCCCGGCAGGTCCGAACGGATGCCGGTGATGAGCGCTGCCGGTATGACGGCCCCGGCCTGAAGGATGTAGGGCGATGCCGGCGGCATGACGCGATCGGGCGCGATAGTGCGCCGGTCAACGGGACCGTTGAGGAAAGCCGCATGCCGATCCTGCGTGCCGGTCGCACCGGCCTGCCCAGCAACACCAAGTCCGGCGAGGCTCGGGCTTGCGGAGCCGGTGGCTGTCCCGGTTCCCGGCGCGGTCTGGAAGAAGACGCGGCTGACGCGCGCGGCTTCTTCCTCGGCAAGACGGCGCTGTTCCTCGGGATCGACGGCGGGCGTCGTCATGACGGGCGGCGCAACCGGCTGCCCCCTGGTCTGCGCGTCGAGGATCGGCCGGCCGAGATCGCCGGGCAAAGCCGGCCCCAGGACCGGGCCGGTATAGTCGCGCGGCAGACCGGAGAGCCCGTCCGCCGTGGGCCGGTTCTCGGTCGAATAGAGTTCTTCGCCACCCGGTCCCGCGTCGCGGGTCTGGAGCGCGTAGATCAGTGCGCCGCCGATGCCGAGGAGCGCGACAGCGCCGACGCCAGCGAGCATCTTGCGGGAAAGGCGCGTGACGCGCGGTGGCTCGGCGCGCAACCGCATCGGCGCGGCATTGGTTTCAGTGTCGCTCATGACGACGGCCCTCCTGTGGTCGCCGCCGTTGTCGTGGTCGTCCGCGTCGGGTTGATGCGAACGATCCTGACCGTCTGCTGGCGCGCGCCGCTGCCAAGGCGCAGCTCGGCCGCGCCGAACAGGCGGTCGACGATCAGGATGTTCTGGTGGATGCGGCTGTTGACGATCTGCGGCTCACCATCGGAGCCGAGCACGAAGATCGGCGGCATCTCGCCCTGCACGATGCCACGCGGGAAGACGACATAGACGCGCCTGCCATCATCGAAGACGGAGATGGGCCGCCATGGCGGACTGTCGCCGGTCAGGCCGTAGCGATAGTTGCGCGCGGCCTCGGCTGGAATGACGGGTGCGGCTGAAACCGTCTGGCGCTGCCCGGCAGGCGGCGCGGGATAGGCCCAGGCGACGGCGGGCATGTAAAGCGATTCCCGCGCATGCAGCTCGATCATGTAGATACGACGATTGGTGGTGATGACGAGATTCGTGGAGATGTCCGGCCGCGTCGGCTTCACCAGCACATGCACGCGACGCATCGCTCCCGAACCGCTTTCCGTGTCGCCGATGATCCAGCGTGCGGTGTCACCAGCCGCGATCGGCCCCGCGCCGGTCAGGCTCTCGCCCGGCTCCAGCACGATGCTGGTGATCTGTCCGACGGCTGCATAGACCTGATAGAGCGCACCTTCGCTCCAAGGGTAAATCTGGATGGCGTTGTAATAGCCTTCGCGGCGAGGCTCGACACGAGCGGCGGCATTGGCATTCTCGACACGGCCGGTTGGCGTGCCGGCGGCCGTGCCGCCGCGTGCGACGGTCCAGGCCGGGGGAACATGCAGCGGCCGCGGCCGATCATCGGTGACGGCGGCCTGCACCACGGGCAGCGACGGCACGTCCGCGTCATAGCTGAACTGAGGCGTCCTTTTGGTGGCACAGCCGGCCAGCATGGTCGCGGACAGCAGCAAAGCCGCGAGGGCGGGTTTACGGAAAGTCGGCATGACCGATCTGGAAATGGTCGGGCTCATTGGCTCATCTCCCGCGACCAGTTGATGGCGTTGACGTAGATGCCGAGTGGATTGGCACGCAGGCGTTCGGCGTCGCGCGGCGTCTGGATCACGATGGTCAGGATCGCGGTCCAGCGCTCGGTGGTAGAGAGCTGCCCGTTCTCATAGTGGCGCTCGGTCCATGCAACCCTGAACGAATCCGGCGATGCGCGAATGACTGACGACACCTCGACGGCAACCTGCTGGCGGCCGACGCGCGTGAACGGGTCATTGCTGCGGGCGTAGTCGTTCAAGGCCGCCGCACCCCGGTCAGTCGTCCATTCATAGGCGCGAAGCCAGTTCTGCCGGACAATGATCGGGTCGGCCGGGATCGCGCGAACCTGTTCGATGAAGCGGCCGAGATGCCATGCGACCTGCGGATCTGTCGGCCGATAGTCGGCGACGGCCGGCGCGACGGTCTGCGCCTGGCCGAGATTATCGACCTGTACCACCCACGGCACGACGGTTCCGCGCGCCGATTGCCAGACAAGCGCTGCGGCGAAGCCGGCCGAGAGGATCAGCGAGCCGAAGGCCATGTAACGCCAGTTTTTCGCCTGCACGCGGGCAGAGCCGATGCGTTCGTCCCAGACTTGAGCGGCCTTCTGGTAGGGCGTTTCGGGTTCGGGCGATTTGCCGTAATGGGTCGATGGTCGTTTGAAGATGTTCATGAGCGGTCACTTTCGGAAAGATTGACGGAAGAGCCGGAGCCGTGGCTGTCACCTGATCGAACGGCATGGGCGGCCATGGTCGTGCCGTGGTTGAGCGCCTGGGAGCGCTGCATGCGCTGCGCCCAGGCCGGGGAACCGGCAGTCGGGGACGTTGCGGCTGCGGGGGCGGCGCTTGCGCCACTGAGCGTTCCTGCGGTGGATGAGCCGCCGGTCAGGCCAAAGGCTCCGCGTGCGCCACCGGAGAAGCTGGATTTGACACTTTCGGATGCTTTCGAGGCGGCGCGCTTCAACGGCGAAACGGCGGCGGAGCCTGCGGCACGGGCAACGCCGCCAATGCCGGAAGCCACGCCCGCCGCCCCGGTCTGGCCGAGCGAACCGACGCTATAGGCGGCTGATGCGGCTCCTGCAGCGGCAGCGCCCCCGCGAACGGCGGCGGCTCCACCCGATAGCGCAGCAGCGCCGCCCTTCGCGCCGAGCATGGCCGCACCACCAGCCGCAGCACCTCCGGCCAGCACCATGCCACCCGCCGCAAGGCCCGTGCCCACGGCTGCGCCAGCGCCAAGCTGAGGGCCACCGGATACGAGGCCGGAAGCGATGCCGGGACCGAAGATGCCCAGGCCGAGAAGGGAAAGAGCTGCAAGCACGATTGCCATGGCGTCGTCGATGCTTGGCGTCTCGTCGCCAAACCCGACGGTGAACTGGCTGAACAGTGTCGAGCCGATGCCGATGATGACGGCGAGAACCAGCACCTTGATGCCGGACGAAATGACATTGCCAAGCACGCGCTCGGCCATGAAGGCGGTCTTGCCGAACAGGCCGAACGGGATCAGCACGAATCCGGCCAGCGTCGTCAGCTTGAACTCGATCAGCGTGACGAAGAGCTGGATGGCGAGAATGAAAAAGGCGAGGATGACCAGCGCCCAGGCAAAGAGCAGGCAGGCGATCTGGATGAAGTTCTCGAAGAAGGACCAGTAGCCCATCAGGCTGGAGATGGAGTCGAGCAGCGGGCGGCCGGCGTCGAGGCCGGTCTGCGCAACCTTTCCCGGTTTGAGAAGATCGGCCGTCGTGAAGCTGGTGCCGGAGCCCTTGAGGCCGAGACCGGCGAAGCTGTCGAAGACGATGTTCGCCAGATTGTTCCAGTTGCCAATGAGATAGGCGAAGACACCGACGAACAGCGTCTTCTTGACCAGCCGGGCGATGATGTCGTCATCCGCGCCCCAGCTCCAGAACAGGGCGGCGAGCGTCACGTCGATGACGATCAAGGTGGTGGCGATGAACGCCACCTCGCCGCCGAGCAGGCCGAATCCGCTGTCGATATAGCGGGTGAAGACCCCGAGGAAGTTGTCGATGACACCTGTGCCCTCCATGGTTCACCGCCCTTCGCTGGATTGCGGTGAGGCAGGCGTCGGGGGCCGTCCAAGGAAACGGTCGCGGGACTCGACCCAGGTCGCGAGACATTCGGGATTTCTTACGGCCGCCTCGCCAAGTTGTTGGCAGCGGCGCAGACTGTCTCGAAGCGGATCGGCAGACGGCCGAAGCGTCGCCGCCGAACGGGCTGGCGCCGGTTCCTCCTTGCGGGTCATTTCGATCACCGTAGCGGTGATGGCGATGGCGATGGCGACGAATATGATCGCACCGAGCCGGGCCAGCATCTTTCCGTCCATCGGACGCCCCTCCCGTTCGTCAGTTGTTGCCGTTGTTGAACATCTGCGCGTTGCCGGGCTGATAGCCGGTGCCGGGCGTCAGGAAGCGGCGACGCTGTTCGCGTCCCTGTTCGGCCGCCGTGGCGCGCTCGGCTTCGCTCAGGGCACCAGCGCGGCCGTTGGCCGACATCAGCGCGATCAGGTCGGAGAGCTGCTGCGACTGGAGGGCGAGAAGCTGATTGCCGGCCTGCGTCGCCTGCAATGCGCCCGTCGCCCCTTGGCTTTGCCCGACAAGGGCGGACATCTGGGTGCGGTTGGTGTCGATGTTGCCGACGACACCGGCCTGAACCCGCATGGCGTCTTGCAAGCCGCCCACGGTGTTCTGCCAGCGGCTGCGCGCGCCAGCGACAAGCTCCTGGTCGGTGGCTGAGAGCGACACGTTGCCATATGTGCTCTGGAACATCTGGTCGATGTTCTGCACGTCGAAGGCGATGTTTTGCGCTTGGCTCAAGAGCTGCTGCGTGCGCTGCACGTTCTGCTGAAGCTGCTGGAGCGAGGAATATGGCAGGCTCGCCAGATTGCGAGCCTGATTGATGAGCATCGTCGCCTCGTTCTGGAGGCTCTGGATCTGATTGTTGATCTGCTCCAGCGTGCGTGCGGCCGTGAGCACGTTTTCGGCATAGTTGGAGGGGTCGAAAACGATCCGGCCGAAGCCGAATTGTGCGTGGGCCGGGGTCGCCAGCATGGGCGAAAGCGCGGCCGGCACAGCCAATGCCAGCGCAAGCGCCGAAACACCGGCAAGGTGAGGAATGCGAATGCGGATCATAACAGGGTCTCCTTTGCTAGAGCGCTATCGGGCACGATCGGTCCGGCGGATTCCGGCCGGTCGGCGAGATTGGTGAGGTTGGGGATGAGGTCGGCCGCCCAATCGACGCCGCGCAGGCGCAGCCAGGCGGCGAGGAAGCCGTCGCGGCCATGCTCGGCGACGATGCGTTCGATGGCGGCCTGATCGGATTTGGAGGAAGCGGCGCACAGCGCGAGCCCGACTTCCGACAGACCCAGATCGAACAGGCGATTGCCGCGCCGCGACTGGCAGTAATAGTCCCGCTTGGGCGTTGCTCGCGCGAGGATCTCGATCTGGCGGTCATTGAGGCCGAAGCGGTGATAGATGGCCGTGATCTGCGGTTCGATGGCCCGTTCGTTCGGCAACAAGAGCCGTGTCGGGCAGCTTTCGATGATGGCGGGCGCGATGTTGCTGCCGTCGATATCCGATAGCGACTGCGTGGCGAAGATGACGCTGGCGTTCTTCTTGCGCAGCGTCTTCAGCCATTCGCGGAGCTGACCGGCGAAACCCTCGTCATCCAGCGCAAGCCAGCCTTCGTCGATGATGAGCAGCGTCGGCCGTCCGTCGAGCCGGTCCCCGATGCGATGGAACAGGTAGGACAGCACGGCCGGGGCCGCGTCGGTGCCGACCAGTCCCTCGATCTCGAACACCAGCACGTCCGAACTGCCGAGATGTTCGGCCTCGGCGTCGAGCAGCCGGCCATAGGGACCACCGACGCAAAACGGTCGGAGGGCTTGCTTGAGGTCGTTGGATTGCAGCAGGACGGCCAGGCCGGTGATGGTCCGTTCCTCAACCGGTGCGGAGGCGAGCGAGGTCAGCGCCGTCCAGATATGCTCCTTCACCTCGGGCGTGATCTGGATGCCCTCGCGCATGAGGATGGCGACGATCCAATCCGCCGCCCAGGCGCGTTCATAGGTATCGTGGATGCGAGCGAGCGGTTGCAGCGAGACGGCGTTGATCTCCGCTGCCATCGCCTCGGCCAGTGCGCGTTCCACGGGATCGGCGATGTTGTCGGCTGAGACGGTGGCGGTGTTTCCACCGAGATCGTGCCAGTCGCCGCCCATGGAGAGCGCGGCGGCCCGGATCGAGCCGCCGAAGTCGAAGGCGAAGACCTGCGCTTGCTCATAGCGGCGGAACTGCAAGGCCATGAGCGCTAGCAGCACGGACTTGCCCGCGCCGGTCGGGCCGACGACGAGGGTATGGCCCACATCGCCGACATGAAGGGAAAACCGGAACGGGGTTGAGCCTTCGGTCCTGGCATAAAGCAGCGGGGGTGCGCCGAAATGCTCGTCCCGTTCCGGCCCCGCCCACACCGCTGAAAGCGGGATCATGTGGGCGAGATTCAAAGTGCTGATGGGTGGCTGGCGGACATTGGCGTAGGCATGTCCGGGCAACGAGCCGAGCCAGGCATCGACGGCGTTGACGGTTTCCGGCATGGCCGTGAAATCGCGGCCTTGAACAACCTTCTCGACCAGCCGCAGCTTCTCGTCGGCGATGCGGGGATCGGCGTCCCAGACAGTGACGGTCGCGGTGACATAGGCCATACCAGCGACATCCGCGCCGAGTTCCTGCAGCGCCATGTCGGCGTCGGCCGCCTTGTTGGCGGCATCGGTGTCCACGAGCGCGGATTGCTCGTTGGTCATCACCTCCTTGAGGATCGCTGCGATGGATTTGCGCTTGGCGAACCATTGGCGGCGGATTTTGGTCAGCAGCCGCGTCGCCTCCAGTTTGTCGAGCAGGATCGACCGCGTGCTCCAGCGATAGGGGAACGGTAGCCGGTTCATCTCGTCGAGCAGGCCCGGCGTCGTCGCGGTGGGAAACCCCACGATGGTCAGGATGCGCAGGTGCTGGTCGCCAAGGCGCGGCTCCAACCCACCGGTCAATGGCTGATCGGCCAGCAGTGCGTCGAGATGCATCGGTGTCTCGGGCACGCGCACGCGATGGCGGTTGGTCGAGATGGTGGAATGGAGGAAAGTCAGCGTCTCGCCATCATCGAGCCAGCGGCATTCCGGCATGAAACCGTCAAGCAGTGTCAATACGCGGTCGGTACGATCCGAAAAGCCACGCAGGACCTCCCATGGGTTCACACCGGATTGCTCACGACCCTCATAGAGCCAGGTTTCCGCACGTGCGGCGTCCTCGGCGGCCGGTAGCCAGAGGAAAGTCAGGAAATAGCCCGACTCGAAATGCGCGCCGGCTTCCACGAACGCAGCCTTCCGCTCGGCATCGACCAGTACGGAAGCGGGATCGGGAAAAAGGTTGTCGGGATAGGTCGCGGCCTCGCTGCGCTGTGCTTCGACGAAGATGCTCCAGCCGGAGCCCAGGCGACGAAAAGCGCTATTGATGCGGCTGGCCACCGCGACCAGCTCTGCGGCGACGGCTGAATCCAGATCGGGTCCACGGAATTTCGCGGTGCGCTGGAACGAACCGTCCTTGTTGAGCACCACGCCTTCGCCGACCAGCGCGGCCCAGGGCAGATAATCAGCGAGACGGGCGGCGGTGCGGCGGTATTCGGCAAGGTTCATCATAACTGCTCCTTCACACTGCCAGAAAAGCCGGGATGCGCAGATGCCTGCGGCCGACTTCCACAAAGAGCGGATCGCGCTTTGCCGCCCACACGACCGCGAAATGCCCGACCGCCCAGATCGCGATACCGACCAGCCACAGGCGCAGGCCAAGACCCACGGCCCCGGCCAGCGTGCCGTTCATAATGGCGATGGAGCGTGGAGCACCGCCGAGCAGGATCGGCTCGGTCAGCGCCCTGTGAACCGCGACGGTGAAGCCCGGCACAGCGTCGAGCTGTTCGAGAACGGCCGCCATCAGACGAGCGCCCCGCCGCCGAAGCTGAAGAAGCTGAGAAAGAAGCTCGACGCCGCAAAAGCGATGGAGAGGCCGAAGACGATCTGGATCAGCTTGCGGGCACCGCCCGAGCTGTCGCCAAAGGCCAGCGTCAGCCCGGTCATGATAATGATGATGACGGCGATGATCTTCGCCACCGGACCTTCGATGGATTCGAGGATGGATTGCAGCGGCGCTTCCCACGGCATGGACGAACCGGAGGCATGAGCGACCGGCGTGAGGAAGAGACTGACATAGGTAACAGCGGCTGCTGTCGCGATGTGGCGACGCACACGCCGGGCATGACGGATCATTCGGGTTCTCCCTTTGGGCTGATTGCTTGGGTGATGCGGTAGTCGCCATCCGGGCCGAGCCCTTTGACGCGGGCGAGTTCGACCAGTTTGCGCGCCGAGCCGCGCCCCGAAAGCACGGCAACGAGGTCGATCGTCTCGGCGATCAGGGCGCGCGGGACCGTGACCACGGCCTCCTGGATGAGCTGTTCAAGGCGGCGCAGCGCGCCGATACCTGAACCGGCATGGATGGTGCCGATGCCGCCGGGGTGACCGGTGCCCCATGCTTTCAGAAGGTCGAGGGCCTCAGAGCCGCGCACCTCGCCGATGGGAATGCGGTCGGGACGCAGACGCAGCGATGAGCGCACCAGATCGGAGAGCGAGGCGACGCCATCCTTGGTGCGCATGGTGACGAGATTGGGCGCGGCGCATTGCAGCTCGCGCGTGTCCTCGATGATGACGACGCGGTCCTGCGTTTTTGCCACTTCGGCGAGCAGGGCGTTGGTCAGCGTGGTCTTGCCGGTCGAGGTGCCGCCCGCCACGAGGATGTTGGCGCGTGTCGCAACATTCAACCGCAGCACTTCTGCCTGAAGGCTGGTCATGATGCCGGCGGCCACATAATCGTCGAGCGTAAACACAGCTACGGCCGGCTTGCGGATGGCGAAGGCAGGCGCAGCAACGACCGGAGGTAATAAGCCTTCAAATCGTTCACCGCTTTCCGGCAGTTCGGCCGAGACGCGGGGACTGCGCACATGAACCTCCGCGCCGACATGATGTGCGACCAGGCGCACGATGCGTTCGCCATCGGCGGGCGACATCATCTCGCCGGTATCGGCCAGGCCTTCCGACAGCCGATCCACCCAGATACGTCCGTCCGGATTCAACATGACCTCGATGACGGCGGGGTCTTCCAGAAGCTGCGCGATGGAGGCGCCAAGCGCAGTGCGCAACATGCGTGCGCCGCGTGCGATCGCCTGTTTGTGGTGGTTGGCAGTCATATCGTCCCCGTTTCCTTACGGGGCGCCACAGATGGTCCCCGCATCGGGATCGATTAAAAGAACCTGAAATCGGGCCGGTTCAACACCTATTTACGCGCGTGCGGGCATCGGCGGTGATCGGCGGCAAATAGGATGGGTAGCGTATCAGTAGCTTAGTAAGCGCGGTTTTCGTTGCACGGCTTCTTCAAGGTGTCCACCTTGAAGGTGTACCCCTTGGTTTTTGGTGTAAATTCTTGCGAGTGGCTCGGAATGCTGGAAGTTATGACGAGGGAGGCCCGATAGGGGTACCCTTTCAAGGTGGACACCCTGGTCGGCACGAAGGCCGCTCAGGCGGCGTTCGTGATTTCCTCGCGCCCGGCAAAGTTGAAGGGCAGCAGATCGTCTATATCCGGGTCGTCCCTGTTGCGCCTGGGCAGTTCGGTCAGGACGTGGCTCAGCCACTTGAAGGGATCAACGCCGCAAGCCCGACAGGTCAGCACCAGACTGTAAACCACCGCACTCGCCTTTGCCCCATCCACGGTGTCGCTGAAGAGCCAGCTCTTTCTTCCAGTACAAAAGGGCCTGATATCGCGTTCGAGTACGTTGTTGTCGATCGGAACTCGGCCATCGCTGGTGTAGCGGACCAGGTAATCCCACTGGTTCAGCGTATAGGAGATGGCCCTGCCAAGCTTGCTTTTCGGCGCTATCTTCCCGGAGAGTGTTTCAAGCCATTCCCTGAAGCTATTCAACACCGGCACACTATGTTGCTGACGCAACCGCAATGTATAGGCGTGGCGTGTTTCACCGTCACCGGGTTCGTCTTCCTGTGCCTGCTTTTCGATCTGGTAAAGCGCCGCGAACACCTTCATGGCTTCCATCGGAGCGCCGCCGGGCTTCTTCATGGCCTTGAGCGCATCGTTGAACTTCCTGCGCGCATGCGCCATGCAACCAAAATGCGTTGCGCCCCTGATCGTGCGCCAGGCTTCGTAACCATCGCTGATCAGAAGACCGCGATAGTCGCCAAGGAACGCCTGAGGATACTGCTGACCACGACCGGGCTGGTATTCGAACAACACGATTGGCTGTTCGCTGTCCTGTGCGCTGCGAAAGGCCCACATGTAGGACTTGTTCTGAGCCTTCCGGCCCTTTTCCTTCAGCACCTGCACCCAGGTCTCATCGCCATGGATGACAGGCTGTGCCAGAAGCTTTTCCTTCAGGGCGTCATAAATGCGGTTCAGGTGCAGATCGCACGCGCGAATGACCCAATTGCCGAGTGCTCCACGGCTCATCGGCACATTGATCCGGTCAAATGCCTGCGACAGACGATAAAGCGGCGTGCCATCCACGTATTTGCCGACAAGCGTCAAGGCCAGCGTCGAAGGCGTGGCGACGCTGCCCGGTAAAGGTTGCGCCGGCATTGGCGCGATCACCACAGGCGTGGTGATGCCGGTGCGCTCGCAGTTCCGGCAGGCGTATTTGGCCCGTGCATTCTGCAGGACCTTCGCGCTCACCACCACATGCAACTGTTCGGTGACGACTTCGCCCATTCTATGCAGCGGATGCCGGCAGCAAGGGCAAAGCTTTTGATCTGCCCGCAGGTCGTATTCGACACGCTCACGCGGCAGATGAGCCGGCAGGCGCTTGCGCCCACGTTTTTTCCGGGGTTGTTCCTTTGGCTCGGCAAGCCCGGTATCCGGCAAATCGATGACGGCGTCGTCACCACCGTCATCGCCGTATTCCTCGGCGTTCTCAGTCCCGGCGGCCTGTTCCGCCTCATTGAAGACGCGATCATCGAGCTTTTCGCTGCTCGGCCCGTAGAGCTTGAGATTGGCAAGAACGAGCGCCTCCTCAAGTTCCGCAACCTTCTGGACGAGTTTCCCGTTCTCCGCCTTCAGCGCAGCGATCCGGGCGAGCAGTTCATCGGGATCTGACGTCGAACACGTTGGATTCATCTCGATTCTTGAATCAGGAGCCCCCCGCCACGTCAACGATTTTCTCGCCAGAGGCGGGCCGAAGCTATGACAGCAGGACGCGATTATCGGAGTCCGGCATGATCCCGGCGACACTATGATAGCGTCGCACCGGGTGCCGGGACACAGCATCGATATCGATGCCGTCCAGAAGCCAATGCAGTTGCTCCGTCGTCAGCGTCAGCACCGTTTCCGCTCTGCGGGGCCAGCGGAACCTGTCGGCTTCGAGCCGCTTGTAGGTCAGTTGGAAATACAGGCAGTTCCTCTGCCTCGTTGCAGTTTGCGACGGTGACGCACCCGTTTCATCCGTATTCCGGACAGCAAGGAGTGTGCGTCGCAAGGCGCGGCAATCGATCGGGT
>NZ_PVBR01000033.1 GCF_002980495.1 Phyllobacterium phragmitis
AAGCAGTTGGACCAGATGCAACTCAAGCTCTCGTCCTCCTGAAGTCCCATCTCTTGTCCCAAAATCCTTCATAACCGCCTATGGCGGTTCCCCGTCAAACCCCCAGCTCTGCTGGGGGTTATTGGCTTATGTATTAAATACTGTTAACTATAGCTATATAAATCTCCATCATAATTCTTAATATTTAATGTTTGATATTGATTAAAACAATATTTACAATTTTAATTACCTACGTTGAAACTTGTTAATGGGGGCAAATATGATGACGAAAGCAGCGAGGGAGTCTCGAATAGAATACATACGCGATATGCTAAGGGAGTTACATAAAATATCAGAGAGCGACAGGTTTGGAATTCTCCCCTACTTCATCTCTATGGCAATCATCGAAGCAGATCACACATACCGCTTCGAGCTAATCAAAAAAGACGTAAACGGCCCAACTGGTGTTGGATACAGGGCTGACTTTCATGCGCCGTACTGATCTGGTCCAGGTGTCGCCGAGAATGGCGACACCGATCACCTTTCTTGATGACCATCCTCCCGATGCTCGCTGCAATATGTCGCCCCTCTCGCGGGGGCGTGGATCGAAACCGTTTACATTCCGATCTGGTCGATACTGATTTTATTGGGGTTTTTCGAGTACCCGTTTACAGGTGTTTTGACCTAACGTGTTGAAAACAAACAATTACCATCGGCTTTGTAATCAGGGGGTCGGGAGTTCGAGTCTCTCCGGGGGCACCAATGATTTCAAAGACTTAGCAGAAATTTTTTGGAACACAAAGAGAACGTGCGGCTTTCGTGCGGCTTTTTAAGTCGCACAGGGCCTTCTGCCGCGTCATGGCCGGTCAAAACGCCCGGCACTGTCTGACGATCATTCCGCTGCTTTCGGTCTTCCCGATGATTTGCCTTCTGGTTGCCATGCGGCATGGCGCACCCGAAAACCCGGAGCTTGCCGGTGCTGCTGCGGCTCTGGTCTCGGCAGGCGATGGTAGCGGACCGAGGCTTTGCGGCTCCCGCCGACATAATGATTTGACGCCCTGATCACCGCGGCCCTTGTGCCGGCTGGGTCTTTTCTGCCGTCCGGCACACTCCTTCCGGACGGTTTCTTCAGTGTTTCCTCCATTGAAAATCTTGCTTCCGAGGGCAGGTCGAAGGGCCTGCCTCCTGTTGACACGCGCTCTGGCTTCTGGTTACCTGAATTAACAAATGAGCAATCTTTGCACTTTTGTTGTTCACCAAAGTGAGTTCTGGGGAGGAAAACCATGCTCAACCGTCGCCGTTTTCTGTCGAAATCCGCTATTGCCGTCTCTGCGCTTACGTTTGCGCTGGGTATGGGCATGCCTTTGTCGTCCGCTTATGCGGAGGGGTTGAAGATCGGCTTCAGCCAGGTGACCTTGCAGTCGCCCTTCTATGTCCAGTTGAAAACCGGCGCCGAAGCTGCCGCGAAAGCGGGCGGCGATACGCTTGTGTTTCTCGACGCCAATGGCGATGTCAGCAAGCAGAACAATGATATCCAGGATTTGATCACCCAGGGCGTCAATGCGCTGATCATCAATCCGGTCAATCCCGACGCTGTCGTTCCGTCGCTCGAAGCCGCCGTTGCTGCCGGTATTCCGGTGATCACCGTTGACCGCAGTGTCAATGGTGCGGGCGTAACGGCACATGTTGGCCGCGACAACAAGAAGATGGGCCAGCTCGTCGGTGAAGCCGTGGTCGCCCGCCTGAAGGCGGACGGCGTCGAAAAAGCCAAGATCATCGAAATTCAGGGCGATGCCGGTGGTGCTGTCATGATGGATCGCCGCGATGGCTTCCATGCGGCGCTCGAAGGCTCGGGCCACACCATCGTCGAGGGTCCATATGCGGAATATATCCGTGCCAATGCGGTGACCGCCATGCAGGATTTGCTTCAGGCAAATCCCGATGTGAAAGTGGTCTATGCCCACAATGACGACATGGCTCTCGGCGCGCTTCAGGTACTGAAGGAAAACAATCGCAACGACGTTCTGGTCGCCGGTGTCGACGGTCTGTCGGAAGCGCTGGGTATCATTGCCGATGGCGGCAACTATATCGGTTCCGCGCTCAACGATCCCAAATATCTTGGGGACGTGACGATTCAGGTGGCGCGCGAGGCCGCAGCGAAGAAGGAAGTACCAAAATTCGTCGATGCAGGTTCGACGCTGGTTACCTCCAAAAATGTTGCCGATTTCCCGCGCGAAGGACTTTTCGCCGAATACCGTCCGAAAATTCTCGGCCAATAAATCGTCTCTCTCAAGATCTGCGGGGCAGGGCACATCCTGCCCCGCATTTCAATCTATAAAGACCAAATCTTTCCAAGGATCAGTCATGCGCGCTGCAGTACTTTACGCCCCCGGTGATATTCGTCTTGAAGATGTTCCGGTTCCGCAATTGACACCCGGCCACGTGAAAATCCGGGTTGCGGCGGTGGGCGTTTGCGGTTCGGACATGCCGCGCATGTTGATCAAGGGTGCGCACAAGATGCCGCTGATCTGCGGCCATGAGTTTTCCGGCCACATCACCGAAATCGGCGAAGGCGTCGAGGGTTTCGACATTGGCGAGTTGGTCGCCATTCCGCCCATGCTGCCATGCTATGAATGCGACCAGTGCCAGCAAGGCCAGTTTTCGCGCTGCCGCAACTATGATTATTTCGGTTCGCGCCGCGATGGCGCCTATGCGGAATATGTCTGCGTTCCGGTTTCCAATCTGCTGAAAACGCCTGGGGGTATCGACCCGCGCGCGGTCGCGATGACCGATCCGGCTTCGATTGCGCTCCACGCAATCTGGAAGGCCGGCGGCATGACGATGGGCCAGCGCGGCGGCGTCATCGGCTGCGGCCCGATCGGCTTGTTCGCGATCCAGTGGATGCGGCTGATGGGTGCCAGCGAAGTCGTGGCAATCGATATTTCCGAAGAGAAACTGGCGATGGCACGGCGTGCCGGTGCCAAGCACACGTTCCTTGTCGGCTCGGATATTCCCGCGGATCTGCTTTGCGATACGATCGTCGAGGCTGCGGGACATCCTTCGTCCGTCAATCTGGCTGTGAAGATGGCGGCGCCGAGCGGCCATGTGGTCTTCATCGGCATACCGGTTGCCGAGGTGCCGCTGGACAACAAGACGTTCCAGCATTTCCTGCGCCAGGAAATCTCCCTGCATGGCTCGTGGAACTCCTTTGGAGCGCCTTATCCTGGACGCCAATGGACCGTAACGCTGGAGAAGCTGGGTTCGGGCGAACTCGAATGGGAGTTCATGATTACCCATGATCTGGATCTGGCTGAACTGCCGGGCATGTTTGAAAAATTCCGCACCGACAGGTCCATGTTCTTCTCGAAAGTGATGTTCCGTCCTTAGGATGCGTCGAATGGGAGGGAGCGAGGAGTGACACTAGTACTGAACTTCGATCTTGGCACGGGAGGTGTCAGGGCTGGGGTCTACGACGTGGAGCGCAGGACAATGCTCTCCCTGTCGGAGGCCAGTTATGCAACGACCTATCCACGCGCCGGTTGGGCCGAACAGCAGGCGGAAGAGTGGTGGAGTGCGGTACTGACTGCCGGGCGGGATGCCGTTTCACGCTGCGGTTCGAGTGAAATCGCCGCCGTCTGCGTGGCGACGACGGCATCTTCGGTGGTGATCTGCGACAAGGACAGCAAGCCGCTCTATCCCGCAATCCTGTGGATGGACTGCCGCGCCGCCGATGAGGCACGCGCTACCGAAAGCATCGATCATCCGGTCATGGATTATAGCGGCGGCGGTGACGCAGCCGAATGGCTCGTACCCAAGGCGATGTGGCTTGCCGCCAATGAACCCAGGATTTACACAGCGGCGGATATCATCTGCGAGGCGCTGGATTTCATCAATTTCCGGCTTTGCGGCGTCTGGGCGGGTTCGCGGATGAACGCCGCCTGCAAATGGAATTACGATTCGAAGAATGCCAGCTTTGTGCCGGAAATCTATGCAGCACTCGGTATCCCCGAATTGCAGCATAAATTGCCGCAGCGCATTGTTCCGGTCGGCGATGCGGTTGGAAATCTGCAGCCGGAAATTGCCAAGGCGCTGGGTATCAGCACGCAGGCAATCGTCGCTCAGGGCGGTATCGATGCGCATATCGGCGTTCTCGGTGCGGGAACAGTTGCAGCGGGCGGCATGCTGATTATCGGCGGCACCTCGGTCGTTTATCTGACGCATCTGAAGCAACAGGGCGATGTCAACGGCTTTTGGGGACCTTATCCCAATGCGCTGGTGGATGGCCTGTGGCTGGTGGAGGCGGGACAGGTCTCGGCAGGCTCGATCCTCAATTGGTTCAGCCAGAAGCTTTTCGGGCTCGACGAGCAAGGCCATGCCGACCTGATCAAACAGGCATCGAGCGCCTCGGCGCGCAATTCCGGCTTGCTGACGCTCGATTACTGGATGGGCAATCGAACACCCTACCGGGATGCGGATTTGCGCGGGGCTGTCCTCGGACTTTCACTTGGTCATGACCGCGCCGATGTTTACGCCTCGGCAGTGGATTCGATCGCGCTGGGCTCGGCCAATGTGGTTGCAGTGCTTGAAGAGCGCGGGGTCATGGTCGATCGCATTGTCGTTGCCGGGGGCATCTGCAAGAATTCGCTGTGGCTGCAGGCGACTGTCGATGCGCTGCAACGGCCAGTCCATGTGGCCCATGGCGACAATCTTTCGCTTATCGGCACCGCGGTCTGCTCGGCCCATGCGCTTGGCCTGTTCCCGGATCTGATCACCGCGTCGGAAGCCTGTGCTGCTCCGACAAAAGAGATGCAGCCCGATGCGGAGCGGGCAAAGCGCTACCGCGACACGATGGAACTTTATAGAAATGCAACGGAATCATTGACGCCGGTGCTTCACCAGTTGAGCGCGCGGCAAAGGGCAGGAGCCGAACGATGAACGATGCACGTCTGACCCCATCCGTACGGTTGCCTTCCGACGAGCAGCGCGAGCATTTGATGGTGCGGGTCGCCAAGCTCTATTACGATCTCGACAAGACGCAGAGCGAAATCGCCAAGGAACTCGGTCTCACCCGCTGGCAGGTGGGCCGGTTGATGACGGAAGCCAAGGAACTCGGCGTCGTGCGTATCGAAATAACGCCACGCGCCTACCGCAAAACGGAACTGGAAGTCCGGCTGCAGCAGGCATTCGGCCTGCGGGATGCGATCGTCGTGCCTTCGGGCGGCACGACGGATTCCGCGCTTCTCATGGAGAGCGTCGCACAGGCTGCCGCCAGATATCTGACGGGGCTCAACCCCAAGGTCGATCTCATCGGTGTGTCCTGGGGTCGGACGATGTCGGCCGTGGCGCGGTTCCTGCCGAACAACTGGAACCCCGGCGTTCATGTGGTGCTGGTCAATGGTGCTGCCAATCTGCGGTCGACCGTAACGCATACGAGCGCGGTGGCGGAGGAATTCGCCAAGGCCGGGAATGGCACCGCGACGCTGCTGCCGGTTCCCGCGATTGTCGGCAAGAAGAGCACGCGCGAGGTGCTCGAAGAGGATCCGATTATCGAGCGTGTGCTGATGCTGGCGAGGCAGGCCGATGTCGTATGCTTCGGCATGGGCGGCATCACGCACGAATCTGTTCTGTTAAGCTCGGGCTATCTCGACGAAGCCGACATAGACCGGCTGAAGGATGCCGGTGCCGTCGGTGATATCCTCGGGCGCTTCGTCGATCAGGACGGCAAGATCGTCGACACCGCCATCGATGACCGGACTGTCGGCATGCGGCTTGAACTCCTGAAAAACAAGCAGTGGTCTATCGGTGTGGTTGCCGGCGCGGAGAAATTCAAAATCGCCGCCTCGGCTCTGAAAGCCGGCTATGTCTCGGTGATCGTCACTGACGAAGCCACGGCGCGATATGCGTTGGAGATCGCCGATGTCGAATGATGTCCTGACCGTTCAAAACGTCTCCAAGACCTTTCTGCCGACTATAATCGCGCTGGAATCGGCGTCGCTGGGCGTCAAGGCCGGGGAGGTTCATTGCCTTCTGGGAGCCAATGGGGCCGGCAAATCGACCTTGCTGAAGATTATCGCGGGAGCGTTCCGACCGACCGAGGGCCGACTGGTTCTGGAGGGAAGGCCGGTCGAATTGCGTAACCCGGCAGAAGCCTCGCGGCTTGGCATCTCCATGATCTATCAGGAACTCGATCTGGTTCCGCAATTGACCGTCGAGCAGAACCTCTTTCTCGGCCATGCGCCCGGGAAATTCGGACTGATAAACCGCAAGGACCGGCGCAAGCGTGCCAGCGAAGCGCTGAAGCGGGTCGGTGCGAATTTCACGCCGGATGTGCGGGTTGAAACCCTGTCCGTCGCCAATCAGCAACTGACGGCGATTGCGCGCTCGCTGACCATGGATGCGAAGATCATCATCATGGACGAGCCTTCGGCGTCGCTCAACGAGACGGAGCTGAAAAGCGTATTCGAGGTTATCCGTGATCTCGTAAAACACGGCGTTGCCATCGTCTATGTCAGCCACCGGCTCGGTGAACTGCGCGAGATCGGTGACCGGGTCACCGTGTTGCGCGGGGGCAGGACGATCGGGACCTACGAGATTGCAGACACGAGCGATGAGGCGCTGGTCACAGCCATTATCGGCAAGGAGCGGTCGCTGGTCGAACGCAAGGAGCGCAAGCCCGTCACGGGCGAGGTGGCCCTGCACGTCAACCGGCTGCGCGGCGCGGAGGGACTGGATATCACCGGGCTGGAGGTGCGCTGGGGCGAGGTGGTCGGCCTGACGGGACTGAATGGCTCCGGGCGCACTTCATTCCTGAAGGCACTTTTCGGGGCGCATCATTTCGAAGGCGAAATCATGCTGGACGACGAGCGCTTCCATCCCCGTCATTCGGCAGACGCGATACGGCGCGGCCTCGGTCTTGTGCCGGAAAACCGCAAGACCGAGGGGCTTATCCTGCATGCGCCGATCTACAAGAATGCAACTTTACCCTCGATGCGGGAAAGCTGGCTGACACGGCATTCGTTCCAGAAACAGCGCACGATACCGGTCCTGAAAAGCCTCTCGACCAAATATGGAAAGCCGGAGCAGGCCGTGGTCCAACTTTCCGGTGGCAATCAGCAAAAGGTCGTCCTGGCAAAATGGATCATCAACGGGGCGCGCGTACTGCTGCTCGACGAGCCAAGCCGCGGTCTCGATATCGGTGCCAAGGCCGATCTCTATGATCTCGTCGACAAGCTGGCGGAAGACGGCGCGGCGGTGATTGTCGCCAGCAGCGAGCTTGAAGAACTCTATGCTGCCTGCGACGCGATCTGGGTTTTCCACGAGGGTCGCAACATCGGCAGATACGATCCTTTCGTCACCGATCGCGACACCATTCTGCGGGCTACAATTCTGGGTGAACATCATGTCTAAAGCAGCAGTCCCAACCATTCAAACGCCGCCACCGGCGATGGGGCGACGGCTCGTCGACCTCGGGATCGAATACAACTTCATCGTCATATTCCTTGCGGTCGTGGTTATCGCAACCACGCTGTCGGACAATTTTCTGACCTTTACAAACATCGCCAATCTGTTCCAGCAGGCAGCGGTGGTCGGAGTGGTTGCGGTCGGCATGACCTTCGTCATCCTGACCGGCAATATCGACCTGTCGGTGGGCAGCATCGTGGCGTTGTGCGGGATGCTGGTGGCTGTCCTCATGTCCAACGGTTTCGATCCTTTCGTTGCCGTAGCGATAACGGTGGTGGCCGGCACAGCCTGCGGCGCTGCGATGGGTGCCATAAGCGCGCTGGCGCAGGTGCCAAGCTTCATCGTGACGCTGGCCGGCCTCGTCTCGTTCCGCGGCGTCACCTATCTCATGACGGACGGGGTGCCTGTAAGCGGATTGCCGCAGGGTTTTGCTGCCATCGGCTCGACCATGGTGCCGATCCTTCCAGGATTCGCCATCTCGTCCATGGGGCTGATCTTCATCGGCCTGTGCGTTGTGGCCGGACTCGTACTGCGCCTGACGGTCTTCGGCGAATATGTATTTGCCACGGGCGGCAATCCCGAAGCGGCGCGGCTTTCGGGCCTGCCCACTCGCTTCATCGTTACGGCAGTGTTTGCCGTTTCCGGCTTCATGGCGGCGCTCGGTGGTATTCTTTTGACATCGCGCCTGCGCATCGGCCAGCCAACGGCGGCGCAAGGACTGGAACTCGACGCCATTGCTGCGGTGGTTCTCGGCGGCACCAGTCTTTTTGGCGGGCGTGGCGGTGTTCTCGGCACATTCTTTGCCGTGATGTTGCTTCAGGTCCTTCGGAACATATTCAACCTATTGGGATTGGGCTCCTTCTATCAGATGACTGTCACGGGGATCATCATCATCGCAGCCATTTTGCTCAACCGCTTCATAGATCACAGGAAGGGTCGTGGATGAACACGCAAAAATTATCGGCTGCCAAGGGCACGCACCTGCTGGTGCAGAACGCCCATGCCCGCAACACCGGTACGCAACTCAAACCCGAATGGTTCGAGGACATTGCCGTCAACCGTTCGGCGGCGGAACGCCGCGCCGCCACCTTGACCACACGCCGGACCGTGAAAAAGGAATATCAGGCAGCCTGGCTGGTCAAGGCGATCACTTGCATCGACCTGACGACGCTGGCCGGTGACGACACGGCCGGACGCGTGCAGCGACTCTGCGCCAAGGCAAGGCGTCCCATACGCGCCGATATTCTCGAAGCACTGGATCTCTGCGATGCCAACATCACGACCGGGGCCGTCTGCGTTTATCCGACAATGGTTCCGCACGCGGTCAAGGCCTTGCAGGGCACGAATATTCCCGTTGCTTCGGTCGCGACCGGCTTTCCCGCGGGGTTGACGCCGCTGCCGCAGCGCCTGGCGGAAATCAGATATGCGGTGGGCGAGGGCGCCAGGGAAATCGATATCGTCATCAATCGCGAACAAGTGCTGACGCAGAACTGGTCCGCACTCTATGACGAAATCGTCCAGATGCGGGAAGCAGCCGGCGCGGCGCATTTGAAAGCGATTCTGGCGACCGGCGACCTCAACACGTTGCGCAATGTCTATCGCGCTTCGATGGTGGCGATGCAGGCCGGCGCCGATTTCATCAAGACGTCGACCGGCAAGGAAGATGTGAATGCAACGCTTCCCGTGAGCCTGATCATGCTGCGGGCCCTGCGTGATTTTGGCGAATATTCCGGTCAGATCGTCGGGTTCAAGCCGGCCGGCGGCATGAAGACCGCCAAGGACGCCATGAACTGGATGATCCTGATGAAAGAAGAGCTTGGTCTGCCCTGGTTGCAGCCGGATCTTTTCCGTCTTGGTGCAAGTTCGATGCTCGGCGATATCGAACGGCAGCTCGAACATTATGTGACGGGCCGCTATGCCGCGTCTTCGCGCCACGCGCTCGCTTAAGGAAATAAGACTCATGGGACAGATCAAGGATATTCTTCGCACCATGGAATATGGCCCGGCACCGGAAAGCAATACGGACGTTCAAGCCTGGCTCGATGCCAACAAGGATGGTTTCGGTCACTTCATCAATGGCAAGTTCACCGGCACCGAGGGCCGCGATACGATTGCCGTGACCAATCCGGCCAATGGATTGGTGCTGGCGAACGTTGCCCATGGTACGCAAGCCGATGTCGATGCCGCCGTGAAAGCAGCGCGCGCTGCTTTCGGCACGTGGTCGGCATTGCCCGGTCACGAGCGCGCCAAATATCTCTATGCCATCGCCCGCCACATCCAGAAGCGCGAACGCTTCTTTTCCGTGCTCGAGACGATGGACAATGGCAAGCCGATCCGCGAGACGCGCGATATCGACATTCCGCTCGTTGCCCGCCATTTCTACCACCACGCCGGCTGGGCCGAGATGGTGGAGACCGAATTCGAAGGCTTCTCTCCCGTCGGAGTTTGCGGTCAGGTAATTCCGTGGAATTTCCCGCTGCTGATGCTGGCATGGAAGATCGCGCCCGCTCTGGCCGCTGGCAACACGGTTGTATTGAAGCCCGCCGAACTGACGCCGTTGACGGCCGTCGCCTTTGCCGAGATTTGCCATGAGGTCGGACTGCCCGCAGGCGTGGTCAATATCGTTCATGGTGATGGTGCGACCGGGGCTGCAATCTGCGGCCATGAGGATGTCGACAAGGTGGCCTTTACCGGTTCGACCGAGGTCGGCCGCATCATCCGCGAGCAAATCGCCGGATCGGAAAAGAAGCTGTCGCTGGAACTTGGCGGCAAATCGCCGTTCATCGTGTTCGAAGATGCGGATATCGATGGCGCGGTCGAAGGTGTCGTCGACGCGATCTGGTTCAACCAGGGCGAAGTCTGCTGTGCCGGATCGCGCATCCTCGTGCAGGAAGGCATTGCGGCGCGCTTCTACGACAAGCTGCGCAAGCGTATGGAAACGCTGCGCGTCGGCGATCCGCTGGACAAGACCATCGATATCGGCGCGCTGGTTTCCGCCGGGCAGTTGGAACGCGTGACCTCGCTGGTCGAACAGGGCAAGGCCGAGGGCGGCACGCTGTGGCAGGCTCCGGTGAAGTTGCCGACCAAGGGCAATTTCTTCGCACCAGGTTTCTTCACCGATGTCGATCCCGTATCGACCGTTTGCGAGGTCGAGATATTCGGTCCTGTGGCGACGGCAACGACTTTCCGCACGCCGGATGAAGCAATTGCCCTTGCCAACAACACCAAATACGGCCTTGCCGCATCGGTCTGGTCGGAAAACATCAATCTTGCACTCGATGCCGCTGCGCGGGTCAAGGCCGGTGTCGTCTGGATCAATTCGACCAATCTTCTCGATGCAGGTGCAGGCTTCGGCGGCTATCGCGAAAGCGGCTTTGGCCGTGAAGGCGGCCGCGAAGGCCTCTACGAATATCTGGCTGCCGACTGGGAAAAGCGCCTGCCATTGGCCAGGGACGAACAGCCGTTGAAACTTTCCGCAGCACCGCAACGCGATGCCAGGATCGCGCTCGGCGGATCGATCGACCGCACCGTGAAAAACTATATCGGCGGCAAGCAGGCGCGGCCCGATGGCGGATATTCCTATTCGGTCATGGGCAAGGACGGGCAGGTGATCGGTCAAGCCGGTATCGGCAATCGCAAGGATATTCGCAACGCCGTCGAAGCAGCGGCAAAGGCTGGTTCCTGGGGTGGCGCGACGGCGCATAATCGCGCGCAGGTGCTCTATTATCTCGGTGAGAACCTCGATGCCCGGCGGGCGGAATTCGAAGCTTTGCTTGTGGAAAGCACGGGCGCTTCCGCCAAAGCCGCGGCCGAGGAATTCGCTGTCGCTTTGCGGCGCATATTCTACTACGCCGCGCAGGCCGATAAGTATGATGGCGCTGTACACGCAACCAAGTCACGCCATGTGACGCTGGCGATGAACGAACCATTCGGTATTGTCGGCATCGTTTGTCCGGATGAGAACCCGCTGCTGTCGTTCATTTCACTGGTGCTTCCGGCAATTGCCATGGGGAACCGCGTCGTGGCGGCGCCTTCGACACGCCATCCCTTGCTTGCTGCCAATCTCTATCAGGTGCTGGATACGTCCGATGTGCCTGGCGGCGTGGTCAATATCGTCACCGGCGAGCGCGATGTGCTCGCCAAGACATTGGCCGAACACGATGAGGTCGACGCGATCTGGTACATCGGATCGAAGGAAGGCAGTGCCATGGTCGAGAAGGCATCATGCGGCAATCTCAAGCCGACATGGGTCAGCAATGGCCGCCAGCTCGACTGGCTAGGCAGTCAGGGGCAGGGCAGGGATTATCTGCGCCGTGCTGTGCAGGTGAAAAACATCTGGGTTCCGTATGGTGAATGATGCACCCATAAATTGCAGAACCATTATGCGTGGTTCGACAAGCCCACCATGAGTGGGGCGAGCCGTGTAGCGGGCAAACGGTTGCCGGCCAGCATGCTCTTGCATCCGATGAGATCCGGCTGACGTTTGACGCCAAAGACCTTCAACTGTTCGATGAAGAGGGGTTGCGGCCTTCCGGAGTCTGGCCAGCCGGTCATCGTCGAACTGGACAACCGCAGGGTTATCTATCTGCCGGAGTGACCCCACAATGGTCGCTTGGGATAGCCCGGGACAGCACCCGGCCGCCGTAACTCTATCTGACGAAGCTGACGGGAACTCCAGAAACCGGGTGCGGGATCACATCCATGGCGACACCGTATATACGTTGGAGCTCTTCGGGAGCCATGATCTCCTGAGGCGTTCCCCGCGCAATCAGCTTGCCGGAATGAAGCGCCAGCAATTCGTCGCAGAAGCGCGCGGCCATATTGACGTCATGCAGCACCACCAGGACGCCGATGCCCTTGGTCTGGCTCAGGCGATGCACGAGGGAAAGCACTTCCATCTGATGGGCGACGTCGAGGGCCGAGATCGGCTCGTCCAGGAGCAGGCATTCGGCATCCTGCGCCACCAGCATCGCAAGCCAGACGCGCTGACGTTCGCCACCCGACAGGGTATCGACCAGCCGGTCGGCGAAGGGTGCGATATCGGTAAGCTCGATCGCCTCATCGACCTTTTCGCGGTCGATCGTGGTGAAGCGTCCAAGCGCCCCGTGCCAGGGATAGCGCCCGAGCGCCACCAATTCCTTGACCAGCATGCCGGAAGCGGGTGGCGTCTGCTGCGGCAGGTAAGCGACCTTGCGGGCAAACTGCCGGTCGCCCCATTTGTCGAGCGGCATGCCTTCGAAGCGCATTTCGCCGGCTGTCGGCCGTTGCTGGCGGGCAAGAATCTTGATCAGGGTGGATTTTCCCGAGCCGTTGTGGCCGATCAACCCGATAACGCGACGCGCCGGCAAGGTCAGCGTCAGCGGATGCAGAAGCTGTCGCCCCGCAATGGCGAAGGAAACCGCATCGAGTTCATAAAGCGTGTCCTGGGCGATCCCCATGGACTGTTTCGCAAGTTCTGTGGTCGATCGCGGATTGAGAAAAGTCATGCGAGGCTCTGCTGTCGTTATGGGATATCGGATAAGGCGGCCGCCATCGTTAACACGATCATAAAGTTCATGTTAAGATAGATGGAGGAAGATTCTTCCTGAGCGTAGGCAAAATGAGGAAAGCTTGTGATGGTAATCCGGCTTGCTGTCGTATGCCTGATATTTGCAGCTTTTGCGGCTGGGTTTGGCGCATTGGTCAGCAATGACCCGGAATTCACCAAATTCGTCTCCGCGACCGCGAACAATCGCTGCGCGTTCAATTTGCCGTGCAAACCGCCGAAGCTTTGAAGCTTACGGCTGGTTTTATGCGCAATTGCGCAAGGGTTGCAGCGATCCCCAATCAAATCGGAACTATTTAAATGAGGCCCAGACCTTTGAAGCTGGTGTGCCCGCTCTTTCCGATGATGATGTGATCGTGAACGGTGATGCCAAGCGCCTTGGCAACATCGATGATCGTCGCAGTCATGCTGATGTCGGCGCGCGAAGGGGTGGGATCGCCCGAGGGGTGGTTGTGGACCAGAATGATGGCCGAGGCCGAAAGTTCCAATGCACGGCGGACAATTTCACGGGGATAGACGGGCGTATGATCGACCGTACCGACCTGCTGCACCTCGTCGGCGATCACGCCGTTCTTCTTGTCGAGGAACAGAATGCGGAATTGCTCGCGTTCCTCATAAGCCATGGCTGCGGTGCAATATTCGATGACCTTGCTCCAGGAGCCAAGCACCTCGCGGCCCTTGATCGTGCTCCGACCCATGCGCTGCGCGGCGGCGGCGATGAATTTCAGATCGGCCGCGATCGAGCGGCCACAGCCCGGCACTTCCATCAACAGCCGCTCCTGCGCGCCTAACACCTCGGCAAACGAGCCGAACCGCGCGAGCAGCGCCTTGGCAAGCGGCTTGGTATCGGCACGGGGAATGGTGCGAAAAAGCAGAAGCTCGAGCAGTTCGTAATCGGCAAGCGCATCGCCGCCATTTTCGCGGAAGCGCTGCCGCAAACGCTCGCGGTGGCCCTCATAATGGGCGCGGGACGGCTTGATCGCAGCAATAGGAGAGGAAGATTCGATTGTGGTTTCTTCAAACTTGCTTGGCGTGTTTTGCTCCAGAAAGCCTTGCTCGCGATCTTTCTCGTCCGCCATTCCTTGCCGCCCCCGAATATGAATAGCTGGATTTGTCTTGGACTGCCCTTGTCAGGATGCCTGCTTCGGGCCGAATATGCCAGCCGGCGAGAGCGTGAAAATTTCGCACCCGTCCTTCGTCACGCCAATCGTATGCTCATATTGAGCGGAAAGCGAACGGTCGCGCGTAACCGCCGTCCAGCCATCCGCCAAAACTTTGACATGCGGCTTGCCGAGATTGATCATCGGCTCGATGGTGAAGATCATGCCTTCGCGCATTTCCACGCCCTCGTTCGGCGATCCATAGTGAAGAATGTTCGGCGCATCGTGGAAGAGCCGGCCGACGCCATGCCCGCAGAAATCGCGGACAACCGAACAGCGCTCCGATTCGGCATAGGTCTGGATGGCCGCGCCGATCGCGCCGGTGCGCGCGCCGGGCCTGACGGCGGCGATGCCGCGCAGGAGGGATTCATGCGTCACTTCGAGAAGGCGTTCTGCTGCGCGTTTGACTTCGCCGACCGCATACATGCGGCTCGAATCTCCATGCCAACCATCGAGAAGATAGGTCACATCGATATTGACGATATCGCCTTCGCGTAGCGGCTTTTCATTGGGGATGCCGTGGCAGACCACGTGATTGATCGAGGTGCAGACGGATTTCGTATAGCCGCGATAGTTGAGCGTCGCGGGGATCGCGCCATGATCGGCGCCAAATTCGAAAACGAAGCGGTCGATCTCCTCGGTGGCCACACCGGGTTTGACGATCGACGCAAGCTCGTCGAGGCAGCGCGCCGTCAGATTGCACGCCTTGCGCATGCCCTCGAACGCCTCGGCATCGTAAAGGCGTATCTGGCCGGTGAATTTCATTGGTGCGCTTGCCGCGTCGAGATAGGTAACCATCAGCTTTATATCCGTTCGTCGATCGGCACCGCACTTTCCGCGACAATGCCTTGGGGCGTTATGTGGCATCGAATTGCATAGGCCTCAACCCCGCGCAGCCGTGCTCGATCGAATGCACTGACATAGGTAGGATCGAGATCCTGGCAAAGACGAAAGCTGCCACAATCATTACGCTGTATGACGAACAGCATAACACCTCGATGTCCAGCTTCCACCATGTCGCCGAGTTCGTCCAGATGTTTTGCGCCACGGGCCGTCACCGTATCGGGAAATTCGGCGAGACCAGGCTGGCGCATGAAATGCACGTTCTTCACCTCGACATAGGCGGTGGGACGCGCGGGATCGGACAGCAGGATGTCGATACGGGAGTTGCGTCCGTATTTCTGCTCGCGCTTGAGGCCGGAATAGCCGGCAAGCGAGGGCAACATGCCTGCCAGGATCGCTTCTTCGGCTATACGGTTGGGCAGGCCGGTGTTGACTCCGACGAGTGTTCCGTCCGCCTCGACGATCTGCAGCGTGTGGGCATATTTACGCTTCTGGCCGTCGGAAACGCTGAGCCAGACACGGGAACCGGGCGCACTGAGGCCGAGCATCGAACCGGTATTCGGCACAGACGCCGTTATGAAACGTCCGTCATCCAACGTGACATCTGCGAGAAAGCGCTTGTAGCGGCGTTCGAGCCGTCCGGAAAGCATCGGGAGGATAAATTGCATCAGATGCAATTAGTTGAGCGCGGCGTCTTTCGCAACTGATTGCTGATTTAGGGCCGGTCGACATAATGATGCTCGCGAAAAACTTGCGATCAGCAATCCCAATGTCCGTTTTCGATTTTTGATAATGGGTATGAACCTGCGGGCCTAAGCGCTTGAAATTGTTGGTACGCCCAAGGGGAATCGAACCCCTGTTTCCGCCGTGAAAGGGCGGCGTCCTAGACCGCTAGACGATGGGCGCCCGCAGGTGAGTGGCTTATAGTGAGGAAGTTTTTTCCCCGCAACCGTTAAAATGACTTTTTCGAAAAAAATCCAAGGGATTATTTTCGGCGCACGCAACGCCAGTTCCAGTCGCGCTCCGGGCCGATATCCAGATGGACGGATTTCGTGTGGCAATAGGTGCCGACGCCACCACGCCCCGGCATGCTGCGGACATAACGGGCGATTTCCCGTTTGGAGACGCCGTCGATCTGGATATCGGCGGCGGCGCACATCATGTGCAATGACCTTCTCGCCCCGTTCACGGCGCGATTGCGCGAAGGGCTGCGATAGCCTGATGTGACCATGACGGAGCGCCCGAAGTGGCGCTCGACAGTCTTGAGGAGGGCCACAAGCTGCGGTTTGAGGCAGGCGACGTCGACTGTCTCACGCTGAACTTTCAGACCGTTCGGGGCCAAACGGGCGAGACCGCCGGCCGACGCGAGCTGGACGGGAAACGAATCATCTTCCTCATGCGCATCGATGTCGCTGTCATCATCGAGCTTGGCACGGCGCTTGATTTCGAAACCGGCATTTTCACGCACGCCGGGCAGGGCATCATTATATTGGCGCGAGATGGCGCCGCTCGTTTTCGGTATCGCAGATGCCACGACAGCTTTCTTCTCCACCGACTTGTCCAATACCTTTATCGATTCGTTCTTCTTCGAACGGT
Source organism: Phyllobacterium phragmitis (assembly GCF_002980495.1). Taxonomy (GTDB): domain Bacteria; phylum Pseudomonadota; class Alphaproteobacteria; order Rhizobiales; family Rhizobiaceae; genus Paramesorhizobium; species Paramesorhizobium phragmitis. The sequence continues at coordinate 16,585 of NZ_PVBR01000033.1, forward strand.
TGTCAGAGAAAAGGCGCATGATCGTGCCGCCCGATTGTGACGAACGGTTGGCTGGCGGCTTCGGTGCTGCAAATGCAACCTGGCGCGGCGAGGTCGAAAAAGAGGCGGTCTGGACGCCATTTGCCGGTGCCTGCTTCTCGGCCTGAGCCTGGGATTCCGTCACCTCTGTGGGTTCGCTCCGTCCGGCGTCATGTGCGGCCGTTTGTGACGTATCAGCCGTGTTCGCCGTTGTCTGTGAGGGGGATGTCGCCTCTGCTGCGGTGGTTTCACCTGGAGCCATTGCCGTTTTTGCTTTTTCAGCGGCCTCCTTGGCGAGGCTTTGTTCGGCTGGTGTGGCGGTTTTGGTTTCCGCCAGGGCAAGAACGGCGTCGCCCGCGTCCGTCGCTTTGGCGGAGGACGTTTCTTCGGAAGGTGTGGATGACGATTCTGCGGCGCTGGCCAGGGTGTCGGTGAGAAGAGACGAGTCCTCGCCCTGCGCATCCGTCTGCAATTGCGGCGTTACTCCGGAACCTGTGCCAGAACCTGTGGACGTGCAGGAGGCGATCGTCATTGAAAGCAGGGCGACCATGCATACAAAAGACCGGCTTGTCCCGGTCCGCGTATGATTTGTCAGTCCGCTCAATGCATCCCCCGGGGCTTTTATTCCGGACTGCAGAACGGGTCCGGACGGGTTGTCTTTTGTGGGCAAAACCCTTGCGAAAGTCTGGTTCGACGTTTCCCGGAAGCCGGAATATTCCACTTCGGGACAGCACTTGCGGAGGCTTTTCAGGATGCAAGCGCCAAGACTGATATTACTTTTCCTAATGAATCGCAATCACTTCGGGTAAGGTCGGAATATGGCGAAAAGATACCTTGCCACAAAAACGACATAAGCAGCCGATCACGAATAGTTTCAGATACGTATTCTTACGTAATATCCCGGCGCGTCGCCAAGCACCTCCGAATCATTGTCTTCGAGGTAACGGGGCGATGCTTTTTTGGCGCCTTGCGCTTCTATCCATTCCTGCCAGTGCGGCCACCATGACCCGGGATGTTCTTCCGCATTGTCGAGCCAGGCGCTGAAATTTCCTTCCGCTGGCCCACCGGTCCAATATTGGTATTTCTGTTTTTCGGGCGGATTGATAATGCCGGCGATGTGACCGGAGCCCGAAAGCACATAGGTGACGTCGCCGCCGAAACATCGGCTCCCGACGAAAACCGAAAGCGCCGGTGCGATGTGGTCTTCCTTGGCGGCCAGACTGTAGACCGGAATCCTGATGTCGGCGAGCGAGATCCTGTGCCGCGCCAGCACCATCTTTCCACGGGAAAGCCTGTTTTCGAGATAGCAATTGCGCAGATAAAAGGAATGATTGGCGGCGCTCACGCGTGTGGCGTCGGCATTCCAATAAAGAAGATCGAAGGGGACGGGGCCTTTCCCCTTCATATAGTTGTTGATCACATAAGGCCAGATGAGATCGCCTGAGCGCAACATATTGAAAGCGCCCATCATTTTCGTGCCCTCGAGATAGCCCTCCCTGAGCATGGCCTCTTCGAGCGCGCTGACCTGCTCTTCGTCGACGAAGACTTTCAGATCTCCGGCATGTTCGAAATCGACCTGGGTGGTGAAGAATGTCGCTGACTTGACGCGGTCGTCGCCTTCCCTGGCCATCAAGGCGAGGGCGGCCGAAAGCAGGGTGCCGCCAACGCAATAGCCGGCGACATTGACCTTTCGCTCGCCGGTTCGCCGCTCAATCGTGTCGAGCGCGAACTGTATGCCTTCGCGGATGTAGGCTTCCCAATCCTTGTGCGCATGGCGTATGTCGGGATTGATCCAGGAGATCACGAATACAGTGTGCCCCTGATCGACCAGCCAGCGTATGAAGGATTTCTCCGGGCTAAGATCGAGGATGTAGAATTTGTTGATCCATGGCGGACAGATGAGAAGCGGCCGTTTGAAAACCTTCTTCGTTCTGGGCGCATATTGAATGATCTCAGCCAGGTCATTGCGGGCCACGACCTTGCCCGGCGTCGTCGCCAAATTCTCGCCCAGCCGGAAATATGTGTGATCGGCCTGACGCAGCCGCAGATCTCCTTTGCCCGCGATGATGTCCTCCGTCAGCATCTGCATTCCATTGACGAGGTTCATGCCGTTCGAAGCGACGGTCTCCTTGAAGAGTTCCGGGTTGGTCAGGATGAAGTTGGTGGGAGAGGCCGCGTTGACGAGCTGGCGCACATAAAAGACGGCCTTGTGGCGGGTATGCTCGTCGAGCCCGTCGGCCTTTTCTACGAGATCGAGCCCCCATTTCGCGGTGACCAGATAAACCTGCTTGAGGAAATGAAAAAAGGGGTTCTTCGTCCAGTCCTCGTCCTGGAAACGCTTATCCTTTGGATCGGGCACGGCGATGTCTTCGGTGGGCTCGCCCGCCATGCTGCGTATGGAATTCGTCCAGATCGCAAGATAGCTGGAAAAAAGAAGGGATTGTGCCTCAAGCGCACGCGACGGATCGGAAAGCCAATATTCCGTAAGTTTGGAAAGCGTTTTGACCATATCGGCCAGAGGTTCGGCGGTAACGTCGCTTTTCAGCCCCTGCTCGCGGGGCTCGATCCAGGCAGCAGCAGCCTTTCCCGCCTGCTCGATCATGCGGGCGAGGTTCAATGCGAAACTGTTGGCATCCTTGATAAGGTAATCATCAAGGGAAGGCTCGCCAGTCGGATTCTTGCCGCTGCGATCCCTGGTATCAGACATGATATACTATTCCTCCGACACCACTTATTGACATAGTAGCATGAGTTGATGCTATCGGTTCAACACTCAAAATGGTTTGGGACCGCCGTTTCCTGCAGAGGTTTAGATTTTATGTCACAGCATATGAGGCTGCCCCTTCGTTTCATATTGATGCCGTTCGTGTTGGCCGGCCTTTCCGCCTGCGGGAGCAGTGCCGATTTTCAAGGCGTGCCGCAGGAAGGCGCCTCGCGGACCGGCGCCTTTCCGACATTCGCCCGCACACCGAAGGGCGAAACCAAGCAGTTGACGGCGCAGGATACCACACGCGTCACGTCCGAACTCGATGCCGCCGCGGCCCGCCAACAGGCCATTCCCACGCTGCCGCCGACGACGCAGGCGCAACTGCTGAAGCAGCGTCGGCAGGCAGAGAAAGAGGCCGCCGACACGCTGAAAGAGATCGAGACAGAGAGCAACTGAAACGATCTACCTTACCTCGACCCATCTCGACCCCGGGCACGAACAGGTGTATAGCCAATCGCATTTTCAACCCGCACCGGAACTGGGACAATGTCTGAAGAGTTTCATAAAGTTCGCCGCCTGCCGCCTTACGTCTTCGAACAGGTCAATCGCCTGAAGGCCAGCGCGCGCGCCGCGGGTGCGGATATCATCGATCTCGGCATGGGCAACCCTGATCTGCCGACACCGAAGGGCATTGTCGACAAGCTATGCGAGGCGGTGCAGGATCCACGGACGCACCGCTATTCCGCCTCCAAAGGCATTCCCGGTCTGCGCCGTGCCCAGGCGCAGTATTATGCGCGCCGCTTCGGCGTCAAACTCAATCCCGAAACGCAGGTCGTCGCCACGCTCGGCTCCAAGGAGGGCTTCGCCAACATGGCGCAGGCGATCACCGCGCCGGGCGATGTCGTGCTTTGCCCCGATCCGACCTACCCGATCCATGCTTTCGGCTTCATCATGTCCGGCGGCGTCATCCGCTCGATCCAGGCCAGACCGGATGACAGCTTCATTCCGGCGTTGGAGCGCGCCGTGCGCCATTCGATCCCCAAGCCGCTGGCGCTGATTCTCAATTATCCGTCCAATCCGACCGCGCATGTCGCGACGCTCGATTTCTACCGGGATATCGTGGCTTTCGCGCGCAAGCACGAGATCATCGTCCTTTCCGATCTCGCCTATTCGGAAATCTATTTCGACGAAACGCCACCGCCATCGGTGCTTCAGGTGCCCGGCGCCATGGACGTCGCCGTCGAATTCACCTCGATGTCGAAAACCTTCTCAATGCCGGGCTGGCGCATCGGCTTCGCCGTCGGCAATGAGCGGCTGATCGCGGCGCTGACGCGGGTGAAATCCTATCTCGATTACGGTGCTTTCACGCCGATCCAGGTGGCGGCGACCGCAGCCCTCAACGGCGACGGCTCGGATATCACCGAAGTGCGTTCGATCTACAAACGCCGCCGCGACGTGCTGGTGGACAGTTTTGCGCGGGCAGGGTGGGATATTCCGTCTCCGGCCGCAACGATGTTCGCATGGGCGCCGATACCGGAACGTTTCCGGATGCTCGGCTCGCTGGAGTTCTCCAAGCTTCTGATCGAGATGGCGGATGTCGCCGTCGCACCGGGCATCGGCTTTGGCGAGCATGGCGACGATTACGTTCGTATCGCGCTCGTCGAGAACGAACATCGCATCCGCCAGGCCGCGCGCAGCATCAAGCGCTTCCTTGCAACCAAGGAAGAAAACCTGCACAACGTCATTCCGCTCAATGTGCATCGCTGATCCAGCGGTTCAAGCTGATATTCGGATAATCTCAGAGGCAAGATCATGACTGAAGCATTACGGATCGGCGTTGCCGGGCTCGGCACCGTGGGCGGTTCGGTTCTGCGCATTTTGCGCGACATGGCCGAAATGCTGAACCGTCAATGCGGCAAGGAACTGGTCGTCACCGCCGTTTCGGCCCGCGACCGCTCCCGCGACCGTGGGGTGGATATTTCCGCCATGCAGTGGTTCGACGATCCCATCGCGCTCGCCAAATCGGCCGATATCGATGTCTTCGTCGAGTTGATCGGCGGCGATGACGGGCCTGCGAAGGCGGCAGTCGAGGCAGCGCTGAAGGCCGGACATCACGTCGTGACGGCCAACAAGGCGCTGCTTGCCAAACATGGTGTAACGCTCGCCAAGATCGCCGAGGACAAGGGCGTGCTTCTCAATTTCGAAGCAGCGGTCGCCGGCGGCATTCCCGTCATCAAGGCGATGCGCGAATCCTTGACCGGCAACACGGTCTCGCGCGTCTATGGCATCATGAACGGCACCTGTAATTATATCCTGACGCGGATGTGGGATGAGGGGATATCGTTCGAGGACTGCCTGAAGGATGCACAGCGCCTGGGCTATGCCGAGGCCGATCCGACATTCGATATCGAGGGCAATGACACGGCGCACAAGCTGGCGTTGCTGACGAGCCTGGCCTTCGGCACGCAGATCGCCGCCGATGATATCTATCTCGAAGGCATCAGCAATATCTCGCTCGCCGATATCCATGCCGCCGACGAACTCGGCTATCGGATCAAGCTGCTCGGCGTCGCGCAAAAGACCGATACCGGCATCGAACAGCGCGTCCATCCGACCATGGTGCCGACATCCTCTGTCATCGCGCAGGTGCATGGCGTGACCAATGCCGTAGCGATCGAAACCGATCTCCTGGGCGAATTGCTGCTTTCAGGCCCCGGCGCCGGCGGCAATGCCACGGCCTCCGCCGTGCTCGGCGACATAGCCGACATTGCCAAGAGCCGCCCGGGCTTCCAGCATGGGCCTGTGTTCAGCACGCCGGCCAAGGCGCTGAAACCCTATAAACGGGCGAGGATGCGCTCGCATGCGGGTGGTTATTTCATCCGGCTGACCGTAGAGGACCGTACCGGTGTCTTCGCGGCGATAGCCAAGCGCATGGCCGACAACGATATTTCGCTCGAATCCATCGTGCAGCGTCCGCCCATGGATCCGGCCGGCGACGTCAGCAAGACCGTAATTCTGGTGACGCACGAGACCACGGAAGCGGCGGTGAAAAAGGCCATCGACGCCATCCTGCGGGATGGCCATCTGGTCGACAAGCCGCAGATGATCCGTATCGAGCGTGCGGGCTGATCTAGGCTCATCTCACTCTAACCCCTTTTAATCGATTAACATTTTGGTGGTGCCGGAATTCTGCTTGTCCAGCCCTTGCGGCACGTTTGCGACTTTGACAAAAGGTTTGCATAGCACTGTTATGGTCCGTTTTTCAGTGCAGGTGCAGCAACGAATCTCGAGTAGGACATCCCCATATGGCAAAAACCGCAGAGCAGACTTCGCATGGTCTCGATCGTATCCTGACGCTTGAACTCGTCCGCGTGACGGAGCGCGCGGCGGTTGCCGCGGCGCGGTTGCGCGGCAGGGGAGACGAGAAGGCTGCGGATCAGGTCGCGGTCGATGCCATGCGTCAGGAACTGAACCGTTTGCCGATCAACGGAACCGTGGTGATCGGCGAGGGCGAGCGCGACGAGGCGCCGATGCTCTATATCGGCGAGGAAGTCGGCACCCGGCAGGGACCCGCAGTGGATATCGCGCTCGATCCGCTCGAGGGAACGACGATCTGCGCCAAGAACCTGCCCAATTCGATTGCGGTCATTGCCATCGCCGAAAAGGGAAATCTGCTCTACGCGCCTGACGTCTATATGGAAAAGATCGCCGTCGGCCCCGGCTATCCCTCAGGCGTGGTCGATCTCGATGCCTCTCCGACCGATAATATCCATACCATCGCCAAGGCCAAGGGCGTTGCCGTTCATGAAATCACCGCCTGCATCATGGACCGTCCGCGCCATGCGCGCCTGATCGAGGAAGTCCGCGCCACGGGTGCGGCGATCCGCCTGATCGGCGATGGCGATGTGGCTGGCATCATTCATACGACCGATCCCGATGAAACCGGCATCGACATCTATCTGGGCATCGGCGGCGCGCCGGAAGGCGTGCTTGCGGCAGCGGCACTTCGTTGCATCGGTGGCCAGATGCAGGGCCGTCTCCAGCTCAACACCGACGAAAAGGTGGCGCGTGCCGCGAAGATGGGCATCGCCGATCCGAACAAGGTTTATACGATGGAGGAAATGGCCAAGGGCGACGTGCTGTTTGCCGCGACCGGCGTGACCGACGGCAATATGCTGTCCGGCGTGAAATTCGCCCGCGATTATATCCAGACCCACACCATCGTCATGCGCGCGCATTCGCAGACGGTGCGCGAGATCAAGGCGCGCCACCAGGACATGACGAAATTCTAGTATAGGCCGGGCGAGGCCATTGCGCAGACGCCGTTTCCCGTGTTTGAACGGAACATGACAAGTTCCGCTACGACCATCTCCGAACGTCTGTTTCTCGGCGTCAACCAATCGGCCACCGGGTTCAAATGGATCGATCGCCTCGGTCTGCGCGAGGCCAATATAGCGTTGGCAATCGCGCAGAACCATGGAATGCCTGACCTCGTGGCGCGGGTTCTGGCGGGGCGTGGCGTTTCTCTGGATAACGCGCCGCTGTTCGTCGAGCCGACGATCAAATCGCTGATGCCCGATCCGGCATCGTTGACCGATATGGAACGGGCGGCGGGGCGCATCGCCGATGCCATCGCCAATCGCAAAAAGGTGGCGATCTTCGGTGATTACGATGTCGACGGCGCCTGTTCGTCGGCGCTTCTGTCGCGCTTTCTCACCCATTACGGTGTCGCCAACGCCATTTATATTCCCGACCGCATCTTCGAAGGCTACGGGCCGAACCCGCAGGCGATGCGCGAGCTTGCGGCACAAGGCGCGTCCCTGATCGTCACCGTCGATTGCGGGACCAATAGCGCGGCGGCCATCGAAGCGGCGCGGGAGGCGGGCAGCGACGTCGTCGTCCTCGACCACCATCAGGTCGGCGAAGCCTTGCCGCAGGCGGCCTTTGCCGTCGTCAATCCGAACCGTGAGGATGATATTTCGGGACAGGGGCATCTCTGTGCAGCCGGCGTTGTCTTCCTGACGCTGGTGCAGGTGCTGCGGACTTTACGCGAACGGCGGATCGCGAGCGACATCAGCGCCCCCGATCTCCTCAGCATGCTCGATCTGGTGGCGCTTGCGACGATCTGCGATGTGGTGCCGCTTAGGGGCGTCAATCGAGCGTTCGTCGTCAAGGGCCTCCTGGTCGCGCGTGCGCAGCAGAACGCCGGGCTTGCGGCGCTGGCGCGTGTATCGCGGATCGGCGAACCGTTGAACAGTTTTCATCTGGGGTTTATCATCGGTCCGCGCATCAATGCCGGCGGGCGCATCGGCGATGCCGGGCTCGGCGCACGCCTGCTGACGCTCGACGATCCGGTCGCGGCTGAAGGCATCGCGCAGGAGCTCGACAGGCTCAACCAGGAACGCCAGGCGATGGAAGTGCAAATGCTGGCCGAAGCCGAGACGGAAGCCGCCGTCGAGATCGGCGGCGGGCAGGGGCCGGCGATCATCGTCACCGCCAGCGAGACCTGGCATCCGGGCATTGTCGGTCTCTTGGCCGCGCGCTTGAAGGAGCGGGCGCGGCGTCCGGCTTTCGCTATCGCCTTCAACCAGAATGGCATCGGCACCGGTTCGGGCCGCTCGATAACCGGCTTCGATCTGGGGCGGATCGTGCGGGGCGCCGTGGAAAAGGGTCTGCTCGTGAAGGGTGGCGGTCATGCCATGGCGGCTGGCATCACCGTGGAGCGCGACAAGCTTGGCGCCTTGCGTGCCTATTTCGAGGAGGTCGCCAGCATAGCCGTTGCCAAGCTGCGCGATAATCAGAGTCTCGCCGTCGATGGCGCGCTCTCTGCCTCCGGCGCGACGCTCGCCTTGCATGATGCGCTGGAAAAGGCCGGCCCCTACGGCTCAGGTCACCCGCAGCCGGTGCTGGTGCTGCCGCATCACCGCCTTATCGGCGCAAGCGTCGTCGGCAAGGATCACATTCGCGCGTCGCTCGCCGGGGCAGATGGAAAGCGCGTCAACGCCATAGCGTTTCGTGCCGGGGGAAGCGCGCTTGGCGATTTCCTTTTGAAACAGCAGGGCCAATCGACCCACATCGCAGGCAATCTTTCGATCAATCATTGGAATGGATCATCGACGACGCAGATACGGATTATCGATGCGGCGCTTGCGGTTTGAACTGCCTAACGCAGTGATTGGCTTCTTACCCCCCTCTGCCCTGCCGGGCATCTCCCCCACAAGGGTGGAGATTAGGCTAGGATTTCCGCTTTCGCCAATCGCCAACGTGGCAAGTGATGTGCCGCCCTCAATGACAGCTAATCTCCCTCCTTGTGGGGGAGATGCCCGGCAGGGCAGAGGGGGGAATAGCGGGACGGTTCCGTATCGGAAAAGCCTTTCCACTTGCTCTAAATATCCAGTTCCTCGACGAATGCCGCGCGGTCCTGGATGAAGCGGAAGCGGGCGTCCGGCTTGGTGCCCATGAGATCGTCGACGGCGTTTTTTGTCTCGGATGCCGTTTCCTCGGTGAGTGCGACGCGGAGCAGCATGCGTTTGCGCGGATCCATCGTCGTTTCCTTCAACTGCTCGGCGCGCATTTCGCCGAGGCCCTTGAAACGCCCGATCTCGATCTTCCCCTTGCCGGTGAACATGGTGTTCAGCAATTCGTCCTTATGCGCATCGTCGCGGGCATAGGCTATCTTGCCGCCTTGGCTGAGGCGGTAGAGCGGCGGTACGGCCAGATAGAGATGACCGTCGCGGATCAGGTCCGGCATCTCCTGGTAGAAGAAGGTGATCAGCAGCGAGGCGATATGCGCGCCGTCGACATCGGCGTCGGTCATGACGATGATGCGGTCGTAGCGCAGATCTTCCACGCGATATTTGGACCGCGTGCCGCAGCCGAGCGCCTGGATGAGATCGGCGAGCTGCTGGTTGGCGGTAAGCTTGTCGCGTCCCGCACTTGCCACGTTGAGGATCTTGCCGCGCAACGGCAAAATAGCCTGGTTTGCGCGGTTGCGCGCCTGTTTGGCGGAGCCACCGGCCGAATCACCCTCGACGATGAAGAGTTCCGCACCGGCGGCAGCATTCTGCGTGCAATCGGCGAGCTTGCCGGGCAGGCGCAGCTTGCGCACCGCGCTCTTGCGGGTGACTTCCTTTTCCTGGCGCCGGCGCACGCGCTCCTCGGCACGCTCGACCACCCAGTCGAGCAGCTTGGAGGCTTCCTGCGGCGAGGCGGCGAGCCAATGATCGAACGGGTCGCGAATGGCGTTCTCGACGATGCGCTGGGCTTCCGTCGTCGCCAGCCTGTCCTTGGTCTGGCCGACGAATTCCGGCTCGCGGATGAAGACAGACATCATGGCGGCGGCCGAGATCATCACGTCGTCGGTGGTGATGATCGAGGCGCGCTTGTTGTTGGTCAGCTCCGCATAGGCCTTCAAGCCACGAGTCACCGCGATGCGCAAGCCCGCCTCGTGCGTGCCGCCTTCCGCCGTCGGAATGGTATTGCAGTAGGAATTGACGAAGCCGTCGCCGCCATGCCAGGTGATGGCCCATTCGACAGCGCCGTGGCCGCCCTGCTTTTCGGTCTTGCCGGCGAATATTTCGCGCGTGACCTGATATTCCTTGCCGAGCGACGCGGCAAGATAATCCTTCAGGCCGCCGGGGAAATGGAAAATCGCCTTTTCCGGCGTGTCCTTCCTGGGGTCGAGCAGCGTGGGATCGCAGCTCCAGCGGATTTCAACGCCGCCGAACAGATAGGCTTTGGAGCGCGCCATGCGGCAGAGCCGAACCGGATCGAATTTGGCGTGTCTGCCGAAAATATCCGGATCAGGATGAAAGCGCACGCGCGTGCCGCGGCGGTTATGAACCTCACCCAACTCTTCCAGGCCGCCTTGCGGAATGCCGCGCGAGAAGCGCTGGCGGTAAAGCTTGCGGTTGCGCGCCACCTCCACTTCCAGAAGATCGGAAAGCGCGTTGACGACGGAAACACCGACACCGTGCAGGCCGCCCGATGTCTCATAGGCCTTGCCGTCGAATTTACCGCCGGCATGAAGCTTGGTCATGATGACTTCAAGCGTCGATTTGCCCGGCACCTGGGGATGGTTCTCGACGGGAATGCCGCGTCCATTGTCGGTGACGGTCAGGAAGCCCTCGGCATCGAGATGGACCTCGATGAAATTGGCATGGCCGGCCACCGCCTCGTCCATGCAATTGTCGATGACTTCCGCGAACAGATGATGCAGCGCCTTTTCGTCGGTGCCGCCGATATACATGCCCGGGCGCAGGCGCACCGGCTCGAGGCCTTCGAGAACACGGATGGCGGAGGCGTTGTATTCGTTATTGTCGATGCGCAGCGCCGCGCGCTGCGGAGCAGGCGGCGTGGCGACCGGCAGAACGGGCGAAGGCGCCTTGCCCGTGGTCAGCGGAACGGCGACATCAGGCGCCGCAGTCTCCTGCACCGCCTGGCGTTCCCGCGCGTTGTTCACAACCCTTGTGAAGAGATCGTTACTGTCATCCATATGGTCGGATCGGTCCCGTTTTCAGTCGTTCACTCGAATCACCCGGATATTGCCATGCTTCATCACCAAAGGCGACAAAGGTTCGCTTTCCGTTCCCGTCATGCATCATGATATCCGGGGATTGTTTTTCAATTCTTAACCACGGTTTGCGGCAAGAAGACGAGAAAAGTCAAATGGCTGGTCGTCGCAGGACGATAAACGACCATGGTGCGGCGTGCCGCCATGGCTTAAGGGGACGTATTGGGCGTATTGATCGTTCGACAGTTCTTTGCCCTATCAGCTGATTTGCAGGTTCAACGATGCCGGAAAAGATGCAGCCTCATGTAAAGGGCATGGTCGTCATGATGGGGGCGATGCTCATCCTGCCGATGATGGATGCGGTCGGGAAATGGCTTGCCGTGGCGGACAATCTGCCGCCGGCCACGGTCAGCTTCGCCCGCTTCCTCATTCAGACGCTGCTGACGCTGACCATCCTTTGGGCTGCGGGCGGCCTCAAAGTGCTCAAAAGCCGCAATCTCGGCGGAAACCTGATCCGTGGCGTGCTGATGGGCGTCGCCAGCCTCTGCTTCTTCACCGCGATCAAATATATGCCGCTTGCCGATGCGATGGCGATCTTCTTCGTCGAGCCGCTGATGCTGACGCTCCTGTCGGCGCTCATCCTGAAAGAGAAAGTCGGCTGGCGCCGCCTTACCGCTGTCTCGGTCGGTTTCATCGGCACGCTGATCGTCATCCAGCCGAGCTGGGAACTCTTCGGCTGGATTTCGCTGCTGCCACTCGGCACTGCCGTGCTTTTTGCGGTCTATCTCATCATGAACCGGAAATATGCGGTCGATGACAGCGCAATGGTCATGCAGCTCTATGCCGGCGTCGGCGGCGCGGCGACAACGGCGCTGGTGATGGTGGCCGGGGAATATCTGGATATAGCGGACATGCGGCTCGGTCTGCCCGTGACCTCCTCCCCATGGGCGCTGCTTTTCGCCATCGGCGCGCTTGCGACGGTCGGCCATCTCCTGGTGGTGCAGGCCTTCCGTCTCGCGCCGGCCTCGGTGTTGGCGCCGTTCCAATATTTCGAGATCGTCATGGCGGTGCTGATCGGCCTGCTCGTCTTCAACGATTTCCCCACGCCGTCCAAATGGCTCGGCATTCTCATCATCGTCGGATCCGGCATCTATGTATTCATGCGCGAGCGCGGTAGGACAGCCGAGGCGGAAGCGCTTGTCTGAAGCTCTTCGTTGAAGATCTTCCGGCACAGCATGTTTTTGCTGTATGACGATGCGGCATTTGGAGGAGGAAATAGCCGGATGTTCAAGAAGATACTGATCGCAAACCGCGGCGAAATCGCCTGCCGCGTCATCAAGACCGCGCGCAGGATGGGGATTGCGACAGTAGCCGTCTTTTCCGATGCCGACAGTGACGCATTGCATGTCGAAATGGCTGACGAGGCCGTGCATATCGGCCCTTCCGCCGCGGCCGAAAGCTATCTCGTCGCTGAAAAGATCATCACTGCCTGTAAGGAAACCGGCGCTGAAGCCGTGCATCCGGGCTACGGCTTCCTTTCCGAGCGTGCCTCCTTTTGCGAAGCGCTGGAACGCGAGGGCATCGTCTTCATCGGGCCGAAGCCCGGAGCCATCGTGGCGATGGGTGACAAGATCGAATCGAAGAAGTTTGCCGAGGCGGCGAAGGTGAATACGGTTCCGGGGTCCCTCGATGTCATCCAGGACACGGTTCATGCAGAACGCATCGCCAGTGAGATCGGCTATCCCGTGATGATCAAAGCCTCGGCCGGTGGCGGTGGCAAGGGCATGCGCATTGCCTGGAATGCGGCTGAGGTCCGCGACGGGTTCGAACGAGCCCGTTCCGAGGCGCGCAATTCATTTGGCGATGATCGGGTGTTCATAGAAAAGTTCATCGTCGAGCCGCGCCATATCGAAATCCAGGTCCTGGCCGACGCGCATGGCAATTGCCTTTATCTCGGTGAGCGCGAATGTTCGATCCAGCGGCGCAACCAGAAGATCGTCGAGGAAGCGCCGTCACCTTTCCTGGATGAGGCGACCAGGCGCGCCATGGGCGAACAGGCCGTCGCGCTGGCAAAGGCGGTCGATTATCAAAGCGCCGGCACGGTCGAGTTCATCGTCGACAAGGACCGCAATTTCTATTTCCTCGAAATGAACACGCGACTGCAGGTCGAGCATCCGGTGACCGAGATGATCACCGGCATCGATCTCGTGGAAGAGATGATCCGCATCGCCTGCGGCGAGAAGCTGGCGCTCGGCCAAGCCGATATCGAGCTCAAGGGCTGGGCGATCGAAAGCCGCCTCTACGCCGAAGATCCCTATCGCAATTTCCTGCCCTCGACGGGAAGACTGACGCGCTATCGCCCGCCTGCCGTGGGGCCTGTGGACAAGGCAATCATCCGCAACGATACGGGCGTGGTGGAGGGGGCGGAAATCTCGATGTTCTACGATCCCATGGTGGCCAAGCTCTGCACCTGGGCGCCGACGCGGGAAGAGGCGATCGATGCGATGGCCGATGCGCTCGACACCTTCGTCGTGGATGGTATCGCGCACAACATCCCGTTCCTCTCGGCGCTGATGCAGCATCCGCGCTGGCGCGAGGGACGGCTTTCGACAGGTTTCATCGCGGAAGAATTCCCCGATGGTTTTCAGCCTGTTATTCCTGATGAATCCGATCTGGACATTCTGGCGGCGATAACGCTTGCGGCTGAACTGGTGCGCAAGCAGCGCCTCGATCATTTCGCGGACCGCCTGCGCCCGCATTCCGGCAAGATCAGCCCTCTATGGGAAGTCAGGATCGGCCAACGCTATTTCGAGATCGTGCTTGAAGAGGCAAACGCCAAACCGCCGGCAACATTTGTCATGAATATCGGCGGGAAGAGCATGACACTGCGCAGCGACGGGAAGCCGGGCGAAATGATCTGGAGCGGTCAGATCGGCGAGCGGCATATCAATGCCCAGATCAGGCCGGTGCTCAATGGCGTGCGCATCGATTGGAAAGGCATGTCGGTCGTATCGCGCGCCATGTCGCCGCGTGTCGCCGAACTCGACCGGCTGATGCCGATGAAAGCGCCGCCGGACACATCGAAACTGCTTCTTTGCCCGATGCCGGGACTGGTGGTCTCGATCAATGTCGAGGCGGGGCAGGAGGTGAAGGTCGGGGAGACGCTGGCTGTCGTAGAAGCGATGAAGATGGAAAACGTGCTGCGTGCCGAGCGCGACCTGATCATATCGGCGATCAACGCCGGGAAAGGCGACAGCCTCGCCGTCGATGCGGTGATCATGGAGTTCGAATGATCAGCGATTTGGCCTGATAGGGCCGAAGACGCCTTCAAACGCCCTGGCAAGTGCGAGATCGAGATCCTGCATCGTCAGCGGCAATCCGAGGTCGACAAGGCTGGTGACGCCGTGCTCGCTCACGCCGCAGGGCACGATGCCGCCGAAAGCGCCAAGCTCCGGTTCGACATTGATGGCGATGCCGTGAAAGCTCACCCAGCGGCGCAGCCTGATCCCGATGGCGGCGATCTTGTCTTCCGCGAGAGCGCCATCCGCAAGGCGCAGCTTTTCCGGCCGCGTCACCCAGACACCGACACGATCCTCGCGCCGCTCGCCCCTGACGTTGAACGCGGCAAGTGTGCGGATGATCCATTCCTCGAGCGAGGTGACGAAGGCACGCACATCCTCGCGGCGGCGCTTGAGATCGAGCATGACATAGGCCACGCGCTGGCCTGGGCCGTGATAGGTATATTCGCCACCGCGCCCGGTCCGGAAGACCGGAAACCGGTCGGGCGTGAGCAGGTCGCTCGCTTTGGCGCTTGTGCCGGCCGTATAGAGCGGCGGGTGTTCGACGAGCCAGACGAGCTCCGGCGCGGCGCCGTCACGAATCGCGGCAACCCGTGTCTCCATGAAAGCGAGTGCTGCGGGATAATCGGTCAGCCCATCTGCGATGAGCCATTCCACCGGCGGCGAGCCGTCTTCGGGAAGAAAGGTGGCGGGGAGGGCCGAACGCTCTCTGCGTTCACCTATCGCGGGGCTCTGCAGATCGTTTTGGGATGAAGCGGTGGAGTCGACTATGGTCATGATTGTCCCATATGGACCCTTTGCCGCCAAACTTCCAGATGGAGCAAGTCAAGGAAAAGTGGGAACCGGTTTTTCCGTAGGCGTTCGGTGATAAGGGAGCATAGACGGTTTCGATCCACGCCCCTGCTAGAGGGGCGACCTGGATCGATCCAGTATCCACGATCGCTACGCAGTTTCGATCCACGCCCCCGCGCGCAATCTGGTCAAGCCCGGCTTCCGCGCGCCAGACACGCGGGAAATCGACATCGACGCCCGCCTCGACCAGCGATGTCGCGATCAGGCGGCAGGGGCGCTTGTTCTTCAGCCTGTGGCGTACATCGGCCAGGATTTCGCGCCGATGCGTCGCATATTGGCGGGTCGTCAGGTGGGTCACTCCGTCAAGTTCGGCGGCTTTTGCGGCTTTGTAGAGGGCAAGCGCGTGCTTGCGGCTGTTGACGATCATGAGTCCTTGCCCATTGTCGCGGAGCGCTGTCACCAGATCGTCGTCGCTCATCTCGCCGGCGGATGCGATTTCGACGCGCTTCAGGGCGCGGGCCAGCGCCGGTGGATTGGGGGCCAGTTCCTGCTTCGGTCCAAGGACGAGTCCGCCCTCGAATTCCGGCGCGGCCAAGGCCGGCTGGGTGGCGGTGCACAAGACGATCGACGTGCCGTAATTGCGGGCGAGTTCGTCCAGCGCTGCCACGCAGGGACGAAGCAATGGCAAGGGGATGGTCTGCGCTTCGTCCAGAATGATGACGGTGCGCGCCAGATTGTGCAGCTTGCGGCAACGCGAGGGCCGATTGGCAAACAGGCTTTCGAAGAGTTGCACATTGGTGGTGACGATAATTGGCGCCGCCCAGTCCTCCATGGCGAGACGGAGCTTGTCCGCGCCTTCACGTTGTTTGAACGTTTCCTCCTCGATCGCCGAATGATGCTCCAGTATGAATTCGTCGCCCAGCACGTCCCGGAAAACGGCCACGGTCTGGTCAATCACCGATGTGAACGGGATGGCATAGATGATCCGGTCCAGCCCATGCTTCTTCGCATGGTCGAGCGCGAAGCCGAGGGAAGCCAGCGTCTTGCCGCCACCGGTCGGAACGGTGAGCGTGAAGAGGCCGGTCGCATCGCTCGCCTTGGCGCGCACATGGTCAAGAATTTCGCCGCGCAGACGATTGACGGCTGTGCTGCTGGATCGTTTGCTGGCCATGTGCGCATCGAAACGGGCAATGAGCGGATCGATGACCGCACCGAGTGCTGGCCAGTCGCGGTCCTTCTTCTCTCTCTTGATCCCCTCGTAGAAAGCTTCCGTATCCCGGAAATCGGCATCCACCAGGCATGAAAAGATCATGCGCCCAAGAAAACCGAGCTGAAACGCCGCTTTGTCCTTATCCCTGATCCAGTCGAAATCCGGCATAAGGCCGGTTGCATCCGGGGCGATTTCATTGCGCCATGCCGGATCGAGGGGCGGCAGTTGCTTGTTTCGCCGTTCCGCCAGCGATCCTTCGCCGATCCTGTCCGGCAAGCCCGCGTGATGCCCGGCGATCGCATAGGCGATCAGTTCCGCCATTGTGCGATCTGCAATCGTGCTCCCAAGGGCAAATGTTTCGATGGCGCCGGCGGTCGAGTGATCGACCTTTTCGGGCGCCCCAGTCAGCCTTGCCTGAAAGGCGGCTGTATATTTTCCAAGGTCATGCAAAAGCCCCGCAAGCCGCGCGGCCTTTTTCGCTCCGAACACGCCAGCGAACCGCGCCGCCAGTTCGGCAACATCATTCAGATGTCGATGCAACAGTTGCCAATCGGAGCACGATTCGTCCTCCGTCGAGTGCGCGAAGAACATGCCCGCTTCCCCCAATACCCCAATTCATCTTTGCTGGGGAACTGGGAAAGGTCAAGAGTGACAGGTGCCAGGGCAGGGCAATCGCTTGAAGAACAGCACTTCCAGCGGCGGAATTGTTATGATTCATAGGGAACCTCGATTTTATGGAGGTTTCCTATGTCCGGCAAAGCACTACTCGATCAGTTTGGCTCCCTTGAAGACCCGCGCCAGTCGTGGAAAGTGCTGTATCCTT
>NZ_PVBR01000034.1 GCF_002980495.1 Phyllobacterium phragmitis
CCATCGTCTGGCTGGCGATGTCCTTGGCAGCGATGGTCGAGCCCGGCACCTGGATCGTGGGCGCCTCCAGATCGCCCACTGTTTGCGGCCCGGTCTGCGCATTGCCGATCGGGCCGGCCTTGAAGGGTCTGGATGTCGGCTGCGGCGATTGCCACACGGAACCCGAGCTCTCCTGCGACGACAGGTAGACCAGCGTGTTGCCGCTCGACTTGAGCGCCGCATAGGCCACGTCGATGCCCCCTTCCGGCTGGCCACCGATCGTCCCCTCGTAGATCACCCGCTCGTTCAGTAGCAGGACGGTGTCGAAGGTGCCCAGGCCGTACGGACTGCTCGTCGGAATGATCACCTTGAAGCTCGGCCTGTCCGTCGGAATGGGCAGGTTGTTCGCCGACTTGTCGAGCTCGGGGATCACTGGCGGCGGCAGTTGCGGTGACGTCACAAGGTCGGAGACCAACGCCAGAGCCAGCCGTGCCGAAGGGCCATCCGAGCGGCCGGGTGCGTTGGCATTGAGCATGATGTCGGCCATCCGCCCCGAGGCGATCCGGAACGAGGCCACGCCGCCCACGGGCTGTATCGTATAGGCATCGGGGTTCTGCCCATCCCTCGCCAGTTCCTGCGTGCCGTCCGCGGTGTACATCTTCACCCATGTCGTAGTCCCCAGGTCGGGATTGGTTGTCGTCAGCAGGATCGTCGTCGGCGGCGGCGAACCGCCCACCTGCACATGGCATTGGATGATCTGCGCCTCCAGGGTGGGGCGGAGCTGGCCCGTCAGGTTCGTACGCGCCAAAGGCTTGTCGATCTGCACGCCCAGCAGCCCGGAGGGCGGCGGCGCGGTCTCGAAGCTGCGGGTGGTCCTCTGGAAGTCGTTGCTCCCGGTATCCGGATTGAAGGCGCTCACATGCAGGATCGCGCCCAGCAGGTCGGTTCCTGCCGTGCAGTACACCTGGTTGGACGAACTGCCCGAGGCATCGGTCGTCGTCGGATTGGGATCGACAAACTGGACCCGGTCCGACGGCAGGGCCGACCAGATGATCTTCCTGTTTGCCAGGGCGGAATTGTCGCTGGCCCGGTATCTCACGCTCACCGGATATGTCTGGCCAATGGCCAGCGGTGAAGGCGGCACTTTCAGCGTCAGCTTGCCCCCGTCGGGGAAGCTCACACCACTTTTCTGGAACGTCAGCACCAGATCATTGCTCTCGTCGGTCTTGCTGGAGGCGAACGGGTTCTGGGCACTCGCCTTCACCGTCGCCGTCGTCAGCGCGGCCGTGCTGTTGCATTGCACGCCGTTGATCGCCACGCCGTCCTTGTCGGTGTAGGTCGGCGTGGTGGTCGTCAGGACGGCCTTGGGGTCGCCCGCGACGCTCCAGGTCACGGGCTGGTTGGCCAGGGGCGTGCCGTCGGGCTGCGTGTAGGTCGCCTGGATCAGATGCGTCTGGAGGGACTGCAGCGGATTGCCGTCCAGCGACGTCAGCGCCAGCGAATTGCCGTCTGCGGGAATGGGCGGCTGCGTCACCGCTTTGAAGGACACCGATCTGTTGCCCGGCAAGATGCGTTTGCTCGCATCCGCATTGGTCTCGTCGCCCGGGTTGATCGAGCGCGCATAGACCGTGACGTCGGCCGGATCGTTCGGCCCCTCCACCTTGATCTGCGTCCGCGTCGTGTACTTCCCGCTGTCCGGCGTGGCTTGGCTCGGATTGGGATCGAAAGTGACCGTATAAGCCGGATCCGCACCCGGATCCACCGACCACACCACCTGATCGAGCGCCCCGCCGCCCGAATAGGTCCCGTCAAGCCATGCGTCCGTGTAAAGCGGCAGCGGCTCGTCGCCTTCAACCGTGATGACAATCTCGTTCGATTGAGACGGCGTCAATTCAAACCGCAAAGTGCCGTAGTCTCTTGTGGCTTTCTGCGGATTGAAGGTGCTTGCCGAGATATAAGCGATAAAGGGCTTATCGCCCGTGTATTTGATCGTGTTTTGAGTCGACCCATTCGTCACCGGCGTCGTCCGCTTCGTGAACGTAACCTGGTCCCCCGGATAGGCCTCCCACAGGATGTCCGCCCCATCGACAGAATAGTGAGCCGTCAGCTGATTCTGTGACGCGTCCCAGTCAATGATTATACTTGGCGGAGAGCCAAGAAAAGTGCCGTCCAATCGAATATCCGCTCTGGCGCCATCCGGGGCGACGACCCACAATGGAGTTCCGTAACCCGACGAATTTGTAGCCAGAAGACAGTTTGTCGTGATGCCGTCCTGGAGTGCTGGCGTATATTTGCTGGCAAGATTGAAGTAAGACCACGATGCCCCCACAGGTATCCCCCCCCACTCTATCTCCCCAGAAAGAGGCATGCCATTTTTGTCCACATAGACGGCTCCTATAAGATGATCCGTATCTTCGTAATTGGTGCCCGTCCAAAAGGGTGGGCATTCAGGGAAAAAAATCCCAAGCGAGCTCTCCGGTGGATTGTCGACTTCGATGAACTGCAAATCGATGCTGCCGGGGAGAGGGGGGGTATAATCCGGCGGATGTATATAAACCGCCCGTGCATAAACGGTGACCTTGGTGCCCGTATTTGGCCCAACTGCCATGATCTTTACCGTTCCCATCCCGGTCTCTAGCGATACAATCGTTTTGGCATTATCAAACATGAATGTATGCCCGGGCTGGCCCTCCGCCGGCGCAGGCTCGTCGGGGCCTGTACTCCACACAAGACTGTTGATGTTCTTGTAGTCATCGACCTGCACGGTGAGCTCATTCCACTCATAGAGCTTAAGGGGCCCTGCAGGCCAGATGTGAATTCCTCCCCCACCGCTCACATTCGTTGGTGCCCTTTGCTTATCGCCGGACGTCTCGGCAGCAGCCTTTGAAGCATTCTGCTCGGAGGCCCTGGCGGTCTCCGGCTGGTCCTTGGTGCCACTTCCCCGTGGGGGCTTGTTTGGAACTTGTGTCATCTTCGCATCTTCCTCTTGAATCTCGATGCCGGAGCATGGGTCCGGCTCGTCTGATGGATCATTCAATGGTATCGATACAGCGGCCTGCCCCCGGTTTTCCTGTTGACAGTGGTGGGTGTAGGCCCTCATCCTTTGGATGGAAATTTGAATAAAAAGGTCCTGTTCGCGGGTTTTGAACGCCGCGAAACGAAGGCTATAATTTATGCCCCATCGCCGACTATCGTTGCGCAGCGCCAAAATGCGCCGCGCCGTCGAAAAGGAGGAGCTTCCCCTGCCCGCGAACATCGCTCGCGAGCAGAACAAGGTGCAAGCTCAGGTGTCCATAGGCCAACCGTTGGGGTATGTTGAATAAAGCGCGCTTGCCCCCTTCCCCACCTTATAATCAAACCAAGTACGCCCTATTCTGCCAGATGCAGAGACGGAGAACCCGGTAAGCCAGGCATAGTCGATGACTATGGACACCGATTGGGTGGACGAAGCCTGAATAGTAGAGTGAGACTTATCAGGTATTACTGGGTGTGCATGCTTTCCTATTTCCGTCCCTCCCCGGAAACCATTGATGTAAAGGATGAAGTCTATATCCTCCCCATCTAATTCCGGGTGCTCAGTGAGCGCCTCTATAGTAAGCTGCAGGCCACCACCAGGGAGTGTAGTGATAGTGTTCTGGGTGATGTAACCGGTACCCGGATCCGGGGTGAGGGTCACTTCCGGCAGTTGGCGCTGCGCATCAGTCAGGTACGGTGGTTGGTTTTTGAGAGGAGTGGCCAAGTCGAATGCCGTCATATTTGACAGTCCAGCTCGCGTGCCCAAGACGGAACCGCCAGCAGCCTGGGGGATATAGAATACGCCGTTTCGCCTGCTAAGGTCATGCGACGGCGGTTTGTTATGAGCAGCATCGGTCGGGTCTATCAGACCAGCCAGGGGAAGCGACACGATCGGATTTGACGTTAGATCACTCCACCTTGCGACGTACGGTACGTCCACAATGGTATACTCGAAACCATTTCCTCCTGAGAAATAATCGGTATAATGTGCTATGCCGATCATGACATTACCCGTTGGATCCGGCTGATGAGCCTGGGGGATAGAATCCGTCGGTATCTGGACATCGAAATATGCAGCGCCGATGGGTGTATGAAGGCCGTCCGACCGAAGATCGCCCATTACATCCGGCGCCGTGAAAAAGGGGTTGCTCTGCGTGGCCATTGTCCCGAAAATGACAGTTTTCTCTATCGAGCTTTGAGAACCTATCATGGTTGCCGCCAGGTTAAAGACGTGGCTATTGGTGCTCGTGATCCACACAAACGCTCGGCCGTCCGCATCGGTCAGGGTGCAGGGAAGGCCATTAATCATATCTGCTAGAACTGGAGGTTTGAACGGCTCCTCGCTGCCCGGGTCCTTATAGAACACGACCTCACCGACCGTGCCCGTAAGAACATTCGGAGATGTAGACCACTGGATTTGGACGTTTTCCACTCCAACGTTAGAGTCGTCTAATACGTCGACATATGCCATGACCAGTGCGAAAGGATCGTTGGTAAGCCCCGATCCAAACGCAAACGTACTGCTGATAAACTGAAACTCGGGCGGTATAAGGACCATAAACTTGATCGGCACAGTGATACTTCCGAGGTCGGTCGTGTCGGAGGCATCGATCGGCTGGATCGTGGCCGTGATTTCATAATCACCATCGGCAGATGCACTAGCAAAAACTGAATTGAGATGTGGCGCATTAGAATCAGGAGGCGTATTGTTACCTTCCACCGTTATAGGTGGAACAGAATCCCAGTGTACTTTGATATTATCCCAGTTGTATCCATCTGGAAGCGCGGTTACTTCTGCAACAAGTTCGACATTTTTTCCAGTAGGAGCTACTTTAGTGAGTGTTAATATTTTTATAGTACCGAGAGGCGCTGAGATTGATATATTAGACTTAGTAGATGCTGACATAGGAACTCTCCATTTGTTGGCACGTTTCATGAATGTTTATGATCACGATTCCAATCACGTTGCGCGAATAGAATATGTCTTCACGCGCTCCGGATGCATATATTGAAGCTTTAGCAAGTGCCGCATAAGGTCGAATTACGCGTGCATATCGGTCATGATCTGGATTCTAGTGGATTTCGCTAGGTATGCGATTGTTGTTACTTTGCAAGCCATGCCTCCCAATTGATACCTCCGGAACGATTTCAAAACACATACCGTCAATTACATGATCTTCTGGCGCGTGTTTTTCTGAAAAACGCTTATTCTGAGTCGAACTCAACATGACACACAAGTACTTCTCAAGCAATGACGCTACAATAAACAAAGATATTATTGTAATAATACTACATCATATAGTTTATATAAGTCATAATACATAAGACACTCAATATAGGATATCGGATATCGGATATAAGAATGCAGGATGGACAGTTCCGAAGGCAGTTCCGGAAGGTGACGGTTGCTAAGACGCGGATGACCGAGAAGAAGATGTGGGCGCATCAAAACAAAGAAAGCGCGAAACTGAGGCCGTTCAGCGCTGGTAGTTCCAGGGCATGAGGGCATCGATGAGCGAAGCCGAGCTTCACATCCTGAAGACCCGTATGCATGAGGGGCAGCGCGCAAAAGCACGGCGTGGCGAACTCTTCCTGGGGCTGCCACTCGGCTATGCTCAAGCCCTCGGGGGATGTCGCGCTTGACCCTGATGAGGGCGTGCAACGCGCCATCCGCCTGGTCTTTGCCGTCTTCGAGCGACGGCGCTCTATCAGTGGCGTGCTGGGTTACCTGGTCGATCACGACATCCAGTTGCCGGATCGTATCCGCAACGGGCCCAACAAGGGTGACGTTTACTGGAACTGCCCCAATCGGGTCACGCTCTCGGACATGCTGCGTCATCCCGCCTATGTCTTCGGCCGGTTCTCCGTGTCGCTCACCACTGCAGCGACGTGCTGACGAAAAACAAATCCCTGGCGCCAGTCTCGGCGCTGTTCTGGAAAATCCTGGAATAGCCGATGTCCGCGCCGATATTGCCGCCGGCAAGCCGCATGCCGACGGTCCAGCCGGCGATGTCGCCGCCCTCGAGGCCGAAGCGCTCCTCACCGAACACATGGCCGTAGTCGATCCCGGCATAGGGGCGCAGTTCCCCCAGCCGTTTGGCGAGCGTTGCATTGTCGGCCCATGGCATGGTGCGCCAGGCGATCTCGTTGCGCGTGAAAAGCCCGCTATTGCCGAAGAACACGCTGTCGCGCAGCCCACGCACATTCGAGTAGCCGCCGAGCGAGATCTGCTCGGCGCCAAACAGATTGTCGGGCGAATATTGTCCGCTGATCATCGAGCTCAGCTGAAGATTCTGGCCGGAGACCGCGAACGGCCTTGTCACGCTGATCGTACCGGAAAACTTGGAAAACTCCGGATCGGCGTCGCCCGCGCCCGGCTCACCGCGCCCGACCGCGCCGAAAAGGCCGAGCCCTTGGGCATAGCTCGCGTCGAACACCCAAAGACCACCGAGCATGCGGCGCGAATGCGAAAGCCCCAGATTGGCCACCGTATATTGCCGGCTGCCCACCTCGATGCGGCTGCCGAGCAGGAAATTGTTGGTTTCCTTGTAGGTCAACCCGGCATTGAGCGTGGTGCGCTTGTCACGTATACTGTTGGAAGGGCAGTTTCCGCGAACAATCGAGATCAGCGCTTGTTGATGCCGGGGATGCAAGCCGCAACAGCATCTCGGCGAGAGCTTCCGGTTCCGTGATCATGAGGTCGTGACCGGAATCGATCTCCCAAACGCGGTCCCCTGCGCGCGCCCGTCGGGCGGATTCGGGAGAACGCACCGTGAATGACCATGAAGCATTGATGTTGGTGCACGGGATCTTGCGGACTGCCGCCTCGTCCGCCAGCTTCAGCGGTTGTTTATTGCACTTCAAAGGTTGAGGGGTAATCCTCTCCATCATCCACTCAACGTCGCGCGGATCCGTGATTCCCATGCCCTCGATGAACTCGAGGCTCGGGCCATTGACAAGTTCCACGCCGTCCACAATGCGCCATGTCTTGTGGTCGGCATCAGTCACAATCGGATTGGCGTCTATATGCGCCTCGCCGTTGCGAGGATGCGTTGCATCAAGAAACACCAGATGTCCGACACGTGATAAAGCGCGATCAGCCACACCCGTGATGACTCCCCCGCTATAGCTGTGGCCGACGAGGATGACATCCTTAAGGTCTTCGAATACCAGGACATTCACGACATCATCGATATGCGTATCAAGGTTGGTTTCCGGACTGAGAAGATGCCGCCGCTCTCCCAGGCCCGTGAGCGTTGGTGTGTACACTTCGTGGCCCGCGGATCGGAGCAATCTCGCAAGCCGCTGCCAGCACCATCCTCCGTGGCAACCACCATGAACCAGTACATAGATTGACATGCTTTTCTCCCATTGTGCCGCGATTGAAGTTTACGCCGGCTGGCACGCCGCCGACAGGTTCGATTTGCCCGACAATCATGGCGCTGCCACCAAAATGTCCCGAGTTAAGCCAGGTCGAGACTATCTGGCAGTTCATGTGCACCAATTGGCCGTCGAACCGCATCGTCAGATCCTATGCGACTTCGAGTCGTGATGATCTGGAGTTCGAGCAACGCAAGTGCCTGACCTATGCATACGCGCGGCCCAGTTCCGAAAGGAAGATACGCCTTGGCGGTGTAGCTCCTGTCGAGCCGGAATTCGTTTGGCGCTTTCCGCTTGCGAAGATGGAAGCAACGCTGTCATCTTAATGATTGATTTTAATATTCCGGCTCCCTCTCTAAATCAAGGCACGCCTTCTGTTGCGCAAGCATATCTAATTCGGCGGCGATAGTGCCATTCAGTATCTCTTCAAATCTCTTTAGCGCGCGGGCGATGTCAGCGCCGTCCATAACCCTGTGATCGAAATGGATGCGTACTATAACACCGCCGTCTTCCCCCATCACGCCGTAGTTGAACAGCGTGGTCAAAAACGAAAGAGGATTAGGCGAATCTGCTCCCAAGCCAGAGATCACAGACAGATGAAACGTGCCAAATAAGTTTGCCCGCTGTTGCCCCAGGTTGAGGCCAATCCATATCAGAGTTCGCCGGATCGGAGCTGGCGCTTGCGCTAACCAAAGCCAGCGCTGAGCTTCCTTGTTCTCAAGAATCGGACGGGAGCGTGCAGCCTGCAGCATCGCTCCCAGTTCCGGTATAGAGCGTTCCTCCGGGCCTTTGATGCGGGTCATGACAACCACCTGCACACCCTCAAATTCGCTTTCCTGAGCGACCGAGGCCACACTCATCGGGTATTCATAAAGGCGCGGCGTGGGCAGCTTGATATAAGCACGCCTCAGTTCCGGCACTTCTTGGGCAAGGAGCGCGTATCCCTTTAGGAAAAGTACAGTCCAGGAGGGCCTGGGCTCCAAAGCCCCTCTCGCGCGAAGAAGCGGACCGAGTTGCATCCAGCGCTCTACGGTGACCCTCGGGAACTTCATCGCAAATCCCATGAGGTCGCAGGCAAGGCGCCGAGGTGCCGAAAGCTTCAAGGTTTTGCCACGCATCGCTACTCTCCCAGTATAAGTAGGGGATGGACGGGATTGGGACTGCGCCTGGCCAGCCAGCGCAAAAAGACAACAGCGTTTCATCTGAGTTGGCCGACAGCGCCTACGATCCGCTCAACCTCATGATGGACAAGGCCGCCGTCTATCTCGACTTCGTTATCGAGATCATCCGCCGGTCCGACCAAAAGGGGTTCCAAGTCCGGCCCCGCCGCTGGCTCGTCGCGCGCACCTTTGGCTGGACGACCCGATGGCGACGCCCCGTGCGCGACTACGAGCAGCGCATCGACGTCTCTCACGCTATGATCCTCGTCGCCATGGGCGGTCCGGCGCGCATCCGGCGGATCATTCCAGGCGTGGTGAACCGGTTTTTTCTTAGTACCGTAGTCATGTGGTTTTGACTGGAGAATCCGGATCGCCTTGCAATTTCCTGTAGCGACAAGTCCGTTTCGCGCAGACACCGTTCTGCTTCATCAAGACGTAACATCAGCAGATACTGATGTGGGGTTTGTCCGAAAGTTCTGCGAAAAGATGGCAGAAAATGTCCCGTCGAAATACCCAGAACCGCCGCCATCTCCGGAATGGAGATTTTCTGCCCAAAATTGGCTCTTAGATAATCCTCGATCTTGTGCGCGGCCTGATCGCTGAGCCCTTTGGCTGGCGAATTGGGAGGGTGCTCGCGTAACGTGGTATGATCTTTAATCAGCACAGTCACCAGGACAGTACGCAGGGCACAAAGATAAGCTTTCATCACAGGCGTGATACTTATCAGTTCCGGCCGTAGAAGATCCACGACCTGCATAATTCTGGGGTTCACGTATCTGCTCGGCGCGGGAAAGAGAGTTGCAACCTCATGAGCATCTTCGATTTCAAATATATCGGTGATGAGTTTTCTCTCAAGCGTGACGAGCAAATGCTCATTCCTGGCAGGCCATTTAACCTGCACCTCGCATTGAGGCGGAAAAAACAAAACGGTGCCCGCTGGTGCGTTGAAGGTTTCGCTTTTTCCACCCCCCGCCTTCCATTGAAACTCCCTGGCTGCTGTGAGTATTATCATCGCTTTTAAATCATCAAATAGATATTCTTCACCGCAATTTCCGGTAATGTTATAGCTTATCTCGTCATCCAACACGCTAAATCTGCATTCTGTAAGTGATGCTTTTTCATATGAATAATAATCATCGTATTCACTGCAGTATTTATATGAATCATCTTTATTTTTATTATTCATCGGTAATGACATATTAACCAATCTATCCATACTGTAGAATAACATATATTGATAATAATCACATTACGATCTTATTTTATACTCTTGTGTATTATCGAGATATATTGAATCGTTAACTCCGAAATATGGCCAGGAACTTAAACTCAACTCTCGGCTTTGGTGCGTATGGACGCCCTCCAATCTCTGTGCCACTTGACCAACGACCCGGAGGACTTCAGCGCGCGTGTCGATTGCGGCGAACTCTTTGGCGATGAGTGATGCATGCTGGCGATAGCTCTGAGCATCGTCAAGGACGGCTCGAATGGCGTTGCGCAACGCGACTGGCGTTGGCGTGTTCGTGGCAAGGTTGACACCAACCCCGGACCAGGCGACACGTGCGTTCACGTCGGCTTTGTCCTCGGTCAGCCCAGCGGCAACCAGGGGGATGCCAAAGCTCATGGCTTGGTTGACGCTGCCATAGCCGCCATTGGTGACGAAAACGTCGGCTTTGGACAGTATCCATTCGAAGGGGAGATAGCTGGCCAAGCGCGCGTTGGCGGGAATGGGTCTCGGAATGACCTCAATCGGACGGCCGCCCGTGGTGACGACCACGAGCAGATCCGGCTCGTCGGCGAGCGCCGCCAGGGTCGGGGTAATCAGGAGGTTGAAGTCGTGGTTCGCCAATGTGCCCTGGGTGACAAGGATCACCTTGCGCCTGCCGTCCAGATCATCCGCCCAGGGCGGCAATGGAGCCTGGTTCGGAATGATGGGCAGTGCCCCGACGAACTGCACCGAAGGCGGAACGGCGTGCGTGAACTCGAAGCTCGGCACTGAAAGCTGCATGTAAGCATCGGTGAGTTCCACCACCGACTCGAGGAGAGGCTTCGACAGCGGCCCGGCGCCCACGCCTTCCAAGCACCGATCCAGGTAACGCGTGACAGGGTATCTGACAATGTTGTCGTATTCACGCGTGATGGCCGCGTATTCCTCATGCTGTGCCTGGGAGATTGCGGGATGTAAGCCGAGGAAGTTCGGTGCTCCGTCCTCGCGATGCCAGTGCAGGATGGTGGTGCCGAAAAGAACGACGGGAGGCCGCGCCGATCGTGCCCCGAGAAGCATCGGCAAGACGCCGAAGAACTGATCGTCAGCGATGACAATATCGGCGGGAGCTTCCTGCAGCATTTGTTGCAGGCCCATGTATTGAGCGGGAATTTCGTTAATCAAGCCGCACATGGCAGCGCGCAGCCACTCGAACCCTGGGGGCAGGGTTTTCAATTCGGGAAGCTTTGCCTGCGCATCGTGATCTGCGCTTTCGGGAAGGGGCCAGAATTCTGCGCCGACACTTTTGACGCGGTCCTGATATGCGCTCGCTGTAGAGGCAACGACTTCATGGCCTTCGCTCAATAAGATGCGCGCTATCCCAAGCATTGGAATGACGTGGCCCAGCGCGGGCGTCGCTGCCATAATGATTCTCATATGAGGACTCTCCCTGAACGGCTCAATGCGCAGCGCAAATGCTCGGGTCGTCGCGTCGCCGCTGGTTGGCTTGCGCTCCGCCATCGGCGTGCGTTATCGTGACCACGGTAGCGCAATACTTGGGTTTCGCCATTCTATACTTCCATCAATCAATATATAATATGTATATTATATATTATTAATAGAATATGTGCAAGTTTATTTTTAATTAAATTGCAATTCCTTAGAGTTGGCATGGAGAACCCTGGATGAGCGGTTCTTCGCAACAGATTTCTCCCTCTCTCCACAGGTTGGAATCTGGTCAGAATGATCCTTTTCCAAGCTATCGAGGAGGCGTAAGCGCTCCTGTTCTGCCTTCCCGGCATTTTCTTCCTTTACATGGCCAAAGCCACGGATCAGAAAAGGAATGGAGGCGAGTTCGGTAGCAATTCTAACCCTGCCTGGTGCAAGAACACGCTCGATGAGATCGAGATCAGCCTCGTAGCGAGCAAGAAGCCGGCGCTCCATGCGTCGTTCCGCCGTGCGGCCGAACGGATCGAATGCCGTACCGCGCAGCCGTTTCAGGCGGGCCAAAACCGAAAAGCCCTTTATCATCCAATTGCCGTAACGCGTTTTCTTGAGATGCCCATCGGCATCCTGCCGGGCGAAGATGGGTGGCGCCAGGTGAAACTCCAACCGGTCGAAGCTCTCGAACTCCGCTGCAAGCTGCCGCCGGAAGGAACCGTCCGTGTAAAGGCGCGCCACCTCATACTCGTCCTTGACCGCCATCAGCTTGAAGAGATTGCGCGCCGCTGCCTGCGTCACGGCGGTGGAGCCGGGGACGATCTTGTCCTCCACCGCGCGCAGCCGCAGGATGCGGGCACGGTAGCGCTCGGCATAGGCCCGGCCCTGATAATCCGCAAGGAAAGCCGTGCGGCGAGCGATGATCTCGTCCAGCGTCTGCTCCGTCCGATCGTCGGCCAAAGGGGTGGAGCACTTCACCAGCCCGTGCACATATTGCGGGTCGTGGGCGGCACGGCGGCCCCAACGGAAGGCCGCTATGTTCATGGCCACCGCCTGCCCATTCAACGCGATCGCCTTTTCGATCGCCTCCACCGACACGGGCAACCCGCCGAGCTGGCAGGCCATGCCGAGCATGAACATGTTGGCCCCGATGGAATTGCCGAACAGCACAGTGGCGGTCCGGGTGGCATCGAAAAAATGCACCCTAGCCTCGCCCGCCGCATCGCGAATGGCCTTCTTCAATTGTTCTACGGGTAGCGAAAAATCCGCCGAACGGGCGAAATCACCCGGCATCACCTCCGCCATGTTGGCGAGAAACAGCGTGTGCCCCTCGCACACGGCGGCAAGCACTTTTCTGGAACCGGAGACCACGAGATCGCAGCCCAGCACCAGATCCGCCTTGCCGGCTGGCACGCAGATAGCCTTGATATCGCAAGGCGCGTGGGCAATGCGCAGATATGAGAAGACCGCGCCGCCCTTTTGAGCAAGCCCGGCCATATCGATGATGCCCGAGCCCTTGCCCTCCAGATGTGCCGCCATGCCCAGCACGGCACCGATGGTGACGACACCCGTCCCGCCAATGCCATTGATGACGCCGGACCAGCCATGATCGAGCGGAAACAGGCAAGCTTCCGGTACGCCGGCTAACGGATCGGCGTCGCCCACCGTACCACCGAGCTTTTTCACCTTGGCCCCATGCACAGTGACAAAAGCGGGGCAGAAGCCGTTGACGCAGGAAAAATCCTTGTTGCAGCTCGACTGGTCGATGCGTCGCTTACGACCGAATTCCGTGTCCAGCGGCTGCAGGGAGGCGCAATTGGATTTGATGCCGCAGTCGCCGCAACCCTCGCAGACGAGTTCATTGATGATCACCCGCCTGTCAGGATCGGCCAAGGCGCCACGTTTGCGCCGGCGGCGCTTTTCTGCTGCGCAGGTCTGATCGTAGATGAGCACGGAGACGCCCTTCACCTCCTGCAAGCTTCGCTGCACCTGGTCGAGATCGTTGCGGTGCTGAATGGTGGCACCGGCGGGAAAGCGCACGGTACCGTCATATTTCTCCGGCGCATCGCTGACGACCGCGATGCGCGACACGCCTTCGGCACGCACCTGCTCGGCGATCATGTCCACCGTCAGCCCGCCTTCGTGCGACTGTCCGCCGGTCATCGCGACGGCATCGTTATAAAGGATCTTGTAGGTGACATTGACGCCAGCGGCGATGGCAAAGCGCAGCGCCAGCGAACCGGAATGATTATAGGTGCCGTCACCCAGATTCTGGAAGACGTGCTCGCGCCTGGAGAATGGCGCCTGCCCGACCCACTGGGCTCCCTCCCCACCCATGGTGGTAAAGCCGACCGTGCCGCGATCCATCCACAGCGCCATGAAATGGCAACCGATGCCGCCGCCGGCGATCGCGCCTTCCGGCAGGCGCGTGGAGGTATTGTGCGGGCAACCGGAGCAGAAACCGGGTGCACGACCGGCAATATCCCTGATGCTGGCCAGCCGAGCCTGGAGCTGGTGCAATCGCGCCACCCGTGCGGCGATCTCGTCCGATGGGCCAATGATTTTAAGCACCCGCTCCCCTATGGCGATAGCGATATGGTTCGGATCGAGCGACCCCATGGGCGCAAACAGCTGATCGCCATATTCATCCTTCTTGCCGATGATGGTGGGCTGCATGCGGGTGCCATAAAGGTTTTCGCGTAGTTGCACCTCGATCAGCGGCCGCTTCTCCTCGACAGCGATCACCGTTTGGAGGCCGCGTGCGAAATCCTTGATATGCTCGCCATCGAGCGGCCAGGGACAGGCGATCTTGAACAGCCTGATACCGAGAGCACTGGCGCGTTCTTCATCGATGCCCAGATCGGCCAGCGCCTGGCGCACGTCGAGATAGCTTGCACCAACGGTGATGATGCCCAATTGCGGCTTCCTGCCGCCGGACCAGATGATGCGATTAAGCCCGTTCTCGCGCACGAAGGCGGCCGCCGCAGCCCGCTTATAGGCATGCAGCCGCTCTTCCTGGCCGAGCTGGTTCACCTCGTGGCGGATGTTCAATCCTCCTGGCGGCATGTCGATATGCGGAAGTACGATCTTCAGCCGTTCCTGCGTCACGTCGACCGAAGCTGTCGATTCGATGTTGTCCTTCGCGCATTTGATGGCCGTCCAGGTGCCGGCAAAGCGCGACAGCGCATAACCATAGATGCCGTAGTCGATAAGCTCCTGGAGACCCACCGGATTGAGGATCGGCACCATGGCATCGACAAAGGCGAATTCACTCGCATGCACGACGGAAGAAGATTCAGCCAGATGATCATCGCCCATCAGCGCCAGCACGCCGCCGTGCTTCGACGAGCCGGCCAGATTGGCATGGCGAAAGACATCGCCAGTGCGGTCGACACCTGCCCCTTTGCCGTACCAGAGGGCGAAAACGCCGTCATGACGCCCCTCGCCCAAAAGCTCCGTCTGCTGTGAGCCCCAGCACGCCGTTGCCGCCAGTTCCTCGTTCAGTCCCGGCTGAAAGACGATGTCGGCGACCGACAACTGCTTGCCAGCTTTCCAGAGCTGGTGGTCGAGCCCGGCCAGAGGCGAGCCGCGATAGCCCGAGACGAATCCGGCCGTATTCAGCCCGGCCCGCCTGTCCCGTTCGCGCTGCATCAGGAGCATGCGCACGATCGCCTGGGCGCCTGAGACGAAGATACGCTCCTTGCCAAGGTCATATTTATCGCCAAGAGAGACTTTATGGCAGACCATGTTCTCGTCCTCTATATGTAGGAGCCGTATTCGGGCGCGTTCACCGAGGTCACGGTACGGAGCCGGGCTAGGGAATATTGGCGGGAAGTGCTATTCAGCAAGATACGACTGTCCCACCAGGACCGATAGTTCTCGGCGAGGCGCGACATCTCGCTATTGAACCTTTGCAATCGCATGAACCGCGCCTTCTCGCCCGCAAAGCTCGTCAATGCCAGAACGCTCCCGTCATCCTCCGCCCCCTCCATGAGCGAAAAAGATCCGAAAGAAGCAAAAAGCCGGTCGATTTTGAAGCGGACAATGGGAGCCATAACGATCTCGTGCTCTTCGCCTGCCTCGCTGTGAAACAGAAAATGAAGGACCACCATCAACTGGCAGAGCTCCGCAACCAGGCTACGGTTCGCTCTGAGCTTCGGATCGATCGTGAACCCCCCGGTATAGGAGAGCTTGTCGGGCCTGTGTTCGAACCTTCGAACAAGATCCTCCATCGCTTCGATATGGCGCTCGCAGCTGGACTGATTGCATAATGATTGCGGGGCAAATGGCATGTGGTGCCTGCGATATTGCTGCAGCGTCGCCCGCTGAAAGCCCATAATGGGTCGAAGCCCATCTCTCTCCTCGCAAATCAAGAAATGACTTGCGAACCAGCACGAAGCGTCGAATGGGATCACGCCTTCCGGATATTTGTTGCCGTAGCCGTTGATCCTGAGCGTAATCGTCCTCTCCAGGAGTTGCCGGACGAACGGGTCGTGCCACTGTTCAAGCGCACTATCCAGTTGGATGAGAATGTAGGATTCGGGAAGGGTCGACATGGATCACCTCTGTATGGTCTATCGCTTGATTGCGCTGACGATGAACTTGTTGAAGAAACTCACCGAATGTGGATCGGCCAGGCATTCGAGATAGTCTTCGCGAAAGCGCTCCCATTCCTGGGCTGAACCGATAACGCGCTCGAAAAAGGCGGATGCATTCGCAAACCTCTCCCGCATCTGGCCGATCTCGCTTTTCTTTTCGGCCCCGCGAAACTCGGTGGTCTCGATGGCCCAGGAAATCGATGCAAGGCCAGCATTTGAAAACAGGTGAGGAAGTTTCCGGCCGACGAAGAGATCCACCTCGTCTGTCGCGGCAAGCTTCTTCAGGCCTTGCTTCACACTGAACGTCTGCGGATACAGGTTGAGGATGATCCCATCGACATCAATGATAATTAGTTTACCTGCCGGTTTGAGGACACGCACCAACTCGGAGATAATACGCTCCTGACGCTCGCAGCTTTGATGATGCAGAACAAAGCGGGAGACGATCAGATCGAATTGAGAGTCTTCGAAGTCGAGCTCGAAAAGATTCTTCTCCTCAAAGCTCAAATTGTGGACATCTTTGGCGCGTTCCCTTGCCTCGCGCAGGATCGGCGCAGAATAATCGCAGGCTATGATCCTTGATCTGGGAAATCGGCCCGCCAGATAGCGACTGACGATGCCCGACCCGCAGCCCGCATCGAGAATGCAGGCTCCATCTTTGACCTCGATCCCCTCCAGTTCCCTTTGGTAGTCATAGGCGGGCAAGGCGGACTGCCTCTCCAGCCGCTCAAATTCGCCGGGATGTTCCAGGACATACGACATGGCTTGATCTCTCCGGGAGTTTCTGGCTTGTATCAGTGCTCGCGAGCGTGAACAGGACACGCACTGTGGGAATGCTCGGCGGTTTCCGAAATTGCGGCGGGTTGAAGCGCCGAACGACAAAGTTCGGGCTGGATCGCCCACAGCTTCGTTCGGTCGCGCCCCTCCATGAGCATGGACGGTGGTGTGAGATGTACCGCAGGAAGCGGCGCGCCTACCGGTCCGACAAGTGAGAGTTGTAGACTGGAAGCGACTTCCAGCGCGATGATCTCAAGCTCGAGCTTCGCCAGCGCCGCGCCGACGCATACGCGCGGCCCCGTCCCGAATGGAAGGTAGGCTTTCGTGTTATACGTCCTGTCGAGCCGGAACTCCTCGGGGGCATCCCAGAAGCGCGCCGAATGATGGAGCGTCCATGGCGACACCATGATGGATGTGCCGCGGCGCAACCTCCGGCCGCCAAACTCCATATCCTGCCTTGTGCCACGCGCAAACCAATAGGCGGACGGATATAGCCGCAGGACTTCCTGGGTTGCGGCCAGAGCCGTGCTCGCCGAAGACAGTTTCGCATAGTCGAGATCACCATTCTCATCGCGCACCGTGGCACTTTCAGCCGCAATCCGGTCGGCGAGCCCCGGCACGGTCGCCAAGGCGTGGAGAAGCCAAGCCGTGGCGGAGCCCGTGGTGTCCGAACCGATGAGCAGAAGCGTCAGTATCTCGCTGGCAGTATCACGATCGGAAAGATTCAGCTCATCCAGAGAACGGCTCATCCCCGCATCGGGAGCCCGTTCACGAACGCGGCGGACTATCAGCTCCATGGTCTCCTTGGCGGCTGCCCTGCGGCGCTGCCGCTCCGCGCGCTTCCATGGCAGGAATGGCGCAGATCGAAATATCTCGTCGGCCAGATCGTTCTCCACCTGCCTGAGGGCTGCGATGAGTTGCTCCTCTTCGGCCGGAGAAAGGGCTCCAGGGCCGAACGCCACGATACAGATGAGGCGTAGCGCCAGACTCGCGCCGAACTGACGAGCATCGAAATGTCCCGTTCTCGTCACGTCCGCTATTGCCCGGCGCACCTCCGAGGCCAGCACCGGCGTCAACCGCTCGACAACGACACGCGCCAGTGTCGAATGGTACACAGCATGCCGCCGTTTACGCTCCTCACCTGTCAGAACGATGATATTGTTGCCGGTAATTGCGCGGAACTTTGCGGTCATCGGACCCTTGTCTATCAAGTCCTCCGACGTCTTCAAAAGCGGCTTGATGTACTCCGGGTCGGCAAGCAGGTATACGGGCCGAAAGCCAATATTGAGCGGGACCAGAGGCTCTGTCGCCGCATCTGCTTTATCCACAAGACAGGCCAGCGGATCACGCCGGAATGCTGGAGTGTCCGAGAACATATGTTTCATGACAGAAAATCCTATCGCTGACGGTTATATCAAGATCGCTTCGTCGTTGGCGGCACCTCAGCCTTCATGGGAGCACGCGCCCTCACTTCACGTCCCCCCGTGAGCGTGAACAGGACACCCGCTGCGGAAAGGCTCGGCCAGTTCTGAAGATGTGAACTCATCCGACGCGAGCCCAGAATTCTTGGATGGGCTTGTCCGAATACTTTGTCGCTCGCGGGCTTCCATCGGAATGGCGGGAGGGGAAAGATGCACCCCCGGTACCGGCGCGCCGAGTGGCTCCTTGGCCACGAGCCGCATGGCCGACGCCACCTCGAGCGTGATGATCTGGAGCTCGAGAAACGCAAGCGCCTGACCAATGCATACGCGCGGCCCAGTTCCGAAAGGAATGTACGCCTTGGCGGTGTAGTTCCTGTCGAGCCGGAATTCGTTTGGCGCCTCCCAGAAGCGCGAGCAGCGATGGAAAAGCCACGGCGATACGATGATGGCTGTGCCGCGGCGTAATTTTCGACCGCCAAACTCGACATCTTCTCGCACACCGCGCCCAGTCCAATAGCCGGGCGGGAAGAGCCGGAGTACCTCGCGCACGGCTGCGGTGGTGGTCGTAGCCGATGCAAGTTTTGCGAAATCGATCTCGCCCTCATCGTCGCGGACGGCATCGGCCTCAGCCGCGATCTGATCGGCCAATTCCGGCATGGTCGCCATGGTGTGGCAGAGCCAGGCAACGGTAGCCCCTGTCGTGTCGTGGCCCGCAAGGAGAAGTGTCAGGATTTCGTCTGCCGTATCGCGGTCGGAAAGTCCAAGTTCGCCGTAGCTGCGGATAATGGCGGATTCCGGTGCGCGCTGGCGAACGCGGCGTACGACGCCGATCATATCCTGTTTGAAACCCTCGATCCGGCGGCGCTGCGCGAGATATGCCCAGGGCATCTGCAGGGGGCCAAAGATTGTGTTAGCGAGTTCGACCATCGCCTGTCGGAGCGCTTGAATGACAATTTCTACATCCTCCGGGGAAAGGGCGTTGGCGCCGAACGAAACGACCGAGACAAGACGCAACGCCACACTCGCGCCAAATTGGCGTGCGTCGAATGTTCCGTCTTTCATGACTTCCGCGATCGCCATGCGGGTTTCACGTGCCAGCATCGGTGTGAGACCTTCCACCGCTGTACGCCCCACGACCGAATGCAACACGGCGCGTCGGCGCTTGTTTTCCTCGCCTCCGAGAACAGTGACGTTGTTGCCGGTAACAGCGCGGACTTTCTTGACCATCGGGCCTTTGTCCATCACCTCTTCCGGCATTTTCAGCAGCGGCTTGATGTAGTCGGGGTCGGTCAGCAGGAATAAGGGCCGCATACCGAACGCCAGAGGCATCAGGGGCTCGGTCGCCGTCGTTCCACGCTCAACCAAAAAGGAGAGCGGATCACGCCGGAATGGCGCAACATCTGAAAACATGCGCATCGTTGAATCCTCCATGTGTTTGGGGTAGCACCCGCGACTTGACCTCAGAGGCGACCGGGGTATTCTCAGTTAAATCCGTGCTCTTTGCGGTAATCTTCATAGAGGTCGCGAAGCTCGGTGGATGTGATCCCCCACTTGTCGCCTGCGTATTCGTGCGGACCGTTCTTCGTGGTCGGACTGGCCACGATCCACTCACGCATGTTCTGCTCGGCAAGCGGCGAAAGCGTCAGTCCGAAATATCTGTAGATGGAACGCACCGTCCCCAATGCGTCCGCCTCGAAATCGCGGTGATCGACGTCGAAGAATTGCGAGGCGCGACCCCGGCGGGCTTCATCCGCCCTATCCAGAGCTTTGCGCCAAAAGGGAGCTTCCCTGGGCCCGATAGCCTCAGGTCGTGCATTCTCCCCATGAATGGCGTGCTCGAGCATGTACCAAAGGCTGCATAGGGACGGTATCGTCTTGAGCGGATCCCTATGCGTCTGGATGATGCACGCGTCCGGGAATATATCGAACAGATTATCCATTTCGGTCATGTGGTAATTTTCCTTGAGGAGCCAGCGCCGATCCGGCTCACCACTCCCGATAAGGCGCAGGATATCCGCATAGCGGCGATAGGCGGCCAGATGGCTGTGCGTTTGATAAAATCGGCCATATGAGCGGAGGAATGGAGCCAGTTCATAGCGCAAGAAGCTCTGGCACAGCGCCTTTTTGCACTCCTCCACCTCGTCCGCGAGAATGTCGTGCGCCTTAATCATTCCCGGCATGTGGGATATCATCATTGTCGAATGAGCGACGGCGGCGCGGTATGAAGGGTTGGTCTTCCAGCTCTCGCGCGGCGGACGGATCTGGGGCTTTTGCGCGAGCCAGAACTCCACGCCCTGGAACTGTGGATCCATTGAGAGAAGCCTGTGGAGCGCGGTCGTTCCACTGCGTGGAAGGCCAATGATCACGACGGGCTTTTTGATCGGCATCGACAGGACGTGAGGATTCTCCGCCCAGCCTTTTTCCGCGTATAATCGCGCAGTTAGCGGGCTAAGAAAGTAGTAGTTGTAGACAAATTCCAGACCACGCTCACTGACCTTCACGTCAGTATCGAATCCGTCGAGTAGCGCGCGAAACGCGTCGCGGTAGGCCGGATCGCCAAAGTCATGCAGACCCGTCTGAGCAATGGCGGCTTCGTGGAGATCATCCTCGCAATCCGAGAGTTTTCTTTTCACGGCAATCGCATTAGTCATTGTTACAGCAGTCATCAGCCTTCCTCCAGTTCCGCTATCGCGCTACGCCTTCACGGCCAATGCAGGTCCCGCGGGTGCCGGCATCGTTTGACGACACGATCATTTGCAACAGGCTCTCTCCGGCGTTTGATGACGACGGCGATATGATTTCCCGGCGACGGCCGCCATCCATCGATGGCTTGGCCGACCAAACGTCCAAATGCATCAGCAGAATATTAGGCGACGAAGTTAAATATAACTCCACCCCAAGGGATAAAGTTTACACGAAGTAAGACATCATTCGACGTCATTGTTATTCATTTCTGTGTTTTTCTAACTATACTTACTATAATTTAATACTTCAACATATAAATAGTTGAATTTATACATCATTACTGGTTGTGTAAGATTTTGTAATTACAACTATTTTATATAATGTCCGTGGCGCGCAAGCGCAGAGATCCTCGAAGGCCACCGAGCGCGACCTGGCCCGCATTCAGGCGCGGGTCCGCCGTGCGAGAAAGCCACTTGCGGGCGCCGCCATAAGGCCAGGCGGTAGGCGCTGAGGCTTCGGGTTCGACGGCATGCACCAGCGTCGCCGCCGACGCGCTGAGCGCCGGTGAGACGGTCCAGACCTACAAGGATTTAGAGCGGGTGGAACGCGCCTTTCGTTGCCTGAAGACGGTCGATCTCGACATCGGCCCGATCCGGTGCGTGTCCAGCAACGCAAAACCCTAACCGGCGGAAAACACCGCCGGTTAGGGTTTTGCAGTCTCCGATCACTCGAACTTTGGATTAGAGCGGTTCCTGTTTTGATGGAAACGTCTAGCCATACACCATTCTGCTCCATCGGAACTGTGGAGATGACGAGGCATGGATTCCTGTGACAAGCACAGGAATCCATGCTCACCGATGCCGCGGTTGCTACGGTTGGAATAGGGTGTTTGCCACCGTCAAGATTGAGGAACGCCTGAACGCAGCGGTTCCGGTCTAAGCGGGCACCGCTGCCGTGGTGCTATTCCGATCAGCGCCCGGTTTGTCTGCCTGTCACCATCTGATGCGCATGCCGACATTGCCCGAGAGGATGTGGCTGTCGCCGAAACTGTCGATGCTGGTGCGGGCGAGCGCTTCGCCGTAGACGGAGTATCTGTTGTCGTCCCAGTTGTAGCTGCCGCCCAGCCCGACGCCGCCCCACAGCGCCTCGTTCTCGGTGACGAACCGGGTCGAGGCGACGTCGACGGTGGAGCCGTTGTCGAAGTCGTAATAGAGGTTGGCGAGGCCGTAGACATGCATGCGGCGGGTCTTGCCGAGCCGGTCCTGCCATTCGCGCTCATGATCGAGGGTCAGGCCCATGCGGCCGAGCAGGCTGTCGCCGTCGTTGAGCGTCACCGTGGCGTCAAAGCCGTCGGAGAAGCCGTCGAAGTCGACGCGCGACCAGGCGAGCTGCGCCTGCGGCGTCACCGACCAGCTCGGCGCGATCGGGATGCGCTTGCCGGCCTCGATCGACAGGCCGTAGCCCGTGCCGTCATTGCCGGAGACGAGGCTTTGTCCGGCGGTGGCGGAAGAAAGGTCGCTGTCATACCAGGTGGCGCGCGCCTGGCCGTCGAGATAAAGCCCGTCATTGCCATACCAGGTCAGCGTGCCGGCGAGACCATAACCGGTCGCGTCGATCTTGCCGTCGCCATGCGGCGAGGCGATGTCGGCTGCGATGGTGCCATAATGCAGGCTGACGCCGCCGATCAGCCGGCCGGTCGCGGTCTCGTAGAGCTGGCTGTCGACGCCGGCCTCGATCTTCCACACCGCGGCATCGTAATCGCTGGCGCTGGTCGAGCGCTCCGGCCGGTAGCGATGGTCGGCGGCCTGGATGCTGCCCCACACGCCGAGGCTCTGCCCCTTGGCGCCGTATTCCGGGGCGACCTCTTCGGACAGACCGTCGGCGCCCTGCGCCTCGATCGTCCAGGAGCGGTTGCCGAGGCGGTGCTGCAGCGTGTCGAGTTGGTTGAAGCTCTGCAGCACGCCGGCATAGGCCTCATAGAGCGGCACGCCGGCCTGGAACTGCGGATTGTCGCCTTCCAGAAGGCTGGAGCGCAGATACCAGTCGCCGTCATCGGGCGTGGTGAGGCCGTTCTGGTAGAGCCGATAGGCATAGGCGCCGGCGACCAGCGCCTGGTCGCCCTGGAAGGTGTAATCGCCGGCCAGCGTGAATTGGCCGTTGGAGGCGCCGTCGACCTCGACGAGGCGGATGCCATTATCGGTCTGCGCCCCGCCGCCGCCGGCATTGGTGACGGCGAGCGTCGTGGCGCCCGAAGTGGCGCCCTTGACATGCAGGCGGTCGGTCTTGGCATTGTCGCCCTCGAGCTTGGTGGTGAGCGCGACGATGCCGCCGTCCTTGGCCGCATAATCGCCATTGACGGTGAGGGTGGCGCCCGGGGTGGCGCCGCCGAGGCTGACCTTGCCGGCATTGGTGAGCGCGCCGACGCTCTGGTCATAGCCCCTGAGATCGAGCGTGCCTGATGCTCCGACATTGAAGGCGGAGGCCGGGCTGAAGACATTGGCCCGGCCTGCGGCAAGCGTGCCCGATTTGACGAAGGTGGCGCCGCCATAGGTGGTGGTGGCGGAGAGGATCAGGTCGGCCGCGCCTGTCTTGGTGAGCGCGCCTGCGCCGGAGACCAGGCCGGTCAAGGTGAGATCCTCGCCGGTCTGGAAGGTGCCGCCATTGGCGTCGAGCGTCACGTTGCGGGCGGTGGAGAAGGCCGCGGTGTTGGCAAGCGTGCCGCCGTCGAGCGCAAGCCCGCCGGATGCGGCGCCGAGATTGGCGTCCTTCGCGATCCGCAGCGTGCCGGCATCGACCAGCGTGCCGCCGGTATAGGAATTGGCGCCGGTGAGCACCAGCGTGCCGAAATCGGTCTTGGCCA
Source organism: Phyllobacterium phragmitis (assembly GCF_002980495.1). Lineage (GTDB taxonomy): Bacteria > Pseudomonadota > Alphaproteobacteria > Rhizobiales > Rhizobiaceae > Paramesorhizobium > Paramesorhizobium phragmitis. The sequence continues at coordinate 23,520 of NZ_PVBR01000034.1, forward strand.
ATTGGCCGGCGCCGGTGAGTTCTGAGGCGATGGTCGCGATATAGGCGGCGCTGTCGTCGGTGTGCTCGCCGACACGGATGCCGGTGCGCCCGGAGGTCAGCGTGATGGCGTCGCCCTTTATCGTGTAGCCGGAGACGGCGAACTGCATGCCGGCGACGCGGATGGCGCCGAGGCTGTCGTCGACGGTGACCGTGCCGGGGGCGCCCATGAACACCGGAACGCTGTCGTCGGCATAGCCGGCGGTGACGGTGCCGGCATGGTTGGTCCAGTTGGTGTTGCCGGCCGCCGCCTGCCAGACGCCGGTGCCGCCGGCGGGGCCGTTGCCGGTGGGCACGCCGCCAGCGTTCCAGAAGCTCAGCGCCTCGCCGGCGGTATAGGCGAGATTGACGCGGCCGGCCACCGAGGTCTGCACCATGAACTGGTCATCGGGCATGGCGCCGAGCGTCAGGCCGCTGCCGGACAGCGCGCCGCCATAGCGGATGAGGCCGTAGATTCCGGCCTCGAAATCCTGGCCGGAATTGTTGGCGACGTTGAGCGTGCCGTTCAAGTCGAGATCGCCGCCGACCTCGATCATCAGCGCGTCATGGTCGCCATTGGGGGATTGGCCGTAGAGGTAATTGAGGCTGCTGCCGGGATCGAGCGCCAGGCTGCCTTTGATGGTCAGGGCGTTGAAGCCGCTGTCGCCGGCCACGTCCTCAGCCGTGAGATCGGCCCCGGCGGCGACGGTGACATCGCCGCCGATGGTGCCCTTGCCGGAGAGCGTGCCGGCATTGACCATGGTCGGGCCGGTGGCGGCCGACTGGTCGCCATTGACGTTGAGCCTGCCGGACGAGACCGTGGTCGCGCCCTTGTAGCTGTTTTTGCCGGTCAAAGTGGTGACGCTGGCGGGGCCGCCGGCCTGCGTCAGCGCGCCGGCGCCGGTGACGAGGCCGTCATACTGATAGGCGTCGGCGCGGTCGAAGACGAGCGTGGTGCCGCCGGCAAGCGCGACGCTGCCGGTGTCGCCGCCCAGCGTGCCGCTGCTGCCACCATTGCCGACATGCAGCGCGCCCGAGGCAACGTTGAACGTGCCCGCATAGGTGCTGTTGTCGGCGGTCAGGATCAGATTGCCGGCGCCGGACTTGGTGAGATTGCCGGGTGTGCCGGCGGGGCCGGAGATGCTGCCGGCGAGCGTCAGGTCGGCATCGGTCTTGAAGGTGGCGCCGCTCGCATTGACGGTGACCGACCGGGCGCTGGTGGTGAAGGCGGCGGTGTTCTCGAGCGTGCCGCCATTGAAGGTGAGGCCGCCGGCATCGGCGCCGAGATTGGCGTTGGCCTTGACCGAGACCACGCCGGCATTGAGGAACGTGCCGCCGCCATAGCTGTTGGCGCCGGAAAGCGTCAGCGTCGCCGCACCCGTCTTGGTCAGCGCACCGCCGCCACCGATGGTGCCGGTCAAGGTCAAATTGGCGTCGGTCTGGAAGGTGCCGCCCGCGCCGTTGAGGGTCACCGGACGGGCGCTGTCGATGGCGGCGCCTGTGTTGGCAAGCGTCGCGGCCAGGGCGGCGGTGCCTTCGAAGGTGATAGCGGTTGTAAGCCCGCCGCTTGCGTCGGCGCCGAGGTTCTCGTCCCTGGATATCTGCAGCGTGCCGTCGTCGATGAGGGTGCCGCCGGAATAGGTATTGGCGCCCGACAGCACCAGCGTGCCGACATCCTCCTTGACCAGCATGTCGGTGCCGGCAAGCACCGAGGCGATGGTCACGACATGCGAGTTGGAGGCGCCGGAGCGGTCGCCGACGATGATCGAGGTCTGGCCCGCCACCGTGTTCTCGACGCCGGTCGGATTGGCCAGCGTGATCGGATCGCCCTGGATGGTGTAACCATCGACGAGGAACTGCATGCCGGGGGTGGTGACGCCGCCCGTCACCGTCACGATGCCGGGCGTCGCGCTGAATATGGCAAAGAAGGACGCCTCATAGTGACCGTTGCTGTTGCCGTCAGTCATGGCCCAGTTGGCGCTCTCAGCGCCGGTCTGGGCCATCGTCCATTCGCCGGCGCCGCCGGCAATGGAGTTGGGGGCGCCGTGCGGATCCCACCAGTTGCGCTCGCCGACGCCCAGATTGACGAGATAGATGTTGTTCGGGACCACCCCCTGCTGCAAGGTGAGGCCGAATGGGGCGAGCGTGCCGCCCGCCTGCAGCGTGCCGGTCCTGCTGCCGGAATAATGGACGATGCCGTAGGCGCCGGGGCCGAAATTGTCGCTGGAGGTATTGGTGACATTGACCGTGCCGTTGAGCTCGACATCGCCGGTGACATCGACCATCAGCACGTCCTGGTCGAGATTGGGATTGCGGCCATAATCATATTGCAGGAAGCTTGCGGCATCGACGGTGAGCTTGCCGGTGATCGCCAGCCTGTTCTGGCCGTCGGCATTGTCGTCATAAGCGTGCAGCGTGCCGCCGCTCTCGACCGTCACGTCGCCGGTGATCGAGCCGCGTCCGGCAAGTACACTGGTGGCGCCGCTGACCGTCGTGGGCGAAGTGATCGAGCCGTTGACCTGCAATGTGCCGCCGTCGACCTTCGTCGGCCCGCCATAGCTGCTGGCGCCCGAAAGCGTCAGCTTGCCGGCGTTCGTCTTGGTCAGTCCGCCGGTGGCGCCGGTGATCTGGCCGGCAAACGCGGTATCGACGGTCTGGTTGAGCCTCAGCGTGCCGGCGCCGAGCTTGACCTCGCCGCCGGCGGTGCCGGTGGTGTTGCGCAGCGCGGCGAAGGTCATGTTGTTACCGCCCAGATCGGCGATGCCGCCATCGACCGTGAGCATGCCCGTGACGGCGCCGAAGGCGGTGGCGGAGCCGGCCTGCAGCGTGCCGTCCTTCACCGTGGTGCCGCCGGTATAGCTATTGGCGCCAGCGAGGATCTGCGTGCCGGCGCCGTCCTTGACGAGGCCGCCTGCGCCGGTGATCTGGCCGGAATAGGTGGTGCCCATCCCGGCGTCGATGGTCAGCGTGGCGGCGCCGAGCGCGACGATGCCGCCCGGCGTGGGAGCGCCGGCGAGGCCTGCCACCGTGATCGAATGGCCGTTGAGGTCGGCGGTGCCGCCATCGACGGTCAGAACGCCTTTGCCGAAGGCTGTGAGGGAGCCGGCCTTCAGCGTTCCCTGCTTTACCGCCAGCCCGCCGAGAAAGCCGCCATTGTCGCCCGACAGCGTCTGCGTGCCGGTACCGTCCATGACGAGGCTGCTGGCGGCCGTGCCGGTGATCTTGCCGGCATAATCGGGCGCGGCGGGGGTGGTCTGGTCGAGCGTCAGCGTGCCGGCGCCGAGCGCGACGGTGCCGCCATTGCCGGCAAGCCCAGCCACCTTGATCGCATGGCCGTTGATATCGGCGATGAGGGCATTGACCGTCAAAAGGCCGGTGCCGAAGGCGGTGTCGGAGCCCGCGATCACCTTGCCGCCATTGACCTTCAGCCCGCCCGAGAAATCATTGTTGCCCGACAGCGTCAACTCGCCCGTGTTGCCCTTGACGAGGCTGCCGGTGCCGGTGATCTTGCCGGCATAGCTGGTCGTGGCGGTCTGGTCGAGTGTCAGGATCGAGGGTGACGTCGTGCCGAGCGAAACCGTGCCGGCGCTGGCGCCGGCAAGGCCTTTCACCGTCACGTTCTTGCCGTTGAGATCGGCGGTGCCGCCATTGACCGTCAGCAGGCCCGCGCCGAAGGCATCGTCGATGCCGGCGATGAGTTTGCCGGCGGTGACCGTCAGGCCGCCGGTGAAACTGTTGGCGCCGGACAGCGTCAGGTCGCCAGCACCTTCCTTGACCAACGCGCCCGTGCCGGAGATGATGCCGGCAAAGCTGCTGGTGGTGCTGACGGCCTGATTGACCGTCAGCGTGCCGGCGCCGGGCGTGGCCGTGCCAAGCTTCACCGCGCCGGCCCCCGAGAGACCGGTCACCGTCTGGGCGAAATCGGCAAGATCGGCGATGGCGCCGGAGGCGACCGCGAGCGCACCGCCGCCGAATGCACCGGCGGCGCCAGCCGTCACCGTGCCGGTGTTCACGTTCAATCCGGAGAAGGCGTTGCTTCCATTGCTGAGGGTGAGCGAGCCGCCCGCGAAGGTGAGCGTGCCTGTTGTGCCGGTCATCTTGCCGGAATAGGTCGATGCGCCTGTCTGCGTGACCGTCAGGTCGCCCGCGCCGAGCGTGACCGCGCCGGCGCCCGAGAGCCCGCCGACCGACTGGTCGTGACCGGCGAGATCGGCGGTGGCGTTCGTGGCGACCGCGAGCGGGCCGGAGCCGAACGCCCCGGCAGCGCCGGCGATGACGGCGCCCTCGTCAACATTCAAGCCGCCCGTGAAGGCGTTGCTCCCATTGTTGAGCGTCAGCGTGCTGGTCCCGGTCTTGGTCAGCGCGCCGCCGCCGTCGACGATGCCGTTCAGCGTCATCGCGGCATCGGTCTGGAAGGTGCCGCCCATCCCATCGAGGGTCACCGCACGACTGGTGTCGATGGTGGCGGTGTTGGCAAGCGTCGCGACGTTGCCGGCGGAGCCGGCGAGCGTCAGCCGCTGGGTGGCCGGGCTCTGGCCAAGGGCGCCGTCCGCCGCGATCTCGATCGTGCCGTCCTCGATGCGGGTGCCGCCGGTATAGCTGTTGCCGGCATTGTTCAGCACCAATGTGCCGGCGTCGGTCTTGGTGATCCCGGTCGCGCCGGTCAGTTCCACATTGATGGTGGCCGTATGGACCGCATTCCCCTTCTCGCCGACATCGATCACGACATCGGTGGCGCCGCCGGTCGGCGCGAGCGTGAGCGTGTCGCCCGCCGTCAGGGGATCGAGGATATAGCCGTCGGCCATGAAGGTCAGGCCCCCGGCGCTGACCGCGCCCTTGGAGTTGTCGACCTGCACCGTGCCGCCGGTGGCCTGGAAGATGGCGGGACCGACATTGATCCACGGGCCGTTGATATCGCCGTTAATCTCGGCCCAGTTGGAGTTGGCGCCGGACCCATTGGCCTGCCACACGCCGGAACCGCCCGAGATGATGCGATCGTCCGGCGCGCCGGCTCCGTCCCAGAAATTGGCGCCAAGACCGGTGGTGTTGACGAGGTTGATCGCGCCGGCCACCGCCGTCTGCAGATAAAGCCCGGCGGGAATCGTGCCCTCCACCAGCGCCACAGTGTTGGTGCCGGTGGTGTTATACGTCATCAGCTCATAGACCTGGCCCGGATCGAAGCCGGAGCCATTCACGGTGAGCGTGCCGGCCAGGTTGACATTGCCGGTGACATCGATCGACAGGCCGTCGGGATCGACATTGGGCGTCGTGCCGAAATCATAGGTCAGGCTCGACCCGGCCGCCAGCGTCAGATTGCCGCCGACATCGAGCGAACGCCCCGCCGCCGGAACGTTCGTGGCCACCAGCGTGCCGCTCGATTCCACCGCCACGTCGCCGCCCAGCTTGCCGCCGCCGCCAAGTGTCGCGCCGCTCTTGACACTCGCCGCCCCCGTCCCCGTCTGGGTGCCATCGACATAAAGCGTGCCCGCCGAAACCGTCGTCAACCCGCCATAGCTGTTGCTCCCGGAAAGCGTCTGCGTCCCCGCTCCATCCTTGGTGAACCCGCCGGCGCCCGAGATGACACCGGCAAAGCTTAGGCTCTCCCCCGTTCCCGGATTGACCGTCAGCGTGCCCGTGCCAAGCGTCACGCTCGCGGCGCCTGCCCCTCCATTATCGACAAGCCCGGAAACCGTCTGGTCGAACCCGTTGAGATTGGCCGTCGCCCCGTCCAAAACCGTCAGCAGCCCGGAACTGAACGCCCCGGCAATCCCGGCCGTCACCGTGCCCGCGTTGACATTCAACCCGCCCGTGAAAACATTGGCGACGCCAAGCGTCAGCGTCCCCGCCCCAACCTTCGTCAGCGCACCGCTGCCCGAAAGCTGCGATGCAGCCGTCACATCGAAACCGTTGCTGTCAACAGTCATGCCACTGCTGGCACCGGTGCCATCAAGCACGAACTCGCCAGCCGCGAAGCCGCTGATGAAAATCGTGCTGGCACCGAGCGCCTTCAACGTGCCGTTGTTGAAGGTGACAGATTTGGTCCCGACGCGACCGACCACCGAAAGGGTTTCCAGCACGCCAGCCGAGTTGACGATGAGCGTACTGTCCGTATTTGTGCCAGACGCCAGATACGTTGCGCCAATCGTCACCATGCCGCCAGTGTCGATGGTGAGCGAACCGGTGCCGCCTCTGCCGATATCGAGCCACCCGGTAATATTCCATGCCGAGTCCTGCCCCGAGACGGTCGCATCGCCGGTGCCGGCTTCGTTTGGCTGGCTGCCGCCCAGCCAGGCATTGCCTGTGCTGTTCAGCACGCCGCCACTCTCGACCAACAGCGTGCCATTGCCTGATATCCGACCGATACCCGTGTCGCCAGCCTTGACATCGACAGTGGCCTTGTCGGAAATCGTCAGGGTGCTAGTACCCGCACTGTAACCGACGGTCAAACCGTTGCCGTTGATCGTCCAGTTCGAACCCTGATTTTTAACGGTGACATCGCCGTTGCCGGGTCCGACAAGGACATAGCCCGTGTTTGTCAGCGTGCCGCCGTTCTGGATGGTGACGGTGCCCTCCACACCAGCAGTGGCGCCGACAGCCATATTGCCACCAACGGTCACCGCGCCGCCGGCATTGGCGGCGCCGATGCCGCCGATGGTCAGTTCACCCTTGCCAACATTCCCGACAAGAAGATCGCCACCAACGCCCCATTTGGAGTTCGCTCCCGAGACCGTCGCATCGCCGGTTGCGGTGCCGGTCTGCCCTCCAATGTATCCGATCGTCGTGGTCGTGAGCTTGCCCCCGCCCGTAATCTTCAAAGTGCCGCTGCCAGTACCTTGACCAAGAATGGTATAGCCTGTGGTTGTCACCTCTCCATTGTCGAAAATGTTGAGGGTTCCATCGCCATCATGGCCAACGATGAGCGAGATGGTGTTGTTGAGCGTCAGCTTGGTGCCCGCGCCCGTGACGGTCGCGACGCTCGTTCCCCCTCCGCCGGCCACGACGCGGAACAAGCCGGCAGTTGTCACCTTGGCGCCATTCTGCATCGTGAAATCGGCCGTGTTTCCCGTACCCGGAGTGAGATAAACATGGCTCGACCCAAGGTCCAACGAACCGCCGTCAACAACGACAGTACCGCGATTCACATCCAAGGCGCCTGTAAACGTGCTGGCGCCCGTCAGCGTCAACGTGCCGGTGCCGTTCTTCGTCAGCCCGCCGGTGCCGGTGATAGCGCCGGCATAGGTGGTGTCGCTGTTTTGATTGAGCGTCAGCGAGCCGCTGCCGAGCCTGACCTCGCCGCCCGTACCGGCAAGCGCTGCGAAGGCCATGCTGAAATTGTTGAGATTGGCTATCGATGATCCCGTGTTGACAGTGAGCACGCCCGTCGCCAATCCGAACGACGTGGCAGTACTGGCGGTCACCATGCCGCCACTCACGGTGAGGCCTGTAAAGGTGTTGGCGGCGAGGAGGCTGAGAGCGCCATTGCCGATATGGGTCAGCACGCCGACACCGCTCAACTGCGAATGCACTGTAACGGTGCGCCCTCCCTGGTTGGCAATGGTCAACCCGCCGGCCATGATGTTCAACTCTCCGGCGCGGAAGTTGCTGATGCTGTTCGATGTTGCCGTGCCGGTAAATGACGCGCCGTCGAAATTGACCTGTGCGACACTGCCCGCGCCGCGTGTCAACGCATTGGTTGAAAGGTCGCTGCCGCCGCTGATATTGAGTATGGCGCGCTCGCTTGCTGTGTTCGCAAGGGTGAGTCCGCCGCCGACCTGCCAGGTCGACACGCCGGATATCGTGACCGTCCCGCCTCCGACTTTCCCGCCAATTCTGCCATAGCCATTCGTGACCAGTTTACTTCCACCTTGGATAAACAGCTTGGTCGTTGAATTGTCGTTTTGACCGATAACGGTAGTCCCGTTGGTCGTGAGCGAGCTGGCATTCTGAATGGTCAACTGACCTTGCCCGCTGCCGGGACCATCGCTGGCCATGCCGAAATTGTTGATCACAATAGTCTCGGCCGTGGTGGCGCCAAGCACCACTGGATTACCGAGAACCGACCTGATCTGCACGCTATCAGTGGTTGCCGGCACCCCGGCGGGAGACCAGTTGGTACCGGTCATCCAGTCTGTGCTCGTTGGGGATCCGGCCCAACTTTTTGTCCATGTCTGCGCCACCGCAGGCCTGGGCGTCATCGTCGCCAGGGCGAGTGCGAGCGCCAGCACCGATGTCGTCGCCAATGCGGCGCGGAAGTAGCGCGAGGTCTTGCCCGTCTTCGGGTCTAAAACTGCGCGCCGCCCGCCGTCCTGATGCATGCCGGTCTTGAATGCAAGTTGATCCGTATCGGCTATATTGCCGATTGGCGCCCCGATGATTTGCCGCATCATCCCCTCATCATCATATTCCAGCGCAATGCTGGTGCTGCCTAATTCAGTTCACGCACGAACCACAATCGAATCACAAAATATTGCTTTTTCAAGAAAAGCTATACTAGGCCATTTCCTTCCACAATATTAATATTGAAATACAATGATTCTGATCTGGTAGATTTGCATGAATAAGGATGTTTTTACATCATGATATGTAATATCTTACCGCTGCATCGACCGAGCATCTGATTGATATTGCTAGGTGATAACCACGACAGCATGTAATTTGCATCGATGCGCGGCTTTCAGGGAGTCTATCCCGGACAGTCCCCATATATTGATGGCTGTTATTCTTTCCCGCACAGCGCGGCGTTTTGGCAACTTTCATCGTCCACGCCTTGAGCCGGGGCCATGTCCTGACCACAGTGAGCAACCTTTGAGCCGCTTCCCGGTTTCATGGAATCGCTGGATTTTGAGCCATTGTGCGGTGGAGAGGGCGAGGCATGGATTCCGTCAAAAAGTGAACCGCTCCCAGAGCATTTCATATTGAATTGGCAACGCCGGGTGAGACAGGACCCCCCTCTGTCCTGCCGGACATCTCCCCCGCAAGGGGGGAGATTGGCTGACATGATCCTCAATGTCCATTCTGAAACATTTGCGATTGGTACTGAGCGTCCATGAAGGCTTAATCTCCCCCCTTGAGGGGGAGATGGCTGGCAAGCCAGAAGGGGGGGTACTGCCCCACCAGCGATTCTATTTAAAGATGAACCGCTCCTAGATTAAAGATGAACCGCTCCTAGAACTTCCCGATGATGTTGAGGAAGACGCCCTTGTCGTCGAGGGTGAGGTCTCGGAGGTCGTCGGAGAAGGAGCCAAAATTGTAGCCGGCGCCGATCTTGAAGTTGTCGCCGACATGGCGGTAGACGGCGACGAGCGCGCCGTAATCGGTGGTCTTGGCCTCGGGCATGTGCATGACGCGGCCCTCGAACAGCGCATCCCAGTTGCGCACGACGTGCAGGTCGGCGCGGATGATGCCGAGATGGGCGGAGGACGAATACCATTCGGAGAAGCTCTCGCGGTCGCCGTCGAGCAGCCGTTCGCGGACCTGGCCGTAGCGCATGCCGTATTTGCCGCCGACCGACAGCCAGGGCATCAGGTCATAGGTGAAGTCGGCCGACAGGATATGGCTGCGCTGCGCCGGGCCGTATTCGTCGCCCGTGATGG
>NZ_PVBR01000035.1 GCF_002980495.1 Phyllobacterium phragmitis
TTGATCCGTTCCCATTGATCATCCCGAAGAACATCGCAATCCATCACTGACCTCCAAAAGTCAGTGTTGAATCTGATTTGCCGGAATTTTGGAATCCCAAAACCTTAAATCGTCACTACGACCTAGATGCTGCATCTTGTTCTTCCTATCGGATTTGTTGTCGGGGCATTGATTTGAAAAGGCTATTTCAAAGCGAAATTACTCGCAACTATTATCTTGACTAAAAATATCATATTTTGTAGGTCCGTTCTGCTCGTTGGGGATGATGGCTCGAAAATCGGCCGTTCCGAACAAGCATAGCCAGCCAGGCTTTCCGCCTACGCAAGCCAACGTCGTTTTTTCAAGGTCGAAACGGGTTAGGTGGGGCTATGGGCAACATTTCAAAGAGATTTTGGTTAGGCTGCGCGGCAGTCGGTGCTTTGAATGCATCGATGATGGCAAGCGCTGGCGCACAGGATGCGAACAAGCAGGAGCCGATCGAGCTGAAGCCGATCGTCGTGAAAGGGGCAAAACAGACCGGCATCGATGCGCCCACCGTGTTGACGGAGAGAATAACCCGGAAGGAACTGCAAGAGCGGCAGGTCGATCGCATCGAAGATATCGGGCGCCTCGATCCCGGCATCAACTACAGCAGGACCAGCGACAGCATCAATATCCGCGGCCTTGGCGATAACCGCGTCCTGACGACGATCGATGGAATCAGGGTTCCCTGGCTCGACGATGGCGCGCGCGGCGTGAAAGGCGGCATATCCAGCATCGATTTCGATACGTTGTCCACGCTCGATATCATTCAGGGGGCGGATTCAAGCCTGTTCGGCTCAGGCGCGCTCGGCGGCGTCGTCTCGCTCCGCACCCTCAATCCCGAGGATCTGCTGACGGAAGGCAAGAACTGGGGCAGCCTGACCAAGGGCTCCTATGACAGCGCCGATAGAAGCTGGAACATCAATCAGGCGCTCGCCGCGCGGGCGAACAACACATATATCCTGTTCCAGGGCGGTTATCGCGCTGGCGACGAACGTGAAAACATGGGTGACATCGGCGGTTTCGGCGCCACCCGCACCGAAAAGAACCCGGCCGAATACGACCAGAACAATCTGTTGTTCAAGCTCCATCAGCATGTCGATGGCGGGCATCGCTTCGGATTTACGGCGGAGCGGTTCGACCTCGATGAGGATATGGACAAGTACAACGCATCAACGGGCACCTATGAAGCCGGATCCTTCAAGGAAGCGAAGACGCGCAAGCGTGAGAGAATTTCAGCCACCTATGATTATGACGGCAGCGGCGACGCGTGGCTCGATCAGGCGTCCGTCATCCTTTACTGGCAGCGTCTGACGCAGGGCGACGATTCAAGCGCCTGGCGCGATTCCGCCCCCATCGGTGTTTATCGTCGTGACAATACGATGGAGGAAACGGATGTCGGCATAAATGCGGTCGGCTTGAAGGCAGTCGAGTTCGGCGGTTATACTCATACCTTCAAATTCGGGATGGACGGCTATCTGAGTTCGGTCAAGCAGCAGGCGTTGGGCGAGGATAATTGTGACATCGCATGGACTTTCACTTGCAGTTTCCTGCATACCAACCAGGCCGAGATGCCGAAGGTGGAGGGCGGAACTATAGGGTTGTTCGTAGAGGATCAGATCAGCCTTTACGACGACCGGTTGCGCATCACGCCGGGACTGCGTTTCGATTGGTATGAACGCAATCCGCAGGATACGCCTCTTTATGAAGTGAATCCCGGATTCACAGGCTATCCGCCGGATTCGAGCGATTCCAAGTTCTCGCCCAAGCTGCGGGCTGAGTGGGACGCTGCGGATAATGTCATTCTCTATGCGCAGTGGGCCCAGGCGTTCCGCGCTCCCTCGTCGACGGAGCTCTATATGACCTATGGCGGGCCGGGGACCTATATCAATTTCGGCAATCCAGACCTGAAGCCCGAAACCAGCAATGGCTTCGATATCGGCGCGAAATTCGGCGACGATCAGTTCGGCGGGTCGGTCAGCATATACAATAACTACTACAAGAATTTCATCGATACCGTCAGCATGACTGCCGCCGAAGCGGGTGTGCCGCCCGGCATGTTCCCGATGGGCATCACCAAATATGTCAACCGTGGCCATGTGCAGATCTATGGCGCGGAAGCCAAGGCGCACTACGTCTTCTCGAACGGCTGGAAGACCTGGGGTGGGATCGCCTTCGCGCAGGGCAAGGACACGGACGAGGATGTCTATCTGAACTCGATTCCCGCGCTGAAGGGCGTCCTGGGCGTCGGTTATGCGACCGAGACCTGGGGAGCCGATTTCTCGATGACCGCGGCTGCGGCACGCAACAAGGTCGAGAACCCCGACTCCGACTACAACAAGACGCCCGGATACACGCTCTTCGATATCACTGGCTGGTGGGAGCCGGAGCAGTTCAAGGGCATGCGCATCCAGGCGGGTGTCTACAATATCTTCGACAAGAAATATTGGAACGCGCTCGATATTCCTGACAGCGGCTCCGTCCCGAAGGACTATTTCACCGAGCCGGGCCGCACGTTCAAAATCTCCATGACGCAGCGGTTCTAGAATCATCCAGCCGCATCGGCATCATTTCGAGCGATGCCGGTGCGGCTCTATCGCCGCTGGAAAGCCATGTATCCATATAAGTTGAGTTATGAACTCTTCTATTGCGCGAGCGCAAAAAGATGATAATTTCACTCAACAAAAGAGATCGGGCGTCAGAGGTACAACTGGGGCGCCTGCCTCCAGACGGAAAGGGGTGCGCAATGAACAGACGCAGTTTCATCGACATGAAGGTTCAGTTGCCGCGCGTGGCCGGATCATCCTCCGCTTCGCTCGCAGCGGCCGCGCCATATGCCGAACCCCACAAGCGGGTACAGCATCCATTGAAAACCTATGGCAGCGGTGAACTTTTCGACGGCTCCACCGAAGTCGGGATTGAGCATGCCGGTTCCCTGTACCGCCTCAAGATCACCCGTCAGGGCAAACTCATTTTGAATAAATAGACCGAATAAATAGGCAACATGACATGACTGGCACCTCCAAACCGTCCCCCGAGGAAATTTTACGCGCGCGCGCTGAAAATCCGAAACTGCGTGAACGCGAGTTCGCCCAACTCCTGAACATATCGGAGGCTGATTACGTCGCAGCGCAATGCGGTGACGCAGTCACCCGCATCCGGCCTGACGTCGACACGCTCCTGAATGGCATCGGTGCTGTCGGCGAAGTGATGGCGCTGACGCGCAACGAAAGTGCGGTACACGAGAAGATCGGCGTCTATGACAAGGTCGTGCAGGGAAAACATGCGGCGATGGTGCTCGGTGAGCAGATCGACCTGCGCATTTTTCCATCGGCATGGGCGCATGGCTTTGCTGTTGAAAAGCGCGACGGCGACGACGTGCGCCGCAGCCTGCAGTTCTTCGATGAAGCGGGCGAAGCCGTACACAAGATCCATCTGCGTGCGCAATCGGATCTCGACGCGTATTCTGCTCTGGTCGAGGCGATGCGGTCCGACGACCAGTCGCCGGCGATCGAAACAGTGGCGCTAAGCGGCAAGAAGGTGCCGGGCGGCATCGAAGACATCGACCGCGATGATTTCCGCCAGCGTTGGAGTCAGATGACCGACGTGCACCAGTTTATCGGCCTGTTGCGCGATTTCAAACTGGACCGGCATCAGGCGGTCAGGGTGATCGGCGAGGAATATGCCTGGCCCCTCGACACGCAGGCGGTCGGCGCGATGATGAGCCATGCTGCCCAGGCTGCACTTCCGATCATGTGCTTTGTCGGCAACCGCGGCTGCATCCAGATCCATTCGGGACCGATCAGCGAACTGAAATCAGTCGGGCCATGGCTCAACGTGCTCGACCCGACATTCCATCTTCACCTGCGCGCCGATCATATTCACGAGGTCTGGGCCGTTCGCAAGCCGACCAAAGACGGCCATGTGACGTCTTTGGAAACCTATGATTCAAACCATGAAATGATCATCCAGTTCTTCGGCAAAAGGCATGAAGGGCAGGGCGAAAGGGAGGATTGGCGCTTCCTCATCGAAAACCTGCCGCGCGTGCGCCAATCGACTGCCGCCTGAGAGGTCATTTGAAAGGACAATGTGATGGGTAAGGGTATCCGCCGTCTGTTTGGCATATCCGGACGGGCAGGGCGGGCAGCACGCTTTTTCTCGATGCTTACCGTGGCTGCTTCCTGTGCCATGGCCACAAATGCGCTGGCGGAAGAGACCACGCGTATCGAGGATAGCTCAAGGCTGATTTCCATCGGCGGTTCGCTGACGGAAATTATCTACGCGCTTGGAGAGGAAAAACGCCTTGTGGCACGCGATTCCACGAGCCTGTTTCCGCCCGAGGCAAGCAAGCTTCCCGATGTCGGTTATATGCGTGCTTTGTCGCCGGAGGGCGTTCTCTCGGTCAACCCATCGGGGATCATTCTTCTGGAGGGCAGCGGCCCGCCGGAAGCCCTGGATGTCTTGAAGAAGGCCACAATTCCCATGGTGATCGTGCCGGAGCATTTTACCGGCCAAGGCGTGCTCGACAAGATACACAGCGTCGGCAAAGCGCTAGGCGTCGAGGAAAAGGCGGACAGACTCGCCGCATCCGTGGACGCCGACCTGACGGCCGCGCAGAAGGCCGCATCTTCAGTCGACAAGCGCAAGCGCGTCCTGTTCATCCTGTCGATGCAGGGCGACCGCATCATGGCATCGGGCAAGAACACGGCTGCAAACGGCATCATCGAGCTTGCCGGCGGCGTCAATGCGATCGATGGCTATGACGGCTATAAGCAATTGACCGAGGAAGCGGTTGGCAAGGCAGCACCCGATATGATCCTGATGATGGACCGGACAGGCAATCACGCGGCCAACGACGACCAGATCTTCAGCAATCCGGCTTTCGCAGGCACGCCTGCCGCCAGGACGAAAAACCTGGTGCGCATGAATGCGCTTTACCTCCTGGGCTTCGGCCCGCGCACGGCCAAGGCAGCGCATGATCTCTCGGTGGCGCTCTACGGCGACGCCGTGCAGCATTGAGCCACGTCACCATGCTTAAGAGGACGGAGTTCGCCGGTGGAGGAGGGCAGGTGCACGGCGACCGATCGGCCTACGCCCGCGCAACGATCGGCCTCCTCGCGGTGCTGCTGGTTGCGACCATGCTTTTCAGCCTTACCGCGGGGGCATCGGATGCATCTGCATGGGCAGTCGTCAAACAATGGCTTTCCTCATCGGCTTCGCTTGAAGGAGCGCTTTCTCAACGCGATCGTATCATCGTTCTCGAGATACGTCTTCCGCGCATTATTCTCGCCGTGTTGATCGGCTCGGCGCTCGCCATATCCGGCGCGGTCCTGCAGGGGCTTTTCCGCAATCCGCTGGCCGATCCGGGGCTGGTCGGTGTTTCGGCCGGCGCGAGCCTCGGAGCGGTGGGCACCATCGTTCTGGGCGGGACGGTTCTCGCGCCGGTGGCTGCGATTTTCGGCATTTATACCTTGCCGATCGTAGCCTTTCTCGGCAGTTTGATTTCCACTTTTCTGCTCCATGGCATCGCCACGAGACGCGGTCAGACATCCGTTGCGACCATGCTTCTGGCTGGCATAGCGCTCGGCGCCCTGTCAGCAGCGTTGACCGGCGCTCTGATCTACATGGCGGACGACCAGCAGCTGCGCGACCTGACATTCTGGCAGCTCGGATCGCTTGCGGGCGCGACATGGACCAAGATCGCGGCATCTGGGCCGATCATCGCGCTTGCGCTTGCCACGGCTCCATTTCTTGCCCGCGGCCTCAATGGGCTAGCGCTCGGCGAAGCCTCGGCCAATCATCTGGGCATCCCCGTCCAGCGGTTGAAGAACGTCGCCATCGTCACGGTTGCGGCGGCGGTCGGCGCGTCCGTCGCGGTGAGCGGCGGCATCGGTTTCGTCGGCATCGTCGTACCGCATCTTCTGCGTCTGCTGATCGGCCCCGATCATCGCTATCTCCTGCCTGCATCGGCGCTGCTGGGGTCCATCCTGTTGCTGCTGGCCGATGCGGTGAGCCGGACTATCGTTGCGCCGGCCGAACTGCCCATCGGCATCGTCACTGCCGCCGTTGGCGCGCCGTTTTTCCTCTGGATATTGCTGCGCCGGCGCGGAATTCTGGACCTTTGAGGCAATCGTCATGATCAAAGCGGAAAATCTGTCGGTCGCTATCGGCAAAACGCGAATTATCGAGAATGTCGGCTTCACGGCAAGCCCGGGCGAACTGACGGCCATCGTCGGCCCGAACGGCTCCGGCAAGACCACGCTGCTTCGTGCGCTCTCCGGGGATTTGCCCTTCACGGGACGCATATCGATCAACGGAAAGCCGTTCGAGGCGCTGAAACTATGGCAGATGGCCGAGCTGCGCGCCGTACTGCCACAGGCGACGTCGCTCGCCTTTCCCTACACGGTGCGCGAAATCGTCCGGCTCGGTCTGACCAGCGGTTATTCCGGCGTAGATCCCCACGAGATCGGATATCTGCCGGACCGCGCGCTGTCGATGGTCGACCTCGAAGGCTTTGGCGGGCGGTTTTACCAGGAATTATCAGGTGGTGAGCAGCAGCGCGTGCAATTGGCCCGCGTGCTCTGTCAGGTCTGGCAGCCCGTTCTCGATGGAGAGCCGCGTTATCTCTTTCTCGATGAACCGGTGTCGAGCCTCGATATCAAGCACCAGCTCATCATCATGCGCATCGCCAGGAGCTTTGCCGAGAGGGGCGGGGGGGTGATCGCCATCCTGCACGATCTCAATCTGACGGCGATGTTCGCGGACAGGATCGTGGTGATGCATCATGGCCGGGTCGATGCGGCGGGCAAGCCGCAGGAGATGCTGTCGGACGACCGTATTCTGCGTGTTTACGAATGCGCATTGAAGGTCGGCGTTCTGCCTGATGGCGGCGCGCCTTTCATTCTCCCACAATCCGCAGCGATTTAAAGCAAGTCCAGGAAAAGTGAATCGCGTAAGAAAAAGAGCCGTAAGGCTCCTTATCTCATTGTGCCGCCGCGATTTTTTGAAATGCTCAGCTCGCTGCCAGTTGCGGCTCGAACTCTTCAATGCCCAGGAGCGCGCGGACGTTCGGCCGTGCCTTGATCAGATCCGCGATGCTGTATTTCGCCAAAACCTCGAAAAATGCACCAAGTGCTTCGCGCAGCGCGGAGTTGAGTGCGCAGCTGTCGACCAGGGGGCATTCGGTCGCGTCGTTCTCGAAACATTCGGCCATGGCGAAACTTTCTTCCGTCACACGCACCACATCGAAAATCGTGATGGCCGTGGCTGCCTTGCCCAGTCGCACACCGCCATTGCGGCCGCGCACCGTCTGGACCAGCCCGTGTTCCACGAGCGGCTGCAGGATCTTGAAGAGAAACAGTTCCGAAACGGAATATGCCTTTGCGATGTCGGGCACGCGGCTGAGGCGGCCTTCATTGGCAGCGCAGTACATCAACATCCGGATTGCATAATTGGTCTGGCGGGTAAGCCGCATGGGATGATCCTTTTCTCTCGAAGCCGTCCGAAGGGGCGCCAAACGAAGCGCAGTTTAGAACTCTTCTGAAAATATATGAAGTCTTTTATCATCTTTAAAGAGAAATAAATTTATGTCTTTCTGTGGACCGCCGTCCATCGGCGCCTTCCGGTCGTGAACGCCGATTGTCAGGCCAATCTCCTTTCACTGGGGAGAGAGGCTCAACTGTTCACAAAACTGCAAATAAACTGTTGTTCAACTGTCACATAGAATCGATACTGCCCTCAAGCGGCGCGCTCATGACGCCAGCAATAAGGGAGAGCATTATGAAGACGAGTGGTATTTCCATCGGCCTTGCCGCCGCCTTGACGTTGATGTCGTCGACATCCTCTTTCGCCGTCACGGAAATCAGCTGGTGGCACGCCATGACTGGCGCCAACAACGAAGTCGTCAACACACTTTCGAAGGAATTCAACGAGAGCCAGAGCGATTACCAGGTAGTTCCGGTTTTCAAGGGGACCTATCCGGAAACGCTGAATGCAGGCATTGCCGCTTTCCGCGCTAAGCAGTCGCCTGATATCATTCAGGTTTTCGACGTCGGAACCGGTGTCATGATGGCGGCCGAAGGCGCGATTAAGCCGGTCGCGGAGATATTGTCCGAAGGCGGCGCGACTTTCGACAAGAGCCAGTATCTGCCGGGAATCGTTGCCTATTATTCCAAGCCTGACGGCACCATGCTGTCGTTCCCGTATAACAGCTCGTCGCCCATTCTCTATTATAACAAGGATATCTTCGAAAAGGCCGGGCTCGACGTCGACAACCCGCCGAAGACCTGGCCCGAGGTCTGGGAAGCGGCCAGGAAGATCAAGACCAGCGGCGCCGCTCCATGCGGCTATACCTCGACCTGGCTGACCTGGATCCATCTGGAGAATTTTGCCGCCTGGAACAATCTTCCCTACGGCACCAAGGAAAACGGCCTTGCGGGACTGGATGTCGAGCTTGAGATCAACGCACCGCTCTTCGTCAAGCATTTCCAGGAGATTGCCGATCTCACCAAGGATGGCGTATTTCGCTATGGCGGCCGTACGTCTGAAGCCAAACAAATATTCCTCGCCGGCGAATGCGGCATTCTCACCGAATCCTCCGGCGGCCTCGGCGATATCGTCAAGTCGGGCATGAATTACGGCATCGGCCAATTGCCCTATGAACCCGAAGCGGAAGGCGCGCCGCAGAACACCATTCCAGGCGGTGCGAGCCTGTGGGTGTTCGGCGGAAAGTCGGACGAGAAGTACAAAGGCATCGCGGCCTTCTTCAAGTTCCTCTCCAGCCCAGAAATCCAGGCGCGGCTCCATCAGGTATCGGGTTATCTGCCGGTCACGCTGAAGGCCTATGAGGAAACGAAGGCATCCGGCTTCTATGAGAAGAATCCGGGCCGCGAAACGCCGATTACGCAGATGATGGGCAAGGCGCCTACGGAAAATTCGCGAGGCGTTCGTCTTGTGAACCTGCCGCAGGTTCGCGACATCGAGAATGAAGAGCTTGAAAAGATGCTGGACGGCCAACAGACGGCGCAGCAGGCGCTGGATAACGTGGTCGCCCGCGGCAATGCCGCCATCAAGCAGGCGATCGGCCAATAATTCTCCTGAAAGTCTAGACGTCATCCCGCCCGCATCGCTATGCGGGCGGGATGATGGTCAAAAGGACATAGTGTGGCACCCCGCGCAATCTTTCCCAACAAGCTCCTGCCTTATCTGCTTCTGGCGCCGCAGCTTGCTATTACGGCCATATTCTTCTATTGGCCCGCATCGCAGGCGCTTTACCAATCCCTGCTGCGCGAAGATCCCTTCGGCCTCTCGACGCAGTATGTCGGGTTGGCCAATTTCAGGCACGTGCTGAACGATCCCAATTATCTCCATTCGTTCCAGGTCACGATCGTCTTCTCCGTCGCCACTGCCGTGCTCGCCATGGTCCCCGCCCTTTTCCTGGCGGTCATGGCCGACAAGGTCGTGCGTGGACGCGGTATCTACCGCACATTGCTGATCTGGCCCTATGCGGTTGCACCCGCCATCGCCGGCATGCTGTGGCTGTTCCTGTTCAACCCGTCGATCGGCTCCATCGCCGTCATGCTCCGGTCGCTGGGCATCTATTGGGACCCGCTGCTCAACGGCCCACAGGCGATGATCCTCGTCGTCGCGGCGGCATCCTGGAAGCAGATCAGTTATAATTTCCTGTTTTTTGTTGCAGGCCTGCAGGCAATACCGAAGTCTCTCGTCGAGGCTGCTGCCATCGACGGAGCAGGCGAGATGAAACGCTTCTGGACCATCATCTTTCCGCTGCTGGCGCCGACGACCTTTTTCCTTCTGGTCAT
The DNA here is from genome assembly GCF_002980495.1 of Phyllobacterium phragmitis. GTDB lineage: Bacteria > Pseudomonadota > Alphaproteobacteria > Rhizobiales > Rhizobiaceae > Paramesorhizobium > Paramesorhizobium phragmitis. The sequence goes on from NZ_PVBR01000035.1 coordinate 9,843, forward strand.
CAATACCGTTTATGCCTTCTTCGATACGTTCGGCATCATCCATGCCGTGACCGGCGGCGGTCCGGGCAAGGCCACTGAGACACTCGTCTACAAGGTCTATAATGACGGGTTCGTCAATTTGATCCTGGGCGAATCGGCGGCGCAGTCAGTGATCCTCATGGTGATCGTCATCGCGTTGACGGCGGTTCAATTCCGCTATGTCGAACGCCGCGTGCATTACGGGTGAGGGGACTATGATCGACAACAGGCCCTCGCGCCGCATCATCGCCCATGCCGTTCTCATCTTCGGCGTCCTCATTGTCGCCTTTCCGATCTATTACACATTCGTCGCTTCGACCCATTCGCTGCAGACGATCCTGCGGCCCCCGCTACCGCTTATCCCGGGCAGCCATTTTCTCGAAAATTACACAACGGCGCTATTCGGCGGTATCGACCGTATCGGCGGTGTCGGCGTTGATCGCCTGCTCTGGAACAGCACTGTCGTCGCCGTCCTGATCGCGGTCGGCAAGATCTTCATTTCCATCCTGTCTGCCTATGCGGTAGTCTTCTTCCGCTTCCCCTTTCGCATGACCTTCTTCTGGCTGATTTTCATCACTTTGATGCTGCCTGTCGAGGTCCGCATCCTGCCGACCTACAAGGTCATGGTCGATTTCGGACTGATCGACACCTATGCGGGACTGACCCTGCCGCTGATGGCTTCGGCGACCGCGACACTGCTGTTTCGCCAGTTCTTCATGACGATCCCCGGTGAACTCGTCGAAGCGGCGCGTGTCGATGGGGCAGGGCCGTGGCGCTTCTTCTGGGATATCCTGCTGCCCCTGTCGAAAACCAACATAGCGGCACTTTTCGTCATTCAGTTCATCTATGGCTGGACGCAATATCTCTGGCCGCTGCTCGTCACCAACCGCAACGACATGGGCACGATCGTCATCGCATTGCGCAAGATGATCTCGTTTGCCGACGCCGATACCGAATGGCATCTGGTGATGGTGACATGCATCCTCGCCATCCTGCCGCCCATTCTCGTGGTCGTCCTCATGCAGCGCTGGTTCGTCCGCGGCCTCGTCGAAACGGAGAAATAATGGCAACCGTCGATCTCAAAGACATCCGCAAGATCTATCCCGGCGGCTTCGAGGCCGTGAAGAAGGTCGATTTGGCGATCAAAGACGGTGCGCTCTGCGTCCTGGTCGGACCTTCGGGCTGCGGAAAATCGACGCTTCTGCGCATGATCGCCGGTCTGGAAACGATTACGGAAGGCGAGATCCTGATAGACGGACGAGAGGTCAACGAACTCGGCCCGGCGGAGCGCGACATCGCCATGGTGTTCCAGAATTACGCGCTCTATCCGCATATGAGCGTCTACGACAACATGGCCTATGGCCTGCGCAACCGCCGGATGGCCAAGCCTGAGATTGACAAGCGTGTCCGCGAAGCCGCCGCGACGCTGGAACTCGACCATCTGCTGACGCGCCGTCCGCGCGAGCTTTCAGGCGGCCAGCGCCAGCGCGTCGCGATGGGCCGGGCCATCGTTCGTAGCCCCAAGGTATTCCTGTTCGACGAACCGCTTTCCAATCTGGATGCCAAATTGCGCGGCCAGATGCGTGTCGAGATCAAGAATTTGCAGCGCTCGCTGGGTGTCACCAGCGTCTATGTCACGCATGACCAGCTCGAAGCCATGACGCTCGCTGACGTTCTCGTCGTCATGAATGCCGGCAATGTCGAGCAGATCGGTGCGCCGCTCGACATTTACGAGAAGCCAGCGACATTGTTCGTGGCAAGCTTCATTGGCGCACCGCCGATGAATCTCCTACCGCTGAAGCGCGGCGAAGGACGGGCGGCGCTCGCCGACGGCACCGAAATCGGCGGCAAGGGGCTGTCACTTTCAAGAGAGGCTGCCACGCTCGGCATCCGCCCGGAAAATCTGGTCCTCGCCGCCGCCGATGGCGCGGACGGGCTGGATGCAACGTTCGATATTGTCGTGCGGGCGATCGAGCCGGTTGGTGCGGAGAGCTTTGTCTATGGCGATGCCGGAAAGACCCGCCTCGTCGTCCGGGTCGCAGGGAAGACGATCGTGGAGCCAGGGGCGCACATGCGCATTGGCGCAAGCGCTGCTGACCTGCACATCTTCGACGAAGCCGGGAAGCGGATATAAAACAATCCATATTCGCGTCGATCGAGGCGGATTTCTGCCTACGCGGCGATAGCGTCTTTCGAAGAGAAATGCTTTGACGGATCCGAGGCTCATGCGGCGGGCACTACCGGATGGAGGGACCAGACGGAAGGAGATGTCTCAGGGCACGTCATCATCGGCGGCAATACCGCCCTCACTTTCGAGAACGGAAAGGCGGCGGGTGTCAGACTTCGTGAATTTGAGGCGAACGCCGATGCCGCCGCCATTTTCATGGATGAAGACGGCGCCCGCACGCTCCAGGGCTGATTGGAGATTGGTGATGATGTCTCGATCCGGCTCCGCTATTCTTTGTTCGAAATCGGCAATAATCTCAGCGCCAATGCCCGAGGATAATGCCAGTTCATCGCGAGACACCTCGGCAAGGGCGCGTGCTGCGTGACATTGAGAACCTGTGATCATGATCGCCTCCGTTTGTGAGAAGATCATCCAACGGGCAAGTCTCGTCAACGGGAAATGTGCTGAACCTAGATCTGATCATTATATGGACGTTTCGTCTCGCCGACCAATTTTGCGAGATGCGAAAACGACCATGTGGTATCGGCGCCGGCACTGTTTGCAAGTTGCAGCAGGCGGATAGGAAAGCAAACCGCATCCCGATTGGCCGGCGAAAGCTGCTCGGTGATGCGTTCGTCTCCGACAATCGCGGATTCCGCTTTGCGCAGAGCGGTGTCTATTTCGCTTTGCGAGAGGATTCCCTTGGCAACCAGCAGACGATTGACCGAGGCTACGGCAAGGCAGAGCCCCTCGAGTTGGAGATTGGCTGTGTTCATGGCGTATTCCTCTCCCGACCTCTCTTTGGTGATACCGTCCTTGTGAGCTTACCATGAGCAAGCGTGATCCGTCTAAAAACAGAAAAAGCAGCATGAAAAACGAACACCCGGAAGCGCACTTCGAGTGCGATTCCGGATTTTGCTTGGAGGGATTATTTCTTTTGCGTGTCTTGCGGCTGCGGCGGTGGCTGAGAGCCGGCGAGGGACTGTCGTAATATCTGCCATTCTCTTTCATGGCGTTGATAGACATCTGCGGGAATCGTCTGATTGGTCATAAAAAAACCTCCGGACTGTTAAATACGGTTTTTAACGCCCGCCCCATTGCCTTGGTTCCGCATAATGATGGCGGAAACGGGGTTCGGCAGATCACGGTTTGAAACAAACGGTAAGGTGTTCTGTTGTAGATTGACCTGTTTCGATTTGTTAAACTAAAACAACTGTAATTTGAAATATATACAATGAGGTGGCGTACATTCATCGCGTGTTCATGAATATTGATGCAGTCTATTTCCACGGGACGGTTATTTGATCAACGGGAGTTGTTATGAAGAAGTTCTTATCAGCATTTTGTGCAGGGACGCTTGGCGTGGCCATAGCGTTTACATCTGCCATTCCAGTGAGCGCGGCTCCGCTGTTGGCGAAGCAGATCGAGACGAGCTCCAACATCAAGCAGGTCCAGCACCGCAGGAAGCACTCCTCGCGCGGCTGGAAACGGCGTGGAAGCTGGGGTGGCCGGGGACATGGTCCCGCATACCGCCCGGGACATTGGGGCGGACACCGCGGCTATCGCCATCATCGTCGCGGATATCGGCGCCATCGGGATGGATGGTGGTATCCTCTGGCGGCTTTCGGCGCCGGCGCGGTGATCGGCGGTGCCATCGCCAAGCAGCCATCGCGGTCAGGTTATGGTAACGCCCATGTCCAATGGTGCGCCAACAAATACCGTTCGTATCGGGCCTATGACAATACCTATCAGCCCTATAACGGCCCGCGCCGCCAGTGCTACTCACCCTATAGCTGAGGTGTCGGATTATATCACTCCTGCAAAAGGCGGTTCTTCGGAGCCGCCTTTTGTGTTGGGTGTGTCCTCGCCCACATGAGGACGGTGGCGCAGAAAATTATCTTGCACCTTGGGCAGGTTGCCTAGCGACGGCACCATTCTGTCCCGATTCGCTGGCACGGCTTAAGAGATTGAGCGTGTCCCGAATAGTGTAGAACATATCAGTCTGATCGGTTAAGCCTGAAAAATTGGCGGCGCCGGGGCCAAAAGCAGCGACACGCAGCTGTGTGCCGGTATGGCCTTGATGATCGGGTTCGGTTGAAGTGCCGTAACTGACGGCCATAATGGCACCGTCCTTTGTCTTCAGTGCCTGGGTGAACCCAGGCGCCCTCGCATCGGGATCGATGATCTGGCTCGTATGCGCATGGTCGGCGGTGACGATCACAAGTGTGTTGCCGTCCTTGCGGGCAAAGTCCAACGCCACCTGCACCGCCTCGTCGAGAGCCACGGTTTCGCCGATCTGACCACAGGGATTGGCGGCGTGATCCTGCTTGTCGATCGAAGCGCTTTCGACCTGCAGGAAAAAGCCTTTCTCGTTGGTCTTGAGAAGGTCGATTGCCTTTTCAGTCATCTGGGCGAGCGTTGGAGTGCTTGCTGAACGCTTTTCATTCGGCTTGCACTTCACCGGGTCCTTCTCGATATTGCCATAATGGCTGGCCTTCGGACCTTCCCAGCGAACCGGCATGTTGCCAGAAGTGAAGAGGCCGAGCAGAGGCTTGTCCTGATTGGCCGCCGTGACCTTGTCGAGTTCTTCCAGATTGCCGACGAGCTGATAGCCGCGCGCTTCAGCCTGGGTCCGCAGCGTCTGATCTTTCCATTCACCAGCCCTTGCCTTGTCCTCGAAATATTTGGCGCCGCCGCCGAGCGTCAGGTCTGGACGGGTATTAAGGAGCTGCTCGCTGATCGAACCGAGGCCGCCATTTTCCAGTGCATTGCTCCCGCACTTTTCAGCCGTACTGGTGGGGTCATAGCATTTGCGGTGAGTGACATGCGCCATCTGCGCGGCGGGCGTGGCGTCCTGAATTTCGGCCGTGCTCACATCGCCCGTGGCAAACCCGGCTTGCCTGGCGAGTTCAAGCAGCGTCTTGTGTGGCTTTTCATGAATATCGACGCCGATAGCGCCGTTATACGTCTTGACGCCGCTTGCCCAAGCGGTGCCGGAGGCGGCTGAATCAGTCACATAGCTGGGTTTGCCGGTCTTTTTGTCGATTGAGTAATGGGTATATTGGCCGGTTACGGGGAGGGCGTCCAGGCCCTTGAAATAGTTGCCGGCGCCAACGGCATAATTGCGGGCGATGGTGATCTCGGAATCGCCCATACCGTCACCGATCAGCAAAATGACATGTTTTGCCGGACCATCCTTGATTTGATCACGAAACGCAGCGGTGATGTCACCCTTCAGGCGACGTGCGCCGCCAGCTTCGGCGATATTGCCTTTAGCGGCTCGTTCGAAAAGAGCGTCGGCATTTTTTGATTGGGCGAACACTGTGCTGTTGTGCGTGGAAGCGAAAATTGCTGTTACGCTGGCGAAAAGCAGCCCGGCAAATTGCTTGGTCATGAAAATGTTTTCCTCCAATGTCGAGGGAGACCAGCATCTCACAGCCAGCCCGCGTATCAATCCCGCAAGTTTGCGGACAATAACAGGCCAGCACATCGTCGGGCAATCCTGGACATGCCGACATGTTTTCTGCATTCTTCCCCCTGGGCCATGGGGATAGAAATGCCGGACAACATCTATAAGCCAGCCGCACATACGCGGCTTCGTCGCATTATCGTGCTCGACACCGAAACGACGGGGCTCTTGCCATATGATCGGATCGTGACGCTTGGTGCGATGCGCATCGAAGGTGACGAACTGCAGCGGCAATCACTGTATCTTGTTTTTGATCCGCGCAAGGACAGCCATCCCGGCGCGCTGGCTGTGCATGGATACGATGACTGGATGACGCGGTTTCAGGATCTGTTCGCCGATTTGGCGCCGAAGATTCACAGATGGTTGTCCTGGGCCGATGAACTGGTCATGCACAATGCCGAATTCGACATGCGTTATGTCCAGCGAGAGCTTAGAAAGGCCGATGTCGAGCAACTGGCGCAGCCGACATTTTGCACAATGGAACGCGCCCGTAATGTATGGCGCGGAGAATCCGCGAAACTGGATCATTGTCTCAAGCGCATCGGGCTATCGCGGCGGGAGCGGCTGCACGGCGCCCTTGAAGATGCCTATCTCACCGCTGGCCTCTATCTGCATCAGATAGGATCGAGCGGGCGCTTGCCGCCCGTCAATGATTGGCCCAATCCAAAGAACCTCAGGGCGGTTCCTCCACGACCTGCAGGCGTATTGCCCAGGAGAACGCCGAAAAGACGATCGGTCTAGCCGCTCATTCGACAGAAGCAGACCAAGCCTATGTCAGGGGCAAACCTACCTCGCCCCCGACGGAACTGGATTCGTTAACTCGCCGCCTGAAAACGAATTTCGCCTTTGTTCAAGAAACACGTCTTGTTAAACAGCGACAAATCCAACGGATTCGGCAGCCGGACATCGCCGATATCGGGACACGGTTTCTTCAACGGATCGTATGACCGATCAATCTGAGAGATGAAGACGAGGATCAGTTCTCTATCCCGGGCGAATGACTTCAGCTTGCGAATCTGAGTCATCAACTCAGGGTTTTCACGTTTCTGATCGAGTAACTGCAGGTAGTCTACGACCACCAGCGTGCCGCGGGGCGCCAACCCCAACGATTTTATGATGTAATCGGCGCTTATAGCGTCGGAATTGTCAAATTCGAACAACTCATCGAAATGTGTCAGTTCCGCCCCGATAGTGCGAAAACGATCCAGAACATCGTTTTTCGTATATTCCAGCGTGAAGAATACACTGCGATTTCCAGATTTCATGGCTTCGACCGCGAGTTCGAGACTTATCAGGGTTTTGCCGTGGCCCGGTCGCGCACCCACCAGAACCAAATCACCGGGTGTCAATCGGGCAAACAGCTTCCCAGCCGGCGCGGCTGCAGATTCTTTGGTTGCGAGCAAACTCCAACCGCCGAAGCCTTCCTTGACGGCAATACGGTCAAGTGCCACGTGAAGTGGAATGTTTTCTTCGCGGGATAAGAGCCTGGCTTTGCGCTTCAAAAGATAGATCGGTGCAGACAGCTTCATCGAAAAACCTCCTATTGCGAGCAATTTTTGCAACCCCTCCTTATGCTTGGTGCTCGAACAGTCGGTTCGACGATCAGATGGCCCCGCATGAATTATACTTTCCCGAACGGAGGGGGGAGGCGTGGGCTGCGCCAGAATCAAATCATAACCGAATCTTCGCTGATCAAAAACTACATGTTCTTCTTTCACAGTCGAAAAGAGCCACCCACATGCATTCGGCGACGACAGACGTGGTAATCGCGGGAACGAGCATTGCCGCCGCAACCGGCAGAAGGAACAAGCCGTTTAAGAACAAGACGAAGTAAGCGCGCGCTTCATACCCACACCAAAAATTCGGCAACGATATTGTTTTCAGCCGCACGGCAACGGATATTCCACGCCAGCGGGGTGATATCGGCTGCAATCAGGGAGCGGAAAGCAGGAAAAACTGTCCAATCTTAATGAAAAGATAGATAAATCATATATAACACATTGAAAAAGAAAGAATAAATTTCAATGACGGGCCGTGCGAAATCAAGATGGGCACCATTGCTGCGTTGTTGCACTATGATGATATTTTGCTGGTATGGTGGCTATGTGCCGTTACGCCATTCCAACGGGGATCGCGATTGAAGGCATTTGCGAGAAATCCCATTAGCAGCGATATTCTGCGCACGCTGCGCAAGTCGGGATGGGTGAGAACCCAGAGCGTGTTCGCAGTGGCTGCAGGATAAGTGAAACATCGCTTCAAATCCGGCCGCCGTAAATCGTCAGGCAGCAGAGCAACGCCGCAACCTTTTGCCGCCAGGCACGCCATCGTGGTGAGGTCGTCGCATTTTATCGCGGTCAAAGGCTGCTTCTGACTCAGGGCTGTACGAAAAGCCGGATGACGCAGCAACTGTCCCGCAGGCGCGATCAATCCGTGCCCGGCCAAATCGTCCGCTCCAGTCAGCGGCGGCGTGGATTTTAGGTAAGACGGGGCGGCGTAGACTGCCCAGTCGATGCTGAGAACGCGCCGGCCCCAAAGATGATCCGGCGGGCTTTGGGCGACCCGCAAGGCGATATCCGCGCTCCGGTCCGACATGTTCATCTCCTGGTTGGAAACCAAGAGCTCCACCTGGATGTTCGGATGTGCGTCACAGAAGTCCGCCAGATAGTGCGGCAGCACGGCGTCGGAAAAGCTGCGTGGCGCGGTAAGGCAGACAATCCCTTCGGCGCTTCCATCCCGGCCGGAAACGCGCCGATCGATCGCCTCAAAAGATTGAGCGATGCCGAGACCGATCTCACGCATTTCGTCGCCGGCGTCCGTCAGTACAAAGCGGCCTTTGACGCGTTCGAACAGACGCGTTCCCGTTTGCTCTTCCAGCGCCGAAATGTGCCGGAAGACTGTCGCATGGCTCAGCCCGATGCGCTTGGCGGCCTGGACCTGGGAGCCCGTCTCGCAGACCGCGAGAAACACCTTAACAAGGTTCCAATCCAACCGAAGTCCATTTCATTATTGCAAGATGAGGTTACACATACGTCTATTTCCGTAGAGTTTGCAATAAAATACGATCTCCTCATCTCAAGAATCCCGACGACGGAGTTCGAAATGATTGGGTATACATCGCTCGGCACGGCCGGCTTGGCCCGCTCGGAACGCTTCTACGATGCACTCCTGGCGGAGTTCGGCGCGAAGCAAATCATGCATATGGACGATTTCATCGTCTGGGCGAGCGAAAATAGCGGTCCGGCGTTTTCAATTCACATCCCCGAAAACGGAAAGACTTACTCGGTCGGCAATGGCGTCATGATCGCGCTCGCTGCCGCGGATCAAGCACAGGTCGATCTTGTGCACGCCAGGGCGCTGGAATTGGGCGGCACGGATGAGGGTAAGCCGGGGTTTCGCGCCGAGGGGTTTTATGCCGCGTATTTCCGCGACCCGGACGGCAACAAGCTCAATATCCATTGCATGACTGGCTGAGCGATGTCGGTGGAGCCTTACAAGATTGTCGGGCACCGACTGTGCCCTTACGTGCAACGGGTCGTCATCGTGATGCGGGAAAAAGGCATCGCCTTTGAGCGGACCGATATCGACCTGGACAACAAGCCTGCCTGGCTCGACGACATTTCGCCGGGCCGTCAGGTTCCAGTCTTTCGGATCGGGCCTGATGACTGGCTGTTCGAATCGAGCGTTATCGCGTGCTATCTGGACCGGGTTTCAGGCGGCGGCCTGATGCCGGGCGATCCTTTGGCGCGGGCGCGGCACGAAGCCTGGATGGGTTATGCGGACGACCTGCTGACTATCATCGCCCGCATCATCTATCGCGACGCCGACGCGTCCGCTCTCTCGACCTCGATGACTGAACTGGCGGAACGTTTGAAGATAATCGACGAGCGTTTTCGGCCGAGACAATACTTCGCCGGTGAGGCGTTCGGCCTTGTCGACGCGGTGTTTGCCACATTGTTCCGGTATTTCCCCGTGCTCGAAGCCGCGTCGGACGCCAAGTTGGAAACCGGGCTTCCTGGCGCGCTCGCAGATTGGTGGACGGTCGTTCGGCGACGCGCGTCGGTGACAGATGCTGTTCCCCGCACATATGAAGCCGAACTCATCCAATTTATCGCAGCAAAGAAAAGCTATGCCGGTCACGTATTGGCGCAACGCTATGTGAGGAGGTAAGAAGGCTGGCGACAGCAAACAGCGTAGAATTGGCGGTGAACGGATTGCCCGGCATTGTACTGAGATGGCGGAGGGGGTGGGATTCGAACCCACGGTACGGTCTCCCGCACGCCGGTTTTCAAGACCGGTGCCTTAAACCGCTCGGCCACCCCTCCAAGGCTTGATTTCATTAGCTTTTTTGGTTTTCCGGCAACCCTGTTTTGAGGCGCTGCTACCATTTTGCTACCGAAAGCCTTTTTACGGCTTCGCCTTTACCGCGCTCCTAATCGCTAAGTCAACCTGTTCTGCGGCATCTGCCTGCATCCCCGGCATAACATGGGAATATAGGTCGAGTGTTATTCCGATTGTCGAATGGCCAAGCCGCTCGCTTGCCACCTTCGGATGCACGCCGGACGCCAGCATCTGCGACGCATGGGTATGCCGGAGATCATGGAAGCGGATGCGGGGCAGGGAAGTCTTCTGGATGATCCGCATCCATTCATGGGTGAGGGATCGCGGCTGTAGCGGACTGCCATCATATTGGGCGACAACGAAACCGTCATCAGCGAGGCGCACACCAAGCCTCAACTGCTCTTCAGCCTGCGTTGCCCGGTGTTTTCGAAGTTCAGCAGCCACATTCGCAGATAGCGCCACGGCGCGAGCCTTCCCGCTTTTCGGCTCTTTGTAGCGAACGCCGCCCTTCGTCTGCTCGGCGCTTGTCACGATGGAGATCGAACGGAGGTTGTCGCCAAGATTGACATTTTGCCAGCGGAGCGCAGCTATCTCGCCCCTGCGCAAGCCGCACATGACCGCCAAGATAACGGGAACATAAAGCCGGGTATCTTTGACCGCCTCGAGCAACGCGGCCGTCTGTGCGGCGTCATAAGCCAGCATCTGCTTACGCTCGACCTTCGGGGCGGTGGAGGCAACGGCAGGGTTCTTGATCAGCCGGTCCCACGTCACGGCCTGCGCGAGGGCTTTTATGAGCACCCGGCGCATGTGGTGGACCGTTCGGGGTGAAAGACCGCCGCTGCCGTCCCTGCGGCCCTCTGTGAGGGCTTTCGCAAATGCTCCGTCGATCCTGTCGGTTTTCAGCCTGGCAAGCGTCACGTCGCCCAGGAGCGGCGCAACACCCTTCTGCAGGATCTCGGCATAGCGTTCATGGGTCTTCGGGGCGACGGATGGTTTGACGAACATCAGCCATTCATCGAAGAACTCCGCCACCGTCTGTTTCGTGGGCTCGATGTAGTTTCCTGATTTCAACGCCGTGATGAGACGCGAACATTCTTCCTGCGCCTGGCGCTTGGTGCCGGAGAAGCTATGCCACTTCCGCCGACGCTTCCCCGTCTCATCGTATATGTCGAGGACGATGGCCCATTTGCCCGGGCTGCGCTCGCGGATATGGCCGTTCATTTCTTAGTCTCCATCCGCCCCATGATATCTTGAATACGAGACCGTGTGACTTCGTACTCGCGTGAGACGTTTTTTGAATTCGCGATCAACTCGGGAACCTTCGCGTCGCCCTTCATCGCTTCCAATTGATCGGACGCCTGCCTCGCCGTGCTGCCTAGGTTGCCGATCATCTGCATCGTGTCGAGGTTCATCAACAAGAGGATATTTATAATCGCGAGCCATCCGTCCTTGTCAGGCCCCTTCTTGATGTCAGTGAGGGCCTGTTCGAAGCGTCCGGAGATAAACTCATAGGTGCCATCCGCTTGAGCTCTAATCTGCTGTAAGCTTTCGTCGCTCTGTATTCCGATCTGCACGAGACGCCGAACCGCCTCAGACCGGGACGGCACTCGATTAGCAAACCGCCAATCATCAATCGCTTCAATTTCTGCGCGCGTTATTTTCAGCTGCATACGCTCTGTATCGGTTTCACCGAGCTTAGGGCGAGCCATGAATGTTCTCCTTATTTTCGTGTGTACATAACTCACAAAAAGGTTGCAAGGAGGTTAAATCGTGATAACGTGACAAATGTACACACGATACTAACCAAACAGGAGCGGTTATGACACTTGAAGAAGCGCTATCGCGACCAACGATCTCTGTTCCGGACGCGGGCCGATTGTTTTTCGGCCTTGCACGGAATTCCGCCTACAACGCCGCAAAATCCGGGGAGATACCAACAATTGAGATCGGGGGCAGGATCATGGTTCCGGTCGCGCCGCTGGCTGAAAAGCTCGGTCTGAAAACAGCGTTCGGGAGCGCCGCATGAACGCAATCACCACGATCCCCTTCCATGGCACAAGCCTTCAGGTCATCGCCGGCGATACGCCGGAGACGACGTTGGTGGCGATGAAGCCGGTTGTCGAAGGGGTGGGCCTGAATTGGGAAAAGCAGAGGATAAAATTATCTTCTCATCCCGTGCTGGCACCCACCGTAAGGGTGGTACCTTTCGCGAGCGATGGAGGGTTGCAGGAAACCGTTGTCCTTCCGCTCAATCGTATCCATTTCTGGCTTGCGACCATAAACCCGAAACGCGTACCCGACGAAGAGACGCGTTCGCGTGTCATCCTTTTCCAAAATGAAGCCGCTGACGTCCTGTTCAATCACTTCTTCGGCAGGGCAATTGGCCGCTCGCATGCTGCCGAGCATGTAACGGTTACCGACCTTGATGCCGCGACCCGCAGAGCAATCGGCTGCATCGTTAAGGGCATCATCCATAAGGAACTCGTCGAGATCATTCCGGGCCTCGTTCGCGGGACGATCACGTCGGGGAGCCTCCTTGTCCGTTCCGGCCGAACGGCAGGGACGATCTGGCGGGAAGCTAGCCTGCCCAGGCTGAAAGGTGCGGCCGTCTGGTTCGGCAATCGTCTCGCCGAAATGGGCTGCCAAATCGAAAACGCAGGCCGCGCCGACATTGGCGGCAACGCAGTTCGCCTGTTCGATCCTGACAAAGCTTCGGTATGCCTGAAGAACGGCCTGCTGATGACAGCGAAGAACTATGCACAGGAGCGCCAAGGGCAACGGAAGCTCACGCTTGTTTCCCGGAGGCGCTCATGACCTCCAATCGCATCCAAGAAACAAAAGGCCCGGCAGAGGCAGCAACCTCTCCGGACCACGGTTCCAACCTCAGAAAAGGATATCAGAACATGGAAACCCATAGCACAACCTCCGCCGCCCCGGCAACGGTCGATCTCGAAGGGGCGATTAACGACCTATCGAGCATGGCGAATATCGCAGCCAATCTGATCGAGCATTCCTTTAGCAGCACCCATGAAAGCGTGACCGGCAGCAAGGATATGTTCCATCTTACGCCCGAAGAGTTGAACCGGATTGTTTGGGCCGCTTACCAGACCGACTTCATGGCTCGCGATTTGGTGAAAGCCTTCAACGATGAGGTGCTGGCATGAGCACGCGCACCATTCCCCTCGACTGCATCGATAGCCTTGCCCAACTGCGCGACGAACTCGACGTAATCTGGTGCGCGCTCAGCAACTCCGAGAACGTCGAACATTGCCTCCCGGCCATCGTGGAGCACATCAACGGCGTCAGGGGGCGTTTTGCCGCCGAGATCGAACTGATGAGCGGAAAGGCGGTGACGTCATGAGCAAGGCCATTCTTGACGATTTTGAAATAGATTTCGGCGACTTGCGCGCCCTGATCGATGCTGCTTATGACGTCCTTCGAGATATGCCGTACGAGCGGGACGGCAAGCGCGACACAGAGCTTGACAGAGTTGCCTCGATAATTCGGGTTGCGCAGTATTTCTCCGGGCAGATCGAGCTTAGCATTGCCGGAACACCTCGTCTCGGAGGTGCGAAATGACCGAGGCAATGACGCGGGCTGACCGTGAAACCCTGATCAAAATTGCTCGCCAGCGAGAGCGGGTGGCGAAATCGGCTGCAAAAGAACGAGCTGCCATTCTCGCCGCCGATTTCGAAAAGCAGCTTGATCGCCGCTATTCGTATGACGAAAACGAAATATGGGAGCGCGCAACTCTTGTCGCCACGAAGGCTGTTGAGCTTGCGCAGAAGGAGGTTGCCTACGAATGCGAACGTCTCGGTATTCCGCGGCAGTTTGCGCCGATGCTATCCATGGGTTGGCACGCAAGGGGTCGCAACGAATCCAAGGCCGAGCGCGCCGAGATGCGCCGTGTTGCCATGAAGCAGATCGAGGCCGTTGAGAAATCTGCCCGTACCGCAATCGAGCGCCAGTCAGTTGAAACTCAAGAAAAAATAATGGTCGGCGGTCTAACGACGGATCAGGCACGGCTCTTTCTGGAATCGATGCCGACGCCTGAGGCCCTTATGCCCGTGCTAACGCTTGATCGCGTGGAGATGCTTCTTATCGAGGAGAAGAACGCATGAGGCTCCTCCGCGTCACTGCAGCGCTGCTGTTGCTTCAGGCCAGCACCGCACTTTATCGGGCCGGTTCCGGCATTCTGGATACGGCGAAAGCCGAACGCTTGGGGCTTTTGCCCCGGCGTCACCCGGCAGAAAGAGTTCTGTTCTGGTCAATCATCGGCATGGCGGTCTGCGTTCTCTGGATCATCGCGGGGAGGGCGGCGCTATGATCATCTTCGCGATCGACATCGCCGCAGTCACCGGGTTCGCGCTGTACGACGACAATAGTGGCGTGCTTGTGGGCACCTACCTCTGTTCCGATGAAGCCATGAGGGCATTGGCGGCGCTGCTCCGGGGAAGAGGGGATGTCGAATGAACGGCCGCCCAGCTTCTATAGATCTCGAAACCGGTGAAGTCATTGATGATCCATCGGCTTTACTGTCGCCTTTGCAGATTGCTCTTCGCGATCTAGCTCGCTTCAAGTTCGCGACGATCGAGACTGTCCGGGCCGATCCTCGCCTAGTCAAAGCGCCCTGTCTGGCTGTGATTTCAGTCTACTTGGAGTTTGTCACTTTGGACAAAAGGACGCTGAAGCCGAAACCGGCTTTTGCATCGACCGTAACACTGATGGCGCGAGCGTGCATCAAGTCAAAGACCACAGCCCGAACCGCAAGACGGCTGCTTGTCGAAAACGGCTATTTGGTGCGGATCGGCGAAACGAAAGATGGCTGCGAAAAGTACCGGGTCGAGAACCCCCACTGGGAGCGGGTGCAAATGCATGTTTGCGAAGCCACGGAGTATCTCAAACAGGTTGAGGCCGCCCGAAGAGAAGATGAGAGGAAGAAGAAGCGGGCTTCGCCGGACAGGGGGTCAGATATTGACCCCACGCAAAGTGAAGGGGGGGTCAAATATTGGCCGGACAGGGGGTCAGATATTGACCCCAAATACCTTAGAGGAAACCTTAGAGGTTATGGCTCTGAAGAGGAAGACCCTATCCAGAGTGGCTCTACCGTCTCAGGTTACGGCTCTCCCTCTTATCAATCTGACAACGATGATTTCGTTTTCCCTGCCCCTACCAGTTGCGATGAAGCCGACAGGCTGCTTTCCGCCCTCCTCGCCGGCGTCAAGGTATCAGAAGGCATAGAGGTATTTTTTCGGCGTCGTTTGATGGCTGGCACACTCACCAAATCAATGGTCGATCAGCAGAGGAGTTTTGCGGCATGACGCAGCTCGAGCTTTTTGAGTGGGCACCCTCGGCAGTCGTCGTGGCGTTCCCCCATTCCAGGCGAATGGCCGTTCTCCTGAGCATCGCGGACACCTTTGTTGTCCATGGTTACGAGGCTGGCAACAAACGCATGGAAATAGAGGGCTGGAAGATGATCGCCGATCTCCTCCGCCTTGGAATGCCCCATGAGGAAATCGGGGGAGAAATCGAAAAATTCACATGCGCAGCGCGGGACGTTGCTTCCAGACACATCATCCAATCTGGAACTTGTGGCGGCGAGCCGTTGCCGCCGCGCCCGCAGCCAGAGAACAGAAAACGGAGGCTTGCATGAAAGAGGGTGAAGGAATGTCAACCGACGGAAAGTTTATCGCCATCCCGCGACAGGCCGGCATCACGCTCGAGTTCTTCGACGGCGGCATTTCAATCAATCAAACGTGCCTCGATGGTGGCGGGGAATCGTCTGTTCATATCTTTGGCCAACCCAACTTGGAGGCGTTGATTGCCGCCCTCCAGAAAGCACGGGAGGCGCAGGTATGACGAACGTCTTAGAATTCCGCCGGCAGTCGGCCGCGTCGGCGCTGGCAGTCGAGCTGGGCGAATGGCTTACGGTTCTGCGCGGCCATGCCTATAGCGCCCGTCGAAAAGCCGACGGTGCCCGAACGTTTCACAAATGCCTCGAATATTACGCCATGTGGCTTCGCCGGTATTACGAGCTCCTTGGCGGCGTCAAGGTCGCGTGGAAGGCCTTGGATGGAGAAATCATCGAACGCGGAACGGAGGCCGACGAATTGCACCTAGAGCGGATTGTCGACTGCCTCGCAGAAACAGAATTTTGCGTCAAAGGCCGGCATCCATGGCTCAGCGTTCCAAATCTGGCATCTACTAAGTTCAACGTCGATCGCTCACTGGAAATAGTGATTTCATGGCTGTCCGAAGCAATCTCCAACTGTGGGAAAATTGCCAAAAAGTCAGCCGCTCAAACCCCAAAAGGTGCCGCATGACAGCTTTCGTTCCCATTGAAACCGGCGATTTCGTGATGCTGTACAGGGATGAATGTCTCCCTCCCTGGGGTGATTTGCTCGATACTCTTGATCTTCTCCAATACCGCGGGTCCGGATGGGATTACATGTGGAGCAGTTCCCAACTTTTTGACGTCGTAGCCGCTGGAAAGGTCACCGCAAAGACGTTCAAAACATCGGATGGCAAACGCCGTAGCCGCTTCAGTGTCGTTGCCACCGCTCGGACCGAAGGCGAATTGATTGCTCTTCGCGACAAGCTGTTCTCGATCGGAAAAGTTGCAGACGACGCCATCGACCGCGAAGCCCGGCGACTGATCGCACCATTTGAGGCAAAGACACGAGAAGCCGCCCGGAAGAAGATCAAGGCAGCGCTTCCGCATATCTACGGAGGGCGCTCATGACCGATTATGATAATTGCGAGCTTCCAGACCCTGGCGACATGCCTGTTCTCGACTGGATCGCTCCCGAACTGATCGAGGCCGATCCCCTTTATCAGCGGCCGCTCGATCTGGCGCGCGTCGAAGCTATTCTCAAATCGTTCTCGTGGCAGTCCTTCGGCGCACTCGTTATCGTGCCACAGGAGAGCGGCAAATATCACGCTACCGACGGCCAGCACCGGCTCGAGGCGGCAAAGCGCCATCCGAAGGTGACGCACGTACCTGCCGTGATCGTGAGGGCGGACGACGTTCACTCTGAAGCCTCGATCTTCGTAGAGATCAACAAGAACCGGAAGAACGTCTCGGCGCTGGAATTGTTCTTCGCCGGTCTAGCCGCTGAAGACGAGGACGCCTTGACGATCCAACAGGTGTGCCAGCGCGCCGGCGTTCGTATCCCGAAATACGCAAGCGCTGGATTTAAGCCGGGCGACTGCGTGGCGATCTCTGCCATTCAGGCCGTTATCGGCCGGCGCGGCGCGATGCGGGCTCGCCAAATTCTGGAGGTTCTGGGAAAGGCCGATCTGGCGCCGATATCGGCCAATCACATCAAGGCGACGGAGGCGTTGCTGCTCGATGATGAGTTCGGGGTCGAGGGCGAAGACCTGACAGCCACCATCATCACAATGGGCAGCGCAGCCGAAGCAGAGGCAAAGCGCTTTGCGGCCACGCATGGTTGTCCCGCCTGGAAGGGACTTGCCTCGACGTGGTTCCAGCGCTGCAGGAAGCGGAGGAAGGCCGCATGAACGCTATTTTGAAAACCTCGTGTGATGCTGCAATGCTCGAAATGGCAAACATTCACCCACCGATGCGCCGCAGCGAGTGCGAGCGCCTGATACGCGCCGCTCTCTCCGCCCTCGCCACACCCCAAGCCCCTGCGCCGCAAGTACCGGAGATCGACCGCGACGAGGTGCGGCGGGTGCTGGATATCATCAACGATTTCACCGATGACACGGAAATCGTGGTCCTACATCCAGAATATGGTGATGTAACCCTACTCGATCTTGCCGTTTCTGATTTCCGCGCCCTTCTCGAACGCAGCGCACCCCGCGGACCCCTGGCAGAAGGAGGCAACGATGAAGACGCTTGAGAAGCAGGTGTGGAAGGAACTGGAATTCGCGGCGCGCGCGACAGGCCGTCTGGAGGTCGCCATGGTCAGCCTTCCGATTGAGAAGGTGAGGGCGCTCGTTTCGGGACGGCACAAATCCGGGAAAAATGCGAAGGCTGCCCGGAAGGTTACAGAGGTGCCAGAATACTCGCCCGGCCTCGTGATCTATACAGACGGAGCATGCGAGCCAAACCCCGGAATCGGCGGATGGTCATTCGTCGTCTATCGCGATGGGGAGGAAATTCATCACGAGTGCGGCGGCGACCTCAATGCCACGAACAATACCATGGAAATGACCGCGGCGCTTATGGCGCTCCGCTGGTTCGCCGGCCGGGGGATTGTCGAGCCGGTCAAGATCCTCTCGGACAGCCAATATACCGTCAAGGGCTGCAACGAGTGGCGGATCGGGTGGAAGCGCAAAGGGTGGAAGCGCGGGCCCGATAAGCCGCTGGCCAACTCTGACTTGTGGAAATCCCTTGATGAAGCCCTGACCGCGGTTCCCGTGCGCCTCTATTGGGTGAAAGGTCATATCGGCGTCAAGGGAAACGAACGCGCCGACGAATTAGCAGAGGTCGGCCGGCAGTCCGTAATCGAGTACCCAGAGCAGAACCCGATTACACAGCAACTTACCTATTCCGTCTGAAAGGAACCCGCGTGACGAGGACACGAGGAATAAACGTTCACACGTTCGCGGAGGGGTTCGGCATCAGAGTTCGGCCGATCAGCCAAGCAATGGAACCGCGACCGTCGAACACGATTTACCGCGGCCGCAACATCGCGCGCCTTCTACGGAGATACGGCCAAGACCATGTCGGGCTGATCTTTCGATGTATCCAGGCATCGGACCCGACATGCTTCTATTCGGATGTCCTCTGGGCAGTCTCTCGTTATCTCAAGGCGCACCACGCCGACGACGCGGACCGGCAGCGCGTCATCAAGAGATTTTCCGGCATCGATCTGTCCGGGATCAGAAAAGCCGCCACACGGGCAGCTATGGGGGAAGGGGAGCATATGACCAAGAGGGCCGATGCAATGGCCGTCATGATCTGGATGGAACTCGACAAAGGAGAAGCGGCTTGACCCCTACATCTGAAATGGTCCTCGAGCGTCTAATCGAGGCGATGGAAACCGACCAGGCGCTACCGGTGCGCATCGGGCCCAAGGCGTTTGGATCCGCGATGCCTGAATACTTCCATAGCGAAAGAGAGACATGGGCGATGGAAGTGCACGATCAGATATTTGACGGGGGGCGACACTTCAAACGCGTTCGAAGCGATCGGCGCAAGGAGATTGAGCGAAGGGCGAAGACGACGCGCGAGCGGATTACCCGCATGGAGGAGGCATTTCAGTGGGTGATTGATTTCGTTCCATCGGACGGCCGGCGCAAGTGTCTGCTGTCTTATGCCATGGTGAAAGCGCGCGGATGGGAGTGGCAGCGCTATATCTCCAACCGAAATCGGAAAAATCCCGACAAAATCCAGTGGAAGAAACGAACTTGCCACGACTGGAATAGCAAATCATTACAAGAAATTGAAACAAAGTTGCTCAACAGCGAAATATTGTTGCGTGAAGACGGGTATTTACGATCCGCCCAGATCGGGGCAGAACAGACAGGCAAATCAATAACATCGGATTTGCACGCGTGGATGGCAGCTGATGCAAAGCCTCGGGATCATCCTGAGATGAGAATTCCAGCGCCACGCAAGGAGTGAAAGCGGCGAGAGTGGTTTAGGCGAATATGCCGGTGACAAACCCGGCGCCCTTCACCACATCGGCGCGAATGTTTGCGGGGAGCTTCGCAGCAATATTTGGATCACCGGCAGCCATCACAGAAGCTCGCTGCAAATGTGCTTGCATCATCCCATCGTTGGAACCGCTCAACGACGACGCTCCAGTGCTCGTTCTTGAGAGCAACAAGGTAGATCGGTGGCTTGCCTTCGGCTTGAATGGAGCCGATCGAAATGCAGGTGTTGTCCATATCTTCCATTCCCGTGCTTGTTGGAATGGCCAAAGATACTCGGAGATGGTTGAGGCCTACTCTCACCGACCGACATTCCCGCGACCCATGCGGCATCCGACCGGCTCGGAGCAATATGCAAAAAATGCATAGTGCTCAACCGGTGCAAAATTTGCACGAGTTCAAAGCCAGAGCATCGGTACGCCGGTCTCTGGCTTTTAGCATTACAGGCCAACGCCTTTCCGTAGGATTTCATCGGCCCGCGACTGCCAGCCTTTCCCGGTCGCCTTGAGCTTTGCCAAGACATCCGGTGATAAGCGTAGCGAAACCTGCTGTTTCGGGTTTTCGACGGGTGGCCGGCCACGGGAACGTTGAATGCTTGCGTGGAGATCGGGAAAAGCCTCTTTGAATGACTTGCCTTGTGCGAGC
>NZ_PVBR01000036.1 GCF_002980495.1 Phyllobacterium phragmitis
CATTGTGATCTCCTTGAGGGCCTCGCGGTTCCCCAAGGAGATCATCTGATATCAGGACCCTACTCCCGAAGCCGTATAACGGCCGTTATTCGCTCCGGCAGAGCCGGAGGCTTAGCGGATAGAGTTAGAATGGCGCCGAGCGCACAAACTGCCGCATTCTTACGTTTAAGTGCCAAGCGACACTGCAATTCCGATATCCGAAAAACCGTCAATTTCCGTGTGAAATCAGCGGCTTTCGAACTCTTCACGGCCGACTATAGAAATCCACGAGATCGTACGCCGGCTCTCCGGCGGCAAAAGCACGAATGCATGGCTCGGCATGGAAATCCTGGTCATCGCGATGGGGCCGGCAGGTAGCTGAGCGTCAGTCACATCATGGATCAACGTCCGAGCCCCGCCCTCCACCAAGCCCAAGGCTGCGGATGCTTTTCAGCTCGCCCGCTTCGGCGCCGGTTAGCAATATAAAATTCGGCAGCTTCGCGCCGCCATATCGAACGCTTACTGGACCATACCCGCATCCTTATAAGCGGACATGCAAACGCATGTAGGCACATTTGCGCCAACAGCGGCAACTGCCGTGGTGATTGACCTTAAGCCGGCCTTTGCGCTTGCTTCAATTCGCGGAAAATCGTCGAGCAATGCCGATTGGGCTTCTCTGCAATAACCGACGCCCACCTTTCGCCAACGGTCGATCGCGGCAATCATTTATGCCAATCCTGAAATCCACGGTCTGCAAATGCATGAATAGCTTCAATGGGGCTGCGGCCCTGATTGCGGTAGCCGAGATGCGACCGTTCGGTGTTGTAATAGGTCAGCCATTGGTCGAAATCGGCCTGCAAGGCATCGACGGTGTCGTAGAAATTATCGCGCATTTTAATGCGGAAGAACTCGTTGAAACTAATGGCGTTGAAACGTTCGATAAAGCCATTGGTTCTGGAAGTCTTAGCGCGTGGGCGGCGATGCTCAATGCCGTTGAGCTTCAGATAGAGCTCGTATGGATGGGGATCGGCACCCCGGAACTCGCGTGTGTTGTGAGTGAGGACTGCGGCCACGGACAGGCCGAGCTTGCGGAAGAATGGCAGCGCGCTGCCGTGCAGAACGGCTACGGCCACCTCTAGCTGTCTGGAAGCTTGCAGAAGTCCGAATGCGTAAGAACCATAAGTGTCGACGACGGCATGCAGATAGATTTTGCCAATGCCTTCGAAACTGCCAACAAAGAAAGTCTGAGCCACCAAGAGTTCGCCCGGCGCCTTGCTTTCCACGTGTCGTTCGCGAAAGCATGGATTGAGCTTCTCAACAAAGGCGGCCTGTTCAGTCGTCAAATCGACAGGCCTGCCTGCACTCTGCGCTTCCAAAGCAAGCCAGCGGTGATGCTGGCTGCCAAGTCCAGCATCGTTGAGAATCTTCTGGATGGTGATCGCGGAAACCCGTCTGCCGTCAAGCGCCAGCATCGCCTCGAGCCGGTTGCAGCCAAAGGATGGATGCTGCAGCGCTAGTTCACGAACGCGTGCGACCGTTTCCGCCGGGGTTTTCATTGGGTGGTTCTTGGCGACCGGTGGCTGGTCTTTCAATCCTTCGAAACCTCCCGCCTGAAAGCGTCGCTTCCACTCGTAAAAACTTGTCCGGTCCAGCCCTCGTCTGCGACAAGCTTCCGCGACATTGTCGAGCTCCTTTGCCAGTTCCAATACGCTCAGGCGATGTTCAGCAAGTTCGCTTGCGGCATCGCGCTCGCTCCGTTCTTCAGACCCCACCGCTCGCACCATAGTTTCTCCTCCTCAAGTAAAGAGTACGGAAAGAAGCTTAAGAGAAAAACACTAATTTATAGGGAGAGTTCACAGATGAAATTACTGTTCATCATGACGCCCCCCATTGTTATTAAATAAATATGTCGATAATTTCACACAGGTATTTATTAAAATCATATTGACTCTAATCACACTGAATGTATACTTATAAAACCAATAGATACTGATGAGTATATATTTTCATGCTGAGGAGTTTTTCAGATTCCTCTATAAAGAATATTTTATCTACTAAAATGGAGCCTTCTTGACAATATGTATTGGGTATCTTCCAATATATATACATTGAAATATCGTTTTTTTGGTAGTAATCAAGTAAAGTAAAGGAGTTTTGGCATGGATACACTCAATCATAATCTCCCGGAAATCTCAGAAAGCGAAGCTGCTGGGCTTTTCCTGATAGATCAGGCAATGGCCTTCTGCTTTCAGGGGGCGCTTCGCGCCGCAGCGGTTCTCGGCATAGCGGATCAGTTAGTGAATGGACCTAAAACAGCTGACGAGCTTGCGACGGCGGTGGGAGCTGACGCCGATCGACTGCACAGAATACTTCGCCTTCTCACCACGCGGGGCATTTTTCGCGAAGTTGGAAGCAGGCGGTACGCGCTGACGCCAGCCGCAGAATATCTGCGGTCGGATGTGCCTCATTCATTTCGAGCAGCTGTGATTTGGCTTACCGACGAGCCGATGTTGCGTCCTGTCGGGAACCTCGTCGAGAGCGTCCGCGGCAATTCAGCATTCGAGCACATATACGGCATGCCCTATTTCGAATACTGGGCGCAAGCCCAAGTTTCGTCGGGGGACTTCGATGAAGGAATGTGTTCGTATTCGACGCTGGAGAGCTCAATCCTCGCGCGCAGCTATGATTTCCCGAAGGATGCGACCGTTGCCGATATTGGCGGTGGTTTCGGTATTTTGCTGCTGAACGTTCTAAAGATAAACCCGACCCTGCACGGCATCTTGTATGACCAGGAGCACGTTTTGGCCAAAAACCGTCTGGGAGAACTGGGCGACGATAGCCGCTTTGAGCTCGTGGCGGGGAATTTCTTCGAGTCCTGTCCGCCCGCCGACATCTATCTTCTGAAGTACGTCATACATGACTGGGATGATAAGCGCGCCACGCAGATCCTGCGCTGCTGCAGGCAAGCGATGGCGCCAGGCGGCAAAGTGCTCATCATGGATCCGCTCATACCAGCGGGCAACTCCTGGAGTACCAGCAAGCTGGCAGACATGATTGTCATGGCTGCCTGCCACGACGGCGGTGGCACCGAGCGCACGGAGGAGGAATACCGTGAGCTTCTGGGAGGCGCTGGTTTGCGGCTCAACCGCATCATCGATACGGGCACCTTCGTACCGATCATCGAAGCTGTCGCCGACTAAAACACCTGGCGGAAATCACCAGCATGACGGGCGCCTATCGGCTCGACAACGATAGGCGCCTCCGGGAGGGCGTGCGTCAGAATGGAAGCGCTCGCCGGCACCGGCAGTCTATCCAGCCGGACCATTGCCAACCAAGATCACGGAGACCATCGATGACCATTGCCGTGTTCCCCGATCTCTCATCGGAAGCTTTCTTCGCGGATCGCTATTTCACTTACCGGGTGCTGCGCGAGAAATTTCCGTTCTTCCGTACTGAAATCGACGGCGAGCCTTGCATCCTGCTTACGCGCTACGCCGATGTCGATGACATTCTGAGACATCCGCTGGCTACCATCCAGTCCGCGCCGGACGATTTTCCTGAAAAGCGCATCGGCCAAAGATCTGCAGAGCGCTTCTATCACGAAACCTTCTGTAATCTGGATGTGCTCGATAGCCTCCGGCTCCACCGGGCTGTCGCGCCCGCATTCACGCCGCAAGCGGTCGCAAAGATGCGTGGATGGATGAAAGAGGTCATCGAACGCCACCTGGCAAGACTGGATGACGAGACGGAAATTGACTTCATCGCCGCATTCGTATCGCCGGTGACAGACGAGCTTGCGGGCAGGCTGCTGCATGTGCCTGCTGTGGATGCGGGAAGACTGCTTCGGAGATCGCATGACCTGATTACGATCATCTGTACGGGAAGCCCGGTAAACAGCGCTCTCGCAGCGCCAAATGAGGCGATGCGTTTATATTTCGCGGATATAGACAATATTCTCCGTACGCTGGGGACTGCGAAGCTTCCAGAGAACGATTTCATCGGCCTAATGCTCGCAGCGGCGGGCAAGGATATCGGAATGATACATTCCGAGATCGTCTCGGCGATAGCTGGCTTCATAGCCACAGCCTATCATACGATGAAATCGACGATCGTGAACGCGACGCTAGCGTTACTTCGCCATCCTGATCAAAAGATACGCCTCATCGCGCAGCCGGACCTCGCGCGCTCAGCCTGGGAAGAGACTCTTCGTTTCGA
Source organism: Phyllobacterium phragmitis (assembly GCF_002980495.1). GTDB lineage: Bacteria > Pseudomonadota > Alphaproteobacteria > Rhizobiales > Rhizobiaceae > Paramesorhizobium > Paramesorhizobium phragmitis. The sequence goes on from NZ_PVBR01000036.1 coordinate 4,195, forward strand.
CGGGCCCGTGCATTTCATCCATCGGTTTGCGCGTCACCCGATCGTGATCGGCGGCGTGCCGATCGAGCCCGGATTGCGACTGGTGCTCAGTATCCAATCCGCAAATCGTGACGAGCTACAATTCTCCAACCCGGATCGGTTCATTATCGCCCGCCCTAATAACGGCCAGCTCGGTTTCGATGGAGGCCCTCACTTTGATTGGGGAGCCCAAGTTGCACGTCTCGGGGGTGAGCTCCTGATGCAACGTCTCTTTCAGCGGTTCCCGAAGATGTACGTCAAAGAGGTTCAGACGGCTCCTGCCGGAGACATTTCATTCCCAGCCCTTACACGTCTGGATGTTTCTCTTCGGTAATCAGCAATCCTGTCGCATTTTGCCCGGAGGCTAACCAAAATGGATATTCTCACGACACCAGATCTCACATCGGAAGCCTTTTTCGCCAATCGATATCCGACTTACCGGGTACTGCGCGACAATTTCCCGTTCTTCCAAACCGAAATCGAGGGAGAGCCGTGCATCGTCCTTACCCGCTATGCCCATGTCGACGAGGCACTGAGAAATCCGCTCGTAACCATGAGGCCCGAGCCCGGCAAGCTACCGCAGGAGTTTCTTGGCAATTCTCCCGGCGCACGATTTTACCGGGAATCGGCAGCTACTATGGATGCACCTGATCACACGAAAGTTCGTCGGATACTGTCGCCGGCGTTCACCTCGCGGGCGATCGGGAAAATGCGCGCGTGGATGGATGAGACAATTGAGCGTCTTTTGAAAAGGCTCGAAGGTGAAACGGAGGTTGAATTCGTCTCCGAATTTTCTGGTCCACTGGCTGCCGAGGTTTCTTGCAAACTTGCGCATGTCCCGGTCGAGGAAGCTGGAGAGCTGATCTCGAAAGCGCACGATATGATTACCTTGCTGGGCGCATCGAAGAGAAGGCCGGGCGTACTTGAAACGGCAGATGCGACGGGGCAGCTCTACTACGCTTTGGTAGAGGATGTGCTCGACAGGATGAAGGGTAAGGAATTGCCCGAGGACGATACCCTGGCCGTTCTGCTTGCTGCAGAAGGCCGCGAAGACGGCTTGACACGATCTGGTCTCGCGACGTTGCTGATGGGGTACCTGATCGCCGCCTATCATACGACGCAGTCTGCAATCACGAATGCAACGCTTGCTCTGCTTCGCCACCCTGACCAGAAGGCACGGCTTATCGCGCAGCCGGAGCTTGCGCGTTCTGCCTGGGAAGAGATCATCCGTTACGATGGACCCGTACATTTCAGGCATCGCTATGCGAGTGCCCCGACCACGATCGGAGGTAAGCCCATCGAGGCTGGGCAACGACTTCTGCTCGGTCTACAGCCCGCAAATCGCGATGAGCGGCGCTTTCCGGATCCCGATCGCTTCATCATAGATCGCCCCGACAACCGTCACTTGGCGTTCGGCAGCGGCCCCCATTTTTGCATCGGTTCCCAAGTCGTTCGTCTCGAAGCCGAGCTCCTCCTGCAGCGGCTCTTCCAGCGCTTTCCGCGAATGAGCGTGAAGGATGCTCAGTTCTCTCCCGTTCCGGATTTGTCGTTCCCAATGCTCACACGTCTGGTTCTTTCTCTTCGATGAAGGAGCACGTTATGCACGGACTGCGCGTTCACATTCATAAAGATATGTGCTGCGGCTTCGGCAACTGCGCGACGGTTTGCCCTGCCGTATTCCAGCTGGACCACGAAACCAATCGCGTGAAATGCGTTGATTGCGCGCCCATCGATGTGCACGCCGACGCGGTCGCCCGCGCGGCCGATGAATGCCCGGCCCAAGCGATCAGTCTTCTGATCGCCGACGCTGCACCCTAACGCAGCGGGAGCAATTTGTCGGACCGATCACAGTGCTATTGTGAAGTAAAGTACAATCTAGAATTGCCTAAGACGCCCTTCTACAATCCTTGGATTGTCTATAAGTGGAGAGTAAAAGTGACTGGTTACAACAGGCATTTGGCCATTGTTGGCGGAGGAGCAACCGGTGTTAGCGCCTTTATGGCTGCTGTACAAAATCGGATTGCTAAATCGATCTACATCATTGATCCGAGGCCTATCGGCGGCATGGTGTTTGGAGCCACCGACGATGACATCATGTGCAACACACCTGTTGATGTTTCATCCATTGACAGGGCGTACTCCAGCGATCTTCTTGATTATCTCAAACATGTCGGAGTTGATGCGGCGGATTCATCGTACGTCCCGCGTCGCGTAATTGGGGATTATATTAAATACAATTTCAGAAAGTATCTCCAGGAGGCAACACGTTCAGGAATAAATGTTTTAAAAATAGATTCGTCCTGTTCACGAATTAACGCTTTATCCCGCGGAAGATACGAACTGGTACTTTCCGGTCATACCGTTTGGCCTACGATTTGCGCCACAGACGTCATTCTATGCACAGGGCACGGCTTGCCCAAGGTTCCACTCATTTTTGGACCGTATTCCGAGCATTTTACATTTTTCCGGAGCCCTTACCCAGAAGCCGAGATGCTGGCAAAAGTGCCAGCAAGCTCCGATGTGCTGATCATTGGTAGTAAACAAACGGCAATGGACGCAACTCTCCTGCTTTGCCGGGAAGGGCATCGAGTAACTATGTTGTCCCCGTCCGGCGAGTTGCCCGCTGTTCGGCGAGGCTTTGCTCCCAGCTATAAGTTCCCGATAGAGCAGAGCGATTTGCGGGAACTGATAGCTTTGTGGTGCCCTGATGGCTCTCATTTGAACGACCGCTCCATCAGAAAAAAATACCTTTTATATCTCGCAAGAACATTAAGAAGATTCAGTAATACGCCGGTAAGTCGACAGTTCTCTAAGTTAAAGGAGACAAGAGAAAGACTTTCCGAGGAAATTCATATCGCGGATGATTATAACTGCAGATGGGAGGATCTGATAATAAGCTATGTGGACGCGATAAATTCCATTTATTTTGACTGTAAAGAAGTTAACGCACATGATTTTCAGCCCGGCTTCCGGCGCAAAATGATGCGTTACATCGCGGCGGCTGCTTTGCCAAACGCAAAGAAGATTCTCAAGCATATCGGGAATGATGTCCTTGCAGTTAAACAGGGAAACGTAACGAATATCCAAGCATCGCAGGCTGATGGCAAAGCCTGGAAGGTGAGATGGGATGGCGGCGAGGGGCGGTTCGATGCCGTCGTATGCGCCACCGGCTTTCAGAACCACCACTACTACTTTGACGACGCCGGAGCGTTGGTCCTCGACAGCCATCACGCATCCGCCGTAGGCAGAATCGATATCGCTCACGATCTGTCTATCCGCAACCCAAGGACAAATAAGAGAGAAAATATCTGGGTGACAGGATCAGCAACGCACCATCGAATACTTACATCGAGTGCAATATTTCTTTCTATTCCACAAGTAACAGCTGCCATGAATAGCATGGTTAATGCCGTATATGAAAGCTTAGGAGGTGAGCATGACTTAGTTGGAAAATAGTTGACAGGGTTTTGATATATCATCTGATGGCGTTTGGACGAATAGCCTGCGCTAAGTTTGGGAGACAACGTTGTGAACAAGCACATGCACAAGCCGGAAGCACAAGTTTCCGAAGCCGAGGCCGCCTCCCTGTTCCTGCTGGAACAGGCAATGGGGTATACATATGTGGCGGCGCTGCGGGCCGCGACGGAACTCGGTGTTGCCGATCATCTCGCTGACGGACCGAGAGAGATCGGGGAATTAGCGCAGGCGACGAAGACCGATAAGCTGAAGCTGTATCGGATTCTTCGACTGCTCGCCACGCGGGGTGTATTCCGCGAAGAGGAAGGTGAACGCTTCGCCTTGACACTTCCAGCAGACTTCCTGCGTACGGATCGGCCCCAATCCCAGCGGAGCGCGGTTCTGATGCTCACCGACGAGACGTTCTGGCGTCCAATTGGTGAACTTGCGAAGAGTGTCCGCGGGGAGTTCATCTTCAAGCATATTTTTGGCATGTCCTTCTTTGAATATTGGGCTCAGGAGGGGGTTCCGGCGGAAGACTTTCACCGTGGAATGTCGGCGATGTCGGAGGTGGAAAACCAATTTCTCGTCCGCAGTTACGATTTCCCAAAAGATGCAACCGTCGTCGATGTGGCCGGCGGATTAGGTGGTCTGCTGCTGCGCGTACTGCGGGAGAACCCCACGTTGCATGGTATTCTGTTTGATCGTCAGCACGTTCTGGACAGGAATCGCCTAGGTGAATTGGGCGATGACAAACGATGGAAACTCGTGGCAGGGGATTTCTTCAAATCATGCCCGAAGGGAGATATCTATCTGCTCAAGTACATTATGCATGATTGGAGCGACGAGAACGATATCCGTATCTTGCGCAACATCCGCGAGGCAATGGCTCCTGGCGCGCGCGTGCTCATCATGGATCCGGTCCTTCCGGAAGGAAATACGCCGCATCCAGGTAAGGAGATGGACCTCCTCACTATGGGAATTTACGAAGGAGGTCGTGAGCGCACGGAGAAAGAGTTCCACCGATTGCTGGCGGGGGCAGACCTGCGGTTGAACCGCATCATTGATACCGGCAGCTATGTTTCGATCGTCGAAGCCGTCGCAGCCTAATGGCGTGCTCCAACAGAAATGAGTGATTCAGGGTAATGTCTCCGTCGAGCTTGGCAGCTCGACGGTAAAACCGTATGTTGGTTTTGCACCTGAGGAGGTTGCCCTTAGCTGTCTTCCGTGGGTTGCTCGGACAGGTCAAGCCGATCCTCACGACAGAAGGGCGCACCGTGTGCTGGCCTCGCGATGTGGCCTGAGCCCTGCAGAAGAGCCGATGGAAGATGCCGCGACCAAGCTCGCCGCTGTCGCCATTTAGCTCTATTGTCAGCGTGCCGGCCCGCGGTCCGGGCGCCGACACTCTGACGCTCACCTAGCCGCGGTGCTGGTGTGTTCCTACACACACGTCGATTTTCGGGACACTCGGGTGATGAGCAGCTGTTAGCGGTTCCAGAGATGAGGCCGCGGAACGGTCCGCTGAGGTTCCCCATCGCTGAACGGCAGCCAACTAATCCTCGACGTCCAAAACCGGACTGTCAGGAAACGTGAAGAGTTTCGGGCACCGGCGGGCGTACGAAACTCTTCACGTGAGCCGTATGGCGGCTTACTGAGTTTTCGGCCAGAACCGGACAGTCAGCAGATGGCCTCTATTCCATGGATCGGGTTGCGTCCTTCTCAAAACAAGCTGCTTCGCTGCGAGGTCGTGAAGCACACGATCTGCGGTCCTATGACATCAGGTTGAGGTGGAGTGCGGGCGCAGCTACTTGAGGCGTCATTCGCCGTCATGAATCAAAGTCCAAGCCCCCGCCCTCTGGCCAAGCCCATGACTGAGAGCAAGCCGCTGGCCTAGACTCATTCCGGCGTCGAAATCGATATGGATGCCAAGGTCTCGTTTCCGGTTGGCGAGGATGGATTCAAGCTGCGGGTCGCGTTCGAGGCTTTTCGCCATCTCGCCCATCACTGACCGCGTGGCCTTATAGCCGGACATATCGCCTTCCCTGTACTGGCGCTGGCTGGTGTGGTCGAGCTTTTGCCAGCGTTCCACGAACAGGGCTGCTGACTTCGAGCCGGCATTTGCACGCTGGCCCGCTGCGCCGTCTCCGAATGAAGTGGGGGGTGAACTTATCCACGCGCTGGTTCATGTGAAGATGATCGCACCTGTTCCGGAGAGGCGATTTTGCACCCGTGATGCGCGGTCAATCTCTTGAAATCCGCAGATTGTATCAAGCTTCGTCTTTGACAAGATCTGCTCAAGAGGAAGCGCCGCTGTGAATCTTGTGAGGCTGCGGCGGCATGCTGTCACCCGTCTTCAAAGGCTGGGCAACAGCTTCTCCTTTCACCTTGTGGGAAGGATCGCGCGATGGTGGATTTGCAAACCATTGAGGCTTGGCGGAATGCCCCGCGTCTAAACTCCTTTGCTGCGTTCTTTGAGCAGACAGCGCGCGGTCTTGCAAACATGCCTGACCTGGCGAAGCCGGCGCCTGACATGAACCTGCTGGAGTTCGATATCGCTTGCATGACATTCTGGGACACTCACCGGCGCTTGTGGGGCCACTTTGACAACCACTATTTTGCGAGTATCCCCTACCGGCTCGAAGAGGAATGCCGCCTAGCCGCAGCGATACTTCCGTTTGGTTTGGCAACATGGGGACGCACCAAACAAGCCGCGACGATCTACACCTTGGGAGCAGGTGCAGGCACACTCGCGAGAGCGTTGGCAAGACTTGGTGATGGCCGGCTCAAGACCCTGAATTGCAGCCCGACTGCCGGCAATCGTGCCTGCTTTTTCGCACGAAGAGGGAGCGAAGATGCGTATTTCCATCATGGTCCGTTCTTCGAACTGGACGATGAACGTTATGCTGCCGATGAAAATCTTCAACCGTTCCGCGATGGATATGATCTGGTTATGGAGGATACAACCTTCCAGATGTGCGGCTGCGACCGGGAAGAACAGCTTTCTGTCATAGCACCGCGAATTCGTGCTGGCGGCTTGCTGGTGCAAATTCAAAAGCTCATGCACCCGGACATGAAAACCTACCTCGAACGCGAGCGCCAAAAGGACGAACAGTTCAAATCACGGTATTTTTCACAGACGCAGATCGTCGTGAAAAAGCGCGACGTTCTCGATATTATGGTGGATTTTCAGGTCGATTTGGAGAGCTCCATTTCCGCCCTCAGCTCGTACTTCGACTATTCCGCCATCACATGGAACAGCGGAAATTTTTACACGATCGTGTCGTCCAACTCATTCACCTCCCTACACAATTTCATCACATCCATGGTGAAGCCGGCCATACCTCAAGAGTATTGTTATGCGATCCTGCCGCGTATTTTCGCACGTGAGAGTATGCCACCGGGACCGGCAGAATGGACGTGGCGATCTCCCCGATCGGTTGGACCGAAACTTGAATAAGGGCCCGGACAATTGCGTCGTTCGGATGCAGGGATGGGGAAGCGATCAATGGACAGCCACCAAGTGAATGGGAAATCCGCTGACAGCCTCCGCGATCCGAGCACCACGATTGACGTGAGAAACACCCTGTCACATCTCATGCCGCATCTGGATGAGTTCTGGAGCCGCCCGCTCAAGGATTACGCATGGGCGGTCTATGATGTCGAACCTAACCGAACTGGATGCTCACCTCGTGACGAGGCCATATCCTTCCTGCGCAAATGTGTCGAACGGGTCGCCCTTGGATCGGGAGCTGACCAGCAGGAGGCACAGCAGGCCGCAGATCAATTAGCCGCCTCCCCGATCATTCAAAGCGGACCGCATTGCCATCTACTGTTTGAACCGGATGCCTTCTACACGCATCTGTTCAGCCTGCTCGGCCTTGGCGCGCACAGGCTCCGGTGGCATATCTGCTACAATGCCTCGACCGTAAAGTTCATAGAAAGATCGAAAAAGGGACCCGGATGGCTTCACCTTAATGGCGAAGCGGTCAATGTCTTCGGACTTCCCCGAAGCCGGATGGATTCCTACAGCGTTTGCGGCTTCAATGGCCCCTATCGCTTCATGCTGTCGGGGCGAAAGAGCGGGGAGCCGGCGAACGCAGCCGCCACCAGGCTCAAGGCTATCCTGCCGAACACCGAATTCTCGTCGGCCGCGAATGCTATCACGGCCGGCAACCAGGCGATATGGAAGAAGGCATTTCCGCCGCAGGTTCGGCTCCTTCAATTCGACGATATCGATGTCGCTGATCTCGTAGCCGACCATCTTGAGGACACGGGATCGTGGCTTTCGACGCGATTTATCGGCAATGGCTCGTTCGCGCACTCCATTTTGGAAGCGATCGATAATCTCAACGCCGATCCATGGGCGGGATGGATCCGCCGCACCACGGATCTCTTCTGGGGGCTGGCGGAGGGAAAGATTTTTCCCTTGCGATTGGGATGCAATGTTCTTTCAGGTGGATATGGATCACGGTTCGAAGTCCGGTTCTCCCCGGCAGACATCGCTGCTGCGCTCCGCCAACGAAAAATAGTTCCCAGCCTGTTCACGACGTTTCTGGTGACATCCATCCTGCCGGGCGTGCGCGCTCTCGGCGGCTGTCGGCAGACCGTCTATTATCCTCTCATGCGTTATGTCGTTGCCAACGCGCTCGAAAGATTAGAAGAACGGGACCTGTTAAAAGCTCTCCGCGCCGATGCCCGCCCCGGAGTATGGGGGCATCGCGTCCTGAAGCCGAGTGATGGGTATCCGTTGCTGGAGATCGAAACGAGCAGGAGCATCCTGGATCTGCTGACGAACTACAGTGAGCAGTCGTTGGCGCAAGCGTGTGGGGACCTCGCCAGCTTCACGAGCGATCCGATCTGGGCAGAGCTTTCCACATGCATTGCAAATGGAGCGGTTCATGCACAGTCGCCCGAATGGCGATGGGCACAGCTCTCGTAGAACCTCGATTGTGGGAGTTGACCATTACTCTTGCCAGCAGCGGTTCTGCGAAACCTATCGGAGTCGGATATGGCGACGAATAAGCGGGAAATCTCGATCAGACGCCTCTCGATGGATGAGATTGATGCCTTCCGCTGCATTCGCCTTGAAGCGCTTTCCCGCGAGCCCACCTCATTTGCAAGCAGGTTTGAGGATTGGGCCGATCTTCCCGACGAGGAATGGCGCCAACGGCTGAATAATCCGGTTTTCGTCGCGTTTCTGAACGGTCAGCCAGTCGGCATGATGGGACTATCGCGTCATCGTCCGAGCAAAATGGCGCATCGCGCCGCCCTCATCGGCGTCTATGTGCACAAGAGCCAACGTGGGACAGGGATCGCGGAAAACCTTCTGAACAAGGTTGCGGATTATGCAAGAAGCATTGGAGTTCTGCAGCTTGAACTGGCAGTCAGCGCCGAGAATCCGGCGGCATTGTGCTTTTACCGGCGTCATGGATTTGTCGAGATCGGCCGAATTCCTTGCGGTTTCCTGCACAACGACAAAAAAATTGACGAGGTGACGATGGTGCGTCGGCTGAATGGATAATGCTTTTTCCCTCACCGTCCGAGATGCAAAGCGACCTATAATTTTCCTGTTTTTAGGCGCTAATTTTCCAGCTTGAGCATCGCGCCGCTATCGTTCAATTCGCGGGCATTGCAAATATGTGGTGGCCGCGTGCGATCACTTTCTGGGCTAACGGCGCGATCCAGTTGTGGGTGCCCCCTCAACCAACTGTGCGATGCCGCGTACTCGATTGCCGGCCGAGCGAACACTGCCTTCCAAAACGTACCTATCGCCGGGGTTCTCGGACACGGGGCTATTAACGGACACACCGCCCCGCCACCGGTGCAACAGTTTCACTGTGGCTTCGTCAGTTCACAGCTTCCAAACGTCTCCTTCTGACCTCACGATAGGCGAGCAACAAAACGATTCGTTCGTCATGGAAAATGAATGTCCCGAGACAGTGAGAAGCCAGTTGTTTTCAGCCATTTATTCCAGCGGGTATTTAACCCTTCTCTCGGAACCGTCAGCGAGGGAACGGTTACCCAGCACGACATTCAAGAAGCGATAATTTTGCTTCAACAGGAGGAGGGCATTTCCCTCAAGCCCGGCAATCCGGCGAACTTCCTCAAAGACTTCTTACGCAGTCATTCTCGTAACGCGCAGTGGCCTGAAGAAATTGCAAAGGCGCGATATACAGCAAGGCAGGCCTACGGCGATAGTCGTGTGTTCGAGTTCGTTCCGTATGCCAACGAGCAGGAAGTTCCATTTCCGGACGATTTCGCTCTACCCGAAAGCGCAACGATCCATCCCATCGAAGCGGTATCTCTGCCTTCGGCAGCGCGCGCCCTGGGACGGGGCGACGAAGCATGGCTCATCCAAGTTTGCGTTCATCAGCGTCTTCTTCAAACGCATTTCGCCCTTTTTTCGGATATCGAGGTTATCGACCTGTTCCACTTGCAAAACAGCCTAAAGGGCACACCAGAAATCGACGCCGTGTTCCTACTTGTTTTCGATGTCGGAAGGATCGCCAAAAAGGCGCTTGTGACCTTGGAGGCGAAACGCGGAGACCCTATTCTTCCCGATCAAATCAAAGGACAAGTCGCGTTCATGGCAAAGCAAACCCGGAGGCGCCCTGGGCTGAAGGATGTCGAATTCATCGTTCCCGTAGCAGCGAACACATTAAAGCGCGACGGCAAAACCGTCGTGTCGATCTTCGAGATGGAGCCTATATCCGTTGCCGACGGCATTTCGGCGCACGATAGAAAGAGCAGTCACGAGTTGCCGCTGGTGATCTCAAAATCCGTTGGATACTCACTATCGCCGCAAGTATCGGGTATCTGATTCTACAGACGCAGCACACGGAAAGACGATGGAAACCCGCACACCCGGTCAGCGCCGACGAATTATGCAGTCAGTAGGCCAAAAAGACACAGGCCCGGAAATGCTGGTACGCCGCGCGCTTCATAAACTCGGGTATCGATACCGGCTTCACGCCAAAGACCTTCCAGGGCGACCAGATATGGTCTTTCCTGGTAAAAGAAAGGCCATATTCGTCCACGGTTGCTTCTGGCATGGGCACGATTGCGCAAAGGGCAAACTGCCAAAGTCGCGTCCAGAATATTGGATACCTAAGATCGAGGCAAACAAAGCTAGAGACGAAAGAGTGATTGATGAGTTAAAGAAGTTAGGCTGGGATGTGATAGTGATTTGGCAGTGCCAGACCAAATCGCTGCCGGTGACGATTGAGAATGTGGTGGATTTTCTGGGGAAGCGGGGCGTTGCTGTTGGCGATGCCCTTTCCGAAAACGAACTGAACGAGGGCAACTGATGGTCCGACCGATTGGAATAGATCTTTTTTCCGGCGCAGGTGGGCTCAGCCTTGGCTTCGAACAAGCAGGCTTTGATGTTCGTGCTGCCGTAGAGATTGATCCGATACACGCTGCTACCCACAAATTCAATTTCCCGGATTGTGCCGTCCTCGCCAGAAGCGTGGTCGGGCTGTCCGCTCAAGAGATACGTGACGCGGCGGGTCTCTTGCCAGACGAAAAGGTTGACGTAGTGTTCGGCGGGCCTCCTTGTCAGGGCTTTTCGATGATCGGTCATCGCTCAATGGAAGACCCCCGTAATCGTCTGGTTCACGAATTTGTTCGAATAGTTGCGGAATTAGACGCCAGCTACTTCGTCTTTGAAAACGTCAAGGGACTCACCGTAGGGCGCCATCGTGCATTCCTAGAGGAGTTGGTGGTGGCGTTTGAAAAAGCGGGCTACCAAGTACGCACGCCGTGGCAGGTTTTCGACGCCGCACAATTCGGCGTGCCGCAGCATAGGCAGCGCTTGATCCTCGTTGGCGCGAAGCGTGGACTTGCGGTGCCGAAATACCCCATGGCGCTGACCGCGCCCGCTGATGCGAAAGCTCCTACGGACTTGCCGAAGGGCCCCTCAGCGCGGGATGCCCTGGCTGATCTACCCGATGCAGACAAATTCGGAAAGCTGGCCCACACCGATATTGTGGCGAACGTGACCTATGGCAAGCCGAGTGCTTACGCCTCTGAGATGCGTTGCCTGAATAACGATTCTTGGCATTTTGGATATCCGCGCAACTGGCCGTCAGGCAGCCTGACCTCCTCGTGGCAGACAGATCACACGGAAATTTCTCGCATGAGATTTGCCGAGACCAAGTCCGGCGAAAATGAGCCGATCAGCCGCTTCTATAAATTGTCGGTTGATGGGCTTTCCAACACCTTGCGCGCTGGGACTGACGGTGCGCGTGGCGCATTCACAAGCCCCCGTCCAATCCACTACAAATACAATCGCTGCGTCACTGTCCGCGAGATGGCCCGATTGCATGGTTTCCCTGATTGGTTCCGCCTGCATTCAACAAAATGGCATGGAGCGCGGCAGATCGGCAATGCTGTCCCTCCCCCCTTTGCACGGGCAATTGCGAGCAAAATCATCAGCGCTATTGGCGTGACACCATCGCGTCCGGCCCACGCTATCAATCTCGGCGATCCTGCATTGCTCTACATGACGTTATCTGAAGCAGCGGCAAAGCTGGGTGTAGAGGCCCCTAATTCGCGGCGCGATCAGCGTTCCGGTACTAAAAAGCGGAAGCAGCACGAGACCGAAGCGGCACGACTGGCAGCGCTTACCGCATTGTCAAATGGCTAAAGCGGTACGAGGCACAGTCTACCAGGAGATTATCGAGAAGATTTTCCTCGATAGATATAGCCCTGGCCTGACTGTCATCGATTTTGAGAGAGCGGATATTGACGCGACCGCAATCGCGATGGGACTTCCCGCGCCAAAAAACCTTGGCGACCTCATCTACTCTCTTCGCTATCGGACATCCTTTCCGCAAGCGATACTTTCTACCCAGCCCCAGGGCATGGAATGGATTATCGAAGGCGCTGGCAGGGCGCGTTATCGATTTGTGCTGGTTAGGCTAAATCGTATTCTACCCAGGGAAGATTTGGTCACGATCAACATCCCTGACAGCACCCCGGAAGTCATAAGAAAGTATGCCCTCGACGATGAGCAGGCACTTCTCGCTATCGTTCGATACAACCGCTTGATCGATATCTTCCTTAGCCTCACAACCTACTCGCTTCAAAACCATTTGCGAACAACGGTCCAGGGCATAGGGCAAATCGAAATCGATGAACTTTATATGGGCATTGATCGACATGGCTGCCATTACTCCATCCCGGTCCAGGCCAAGGGTGGCACCGACCAGATTTCCGTCGTCCAGACGAAGCAAGACCTTGCGTGGTGTGCTCAGAAGTTCCCAGGAATGCGCGCACGAGCGATCTCTGCCCAGTTCATGGCCGGTGAGCGTGTGGCAATGTTCGAACTGACTGTCGAAGACGATATGGTGAAGGTCGTGGAAGAGCGCCACTATAAGCTGGTGCCCGCCAATGGCCTGGATAGCGCTGCCGTCATAAACTATCGTTAAACGATCTTCCCGCCCATTCATTCGATCTTAAACCGGACAATAGCGCTTAGCTATCACCGACAATCCACGATGTAAGAGTTGCCCTGCAACTTCGGCTATAAAATTTTGGAACATGAACACAGGTACATTGAAGGGTAAGCATCCGGTGCCTCCTTGTCGTGAATTTGCTGTCAATTTTCGAGCTTGGCGAGGCGGGATCTTCAATGTCGTCTAAGTGAGCGCTTACGTTACGTCGCCAACTACGGGGTGTTTCGGCATGGAATTGTGTGCCGCTTGACACTCGTGAGATTGTTGCTGATGGGCAGATGAGCTCCAGGCTCAAAATCAGCAATGGTCTGTCGGGATACGTTAGCTGCCTTTTCAAAATTTGCTTGGCTCCAGCCCAACATAGCTCGTGCCCCCTGGCATTGCTCCGCTGTAAGCCGGTGACCGCTCGTCATTCTGGCTTCTTGAATCGCACGCCGACGCCACCGCCATTGCGTGCGATGAATTCAATGCCGGCATCCTCCAGCGTTATCCTGATCAGTTTTAGGTTTGCCGCCGTGATCGGCGGCTGCCCGTCACCAGCTTCCGCGCGACGTATTGTCGTAACACCAACACTTGCAGCCTTTGCGAGATCTTCTGCGGTCCATCGGAGCAGCGCCCTCGCCGCCCGAATTTGGGCTCCGGTTATTCCATTCATTTTTTTTGATTTCTCATTGAAGATTTTACGCCAAGGTGATATGAAAACGCCCATTGCGGCTGAAACCGGTGTTGCAACCACCGGCTCCAGCCTGACCACAACCAAGCTGCAAGGAGCTCGGATCATGGCTGATTCCGACAATAGCAGAACTTTGCCTCCGGTCACGCTGGAGAACTGCAAATCGGTTCCACCTTATCAACTTCCTGAACATCATTGCCTGCGCGCCTATAAATCGAAACGGTCTTCCGTGCTCAGCGAACCCGAGACCGGAGGGAGATCGGGCGAACGGCGCTATAGCTGACGTGTAAATTGGGGCGCATCCGACATCTCACCTAGCCGATTGGTTCCAGAATCCACGGTTAGTACCGAGCACAACCGGGAGCTTCTCCGGCATCCAGATTGCTGGGTTGTGACGGGCGCACTGTATCAACCGATTTAAGAACGGTCGAATCCTATTGGAGAGCCGAGGACTCCTGCTCGGCTGCCGTTTGCTTCTCGCCGTTTTCAGATTTCGCGCCAATGGAAAATGCCGGGTGGAAAACCCTTTCAGGGGCCTAACGCCGGCTGCGCCAAGAATTCACAGAGGGAACTTCATGATGAAACAAAGAAACAGATTTCGGCCATTTCTGCTGTCAGTGCTGCTGCTATCACTCGCATTCTGCGGGGCTTTCTCGGTGCGGGCCCAAGCGCAGGAATTGCGCGTGACCACGGCCTACAAGCTGATGACGCTTGATCCGCATTACGCGAACCTCAACGAAAACACTTCACTGCTCTCCCATATCTACGAGCGGCTTGTCTATCAGGATGAGCAGCTGAACCTGAAGCCGGGTCTGGCGACATCCTGGGAGCGGCTCTCGGACACGCAATGGCGATTCAAGCTGCGGGAAAATGTCAGGTTCCATGATGGCTCCCCCCTCACCGCAGATGATGTCATCTACACGATCGAGCGCATCCGGGACTTTCTGAAACCGCCGAGCGGCGGCTTCCAGTCCTATGTGAGCGGGATCAAATCGGTGTCCGCGGCCGATCCCATGACCGTCATCGTCGAGACGAAGGCCAGCGCTCCGACCCTGCCGCTCTCGTTTTCCTCGATCTTCATCATGCCCAAGCCAGCGGAGGATTTCAGGACAACCGAAGAGCTTAACGCGGGGACCGATCCGGTCGGAACCGGTCCCTACAAGTTTGCGGGCTGGAGTTCCGGCGAAACCCTGAAACTCGTTAGAAACGAGGACTATTGGGGAGGAAAGCCCGCCTGGCCGACCGTCACCTTTCGGGTGATCGAGAGCCCTGCGGCCCGTGTCGCAGCGCTCACCACCGGAGAGGTCGATGTCGCCGATTCCATTCCGGCACGCGACGTGGGAGCTCTGAAGCAGCGTGGCGCGAAGGTCGAGAGCGTGGGGGCGGCACGTGTCAACTTTCTCCAGTTCGACGTGGCGAGCGAAACGCTTCCCGGCGTGACAGGCAAGTCGGGCGAACCGATTGCCAATCCCTTCAAGAACCCCATGGTTCGAAAGGCCCTCGCCTTAGCAACGGATCGCGGAATTCTGACCGACAAGATCCTGGCGGGCTATGGCACACCTGCGTCGCAGCTCTTCCCGACCGGCTTGCCGGGCACGTCCCCCAATCTCGTTGCCGAGCCCCCGAAATATGATGAAGCGAAGGCGCTGCTTACCAAGGCAGGCTATCCGGATGGCTTCAACCTTGTTCTCGCGGGGCCAGCCGGTCGTTATCCCGGGGATGGCGAGACCCTGCAGGCGGTCGCGCAAAGCTGGGCCCGCATCGGCGTGACCGTCCAGCCGACCGCCGCGCCGTTTTCCGTTTTCAATACCAAGCGTGCGGCCGGCGAATATGCCGCCTGGTATGGCGGCTGCTCAGGCGAGGCCGTGGACATCATGCTCGACGCGCTCCTGGCATCGCCCGATCCCGAGCGGGGCGCCGGTGCCCTCAATTACGGCAACTACAGGAACGAGGCTTTCGACAAGATGCTTGCGAAAGCCGAGAGCATCCCAGAGGGGCCGGAGCGGAACAAGGCGCTTGCCGACGCGACGGAATTCGTCATGGCCGACCAGCCGATCATTCCGCTTTACCATTTCCATCACATCGTCGGCTACGGCAAGCGGGTCGCCTCCTATGTGATGCATCCCCGCGGCTGGACCACGGCGATGCAGACCATTCCGGCGACGGAGTGAACGATCATGGCCTTGATAACAGTCGCTATGGGTAGGCTGTCACAAGCCTTCCTTCTCCTCCTGGTCATGTCGATCATCGGTTTCATCGGCATTCACAGTGTCGGCAATCCGGTCTTCAACGTCGTCAACATCGAAACCGCCACGCCCGAGGATATCCGGCGCGCGACGATCGCTCTCGGGCTGGATCAACCTGTCTGGCGTCAGTACCTGCTTTTCATCGGCAATGTCGTCACGGGGAATTTCGGAACCTCGTACATCTATCATCTGCCCGCCTTCGGTCTGGTGATGAGCAAACTGCCCGCGACGCTCGAACTGGCGTCGATCGCGATGCTCGTGGCAGCGCCAGTCGGAACCGTGCTCGGACTGCTTGCCGGCAGGCGGAATGGTACGCTCCTCGACCGATCCATCCTGAAGACGAGCGTGTTCGCGCTCAGCGTTCCGTCATTCTGGCTGAGCATGATGCTGATCCTGCTCGGCGCGATCCTGACGGGCTGGTTTCCGTCCGGCGGCAGAGGTTCGACAGTGAGCCTGCTGGGACAGGAATGGAGCTTCCTGACCTGGAATGGCCTGTGGCATCTGACCCTTCCCGCGCTTGCCTTGGCAATACCGAACATCGCCCTCATCGCACGCCTGGCGCGGTCGGGCACGATCGAGGTCGAACAGCTGGATTTCACGCGGTTCTGTCGGGCCAAGGGACTTTCACCGCGCAGGATCCTGTTCCGCCATACGCTTCCCAACATCAGCGTACCAATCGTCACGATCATCGGCCTGCAATTCGGCGGCATGCTCGCCTTTGCGGTGGTCGTGGAATCGATCTTCGCCTGGCCGAGTGTCGGAAAGCTGCTGATCGATTCCATCCAGCTCCTCGACCGGCCGGTGGTGATGGCGACATTGACCTTCATTTCGGTCGCCTTCGTCGTGCTGAACGCCCTTGTCGACCTCTTTTACGCCGTGCTCGATCCGCGCGTGCGCCTTTCCACATGAAGGTGACATCATGAAAGCCGAAATCATCCGGGTGCTGGGAAAGCCCCCATACGGGCCGGCTCTGACCGTATCCAAAATCGTGCTTGCAGCATATATCCTGCTTGCGCTTGCGGCGCCGGCAATAGCCCCGCAAAATCCCTACGACCCGCTGCAGATCTACGGATGGGAAGCCTCCTCTCCTCCCGGCACGATGGGAAGTGGCGGCTATATATACCTGCTGGGGACCGATGGCCTGGGCAGGGACATCGTCAGCACCATTCTCTATGGCTTGCGCATCAGTCTTCTCGTCTCGATCACCAGTGCGGCCATCGCGGCCTTGATCGGGCTTACGGCCGGCGTCAGCGCGGCCTATTTCGGGAAGTGGGTCGATGTCGCGATCATGCGGCTGGTCGACCTCCAATTGAGCTTGCCGACAATTCTCGTCGCGCTGATCGCCATCGTCACGCTCGGGCCGGGGATCGATCGCATCATTCTGGCCCTGATCATCGCTCAATGGGCGACTTATGCCAGGGTGGTGCGCGGTGTTGCGCTCAGCGAAACCGGCAAGCCCTACATGGACGCGGCCCGGCTGATGCGGCTGCCCACTTCCCGGATCATCTTCCGTCATCTGCTTCCCAACAGCATCGCGCCAGCCGTCACCCTCATTCCCATCGAGGTCGGCCATGCCGTCGCGCTGGAGGCAACCTTGTCATTCCTGGGCCTTGGCGTTCCGATCGACAAACCTTCCCTGGGCGCCACGGTCGCCAACGGATTTCAGTACCTTCTGACCGGCCAATACTGGATCAGCCTTTTTCCCGGTCTTGCCCTCGCCGGTCTGATCGCAAGCATCAATCTCGTCGGTGAAGACGTCCGACGCCGTCTCGACCCAAGGAGCCGTTCGATATGACTCTCGAAACCGCAGACATCCCATTGCTTCAGGTGAGGAACCTCGGCCTTCGCTATCTCTCGGCGTCCGGCCCGGTGCCGATCCTCCACGACGTCAGCTTCGAACTGGGGCGCGGCGAAATCCTCGGCATCATCGGTGAATCGGGCGCGGGGAAGTCGACGCTAGGGTCCGGACCCAATAACGGTCTTTTCAAATCAGTCTGACGATGATTCACTTGCTCCAATATGGAGCGATGAGATGACTGCTTTCTTTTGGTTTTCCGATGAACAATGGTCCCGGATCGAGCCG
>NZ_PVBR01000037.1 GCF_002980495.1 Phyllobacterium phragmitis
ATCTGCCATAAGTAAAAAGAAAAGCAATTACCGTACGAACAGCTCAAACTGCGGTCGATTCTCGGGACAAGCCCGAGAATGACGGCCAGGTGGAAGCTGTTTCAAGCTAGTCCTGACAGACTCTAGCAGCATTCGGCAGCTCACAAGACCCACATGGGCCAGGTCCATGTGGATCATCGATGATGGAGAAGCCGATGCCGACAATTCCCCCAAGGCGTGGTGTCGCCGCGTCCTGAAGCGGCTGCGGGATATCCGCACCATCTCAGGTGAAGCGGCTTCGGAACATCTCGATGTAGTGGTTCTTGGCGGGCGCTAGATGGGCGCGGCAAAGCGAGATGAGTTCGTTTCGGTTCTGCGTCCTGATCGCCTCAATCATTGCGAGATGGGCGCCGGCCGCCCATTGCAGGTAGGCTTTATCGTTCACGAAGATCGAACGATAGGCGTGCGACTTCTGCGCAAAGCTGTTGATCGCCTCGATCAGGGCGGCGTTGCCGCAGTGGGCGAACAGGGCCTGATGGAATTCGATGTTGGAGCGGAATACCCCACGCCGGTCTTCTTCCTGAATTGCCCGCGAATGACGATCCTGGATCGCCTCCAGTTCAGCAATGGCCGTTTCCGGCATGGGAAGCGGAATCAAGAACGCGGCATGGGACTCGAGAAGCTCGCGCACCGCGTTGATGTCCTCGACTTCCTCGGCCCGGTAAAGCCGCACGACAGCGCCCCGGTTTCGAACACGATCAACGAGTCCGAGCCGCTCGAGTTCGACCAGGGCCTGACGCACGACATGGCGTTTGGCCGCAAACCGGCTCGAGATTTCCTCCTCGATCAGCCGTTCACGGGGATGGAGGCGCCCGAAGACGATATCCTCCTCAAGTTGGGACGCGATCTCCAAAGAGGCCTCCTCACCGCTCTGGCGATTGGCTGGTGATGCTGTGTATTCGTCTTCGGGTTCGCCAGATGCGGCAGTGTGGGACATAGGTCTGAATGCTCCTGCGGTCTGTCATCCTCGCATCGTGGTGCGGAAGGGTTCCTCGATAGTTGATCGCGTCTCAGTCGCGGTTCCCCGCGATGTCGCTTTCGGCCGATGATATCGTATCTGCTCCCGGTGGATTTCGAAAGCGCCTGGCGATGGCGCCGAACAGCGGGGTAGCCTGCAGGATCGAAAGGAGGGCGATGGCTAGAAGGGTCGCTGAGATCGGGTTTTGCAGGAAGACCATCCAGTTGTTGCGCCCGATCAGCATCGACTGCTGCAACGTGGTGTCGAGGATCGGTCCGAGTATGAGGCCGATGACCAACGGCGGTGTCGGGATACGAGCCTGATCGAAGACGAATCCGATCATCCCGAAGGCTATCATCAGTCCGACGTCGAAGACGGAATTGTTGATCGCAAAGGATCCGATAACGGACAGCACGACGATGATAGGCCCAACGACCCGGTTCGGGATTTTGGTGACCGTAATGCAGGCGCGGGTGAACAGCAGGCCGACGATGAACAGCGCGATGTTGGCGAACATCACCGCCCAAAGCAGCGTGTAGGTGACGTCGCCATATTCAGTCATCAGCGACGGCCCGGGAAGGATGCCGTGCACCATCAGGCCACCCAGGAGGACGGCAGTCGACGACGATCCGGGAATGCCGAGCGAGATGGTCGGGATCAGTGCACCACCGACGACCGCATTGTTTGCAGCTTCGGGCGCCACGATCCCGGCCGGATAGCCGGTGCCGAACTCCGCCTTGTGCCTGGAAAAGCGCTTCGCCTCATTATAGGCGAACCAGGAGGCGGTATCGCCGCCGGTGCCGGGAATGAGGCCGACAAAGACGCCGATGAATCCGGAGCGGACGCTGTTGGGCAGCATCTTCAGAAATTCCGAACCGGTCGGCAACATGCGGTCACGGATGCTCGATACCCGCTCATTTTCATTGGAATTGCCCTGCACGATCAGCCGGATCGCCTGGGGAATCGAGAATAGTCCTATCAGTGCCACGGTGAAGTTGACGCCACCGAAGAGATCGAGCACACCGAAGGTGAAGCGCGGGGTGCCGGTTGTCGGGTCCATGCCGACGGTAGCGATGAGCAATCCTATCGCGCCCGAAAGCAGGCCGAGAATTGCAGATCCCTGGGACAATGAGCCGATGATCGTGATGCCGAGCACGGCAACGGCGAAAATCTCCACCGGCCCGAAATTGAGGACGATGCGGCCCAGCAGCGGCGCCACGGTCAAAAGGACTATCGAGGAGATGATGCCGCCGATCAGCGAAGCCGTCAGCGACAGGCCGAGGGCCTTGCCGGCCTGGCCCTTCTGCGCCATCGGATAGCCGTCGAGAACGGTTGCCGCGGCAGCCGGCGTGCCAGGCGTTCGCAGCAGAATGGCCGCGACAGAACCGCCATACATGGCCGCCAGGTAGAGCGAGGCCAGCATGGACAGCCCGGTCTCGGGGCGCATGGAATAGGTCAGCGGCAGCAGCAAGGCGATCGCCATCGTGGCCGAAAGGCCGGGCATCGCGCCTACGAACATCCCGATCAACGCACCCGCGAAGATCGCCAGGAGGTTAACCGGGTCTACGACGTTGGCAAGACCGATCCATAGGAAGGACTCGGGCATCTCGGTCTCCTCACACCGCCGGGTAGAGCGGAATCGACAGCTTCAGGAAATAGACGAAGACCCCCCAGATGAAGGCGGTCACCACCAGTGTCGTGAGAATGCTCGCGGTCCATCCAATCGGGCGCAGAACCGCCAGCGGAATCAAGAGAAACAGCGGCGTTGCGACGAGGTATCCGACGTGCCGGATGCTCCAGGCGTAAAGGATGATCAGGCCTGAGAAGCCGCCGCCGACAGCAATGTCGCGCCACTGAATTTCGGGAATGAAAACCAGCGTACCTTCGGCCTTCTGGCGTCGCCATGTGAAAAGCGTCTGCACGATGGCGAGAATCGCCAGGATCAGCACCACCCAACCGAGAATGTTCGGCAGCCGGGCAGCCGTTCTGGGATAGTTGGCCGCCTCGCTCCAAAAGAAGAAGACGGCTGCAATAGCCGCCAGAGCGACAAGGATACGACCCATGACATGAACTCCGGATGAGGAAATGGAAATGGGCGGGGCTCGCTCCTCCCGCCCACACGCCCCTACTGAGCCTTGATTTCATCCTTGATGTCGTTCCAGAGCTGCGTGTACTCGGCTTCCTGCTTCTTGAGGAAATCGCGATACTTGTCGCCCGCGATGAAGTCGATGTTCATCGCCTGGGCCTTGGCGGCATCCTGGAACTTCGGGTTCTCCGTCACCCTGCGCAGGCCGTCGATGAACTGCTGGCGAGCCTCCTCGGGAAAATCGCCTGGGCCGCTGTAACCGCGCGACGAACCGGCAACGAGTTCGTAGCCGAGCTCCCTGGCCGTTGGAACATCGGGAAGCTCCGGCAGCCGTTTTTCGGTGAAGACCGCCAGCGCCCGCAGATTGCCTTCCTTCACCTGGGGATAGGCAACTCCCACATTGGTAAAGCTCGCGTCGATCTTGCCGCCCATCGCCGCCGTCCAGGAAGGACCGTCACCCTCGAACGGCACCTTCTGCAGTTTCACGCCCGCCGCCTTCTCGAAGATGAGCGATGTGAAGAAGTCGTCGCCGCCGACACCTGAATTACCGACGGTTATGGTGCCGGGATTGTCCTTGGCCGCCTTGACGAAGTCTTCGAACGTTTTGAACGGGCTGTCCTTGGCGACGACCGCGACGCCGGGATCGGTGACGACGTTGGCGATTGGGGTGATCTCGTCGACGGTGTAGGTGATCGACGGGTTCATGATGTAGTTGGTCGTCAGCATTGGCGTGTTGGTAATGCTGACGGTGGCCCCGTCTGGCCTGGTCTGCTTGGCAAGCTGGGTCCAGGCGATGGCGCCGGTGGCGCCGGGAATGTACTGGTTGACGAAATTGACGCCCAGTTCCTCGGCGAGGAACGGCTGCACCAGCTGCGCCAGGGCGTCCGAGCCTCCGCCGGCCTTGAAGCCCTGCATGACATTGATCTCGTCGGCTGCCGAATAAGAGGCATCCTGGGCGAACGCGGGGGTGATGATAGCGGTGGTTGCGGCGAGCACCGCGACGATGGTCATTCTCATTGGAAACCTCCCGGTTGGATTGGCGCACTCCTCCAAGCGCGTCTCGAAACCTTATCGGTCCCTCTGAATATGTCAAACATATTGTTGACAATCTTGAGCGACATCTGTCTGCTCACCCGGCAAGGCAGTTAGGGAGTGTATGGAATGTCGGACGAGAACGGGCGCGGGCTGAAAAAGGGGCTGACGAGCTATGGCGATGCCGGGTTTTCGCTGTTCCTGCGCAAGGCCTTCATCAAGGGCATGGGCTATTCCGACGACGCGCTGGACCGCCCGATCATCGGCATCGTCGACACAGCCAGCGGCTTCAATGCCTGCCACGCCAACGTCCCCGATCTGATCGAGGCGGTGAAGCGCGGCGTCATGCTGGCCGGCGCCCTGCCAGTGCCCTTCCCGACCATCTCGATCCATGAATCCTTCTCCCATCCCACCTCGATGTTCCTGCGCAATTTGATGGCGATGGACACCGAGGAGATGATCCGCGCCCAGCCGATGGACGCCGTTGTCCTCATCGGCGGCTGCGACAAGACCGTTCCGGCCCAGCTGATGGGCGCTGCCAGCGCCGGTATTCCGGCGATCCAGCTCGTCACCGGGCCTATGCTGACTGGCAGCCACCGCGGCGAGAAGGTCGGCGCCTGCACTGATTGCCGCCGCTTCTGGGCCCGCCACCGCGCCGGGGAGGTCGATGCCGACGAGATCTCCGACGTCAATTCCCAACTCGTTCCCGGTGCCGGCACCTGCGGCGTCATGGGCACCGCCTCGACCATGGCGCTGGTGGTCGAGGCACTCGGCATGATGGCGCCCGGCGGCGCGACGCCTCCGGCCGTCTCGGCCGATCGACGCCGCATTGCCGAGACCAGCGGCGCGCTGGCGGTAAAGATGGCTGCGAGCGCCCTCACTCCCGACCGGATCATGACGGCGGCGGCTTTCGAGAACGCCCTCGCCGTGCTCCTGGCGACCGGCGGTTCCACCAATGGCATCGTCCACCTGGCGGCAATGGCGGGACGCATGGGACTGACGCTCGACCTCGACGCCTTCGACCGAATGGGCCGAAAGGTGCCGGTGCTGGTCGATCTCAAGCCATCGGGCCAGCATTACATGCAGGACCTCCATGCCGCTGGCGGCCTCGCCACCATCCTGCGCGAACTGAAGGACCTTCTGCATCTCGATTGCCTGACCGTTTCTGGTCGCACGCTGGGCGAAGAGATTGACGCCGCGCCTTCCGGCTGGTCCCAGTCGATCGTCGCGCCGGTCTCCGCGCCCCATTATCCCGAAGGCGGCATGGCGGTCGTGCGCGGTAATCTCGCGCCGGGCGGGGCCATCGTGAAGCAGTCGGCGGCAACGCCCGCCCTGATGACCCACACCGGACGCGCAGTCGTCTTCTCCTCGATCGCCGACATGGCAGAGCGCGTCGATGATCCCGATCTCGACGTCGACGCGGACGACATCCTCGTCCTGCAGAACGCCGGCCCCAAGGGCGCGCCCGGCATGCCCGAGGCTGGCTATATGCCGATCCCGAAAAAGCTGGCCGCACGGGGCGTCAAGGACATGGTCCGGATCTCCGACGCGCGGATGAGTGGCACGGCGTCCGGCACCATCGTCCTGCATGTGACCCCCGAGAGTGCCGAGGGCGGCCCGCTGGCGCTGGTTCGAACCGGCGATGTCATCGAACTGGACGTACCGAACCGGCGGCTGTCGCTGACCGTTTCCGAGGCCGAACTCGCAAAGCGGCGTGTCGATTTTTCACCGCCAGTGCATCCCGGCTCCAACCGCGGCTACAAGCGGCTGTTTCTCGAGACCGTCCTGCAGGCTGACAAGGGGTGTGATTTCGATTTCCTCGTGCCGCCATCCGGCGGAAGCGTGCCGGGAGATTGATCATGAGCGGGGACCGGCTGCCTTCGAACGTCAGGCAGGATTTGTCGCGGCGGCCGCGTGGGACGCCAAGATTGCCGATAGCGCACGGTTCGTCCGCCTACCGGCCAGCGCGCGTTGGCGATGCGCCGACTGCAGTTGCGGGGTGGTGTCGATCTCGCATCCGATGTGGTCGAGCGCCTTCAGCACTGCCTGCCGGACACACCCTGCGCGTCACCTGAGCAATTGTGGGTCGATCTGGGGATCAGGCTATGATGGGGAGGAAAAATGACGAACCAGACTACCACGCATGTCGCTTCGGACGGCCCTGCCGGGGTATCGGAGGCGCGGCGCGAAGAGCGACGTCCCCGCAGTCTTCGCGATGTGTTCAACCTGGAAGATTTCGAGGCGGCGGCGAGAAAGCGGTTGCCCCGCGGCGTGTTCGGATACATTGCCGGGTACGTCGAGAACGGCGCCGCCTTCCGGTCGAACAGGAGTGATTTCGAGGCGATCCGAATGATCCCGCGGATCCTTGCCGGTCTCGCTGCCCGCGACCAGAGCCGGACGTTGTTCGGAGAGCGATGGCAACATCCCTTCGGCATTGCGCCGATGGGTCTCAGTGCGCTCGCCGCCTATGACGGAGATATCGTTCTGGCGAGAAGCGCCGCAGCATGCGGGATACCAGCGGTCCTCAGCGCCACTTCGCTGATCAGTCTCGAACGGGTGGCCAGGGAAGGCGGGACCCGATGGTTCCAGGCCTATCTGCCGGGAGACGATACGCGCGTCATCGGCATGATCGATCGACTTGCAGCAGCGGGATATGAGACGCTCGTCATCACCGCCGACGTCCCTGTGGCAGGCAACAGAGAAGACTCCAAGCGTGACAGGTTCGGCGCGCCGATGAAGCCAAGCCTGAACCTGGGGCTGCAGGTCATGTCACGGCCGGGCTGGCTGTTTGGAACGGCTGCCCGAACGCTGAAGAACCACGGAATGCCGCATTTTGAGAATGCTGACGTCGATAGAGGCCCGGCGATCGTGTCCCAAAATGTGATCCGCTCTTTTGGCGGCCGCGGAACGTTCTCCTGGCGACATGCCGCGATCGCCCGCGAGCGGTGGAAAGGTAAACTGGTGATCAAGGGGGTGCTGTCACCGGAGGATGCCAGGCGTGCGAACGAACTCGGCGCCGACGGCATCATCGTCTCCAATCATGGGGGCCGACAGTTGGACTACGCGATCTCACCGGTGGTTGCCCTCCCTGCGGTCAAAGCCGAGGCGGGGAAGATGGCTGTCATGCTCGACAGCGGCGTCAGGCGCGGATCGGATGTTTTGAAGGCAATAGCTCTGGGCGCGGATTTCGTCTTCGTGGGGCGGCCATTCCTGTTCGCGGCGGCCGTCGCCGGCGATGCCGGCGTTCGGCACGCGGTGTCCCTTCTTTCATCCGAGATAGACAGAGACATGGCAATGCTCGGTGCCGCGTCCCTCGACGAGATCAATCAGCGGATGTTGGCTGATGACGCAGCCCTCGATAGGAAGTGACAATCATTCAAGGATTTGGAGCATTCCGTGAATCGCGGTCAATGATACAGGGATAGCGACTACGGAACTCGGCGCGCCTATGACGCGCATGACCGGCACTCCTGCAGGGGCCCGCAATAGGCGTGATTAAGGACCATTTTTCATATGGAACTATTGGGAGAACCATTTTTCATGTACTAGAATCAATTTTAAGGAGGACTGCTCCCAGCTTTGAGGAGCAAGGCACGGTTGCAAAAACCCAACCAAGTGGGGATCCATTTGGCGCTTCTCTCCAAGAACGATGCAGTGCCGCCAGCGCTTGGAGCGCCTGACAAAAAGCCGTCCTTCAAATTCGCAGCCAGCATCCATTGAGGACTGCCAAGAGCAGAGAATATAAACCCTTCCATGCCATTTCGCTTCGTCCATACCGCCGACATTCATCTCGATTCGCCGCTCCGCTCGCTGGCGCTGCGCAATAGCGAGCTGGCCGAACTGATTGGCGACTCCACCAGACAGGCCCTTATCGCCATTGTGGATCTCTGCCTCGAAGAACAGGTGGACGCTCTTGTTATCGCCGGCGATCTTTACGATGGCGATCAGACCTCGATGAAGACGGCACGGTTCCTGGCAAGCCAGATGGAGCGATTGCACCAGGCCCGGATTGCCGTCTACAAGATCCGCGGCAACCATGATGCATTGTCGAAAATCACCCATGAGCTGGTGTTGCCGCCGTCGGTGAAAATTTTTGGCGCCCGCGCGGAAGCGGTGGAATTCACCAGGGATGGTCTGGCGGTCGCGATCCACGGATTGAGCTTTGCCAAACCGCAGGCACCGGATTCGCTTCTGCCGAAATACAAGTCTCCGGTCTCGGACGCCATCAATATCGGCATTATGCACACCAGCCTCGCCGGTCCGTCGAACCACGATGTCTATGCCCCGTGCAATGTGCTGGACCTGCATGCCTCGGGCTTCGATTACTGGGCGCTGGGCCATATCCATCAGCGCACCCACCACCAGGGACCGCGCACCGTCATCATGCCCGGCATGCCACAGGGCCGCGACATCAACGAGGCCGGCGCCAAGACGGTTTCGCTGGTGACCGTTGCCGATGATCGCACGATCATGGTGGAGGAACACCTGACCAGTGTCGCTCAGTTCGAACGCGTGACGGTCGATCTCACCGGGATTTCCGAATGGCGCGATGCCGCAAGCACCATCGAAACCGCATTGGAGCAGCAGCGGGAGAACACCCCCTCGCCACACCTCGTCGCCCGCCTTCGCATCATCGGGCAGACGCCGCTTTCGTGGAAGCTTCGCCGCGACATCGACCTGTTGCAAACGGAGGCCGAGCAACGCGGCGAGCGGATCGGCCGGACCTGGATCGAAAAGCTGGAGCTTGCCGTACAGCCGCTTGAGGAAACCGGCAAGGCCACCGCCGATCCGGTGATCGAGCTTGGCCAGCTGATGCGCGATGATGTGATTGCGCGGCCCGGTTTTCGCGACGAAGTCAGTGAAATGGTCAACGAACTGCTCGCCGATCTGCCACCGGAGAGCCGGCAATTCGCGGGCCATGACGAAGCGAGCTTCAAGGCGTTCATCGACGACTTGCTGCTGACAGGCACCGACGACATTACCGCCAGGATGAAGACCGCCGATCGGGGAGAAAGCTGATGCGTCTTCGCCGGCTGGACCTCACCCGCTACGGGAAATTCACCGACCATTCGATCGATTTTGGTCAGGTTACCGGGGGCACGCCGGATTTCCACATCATCTACGGCCTAAACGAGGCCGGAAAATCCACGATCTTTGCGGCATTCCTCGACCTGTTGTTCGGCATTCCGGAGCGCAGCGGCTATAATTTCCTGCACCCGTACAACGCGATGAAGATCGGCGCACGGCTGGAATTCGATGGTGCCGAACATGAGCTGATACGGCTGAAACAGCGCAGCGGCAGCCTGGTGGATGATCGTGGCCAGCCGGTGAACGAAGCGATGCTTGCGGGTGCGCTTGGCGGCATCGGCCGCGACGCTTACCGGACGATGTTTTCGCTGGACGACCAATCGCTGAAAGACGGCGGCAATGCGATTATCCAGAGCAAGGGCGAGCTTGGCGAACTGCTGTTTTCCGCCAGTTCCGGCCTCGCCGGCTTGAGCAAATCGCTGGTGGCCGCAACAGAGGACGCCGGCGCAATCTACAAGAAGCGTTCTTCCAGCACGAAAATGGCCGAACTGAAGCGGACGCTCGAAGCACTGAAGAACGAACGCAACACAATCGATACTTTCGCAACAGCCTATGCAGCGCTGACAAACAGTTTTCAGCAGGCGAATGCATCCTACGGCGCAACGACGAGCGAACTGGCCGAGGCAAAGGCACGGCACCAGGAACTGGCGCGCATTCTCGGCGCCCTCCCCTTGGCAACCGAGCTTGCCCGCCTCACCAGCGATCCCGCAATCCTTGGCGATCTTCCCCGGCCACCCGCCGAATGGTTTTTGCTTCTGCCCCAGCTTTCGCGCGACGAAACGCGGTTGCAGGCGCTTCTTGAATCCGCCGATCGCAATATCCAGCAGCTTGCCAGTGAAATCGACGAGATCAACGTCGATGAAAAAGCGCTGGCGATCGCAGCCCATATCGAGATGCTCGACAATGGGCGCGCACGCTATCGCGCGGCCGAGAACGACCTACCGAAACGCAAGCTTGCCTTCGCCGAGCAGGACGGAATGCTGTCGCGGCTTCTGGCGGATCTCGAGCAATCCGGCCATGCCCATCCCGAGGCGCTGCTGCTGCCGGCCTCTTCCACCGGCATCATTCGCGACCTGATCGAGAAGCGCTCCGGTATCGATGCCGAACTGGCAGCGGCCGAGCGTGAACTCAAACGCACGCGCGAAACGCTTGGGCGGTTGCGCGAAGAGGGAGCCGCCGAGTTCGATTCCGGCATGACGATCGGCCCCGAATCGCTGGCCCGGATCGAGGCGGCGCTTGCCAGATTGACCGGCTCCGATCTGTCGTCACGCCTTGCCGTCGAAGAACGGGCATGCGCCCAGCTGCAACGCGGTTTCGAAAACCAGCTTGCTCTGCTCGCGCCCTGGTCGGGCGATGCGAGCGACCTGCGGGCGTTGAAATCCGTGGAAGGCCGCCAGATCGAAACCTGGCGCACGCAAGCCGCAGCGATCGAAAAGCGGGTGGCTGACCACCAGAGCAAGCACCGCGATCTCGTCACCGAACAGACATTGGCAAAAGCCCGGACTGCCGCGTTTGCGGCCAGTGGCGCGATCGATGATGGCGAGGCCCATAGCCTCCGCGCCGAACGCGATGCCGCTTGGCAGGCCCACCTTTCAACACTGAATCGCGCCACGGCTGAGTTGTTCGAAGAGAGAATGCGGCGGGACGATACGGTGACGGCCGACCGGCTTTCGCGGGCGCAGGAATTGGCCGAGCTTCGCCAGTTGATGCAAGCCACAGTGACGACTGCAGCGGCGATCGAGCGGCAGCAGGCCTTGCTGGATGAAGCACGGACCGAATACGCCTGCCTTTCCGAAAAGATCGGCGCCCTGCTACCGGATGCTCTTGGAGCTGGACCGGACGCGCTGGAATGCCTTGCAGCGCTTGAAAGCTGGACCAGCAGAAGAAGCGACACGCTCTGCGCATGGGACGATCTGCAAAAAGCCGAGGACGAGATCGAGCAGATCAAGTCGCAACTCGAACGCCATGGCGCAGAGCTTGTCAGCGCCCTGAGGGATGCAGGTGCCGAGGCTGTCGACCATCTGCCGATCGGCGAACTGGCGCGCGCGGCAGGCGATTTCCTCACGCATATCAAGACCCGGAAGGCTGCAAAGGCGAGCCACGAAAAGGCACTCATCGATCTGGCCCGCGATCTCGCCGAGCGTGAACGCGACCATGAAGACGCGAAGGCCGCCGCTGATGCATGGCATCAGGCCTGGGGGCAAGCTCTTGCAAAGACATGGTTTGTGGATAAGGCCGGCTCGGTTGCCGCCGTTCGCGAAATTCTGGCTGTATTGGCGACGCTGCCCGGCATTTTGAAAGAACGGCAGGACATGGCCCAGCGTGTGGCCGCGATGGAACGAGACCAGGCAGAGTTCCGAGCCGAGATGACCGCCATCCTTGGCGAACTCGACGGTATCACCCGGATCGACGATACGCTTGACGCCGCCAACGCCCTCGTCGACCGCCATAATGCCGCGCTGCGAAACCAGCAAATCCGGGCCGACAAGCAGGCAGACCTCGAAAGGCTGATCGACAACCGGCAAAAGCTTATGGAAGATCTGGCGGTTCACAATGCTCAAAAGGCTGA
This sequence comes from Phyllobacterium phragmitis, assembly GCF_002980495.1. Taxonomy (GTDB): domain Bacteria; phylum Pseudomonadota; class Alphaproteobacteria; order Rhizobiales; family Rhizobiaceae; genus Paramesorhizobium; species Paramesorhizobium phragmitis. The sequence continues at coordinate 11,773 of NZ_PVBR01000037.1, forward strand.
GCTGACCGGCTATTTCGGCACCGATACGCTTGCAGCGGTCAGCGCCTTCCTTGAGCAGGCAAAAGAGCGGGAGCGGGTCGAAAAACGCATCGCCGAGCTTCGCGACCAGATCGCCCAGGGCCTGCGCACCGCCAGCCATGAAGAAGCGCAACGGCTTCTCTTGGAAATCGACGTGGCCGATGTGGAGCGCAGCGCGATGGAACTATCCGTCAAAATCGACGATCTGACCGAGCGCGCCAAGCTGCTTTACGCCGAGATGACCCGCGCCAAGGACAGGCTGGATGCCGTGGGAGGCGACGATGCCGTTGCCCGGATCGAGGCAAAGCGGCGCACGATCTTCCTTGAGATCGAAGATCACGCGGTCCGCTATCTGACGTTGCGGGCCGGAACGCTCGCCGCAGAACAGGCGCTGCACATCTACCGTGAAAAGCATCGCAGCTCGATGATGAACCGTGCCTCGGAAGCGTTCCGGCTGATCACCGGCGGCAATTATTCCGGTCTTGCGACGCAACCGGACAAGGACAAGGAGATCCTGATCGGCGTGGCGCGAGATGGCGGATCGAAGCTTGCGGATACCATGTCTACGGGCACGCAGTTCCAACTCTATCTGGCGCTTCGGCTTGCAGGATACGAGGAGTTCGCCGCTGTGCGGCCGGCCGTTCCGTTCATCGCCGACGACATCATGGAAAGCTTCGACAACCCCCGATCTGAGGAAGTATTCCGACTGCTGGGCGAGATGAGCAGGGTTGGCCAGGTGATTTACCTGACACATCACTGGCACCTTTGCGAAATCGCTAAAGCCGTCGTTCCGGACGTGAGTATCCACGAGCTACTATAGTTCCCGGCTCTCGCTCCCGGTGTTGGCTGCGCATGAAAACCTCCTGGATGTGAAATCGCGACCCATATTGGTGCTTCCGCGTATCCGCGCGGAGCACCTCTTTTCGCCTGTTATGGCTGTGGGCGGCCTTGCGCCGTTATGCGAGGTTGCTGTTCTTAAGAGGCAGCTGGCGGATCCGCCTGCCGGTAGCGGCGAAAATTGCATTCAGAACTGCCGGCCCGGCGACGGCGATGGTAGGTTCGCCCACCCCGCCCCAGAAGCCGCCGGATGGCATAATGATGGCTTCGACTTCGGGCATCTGCTCCATGCGCATCACCTCGTATGTATCGAAATTCTCCTGTTCGACACGACCACCGCTGATTGTGCATTCGCCATAAAGGCAGGCCGACAGGCCATAAACGAATGATCCCTCGACCTGTCGCTCGGCCTGAGCGGGATTGACGATATGACCGGGATCTGTCGCAGCAACGATGCGATGAATCTTCAATTGCCCGTCGACGATGGAGATTTCAGCCGCCGCCGCCACGTAGCTGGCAAACCCCATGATTTGCGCCAAGCCGCGATAGACGCCTGAAGGCGCCGGTGTTTCCCAGCCGATTCGCTCCGCAACGGCCTCGAGGACAGCAAGGTGTTTCGGATGATTAGCCATCAGCTTGCGCCGGAAGTGCAGCGGATCCATCCCAGCCGCATGCGCAAGCTCATCCATGAAGCATTCGACGTAAATGGCATTCTGGTTGAGGTTCACGCCACGCCAAAAGCCGGGGGGAACAGGGGGATTTCGCATGGCGTGATCGATGCTAAGGTTTGCAACCGTATAGCCGAAAGCACCATCGCTGCCGCCGTCATTCAATCCCTGGAAGACGACGGGGTCGTGACCTCTTTCGCCAACGACCTCAGGACGCAGCGAGGAGAGAATGGACTGGCCGCTCAGGCGCATGTGAAACGCGGTGATATTGCCTTCGGCGTCGAGCGCTGCCCTCAATCTGCACTGCGTGGTCGGATGATAGGCGCCGTGAAGCATGTCTTCTTCACGTGACCAGATCACTTTGACCGGCGTGCCGGGATATTCCTTGGCGAGAATGACTGCCTGGCGAACATAGTCCTCTCTGCTGCCACGTCTGCCGAAGCCGCCACCAAGATGCAGTTTGTAAACCTCGCATTGCTCGATCGGAAGGCCGGACGCTTTTGCCGTCTCGACAAGGCTTGCTTCCCCATTCTGCGTCGGCACCCATACCTCGCATTTGTCCTGCGAGTATCGCGCCGTGGCATTCATCGGCTCCATCGTGGCATGGGCCTGATAAGGATAAGAATAGGTTGCCGTGACGACATCGGCCGCTCCTTCGAGTGCCGCCTGAGCATCGCCGATCACGGTACCGGCAAAAGCATCGGTGGCGTCCAGGCCCTCCGCGAGCATCTCGGCTATGGAGGCGCTCGTGACAGCGATATTGGGTCCATCGTCCCAAACGACCGGCAGCGTGTTGAGTGCCGATTGCGCCTGCCACCAGGTGTCCGCGACAACGCTGACTGTCGCCTCGTCGATCTGAACAACCTTGCGCACGCCCGGCATGGCCGAAACGGCTGCGGCATCGAAGCTTTTGAGCTTTCCTCCAAAAACCGGACATTCCTTCACAGCGGCATTCAGCATCTCTGGCAGCATCAAATCGATGCCGTATATCTGTTTGCCGGTTAATTTGTCGGCGGTATCAAGCCGCGGAAGTGACTTGCCGGCTATCTTCCAGTCCTTCGGATCTTTGAGCACTATGTTGCCGGGGGGTGGCATCTGTGCGGCGAGCGTTGCAACAGCGCCATACCGTTCGGTGCGCCCTGAAGCACCGTGGGTGATGATGCTGTTGGCTGCCGAACATTCCGATGCCGGCACATTCCACACACTTGCGGCGGCAGCGATCAGCATCTCGCGTGCGGTGGCCCCGCCCTGCCTCACATATTCATGCGAGCCACGAATGCCGCGGCTGCCGCTTGTTGAAAAGCTGCCCCATACACGGTCACGACGAAGGCTTTCACCAGGTGTCGGATATACGGTCGTGACCTTGGACCAATCACACTCGAGTTCTTCGGCGACAAGCTGGGCCAGTCCCGTCAGCGTGCCCTGCCCCATCTCTGAGCGGACGATGCGGATAACGACGGTATCATCCGGATGGATCTCCACCCAGGCATTGATTTCCGGCATAACGTCTGAGGCGGCATCCTGCGCATTTGCCGGAAACGGTACATGAAACCCGAGTGAAAATCCGCCTGCCGTAGCAGCAGTCCCGATCAGAAAATTGCGGCGTGATAGCGTGGTTACATTCATCGTTCTGTCCTCAACCTTTGTTGGTCTCGCTGCCGTTTGCCGCGGCAAGCTTGATCGCCGCCCGCACCCGGTTGTAGGTTCCGCATCGACAGATATTGGTGATTTCCGCGTTGATATCGTCATCCGTTGGATTCGGATTGGTCTCCAGCAACGCCGCAGCCGCCATGATCATGCCGGCCTGACAGTAGCCACATTGCGGCACGTCGAGCGCAAGCCATGCCTGCTGCACCGGATGACCACCGTCCGTGGAAAGGCCTTCAATCGTGACGATCCGTTGTGTTGCGTCCAACGCGCTCACCGGCATGACGCATGAGCGTGCTGCAACGCCATCGATCTGCACCGTGCACGCGCCGCACACGGCAATGCCGCAACCGAACTTGGTACCTGTCAGTCCGGCCTGCTCACGCAAAACCCATAGAAGAGGCGTTTCAGGATCGACGTCGATATCTCGAGCGACCCCGTTGATGTTGAGTTGAATCATGACACGCTCCAGTTTCCATACAGTCGGAGAGGTGATGGCGGGCCCGCCCCGCCATCACTTGCTTCTTGTGTGATCCGGATCAGCTGGCGTTTTTGTCCGCCTCTGCAGCAGATCGATCGGCTGGGGCAAGGGTCTTCGATTCAGAGCTCGCGGATTGAAGTTTCACGCAACCAGATCCTTGGGCAAACGCACTGCCTGTGGCTGCAAGAAGACCGGCGGCGGCGACAAATACAATGACGGAGTTCTTCATAATGTCTCACTTCTCGTTGGAGTTTCGATTGCCTGAGACCCGGTCATTCGGTTGTCAGGCTGCTATCGGGGCTATTGCCCGCCTCTTCCCCCGCTTGACCCGCGGCGGGAAGATTTTGGAGATAGGCGATGATGGCCGAGCGCTGTGCCTCATCGCGAATGTTGACGGTCATCGTCGTGCCCGGAACGGCCTGGCGGGGGTTGGAAAGATAGGCATGAAGCCTCTCTTCATCCCAAACGAAGCCGGAGGAGCTCAGCGCCTTCGAATATCGGACGCCTTGGACTGTCCCCGCCTGTCGGCCAAGAAGACCGGAAAGATGAGGTCCCAACCGGTTGTCACCGTCCTTTGCGCCGTGGCAGGAGCCGCAGCGGGTGCGGAAAAGCCGCTCCCCTTCCGCATTTGCCGGCTCTTGTGCCGGACTTGACCCGACAGTGCACAAAGACACCGAGAGAATGAGCATCGAGCCAAGGCGGATAGTTTTCATGGGCAGTTCTCGCGTATTCGAATGCGCTGATCGTTTCGACGCGTGAAGACTACCTGCCGTTTGTCGCAGAGTTGTGCCTGACCAACCGGGGAATTGTCGCAAAATGTAGCAAATACCGGCGGGCAGGCGGGATTGGGGTGTGCTGGAGAAACGGCCTTGGGTAACGTCGCCTCACACGGTTTAGGGCGCACGGTTTCGTCTGCCGTTGGCAAACTTTGATACACTTTTTGGGATGCCGGGAATTAGCCGCTATTCTATAGTCCCGCTTCTGCTTCAATCGTTTTGGGACTCGGCGCTATGCAATCCGCACCTCACATCGTCGTCGTAGACGATCATGGCGACATTCGCGACCTTGTCGGAAAGTATCTTGCCCAGCAGGGCTATCGCATCAGTGTTGCCGAGAGTGGAACCGCGCTGCGGCGTATCCTGGAACGTGGCGCTCCAGACCCGATCGTTCTCGATGTCATGATGCCGGGCGAGGATGGGCTGTCGGTTTGTCGCCAACTGCGCAGCACGATGCAATTGCCGATCATATTTCTCACGGCTATGGCGGATGACACCGATCGCATCATTGGTTTGGAACTCGGCGCCGACGATTACCTCACGAAACCGTTCAACCCGCGCGAGCTTCTGGCGCGGATCAGAGCCGTCTTGAGACGGGTCAACAGTCTTCCACCGAATCGAGAGGCCATAAAGGCAAAAACCGTACAATTCGATCACTGGCAGCTCGATGTGGGCCGCCGGGAACTCATCGGAGGCGATGGTGTCGGAATAGCGCTCAGCACGGCTGAATTTCGCTTGCTCAAGGCCTTCCTGGAACATCCCGGTCTGGTTCTCAGTCGTGATCAACTTCTCGATCTGACCGCAGGTCGCTCGGCCGACTGTTTCGATCGCAGTATCGACAACCAGGTCAGCCGGTTGCGCAAGAAGATCGAGCTCGACCCCAAAAACCCTGCAATCATCAAGACCCACTGGGGTGGCGGTTACAGCTTCTCCGCGGAGATAGCGTCGGCATGATGCGCTGGTGGAAAAGGAGCCTTGCAGCGCAGTTCATCGGCCTCATGCTGCTTGCGCTCGTCATATCGCAGGCCCTTGCATTCTTCATTTCATGGGATGAACGCGACAAAGCGCTGCGGGCGGCAGCCAAGGGAGAGTTTTTCAGCCGCACCACATCTCTTGCAACGCTACTTGAATCGATCCCCATCGGATTCCGCGAAGACGTCCTTCTCGCAAGCGGAACCGGTTACACGCGCTTTTGGATTTCAGCCACAGATCCGGTCGATGCCGATGGATGGCGCAGGGAAGCTGTAGCGCAGCTGGAAAAACCGCTCCCGAACCTCCTTGACCTTCAAAAGAAGTGGCAGGTGGAACCAAAGAGCCCGCCTGTGAAACTTGGCTATGAATCAGGTCCCTTTCGATCCGCGAACGCTTCCGAGAACTGGGCCGTTTTGGCATCGGGCCGTTGGCCCCTGCCCCACCCGGCAAAATTTCTGTATTTCGATGGCTCGAAGGGGATGGGTCTTGCCGTTCAACTCAGCGATGGCACATGGCTGAATTCCGCCTATCACAAAGTCCTGCCGAGCACGCTATGGAACACCCAGTCGCTGTTTTCACTGGGTATCACGGCTTTTGTCCTTTCGATCATCGGCGTCTTCATAGCCAACCGCATTACCAGTCCCTTGCGAGGGCTGGCGTTAGCCGCTGAAGCCCTTGGCCGGGGCGAGACAGTGCCGAACTTGCCCGAATCCGGACCCGACGACATTCGCCAAACGTCGGAAGCGTTCAATCGGATGCAGTCCCGGCTACACCGCTTTGTCGAAGATCGCACGCGCATGCTTGCAGCCATTGGCCATGACTTGCGTACGCCGCTGACATCTCTTCGCCTTCGCGCCGAGTTTGTTTCCGATCCGGATCTCCAGCAGAAAATGCTGGCAGCCATCGATGAAATTCAAACGATGACAGAAGGTACGCTCGCCTTGGCGCGGGGAGAAGCAACCATCGAGGAAACCAGAACGATCGACCTCAACGCGCTGGTTGGGAGCCTTTGTGATGATCTCGCCGAGTTGGGGCAGGATGTGGAGTTTGAGGAAGGAGCGAAAGCGAACTATCGATGCCGACCTGATGGCTTGCGCCGCGCCATCCGCAACCTGGTCGAAAACGCAGTGCGCTATGGCGGGAAGGCGCGGGTGTCTGTTCTCCATACGTCGGCCACCATCGACATCGTCGTCGAAGATGAGGGCCCAGGCATCCCTGAAACCGCAGCCGAACAGGTGTTCGCGCCCTTCTTCCGCCTCGAGCAGTCCCGCAATCGCGACACCGGCGGCGTCGGTCTTGGCCTGTCCATTGCCCGTGCGATCGTTCGCCATCACGGGGGAGACATCATTCTTTCGCAAATCAAGCCCGGGCTGCGTGCTTCCATATGCCTTCCGAAAAGATAAGCGGACTTGCGAAAGCTTCCCCGTGAGCGCCCGTGGAAATGTGTCAGGTTCCGGAAAGCCGTGAACCATCTTTGTCGAACAGGTGAAGGTCTTTGGCGTCGAACGTCAGCCGGATCTCCTCGCCGGATGCAAGGGCGTGCTGGCCGGCGAGCACGGCCAGCAGCCGTTCGCCTGTCGACACGCGGGCGTGGACGACGGTTTCCGAACCAAGTCCCTCTACAAGATCGACCTTGGCACCGATGCCCGGCTCATCCGGTCCAGCCAGACGGATATGCTGCGGACGAACACCGACGGTAATTGCCTGTTCCGTCATGTCATCATCCGCCTTGCGGGGAAGCGTCAGCGTTTCTTCGCCGAGCACGGTCACTGTCGTACCCTCGCCGCCGGCGGCAACAATGCTTCCCGACAGGAAATTCATGCTCGGTGCACCGATGAAGCCGGCGACGAACCGGTTGGCAGGCGTGTTGTAAAGTTCGAGCGGCGTTCCGACCTGCTCTATCCGCCCTTTGCGCAGGACGACGATGCGGTTGGCGAGCGTCATCGCCTCGATCTGATCGTGCGTGACGTAAATCATCGTCGTCTGCAAACGCTTGTGCAGGGCGGAGAGTTCGGCGCGCATGGAGATGCGTAATTCCGCGTCGAGGTTCGACAGCGGTTCGTCCAGAAGGAAAGCGGTCGGGTTGCGCACGATCGCGCGGCCGATGGCGACGCGCTGGCGCTGGCCGCCGGAGAGCTGCCCGGGCCGACGGTCGAGATAATCGCCGATTTCCAGCATGCGCGCAGCCTCGGCTATCCGGCGTTCGATCTCTATCTTCGGCATGCGGGCATTTTCAAGCCCGAAAGCAAGGTTCTGCTTCACGCTCATATGGGGATAGAGCGCGTAGGACTGGAAGACCATGGCGAGACCGCGGTCGGCCGCCGGCACGTCGGTGACCAATTTGCCGTCGATGCAGATGTCACCGCTCGTCGGCTTGTCGAGGCCGGCGATCTGGCGCAACAGGGTCGATTTCCCGCAGCCCGACGGTCCGACGAAAACAACGAATTCGCCATCCCTGATGTCGAGGTCGATGCTCTGCAACACCTTGACCGCGCCAAAAGATTTGGTGATTTTTTCAAGTGTGATCCGACCCATGCCGCGCTCCTTACTTCAGACCCGTTGTGGCGATGCCCCGGGCGATAAACTTCTGCAGAAACACGAAGACGAGGATAACCGGGATCATCGTGACCACCGTCATGGCCAGAATGTACTGCCACTGCACGTTGAGCTGCCCGGCATAGACGTTAAGCCCGACCTGCAGCGTATAGAGCGACGAACGGCTCAAGACGATCAGCGGCCAGAGAAAGTCGTTCCAGCGCCAGACCACCGAAAAGATCGCGAGGACCGCAAGCGCAGGTGCTGCAAGCGGCAAAACGATGCGCCAGTAGATCTGCCATTCCGACGCCTTGTCCATACGGGCGGCATCGATCAGTTCGTCGGGGATGGTCAGCATGTACTGCCGCAGCAGGAAGACCCCGGTCGGGGTGGCTACCGTGGGCAGGATGACACCCCAGAGATTGTTGAAAAGCCCAAGCGCCGAGACAACGGAATAGAGCGGCACCATGATGACGCCGAGCGGCACCATCAATGTCCCGACGATGATGATCAGGATCAGGTTCTGGCCGCGGAACTTGTATTTCGACAGCGCGAAGGCGGCCATCGAGTTGATCACCAGGGTGATGATGGTCGCCATGACGGTGACGAAGACCGAATTCCAGAGGTAGCGAAGGAAATCGAATTGCAGGAACGGCTCGGTATAGTTGGACGTGGCAAACTCCACCATGTCGACCGGCTTGCGATCGTTGATGTTGATCTTGTGGACCGTTTCCGGACTTTTCGGATCGATCATCTGGGCGATGATGCCGACGCGGCGCTTCTCGGCGAGCCTGGCCATCGTGCCGTCCGGCAGCGTCACCTCGTAGAGCGGCAACGGCTTGTCGAAACCTTCGACGCGAACCTCCTGCGTCACGTAGGGCAGGATGGTCGGTGGAAACTTGGAAAGGGCCGCCGGCGATTTGAACGAGGAAAGCGTCAGCCAGACGGCCGGGCCGAACATGATGAGCAGCCCGCCGATCAGCCACACCCAGGTAGCGACATCGGTCCAGTGCCAGCCTTCGCCGCCACGCCGGCGGGTGATGAATTGCCAGACGGTCGCCATCAGCTTTCTCGCTTCTTCTCGTTGCGGCGGGAGGCCGCCATCTGCATAAGGGTGAGCACCACCAGAACGGCGCCCATGAGGATCGACGCAGCCGCGGCAAGACCCGGATTCTTCAGCTCGGAAGCGAAGCCCATCTCGTAGATGTACTGAATCAGATACATGGTACTGGTGCCCGGCCCGCCATGGGTCAGCACGAAGACTTCGTCGAAGACCTGCACGGCGCGGATCAGCGCCAGCACCAGGACCACGACGAGGTTCGGCATCAGGAGCGGCAGCGTGATCCGCCAGAAGATGCGAGAACGCGACGTGCCGTCCATCTGCGCCGCCTCATAGAGATCCCTGGGGATCGCCTGCAGGCCGGCAAGCAGGATCAGCGTATAGAAACCCATATGCGCCCAGATCGAAACACCGATTGTGGCGGCAAAGGCCGTTGTGCGTTCCGTCAGCCAGTTGAACTGTTCGGCGCCGAACAGTTCATAGAGAATGAAATTCAACAGCCCCTGCCGCTCAAGGATCCAGCGCCAGATGAGACCGGTGACGACCGGCGACAAGAGAACAGGAAAGAAGAAAACGGCGCGCCAGAAGCCGCGGCCGATGATCTCACGGTTGAGAATGACCGCGGTAATCAGGGAGACCAGGATCATCAGCGTGACCTGGATGACCACGAATGAGGCCGTGTTGCCGACAGCCGTCCAGAACCCGTCCTGAAGGCAGCTGTTCGGGTCGAGGTAATCGGAGCAGGAGAAAATCTCGCTATATTGCTGCAGGCCGACAAACCGGCGCTGGTCGAGGAATATCTGCGTCCCGCCCGTCATCGAGTAGACGAAGTTGATGACGAAAGGGATCAGTATGAAGACCGTGAAGACAGCCATGTTCGGCAGCAGGAAGAACGACGCCATGCCCGTTTGGCCCGCGACCTTCTGCAGTCCTCGAAGCGGGATGTCGATAATCCTCATGACGCGCCCGACGACAGCCAAAACCAGCGAACCGGCAATGCTTCGGATTCCTCTTCGATTGTCAGCCATTCACGCCATCTCCGAGCGCCGGCACGCCGAGCGCGCCGGCTGAACCGTCACTGCATAATTTCCTTAATCGGAATCGATTTAAGGATAAAATTATGCAGCATTTAAAAATGTTAGAGCGTCCTTTGCGCGTCCAATAGGACGCGCGGCGCTCTAGGTCGTAGTGACGATTTAACTATTTGAGCCAGATGGCGATTGCGGCGAGTTTGACGAACCCCATGAAATTGGAGAGGAGCTTGTCGTATCGAGTTGCGACGCGTCGGAACTGTTTGAGCTTGTT
>NZ_PVBR01000038.1 GCF_002980495.1 Phyllobacterium phragmitis
CCGCGTTGTAGGCGGGCGAGGAGACGGGCGTGCCCTCCGCCGTCGTCGTCAGCGTGGTCGAGGGCACGGCCGTGCCGTCAGCCTGCACCACGTTGGTCATGTCGAACTCGAAGCTGCCGGTGTCGCCTTCACTGATCTTCTGGACAGTCAGGCAGGAAGGACGCGCCTGGAGCCGGTTGCCGATATTATCGCTGGCGGCGATGTTTGCCGACGTGATCCTGATCCACGTGAGGGTGCCGCTGCCCGGCGCGAAACGGAAGGTGGCGCTCTGTCCCGGATCGTCGGTTATCGCGCCATTGCGGCGGACGACGCCGCCCGCGCCGAGCAGCAGGTCGCCGTCGATCTTGACGATCTGGCCGGTCGAGACGCCGCCGCCCAATTCTATCGTCAACGTCCCGTTCGGTGAGATCGGGTCGATGTCGATGAGCATGAACTGCAGCCACTCGGCCGGGATCGGCTGGGTGAAGTTCCATTGGAGGGTGTAGTTGCCTCCCAACTTGTACCACTCGCTGGTGGTCCCGGTGCCCCAGGCGCCGGTCCCCGTTTTCACCACGCTGCCGCCGTTTGCGAATGGTGCAAGCGAGAAGGCTGCTCCCGGCGCCACTTCGCGCGGCGAGCAGGCGCCCGAAACGGGAGGCGCCTCCATCGTGTCGGTATCGCTGGCCGTGTTGTTGGTCGTGTTGGAATCGGTCGCGCCATCGGGCGCGGTCACGGTCGCCGTATTGGTGAGGCTGCCCGAATAGCTGCCCGGAATCCCGATGCCGAGCGTATAGGTGACCGAGGCTCCCGACGGCAGATCGGCAGTGGTATCGATCGCGCCCGTGCCGCTCGGCGCACCGCACACGGCACCGCCCGTGGCGCCACCGCAGGTCCAGTTCGCCTGCGTGACGCCCATCGGCAGAGGATCGGTGATCTGAGCGCCGGTCACATCGTCGGGGCCGATGTTGCTCACGACGATCGTGTAGGTGGTATCGAGGCCGGGCGTGTAGGTCGTGACGCCATCATCCTTGGTGATGGAGAGGTCAACGTCCAAAGGTTCAGTCACCGTCAGCGTGGTGCTGCTGCCGGGGACGAGGTTGCCGACTGACGTCGACATGTTGGTGGCGTCGTTGGTGTAGCTGCCAACCACGGTGGACGTTACGTCGACGGTAATCGTGCAAGTGGCGCCCGGGACGACGCTGATATTGGTTGCCCCTACGGAGGTTGCACCCACGGCCAAAGCCCCGCCTGCGCCATTGCCGACTGTGGGGCTGCCGCAGCTTCCATTGTTCGTGGCAGTGGCCGAAGCGAGCGTCACGCCCGCCGGCAGATTGTCGGTGAAAGCAAGCGGCGTAAGCGTGACTGAGGCGGTCTCGTTCGGGTTGGTGATCGAGAAGGTGAGCTGGCTCGTTTCACCCGCCGCGATCGTCGCCGGGCTGAACTGCTTGGTCAGCGGCGCGGTGGGGAAGGAAACGGTCCACCACCAGCCATCCCGGTTCGCACTCGCGGATGGTGGGATCGCATTGTTATCGAACGTCAACGCGCTGATCGGGCCGCCCGTGAGACGGACCGAACCGCAGCTTTCATGTGCCGTAGCGCCCGTGCTGTCGAGGCAACCTGTAAATCCGACGTCCTGCAAGACCTGGTTGTTCAGCGTCGTTCCGCTGATATCCATCGTGCTATTGCGTGCAACCACTTGCAGTCCGATGGCCGAGCCGGTCGTGCTCGTGCCGCCAATCGTCAGTCGCGAGGGGCCGAGATTCCAGACATGCAGGATGGGAGCGATTATCGGTTTGCTGAGACTCAAGGAGCTCACGACTCGGTCGTTCGGCTCCATGCAGTTCGACGTCCACGCGGAGGCGCTGTTGCTGTCCGGTTCAAGAAACGGTGCAGCACTGGGATCGTTGGTAGCAGCGCTGTTCGTGACCACCCCACCAAGAAATCTGCCACACGGCGGAGACGCGGAAGTGGGCGTACCGGTTACCGAGGTCACCGTCTCTGTCAGGATGACGCCTGGATTTCCGTAGGTACTGCTCCCCCAAGTGAATGTGCGCTGATCACCAACAACGGTTCCCGAGGGTCCAAAACTAGTCGTGCCCGAGGCAGGCCAAGCCTGCGACGGCGCTTCCGCGGCCTGGGCATCGCTTACGAGCGCCATGGTGGCCAGCATTGCCAAAGAAGCCGCCAACGCGCGGGCAGAGGTCCGTTCTGCAGTGGAGAGATAAACACGGTGCGCGACATCGCGCAGCAAGGCTGTATGAAGCATAAACGGTCCCCTCGGATGCGAAACCATTCGATGACCGCACGCCTCCCGCATATACGCCGTCAAAGTAGCGCAACCGCAAATTGCTGCCGCTTCAATGTCGACCGAGGCATATCGAGCACCGGACAATGTCAACAAGAGAGAGAAAAGGGCAGACTCGCGCAGGGATGTATTTCAACATCCTATGGTTTTCATAAGCACTTGCTGAAAATCATTTCAGGATCGTGAAATGTCTTAATGAAAGGTTAAAGCAGTTCTTGTTTTAGAGCGGTTCCTGTTTTGATGGAAACGTCCAGAGCGGTTCATTTTTAAATAGAAACGCTGGCGGGACAGCGCCCCCTCTATCCGCCCTTCGACAAGCTCAGGAGGACAGAGGGGCGCCTCGCGATTCCATCAAAACAGGAACTGTTCCAGCCTATTTCCGTGCGATCGTACCAGCAGTAACCGGTCGTTGCCATTTCCGGCGTGGTTATCAGTTTCGCATCCGACAAAGCTGCGCTTTCGACAAGTTGCAACAGAGCTTCAATATTGGCCTCCTTCGCAAACAAGGTTGGCTCAAACTGTATAGCGGCGGCTTTGAACGGGGGAAGCATTGGAGACCTCAGCGACGGCGAGGGAAAAGCGGCCATGGAAGTGCGGGCCGTTCCCACAGCGTCAACGCGACACGCCGGAAATCGATTTCAGGATCGAAGCGCCCAACGTATATTTCGGGTCGACCATATTGCCGAGCCGGACACGTCCGCACTGGGTGAGCAACATGTAGGCATCAATTTCATCGAAGCCAAAGTCAGCCGACAGCCAACGAATAAGCTCACGATAGGCTCCTCGAACCGCGTCCTCCATCGGTCGGGCTGATCCTATCGTCATGAAGAATCTCTCGTTTTCCAGCCGAGGGGACCTTATGGTCCAGTTCTTGATGATATCCACTTTAACCGTTGTGACAGTAGGATGCTCAATGGCGACGCCACAAAGTTCACCATCCCCTTGCGCTGCGTGACAGTCGCCAAGAAACAAGTAAGCCCCCTTGGTGTTGACAGGCAGATAAATAATCGCTCCTGGACCAATATCTGGAAGGTCCATGTTGCCGCCATAATAATCCGGAACGAGAGAAGAAATTGCCTCGATTTCGGGCGCTGTGCCGATGGTCCCGATAAAGGGTTCATAGGGCAGAGTGATCCGATCGCTCCATTTCACGCCGGTTTCGACGTCGACGTGAAGCTTTCGGACACGTTCCGGCAGCGGAGCGGTTAAGAGTGCCGTGTCGGCCGTTGGCACAAGCCCACCAAACTCCGGCATTATGACCGTCGTGCCCCGTGGCTGTGGGCCGCGCGGAACGATGCTCTCTATATAGACCGCAAGACAGTCGCCTTTTTCGGCGCCGTTGATATAGATGGGACCGTTTTGCGGGTTGAGATAGGGAAAATTGAGAATTTCGCTTGGTTTGTCGGTCTCGAATTGAATTTTTCCCTCGAAAGCATCGTGCGTCTCCGCTGAAATCACAGCGCCCGGATCGACGGTCAAGACCGGCTTCTCAAAGGCACCATATACGTAAGGGTAGCTGCCTTGCGTCGCCTCTGTAATGGAGTGCGTGCTCAACGCCTTTCCCCCGGCTTCGCCTTTGCGGGCCATGATGGATTGTTCAAACCAGGACATTTTTTCTCCTTTGCAATGTTGTTGCGATGTTTTTGCGGATCATCAAACTGAAAGGTAACGGCGCACCGTTTCTCGATCCTGCAACATGTCTTTCGTGAGCTCTGCGACGAGGCGGCCCTTGTCCATGACGTAACAACGCTGTGCCATTGCCCGGATCATGTCGATATTCTGCTCGACGAAGACAATGGTAACGCCGGTCGTTCTGTTCAGTTCGACCATGATCCGGGCGATGTCCTGGACAATATTGGGCTGGATGCCCTCGGAGGGTTCATCAAGCAAAATAAGCGAAGGGGCGCCCATCAATACACGGCCAATGGCAAGCTGCTGCTGCTGTCCGCCCGACAACGTTCCGGCAAGCTGGTGTTTTCGCTCCCGAAGGATGGGAAAGAAGCCAAAGATCTCCCTCAACCTATCCTTTGAAAAGGACCCGCCTATCGACTCGCCAACGGCCATGTTTTCAAGAACGCTCATGCGTGGGAAAACATCGCGCCCCTGTGGCACATATCCAATGCCAAGCCGCGCGCGCAGATAAGCCGCCAGTGCGTCGATCGGTTTGGACTGGAACAGGACAGATCCCTTGTCCGAGGGAAGCAATCCTATCAGGCTTTTGATCAGGGTCGACTTTCCAACGCCATTTCGTCCGATAATGGCAACAATCTCACCTTTGCGGATCGTCAGATCCGCGCCCTGCAATACCGGTTTGCCGCCATAACCCGACCAAAGCCCCTTCGTTTCAAGAATGACTTCATCACGCATGAGATTCTCCGAGATAAATGGCCGCGACTCGTTCGTTGGCGACGATCTCGTCGATCGTGCCTTGAGCAAAAACCTTGCCTAGATGCAGCACCGTGACGCGTTGAGCGATCTGGCGAACGAAAGCCATATCGTGTTCGACGGCCAAAACCGTTACTCCGGCGCGATTGAGCGTCTGGAGCATCTCCCCTGTGGCAAATGTCTCATCGGGCGTCATTCCCGCCGTGGGCTCGTCCAGCAGGAGAAGTTTTGGCTTCAAAGCAATCGCCATACCGATTTCCAGCCATTGCTTTTGCCCATGGCTCAGATTACCGGCCAATTGCTTTGCAGCCGCGCGCAGATTGAGAAAGTTCAGCAGACGCTCGACCTCCTGTTTCAATGCAGTCGGCACCACATGATGCTGAAGCGCTATCTGCAGATTTTGCGCAACGCTCAAGGCTTTGAATATTCCGGGCACCTGGAACTTGACGCTAATGCCGCGGCGTATGCGTTCATAGGATTTGGCCCGGGTGATATCGTGATTTTCGTATAGGATTTCGCCGCTTGTCGGAAAATGCTCACCGAGGATTAGCCTGAAGAGCGTGCTCTTACCTGCACCGTTCGGGCCAATCAGACAGTGCATTTCCCCCGGTTCAAGCACGAAATCGACCCCGCCCGTCACATGAAGGCCACCGAACCATTTGTTAAGCGCTCGCGTTTCGAGAATGGGCATCACAACACCTGTTCCGACTTGGCTCTTTTTCTAACCCGCCGTTTGGAGACCAGTGACACCACACCTGCAACAATGCCGTTTGGAGCAAGCAGAACCGTCACGACCAAGAGTGTGCCCATGGCGACAAGCGCGTATTGACTGCCATAAATTGTGAGCGCCTGGAAAACGAGGAGCACCAGAAACGTGCCTAACAGCGTGGTGGTCAGATCGCTTCGCCCACCGACAGCCACCCACACGATCGGCAAGGAAGCAGCTGTCATTCCCATGGATGCTGGCGTGATGTAGTTGCCCCAGGAAGTGTAAAGCACGCCCGACAATCCCGCGAGGGAAGAGCCAATGACAAAGGTGCCAAGCTGATACTTGCGCACGTCATAGCCGAGCATCTCCGCACGTTCCGGATTCTCGCGAATGGCAACGATGACATTGCCAAAGCGAGAATTTACCAACACACGCAGACCAAGATAAACGAAGACGAGCAAGACCAGTGTTACGTAGTAAAGGCCGACATCGGGAAGCAGCACGATGGGACCGCCGGGCCATGGCACGGTCAACGATGGCATTCCTCCCATTCCGTTAAAACCGTTGAGCCGTGCCGTGCCGATGTGCCATTCAGGACCGGCTGTCTGAGAGATAAAACGCTCCATCACGAGGGTCACGGAGAGGGTTACAATGCCAAGAAATACGCCGCTGATCCGGCCGAAAAAAAGGAAATATCCAAGAATTGCCGCACAGACCGCACTGATGAGTCCAGCGGCGATGAGCGCGAACAATGTCAGGCCATAGGCATCGCCCAAGTTGATTGTCAGCACACCATAGGCATAACCGGCGATACCGAAAAAAGCGGTTTGCCCAAAGCTGAGTGAACCGCCATAGCCCCATATCAAGCAAAGCCCCAGGGCCATGAATATCCAGTTGAAGAAATAGACATTGTTTCCAACATCGTAGCCGTCGGCAAACAGCGGATAGGCGAATGCTGCGACAAGAATGAGGATGACCCCAGACCAAAAACGGCGTCCGCGTCCGAGCGTTTGCGGTCCTTCAAGCAGAGTCACGATTGAGACAAGATGGGAAAGCGCAGACATATCAAGGCCTTTCGTTCAGAATCCAGCCGGAGATACCCCGCGGGAGAATGCGGATAACAATGATGACCGAAAGGAGCATTCCGATCTGGCCGGCCAGTTGACCATGCCACGAGGTCAGGGCTGCCTTGATGACACCGAGGATGGCGGCCGTGGGAGCCGTACCGAGAAAAATGTCGGCGCCGCCAATGACGACGGTCACGAATGCCTCAACGATAAAGGCGCTGCCCATGGTGGGAACAAGCGTCATCGTGGGCGCGTAAAGCCCGCCGGCCAAACCCGCGAGCGCTGCGCCGAGCCCAAAGGTCAGGCTATAGATCAGCCCTGTGTTGACGCCGAGGGCTTGCGCGATATGAGGCACCTGAATGGTCGCGCGGGCGAGTACGCCAAAGCGGGTACGGGTGAAGACGAGCCACAGGGCTGCAAGCGTTGCCAATGCTGTTCCCATGAGCACGATCCGGTAGACCGAATAGGAATAATTGCCGACCATGAAGCTGCCAAGGGGCGTTCCGCTCCCCTGCATTGTCGAACCAAGGACAATCAACGTGCCTTGGGTGACGATCATGGATATTCCCCATGTCGCCACGATCGTATCGAGCGGTCGCGAATAGAGGTGGCGAATAATGAGGCGTTCAAGCGGCATGCCAATCAACCCGGCGACACCGGCTCCAACAGCGATGGAGAGTGGAAGCGGCAATCCCATCTGTGTCGCGCTCGTCGAAACATAGGCGCCACAAAGGATGAACTCGCCGTGGGCCAGATTGATGACGCCCATCATCCCAAAAATGACAGCGAGACCGCAGGCTGACAGAACAAGGAAAGCGAATGCATCCCCGCTCTGGTAGAGAAAACTGAAAGCGGAATAGAGCAGGTCCATGACAAAACCCAACTGGAGAAAGCGAATGACGCGGATCATTGATCGGACGCAGCAGAAAGGCACTGCCGCGTCCGCAAGATGCCGTTACTCGGCAGCGACAGGAGGGTTCGAAGGGGTGTATTGCGCGCTTGGATCGCTCTTCGTCAGATCGCAGCCCGCATCTCCGAGCCAGTAAGGTTTGACGTCCTGCCAGACTTTTGGAAAGTCGATCGAGTGATCTTCTTTCACATGCGCCAAAAAGATCGTGTGTGACATATGCTGGCTCTTGGGATCTATGCACACCTTGCCTTCGGGAGCATCGAAACACACATCGCCCTGGGCGATGACCTTACGGATGTCCTCACGCTTGGTGGATTTCGCCCGTTCAACCATCTGCTTGTAAAGATGGACCGCAGAATAGGAATTTTCGGCTTCCTGATTGATATAGGGCTCGCTGGGGAATTTCTTGTGCCACTTCTCGATGAAGGCCTTGCTGGCAGGCGTATCGACTTCTTCGATGTAATTGACTGTCGCATACATATTGGCAAGGCTTGGAGCCTTGAATCGCTTATGTTCATAGCCTTGGCCAACATTGACGGACGAGGCCATGGGGACCTTCAGGTTGGCAGCGCCAGCCTGTTCATAATAAGACGCCTGTGCTGTCCCCACGAGCAATGTCACAAGAACGTCTGGCTTGGCGGTCTGGATATTCTGGATCGTCTGCGAGAACTGCGAAACGCCGAGCGGAATGAATTCCTCCCCGACCATTTCGCCGCCATTCTCCTTGACGATATTTCGGACCCATTCGGCCGATATTTGACCGAAATTATAGTCGGCGGCGATGGTGTAGACCTTCTTTCCATACTTTTCCATCATATAGGGGATAAGCGTGGAGAACTGCTGTTCAGGCACTGCGCCCGTTATGACCATATTTGCATCGCACACACCACCTTCATACTGATTGTTGTAGAAAGCAAAACCGTCGAACTGATTGACGATCGGACGGTAGGCCTCGCGAGAGGCTGATGAAAACCCCGCAAATACGGCATCAACCTTGTCTCGCTGCAGGACGCGTCGCATGAACTCCTGGTAGCGGGTATTGTCTGACTGAGTGTCGTAGACGACCAGTTCCAACGGCCTACCATCAATGCCGCCGGCAGCGTTGATCTCTTCGGCAGCCAGTTGAATGCCATGGACTTTTCCAATCGTGGCAACTGCAAAATCTCCCGATTGATCTTCCAGCACCCCAAGTTTGATCGGCGTCTTATCTTGCGCGGTCGCCAGCCCAGAAAAAGGCAATAGAATGCCGAGCACCGCAAGGGTGCTGATGAGATGCCTCGCCATTTTTAACTCCGTTTTTTGATGAGTCGTGTTGTTTTTGTCAGCCCTTTAGAGCAAGCCGTTCCCTATATTTGTTTTCATTTTTATCTTGTTCCCGGTCTAACTCGAGCATGCTCATGCAATAGTCTTCTATGCATAAACGCGCACACATGCTTTCTTTACGCAGCGATTCATACGCTGTATCTTCACTAATACCATGGATCTTCATAAGATAGATTACTGCCTTGACCACGAAGGCCCGCTTTCTACGCTTTGCGTAAAGCATATCTGCGGCATCGACGAATACTTCTTTTCGGTTATATTCGTTCACAGCGAGAAAAAGCGCCGAATAGACGGAGCCGCCATAAACCGGCTTGGCCAGAAAAGCCGTTGCCCCGAGCAATAACAAGGCTTTGAGCCTGCTGGGTGCCTCTATACCGACAAGCCCGACAACCGGTGCAGGTGGAAGCGTAGTGCTCCCTGCCCCGTTCAAGGAACACCAGTCGGGCGGCAACATCATGTCGCCATCGATGAACAAGATATCGCGGTCGGGATTGATATTTTCAAGCGGCGGTATGAGTGGATCTGCCAGGTTGACGTCCATGGTCTCTGGTTGAAGACCGAGCTTTTTCAACGTGGGTGCAAGCGTCTCGGTCGAGTGTCCGGTTAGCGCGCAGATCAGCGCTCGATATCCATTGAAATTCTGGACCAAACGATGCGTTTTCATGACACAATCCTTACCAAAGACTGGCGCTGAACTGGCTCCAATGAAGGAGAGGAACGGATCATGTAAGGATCCGGGCGAACGGGTTTGTGTGCGTGAACGATAACGTCGAACGTGCAGTCACTTCGCGACCGACCGATGCGCGGCGTAAGATATGCATGCAGCGTTTCCGGATCGATCATGACGCATCCTTGGGGGGCATCGAATTTCTGGAGAACCACTGATCGCTTGACTGAATTGACGTCAGCGCATCCCGCTGCCTCGACAGCGTTTGCGAGAATGGAAACGGCAATGAAGGCGGCTTCAGCCTCGGCAGAAACGACAGGGCCGTCGGGAAACGCATCATTGTACGCCGTCACGAACTGATCGTTGCGGTCGCCTGGAAGGGAGGAAAAATACACGCTGGAACTGATATGACCATCTGCCGCATCGGAACCGATTTCTACCAGCTCCGGCTCAGAAAGATTGCAGCTCGCGATCGGAAACCGTGCAACCTGATCAATACCTTTTTCGGCACAAGCAGCCCGGAATTTCCTAAAAAAGGCATAGGAGGATTCGCCAATCAAAGCACTGAAAACGAAGTCTGGCTCAGCCCGAAATATCGCATCGATGACGCTATCCACATCGGTATCACCGACGGGAATATACCGTTCGGCCAGGATTCCCCCACCACGTTTTTGTAGTCCCTCGCGCAAGATGCGATTGCTTTCCCAGCCCCATATGTAATTTGACCCCACACAGAAAGCTCGGCGACCGAAATTTGTAAAAAGATAGTCAATGAGTGGCGACATATGATGGTTCGGCGAAGCGCCGGTATAGACCACACCCGTCGAACTTTCGAACCCTTCATAATGGGATGGGTACCATAGCAGACCGTCGCACTTTTCTATCAGCGGAATGACCTCCTTACGGCTGGAAGATGTATAGCAACCAACGATGTGCTTGATGCCGCGATCCAACATTATTTGCATCGCGGGAGCATAGGCTGCCAGATCACTTCCTGGATTAATGGCAAAGGGCTCCAGACGGACGCCTATATCGTCGCGACGATTGATCTGCTCGCACGCCAGATTTGCACCATTCAACAAGGTCCGCGCTACAGTTCCATAGGAGCCTGTACTCGAAAACAGAAGACCAATCGGTACGTTCGTGCGGTTCATGTTAAACCCAAAACGGAAAACCCCTCAGCATATCTCTGCTGCGGGGGCCAAATTGCCAGCTATGAATGGTGATGTTGGCGCACATATGAGCATCGTTGCTCGGCGCTTATTTTTTAGGCTAGCAGCGTTGATTTCCCCTGTCAATCGAGAAATTCAACGACTAATGAGCACCGACGCCGTGATCTTCCATTGCGCTGGCGGAACCCGTACCTGCCGGCGGATATTCAAGTGGCTGGCATTGGCTTTGCAGGACATCGATCTCCTGCCGTCAGGATAATGGCCGAAAGGAGCCGGGATCGCCGAGGGCCATTTCCGTCCGACACGATCTACTTGAAAGCCTTCGCAAGTGAATATGACGGCGCTCTGGCCATGCATCACGACCAGGGGCAAATTGCGACGAAGATGCGGGGTTTCGATCGCGGCGTGATCGTCTGTGCGGGTTCGACATAGTCTTCTCGACGCCGGCGCATGCCACTTCGAAAACGCGGCAAGGCTTGCCTCCAGTCTGATCTCCGCAAGGAACTGCCGCGGCCAGCGGCTATTTGCGAATAATTGCAAGAGTGAACGCTGCAACTTGACATTATTGATTGACTGAAGCCGCTGCGCGCAAGTGCGCCACAGCAATTTTTTTGTTTGAAAACAGGGCCGACTCCCCATTCCCGCGACAGCGATTTTTACTGGTTGACTAGAGGTCATACCACGGTATTATCAAAGAATGACCACTGAGCCCCAGATACTTCGCGAGACGAGTGATCCAAGAACCGCCTATGACAAGGTGGCGACGTTTCTGCGCGATCAGCTTCTTTCAGGGCGACTGCGCACGGGGGATTGCCTTTTGCCCGAGCGTGAGCTTGCCGCCCGCCTTGATGTGTCGCGACCGGTGCTGCGCGAGGCATTGCGCGCCCTTGCGGTGATCGGCGTTGTTGAAATCCGTCATGGCGTCGGCACCATCGTCAAACGGCCGGATGCATCGACACTCGGTGAGTTTTTCACCTTCGTTCTGGCACAGCAGCCTGACGTGATCGATGACATCATGCAGGCGCGTGTCGCGATCGAGCATCACTCGATCCGCCTTGCATGCCGTCGTGCAAGCCAGCCGGATTTCGATCGTCTCGCTGCGGCACTCGCAAAGATCATCGATACGATCCGCGACCCGGTCGCGGGAGGTATCGCCGATTTCGAGTTCCACGAGGCAATCGTGAAAGCGGCGCATTCGCCGACCCTCATTACAATCTACGGCTCGATTTCCGAGCTGATGCGGCGCTCGCATCTGGAACGTCGTGAGCAGATCATCCAGATCGAAGGCATCAACGAATTTCTCATCGATCATCACCGGATGATCTTTTCCGCCATCGTGGATCGCGACACGCCGAAAGCCGACGAGCTTCTCGCTCGGCATTTCGAGATAGGCGCCGATTTTCGCCGGCGCGCGACCGCGCGCTACGCCACGATCGGTGGCGAAACGGCAACCACCCAGCCCGATATTTGATCGGCATAAATCAGAGGACGACCGGATGAAGATTGTAGTGGGCAGCGACCATGCCGGATTTCCGCTCAAGGCGGATATCATCGCCTTCCTGAAGGAGAGCGGCCACGACATCTATGACGTCGGCAGCTTCGATCCGAACCCCGTGGACTTCCCGGATATCGCTCAGCTTGTTTGCGCAAAGGTGCGCAATGCAGATGCGGAGCGCGGCCTCCTCGTCTGCGGTACGGGCGTTGGTGCAGCCATCGCCGCCAACAAGGTTCGTGGTATCCGCGCCGCAGTCTGCCATGATGTGCATTCAGCTCACCAGTCCGTCGAACATGACGACGTCAATGTCATGTGCATCGGCGCCCAGATTGTCGGCCCATGGCTGGCGCGTGATCTCGTTGCGTCCTATGTCGCCGCATCCTTCGATCGTGGGGACGCGGATTTCGTACGGCGCGTCGAGAAGCTTGCCGAAATGGAAAACGACGCCTGAACCCATCAGGCCATGTGAGGGAGGAATTTCATGAGTGCAGGTGACAAGAAAGGCAATGTCGGATTTGTCGGCCTCGGCGTCATGGGCCGGGAGATGGCCCGCAATCTCGTGGTGGCCGGCTACACGGTGCGCGCCTTCGATGTCGTGCCTGCTGCCGTGGAAGTCATGAGTGGCACCGGAATCATTCCTGCATCAACTCTCGCTGAAGTGACTGCGGACGCAGATATCGTGGTGACCATGCTTCCCGATACGCCGCACGTGGCGGAAGTCGTTCGCGGTGCGGGTGGGCTTCTTGCCTTCCCGCCGAAAGGGCGACTTCTCGTTGATATGAGCACGATTTCGCCGGAGGCGACGCGCGTACTTTCGCAGGAATTGGCGCAGGCCGGCATCGCGATGCTCGACGCGCCGGTTTCCGGTGGGCCGATCGGCGCCAAGGATGCCACGCTGTCGATCATGGTCGGCGGTGATGAGGATGCATTTCTGCGCGCCAAGCCGGTTCTGGAAGGCATGGGCACGACGATCAATCACGTCGGCGTTTCCGGTGCCGGCCAGACGGTGAAGCTCTGCAATCAGCTCATCTGCGGGATCAATCTTCAGGCCATCTGCGAAGCGTTGGCTCTCGGAAGGGCATGCGGCGTCGATCTCAACCAGATGCGTGAAGTGCTGATGGGCGGGTCTGCCAATTCATGGATGCTTGAGAAGCTTGGTTCAGCGATGATTGACGGCGATGCCGCCGCAGGTTTCCGCATCGACCTGATGTTGAAGGATTTACGACTTGTGCTGGAAACGGCGCAGCATCAGAGCGTGCCTTTACCGGGTACGTCGCTTGTCACGTCGCAATATATCGATGCGCGTGCGCATGGTGAAGGCTCGAACGGCAATCAGGCGCTGTTCCGCGTCTATGACCGCATGAGCGGTCAACGCGTTCAAGACGGCGCTTCGCGATGACTCTCGACTTCACCGCCATATTGTCGCGTTGGCAGATGCTTGCCGATGGTCTGGTGCTGACCATCCAGTTTGCTGCGATCACGACCTTGACAGGCTTTCTGATCGGCACATTTTGCGCGATCGCGCGCCGCTCGGATGTGGTTTTCCTCAAGCGGATTGCCGCATTTTACGTTGAAGCGATCCGCAATACGCCATTTCTCGTGCAAATTTTCGTCGTTTATTTCGGCCTTTCGAGCCTTGGCTTTTCATTTTCGGCAGTGACGGTCGCGATCATAGCGTTGACCATCAATGTAGGCGCCTACACGGCCGAAATCATGCGCGCCGGCTTCGATTCCATCCATCGCGGCCAGTGGGAAGCGGGCGAGTGCCTCGGCCTCTCGCGGGCGCAGAATTACTGGCATGTCGCGCTGCGCCCCGCCATGGAACGCATGTACCCATCGCTCACCAGCCAGTTCATTCTGCTGATGCTGGCATCCTCGGTCACATCGCAGATTTCTGCGGAGGAATTGACGGCGGCGGCGAACTTCATCCAGTCCGAAACCTACCGCCCGTTCGAAACCTACATCGTGATCGCGTTTATCTACCTCGCTCTGTCGTTGATGATGCGGCTGATGTTCTGGGCGTTCGGCCTCCTTGTATTTCCGCGCCTGAGGCGTCTGGGAACCAGTTTGTGAGGATGTGACGATCATGAACAGCGCAATCAATTCCGCCCATCTCGTCTTTCTTCTGAATGGCGCATTTTGGACGCTGGTGCTCTCGTTGATGGCATTTGTCGGTGGCGGGCTGGGAGGGTTCGTCATCGCGCTTGGGCGCACCTCGCCGTTCAAGGTATTGAGGATGCTCGCCGGCACCTATGTCCAGATCGTTCAGGGCACGCCGCTTCTGGTGATCCTGTTCCTCACCTTCTTCGGCCTGCCGACGCTCGGCCTTTCCATTTCACCCATGCTCGCCGCCGGTCTTTCCCTGACGATCTATGTCAGCGCCTATCTCGGCGAAATCTGGCGTGGTGCGCTCCAGTCCGTGCCCCGCGCGCAGTGGGAGGCGGCAGAATGCCTGGCGCTCAGCCGCACACAGCGCCTTTTCAAGGTGATCCTGCCGCAGGCCGTGCGTATCGCCACGCCGCCGACCATCGGTTTTTCGGTGCAGATCATCAAGAACACGTCGCTGGCGTCTGTCGTTGGCTTCGTCGAACTGACGCGCGCAGGGCAACTCATCAACAACTCGATCTTCGAACCGTTCGCAATCTACATGATCGTGGCGCTGCTTTATTTCTGCCTTTGCTTCCCTGTTTCAGTCCTCAGCCAGCGTCTTGAGCGCGGCGGCGGCGCATCCCGTCTGCGCACCCTCAAGGCCGTGTCCGCTTGAGGACGCCACCCCATTCGGAGACCGCCATGCCAATTGTAGAATTGAAGGATGTGAAGAAGAGCTTCGGCTCCCTGCCGGTGCTTCACGGCGTATCTTTCACCGTCGAGAAAGGTGATGTCATGGCGCTGATCGGCGCAAGCGGCTCCGGAAAAAGCACGGCTCTGCGTTGCATCGACCGCCTGGAGACCATCGACAGCGGCACCATCGAGGTGTGCGGCCACAAGGTCCACGATCGCGATCTTGACCTGCGCAAGTTGCGGCTGGATGTCGGCATCGTGTTTCAAAGCTACAACCTCTTTCCGCATCTGACGATAGAGGAGAACATCACTCTTGCACCGCGCTCGGTGAAGAAGATGGACAAGGCCGGCGCGCGTGAAATCGCGCGCGAATGTCTGGCCAAGGTCGGGCTTTCGGAGAAGGCGGACAATTATCCGGAGCAGCTTTCCGGTGGCCAGCAGCAGCGCGCGGCGATTGCTCGCTCGCTCGCCATGGAGCCACAGGTCATGCTTTTCGACGAGGTCACGTCGGCGCTCGATCCAAAGCTGACGGGCGAGGTGCTGAAAGTCATCGAGACACTCGCCGCGTCCGGCATGACGATGATCATGGTGACGCATGAGATGGGGTTCGCCAGACGCATCGCCGATCAGGTCGTGTTCATGCATCAGGGACTGGTCCATGAATCCGGCACGTCCGGCACTCTCACCGAACCGGCGACACCGGAACTTCGCGAATTCGTCATGAATGATTTCTGACGTGTGAAACCAGCACTGCAAACAACAAACCGGGAGGAGAAATTATGAGGAATATCAGGAGTTTTCTAGCCGCTGGCGCTCTTTGCGTAGCACTTGTTGCGCCTTCAGCGTCAGCTTTTGCAAACAGTTATGAAGACATCATCGCATCCGGCAAGATCAGAGTATCGACTGATCTTGCGATCCCGCCATCCGGCATGCTCGATGCCGATTTGAAGCCGATCGGCTCCGATGTCGAAACGGCCGAATTGCTGGCCAAGGATTGGGGGCTGGAACTCGAATTCGTCGAGACGACAGGCGCCACCCGCATCCTCAATTTGCAGACCAACAAGGCGGACATCGTGATTTCAACCTTATCGGTCACGCCGCAGCGCGCCGAAGTGATCGATTTTTCGACGCCTTATGCCGCTCTTCGCTCGGTCATCGGCGCGCCTGCCGGTTTGGAAATTAAGGATTGGGAAGATCTGCGCGGAAAGACCGTAACGGTTACGCGCGGCACCACGCAGGATACCGAACTGACCGCCATGGCATCGGAGCGCGGCTTCAACGTTGCGCGTTATGACGATGACGCGACCATGGTGACCGCCGCCGTCAGCGGTCAGGCGCAGATGGTCGCCACTTCGGAAACCCTCGTGAACCAGATCGGAAAACGAAACACAACGCTGGCCTTCGAGCCTAAATTCGTCATTCGCACATTCGATCTTGCTATCGGCGTTCGCAAGAACGAGCCCGAACTGCTCGAAAAGCTGAATGACTGGGTTTCGGAAAACCTCAAGAACGGCAAGCTCAACGCGATCTATGAAAAATATCACGGTTTGTCATTGCCGGCAGAAATGCTGAAGTAGCAGCAACTGGGGCGGCCCTCAGGTCGCCCTTTTTGCTTTCAGGGCCATAAAATTCCGAAATGTTTTGCCTTTAAATATTACTGCCGTGGGATCGGGCATGCGGTTTCCCGTTCGGCATTGCGAACGGGAAACCGTGCGGCCAAATTCAGATAAGGCCGTTATCGGTGAGGAATTGCGTCGCCACCGCCCCAATGGACTTCCTGTCCACATCGACCTCGGCGTTGAGCGTTTGCATCACGCTATTGGAAAGCTTGGCCGAGAGGGCATTGAGCGGCTTCTCGAGGCCGGGATTGGCTTCGAGCACGGAGGTGCGCACCACCGGCACAGTGGCGTAGTTGGGGAAAAATCCCTTGTCGTCGGTCAGGATGCGGAAATCGAACGCCTTGATACGCCCGTCGGTGGCGAAGACGAGAGCGACATCGACCTGGCCGTCACGCAGCGCCGGGTAGGTCAGCCCGGAATCCATCGGCCTGAGATCGGCGCGCGTCGTCTTGAACCCATATGCCTTCTCAAGGCCGGGCAGTCCGTCCGGACGGCCGGGAAACTCGGCGTTGACGGCCATGACCAGGCCGCCATCGTCGTTATAGGATGCCGCGAGGTCCGACAATGACTTGATCGCATCGGTCTTCTCGTTGCTCGCCTGAACCGCGAGGGCATAGGTATTGTTGGCTGCGGACGGGTTCAGCCAGGTGATCCCCTTTTTTGCATCGAGTTCCTTGACTGTGTTGTAGGTATCCTCGGCGCTCATCGGCTTGTCGATGTGGTTGCGGGACAACCGCATGCCAGCGCGCGGCTGGATCTGTGATAGCCGCGCGTCCGACGCCACCCGGGGTAGAGTCGGCTCCTGTAGCGGTCGAAGGAACGTCATTGGAACCTGGGAACCTTGCCGTGGCTTTCCCGGCCCAAACGGGCGCGGAATGACCAAGGCGACTGGCGAACGCCACGGCAAGGGACGGAGCCTTCGTAGTAGTCGGAGGACGGGAAAGCCGTCCACATGGCGAAGGGAGGCAGTGCGTACTGCAGACGCATGTCGCGATAGGTGTCCGGCATCACCTGCATGAGGCCGACGGCGCCGGCATTTGAGATGATCGGACGGCCGTTGAGCATGGTCCGGCCCTTGCTCTCGGCGTCCATGACAGCGTAGATCCAGGATGGCGGAACACCAAAACGGCGCGCGGCTTCCAAGACGTGTTTGTGCCAACGCGCCAGCCGCTGATGGACGGAGACGGTCGCCGGCTCGGCGGCGGGCCAGGCGCAAGGCGCGGCGGCGATCACGCCGAGCATCACGAGGATCAGCCGGTCCATAGCGGCACGAGCCTCCCGATGATGGTTTCGGCCGGGGCCGGCCCGAAATAGCGGCTGTCGAAGGAGCCGCCAGCGTCGCCATTGAGCAGGAAGATCTCGTCGCCGGCCAGCCTGCGGCACGCATGCCACCAGGGCAAGGGACGGCCCTGGCGGTCGCGTTCAAGGCGTCGTGCGGCGATCGCGCCGGCGATGATGATGATGTCATGCAAGGCGCAGACATGCTCGCCGGGCATCGCGGCGATATGCTTCACCAGCGGCACGTCGCGGGGCAGATAGCCGCGTTGATCGGCGAACCGGGCGACGGATCGCGGCGTGCGGACAAGCACGAGATCACCGTGTGCGGGCGCGACGCGACCGATGCGGTAAAGACCTCGCGGCGCGCTTGCCGATACGTTCCACACCAGCCAGGGTGACGAATCGGCCAATGCGTGAAGCCGATCAGCGCAAGGTCGGCCGATGCGGCGGCGATCACCTTGCGTGCCCGGGTGCAGCTTGGGCGGCGGCCGACCGGCAGGATCGAGGGCCGCCGGCTCATGGCCGGTTTCCATTGTCGGAGGAGTCGGTCTCGCGCTGCGCGCCTTCGGACACGGCGTCCCGCGTGCAGTCTTTCGACCAGTCGTCGAGCTCGTCGATGTGGTAGCGGACATAGCGGCCGTGCTTGCGGTATTTCGGGCCGCCGCCGCGTATCCGCAACTTTTCCAGCGTGCGGCTGTACAAGCCGATATAGAAGGCGGCCTGCGCGGTGTTGAGAAACGGGCTGCCTTTCCTGGCCGTCGCGGCCCTGCTGATCTCGTCGTCCATGGCCTTCTCCTCGCTTTCGATCTGGAAGCGGCGAGAGCGAAGCTGAGACACGGAGCGTCGCCATCTCCACCAGCACCTCCACGCGAGGCGGCTTGGCGACAGTCTCCCGTATCCGCGGAATGGGAACGCTTGACACGGAGAAAGCGTCGTATCGGCTGTCGCGATATCGCGCGCCATCCAGCCGGCTCATTCGGCTCCAAATCCGGGCTGACACCCCCCTCTTCCGTCAGCGCCACAGCAGCTCTCGATAGCCGCCATTGACCAGTTTGTCGGCCGTCAGGATCAGGCGCTGGACCTGGCGGCGCAGGGAATCGGACTTGCGCCGGTCCTCTCGGACGCGCTGTTCGCCAAACAGAGCATTGGCGAACTCCCGCTGACTTGCTCCGGCGCGTGCGCCATCATAGGCCTGCAGGGCCATTGCCCATCGACGGCCCCGCCTTTCCGGCCGATAAAGCGAGCGTGGCAAACGCCCCCGCCGCCACATGGCGAGCAGGCGGCGCAAGGTCAGGACCTTGGCCTCGATACCGGTAAAGCCGGAAAGATGATAATCGAGCCGCACCGGCCCGGCCAGCATGGTTCCGGCAACCACGTCCAAACGGATGCAGCGCGGCCCCTCGGCGATGAGCACATGTTCACCGTCGCTCGACCGAAGGACCGTCACGGGGTGCGGTACGCTCAACAGATCGAAGGCATCCTGCGCATCAATGTCCATGACGGGATGCGCTTCCACCTCGAGAACCATGGGATGACAATCGCTGTACCAGAACACGCGGGCCGCGCAGGCCGGCAATTGCGGATTGTCGACGAAATCGCAACCCCCAGGGCGACGCCTCGGGCGCATTGTCTTCAAGCGTGAAAAGATGAAATGGCGGCATGTCGCGCACGATTTGCCTGGACGCCCGCCAGGAGGCATTGGCGATGTAGCCCGGATGACGGCGCAGCCACTCCCAGGACCATTCGGCACGCTCGAGATGGCGAAGCGCCTGATATTGGAAGCCTGCCTGCCAGTCGACGGATTGACCGCCCTGCATGGACGCTTGCATCCGTCAATCTCCGGCAGTCTCGATCGCACGTCCGGCCGGCCGCGCAAGGCGCCAACCGTGCGCGCCGGTATGGATTTCGTGATGGATCGGGAACTGTTCTTCCAGGTGACGCGCATGAGCGGACCGGTTCGAAGTATCGGCAATGTGAAGCTGGACCATGAGCACCCCCCTCCTCGCTCATGGTCCTACTTCCTCGATTTTCAGATCGCCATTCCGGAATCTGGGGATTGCTCAGATCATGATTTCCTGCCTGCGCAGGGCTTCGACGACGGAATGAACGACGTTCGCGGTATCGAGCCGGTCCTTGGCGTTGCGCACGTGCGCGTCGACTGTGTTTTGCGATATCCCGAGGATACACGAGACCTCCCAGGCGGATTTCCCGGCGCTGGTCCATTGCAGGACCTCGCGTTGGCGTTCGGTGAGTTTGGGAGCGGCAGCCACGCCCCGTTCCGGCAAGATGCGCATCGCGGCGCGATAGGCCTGCTGAGCCAGGACATAAATCATGTATTTCATGGCCGGCGCGAGATCGATGGCTTCGCCCGCCACGCTTACAATGGTGGGAGGCGTGAAGGGTGCGTGAACGGGGATGCAGATTCCTTCTCGCAGGCCGAAACCGGCGGCTTCATCCATGGCCTGACGTGCGCGGCTGTGCAAGGTCTCCCGCCTGACATCGCTCCACTCGAACGGATCGGCCGTCCTCAGCGCGCGGGCCAA
The DNA here is from genome assembly GCF_002980495.1 of Phyllobacterium phragmitis. GTDB lineage: Bacteria > Pseudomonadota > Alphaproteobacteria > Rhizobiales > Rhizobiaceae > Paramesorhizobium > Paramesorhizobium phragmitis. The sequence goes on from NZ_PVBR01000038.1 coordinate 20,234, forward strand.
ACAGGGATCGTGGTTATAATGCCGCATCGATGTGTAATGCCGATACCACGCGAGCGCCCATTCATTGATCAGCACATGTTCATGCCAGCGCTTGTCATATTCGGCGGTCAGGCTGGTGATGAAACACGCGGTGAAGCCGAAACGGGCAAGATGCGCGCCCAGGCCGCCGACGATCGCTTCGGCGGTCAGCGCCTGTTCGATCCGCGCCGCGCAGTCAAGAAAGTTCATCAATGTGTTCTGGTCCATCGCTGCTCATCGCCAAGGCCGTGCCGGACAAGGTTCGCTCATGGACAACACGCACGCCGGCCATTCTTCGCCAAAGGCGGCAGCATACGCCTGGTGATGGCAGATGAAACTACACAATGTCGTAGCCGGACTGGTGATGCCGTCGCATCCAACCGCACGATGCAGCCGGCAAACGGGACGACGATACACGCCCAAGAAGCAGGCTCCAAAACGTTGGCATGGCGAAACGGGCAGCACAGGGTCTGAACTCGATCGAGCCAAATCTCCAAACATCTCTCGCCTGCGTCCGTAGATAACGGTCGAGGCTGTCGACGCCACACGAGAAGGCGTCGCGACCGTGATCGGTCGAGAGCGGCACGATTTGCAAGTCCGATTGGGATGTCGCCATTCTTACGAGGCAATCCGCCGCTTGTGGCCGGCGAGCGCGCGCTGAAGACGTTCGTTCGGCTCGGGCGGATTGATCAGTGCATCGAAGAAAGTTTCGCGATCGCGGTCGGATAGCACGAGCATTTCATGCTCGGCGATTGTCCGGCGTGCCGTGTCGGCCAGCGCGGTTAGGCAGAAGTCGCTCACCTTGCGCTGCGACAGGTAGGCAGCGCGCTCGATGAGATCCTTCGTCGCTGCCGTCAATCCGAAGCCCGAGCCGTTCTACCCGGCTCGGCGCGTCCTGGTGCAATCTGGTCTGTTTATGTGGCATAGACATTGACCTGAACACGTTTCTCTTCCTCCATAGAGGTGCGTCTGTTTGGCGAACAATGCAAGTCCATCTGACGTCCAGGGCAATCGCTTGAAGAACAGCGCTTCCATCGGCGGAATTGTTATGATTCATAGGGAACCTCGATTTTATGGAGGTTTCCTATGTCCGGCAAAGCACTACTCGATCAGTTTGGCTCCCTTGAAGA
>NZ_PVBR01000039.1 GCF_002980495.1 Phyllobacterium phragmitis
GCAGTTGGACCAGATGCAACTCAAGCTCTCGTCCTCCTGAAGTCCCATCTCTTGTCCCAAAATCCTTCATAACCGCCTATGGCGGTTCCCCGTCAAACCCCCAGCTCTGCTGGGGGTTATTGGCTTCCTTGGGCTGCCCGAACAGAGCTGCGGTCTCCTCCTTGGTGGTGGGCCGGCGCCGGGCGGTCTCGCGTTCGAGCTTCGGCGGCTCGAGCGTTCCATCCGGGTTCCGCAGCCGGAAGTAGTTGAACAGCGAGGTTTCGGGCGTGCGCACGGAGACGAAGGTGCCTGTCGGATTGTACTTAATGAAGGTCTTCCTCACTTTGTGTGGAGATCGGCCGATTTGATTGGCATCATCCGCGCTCTGAGACGCTCTGGGCCCGCTCGGCCATACATTGCGCGCTTGATCGTCTTCAGTCGGTTGACCTGACCTTCTGCCTGACCGTTGCTCCAGGGCAGGTCGATGGCGTTACAGACCGCGTCGATATCGCGGCGTAGAACGCGGGCAAAACGGGCCAGGAAGGCGAGGCCAGAATGAATGGCATCATCAATCCAATCTTCAAGCTTCGCCGAAGTTCGGCTATGAAATATTCCGCGAAATCGCATGGAGAAGCTGCGCAAAAAAGCAAATGTTCGAGACCCCTGCTTGAGGGCATCCACTTTCCGTGCTTGATTGATGGTCAGCGCGCCGCGCGGCTTGATGCAAAGAGTAGCGGCGACAACCGGTGAGATCAAATGACCGGTTTGCGGATCACGCACAGGCGCATTGTCATATGTTCTGTCGGCGAGCCCAATCCAAGCCGGCGCCGCATCACCCTTATCCTTATCCGCTTCCGGCTTCTCGGCGCGGCGCCAGGTTGCCAGGAGGCGTTCAAGATTGGAGAAGCTGCCGGTGTATCGGAGACGGACCTGCGCATGGTTGAGATGGTCTTCCCGGAGCAGACAAGCCACTACGGCAGTCTCTATGGCGGCAACGCGCTCGCCGCCATGGGCAAGGCTGCCTTCATCGCCGCGACGCGCCATTGCCGGAAGGCCGTGGTCATGGCCTCGTCACAACGGGTCGACTTCGACAATCAAATCCAGAAGGGCGAAGTCGTCGAACTCATCCCGCGTGTCATCAAGGTCGGCCGGAGCTCGATGACGGTCGAAGTCCAACTCTGTGCGGAGAACCTGCAGTCAGGCGAGCGGCGTCCCTGCGGACACGGCACCTTCATCATGGTTGCCGTGGATGCGCAGCACCGGCCAACGGCGGTGCTGCCCTCCGCTGCCTGAAGGCCAGCATCTCAGTCGACGCTGCGCAGCGCGGAGAGGATCGCGTCGAGCCCGTCCGTCAACGCGGTCGGACCCGACTGCAAGATCAGCGGCGATTTGATCTCGAGGATGTGGCCGTTGCGAACCGCCGGGATCGCCTCCCAACCGGGTCTGTGCCGGATCTTCTCCGGCATGACTTTCTTGCCGCACCAGGAGGCGAGGATCAGATCCGGAGCCGCGGCGATAACTGCTTCCGGCGAGACGACGCGGTCCTTGGCGGCCTTTGCCGAGCGAAGTGCTGGAAACACATCGTCTCCACCGGCGATCTCGATCAGCTCGGAAACCCAGCCGATGCCGCTGATCAGCGGGCCGTCCCATTCCTCGAAATAGACCCTCGGCCTCGGTTGCCCGCGCATCGAGGCCGCCACCTCCACAAGACGGTCTCGTAGCCTTGTGCCAGGGCTTCGGCTTCATCAGCGGCCCCGACCAAGGCGCCGACGGTGCGGATCATGGCGAGAATGCCCGCGACAGCGCGCTGGTTGAAGGCATGCACAGCTATGCCCGCGCGGATCAGCTCGGCCGCGATTTCGGCCTGAAGGTCGGAGAAGGTTAAGACGAGATCGGGCTCGAGCGCCAGGATTTTCGGAATATCGGCCGAGGTGATGGCCGAGAAAGGCCGAGACCCGCGGCTTCTCGCGCCGCACCTGCGGCGGGCGGACCGCATAGCCGGAAACACCGACGATCCGGTCCTGCTCGCCGAGCAGATAAAGCGTTTCCACCGTCTCTTCCGTCAGGCAGACGATCCGTTGCGGCGGAAACACCCTCATGCTCGTTCCTTCAATCCCAGGCCAGGGCGCCACCGTTCTGGTATTCGATGACGCGGGTTTCGAAAAAGCTCTTCTCCTTCTTGAGGTCCATCGCCTCGCTCATCCAGGGGAATGGATTCTCGGTCTCAGCAAACACGGATGCGAGGCCGAGCTGGGCGCAGCGGCGGTTTGCGATGAAGTGCATGTACTGCTCGCAAAGCGCTGCGTTCAGCCCGAGGAAGCCGCGTGGCATGGTGTCCCTACCGTAGGCGGCCTCCAACTCAGCTGCGTCCTTCAGCATGCCGCGGACCTCGTCCTGGAACGCCTTCGTCCAGAGATGCGGGTTCACTGAACGCCTCTACGGCCGCTTTGCTGGCCGTATAGGCCGACAACAGTGGCAGCGGCTTGAGCGTCACGGCCGACGACACGTTGACGATCACGCCCGATTCTTGCGCGCGGAAGCCGGGCAGCACGGCTTGCGTCATCGCCATGGTGCCGAACGTGTTCAGTTCGAAGAGTTGGCGCGTCGCGTCGATCGACACGCCTTCCAGCGCGCCCATGAGTCCGGCGCCCGCATTGTTGACGAGAGCGTCGATCGGCCCTGCTTCCTCCACGGCGCGGGCGATGCTGGTGGCGTCGGTCACATCGAGCGCAACGACGCGCAGACGTTCGGATGCGGGCAGCAGGTCCTCGCGAGGTGCGCGCATGGTAGCGATGACGGTCCAGTCGCGATCGAGGAAGTAGCGGGCTGTCTCAAGCCCGAAGCCGGACGAACTGCCGGTGATGAGGATCGTGTTCATGCAAAACTCCATGGGGTTGGTGGTGACGGTTGTGAGGGGACGGAGCGGACACGGGCGTCCGGCTCACTTCGTCTCGACGCTGCCTTCCGGCGCGTCATCGGCTTCCAGTGCCGCGACCGCCTCGGAAAAAGCGGGATCGCCGGGGTAGAGCGCGCTGCGGAGGAAGGCGGTTGAGAGGAGCTGGATTGCGGCGACCCGCTGGGGCCGTTCGTCCGTCGTCTCACGCGCTTCGTAACCGGGGATGCCGCCGAGAGCGTGTTCGCCACCATAGACGGTGAACAATGCTTTGGGCGAAGGGCTAAGATCGTAGGCATCGCGCCACCAGTCCGATCCGCGCGTGGTCAGTCCACCCTTGTCCGCGTCGCCGGCGACGACCAGCGTCGGCGTGGTCATGTCGGAAAAATCCGGATGCATGAACGGCAGTGAGCGCGCTGCGAACTCGCTCAGATCCTCACCACCATTGCCGGGTGTCGCCAGCAGCACGCCCGCCTTGATGCGAGCATCCTTCCTGTCGACCACCGATGCGTCATCGGGATCGGGATGGGTGGCGCCAAGCAGCGTACTGGCTGTCTGCCCGCCCCATGAGTGGCCGGCAACCGCGATGCGCGAGCGATCGAGCCGCCCCCGGATCATCGGTGCTTCGCTCTCTATGCGATCGAGCCCGTCGAGAATGGCTGCAAGGTCTTCCTCGCGGAATCGCCAGAATTGGGGGCGGCGAGGATCGTTCGGGGCAAGGCCGAGCATCCGCGAATCCAGATGCGTCGGCTGGATCACGGCAAAGCCATGTGCCGCCCAATAATCAGCGAGGGGGCCATAGGCGTAAAGCGACTGGCCGTTGCCATGCGAGAAGATGATGGCGGGCAGCGCGTCGCCTGCGATCGGCGCGGATACCCGAACCTGCAGGTCGGCACCCCGCCTCGGCGAGGGCAAGCCGATGGGAGCGATAGAAATGACAGCAGGTAAGCCGGAGCTCTTTGCTCGGGCTTCGGTGGATGAACTTGACATGGAACTGCGAACCTTCGAATTAATAAACGGAACAATGATCCGGTCCCTATATACGGAACAATGATCCGCTTATCAAGGAGGGTTGTGAAAGTGGCGTCGCCGAAAAACTGGAATGCAGCCGAGATCGCGCCATCGAGCGCGAGCGATGACGAGACGCCGGTGCCGCGAATGCGCGCCGATGCCCGCAGAAACGAGGAAGCGCTTCTGGAAGCAGCGAAGATTGTGTTCGCCCGCTCAGGGGTTGATGCGCCGATCCGGGAGATCGCGAAACAAGCCGGTGTCGGACTGGGTACGCTCTACCGCCGTTTCCCGACCCGCGCCGACCTGGTGGCGGCGGTGTTCCGTCGCGAGGTCGATGCCTGTGCCGATGCGGCTGGGCCGCTTGCCGCCGAGCGGAGCCCAATGGAGGCCCTGGCGGCCTGGCTGATGCTCTACACGCGCTTCCTGGCGACCAAACAGGGGTTGGCCGCCGCGCTCCATTCCGGCGATCCGGCATTCGCCACCTTGCCGGACCATTTCAGAAGCCGGTTCGAGCCCGCCTTGTCGATGCTGCTGAATGCCGCCGCCGATGCGGGTGACATCCGTGATGACGTTGCGGCCTATGATCTGCTGCGCGCGATCGGCAATCTCGCCGTGGCGTCCGGGGACGATGGGGTGGCACACATCGAACAAATGGTCATGCTGCTGCTGGATGGCCTGCGCTACGGCGCGGCCACGCCAAAATAGCCGGGATTGCTACGAGGGCGTGCGCGAGCACCATTCCAAAAGCGGTCTGAGCGTTCCCCACCCGCAGCGCTGCATCAGCCGATGACCTCTGCTTGGGGCCTGTCGCCGGCGCGCGAGAGTTCCGCGTGCCAGTGGCCGGTCGCGTCCTCCCACACGATGCCCGTGGTCTCTCCCGGCCGCAACTGCTTGCAGGCCGCCCGCCGCGCCGCGCCAAAGGCCGCATCATGGCTGGGGAAGGTCTCGGAATAAGTCCCGTCCACCCGATAGGCCCAACCACCGTCGTGTTCGACAATCCGATATTTTACATCGTTCATTTCATCGCTCCTGCGTTGGAATGTTCCTGCCTGTTGCTCTCGCTCCGGAAATGGAAGGTGTGCAGATCCGCCGCCATCCTCCCATCACCGACGCAGCACGTCCTGCCATTCCGAATGGCGGCCGATCAGCGCCTTCGCGAACGGGCACAGCGGAATGATCTCGACCCCGTCGCGCCGCGCATCCTCGATTGCCTGGCGCACCAGTCGCTCGCCCACCTTGCGTCCGCGCAAGGCCGAGGGCACTTCTGTGTGGTCGATGATGATCAAGCCGTCGCTGGCGCGGCTGTAAGTCATTTCTGCCTCGACGCCATCGACGACCAGCCGATAGCGACCCTTCGACGGGCCGTCTTCCCGCTCGACCGTCTCGTCTCCCACCGAGGGCGCATCCCGTGCCAGCGCCGCGTCGGGCGTGCGCACCTGTCGAGGCTTGCCGTTCGCGCATTCCAGAAGGTTTCGATCCCATCCGCCCAGATCGGCCGCCGCCTCATAGGTCGAGACGAGGAACTGCATGAGGGCTTTGTCCGGATCGGCGGCAGCCTGAACAGCGTCGTAAGGGAGGACGAATTCCGACAGGCCCTCGTGCCAGAACGCGGCATCGGGTTGCACGGACGCGGCGCGGTAGCCGCCCGGCGCCGGATAGGCGTAGGCATAGAAGGCGGGATAGTCGATGCCGCCGCCGCCCGGCCAGAAGCCCACCGACGAGACCTCGCGGTCATAGGCCTCCTGCGCCACGTCGTCCGGCAGCGCCGGGACGCCGCCGGGATGAAGCGGCGCGCGCCGTCCGGAAAAGCGCGTGAGGGCGAGGTCGAAGCTGCCCCAGAACAGATGAACGGGGCTGGACTTGCCGAGGAAGGAGGTGCGGAACCGGTTGAAGACCTTGTCGACCGCGATCAGGCCCTGATGGAAGCGCTGAACGGCTTCGCGGTCATAGGGACGGTCTCGGTCATCCTCGGCGAACGGTACCGGGAACGGCACCTCGTTGGGGCTGCCGTTGAAGGTAGGGGTGCCGCCGAGTTCGGAAATCAGTTGCACGAAGCTCGCGTGGAATGTCGCAACCGTCATCGGTCCGAGATCGAAAGACTTCCTACGACCGTTGCCGCAGGTGCCGACGACCTTGTGCTCGCGCAGATCAAACAGGATCTCGATGCCCGGCCCGTCCGGAATGGGCGAGGAGGCCAGGCCGTTCGGCGTCACGTAGAAGGTCGCGTGCCACGAATGGTTGAGCCATGGCGTGTGCGCGAGCCGGTATTTGCCGGCGATCTGCAGATAGAGATGCAGCGCCGAACACGTTTCGCGCCAGCTGAGGTAATCAAATTGGGGCCACTTGTTCATTGTCGTTTCTCCACGCTGGTTCCGGTCATTCCGGAAGCGGTATGTGCTCGCTGCGGTCGCCGACAGGCAGGTCGAAGCGTCCCTTGCCCCAGTTTGCGGCGCGCCATTCGGCCTTCGCGCTTTCTATGCGCTCCTTCGACGAGGCGACGAAGTTCCACCAGATGTAACGCGGTCCGTTGAAGGTCGCGCCGCCGAGGATCATCAGCCGCGCGCCGCGGTCGCCGGCGGCAACCGTGATGCGGTCGCCCGGCCGAAACACCATCATCTGTCCGGCCTCAAATTCCTGTTCGGCGACGGAAATCGAGCCTTCGACGATGTAGATGCCGCGGTCCTCGTGGTTGTCCGGCATGGGCAGCCGGCTTCGCGGCTCAAGCTCCACATCGGCGTAGAACGTCTCGGAGAGCATCGTCGCGGGCGCGGTCTTGCCGTAGGCGTTCCCCAGAATGAGCCGAACCGAGACGCCGCGATCCTCGATGACGGGCAGCGTCTCCTTGCCGTGATGCTCGAAGCTGGCGGCAACATCTTCATGGCTGTCCGGCAGGGCCAACCAGGTCTGGATGCCGAACAGGCTGTTCGGGCCGCTCCGCGCAGCCGCCGACGTGCGTTCCGAATGGGTAACGCCGCGCCCGGCGACCATCCAGTTCAGCGCGCCGGGGCTGATGATCTGATCAGCGCCGGTGCTGTCGCGGTGATGGAAGTCCCCCTGGAACAGGTAGGTGACCGTGCCGAGGCCGATATGCGGATGCGGGCGGACGTCGACGCCCTGCCCGGTCAGTAACTCTGCCGGCCCTGCCTGATCGAAGAAGATGAACGGCCCGACCATCTGCCGCTTCGGTGCCGGCAGGGCGCGCCGGACCTGGAAATCGCCGAGGTCGCGGGAACGCGGGACGATCAGGGTCTCGATGGCGTCTATGCCGACCTCGTCAGGACAACCGGGTTCGAGTGCTGGGTTCCAACTCATGTGCATCATCCTCTGTCGTCGGATCGCCTGATCCTGCCGAGCGATCGTCGTACCCTTTCCAAGAAACCGAACAAACTCAAGTCTTCGCGCAGCGACGAGCCTGATTGGGAGCAAGAACGGCACCAGAGTGGCACGACCTGCACCGCAGTGCCCGAGAGCCTTTGGTAGGTTTCAAGCAGCCAACGAGCGCTTCCCTTGAGACCCAGGAGATTGGAATGACTTTTCGCAACGGCCTTGCCTCGCTTCTTCGCCCCGAGGATTCCGTACTCGTCCTGATAGACCATCAGCCCTACCAGCTGGCGAACCTGAACAGCCACGATCCGCATACCGTGGTCAACAATTCGGTCGCGCTGGCGAAGGCCGCGAAGGTGTTCGGCGTGCCCACCATCCTGACCAGCGTTGTCGCGGACCGCGGCGGTCATATCTTTCCGCAGATCACCGACGTGTTTCCCGGCCAGGAGATCATCGACCGGACGCTGATCAACACCTGGGAGGATCCCAAGGTGGTTGACGTGGTCAAGGCGACCGGTCGCAAGCAATTGGTCCTGGCCGGCCTGTGGACCGAGGTCTGCGTCGCGATGCCTGCGATCCAGGCGGCTGGTGAAGGCTGGGACGTGACCGTCATCACCGATGCTTCCGGCGCCGTTTCCACCGAGGCGCACGAAATCGCCATCCAGCGCATGATCGCGGCCGGCGTGAACATGATGACCTGGATGGCGCTGGCGGCGGAATGGCAGCGCGACTGGGCACGGGGCGAAACCGCCGGCGCGCTCAACGAGGTGGTCATCCAGCATGCCGCGGGCAGCGGCATCGCCTATCTGTGGGAACAGCAACTGCTCAACACGCCGGTGCCGAGCCCGGCGGGCTGATTTGAGGCGGGATGGCGAGGCGAGCCCGAGGGATTCCTGGAACGGGCTTAGCCTCGTCATCCATGGCGCTGCTCAAACCTGCCGCGAAGGAGGCACGGATGGATTTCGAGAAACTCATGCAGGCCAACCTCGATCTGGTGTTCGGCGAACGTGACCCCACACAGCGCATCTCGGCGATCCGAAACATCTACGATGAAAACGCGGAGCTTCACGAACCCGAGCGTTCGGCGCGTGGTCACGAAGCGATCTCACAGGCCGTAACGGACGTTCTGGAGCATCTGCCTCCGGACTTCGTGTTCACCGCGATAAGACCGGCATTGGGCCACAACGGCGTCGGTCGCCTGCAGTGGGGGGCCGGCCCGGCCGGAGGTCCGTTCGCGGTCACGGGTACCGATGTCGCGCATGTCGAAGGCGGGCTCATCCGAACCCTGCACGTCTTCCTCGATCAATCGGAACCTTGAATGGGGATGGCGTCCTGAGCGGAGGGCGTGCTGGCGACTACCCCGCCGGGGCCTCTGTCAGTTTAAAGGATCTGCTGCAAATGACCGAATATGGCTTTCCTGTGGGGCTGGAGATGGATGTCTCCTATCCGAACTTCCAAGTCAGCCTGACGCTCCTGTCCACCGAGCAATTGAGGTTCGAGATCAAGGAAGGGCCGTTCGCTCGGGCCGAGACCGTCGATATTGAAGTCGTTCCAATCGGCAACAGCATCTTCGCCGTAAGCTGGCAGGAGGAAAGCGGCGCGACGGTCACGAATGTTCAGGACTACGACCGCGGCCTGGTCTTCTCGTTCGCGACGCTGCCCGACGGGCAGTTCCTACGAATGACCGGGAAAATGGTGGTCACACGGCCTGCGGATCGCGCTTCGGACGATCGTCCGCGGCGCAACAAGGCGCTGGTGCTCGAAGCGATGACCTCGCTCTTCCAGCGTCATGACGCGTCGGCCGTGAGGCGGCTCTACGCGCCGGACTACATCCAGCACAATTCCGACATCCCCCAGGGCCGCGACGCACTGGAGGCGCTCGTGGCCAGCCTGTCGCGGGACGTCCACTACGAACCCGGCCTGATCGTCGCCGAAGGTGATCTCGTGGCCATCCACGGCCGCATCCGCGGGTGGGCGGACGAGGCGCAGGTGGTGGTCGACATCTTCCGCGTCGAGGACGGCAGGCTGGCGGAGCATTGGGACGTCCTGCAGAACGAGGTGCCGGTCACGGCCCATGGCGGCGTCTCGATGTTTGAACCCGATGAAGGAACACGACGCGCTCGATCGGATCCGGCGTAGTCGCGAGCCACCCTACCCAACGCGGTCCATCAGGATCGACAATGACTTGTGAGAACCCATCATGGAAATCGGCATCGACAGTTTTGCGGCCATCCTCCCCGACCCGGCGACCGGACGACTTCCCTCGGCGACCGATCGCATGGCCGACCTCCTGGAGGAGATCGAGGTCGCCGACCGTGTCGGGCTCGATGTCTTTGGCATAGGCGAACACCATCGCGCGGAATTTCTCGATTCCGCGCCCGCCATCATTCTCGCCGCGGCGGCGGCCCGTACGAGCAAGATCCGCTTGACGAGCGCGGTAACGGTGCTGAGCGCTGCCGATCCCGTCCGGGTTTTTCAGGAATTCGCGACGCTCGATCTGATCTCCAAAGGGCGCGCTGAGATCGTCGTCGGCAGAGGCTCTTTCGTTGAGGCATTTCCGCTATTCGGCCTCGACACCCGTGCCTATGACGACCTTTTCGCCGAAAAGCTCGACCTGTTCCTGAAACTCGGCGAGGAGACCAACGTCTCCTGGTCTGGGCGTTTTCGTCCGGCGCTCCACGGAGAGGGTGTCTTCCCGCGCCCGCACCAGCCACGATTGCCGCTGTGGGTGGGCGTCGGCGGCACCCCGCGATCCTTCGAGCGCGCGGGCGAACTTGGCCTTCCGCTGATGATCGCCATCATCGGCGGCACGTTCGAGCGTTTCCGCCCGCTCGTCGATCTCTATCGCGAGGCCGGCAGGCGCGCCGGTCACGGTCCCGAGAAACTTGTTGTGGGCGTGCACGCGATGGGGTTCGTCGGTGAGACGGACGCCCAGGCCAGGGATGCCTTCTTTCCAGGCTGGGCGCATCTGACCGGGACAATCGGACGCGAGCGCGGGTGGCCGACGCCGACGCGCCATCAGTTCGATGTCATGGCAAGCCCCGAAGGCGCTTTCCTGATCGGCGAGCCGGCAACGGTAGCGGCCAAGATGCTCAAGGCGAGCGAGGCGCTCGGCGGCATATCGCGCATTACCTTCCAGATGAGCACGGCCTCGCTCGAAACGGCCGCGATGAAGCGCTCCATCGAGCTTCTTGGAACGGAAGTCGCGCCGATTGTCCGGGCGACGCATGAAGCCGATCGGCCGCCGGTTTCGTGACGCGTAGACGTTAGGTAGCAATTGCACTTACTCTGGTATGATTGCCGCGAGTTCCGTCGAAACCGTCAACATAAGGGTCTAAACTATGACCAAAGGATCGGACCTGTTTGTCGCCGCGCTGGAGAACGAAGGCGTGGACCGCATCTTCGGCGTTCCGGGCGAGGAGAACCTCGACCTGCTGGAGTCGCTGAGGACCTCCAGCATCGAGCTGGTCCTGACGCGTCACGAGCAGGCTGCGGCCTTCATGGCGGCGACTCATGGGCGACTTACGGGCAGGCCCGGCGTCTGTCTCGCCACGCTCGGCCCAGGTGCGCTCAACTTCTCGACCGGCGCCGCCTATGCCCATCTTGGCGCCATGCCGATGATCCTCATCACCGGTCAGAAGCCGGTGATGAGCGCAAAGCAGGCCCGCTTCCAGATAGTCGATATCGTCGCGTCAATGAAGCCGCTCACCAAGATGACGCGGCAGATCGTCAGCGCGGCCGCCATCCCCGCGACGGTGCGGGATGCCTTTCGCGTAGCCGTCGAGGAGCGGCCGGGGCCGGTGCATCTGGAACTGCCGGAGGACGTCGCGGCCGAGGAGGTTGAGAACGCCTCCGTCATTCCGCCCCATTCGACGGAGCGCCCCGTTCCCCATGCCACCGCGCTCGACAGGGCGGCGGAGATGATTCTCGCCGCCAGGCGGCCGCTCGTCATGTTCGGTGCGGCGGGCAACCGGCCTGCGCTGGTCGAGGCGCTTTCGAGCTTCGTGAGGCGCACGAGGCTGCCGTTCTTCAACACCCAGATGGGTAAGGGGGCGGTCACCGGCGGCTCGAACCTCTACATGGGAACCGCAGCGCTCTCGGAGGGCGACTATGTCCACGAGGCCGTCGAGCGCGCCGACCTGATCATCGCCATCGGCCATGACACGGTCGAGAAGCCGCCCTTCCTGATGAAAAGCGCCGGTGGCCCAAAGGTCATCCATGTCGGCTACCAGTCGGCCACTGTCGAGCAGGTCTACCACCCGGATATCGAGGTGATCGGCGACATCGGTGCCGCCGTCGAGGCGCTTGCCGCACGGCTCGAAGGAAGGCTGACGCCCGACGAGGGAATGCTCGATCTACGCCAGCGTATCCTCGCCCGCCTCAACGACCGCGCCGAAGAAGAGCGTTTCCCGGTCACGCCCCAGCGCCTCGTCCACGATGTCCGCAAGGTGATGCCGGAAGACGGCATCGTCTGCCTCGACAACGGCATGTACAAGATCTGGTTCGCCCGCAACTACCGCACCCATGTCGCCAACACGCTGCTGCTCGACAATGCGCTCGCCACGATGGGGGCGGGGCTTCCCTCGGCGATGATGGCGGCGATGCTCCATCCGGACCGCCGCGTCATGGCCGTCTGCGGCGACGGCGGCTTCATGATGAACTCGCAGGAGATGGAAACGGCGGTCCGCCTCGGCCTGAACCTCGTCGTCCTCATTCTCAACGACAGCGCGTATGGCATGATCCGCTGGAAGCAGGCGGTCGACGGTTTTCCGGATTTCGGCATGAGCTTCGGCAATCCCGACTTCGTGCGTTATGCCGAGGCGTATGGCGCGACGGGTTCCCGGGTGAGCGCGGTCGAGGATCTCGTGCCGACGCTCGAGGCGGCGTTCGCCGCCGGCGGTGTCCATCTGGTCGATGTGCCGATCGACTATTCCGAGAATACCCGCGTGCTCGTCGATGAGTTGCGCAACCGCACGCCCGACGTGGATTGCACGTGAGCACCTGTCGCGGCAAGCGCCCGAGAACGCAAGGAGACCCACAATGCTGAAGGTCGTTCAGGCGTTTGACCGCGCGCCGATCGCGGAGATCGAGACCGACGGCGCCGCCGCGCTGGAGCGCAAGCTGCAGGCGGCCGAGCAGGTCTTCAGGGATCGCGACGGCTGGCTTGAGCCTCACCGGCGCATCGCCATCCTGCGCAGGCTGGCCGCACTGATGGAAGGCAGGCGCGATCATCTCGCCATGCAGATTGCGCGCGAGGGCGGCAAGCCGCTGCCCGATGCCATCGTCGAGACCAATCGCGCCATCGACGGGGTCCACAACGCTGCCGACGAACTGCGCAATTTCGCCGGCCGCGAGATCCCGATGGGACTGTCGACCGCAGCCGAGAACCACTGGGCGTTCACGACGAAGGAGCCCATCGGCATCGTCGCGGCGATCTCGGCCTTCAATCACCCGCTGAACCTGATCGTTCATCAGGTCGCGCCGGCCATCGCGGTCGGCTGCCCGGTCATCGTCAAGCCGGCGATCACGACACCGCTGTCCTGTCTCGATTTCGTGGCGCTGGCCCGCGAGGCGGGCTTACCCGAGCCGTGGTGCCAGACCTTCGTCACGGACGACAACGCTCTGGCCGAAAAGCTGGCGACCGACGGCCGCGTTGCCTTCCTCAGCTTCATCGGCTCGGCCAAGGTCGGCTGGTCGCTGCAAGCCAAGCTCGCCCCCGGCACGCGCTCGGCGCTGGAGCATGGCGGCGCCGCGCCGGCCATCGTCGACCGCAGCGCCGATCTCGGCAAAGTCATCGAGTCCATCGTCAAGGGCGGCTACTACCATGCCGGGCAGGTCTGCGTATCGACGCAGCGCATCTTCGTCCATGCCGACATCGCCGAGGATTTCACGCAGAGGCTCGTCGCCCGCGTGGAAAGACTGCGCACCGCCGATCCCACTCTGAAGGACACCGAAGTCGGACCGCTGATCCTGCCGCGCGAGGCCGACAGGGTTGGGGAGTGGATTGCGGAAGCGGTCGAGGGCGGGGCCACGCTGGCCACCGGCGGCAAACGCCTCTCCGAGACGACCCTTGAGCCGGCGGTTCTGCTCGACCCCGCTGCCGATGCGAAACTATCGACGCTGGAGGTGTTCGGCCCCGTGGTCGCGGTCTACCGCTACCGCGATCTGGACGGGGCGATCGCCCAGGCCAACGCGCTGCCGACGGCCTTCCAGGCGAGCATCTTCGCGCAAGACATAGATGTCGCGCTGCGCGCCGCCGACCGCCTCGATGCCTCGGCCGTGATGATCAACGATCCCACCGCCTTCCGCACCGACTGGATGCCCTTTGCCGGCCGCAGGGAGTCCGGATACGGCACCGGCGGCATCCCCTATACCATGCGTGACATGACGCAGGAAAAGATGATCCTGATGCGCAGGAGTTGACGAAGTGGCCGTCGTTCGAGGTGATCGCGAAGCCTGCCCGCGGTCGCGGACACCCTGGGAGCAGGTCAGTCGAATTCGGTCCGAATAGGACTGCTCTTGCAATGGATCTGTCAATTCACCGGGAGATTTCGCCGTATCCATTCAGTTGATTCAGTAACGTCTGCAGCGGCGAGTTCATGATTGGCTGAGAGCTCCAGACTGTCGACGCGCGCTCCTTGAACCATAAGCGCGTTTGCCAGCGCTGGCGCATTGCGAGCAAAGGCATCATCACGTCCGGTTAGCACCAGTACGCTCGTGTCCGAGAGATCCACGGCCGGTGGTTTCTCCAGGGGCTGGATGCCACGAAGCAGAATCGCGCGGCGCACGACGCCAGGATGAAGTTGGATGACCGCCGCCAGCATGTTGGCGCCGTTGGAATAGCCGAGGAAGACAAGTTGGTCGGGGTCGAGGCCATAGCCGGTTACGGCGCCTTCGACAAACACCGCGAAGGCTTCTGCTTCGCCACGGATATCCTGCTGATCGAACGTCGTTGGATCGACGCGGCGGAACCAACGATTGGTTCCTTCCTCGGTCGCTCGGCCACGCACGCCGAGCAGCGTCGACTGTGGGGCTATGCGTCGTGCGATCGGCATCAGATCGGCTTCGTTGCCGCCGGTGCCGTGCAGCAACACCAAGGTCGCGCCGTCCGGATTCTGCGGCCGGTTGAAACGATGTATGAAAGGAAGGTCGCGGGCCGGAAATCTCTCTTCGCCGGGCAGAGCAAACTGTGGAAGCATTGCCCTCAGATCCTCTGCGCGATCGGCATCACGCGGCGGCAGAAACAGTGTCCGGCCAAGCTCGGCAGGCGCTTCGTCAATGGTCATGCCCGGCCCATCGGTCGCGTATTCCATAAGTATGCCGGCCGGATCACGAACGTAGAGCGACACGAAGTACTTTCGATCATGAACCTCGGTTGGCCCGTAGCCCTTCAGCGAAAGCCACATGGAGCGGAGCTCATCGATGTCGCGCGCCCGAAAGGCGACATGGTCGGGCACCCCGCCGCCGGACACGGAAGGCACGAAACCGGACACCTCCCTGATATCGACGATATCGGTTTCGGAACCCATGCGCTGTGTCACACCTGACCGCCGGTCTTCCGTGTACCCGAAACGTACCAGAAAGCTTGCGGTCCCTACCGCCTTGTCTGTCAGGAGCGTGACGCCCCGCAGCCGGATGGGTGCGTTCGGAAGTGGGGCCGGCGTTGCCATCTCCACTCCGACCAGCTTCACGATCAGCCCGTCTGGATCCTTCAGCCGGAGGACCGGCTCCCCGAACTCGCGAGATGGACCCTCGAGCGGAATGTTGGCAGCGAGCGCCTTGGTAATCCAGCCACCGAGCGAAACTGGCGGCACCGCCAATGCCACTTCCGATACCTGGCCGATGCCCGTACGGCCGCGGCCCGCCGCCTCCCAGACAAGGAACGTCAGCAACGAGCCGGGACTGCCGAGGCCGTCTCCATAGACAAGATGCAATTGCTCGGCGTCCGCGTAGCCTCCGGTGCGCTTCACAAGCCTCAGCCCGAGAAAGCCGACATAGAAGTCGACGTTGGCCTGCACATTGGAGGTGATGCCGGTGACGTGGTGTATGCCGCTGGTCATTCCCGTGATGCCTTCCGCGCCTGGTTTCCCCTTATGCTTATGGACCTTCAGACGGGTTTTCGCATCGGCCCGGCGCGATCAAAACTGCGGGTCCAGCGCGTCTAGCGCGGCGCATACCCCAACGCCGAAATCCGGATGGACCTGCTGAAAAAGCTCGATCTGCCGTTCAGCGATGGCATCGGGAACGCCGTGCATCGCGGCGGCGATGTTGGCGAACAATCGCGCCTTCTGCGCGTCGTCGAACAGCAGGAACAACGCGCGGGGCTGACTGAAATCGTCGTTTCCCTCCCGATGATCGAACCGGGCAGTTGGACCTTCGATCTGGAGCGGTGGTTCGGTAAACGATTCGTCCTCCACCGGGCCGCCGAAGCTGTTCGGCTCGTAGTAGGCATCGGGATTGGTCATGTCGCCGAAGAAGCGCATGGCTCCATCCTTGTGATAATGATGCACCGGGCACCGGGGCCGGTTGACCGGCAGCGCCTCGTAATGCGTGCCCAGCCTGTAGCGATGGGCGTCCGCATAGGCGAAGATTCTGCCTTGCAGCATCCTGTCCGGCGAATGGCCGATGCCGCGCACGACGTTCGATGGGCTGAAGGCCAACTGCTCGATTTCGGCAAAGTAATTGTCGGGATTGCGGTTGAGTTCGAGCACGCCGATCTCTATCGGCGGAAAATCGGCATGGGGCCAGACCTTCGTGACGTCGAACGGATTGAAGGGCAATTCGCCCGCCTGCGCTTCCGTCATGACCTGAACCTGCACGATCCATCGGGGGTAGTTCCCTTCCTCGATCGTGCCGAACAGCGCTTCCTGATAGCCTTCGCGGGTTCGGCCGACAACCTCTTCCGCCTGGGCGTTCGTGTAGTGGCGATGCCCCTGACACGTCTTGAAGTGGAACTTGACCCAGACCCGCTCGCCCTTGTCGTTCCAAAGACTGTAGGTGTGGCTGCCGTAGCCGTTCATATGCATCGGGCTGACAGGGAGGCCGCGGTCGGAGAAGAGGATCGTCACCTGATGCAGGCTCTCGGGCGACAGGGACCAGAAATCCCACATCGCGGTCGCCGATCGCAGATTGGTGCGCGGGTGGCGCTTCTGGGTATGGATGAAATCGGGGAACTTGAGCGGGTCGCGCACGAAGAAGACCGGCGTATTGTTGCCCACCAGATCCCAATTGCCTTCTTCCGTATAGAATTTTAGCGCGAAGCCACGAACGTCCCGCTCATGATCGGCCGCTCCCATTTCCCCCGCAACCGTTGAGAACCGTGCGATCATGGGAGTCTCGGCGCCGGGCTGCAGCACCTTGGCGCAGGTCAGGTGGGAGATGTCGCCGGTTATCCTCAACGTGCCATGTGCGCCCCAGCCCTTTGCGTGGACGACCCGCTCGGGAATCCGTTCCCGGTTTTGGTGGGCCAGCTTCTCGATCAACTGCCAGTCCTGCAAGAGGACCGGACCGCGATCACCGGCGGTCAGGCTGGTCTGATTATCGGCGACGGGCGCGCCGGATGTGGTCGTGAGGGGTGAATTCCGATCATCCTGCGGAGGCATCGCCAATCCTTCCTTGGGTTCACACCGCCTGCCGGCTGGCAGCGTATCGACCGATCATGACCGGTCCCGCCGCGCCATCCAGGTCTCGCTGGACAATCTAGAGAGCTGCGCCAGAAAAGCGTCGCAGACCCTGCTGTGACGATGCCGTTCTTGCGATGATTTGCCGAGGGTCGGAGACGGACGGACGGTCGCGCCATGGTGGCTGGAACGACGTACCGCGTGCCCGTGATGCCCCCTGGTGCAAGTGCCGGTTCAACAGGCCTTGACGGCCGCATGCAGAGCGTTGCCCAGCCTGTCGAGTTCGGCCTTCGTGAAACTTTTCCCTCGGACGATTATGCGCGAGTAGAGGGGGGCAAAGAGCAGATCGAGCGCCAGCTCCCTGTCGAGGTCCGCGCGCAGTTCGTTCCGGGCGATGGCGCGATCCAGCAACCGATGTCCGAACTGTCGTCGTGCCTCGGCAATGCCATCCAGCATCGTCGACAATTCGTTCGATCGTAAACGTTCGGCAACCAGATCGGGGATTATCCGGCGGACCAGAGGATGTCTCAGGACCGCGCGCGTGGCTCGAAGATATTCACTGATATCCGCCTGCAGAGACCCCTGGTCGGTGGAACCCAACCGCATGACCTCGACGCTTCGGATCGCTTCGCACGCGAACTCCAGTTTCGACGGCCATCGCCGGTATATGGCCGCCTTGCCTGCGCCCGCCCGTGCCGCCACACGCTCCAGGCTTACTGCCGCATATCCGGTCTTTGCCCACTCCTCGAACAATGCCCTGAACAGCGCCGTGGTCAGTTCGGGCCGGATGACCGCCGCACCACTCGGTTTCCGTCTTTTTTTGCGGTCGATACTCTTGCGTTCCATCCAAAAATCCTCCACTGTGGATGGAACGGTAGCGTTTCAACCATTGGGTGAGAAGGGGTTGAAACAAGCTTTAACGGGTATTTCTGAACCGTTGCGGGTGGCCGGAGACGAGGATCGCCGCAGTGCCTTTCGCGTGCGACCTGAAGGAAGAATGCTTGCTTTGACCAATCGCCGATCGATCTGCGAGGCGCGAATTGGGCCGCCAGCTCAGCCTGATCGGCGATAGTCATAGGAGACACAGTGAGCGTGCCTGCATATCCGTCTTTGGCCCAGTGGTATAGTAGAGGTCCCCGCGCGCGCCATGTGCGCTCGATAAAATCCTCGGGCGGGATCCTCAACATGCTTGAGATAACTCTATCCGCTAAGCCTCCGGCTCTGCCGGAGCGAATAACGGCCGTTATACGGCTTCGGGAGTAGGGTCCTGATATCAGATGATCTCCTTGGGGAACCGCGAGGCCCTCAAGGAGATCACAA
>NZ_PVBR01000040.1 GCF_002980495.1 Phyllobacterium phragmitis
GGCGACAACGTCACGATGGACGTGACGCTGATCGTGCCGATCGCGATGGAAGAGAAGCTGCGTTTCGCTATCCGCGAAGGCGGCCGCACCGTCGGCGCCGGCATCGTCTCCACCATCGTTGAGTAAGCGATTTTCGAATATAAGGTGGCGGCTCTATCGGAGTCGCCATTTTTTGCCTGCTGCCGCGGAATTCTCTTGAAGGAATTTCAAAGTCGGATTAGTGGACGGTACCAGAGCAAGTTCAGGAAAAGTGAGAACCGGTTTTCCTAAGAAAGCAAAAGCTGCTTTTCTACCGGACTTGCATAGAAAGATTTTGACTGTTTCCTGATTCGGTAGAAGCGGGAAACGGTCGAAAGATTGGATCATACGGTTCCGTAGGGGTATAGCTCAGTTGGTAGAGCGACGGTCTCCAAAACCGTAGGTCGCAGGTTCGAGTCCTGCTGCCCCTGCCAGTTTACGAGCATGATCCCAAAAAGTTGCAGACTTTTTGGATAAGATCATGCGGCAAAAAACTATATAGCCGCGCCCGCGCACGATTGGATGGTGCCAGGCCGGCGTTCAGATGGAATGCGATTCCGATAATAGGTGAGCCGAGGGCTTGTTTTTTGTCGGAATCAGTTCTATGTAGGATCAACAGACACGCGGTGCGTGGAGCTGAATGTTCAGCTTTACGCGCCGTACTTGTGCGGGCGCATTCAGCCGATTCGGTCATAAGGGTTAGTAATGCTAGCCAAAATGATGCAGATCATGGCCATGAAGTCCGTGCTTGTTCACAACAGAGCGGCAGATGGCATCCAAAACGAACCCGATCACTTTTTTTCAGCAGGTTCGTGCCGAGACGGCCAAGGTGACTTGGCCGACGCGGCGCGAAACTATGATATCGACCATTATGGTGGTCGTGATGGCTTTTCTCGCGGCAATTTTCTTTTTTGTCGCTGATCAGATCATGGCCTATGGCGTAGAGCTGTTGCTGGGTCTCGGACGCTAACGGATATACGGGAGAGTCGGGATGACCGCGCGCTGGTACATTGTGCACGCCTATTCGAATTTCGAAAAGAAGGTGGCTGAGGATATCGAAAACAAGGCTCGCCAGAAGGGGCTTTCCCATCTTTTCGAGAAAATCTTGGTGCCGATCGAAAAGGTTGTCGAGGTGCGTCGTGGCCGCAAGGTCGATGCCGAGCGCAAATTCTTCCCGGGTTATGTGATGGTTCGCGCCGAGTTGACGGATGATGCCTATCATCTGATCAAGAACACGCCGAAGGTGACGGGTTTCCTGGGTTCGGATTCAAAGCCGGTTCCGATCACGGATCGTGAGGCCGATCAGATTCTGATGCAGGTTCAGGAGGGCGTCGATCGCCCCAAGCCGTCCGTGTCCTTCGAAATCGGCGAGCAGGTTCGCGTTTCGGATGGTCCGTTCGCCTCGTTCAACGGTGTCGTTCAGGAAGTCGACGAGGAGCGTTCGCGGCTCAAGGTGGAAGTTTCGATCTTTGGGCGTGCGACGCCCGTCGATCTCGAATTCGGTCAGGTCGAAAAGCTTTGATCGGGATGCGGTCCGCGAGGATCGCGCGCCGCGCAAGCGGCTTCAGGTGGGAGGGAAGGCGGCTTTAGCCGGCCGTGGACCCGAACCACCAAACTGCACCGCCGGGCTTCCGGCGATACTCAAACGCCGGATTGTCCGGCTTGATAATGAAGGCAGATAGCTATGGCTAAGAAAGTTGCGGGCCAGCTGAAGCTGCAGGTACCGGCCGGTTCGGCGAATCCTTCGCCTCCGATCGGTCCGGCGCTCGGTCAGCGTGGCATTAATATCATGGAATTCTGCAAGGCGTTCAACGCTGCCTCGCAGGAGATGGAGAAGGGTTCACCCGTCCCCGTCTTGATCACCTATTATCAGGACAAGTCCTTTACCTTCGCGATGAAGACGCCGCCGGTGTCCTATTTCCTGAAGAAGGCCGCGAACCTGAAGTCGGGCTCCAAGGAGCCGGGCAAGGTGTCTGCTGGAACGGTTTCGCGCGACAAGGTGCGTGAAATCGCCGAGGCGAAGTTGAAGGACCTGAACGCGAGCGACATCGAAGCCGCCATGCGCATGGTCGAAGGTTCCGCCCGTTCTATGGGCCTGGAAGTGGTGGGCTGAGACGATGGCGAAGATTGCAAAGCGTATTGCCAAGTTGCGTGAAGGTGTCGACCGCAGCAAACTCTATGATCTGACGTCGGCCATCGGCCTCGTCAAGGAGCGTGCGACGGCCAAATTTGATGAGACCATCGAGGTGGCGTTGAACCTCGGTGTCGATCCTCGCCATGCCGACCAGATGGTTCGCGGCGTCGTCAACCTGCCGAATGGTACGGGCCGCAACGTTCGCGTCGCTGTTTTCGCGCGTGGCGACAAGGCCGAGGAAGCCAAGAAGGCGGGTGCGGACATTGTCGGTGCCGAGGATCTCGTAGAGATCGTCAATGGTGGCACGATCGATTTCGATCGCTGCATCGCCACGCCTGATATGATGCCGCTCGTCGGTCGCCTGGGTAAGGTGCTCGGCCCCCGTGGCATGATGCCGAACCCGAAGGTTGGCACTGTCACCGCCGATGTGGCTGGTGCAGTCAAGGCCTCAAAGGGCGGCGCCGTCGAGTTCCGTGTCGAAAAGGCCGGTATCATTCATGCCGGTATCGGCAAGGCCTCTTTCGATGCCAAGGCGCTGGAAGAGAACATCAAGGCTTTCGCCGATGCGGTCATGAAAGCGAAGCCTGCTGGCGCCAAGGGTGAATACCTCAAGCGCATGGCGATTTCATCGACCATGGGTGCTGGCGTCAAGATCGATCCCTCGACCGTCAAGGTTGCCTGATAGGCGGTTTGACGGGTGAGATGAGTTCCTGAGGGTGAAATCTTGGGAACATGAAGAATTCCGGGCCTTATCTAGGCCCGGATAACCGGAGAAAACTCCGGTTATCCTGTCCGAGATTGCGGGTGGTTCGCCTTAATTCATCGAGCCTGCATGAGACGTGGAATGACCTGGTTTTGCGGGTGTGTCCCGCCAGATGAGGTTTGAACCGTAGTTGCCTTAGTCCGCTCTTGCCGTCGTTGAGATGGCGGGGAGGCGAAAGGGGACAGGATCCTCGAGCGTCGTTCGGTGATCCTCGTTTGGAAACCCGATCGGCAAAGGCAATCCGGCAGGGACGCAATGATGCGGTCCTGCCAACTGGAGAGAGACAGTGGATAAAGCGGAAAAACGCGAATTCGTCGCGTGGCTGAACGGAGCCTTCAAGGAATCCGGTTCAGTCGTCGTGGCCCACTATACCGGTCTCACGGTCGCACAGATGAACGATCTTCGTTCCAAGATGCGCGCTGCCGGGGGCACCGTTAAAGTCGCGAAAAACCGCCTTGCCAAAATCGCTCTTCAGGGCACGGAGTCGGAAAGCATCGCTGATCTGTTCAATGGACAGACGGTGGTTGCTTATTCCACTGATCCGGTAACGGCTCCGAAAGTGGCCGTCGAGTTCGCCAAGGGTAACGACAAGCTCGTCATCCTCGGTGGCGCGATGGGCGCGACAGGTCTCGATGCGGAAGGCGTGAAGGCTCTGGCCTCGCTGCCGTCGCTCGATGAGCTGCGTGCAAAGCTGGTCGGCATGATTCAGACGCCGGCTTCGCGGATCGCTCAGGTTGTCAACGCACCGGCAGGTCAGCTTGCCCGCGTGTTTGGCGCCTATGCCCGGAAGGACGAGGCGGCGTAAGGCCGTTTCTCGCTGTCAACAGTTCAAACCTCGTGAAGGAAATATAAAATGGCTGATCTTACAAAGATCGTTGAAGACCTGTCCAACCTGACTGTCTTGGAAGCTGCAGAGCTTTCCAAGCTGCTCGAAGAGAAGTGGGGCGTCTCCGCCGCCGCTCCGGTGGCTGTTGCTGCTGCTGGCGGTGCCGGCGCTGCTGCCGCTGCGGTTGAAGAGAAGACCGAATTCGACGTCATCCTCGTTGATGCCGGTGCACAGAAGATCAACGTGATCAAGGAAGTGCGCGTCATCACGGGCCTCGGCCTCAAGGAAGCCAAGGACCTCGTCGAGGCTGCTCCGAAGGCGGTCAAGGAAGCCGTTTCGAAGGACGAAGCTGAGAAGGTCAAGGCCCAGCTCGAAGCTGCTGGCGCCAAAGCCGAACTCAAGTAAGTTCGAAAAAATTCCGGCGGATGGAATTTCCGTCCGCCGGTTTCCGCCGCGAGGCGGGAAATACAGTCGGCACTGAACCCTTTTCCTGACAGTTGGGCGGCTGTCAGGAAACGGGTTTTGTCCCGTTCAGGAGACCGCCTAAGGGCGGCTTACAACAGGCCGCAAGGCGCGAAACATGCCGCAAGGCACAGAACGAGGAGCGACGATGGCTCAGACCCACTCTTTTAACGGTCGTAAGCGCGTACGCAAGTTTTTTGGCAAGATACCCGAAGTCGCGGAGATGCCGAACCTCATCGAGGTTCAAAAGGCATCTTACGATCAGTTCCTCATGGTCGAGGAGCCAAAAGGCGGGCGTTTGGATGAAGGCTTGCAGGCTGTTTTCAAATCGGTATTCCCGATTGGAGATTTTTCCGGCGCCTCCATGCTCGAATTCGTCAAGTACGAGTTCGACGCGCCGAAATTCGACGTTGATGAGTGCCGCCAGCGCGACCTGACCTATGCAGCGCCGCTGAAGGTGACGCTGCGCCTCATCGTCTTCGATATCGATGAGGATACAGGCGCCAAGTCGATCAAGGACATCAAGGAGCAGGATGTCTATATGGGCGACATGCCGCTCATGACCGACAACGGCACCTTTATCGTCAATGGCACCGAGCGCGTGATCGTCTCGCAGATGCACCGTTCGCCGGGCGTCTTCTTCGATCACGACAAGGGCAAGTCGCACTCCTCGGGCAAGCTCCTGTTTGCCGCGCGCGTCATTCCGTATCGTGGTTCCTGGCTCGACATCGAGTTCGATTCCAAGGACATCGTCCACGCCCGCATCGATCGCCGCCGCAAGATTCCGGCGACGTCGCTGCTGATGGCGCTCGGTATGGACGGCGAGGAAATCCTGTCGACCTTCTACAACAAGATTACCTATGCCCGCGACGGCGACAACTGGCGGATTCCGTTCTCCGTCGACCGCTTCAAAGGCATGAAGGTCATCACCGATCTGGTCGACGCGGACACCGGCGAGGTCGTGCTCGAAGCAGGCAAGAAACTGACGGCGCGTTCGGCACGCCAGCTCTCGGAAAAGGGCCTGAAGGCGATCAAGGTGACCGAGGACGATCTGCTCGGCAATTATCTGGCCGAGGACATCGTCAATGCCGAGACCGGCGAGATATTCCTCGAAGCCGGCGACGAACTCGATGAGAAGACGCTGAAGGTTCTGCTCGATACCGGCGTCGACGAGATCAAGGTGCTCGATATCGACCATGTCAATATCGGCGGCTATATCCGTAATACGCTTGCCGCGGACAAGAACGAGGGCCGCCAGGACGCTCTGTTCGATATCTACCGCGTCATGCGTCCGGGCGAGCCGCCCACGATGGACACGGCCGAAGCCATGTTCCATTCGCTGTTCTTCGATTCCGAGCGCTACGATCTTTCCGCGGTCGGCCGCGTCAAGATGAACATGCGTCTGGATCTGAATGCGGAAGACACCGTGCGCGTCTTGCGCAAGGAAGACATCATCGCCGTCGTCAGGACGCTGGTCGAACTGCGTGACGGCAAGGGCGAGATCGACGACATCGACAATCTCGGCAACCGCCGCGTGCGTTCCGTCGGCGAGCTGATGGAAAATCAGTACCGCGTCGGCCTGCTTCGCATGGAGCGCGCGATCAAGGAGCGCATGTCGTCGATCGAGATCGACACCGTCATGCCGCAGGACCTGATCAACGCCAAGCCCGCTGCCGCCGCTGTCCGCGAGTTCTTCGGCTCCTCGCAGCTGTCGCAGTTCATGGATCAGACCAACCCGCTGTCGGAGATCACCCATAAGCGCCGTCTGTCGGCACTTGGACCTGGCGGCCTGACCCGTGAGCGCGCTGGCTTCGAAGTCCGCGACGTGCATCCGACGCACTATGGCCGTATCTGCCCGATCGAAACGCCGGAAGGCCCGAACATCGGCCTGATCAACTCGCTCGCCACTTTCGCGCGCGTCAATAAATACGGCTTCATCGAGAGCCCGTATCGCAAGATCGCCGATGGCAAGGTGACCGAGGAAGTTCTCTATCTCTCGGCCATGGAAGAAGCCAAGCACTATGTCGCGCAGGCCAATGCCGTGCTCGACAGTGAAGGCCGCTTCACCGACGAGTTCGTCGTTTGCCGTCATGCGGGCGAGGTGTTGATGGCTCCGCGTGAAAATGTGGACCTGATGGACGTGTCGCCGAAGCAGCTCGTGTCGGTCGCAGCCGCGCTCATTCCGTTCCTCGAGAACGATGACGCCAACCGCGCTCTCATGGGCTCGAACATGCAGCGTCAGGCCGTGCCTCTGGTACGCGCCGAAGCGCCGTTCGTCGGCACCGGCATGGAATCGGTTGTGGCTCGTGACTCCGGCGCCGCCATCGGCGCCCGCCGGACGGGTATCGTCGACCAGGTCGATGCGACCCGTATCGTCATCCGCGCCACCGAGGATCTCGATCCAACCCGCTCGGGCGTCGATATCTATAGCCTGATGAAGTACCAGCGCTCGAACCAGAACACCTGCATCAACCAGCGTCCACTGGTTCGTGTCGGTGATCGTATCCAGAAGGGCGACATCATTGCCGATGGTCCGTCGACCGATCTGGGCGATCTGGCGCTCGGCCGTAATGTGCTCGTCGCGTTCATGCCGTGGAATGGCTACAACTACGAGGATTCGATCCTTCTTTCCGAGAAGATCGTGTCGGATGACGTCTTCACCTCGATCCATATCGAGGAATTCGAAGTTGCCGCCCGCGATACCAAGCTTGGACCGGAAGAGATCACCCGCGACATTCCGAACGTTTCGGAAGAGGCTCTGAAGAACCTCGATGAAGCCGGCATCGTCTATATCGGTGCGGAAGTGCATCCGGGCGACATCCTCGTCGGCAAGATCACGCCGAAGGGCGAAAGCCCGATGACGCCGGAAGAAAAGCTTCTGCGCGCCATCTTCGGCGAGAAGGCATCGGATGTGCGTGACACCTCCATGCGCATGCCGCCCGGCACCTACGGCACGATCGTCGAAGTCCGCGTCTTCAACCGCCATGGCGTGGAGAAGGACGAGCGCGCGATGGCGATCGAGCGCGAGGAGATCGAGCGTCTTGCCAAGGATCGCGACGACGAGCAGGCGATCCTCGATCGCAACACCTATGGGCGTCTGGCCGATGTTCTTGACGGCAAGCCGGCCATTGCCGGGCCGAAGAGCTTCAAGAAGGGCACGACCGTCAGCCGTGATGTGCTGACCGAGTATCCGCGTTCCCAATGGTGGCAGTTTGCCCTTGAGGATGAGAAACTCCAGGGCGAGATCGAAGCGCTGCGCACCCAGTACGACGACTCCAAGAAGTTGCTGGAACAGCGCTTCATGGACAAGGTCGAGAAGGTTCAGCGCGGCGACGAGATGCCTCCCGGCGTCATGAAGATGGTCAAGGTCTTCGTCGCTGTGAAGCGCAAGATCCAGCCCGGTGACAAGATGGCCGGCCGTCACGGCAACAAGGGTGTCGTGTCGCGCATCGTGCCGGTCGAGGACATGCCATTCCTCGAGGATGGCACGCATGCCGATATCGTGCTCAATCCGCTCGGCGTGCCGAGCCGCATGAACGTCGGTCAGATTCTCGAAACGCATCTTGGCTGGGCCTGTGCGGGGATGGGCAGGAAGATCGGGGAATTGCTGGAAGCCTATCATGCTAGCGGTAATCTTCAGCCCGTGCGTGATACGCTCGAGCAGATCATTCCGGATAACGACCGCAATGAGCCGGTCCGCCGCTATGATGACGAGAGCGTGGTTCGCCTGGCTGACCAGATGAAGCGCGGCGTGTCGATCGCGACACCCGTCTTCGACGGTGCGCATGAATCCGATATCAATGAGATGCTGGAGGATGCGGGGCTGGCGTCTTCGGGGCAGGTAACGCTTTATGATGGACGTACCGGCGAGACCTTCGACCGCAAGGTGACCGTGGGCTATATCTACATGCTCAAGCTTCACCATCTGGTCGATGACAAGATCCATGCCCGTTCGATCGGACCTTACTCGCTCGTTACCCAGCAACCGCTGGGCGGCAAGGCGCAGTTCGGCGGTCAGCGTTTCGGCGAGATGGAGGTTTGGGCGCTCGAAGCATATGGCGCGGCTTACACCTTGCAGGAAATGCTCACCATCAAGTCGGATGACGTAGCGGGCAGGACCAAGGTCTACGAAGCCATCGTGCGCGGCGACGACACGTTCGAGGCGGGCATTCCCGAGAGCTTCAATGTTCTCGTCAAGGAAATGCGCTCGCTCGGGCTCAATGTCGAGCTCGACAATACCCGCGATCTGCCTGAGCAGCCGACCGCATTGCCCGACGCTGCTGAATAAAAACCGCAGGTGCGCCAGGTTTTCGCCATGGCGCACCTCTATTACGGGGCGTGATAGCCGCGTAATTTCGAGAATTTGATCGAGATGGCAGAGCTACACCTTCTCCGCCATCGCAGACAAAGGGCGACAATCGCCCCAAGGAGAACGGCATGAACCAAGAGGTCATGAATCTTTTCAATCCTCAGGCTCCGGCGCAGACCTTCGATTCCATCCGGATTTCGATCGCGTCGCCAGAGAAGATTCTGTCCTGGTCATACGGCGAGATCAAGAAGCCGGAGACGATCAACTATCGTACGTTCAAGCCAGAACGCGACGGTCTCTTCTGCGCGCGCATCTTCGGCCCGATCAAGGACTATGAGTGCTTGTGCGGCAAGTACAAGCGCATGAAGTACAAGGGCATCATCTGCGAGAAGTGCGGCGTCGAAGTCACGCTGTCGCGCGTGCGCCGTGAGCGCATGGGCCACATCGAACTGGCTGCGCCCGTCGCACATATCTGGTTCCTGAAGTCGCTGCCTTCGCGCATCGGCACGCTGCTCGACATGACGCTGAAGGATATCGAGCGCGTTCTCTATTTCGAGAACTACATCGTCACCGAACCGGGCCTGACCTCGCTGAAGGAGCACCAGCTTCTTTCGGAAGAGGAATACATGATCGCCGTCGACGAGTTCGGCGAAGATCAGTTCACGGCTCTGATCGGCGCGGAAGCTATCTATGAGCTTCTGTCTTCGATGGAGCTCGAGAAGATCGCGGGCCAACTGCGTTCGGACCTGGCCGAGACCACGTCCGAGCTGAAGCAGAAGAAGCTCATGAAGCGGCTCAAGATCGTCGAGAACTTCCTGGAGTCGGGCAACCGTCCGGAATGGATGATCATGAAGATCGTTCCGGTGATCCCGCCGGATCTGCGTCCGCTCGTGCCGCTCGATGGCGGCCGTTTCGCGACATCGGACTTGAACGATCTCTATCGCCGCGTCATCAACCGCAACAATCGTCTCAAGCGCCTCATCGAGCTGCGCGCGCCGGGCATCATCATCCGCAACGAGAAGCGCATGCTTCAGGAATCGGTTGACGCCCTGTTCGACAACGGTCGTCGCGGCCGCGTCATCACCGGCGCCAACAAGCGCCCGCTGAAGTCGCTCTCCGACATGCTCAAGGGCAAGCAGGGCCGATTCCGTCAGAACCTGCTCGGCAAGCGCGTCGATTATTCCGGCCGTTCGGTCATCGTGACCGGCCCGGAGCTGAAGCTGCACCAGTGCGGCCTGCCGAAGAAGATGGCGCTGGAGCTTTTCAAGCCCTTCATCTATGCCCGTCTCGACGCCAAGGGATATTCCTCGACCGTCAAGCAGGCGAAGAAGCTGGTCGAGAAGGAAAAGCCGGAAGTCTGGGATATCCTCGATGAGGTCATCCGCGAGCATCCGGTGCTGCTCAACCGCGCGCCGACACTGCACCGTCTGGGTATCCAGGCTTTCGAGCCCACCCTGATCGAAGGCAAGGCGATCCAGCTTCACCCGCTCGTCTGCACGGCCTTCAACGCCGATTTTGACGGTGACCAGATGGCCGTTCACGTGCCGCTGTCGCTCGAAGCACAGCTTGAAGCCCGCGTACTGATGATGTCGACCAACAACATCCTGCACCCGGCCAACGGTCTGCCGATCATCGTGCCGTCGCAGGACATGGTCCTCGGTCTCTATTATCTGTCGATCGTGGCGGACAAGGAGCCGGGCGAGGGCATGGCGTTCGCCGATATGGGTGAACTGCATCATGCGCTCGAAACCAAGGCGGTGACGCTGCACACCAAGATCAGGGGCCGCTTCAAGACGGTCGATGCCGAAGGCAAGCCCGTGTCGAAGATCTACGACACCACGCCTGGCCGCATGATCATCGGTGAATTGCTGCCGCGCAATCACAATGTCCCGTTCGACATCTGCAATCAGGAGATGACGAAGAAGAACATCTCCAAGATGATCGACCTGGTCTATCGTCACTGTGGTCAGAAAGAGACGGTCATCTTCTGCGACCGCATCATGCAGCTCGGCTTCGGGCATGCCTGCCGCGCCGGTATCTCCTTCGGCAAGGACGACATGGTCATTCCGGAGGCCAAGGCCAAGCTGGTCTCCGAAACCGAGGCGCTCGCCAAGGAATACGAGCAGCAGTACAATGACGGCCTGATCACTCAGGGCGAAAAGTACAACAAGGTCGTCGATGCCTGGGGCAAGTGCACCGAGAAGGTCGCCGACGAGATGATGGCGCGCATCAAGGCGATTGAATTCGACCCCGAGACCGGCCGTCAGAAGCAGATGAACTCGATCTACATGATGTCGCATTCCGGTGCGCGTGGTTCGCCGAACCAGATGCGTCAGCTCGGCGGTATGCGCGGCCTGATGGCCAAGCCGTCCGGCGAGATCATCGAGACGCCGATCATCTCGAACTTCAAGGAAGGTCTGACCGTGAACGAGTACTTCAACTCGACCCACGGTGCCCGTAAGGGCCTTGCCGACACCGCGTTGAAGACGGCGAACTCGGGCTATCTGACCCGCCGTCTCGTCGACGTGGCGCAGGACGCGATCATCTCGGAAGTGGATTGCGGCACCGAAACCGGCCTCACCATCCAGCCGATCGTCGATGCCGGCCAGGTTGTGGCCTCCATCGGTCAGCGTGTTCTTGGGCGCACCGCGCTCGACGATATCATGCATCCGGCGACCGGCGAGGTTATCGTCGAAAGCGGCCGCATGATCGAGGAGCGCGATGTCGATCTGATCGAGAAGGCTGGCATCCAGTCGGTTCGTATCCGTTCGGCGCTGACCTGCGAAACCCGCAGCGGCGTCTGCGCGAAGTGCTATGGCCGTGATCTGGCGCGTGGTACTCCGGTCAACCAGGGCGAGGCCGTCGGTGTTATCGCGGCCCAGTCGATCGGCGAGCCGGGCACCCAGCTCACCATGCGTACCTTCCACTTGGGTGGTACGGCGCAGGTGGTCGACTCCTCCTATCTCGAAGCGAGCTATGAGGGCACGGTCCAGATCCGCAACCGCAACGTGGTCCGTAACTCGGACGGTAATCTGGTGGTGATGGGCCGCAACATGGCGGTTCTCATCCTCGATCCGGCCGGCAAGGAACGCGCGGCGCACCGCGTCACCTATGGTTCGCGCATCTTCGTGGATGACGGCGATACGGTGAAGCGTGGCCAACGTGTCGCGGAATGGGATCCGTACACCCGTCCGATCATGACGGAAGTCGAGGGCACCGTTGAATTCGAGGACATGGTCGATGGCCTGTCCGTGCAGGAAACGACGGATGAATCGACCGGCATCACCAAGCGTGTCGTCATCGACTGGCGTTCGACGCCTCGCGGCTCGGATCTGAAGCCCGCCATTGTCGTCAAGGACAAGAGCGGCAAGATCCTGAAGCTTTCCAAGGGTGGCGATGCCCGCTTCCAGCTCTCCGTCGAGACCATTCTTTCGGTCGAGCCGGGTGCGCATGTGCAAACTGGTGACGTTCTCGCCCGTCTGCCGATGGAAAGCGCCAAGACCAAGGACATCACGGGTGGTCTGCCGCGCGTGGCGGAACTGTTCGAGGCACGTCGTCCCAAGGATCACGCCGTCATCGCCGAGATTGATGGTACGGTCCGCTTCGGTCGCGACTACAAGAACAAGCGCCGCATCATCATCGAGCCGAACGATGAGACGCTGGAGCCTGTCGAGTACCTGATACCGAAGGGCAAGCCGTTCCATCTTCAGGATGGCGACGCCATCGAGAAGGGCGACTACATCCTCGACGGCAACCCGGCGCCGCATGACATCCTGGCGATCAAGGGCGTGGAAGCGCTGGCTTCCTACCTCGTCAACGAGATCCAGGAAGTCTATCGTCTGCAGGGCGTGTTGATCAACGACAAGCACATCGAGGTGATTGTCCGTCAGATGCTGCAGAAGGTCGAAATCACCGAGTCAGGCGATTCCGGCTATATCGTCGGCGACCATGTCGACCGCATCGAACTGGACGAGATCAACGAACGTCTTGTCGAGGATGGCAAAGCGCCTGCTTCCGGCAATCCGGTGTTGCTCGGCATCACCAAGGCGTCGCTGCAGACCCCGTCCTTCATCTCTGCCGCTTCCTTCCAGGAAACGACTCGCGTCCTCACCGAGGCGGCCGTGGCAGGAAAGGTAGACATGCTGCAAGGCCTGAAGGAGAACGTGATCGTCGGTCGTCTGATCCCCGCTGGTACAGGCGGCATGATGAGCCAGATCCGCCGCATCGCAACGGGGCGCGACGAACTGATCATCGACGAGCGCCGCAAATCCAGCGGCGCCGGCACCGCCGATGCGATGCTGACCGACATGACGGGCGCAGCCGAATAAAAGGCTGGCTTCCGATCAATAGAAAAGGCCGCCTTCGGGCGGCCTTTTCTTTAGGGGCAAGTTGGAACAGCGACCGTGCCGGAATTATGCGGATTTCTACTCCTCGAATTCGATCAGTGCCGCTTCGCCGCCAAGCGCCGTCTTCCAAGCGCTCAGATGCGGTTCTTCCTCCGGTTCCTCGGTCAGGGTTCCGATTTCCAGGAGCTCTGCCTCTTCATATCCCTGGCCGGCCAGGATGTTGAGCGCAGTCGTCACCAGATCGTCTCCGCCGTCTCCCATGAGCAGCAGGTGCACGAGGGTGGGGCCGCCATCCTTTTCCTTCCAGACCTCGGCAATGACGAGGTGCACCTGTTTGGGTTCGTCCGTTGTGGAAGACATGAAGTGATTCTCTCATTTCGTTTGCATTGATGATATAGACCGAGTCTAGAGCAACTATTGACGTTGGCCAGTCGGAAAGCTGAGAAACGGTCATCGGATTGTGAAATAATGAGATGAATTCCGTTCAAACGCGGAAAGATTCTGTCCGTGCCGGTTCAAACGGCACGATTTCCGGGCTTTTGGGCATAATAATGCATGTTCAGGCTTGACGAAGGGCGGGGGACAACGTATCAGCAGCCCATCTGAGCCGATGTGAGGTTGGGTGTTTCGGAGCGACACGCTCTGGAGTTCGCCTCAAACAGGGTTCGTTTTACGATCGAAATGCAAATTGCCGTTCGCAAGAAGCGATGAGCTTCCTCTGTTTTTGTTCGGGCCGGCCGCCGATAGGCGGTTATCGCCCGACTTTGTGCATGAGCATGACGGTGGAACGGCCCTTATGGGCTAAGATACGAGATTTTTGAAAGAGGAAGGTTTGAATGCCTACCGTAAACCAGCTGATCCGCAAGCCGCGCATTGCGCCGGTGAAGCGCAATAAGGTTCCCGCATTGCAGGCGAACCCGCAGAAGCGCGGCGTTTGCACCCGCGTCTATACAACGACACCGAAGAAGCCGAACTCCGCGCTGCGTAAGGTTGCCAAGGTGCGTCTGACGAACGGTTTCGAGGTTATCGGTTATATTCCGGGTGAGGGGCACAACCTTCAGGAGCACTCGGTGGTCATGATCCGTGGCGGCCGCGTCAAGGATTTGCCTGGTGTTCGTTACCATATCATCCGTGGTGTGCTCGATACGCAGGGTGTGAAGAACCGTAAGCAGCGTCGTTCGAAATACGGTGCGAAGCGTCCGAAGTAGGATTTTCCGGGGATACCGGCCGCCAGTGTGGCGGATGAGCCCGATGTAATTGGAAGACAGAAAATATGTCCCGACGCCATAGAGCAGAAAAGCGTGAGATCAATCCGGATCCGAAATTCGGTGATCTCGTCATTACCAAGTTCATGAATGCCGTTATGCTTCACGGCAAGAAGTCGGTTGCCGAGACGATCGTCTACGGCGCCCTTGAGTCCGTCGAAGTCAAGGCGAAGCAGGAGCCGGTCGCGCTTTTCCATCAGGCGCTGGACAATGTCGCTCCGCACGTCGAGGTCCGTTCGCGTCGCGTCGGTGGTGCCACCTATCAGGTGCCGGTCGATGTTCGTCCGGAGCGTCGCCAGGCTCTGGCGATCCGCTGGCTGATCGGTGCGGCCCGTAGCCGTAATGAGACTACGATGGTCGACCGGCTTTCCGGCGAGCTTCTGGATGCGGCCAACAATCGCGGCTCTGCTGTGAAGAAGCGTGAAGACACGCATCGCATGGCAGAAGCCAACCGCGCATTCTCGCATTACCGCTGGTAATCGTCGAACCTATTCAAAGAGGCAGCCACCATGGCCCGAGAATATAAAATCGAAGACTACCGTAATTTCGGTATCATGGCGCATATCGACGCTGGCAAGACCACGACGACCGAGCGCATCCTGTACTACACCGGCAAGTCGCACAAGATTGGCGAAGTCCATGACGGCGCCGCGACGATGGACTGGATGGAGCAGGAGCAGGAGCGCGGCATCACCATCACGTCGGCTGCCACCACGACCTTCTGGGAGGGTCGTGACGGTAAGAGGCGTCGCTTCAACATCATCGACACGCCGGGCCACGTCGACTTTACCATTGAAGTTGAGCGCAGCTTGCGTGTTCTCGATGGCGCGATTGCTCTTCTGGATGCCAATGCCGGTGTCGAGCCGCAGACGGAAACCGTCTGGCGCCAGGCTGAAAAGTACCACGTTCCGCGTATGATCTTCGTCAACAAGATGGACAAGATCGGTGCTGATTTCTACCGCTCCGTGGATATGGTGAAGACCCGTCTCGGTGCCAAGGCTGTGGTCATGCAGCTTCCGGTTGGTGCTGAGAGCGACTTCAAGGGTGTTGTCGATCTCGTCGAGATGAAAGCTCTGATCTGGCGTGACGAAGCGCTGGGCGCCCAGTGGGATATCGTGGAAATCCCTGCTGACCTGCAGGAGAAGGCTGAAGAATATCGCGAATATCTGATCGAGGCTGCGGTTGAGGTCGATGAAGCTGCCATGGAAGCTTATCTCGAGGGTACGATGCCGTCGAACGAAGAGATTCGCGCTCTGATCCGTAAGGGCACCTGCGACGTTGAGTTTCATCCGGTTTTCTGCGGCTCTGCCTTTAAGAACAAGGGCGTTCAGCCGCTGCTCGACGGTGTGGTGGATTTTCTTCCCTCTCCGATCGACGTTCCGCCGATCAAGGGTATCGATGCCAAGACCGAAGCCGAGACGGTGCGCAAATCGTCGGATGACGAGCCACTTTCGATGCTCGCCTTCAAGATCATGAACGATCCGTTTGTCGGCTCCCTGACATTCTGCCGCATCTATTCCGGCAAGATGAGCAAGGGCGTTTCGCTCGAGAATACCGTCAAGGGAAAGCGCGAGCGCATCGGCCGTATGCTGCAGATGCACTCCAACTCCCGTGAAGATATCGACGAGGCTTTCGCCGGCGATATCGTCGCTATGGCGGGCTTGAAGGAGACGACCACGGGCGACACGCTCTGCGATCCGCTGAAGCCCGTTATCCTCGAGCGCATGGAATTCCCTGATCCGGTCATCGAGATTGCGATCGAACCGAAGACCAAGGCCGATCAGGAGAAAATGGGTATCGCCCTCAATCGTCTGGCTGCTGAGGATCCGTCTTTCCGCGTCAAGTCCGACGAAGAGTCCGGTCAGACCATTATCGCCGGCATGGGCGAGCTTCATCTTGATATTCTTGTCGACCGCATGCGTCGCGAGTTCAAGGTCGAGGCGAATATCGGCCAGCCGCAGGTTGCCTATCGTGAATCGATCACGCGTGCTGCCGAAATCGACTACACCCACAAGAAGCAGTCTGGTGGTTCGGGGCAGTTCGCTCGCGTCAAGATCATTTTCGAGCCGCATGAAGGCGACGATTTCATCTTCGAATCCAAGATCGTCGGCGGGTCCATTCCAAAGGAATATATCCCCGGTGTTCAAAAGGGTATCGAAAGCGTCATGGGGGCGGGTCCGCTCGCGGGTTTCCCGATGCTCGGCGTCAAGGCGACGCTGATCGATGGTGCCTATCATGATGTCGACTCGTCCGTTCTGGCGTTCGAAATCGCATCCCGTGCCGCGTTCCGCGAAGGCGCGCAGAAAGCTGGTGCACAGCTTCTCGAGCCGATCATGAAGGTCGAAGTGGTGACGCCGGAGGATTACGTTGGTGACGTCATCGGCGATCTGAACTCCCGCCGCGGCCAGATCTCGGGCACCGAAGCCCGTGGTATCGCCACGGTCGTCAATGCAAACGTGCCGCTCGCCAATATGTTCGGCTATGTGAACACGCTGCGTTCGATGAGCCAGGGACGCGCCCAGTATACGATGCAGTTCGACCATTATGAGCCGGTTCCGACCGCGGTCGCACAGGAAATTCAGAAGAAGTTCGCGTAATCCGGACGGTTGCGCTTGTCATAATTAGAGAATGCCTGAGCAGGCGAAAATTAACGGAGAGCTCAGATGGCGAAGAGTAAGTTTGAACGTACGAAGCCGCATGCCAACATTGGCACGATTGGGCATGTTGACCATGGCAAGACGTCGCTGACGGCGGCGATCACGAAGTATTTCGGCGAGTACAAGGCGTATGACCAGATCGACGCGGCGCCGGAGGAAAAGGCGCGCGGCATCACGATCTCGACGGCGCATGTGGAGTACG
>NZ_PVBR01000041.1 GCF_002980495.1 Phyllobacterium phragmitis
CCCGATCGATTGCCGCGCCTTGCGACGCACACTCCTTGCTGTCCGGAATACGGATGAAACGGGTGCGTCACCGTCGCAAACTGCAACGAGGCAGAGGAACTGCCTGTATTTCCAACTGACCTACAAGAAGCTCGAGCGCGGCCGCTTTATATGGCCATCGGCGGCCGACGGGACGGTGGTTATCACGCCGGCGCAGCTCGGCTATTTGCTCGAAGGCATCGACTGGCGAATGCCGCAAAAAACCTGGCGTCCAAGCTCGGCTGGATAGCTGAAAGGGCTGGAAAGGCAGGTGCGAATATGATTCCCTCTGGCCATGACCGATGCGGCCGATCAGCTTCCCAATGACCTTGCCAGTGCGCATGCAATGATCCTCGCCGAGCGCGCGGCACGGCGTGAAGCCGAGGCCATTGCCGCCCGCGCCCAGGCGGTGAATGCGCATTCGGATGCGTTGATTGCCCGGATGAGACTGGAGATTGAAAAGCTCAGGCGCGACATCCACGGCAGTCGGTCAGAACGCAAGGCGCGGCTTCTCGACCAGATGGAATTGCAACTCGAGGAATTGGAAGCCGACGCCAGTCAGGACGAATTGGCGGCCGAGATGGCGGCACGGTCAGCGGCGGTCAGAGCCTTCGAACGCAAGCGCCCATCGCGTAAACCATTTCCCGAGCATCTGCCGCGCGAACGCGTCGTCGTTGCTGCTCCCTCAAGCTGCCCATGCTGCGGTTCGGCAAAGCTTTCCAAGCTTGGCGAGGACATCACCGAAACGCTGGAAGTGATCCCGCGTCAGTGGAAGGTCATCCAGACCGTGCGCGAGAAGTTTACCTGCCGCGAATGCGAGAAGATCACCCAGCCGCCGGCACCCTTCCACGTGACGTCGCGCGGCTTTGCCGGACCGAACCTTTTGGCTATGATCCTGTTCGAGAAGTTTGGTCAACATCAGCCGCTGAACCGACAGAGCGAGCGCTATGCCCGCGAAGGCATCGACCTCAGCCTCTCGACACTCGCCGACCAGGTCGGGGCCTGCACCGTCGCGCTGCGGCCGGTGCATGCGCTGATCGAGGCGCATGTGCTTGCCGCCGAGCGCCTGCATGGCGACGACACCACTGTGCCGATCCTGGCGAAGGGTAAGACCGATACGGGTCGCATCTGGACTTATGTCAGGGATGACCGGCCGTTCGGCGGGCAGTCGCCACCGGTAGCGCTCTATTATGCCTCGCGCGATCGGCGGCAGGAGCATCCCGAGCGCCATCTCAAAACCTTCACCGGCATTCTGCAGGCGGACGCCTATGGTGGCTACAACCCGCTATTCAAGGTGGATCGCGATCCTGTTCCGCTGACGCAGGCGCTGTGCTGGGCGCATTCACGACGCAAATTCTTCGTGCTTGCCGACATCGCCACCAATGCCAAACGCGGAAAGAATGCTGCCGCGATCTCGCCGGTTGCGCTGGAGGCGGTCAAGCGCATCGACGCGCTGTTCGACATCGAGCGCGACATCAATGGCATCTCAGCCAACGAACGGCTGCAACGACGCCAGCGCGACAGCCGCCCTCTCGTCGACGCGCTTGAGGACTGGCTGCGTGCCGAGCGGGCAAAACTGTCGCGCAGTTCACCTGTGGCCGAGCCAATCGACTATATGCTGAAGCGCTGGGATGGCTTCACATCCTTTCTTGGCGATGGCCGAATTTGCTTGACCAATAATGCCGCCGAAAGAGCATTGCGCGGCTTCGCTCTGGGCAGGAAATCCTGGCTCTTCGCCGGCTCCGATCGCGGTGCCGATCGCGCCGCCTTCATGGCAACGCTGATCATGACGGCCAAACTCAACGATATCGATCCGCAGGCCTGGCTGGCCGACGTTCTGTCGCGCATTGCCGACACGCCGATCACGCGGCTCGAGGACTTGCTCCCGTGGAACTGGAAAGCTCACAAGTCCGTAGCTGACGAAGCTGCTTGATCCGCGGCCTTCACCGCAGGCTTACGTTTATTCCGGCTAATCTGCTGAAGCTGTTTGAATGCCGCGCCTGGCCTGTTGTGTCACCGGGAACGGCGCCCAATATCGGACCGCGACAGGTCCGCCTCGATGTCGGCGCCAGGATGCGCGGTATGTGGCGGTAGGAGGAAGTCGGTAATGTGCAATCTCTATAGTCTCACAACGACGCGTGACGCCGTCATGGAGTTCACCAAGGCCTTCGCCGACAAAGCCGGCTGGAACGAACCGTCACTGGACATCTATCCGAACACACTCGCTCCCATCGTCCGTGTCGGCGCCGATGGCAAGCGCGAGATCGCGAGCGCCACCTGGGGCATGCCCACGCCACCAGCCTATATCAAGGGCAATTACGATCCCGGCGTCACCAATATCAGAAACGTCAACTCGTCTCACTGGCGACGATGGCTCGGCCCGACCAGCCGATGCGTCGTGCCATTCACCTCTTTCGCCGAGCCCGATCCGGCCAGCAAGGTCCCGGGCGGCCGCGTTCCCAATGCCTGGTTCGCTCGCAATGCGGATCGGCCGCTCATGTTCTTTGCTGGCTTCTGGACACTATGGAAAGGCGTCAGGAAGGTGCGTGACGGCGAGCGCGAATTCGAGCTCTTCGGGTTCCTCACGACATCGCCGAACGAGATCGTCAGCCCGATCCATCAGAAGGCTATGCCGGCGATCTTGACCACGCCGGAAGAGGTCGACCTCTGGCTGACCGGCGAGTGGGACGCGGTCAAGCACCTGCAGCGGCCTTTGCCCGGCAACATGCTGGTCGTCGTCGAGCCGCCGATCAAGCACGATAACGATCTTCTTCTATAGGCGGAAGCGGCAGGGAGAATGCTCACGATCAAGGATGACAGGCATGCCGGCGACTGTTCCGGGGAACCGGGACCGAGGCACGCCCCGGTCCGCAAGATTATCCATGTGGATATGGACGCCTTCTATGCGTCTGTCGAGCAGCGCGACAACCCAGGGCTCCGGGGAAAGCCGGTCGCGGTAGGCGGTTCTGCCGCGCGCGGCGTGGTGGCCGCCGCAAGCTACGAGGCGCGCGCATTTGGGGTGCGTTCGGCCCTGCCGTCCGTGACGGCGAGGCGCCGCTGTCCCGATCTCATCTTCGTCAAACCACGGTTTGACGTCTATCGCGCGGTGTCGGCGCAGATTCACCAGATCTTCGCCGAGCATACCAACTTGATCGAGCCGCTCTCCCTTGATGAAGCCTACCTCGACGTCACCGAGAACAAGCAGAACATCCCGATCGCCACCGACATCGCCACGATTATCCGCGCCCGGATCAACGAAGTGACCGGTCTTAACGCCTCGGCCGGGATTTCCTATTGCAAGTTCCTGGCGAAGATGGCGAGCGATCTCAACAAGCCGAACGGCCAGGCGGTCATCACCCCGAGAACGGGCCCTGAGTTCGTTGCCAATCTGCCGATCAAGAAGTTCCACGGCGTGGGGCCGGCAACGGCCGCAAAGATGCAGCGGCTGCGGATTGAGACCGGCGCCGATCTAAGGGAAAAGCCTCTGGCCTTCCTGCAGGAGCATTTCGGGAAGTCCGGGAGCTGGTATTACCTGATCGCACGCGGGATCGACGAGCGGCCGGTTCAGCCCAACCGCCCGCGAAAATCCGTCGGCGCCGAAGACACCTTCGCGGTTGACATCTTCGATCTCGATGCGGCGCGCGCCGAATTGGCGCCACTGGCCGATAAAGTCTGGCGGCATTGCGAGACCAAGGAGATTAGCGGTCGCACTGTGACGCTGAAGGTGAAGTTTGCGGATTTCCATCAGATCACCCGGAGGCGCACATTGCCGAGGCCGATCACTGGTCAAGGGGAGTTGCTGGACGTGGCGCGGGCACTAATCTCGGAACTGTTTCCGTTCCCAAAGGGCGTCCGCCTGCTCGGCGTCACGATTTCAAGTCTGAATGATCGAACTCAGGTCGAGCGAGCACAACTGTCGCTTCTCGACTGATCACCGAGCACAACTCGCCACGGCAAGGTCGGGGTGCTCTACTGAAGCCGCCTAGCCGGCTGCTGCGGATACTCGTCAGCCCTCGTCGAGAGCGATTCGGTATGTTACCTAGCCATCAAAATGAAACACCAGGTGAGGACTGGCCTGACCTGGTGCACATAAATTTTCTGTCGAAGGCGCTTGGAAAACCAGTGGGGCCTGTTCGACTGCTTGGGGGGTTATCGTCGCTTTATGGCCGAAAGTCAAGTTCCTTATCCGTACACGCAGCCGCAGCTGCAGGCGATCCGGGCGTCGATCTCAGAGCCCCGCTTTGCCACCTACTTGTCGAAAGGAGGAAATCACGAAGCATACGCGCTGGCACTGTATCTTTATAACGCCCGGCTCGCAAAAGCGTTCCTCTATCCTCTCAACGTGGTGGAAGTGACGCTGCGCAATGCGGTTGATGAAGTCCTCGTCGCCACGTTTCAACAAAACTGGCACCAAACAGAGGCGTTCCGAAGCGACACGCTGACGGTCGAGGGGCTGGCAACGTTGAACAAGGCGATCCAGCGCGCCGGCCCGAACGCATCGCGCGATCAAGTAATTGCGACGCTGACATTCGACTTTTGGTCGAATCTATTCCGATCGGACTATGGCTCTCTCTGGCGAACCAATGTGAACCGGGCTTTCCCACATTTGAGGCATGGAGAGAGTCGGCAGGACATTCAGAACCTGGTGAAGGCGATTAATGCCTTCCGAAACCGCGTGGCCCATCACGAGCCAGTCCTGGACATGAACATTACCGACATCCACGGAAAGATTATCCGCTTGACGGAACTTCGTTGTGTAGAGACGGCCGCGTGGATGCGACATTACTCGACCGTCGGAGCCGTCGTTAGAACGCGCCCACGCCGCGACGGTACGATGGCAAACAGTCTCTCAACGAAACTCGACAAAAACTATGTGAGCGCAATGCCCGACACGCAGCTCAGCGACCTGGTTGGAGCCATCGACGAGAAGCATGCGGCGATCATTTGCATGGATCAAAACGGGCGCCCGATGGCCGCTTTTACCTCACTCGATGTAACGCGCTACATCAGCGCGCGTGCAAAGGAACTCGATGGCCTGATCGCGCTCACTGAACACACGGTCGCTGACTTAATCAATAACATCGCGATCGACGAGCGTTGGGTGACAATGGATGAAGCGGAGCCTGTGAGCCTAGCAGTCAAAGAATTGCAAAAGCCGCGCATCCAGGTTCTTGTCGGCATTGAGCGCGAGTCCGGCAAGGCAACGGGGGCGATCGTTCGCGCTCACCGGAGATATTAGGCCGTACACTCATGGAGCGCAGAGAACTGTTCTCATTTCGGCGCGGTCGTTCCTGACCGCAAACGACATGTGACCCGCGCTTGTCCGACTGGCGCGCCGCCACTACTCACGGCAGTGTGTACTTTGCCTCGTTGCCGGGTCGGAATGGTTGTCGTACGATGGTAGTGGCCATCCGCAAGTCGGCTGCGATGCGGACCCTATCAGAAATCGACATTGCAACTCTCTGTCCGCGACTATCATGGATAGTTCTTCCTCCTCTGAGGAGATTCAATCAGGAAGCGTCACCCGCGAGAACAGATCCGTTGCCGGTGCCGCGCCCTCGAAGCCGCCCATCTTCTCAAAGATCACCGCCGATTGACCGGTGGAAACCCATGGCGTGACGCTATCCAGGCAACCAGCAGCGCCGGGACCGTCAGCGCGAGAAGCGCCCACGGGAACGACGCCACGCCCAAACCATCCAGCAACAGCCCTCCCAAAAGTCCGCCACCCGCAACGCCGGTATTCCAGACCGTGACGAACATCGCCTGGGCGACGTCGGTGGCCTCGCCCGCGGCTTTCGCCTCGGCTGTCTGGAACAGCGTCGGCGCTCCACCCATCACAAGGCCCCACACCACCGCCGCCGCAAAGACAACCGTCGGCGAAGCACTGGCGAGCCCCAGAGCGAGCGCAACCCCGCCGAATCCCAGCAGACTTGCGAGCATCAGTCGGCGGAGATGCCGGTCGATCAACGAACCGACGACCCAGAGGCCCAGAACGCCTGCAAAGCCGAAGGTCAAAAGCACCAGATCGACACGATCTGCGAGGCCGGACGGGAGGAGGAACGGTGCGATGTAGGTGTAGAGAATGTTGTGCGCGACGACGAACACCAACATCGTGAACAGGATCGGCCGCAATCCGGGCAATGTCAGAACCCGAGCGACAGAAAGCTGCTTGCCGCGCTGCTGGCCCGGAAAATCCGGCAATCGGGCGAGGCTCCAGACAATCAGCGCCAACGCCAGCGCGCTCATCAGCCCGAAGGATACGCGCCAGCCGAGAAGAACGCCCAGCCAGGTTCCGGCAGGAACGCCAAGCGTGAAGGCCAGCGGCCCACCGATGCCAGTGATGGCTATGGCGCGGCCAGCAAGATGGGGCGGCACCATGCGCGCCGCATATGGACAAGCGCCGCGAGTATCA
Source organism: Phyllobacterium phragmitis (assembly GCF_002980495.1). Taxonomy (GTDB): domain Bacteria; phylum Pseudomonadota; class Alphaproteobacteria; order Rhizobiales; family Rhizobiaceae; genus Paramesorhizobium; species Paramesorhizobium phragmitis. The sequence continues at coordinate 6,431 of NZ_PVBR01000041.1, forward strand.
TATCGAACGGGGCGATGCCGCCCGTCATCCAAACGGTGGCATCGCCTATCGGCGCAACCTCCTCGCCACGCTGCGAGCGCGAGCTTGCTCGCGTCGGCGCGGAGATGGCCGCGACCAAGGCGCTGCCGTTCCGGGCCGTGGCCGATGGCGAGGCCGTCAGCGGCAAATTCACGGGGACCGTCCAGCTATCGAGCGGCAAGTTCGCGATCGTCGAGCAGAGCCATGAGTTCACCCTTGTCCCGTGGCGGCCTGTTATTGACCGCCAGCTTGGCCGCGAGGTCAGCGGCATCGTGCAGGGTGGTTCGGTGTCGTGGCAGTTGGGGCGGCAGAGAGGAATTGCCCTGTAGCGCCGATTGAGAGAAGGCCGAAGTCGGGATCCTCTCGCGCTTTGGCGCCTATCAAGGGATGTCGACTACAAGCAGCCTACCGCGATTTCAGGACGCCGTTGTCCGACGTCGAACCGCTTGCGCCTTTGGGCGGCGGTTTTCGTGCGCATGCGAAGGTCTATGATTTGGGGGGCGTGCGGATGGGGTCGCGACATAGCCCAGGGTAGTGGTTCCGTGGGCTGCCGGCGTGGGTTTGTTGGTCATCGGACCTGTGACCAGGTCACATGAGGCTTCCTCTTCCGCGCAAATATCTTCCCAATTCGCGCAAATTTGAGGCTGCTTATCGCATCGTCAGCCGATGCTTGCTAAATGTGATCGGTTTGGTGGGCGCGAAGATCTTCGGATTCGCTATGATACTGTGCCGCGTGTGTTTAGGGGAAAGATTTATTGACTGAACATTCAGAATTTACCGGCGACCAGAGGCCGATCCCAAGTTTTCAGTTCTCGACAGAAAACCTTGATGTGGAAGATCAGTTCGAAGCCTGGCGTGATTTCATTGCCCCCATTGCCGAAGTCAAGAAATTGTCTCCATTGGACGGCGGTTATCTGGCGCATATGCAGGCCTACAATTTAGGCGTACTCCAGATGGCTTTGATTAATAATGCGCTTTCCTATATCAATTATACCGACACGGACAGGCGCAAATATGGCATCGAGGACTGGAGCCTGACCATTCTGACAAAAGGAGCCATGCAATTCACGTCCGGTGACACGACACTGAATATGACGCCGGGTAACATGTTCGTTCATTCTTATACGACCCCGTATTCGGGAAGCGTGCAAGATATGGAAATTTTGCAGATTATGCTGAACCGCGATGAATTTTGCGATGTGGCCGATGATCTCGACAGGATGGTCGATCGACATTTGACGGGGCCGATGTCGCAAATCCTGCGCGACTTTCTTCTCTCCCTCGCTAGCCACGCCGATAGATTAAGCATTGCCGATATCCCGGCGGTGACAGAGGCCTTTACGCATCTTTTGAAGGCGGTGGTTCGCCCTAACGCGGATACGCTCGAGGCCGCCAGATTGCCCATCGCGGCGACAAAACTTGCTGCGGCAAAGCGTATTATAAACGAGAATTTGAAATCGCCCGATCTCACCCCGGATATGCTCTGCGCGAGGTTGGGAATTTCACGTCGCCAGCTTGTCTATATTTTCGAGCGCTATGGCGGTGTCATGAAGTTCATCTCTCAGCGTCGGCTGACGGCCTGCTATAAGGAACTTGCGACCTCGAATGACAAAAAGCGGATCAGTACAGTCGCTCACGCATATGGCTTTAACAATCTCTCATCGTTCTACCGGCAGTTTCAAGCGCGATACGGGTTTAGTCCGGGTGAGGCACGGGCCGCCTGGCTGAGCGGCCACACGCTGAACGAGTCCAAGGGGGGCACTTTTACCGACTGGCTGATGCGGGCCGACAAAACCTGATCTGGATTTTTCTTTTTCTCCATACACTTATCAATTCGCGCACATCCTTTCCCATTGCGCGCAATTTCGTGCCTCCCCTCTCGCGCACCCGAAAAGCGTCGGCTATGCGGGAGACATCCGCGCGCCAGGGAGACCCCCTTCGCACCACTTAAACAACCAATTTCAAGGGGCCACCTCCATGTTCAACAAAATCCGCTCTTCCCGTTTCATTCTCGCCAGCGCGCTCGGTCTCGCTCTGGCAATGCTTGCCGCCGGCCAGTCTTATGCGGCCGATCACCTTGTCGATATCCAGAGCATGAAATTCTCCGTGCCCACGCTCGAAGTCGCCGTCGGTGACACCATCACCTTCACCAATCACGACGCCGCGCCCCATACCGCGACCGCCAGGGACGGCTCGTTTGATACCGGCCGTCTGGCGAAGGGCGAGAGCGCGACGGTCACCATCACCACAGCGGGCACGTTCGACTATTTCTGCGCCGTGCATCCGTCAATGAAGGCGGGCATCACCGCACAGTAGCAATCACTCATGCCCATTCCGCTGCTTTTCATCCCCTTCGTCGCCTAATCTCATGGCGCTGGGGCTGATAGGCGGCGGGATGGGCCGGATAGCGCGCGGCCCGACCCGAGTGCGGACGATCTGACGCTGTAACGCGCCCTCCGCCAATCCCATTTGCTTTGCACCCCCACCCCTAACCTCTCCCCCTTGTGGGGAGGGGTTAGGGGTGGGGGTATTGAGCAAAGCCGAAGTCAAATGCGATTGCTCTGGCACGCTCCTGCCAATCGCGGGCATTTCGTCTCCCTCGATTCGCTCAATTCACGATCTTCTTGACGGCGCTTTTCAGCCGAAATCCACCTGTCGACAGGGCGGCGCGCGGCGCGTGGTTCTCACTCCACGCACATCTTTTCCCACCGCGCGCAAATGCGATCCGCGCCTATGGCGCAACGATAAATCACTGCTTAACCAAGGAAAAAAGCTGCGGGCCGCGCGCAGGACGGCATTCGTCGTTTGCACGCGCCCGCAGTTTCGCGCGCCAGATCTCGTCGCGTTTTCCGCGTGGGGCGGCAAGTGGATCTGGCCATTGTAAACCTGAGGGGTTCTTTTATGAGCAGCACGACATTTCTGAAAAACCGCAACATTGCGCGTGCTGTTTTGATGGCCACAACCGCGCTGGTGAGCGTCCTGCCGATGGCGGCCTATGCGGCGGACAAGGAAGTTGGCGGCGGCGCGGTGGAAACCATCAGCACGACCGAGGCTTTTGATTCTGTCAGGGTTGGTCATGGTGGCACGGGCGCGGGCACGCTCACCATCAATGGCAATGGCACGGTGAGCAGTACCGACGCCTTCATCGGTGGCCTGGACGCCGACACAGGCACCGTGACGGTGACAGGCTCTGGCGCAAGCTGGACAAATTCGACAAATTTTCAGGTTGGCATTTTGGGCACGGGCACACTCAATGTGCTGGACGGCGGCACGGTTACGCAGAATGGCGCTAACCTTCAGGTGAACCAAGGTGACGGGACGAGCACGGTTCATGTGTCTGATTCTGGCTCAACGCTAAACACGAATATTTTCACCATCGGGTTGGGCACCGGTGGCACCGGCACCTTGCTTATTGAGAATGGCGGCGCGGTGAACAGCACGGATGCCGTGCTCGGCGATAATACGTCTCTCGCCACGGGCATCGCAACGGTGACGGGCGCGGGGTCAATCTGGACAAATACGGAAGCCATGATCGTCGGCAATCTGGGCACAGGCACGCTGACCATTGCTGATGGCGGTGTTGTCAACAGCAGTAGCACCACGGGAATCAATGCCGTAAGCGGCAGTATCGGCTTCGGGGCGGGTTCCACAGGCACGGTGACGGTCACGGGTGCGGGTTCGACTTGGGCACATGCGCAGGATCTTCACATCGGCGGGGCCGGAGACGGCACGCTTAATGTCCAAAACGGGGGCAGCGTCACAATAGCGGATGATATTCGCGTTGGTTCCGAGGGCACGGGCACGCTGAATATCGACAGTGGCGGGAGCGTTTCTGTTGTTGATTTGATTTCGATTGGGCGCGAGGCGGGCAGCACAGGCACGCTAACAATTCAAAACGGCGGTGCGGCAACCAGCGATAGTGGTATAATCGGCCACAACTCTGGCAGCACAGGCACGGCGAGCGTGACGGGGGCGGGGTCAATCTGGACGAATACGAACCGCGTGTTTGTTGGCTCCAGTGGCACCGGCACGCTGACCATTGCCGATGGCGGCACGGTCACCAGTAGTGGTGCCCTTGGCGCCGTCATCGCCAACGTCTCAGGCTCCACTGGCACGCTCAATATCGGCGCGGCTGCGGCTGATACGGCAGCGGCAGCGGGCACGCTTAATACCGCTGGGCTGACTTTTGGCGGGGGGACGGGGACACTCAATTTCAATCACACCGACACAAACTACACGTTCGGTGCGGCCATGGCATCTCTCGCAAGCAGCACCGGTACGATTAACCAGATCGCGGGGGTCACCAACCTGACGGCTGATTCCTCCGGCTTTACGGGCGATACCAACATCACGGGCGGCACGTTGAATGTGACGGGCAAACTTGGCAGCACGAAGATGGCAGTGAAAGATGGTGCGCTAATCATCAGTGGAACTGGTGTGATGAGCAGTACCGATGGCTCCATCGGCGGCACCAACTCCTTGACCTCCGACACAGGCATCGTGACGGTGACGGGCACGGGCGCGAGCTGGACAAATTCGGCAAATTTTGACGTTGGCATTGTCAGCGGCACGGGCGTACTTAATGTACTGGACGGCGGCACGGTTACGCAGAATGGCAGTAACCTTCTGCTGAGTGTCAGTGGCGGGGATGGCACCGTTAATGTTTGGGGCCCTGGCTCAACGCTGAACGCGAATATTTTCAATATCGGGTCGAGCAGCACCGGCACCGGCATACTCAATATCGAGAACAGCGGCGCGGTGAACAGCACGGATGCCGTGCTCGGCGATACGTCTCAAGCCACGGGCATCGCAACGGTGACGGGCGCGGGATCGACTTGGACAAATTCGGCATTTCTTACGGTGGGACAGAGCGGCACAGGCACGCTCAATGTGTTGGATGGCGGGGCGGTTTCGGCGACGAATGGCATCATCATTGGCTCGCTTGCCAGCGGCAATGGCACGGCGACGGTTTCGGGCGCGAACTCAGCGTTGACGACGACCTCGGACATAACAATCGGCAGTTTTGGCAGCGGCACGCTGGATATTCTGACCGGCGGCACGGTCACGCAAACGGGATCTGTTTTCGTTGTGGGGTCCAATGCTGGCAGCACGGGCACAGTGAAGGTTTCGGGCACGGACGCGGTGCTGAACACGAAGCTCTTCACCCTCGGCAGTATCGGAAATGGCACACTCACGGTTGAGAGTGGCGGCGCGGTAAACAGTACGGATGCCATTATCGGCTCTGTCAACACATCGACAAGCACGGCGAACGTGACGGGCGCGGGATCAACCTGGAAGAACACTGGGGATATTCGCGTTGGCGATTCAGGCACGGGAACGCTGAATGTTTTGGCGGGCGCGGAAGTATTGGTTTTTGATGATGTTATTATTGGGCGCAATTTTGGCAGCACGGGCACAACCACGGTTTCAGGCGCAGGCTCGTCGCTGGCAGCGGTAGACGAAATCATCGTCGGCGAGGCGGGCGCGGGCACGCTCACTCTTGCTGACGGCGGGGTGGTTACCAGCGTTATAGGCACTGCTCAAATGGCGACTCTCTCAGGCTCCACTGGCACGCTGAACATCGGTTCGGCACCGCTAACCATCGGTTCGGCACCGTCGACCATCACCGAGGCGGCGGGTACGCTGAACGCCACGACGCTGGCCTTTGGCGCGGGGACGGGCACGCTCAACTTCAACCACACCGACACAAACTACACTTTCGGCGCGGGCATTGTCTCTGGCACAGGCACCGCCACCATCAACCAGATCGCGGGCGTCACCAACCTGACGGGTGATTCCTCCGGCTTTGCGGGCGATACCAACATCTCCGGTGGCACGTTGAATGTGACGGGCAAGCTTGGCAGCCGGTTTATGAGCGTGGAAGACGGTGTACTCAGCGTTACGGGCACGGGGTCGCAGGTGGCGGCTACGTCGGCCGTGATCGTCGGCGATGCGGGCACGGGTTCACTCACCCTTGATAATGGCGGGGCACTGAGCGCGAATTTTATCGATGTCGGTCGCGATGGAACCGGCACCTTGCTTATCAACAATGGCAGCAGTGTCTCGTCTGCTTCAGATATCGCTATAGGTTCGAATGTAGGCGGCACAGGCACAGGCACGGCACTGGTTTCGGGCGCGGGCTCAACGTTGACGGCGACAGGGTTCGTGAAAATCGGCGATGAGGGCACGGGCACGCTCACGCTTGCAGATGGCGGTACGCTCAGCAATTCAGTCGTCAGGATCGCGAACCTTACAGGCTCCACCGGCACGCTCAATATCGGCGCGGCGGCGGGGAGTGCGGCAGCGGCGGCAGGTACACTCAACGCCACAACGCTGGACTTTCGCTCTGGGACGGGCACGCTCAACTTCAATCATACGGACACGAACTACACCTTCGGTGCAGCCCTGGCTTCTGGCGCGAGCGGCACCCACACGATGAATCAGATTGCGGGCGTCACCAACCTGACCGCCAATTCCGCCGGTTTTACCGGCACGACCAACATCAGCGGGGGGCTTCTCTCGGTGAACGATACGCTCGGCGGCACGGTGAATGTCACGGGCGGCACGTTGGGCGGATCGGGCACGTTAACAGGCGATGTTGCTGTCACCAATGGCGCGATTGCGGCGGGCAACAGCCCCGGCACCTTGACAATCGACGGCAACCTATCGCTTGCCTCTGGCTCATCGCTCAATTTCGAGCTTGGCAGCCCTTCGGGTACAGCGGGCGTCGATAGCGATCTCATCAATGTTGGCGGCGATCTCACGCTTGATGGTACGCTCAATGTCTCCGACGCGGGCGGGTTTGGTGCGGGGCTTTATCGCCTCATCAATTATAGCGGGGCGCTCACCGATGAGGTGCTCGAAATTGGCAGCGCGCCAACTGGCTATGGCAGTTCCAATCTCACCGTGCAGACGGCGACGGCAAACCAGGTGAATTTGCTGGTCGATGCTGCATTGGCGTCCTTCTGGGATGGTGGCAATATAACGGCCAACAATAGCGTGGATGGCGGCGCGGGCACGTGGAGCGTCACCGGCAACAACTGGACATTTGCCGATGGCAGCGTCAACGGCGTTTTCGATCCCTCGGTGTTGCTGATTTTCTCCGGCACGGGGGACACGGTAACGGTGGATAGCAGCGCGGGCGCGATTACCACCTCGGCCGGCATGCAGTTCGCCGCAGACGGCTACACGATCACCGGCGACGATATTGCGCTCACCAGTGCGACGGCTTTCCGTGTCGGCGACGGCACAAGCGCGGGGGCGGGCTTCACCGCGACTGTCGCTTCAAATCTCACTGGCACAGGTTCGCTCAACAAAACCGACCTTGGCACGCTGGTTCTGACCGGCGCGAATACCTACACCGGCGGCACGACCGTTTCCGGCGGCACCCTGGTTGGCAACACGACGAGCCTGCAGGGCGACATCGTCAACAACGCCGCGCTGACCTTCGATCAGGCATCGGCAGGCACCTATGCCGGAATTATCTCCGGCACTGGCACACTGACCAAGGGCGGCGCGGGCGCGCTGACATTGACCGGGGCCAATACCTATACTGGCGGCACGACCATTTCGGCGGGCACCCTGATCGGCAATGCGACGAGCCTGCAAGGCGACATCGTCAACAACGCCGCGCTCACCTTCGATCAGGCATCAGCGGGCACCTATGCCGGGATCATCTCCGGCACGGGCGCACTGACCAAGGACGGGGCGGGCGCGCTGACGCTGACCGGAGCCAATACCTATACCGGCGGCACGACTATTTCGGCCGGAACCCTGATCGGCGACGCGACAAGCCTGCAGGGCAATATCGTGAACAACGCGGCGCTCACCTTCGATCAGGCATCAACGGGCACCTATGCTGGAATTATCTCCGGCACCGGCGCGCTGACCAAATCTGACGCGGGCGCGCTGACGTTGACCGGTGCCAATAGCTACACCGGCGGCACGACTATTTCGGCGGGCACCTTGATCGGCAACACGACAAGCCTTCAGGGCGATATCGTCAACAACGCCGCGCTTACCTTCAACCAGACGAGCGATGGCACCTATGGCGGTGTGATCTCAGGTAGCGGAGCGCTGACCAAGGCCGGTGCGAGCGAACTGGTCCTGACCGGCGACAGTTCGGCCTATGCGGGCACGACCGATATCGCCGCGGGCCTTCTCTCGGTAAACGGCGCTATGGGCGGCACGGTGAATGTCACGGGCGGCAAGGTGGGCGGGTCGGGTACGCTTTCGGGTGATGTCATTGTCACCAATGGCGCGATTGCGGCGGGCAATTCGCCCGGCACGCTCACCATCGGCGGTGATCTGACGCTTGCCTCCGGTTCATCGCTCGATTTCGAGCTTGGCAGCCCCTCCGGGACTGCGGGCGTCGATAGCGACCTCATCAATGTTGGCGGTGATCTGACCCTCGACGGCACGTTGAACGTCACCGATGCGGGCGGGTTCGGGGCGGGGCTTTATCGCCTTGTCAATTATAGCGGCACGCTCACCGATAACGTGCTCGAAATCGGCGCCGCGCCAACTGGCTATGGCAGTTCTAATCTCACCGTGCAGACAGCAACGGCAAATCAGGTGAACCTGCTGGTCGATGCGGCATTGGCATCCTTCTGGGATGGTGGAAATACATCTGCCAACAATGCGGTGGATGGGGGCGCGGGCACATGGAGCGCCACGGGCAACAACTGGACATTTGCCGATGGCAGCGTCAACAGCGTGTTCGACCCCTCGGTATTGCTGATCTTCACCGGAACGGCGGGCACGGTCACGGTGGATGACAGCGCAGGCGCCATTTCCACCTCAGCCGGCATGCAGTTCGCCGCAGACGGCTACACAATCACCGGCGACGATGTGGCGCTCACCGGTGCGACGGCCTTCCGCGTCGGCGACGGCACAAGCGCCGGGGCGGGTTTCACCGCGACGATCGCTTCCAACCTCACCGGCACGGGTTCGCTCGACAAAACCGACCTCGGCACGCTGGTTCTGACTGGAGCCAATACATATACGGGCGGCACGACCGTTTCCGGCGGCATGCTGGTTGGCAACACGACGAGCCTGCAAGGCGACATCGTGAACAACGCCGCGCTGACTTTCGACCAAGGCACGGCTGGAACCTATGCGGGCGCGATCTCCGGCACAGGCGCACTGACCAAGTCAGGGGCGGGAGAGCTGGTCCTGACCGGAAACAGCTCGGCCTATGCGGGAACAACCGATATTGCAGCGGGTCTTCTCGCTGTGAACGGCTCGCTCGGCGGCGCGATTAACCTCTTTGGCGGCACGCTTGGCGGTTCGGGCACGCTGAGCAACGTCACCATCGCTTCCGGGGGCACGCTGGCGCCCGGCAACTCCATCGGCACGCTCAACGTCGCCAACATCACCATCAATGCCGGTTCGACCTACACGGTTGAACTCAACGATGGCGGTTTTGTCGCTGGCACCAACAACGATCTTCTCAACGCCACCGGCACGGCGACCATCAATGGCGGCAATGTGCATGTGACGCCCGTCAACGGCACTGACGACGGTTCGACCTATACCGTTGGTGACGTCTATACGATCATCACGGCGGGCACGGCCGTTACCGGCACGTTCGACACGCTGACCGACGACTACGCCTTCCTCAATTTCGCACTCGGCTATGACGCGAACAATGTTTTCCTAACATCCTCTCTTGCGACGGCGAGCTTCTGCCTTACCGGGATGACGGCCAATCAGTGCGCAGCGGGCAACGGTGTTTTCTCGCTGGATAGCGGCAGTCTGTTCACGGCAGTGCTGAACCTTTCCAACGCCGAGGTATCCGGCGCTCTGGGTCAGCTCTCCGGAGAGATCCATGCTTCCGCCAAGACCGCATTGGTCGAAGACAGCCGCTTCCTTCGCAACGCCGTCAACGATCGCATCCGTGCCGCCTTCGATGGCGTCGGCGCTTCCGGCGGGACAGTCATGGCCTATGGCGATGGCGGGCCGCAGGCGGTGGCGGCGACCACGGATCGCTTCGCGCTCT
>NZ_PVBR01000042.1 GCF_002980495.1 Phyllobacterium phragmitis
ATAGGCACATGGGTTTCCTCATCCCTCTGCTTGTCCCATCGCACTGTGCTACGACGGGCGTGGGGCCTTTCACCCCACAGGATCGTCACCAGCTTATGCGGGTTCCCACCCCGCCTCCTGGCGCACAGCCGCGTGACAACATTCTCGCAGGCACGGCCTATCTGCGCGAGATGTGGGATCGCTACGGCAATGTCGCGGCTATGCTCGCCGCCTACAATGCCGGTCCCGGCCGCTACGACGAGCATCGTTCGCCCGGCCGTCCGCTGCCCGCCGAGACGCGCGCCTACGTGGCTACACTCGCGCCTGTTCTCGGCGACATGGCTGCGTCCGATGCGCGGGCTCGACGGTCCGTACCGCCGCTCGACTGGCGCGATGCGCCGCTCTTCGTGCTGCGCTCGAACGACAGTCGGCCGACCGCCGCGCCGTCATCCGAGACGCAATCCAGCGACGCCCGCGCGACCGTTCCGGTGCGCGATCCCGCCGACATGGAGCCGCAAGACGGCAGCATTTTCGTGGCTCGCGCGAGCGACGGAGGAGCGCCATGATTACGGCGTTCTCGTCCACGGCGGCGGCCATTCCGGGGTGCAGGCAGACAGGTTTGCGCCTGGCTGGAATTCCGGAGGGGAGGGCGGAAAGGGCAGAAAAGGCGGAGTGCCGCCCGTAATTGGCCTGGTGCCTTATCTGCGGGCGCAACGTCCGTGACTGGCGCTAAAGTGTCAGCCCCGAAACCACGCAGGAGGCGAATGATGGAATTCTTTTGTGGACTGGATGTTGCGATCGAGGAGACGGCGGTCTGCGTCGTCGACGACCGTGGCGAGGTGCATCTGACGGTCAAGGTGGCGAGCGAGCCGGAAGCGCTGTTTGCGGCGCTGAAACCGTTCGTGGCGCGGCTGCGGCGCGTCGGTCATGAAGCGGGATCGTTGTCACCCTGGCTGCATCCGGAGTTGCTGAAACTCGGCCTGCCGGTGATTTGCCTGGAGACGCAGCATGTGCGCGCGGCGATGTCGGCGCAGCGCAACAAGACCGACGAAAAGGATGCGCTCGGCATCGCCCACATCATGCGCACCGGCTGGTTCCGCGCCGCGCATGTGAAGACGGAAAGCTGCTACCGGATGCGGCTTCTGCTGACGCACCGGCGCAATCTGAAGCGCAAGTTCCTCGACTTGGAAAACGCTGTGCGTCATTCGCTGAAGAGCTTCGGCATCAAACTCGGGGGCACCTCGCGCGGCAAGTTCGATCAGGCCGTGCGCGAGGCGGTGGCGGACGATCCGCTCACCGCCGAGCTGATGGACGCCATGCTGACGGCGCGCGCGGCGCTGTGGAAGGAATATTGCCGGCTGCACGATCTGGTCGTGAAAATGGTGGCGCAGAGTGAGCTGTGCCGGCGCTTCCTGGCGATCCCCGGCGTCGGTCCGGTGACGGCGCTGTCGTTCATGACGGCGATCGACGATCCGACGCGCTTCCGCCGCTCGCGCGACGTCGCGGCCTACTTCGGGTTGACGTCGCGACGATGGCAGTCGGGCACGTCGATCGACGTGAAGGGACGCATCTCGAAAGCGGGCGATGCCGATGTCAGGCGCGCGCTCTATGAAGCGGCGTCTGGCCTGATGACGCGCTTCAAGGGCAAGGACAAGGTCAAGAGCTGGGGCCAGCAGATCGCCAAACGCTCCTGCCACCGCAAAGCGGTGGTCGCGGTGGCGCGCAAGCTGGCGGTGATCATGCACGCCATGTGGAGCGACGGCACCTTCTACGTCGGTGACTCGACGGAAACTGAAACCGATGCCGCCCGGCGCGCGCAGGTCAAGGTGCGCAAGCACCTGGGAGCCCACGCATGAACCAATCGATAGCCGCCATAAGACATTCCGGCCGCAAGGAAACGGCCGCGACATAGAACACGGAGATCCGCTCCGGCGGATGAGGACCGATGCAGACCATCAACGACGGAACGCACGATATCTTGCCTGCGGCCGCACCGGACAACAGCCGGACGGACCGCGCCCGAGTGCCTGTGACGATGCTCCGTCAGTCCGATGGAAAATTGCGCCGCGACGGTTCGGGCGCTGCCAAAGTGCAGCCGAAACACCCCGTCGCAGAGCGCGGACGAGTGCAAGGCGCATCGGAACTCGAAAACTGGAGGCAGACACGTGATATCGAGAAGAAAAGCGTATATCTTCGTAGACAGAAGGAGAAACGACGATGGCAAAAAGAACAGAGAAAGAGGCGCCAATTACGAGGGCAAGATAAAGGAAACCGGCACTACGTTGGCCCGGTTTCTGAAATGGTTGTTGTCTGCACACTGGTTAGGGGAGCCGCGAGCGGCACCGTGGTTTTGGCCGCGTAGTGCCGCGTCCATCCACAATCCCTCGGCTTTGCTGGATTTCGACCGGCACTGTGGCCTGAAATCGGGCGGTTTCCGGCAATTTGGGCTGGAGTCGCATCCATGAGCGACGATGACGAAATCCGCTTCCGTCCGAAGCCCGGCCGTGTTCGGTCCGACACCCCGAAGGCAGGCCAGACCAAAAGCTTTCTCACCCAGGCGAAGAAGCTCGCCCGTCAGCATAGCAACAGCCCGTCGCGATCATTGGCGTTACCGTCGCCGCGCTCCAGATCGCAGGCGCTCGCCAAGGGCGGCAAGGCTTCGCGGAAGAACGGCGGACCGGGCTTGAAGCGCGGACGCGGCGCGGCCTTCGTGCGCGCCCGCACGCTGTCGGGCGGCTGGCGGCACAGCGCACCCGGAATGCGTCGCGTCATTGTCAAAACCCGCTATGTCCAGAACGCGGGCAAGAACGGCAAGTCCGCTGCCTATCTGCGCTATATTCAGCGCGATGGCACATCGCGCGATGGTGAGCGCGGCCAGCTCTATTCCGCCACCGAGGACCGCGCCGATGGCCATGCCTTTGTCGAGCGCGGCGCGAATGATCGCCATCAGTTCCGGTTCATCGTCTCGCCGGAGGACGGCGCGGACCTCTCGGACGTCACCGCCTATACGCGCGACCTCATGAGCCAGGTCGAAACCGATCTTGGCACGAAACTGGATTGGGTTGCGGTGAATCATCACAACACCGGCCATCCCCATGTGCATATCATCGTGCGCGGCAAGGACGATCTGGGCGAGAACCTTGTCATCAACGGCGACTATCTCGCCAATGGTATCCGCGAGCGGGCGAGCGAATTGACCACGCTGGAGCTTGGCCCCGTCACAGAGATCGAGCAGAGCCGCAAGCTGTCGGCCGAAATCCACCAGGACCGCTTCACCCGCATCGACCGAGCTATGACCGAGGAAGTCGAAGACCGCTTCCTCGACCTGCGCCATGAGCCGGCCGATCCGAAGCGACAGTTCAATCGCACGCTGCGCCTGCGCCGTCTCGCCAAGCTGGAGAAGATGGGGCTCGCCACCGAACATGCGCCGGGCGTCTGGGAATTGAGCGAGCGGGTGGAGCCAGCCCTGCGCGAATTGGGCGAACGCGGCGACATCATCCGCAACATGCACAAGGCGCTAAAGGCCGATGGACTGGAGCGAGATCCGATGACGTTCCAAGTCCACGACACCGCGCCTGAAGTTCCGATCGTCGGCCGCGTCGTGGACAAATACCTGTCGGACGAGCTGGGCGAGAACCTGACCGTCGTGGTCGACGGGATCGATGGGCGGACGCACCATATCGCGGGCGTCGATCCAGCCCGCGTCGAGGACGCACGGATCGGCAGCATCGTCGAGATCGGCCCGCCCGACACAGCAAGCCGCCCGTCCGACCGCACCATTACCGCCATCGCCGAGGACGGCATCTATCGGCCGAGCCGTCATCTGGAGCAGGCCAAGTTCGAGGGCCGCATTCCCGGCGGCGACTATGAGGGTTATGTCAATGCCCATGTGCGTCGGCTGGAGGCGCTGCGCCGAGCCGGGATCGTCGAACGGATCGACGCTGACCAATGGCGCATCCCCGAAGATTTCGACAGCCGCGCCGCCGCCTATGATGCCGGTCGCAACCGGCAGGCCAGCGTTCGCGTCCTATCGACCTTCGATCTTGAAAGGCAGATCGGTGCGGACGGCGCGACCTGGCTCGACCGGAGGCTTATTACGTCCGATGCATCCGACCTTGCGCCGGCCGGTTTCGGCCAGCAGGTGCGCGAGGCGATGGACCAGCGCCGCGAGCATCATATCGAGCACGGCGACGCCACCCGCAACCGGGATGGCCGCATCTTCTATCGGCGCAATCTCCTCGCCACCCTGCGCGAGCGTGAGGTTGCCGGCGTCGGTGCGCAGATGGCTACGAGTAGGGCGCTGCCGTTCCGCGCCGCCACGGACGGCGAAACCGTCAGCGGCAAGTTCACCGGGACCGTGCAGCTATCCAGCGGCAAGTTTGCTGTAGTCGAGAAGGCGCACGAGTTCACCCTTGTTCCGTGGCGGCCGATCATCGACCGCCAGCTCGGCCGCGAAGTCATGGGCATCGTGCAAGGTGGTTCGGTATCGTGGCAATTGGGGCGGCAAAGAGGGCTGGGATTGTGATCGAAACGTTACGATTTTCTCCCTGGCCTTTGCAGTAGCTCTGTCGGCTCAACCTCCAAAGCGTCGGCAATCTGGTCAAGCACTGTAACGCTGGCAGACACGTCGGTTCGCTCGATCGCGCCGATATAGCGTGAGCTAAGGCCGGCGCGGTCGGCCAGCTCCTTTTGCGTCATCCTTTTATCATGACGTGCCCGACGCAGATTCTTCGCCACGACCTCCTTGAGAGCCATGGCGAGAGGGAACCAGCATCGGAGCGATCATTTTAGGAATGATCGCTCCGATTCGTTATTGCATCTGGTATTCGGCATGCAATGCCCGAGGCGGTATCGCACCCATGACTGAAACATGACGCATCATAGAGACGTTCTATTTTCCAGATCGGTCCCTCGCGCCTTTCCGGGTGACTGATTCGATCCGCATCAGTATAGCGGCAGTCGGGACGCCCAGCGCCGCCGCAATATCCACAAACTCGATGACATCAATCCGTCGCTCTGCGTTCTCATACTTGGCGACGAAGGATTGCGGCTTGCCAAGTGCGGCGGCAACGTCCGCCTGGGTCAGTCCCTTCGCCTTGCGAGCCTCGATAAGCAGGGACAGGAGGAGCTGCTGTCGGGGCGTGCGCAAGGATTTCTGCATTCGGAACGTCGCTCCATTGATGAAAGGGAGCCGTTCCGTTAATCCTGTTTCAGGATTATCCCAGTTCGGGATTATGTGTGTCGCGAGCCCGAGAAGGAGGGCGTTTGATGCGTGTCAGACCCAAGCTTGACCCTGATGTTGACGATGAGGCGCCGACCGGCACCGACATAACCACTTACGACGAAGAACATTTCGTGACCTACCTCCGTCTACTGGACGCGGAGACGGACGGGGCGGACTGGAAGGAGGTGGCGCAGATCGTTCTTCATCGCGATCCGGTCGCGGAGGAAGCCCGCACGCGCCATTGCTGGGAGAGCCATCTCGCCCGCGCGCAATGGATGACGAAGAAGGGCTATCGGCGGCTTCTTGAACAGGCTTGCGAGGAAGAGCGCGCCAAGCGCCTGCACTGACGCAACCCGTCCTATTTATACGCTATAGTGTCCGGCAGCCCTCCGGACTCACCTTTACTGTTGCCTCTCGCACAACTGCCTATTCTCTGATCGACTCCATCTTTTTTGCCGATTAGGAGTGTGTATGCGTGGAGGCCGAATCCTTTGGGGGCAGATCACCGTCGTCTTCACCATTGTCCTGGTGATGGTATGGGCGGCGACGCAGTGGACCGCATGGCGGCTCGGCTTTCAGCCTCAACTCGGCACACCATGGTTCGAGCTGGCAGGCTGGCCGGTCTATTACCCCCCGGCCTTCTTCTGGTGGTGGTTTTCCTACGACGCCTATGCGCCCGCGATTTTCACGGAGGGCGGCATCATCGCCGTGTCCGGGGGTTTCATCGCCATCGCGGCCGCCATCATGATGTCGATCATTCGGGCGCGGGAAGCCCGGAATGTTGCCACCTACGGATCGGCGCGATGGGCGGAGGACAGGGAAATCCGCTCGGCTGGCCTGCTCGGTCCCGATGGTGCCGTGCTTGGTCGATACGACCGCAACTATCTGCGCCATGATGGCCCGGAGCATGTGCTGTGCTTCGCGCCGACCCGAAGCGGCAAGGGCGTCGGCCTCGTGGTGCCGACGCTGCTGACTTGGCCGGGAAGCTGCATCGTCCATGACATCAAAGGTGAGAACTGGATGCTGACGGCGGGCTTCCGGGCGCAGCACGGCCGCGTCCTGCTGTTCGATCCGACCAACGCCAAATCTTCAGCCTACAATCCGCTATTGGAGGTGCGGCAGGGCGAATGGGAAGTCCGCGACGTGCAGAACATCGCAGACATTCTGGTCGATCCCGAAGGCAGCCTCGACAAAAGGAACCACTGGGAAAAGACCAGCCATTCGCTGCTTGTCGGCGCGATCCTGCATGTTCTCTATGCCGAGAAGGACAAGACCCTGGCCGGCGTCGCCAATTTCCTGTCCGATCCCCGCCGCCCGGTCGAGGCGACCTTGCGCGCCATGATGGATACGCCGCATCTGGGCGAAGCTGGTGTTCATCCGGTCATCGCATCGTCAGCCCGTGAGTTGCTGAACAAGTCCGAGAATGAACGCAGCGGCGTGCTCAGCACCGCGATGTCGTTTCTTGGTCTCTACCGCGATCCCGTCGTGGCGCGGGTGACGGCCCGCTGCGATTGGCGCATTGCCGATCTTGTCGGCAGCCGGAGGCCGGTCAGTCTCTACCTTGTCGTCCCGCCCTCCGACATCAACCGCACCAAGCCACTTATCCGACTGATCCTCAACCAGATCGGACGCAGACTCACCGAGGAATTGACGACATCGGGCAAGCGCCATCGCTTGCTGATGATGCTCGACGAGTTTCCGGCGCTTGGCCGGCTGGATTTCTTCGAATCCGCGCTCGCCTTCATGGCGGGTTACGGGCTCAAATCCTTCCTGATCGCGCAGAGCCTCAACCAGATCGAACGTGCCTACGGGCCGAACAACTCCATCCTCGACAACTGCCATGTCCGCGTCGCTTTCGCTACCAATGACGAGCGCACGGCCAAGCGCGTATCAGATTCCCTTGGCACTGCGACCGAGCTGCGCGATTCCACCAATTACGCCGGACACAGACTGGCTCCCTGGCTCGGACATCTCATGGTGTCGCGACAGGAGACCGCGCGCCCGCTGATGACCCCCGGCGAAATCATGCAACTGCCGCCCGCCGACGAGATCGTCATGGTGGCGGGAACGCCGCCGATCCGGGCGAAGAAGGCGCGTTATTTTGAGGATGGCAGGTTGCAGGAACGCATCCTGCCGCCGCCCGATCTGGCATCTGCTGGGGCGACCACATCAACATCCGACGACTGGTCAAGCCGCGTCCTTGCCGCGACGAGCGATACAGAGGCCGCTGGCAGTGGCGGCGATGGCGATCCCGACAATGCCGGTATCCGCCGCGAGCCTGAATTGCCTGAGCACGAGGAAATCGTCGCGCCGCCAACACCGCCCGCGCAGGAATTCGACGTGCTCGACGACGAGCCGGACGTCGATGCCGCAAAAGCCCGCACCATGCGTCAGCGCATGCGGACGGTTGCGCGGCAGGCGTCGATGAACCCGGCCGATGGCATCGAGCTTTAAGGACACGCCCATGACGACCCGAACCCGCATGAATGTCTATTTCGATCCCGCGTTGCTCAAACAGGTCGAGGCCCTGGCGCTGCGTCGGAAGGTGTCGAAATCCGCCATTGTCGAGGCCGCCGTTGCGTCCTTCCTGTCGGGCGACACGAGCGAGAAGCTGGAAGCGGCCATGTCGCGCCGCCTGGACAGGCTGGGCCGCCAGGTCGACACGCTCGACGAAGATCTCGCCATCCTTGGCGAGACCCTCTCGCTCTTCATCCGCTTCTGGCTGACCATCACGCCACCATTGCCGGACAGTGCGAAGGAATCAGCCCGCGCAAAGGGGGCGGAGCGCTTCGAGGGCTTCATGCAGTCCTTGGGCCGGCGGCTGGCGACGGGTGACAGGTTCCTCAAGGAACTGTCCCAGGATATGGACGTATCAGAATGAACACCCGGAAGGAACGCAATTCTCAACCACGAAGATTAAGTTTCATCTTAATCCTTCGCAGACTTTCGATCGAGTTCAGCCCGCAGTAAACCTCGATCCCGGCGTGACGTTATTGGTTCACCCGCACCCGTTGTGCCAGCGCCGCGATGCCAATCGCGGCGGCAATGAGCATTACGACTGCGACAGTCAGCACGACCATGAAGGCGCTGTCGAACGCGCCCTGCGCCTGGTTCACGAGCGCCGAGGCAAGATCTTCAGGCAACGTTTCGGCCGCGAGCAGAGCCCCGTCGATGCTGTCCCGCGCGGTTTCCGGCATAGCGGCTCCCACCGGTACCTGGAACGATGTGGAATAGACCGCTGACAGAAGGCTGCCGAGAATGGCGATGCCGAAGGCCCCGCCGAGCTCGTATGAAACCTCCTCGATCGAGGCCACCATGCCCGCCTTGTCAGCAGGTGCGTTGAGCAGAATGGCGCTGGATGCCGCCGTCATTGCCGCGCCGATGCCGACACCGATCGTGGTGAACGCCGCGATTTGTATCAGCACCCCGGACTGGTAGCCGAAAAGATAAGTCAGTATGCCGACCGCCGAGAGGGCGAGCGAGGACCACAGAACACGTTCGGTGCCCAGCCGCGGGAGCACAAAGCCGGTCAGCGGTCCGGCGACGAAAGCCGCAAGGGGGATCGGCAGCAGCGCTATGCCCGCTTGCAGTGGCGACAAATCGGCAACAAGTTGCATTCTCTGGCTGACGGCGAGCTCCATGCCCATGAGCGCGGCCGAGGCAATGAGGGCGGCGATCACCCCTGCGGTGAAGACGCGGCTGCGAAACAGGGTGAAGTCAAGCATAGGTGCTTTCGACCAGCGCTGCCGGCGCACGTAGGCGGCACCGGCGATAAGGCTGATAATGACGGCCGCGACAGCCAGCATGAGCGAGGGATCGGCCTTGCTGACCTCCTTGATGGCGAAGGTCATTCCAACCAGCGCGATCATGATCTGCACTGAGGCGACAAGATCGAACGGGCGGTTGGGATTGCCATCCCGTTGAGGGATGACCGCCACCGCGAGTACGAGCGCAATGAGCACGATTGGCAGATTGATGAGAAACACCGAGCCCCACCAGAAATATTCCAGCAACACACCGCCGACCACCGGCCCCAGTGCGGCGCCGCCCGAGGCGATTGCAGCCCAGACACCAATGGCGATGGAGCGCTCGCGAGGATCCTCGAAGGTGTGGCGGATGATCGCGAGCGTCGCCGGCATCATCATGGCCGCGCCGACGGCAAGGATCACGCGGGCGGCAATGAGAATGACGGGATTTGGCGAGAACGCCGCCAGCAGCGACGCGCCTCCAAAAACCACGAGGCCCATGACGAAGAACCTCTTGTGTCCGAAACGATCGCCGAGCGCGCCCATGCCGGGCAGCAGTCCCGCTACTGTCAGTGCGTAGGCGTTGACGATCCACAGTTTCTCGGCTGCGGACGCATGCAGGTCGTGTGTAAGGCTCGGCAGGGCCAGATAGAGCACTGTCACGTCGATGACAATGAGCAGGAGAGCGCTGGAAAGAATGGCCAGGACGAGCCAGCGGAGATGCGATTGCACGGGGTTCACCATTAGGTTTCAGTGGTCCGGCCTTTCCACGGGCTGGACGATAGACAGTTATCGTCATATAAATACATACGTATTGAATTGAAAGAGGTGATGATGGGTCGGAAGAAGACAATCGACCGCGAGGCGCTCCTGGATGTGGCGGAGAAGATCGTCACAACGCAAGGCGCTGCGGCGCTGACCATCGATGCGCTCGCCAAGGCAGCCGGTATCACCAAGGGCGGCGTGCAGTACAGCTTCGGAGCCAAGCAGGGGCTGATCGACGCGATGTTTGAACGATGGGGGAAGAGCTACGACGACCGCTTCGGCAGGATTGCCGGCGCAAACCCCGATCCGGTGACGGCAGTACGGGCGCATGTCGAGGCAACGCGTCAATCCGATGCATCCTCTAGCGCCAAGGCGGCAAGTCTCATGGCCGCACTGCTGCAAACACCGGAAGATCTGGAGCCAACGCAGCGCTGGTATCGCGAGCGTCTTGCCGGTCTCGACACCTCGACCCAGGAGGGTCGCCGCGCCCGGCTTGCCTTTTTTGCCACCGAAGGCGTGTTCGCGCTGCGCTTCTTCCGCCTGATGGACATTGACGAGGGTGAGTGGGCAGAGATTATGGGCGATATCGCCGCGACCCTGCGATAGGGAGTAGCAGAACGCGTTCCAGGCAGACGATACGACTCAAGGGTTGGCTTCTAACGACAATAACGGCGCCAGCCACGCTACAAACGCCGTTTCGTAACTCGAATTGCCGGAAGCTGGCGACGGGAAGCAGGTTCCTGAAAGAATTATCACGCGATATAGTATCCTAGCCGCTGTTGGCTGACACTGATCGATTCCAACATGATAGATCAGACAAACCATAAGGTCAGGTGGAAACATCGACTGATGTTGCCACTTGAAGGAGGAAAAGCATGTCATCTATGACTTCCGGCAATGAACAACAGTATGGGGATAGCAGGAAGCTGGCTGCGCGGGCGCGTCTCAACAGCGAGTATACAATTGCTGAGGTTGGCTGGTTCCCATGGGTGGCAAAGCAACTTTCTCTTGAGGCTGGCAACAGCGTTCTGGATGTTGGCTGTGGTCCGGGGTGGTTCTGGGCGTCGACTGCAAATGACCTGCCGGAAGGGCTTGATCTGACACTCTCCGATCTTTCTCCCGGCATGGTGGCGGAAGCCGTTGAGCGATGCCAGCGACTGCCGTTTCGGAGTGTTGCGGGCCAACAGGCTGATGCGACCGCCTTGCCCTTTGAGGATGGTGCGTTCGATTACGTCATAGCGATGCACATGTTCTACCACCTGCCCGACCCATCAAAAGGTATCGCGGAACTGCATCGCGTTTTAAAACCGGGCGGTTTCCTCGCGGTGACGACAAACGGGGCCGGCAACATGCACGAGCTTTATGGGCTGACAACCGCGTTCGGTAGTCCGCCTTTTGATCCCGCCGGCGCAGCGTTCGGATACGATGCCGCCGAGCGGCGCATGCGAGCGCAGTTCGGAAACGTCGCCATGACGCAGCATCCGGCCCGCTTGCGGGTGACTGAACCGGAAGATGTGTTCATGGCGCTTACGTCCTATCCGCCCGGTGACGAAGCGGACGAGGCGCAGCTTGCCGCATTTCGCGATGCGATCACCGAGGCGTTTAAGGCAGGCAATGGCGTGCTTGAGGTCGAAAAGGAAAGCGGTCTGTTTATTAGCCGGAAGACTGCTTGAGGTTCCTATGTCGATAACAAGCCGCCCTGATCTGAGTGACATTCATTTCGGCGATTGGGTCGATCGCCGGCTGCCGGCCGCGTGGCGGCCATACACCCGACTAGCGCGACTGGACCGCCCCGTTGGAATATGGTTGACGCTGTTCCCTTGTTGGGCCGCGCTGATTCAAGCGTCCCATGGTTTTCCGGACCTTCGGCAACTGGTTATTTTCTCTCTGGGAGCGTTTTTGATGCGGAGCGCCGGCCCCACCGTCAATGACATCGCCGATCGAAACTTTGACGGTCACGTTGAGCGCACCCGCTTTCGGCCATTGGCAAGCGGGCAGATCGACACGCTACAAGCCTTTGTCTTTCTGGGCGTGCAGCTCTTATTGGCTGCGTCGCTATTGCTTTTCCTCACTCCCTATACGCGATTGGTCGCAATATGCGTTCTGCCGCTCGTGTTCATCTATCCGCTTTGCAAGCGTTTCACCAATTGGCCGCAAGCTGTCCTGGGCGCAGCGTTCAACTGGGGCATGCTGATGGCATGGGGCGAGGTGACAGGACATATTCCGACGGGAGCCGTTCTTATGTGGGCTGGGGCCATCGCGTGGCAGATCGGTTTCGATACCGTCTATGCCTACGTTGACGTCAAAGACGACACCCGCCTTGGCCTGAAATCGACGGCGATCCTGTTCGGCAAGCACGGCAAGATCTGCATTAGTCTGTTCTACGCTCTGACTATCGGGGCATGGTCGCTTGGCGGCTGGCTGTTGGGCATGTCGTGGCCCTACGCTATCGGAATGCTGGTGGTCGGCGCCCACCTCGCCTGGCAGACTTGGCGGATCGACCTTGCGCGCCCAGAGGTGAATTTCCGCCTCTTCCTGGCGAACATTCTGACCGGAGCGTTGCTGGCGGCTGTGGCCCTTGCGGGAACATGGTGAGGTTTTCAACGTGCAATTTGACGGAAGGACACTGACCGACGCTCGAGACCGGCTTTTGGACACTGCGGTGCAATTCTTCTCCCGCGATCCTGCCGTCACTGGCATTTTCCTTGGCGGGTCGCTCGCGGCCGGTAGCGCGGATGCTTTTTCCGATATCGATCTGCGGGTCGTCGTGCAGCGGGATCGCCACGCCTATTATGTCGATCAGCGCCGGGAGATTCCGAAGGCGTGGCCCGGCTTCCTGTTCAACGAGTGGGTGCCCGGTGCACAGCACTGCGTGTCGCATTTTCGTCCGTTCGGCAAGATCGATATTTTCTACTACGACGCCAGCACACTCGCTCCTTCGCCCTGGTATCGACTGCCGATCAGGATCTTGCATGACCTTGAGGGTATGGTCGCAAATCTTGTGGAGCGTTCGCAGGAGCTGCCGTTCACAGTTGCCGAGGACGAACTTGATTTTTCGATCAGTAAAGGGCTGGCTGCGGCCCATGAGACCTACCGCCGCGCCAAACGCGGCGAGCTGATTTACGCGCTTACGCTGCTGGACGAGCTACGCCAGCACATTATGCACGCGGACGATTGGCTTCATGATCGAACGCCCGAAACGGCGGTCATGGCGAAGTTTGACCGGCGGGCGAGCCCCAACGTTCTTTCGGTCCTGAAGGCGTCTTACTGTCCCTGCGAGGCTAAGGCGATCTCGGCGGCGCTCCATTCGCTGGTGGAACTCTATCGCTCACAGCTCGTCGCTCTCCACGGCAAGTTCAATATGTCGCGTTTGCGCGCAGCGGACCTTGAAGCGCTGGACATTATACTGCCTGGCTAGACCAGCAGAATGTGACGGCGGGTAAGCTACGTAAGCGCGAATTTCGCTGCGCCTGTGTTTGATCGGTCTGATGATGCAGTTTGCGTTTCGCCCGATAAAGGAGGGGCGAGATGCGATGGATGGAAATGACAAATACAGGCTTCCACTGAAGCCGATAGGCATGCGTGCGAATGGTGGCCGACAGTTTGACCCGGCAGACAAGAAGAGGTTGGTCCTGGAATGCCTGAAGCCTGGGGTTTCGGTGGCCGGTATTGCGGTGGCAAATGGGCTGAATCCGAATCTTGTGCGCAAATGGATTACTGATCATCGGAAGAAGCAAGGAGACAGGCAAAGCCCGGCCTCGCCTGCCTCTTCAGCGTTTATTGAGATCGTTGCCGCTTGCGAGCCGATCAAGGCCATAAGTGCGTTCACTGGCACGGAGGCGCAAAGCGTCGGGCATCATGCTGCTGCGGCCTGTGTACGATCTGCGGGCCTGTTCGAGAGTGGGGCGCCGGGTGACATTGCCCCGGAAGATGTAACGCCGCTGTTGGAAGCCAGCCTGGATGCGCTAACGGCGAGCGTTCTGAAAGCGATGGTGGAGCGGCATCCAGAGCTTGATCCGATAATTGTTCAGCGGACGCTTGATCGTCACAGACGCCTTCCCGGATGTGGCATTGATGGCGGTGAAGGTCGTGCTGTTGAGCAGGGTTCCAGGCCGGAACGAGAGCGCATGGAATTGCCGGATATTGACGACATCAGCCGGCAG
Organism: Phyllobacterium phragmitis; assembly: GCF_002980495.1. Lineage (GTDB taxonomy): Bacteria > Pseudomonadota > Alphaproteobacteria > Rhizobiales > Rhizobiaceae > Paramesorhizobium > Paramesorhizobium phragmitis. Next base: position 13,878 of record NZ_PVBR01000042.1, read on the forward strand.
GAGGCTGGGGTCGCTTCGTGTGCGACGAGGATGGAGACTTCCTTATCCAATGAAGCCAAGCGTTATCTGCGCACCGATGAGGCGGCCCTGTTTCTGGGGTTGTCGGTACGGACTATGGAAAAGCACCGCTGCTATGGCACGGGACCGATCTATCGCAAGCTCGGAGGCCGGGTCGTTTATGCACTTGCTGACCTGGAGCATTGGGCGAACCGTGGCATCCTGAGTTCAACGTCCGACAGCACAGCGATCCGCGCGGCTATACCCAAGTACCGGACAAACTCGCCGCAAGTGGCCAATGATCGCCGCTCTGCAAATAACGACAGTTGCGATTGAGGCATTGAGCTATGTTCCGTCTGGCAGATGATGTGAAGGTCTATCTTCACCGGGAACCGGTGGACCTGAGAGCGGGCATCGACAGCCTTGCGATACTGGTCGAGCAAACCATGCAACTCGATCCGTGGTCGCGATCCATATTCGCTTTCTGCAACCGACAGAGGGACCGGATGAAACTCCTCTTCTTCGATAGACAGGGCTTCATACTTCTATTGAACTAACTGGTTTCATACTACAGCCCTTTCGTTGATATCTATGCATTTTGAGCATTGAGCAGACGGATGGCCTCAGCCCGGTGAACAAGTTGGTTCCATCGGCTACATTGTTTGGCTGGCACATTCG
>NZ_PVBR01000043.1 GCF_002980495.1 Phyllobacterium phragmitis
GGTCAGCTTCATGGACTACGATCTAGGATACTTCGATGATGAGACATGCAGGTTGGAACCACTTCAAAACCCATTCGGGCCAAAAGTGTTACCCATGTCTCCGGTATAAACCGTAACCTATGTGTCCCGAACGGACCTGATTTTGTTGGCGCGCCGCGCCGGGTGATGATGAGAACTATGTGTACGCTATAGCCCTATAAGTCAGGGGCCGAGAATCGACCGGAAACCCATGCTATTACAATGGGTTTCCGGTCGAAACGTCTTCGTCACCTATTCTATAGACCCGGCGCTTTCGCGCCGGGGCTTTGTACTGGCAGCCCTCCGGCTCTCTACAGCGCAATGTGGAAGCGCGTTCGCCTGCGGGCCAGCGCGGCTGCCGCCGCGTGATCTTCAACACTTTTGCTAAGGGCGTTGCCCTCGCGCCAGCAAGGTAAGTGAAACCGTCCGGGGCGGTATCCCCATCCTTCCGCGCCCCAAGTGGCTTGTGCAGACCGGGTGATCCCCCTCCACCCCGGCCGCCCTTGCTCGTTGCTACCCCAGTCTCGGCGACGGCCAGAAGGTCAGGCGCGGCGTTCCGCTTCGCTGACCTTCAAACCCGAGGATCAGAGACATGACCAACGTATCCGACAGCAATCCCCGCATTTATGTCGCCTGCCTTGCCGCCTACAACAACGGCTATCTGCATGGAGCTTGGATCGACGCGGATCAGGACGCCGACGAGATCAGGGACGAAATTACGGCCATGCTCGCACGGTCCCCCGTCGAGGATGCGGAGGAATGCGCCATTCACGACTATGAGGGCTTCGAAGGTGTCGGCATCTCCGAATATGCCGGCATCGACGGCGTGGCGCGGATGGCTGCTTTCATCGCAAAACATGGCGCACTCGGCGCGGGCCTGCTGGAGCAGGTCGGCGGCGACATGGACCAAGCCGAGTCCACCCTGGAGGACTGCTATCATGGCCAGTTCGCCAGCCTTGCCGACTACATGGAGGAACTGACCACTGAAAGCATCACGATTCCCGAGGCCCTGCGCTACTATGTCGATTGGGAAGCGATGGCGCGCGACGCTGAGATGGGCGGCGACCTGTTCATCATCGAGACAGCGCACGGCGAGGTGCATGTGTTTTCCAACAGGTGAAACATGGTCGCCTGTCCCCACACTGGGGCGAGCGACTGGAAGGCTCACATCAACAATGATAAGAAGAAGAAACCAAGAATGATCGAGTTATCCGCTCAAGGTATCTGCTTTGAGCGGCTTTTATATTTCCAGTGATCCTTGAACCTCTTTTTGCCGGGCGCTGCCCAGCATCCCGGCTTGGGGAGGTGACGCCATGCTCAGCATCGATTGGCGATCTCCGGCGGCGTACGGGCACACAAAGCACATCCCGGCCGCTGGTTTCGCTTGGGAATACCTGCGCCGCAACGACGAATATCGTCAGGACTGCCAGACCATCGCATTGACCGGAGGGGCGGCCGCCCGCGACCTTGAAGAGTTCGCGCATCGCTGGGGTTTGCGATTTCCCATGCGATCCCGACGCGCCGCATGATCGGCAACCGCCGATCTGGAGTCCGCTCCTTCAACCGCAAGCCGTGAGGTTGTCGCCGGTTGATCACAAGGACGACGACACCGAACCAATATTGACGCTGGGGCATCTGGAAGGCCTCGACCTGCGCCGCGCCGTCGATGGCTGGCACGGCATCTGGCAGGTGGATGGCGTCGCGCACCAATTCTGGCTGCCCGAGTCAATGCCGGACGCCGCCGCTTTCTATGCCGTCACGCTGCCGATGGATCCATTTCTTGAGCTACGCACGCACGCGACACGCCGTCTTTGGCGGTCCCTCAATGGCCGCGCACCCGGCCCCGATTTTCGGGCGCTCCCCGCACAGCTCCGGCAATGGCATATCCTATCCCTGCGCGCGCTCGACGCCCGGCTGCGCGGCGAAAGCTATCGCACCATCGCCGAAGTCCTGCTCGGCTTTCGCGGCACCAAGGAGGACTTCGAGAATGACCCGCGCAAGAACAAGGCCCGCCGCCTAGTAGCGCACGGCACCCAAATGATGCATGGATGCTATCGTCGGTTGTTGCATTATCCAATTAAGAGGCCGACACAACGATGATCGATGGTCGGACCCGTTGAGCTCGACGTACCATGCCAGCCTAGGCGCTCGGATGCCTCAAACCGCCCTCCATCTAAATTTCGGAGAACCTCGGCTTCTTGCAGACTTTCGGCTTGGCTTGATGTGTATCCAAAGGCTACACTCCGAGCCATGAAGGAAAAAGATGCCGGAATGCGAATCCGCGTCGAGCGGGAGCTTCGCGATGAATTTCTCAAGATATGCCGCGCGCAGGACCGTCCGGCCGCGCAGGTCATTCGGGAATTCATGCGGGAATACATTTTGGCGAAGAAATCAAAGCGTGCTGGTCATACCAAGAATACCGGCGGCAGGCCGGCTGCTCCAGGTGGCCAAGGATGAATGCCGTAGAGCAGCCATCAGTGGCGGATATGCTTACGTTTGCGTTCATTCAGGCGTTTGGGGTGAAAGAGACAACACATGAAAAATGAAAACATAGTTCAGAAGATTTGGAGTCTTTGCCACATTCTTCGTGGTGATGGGATCAGCTATCACCAATACGTGTCTGAATTAACCTATCTCCTTTTCCTCAAAATTGCGGAAGAGAATGGCACTGAGCGCCTTCTGCCTTCTGGCTCTCGCTGGAAAGATCTTTTGGGCCATCCCCTAGATGGCTTGCTGGGCTTCTATCAGGAAATGCTGACGCACCTTGGTACCAGCGCCGAAAGTGAAACAATCCGTGCAATATACGCCTTTCCTACTACGGTGTTTTCGCACGACGAGAACCTTCGCGCCGTGGTGGATGGCATCGCGAAAATTGATTGGAATGATCTCTCGGGTGATAGATTTGGACACATCTACGAGGGGCTGATCGAAAAGAGCTCGCAGGATGTGCGCTCTGGAGCAGGTCAATATTTCACTCCAAGGGCGTTGGTTAATTCCATGGTGCGAGCCATGAAGCCAACATTGGGTGAAATAATTCAGGACCCCGCCGCTGGAAGTGGCGGATTTCTAATTGCAGCGGATCGCTTTATTCAATCAGAGAATACGAAACAGGCATACGAAGAAACACCCCCGAAATATCAAGGCGTTGAAATTGAAAAGAATACCAGACGAATATGTTTGATGAATACGTTTCTGAATGGCCTTGATGCCGAGGTTGTGTACGGGGATGCCCTGACGGATGATGCAAATAGGCTCCGACCTGCTGATCTTATTCTTGCGAACCCGCCATTTGGGAGCAAAGCGGGCAGCAGAAGATCACTCCGCACCGACCTCCCTTATCATAACGCCAACAAGCAACTGGCTTTCCTTCAGCACATATATCTTGGCTTGAAGCCGGGAGGGCGGGCGGCAGTTGTTCTGCCGGATAATGTGCTATTCGATGACGGCATTGGCAAAATGGTCCGACGCGATCTGATGGATAAATGTCACCTGCACACAGTTTTGAGGCTCCCAACTGGAATTTTCTCAAGCGCTGGCGTCAAAACAAATGTTCTGTATTTCTGCCGTGGCAATAAGAAAGGGAACAATACCGAGTCGATATGGTTTTATGATTTGCGTTCAAGCATGCCGGTATTTGGGAAAACAACGCCATTGCTAGATGAACATTTCTCCGATTTTGAGAAATGTTTCGGCAGCGACCCGCACGGGAAATCAGAGCGCGAGGATCAAGGTGAAACAGGCCGCTTCCGCTGCTTTTCGCGACAGGAGATTGCTGATCGCGATGACGATCTGGCCATTTCTTGGCTGCGTGATGAAAGTGATGATGACGAGGTTGCGGTAGAAACACCTGAAGAAATCGCCACTTTAATCCTCTCTCATCTTCAATCAGCAATGACAGAAATTGAGTTTGTCATCGGAGAACTCATAGAGCCTGCCGAGGTCAGTGAATGATGTCGAGTGAGGCTTTCCGGGAGGCAATTCGGTTGTTTTTGGTGGATGGGACGCCAGCGGGGCTACGCAAAGCCCGTATTCATGGCTGGACTGGGCTGGATTTCGTAGCCACGGCCTCGACCTTTGGTACCCTTGCAGAACGACCGGAAGTTGATCGCCGCGGTGTTTACATTCTCGAGGGGCCAGACCCTCGGCGGCTTGGGGAGACCCGCGTCAAAACAGAACTACCACGACTGGCAACAGGCCCGCGCCGCGAAAATGGGAAGTGGGTATGAGTGAGTCACGTTGGAAGGTGCCAGAAAGTTGGGCTTGGGTAGCGAGCGGCGAAATATCTCGAATTGTTGGGGGAGGCACGCCAACAACTTCCGACCAAACAAATTTTTCGAACGACGCAGTAGCGTGGATAACGCCTGCTGACCTAAGCGGATATCGAGAAACCTATATTTCAAAAGGAAAGCGTGATCTCTCCGAGAAGGGTTACCAGTCCAGTAGCGCTACAAAAGTTCCGTCGGGAACGGTATTGTACTCTTCGAGGGCACCTATCGGATATTGTGTTATTGCAGCTAAAGAAATTTCTACTAGCCAAGGTTTTAAGAATTTTATTCTGAAAGGAGGCATTAGTCCGGAATATATCCGATATTATTTGCTTTCTTCGGTTGAGTATGCCGAATCCTTGGCTCGGGGAACGACCTTTAAGGAGCTTTCGGGTGCAAGAGCTGCGCAGCTTTCAATTCCCCTATCGCCTCTCCCTGAACAACGCCGCATCGTTGCCAAGCTTGATAGTTTAATTTCCCGCACGGCTCACGCACGGGTCGCACTCGATCAAGTTCCGGCGCTGATTGAGAAGTACAAACAAACCACACTGCGTAAAGCCTTCAGTGGCGACCTGGCGACGGGGTGGAAAAATAATAAGGGCACATCCCAATCGACGACTGTCCATCTTGGTGATGTTGTGGCTGACATTCGGTATGGAACCGCAAAGAAAAGCTACCCCGAAAGGCGAGGAACAGCAGTTATTAGGATTCCGAATGTCGCCGGTGGTCAAATAAATTTGACTGACCTCAAATACACTACTTTTGATGAAAACGAACTAAGGAAGCTTGCGTTACAATCAGGCGATATTCTTGTTGTGCGATCAAATGGAAGCTCTGACCTTGTCGGGCGGCCCGCGCTGATTACGGAGGCGGAAGCAGGCTTAGCTTATGCCGGCTATCTGATCCGTCTGCGACCTAACGTAAAGAGGGTCTATCCAGCATATCTAAAGTATATGCTGGACAGTCCACAAATCCGAAAAAAAATTAAATACATCGTCCGGTCCTCCAATGGGATTCATAATATCAATAGCGGGGAACTATCGAGCCTTGAACTTCCGTGCCCAGAGCTCGGTGAGCAGATCGAAATCGTCGACCGTATCGAAGCCGATTTTGCTTGGCTCGGTCGAGTCTCTGACGAGCACCTTGCGGCATCAAAGCTGATCTCCACACTGGATCCATCTATTTTTCAGGCAGCGTTCAAGGGAGAGCTTGTCCCGCAAAATCCGCATGATGAACCTGCATCAATCCTACTTGAAAGGATAAAGGCCGAAAGTGGGGAGATGCACGCAAACACAAAATCAGGTCGCAAGACGATGGCGCGTGCCCAAAAACCAATAAAGAGAGGGGCGAGGATGGCAGATTTGATTGAGGTTCTGAAAACCAAAGGAGATTGGGTTTCCGCTAGTAGCGCGGCGCAAGCGCTGGGCATTGGCGATGGCGCGACATCTGACGCGGTTGAGGAGTTTTACAACGAGCTGCGGATGCACTTACAAAACGGTCACGTTGAGGTGGAGCGCCGGGGAGATGAGGACTGGTTACGGCTGATGCCGATCAGTGAGGAGTGATCATGCGCATCGATTGGCTATGGATTGGCGAATATAAGAACTTGAAAGACCTGACGATTGACTTCGCTCAGGGGCATCTGATTACCGTATTGATTGGCAGAAACGGGACTGGAAAGTCGAATGTTCTGGAAGCGACTACAGTTCTTTTCCGAGATCTTATCATGGGTGAGGATGCGAAGGGCAACAAAAACAAGCCATCCTTTGCCTATCGAATTTGCTATCAGATCAAGGACAAATGGGTTCGCATTGACGCCGATCCAGCGGGCAAGGAGCCATATCGCATCAAACTCGCATCCTATGAACTTGATGCCAAGCCTTCACCTACTGCCATTAGCTTTGAAGACGCCCCTGGCGAAGTATTGGCACTTTCCAAGTTGCGCGATCCAGATGACGGCTATCTGCCAAAATTTGTGTTTGGCTATTATTCAGGCCAAAGCGAGAGGATGGAAGAGGTTTTTCTAAAATATCTCGAACGGTACGACAAAGACCTTCGAGCCGGAAAAAATCCGGGATTGAAGCGTCTATTCTATGCGCTGCCGGTTCATAGCAATTTTGTTTTGTTGTCTTTCATCGTGAACAATGCAGAGTTGACGGATAAGTTCTTGCAGGAACAGCTTGGCCTTGAAGAGGGGGGGATCGAATCAGTTCTCTTTATTCTTAGGCAGCCGTCGTGGACATCCAAGGAAGGCGATCCACGCTTCTGGAACGCGCGTGGCGTCGTGTCCGAATTCCTGGCTACGCTTTACAATATATCTCTTGCGCCATTGCGGATTACCCGCAAGGAAAAGGTCAGTCTATGGAACTCGCGAACACTGGAGTTCCTGTATCTTTTTGTGAAAGACCTTGATGCACTGCGCAAGCTGGCTGGAGGCAAGAGCACTGCCCAGTTCTTTCAAGATTTAGAAAGCACTTATGTTTCCGAATTGGTTGACGAGGTGCGTATCAGGGTAAAGCTGCGGAAGAATGATGGGTCGGTTACATTCCGTGAGCTGAGTGAAGGCGAGCAGCAGCTTCTAACCGTACTCGGGTTGCTTCGTTTCACAGCGGAAGAGGAAAGCCTGTTTCTACTCGATGAGCCCGATACGCATCTTAATCCAAGATGGAGCGTCGAATACCTTCAACATATTCGTAATTTCCTCAATGTAAATGGAATAGAAAAGCAGAGCAGCCATGTTCTTCTGGCTACGCACAATCCAGTTGCCGTAGCTGAACTTGAAAAGGAGCAAGTTCAGATTCTTACGCGTGATAAGGAAACACAGGCGATCTCGGCTGCGGAGCCGGATACGCATCCGCGTGGGATGGGGTATGCAGGTGTAATGACCAGCGAGATGTTTGGATTGAACGCTGCGCTAGACACGCATACTCAAGACTTGCTTGCGAGGAAGCGTCATATCAGCGGGCAGGATGTGCTTAGTGAAGATGACAGAAAAACTCTAAAGGAAATCAACGAAGAGCTTCAAACTTACGGGTTCCGTTATGAGGTGCGCGATCCGGAACTCAAAGAAGCATTGCGGAGGTTGGATCAGGAGGCAACGTTAATTGAAAGAGAGGAGTTGCCTGATGAAGCCGAGAAAGCGCGTCGTTTAGTCCAGAATGCTTTAAAGAAGAGGGGGGATTGAGAGTTGCGCTATATCAACCTAGATCAGTTGAAGTTGCCCGATGGTTGGCAAGCGCGAGCGGATGAGGCCATCGCAGATGGATATGGAAAAACTAAGGACTACTCAGATGTTTGGCGCGGCCTGAAGCAGCCTTTGATGGAGCTTTCGCACGGCAAATGTTATTACTGTGAAATTGTGCAGGAGCGTTCTGATGGTGCAGTAGATCATTTCCGCCCGAAAAGTAAATACCCATGGTCAGCCTTTAGCTCTGCAAACTATCGATTTGCGTGCACATTTTGCAATAGTGTCCGGACGGATAAAGACAGCGAGAAGTCAGGTGGGAAAGGGGATAAATTTCCTCTCCTCGATGAATCGAAGCGGGCGACTTGCTGCGATGAAGAGGCGAATGAAGGTCCGATTCTTTTGGACCCATGTAAACCAGATGAACCTGGCCTTATAGATTTTGACGAAACAGGAAAACCCATTCCGACATATTTGGAACAAGCGCATGCTGGGCGCTATAGGCGAGCAACTGAATCGATCAAACTTTACCACTTGGATCATGCTGATCTTGTTGACAAACGCAAGACGCTCGCCGTATCGATAAAGCGCAAGATTGACGCGGCTGATCGGCTGTTTCCACAAACAGAATCTGGAAATGCTGATGTCGACAATTCGTTTTCGGACCATGTACGGTCTCTGGCAAACTGCATTTCCGAGGGCGCGGAGCTGTCTGCATTTGCACGAAGAATTTTGGCCGGCTACCGAGATGTTTTATGGGTCGAGAGTTTGCTTCGCTCGGCCTGAACAAATGGCCCGCTATCGCAATCCAGACATCTGTCGCGCTTCACTTGATCTTTCGTAGGCCGATTGAACCCAATTTCAAGTTTGAAGAAGGTTACTAATGCGCAGGAGTCGTACAACATCAACGATCTCTTGAGTTACTGCTTTTCATAACCACCCGCGGCCGCCTGCTCCAGTATTTTCTGATAGCCCTCACGCGAAAGCCATTGCGCGCGTTCGAGGTGGCTTTGCCAGCAACGATAAGTCCGAAGTTCTTCGGCGGCCGGATCGCGGTGCAGCACGATCCGGGCGACTTCCTTCCAGTCCGCGCCCTCGGCCTTTGCATCCAGCAAGCGCAGATAGGTCACGAAATGCCGTTCGTCATAGACGGTTATGGTGTCGCCGGTCGGCGCTTCATCGTCCACATCGGGATCGAGTTCGACGGGAACCCGCATAGTCATTCCCCGTATCCGAGAGAGCTTGTCTGCGGTGCGCCCCCGCAAACGATTCTCTCTGACTCTTGGTGATCGGGGAGTTCGAAACCGTCACGAAACGGCCCCATGGCCTTTAGCTCGGAAAGCCTGTTGTATACGCCACAGGCTCCCCGACCATAGGTCAAGGAGTTGGTGCCGTTCTGGCCAGCACCAGCCATTCGTGAGGTCGAGTAGGCCGAGGGTTTCCCCCCAGCCTCTCACAGAACCGTACGTGAGACTCTCGCCTCATACGGCTCTTCCGGTCCACCATTACACGATCACAAACCCGGCCTGCCAATGGGCGAATAGCTTCGGCGTGCGTACCGCCTGCTCCTTCACCCATGCGCGAGCCATATCACCATTGTACCGAAAGTTCTTGTACTTTCGTCGCGCCCATTTCACCAGCCGGGAATTCAGCACATAAAAGACCGCCGACATATCTGCCGGTCGGAACTTGCCGTAATAGGCAAGCCATCCCTTCAGCGCCGGATTGATCCGTTTGGCGACCTGGGCAAGGTCGAGTGTCACGGCCATATGCAAACGCCATGTCCTCATGACGCCGCGCAGCCGTGCCACCGCCTTCTTCGCGATTGCCGGTGAGAAGTTGCTGCACAACCGGCCCTGCTTCAGCGTCCGCCGTGCCCGGAAGTCGTACCCAAGGAAGGTAAATCCAGTCCGGGCATATGCGGCCGTCCGCGTCTCGTCCCTGCAATAGACGATCTGCGTCTTTTCGGGATGGACGGTGAGACCGCATTCGCGGAAGCGTTCCGTCAGCGCCGATTTGAACAGCTCCGCCTCGGCCTGCGAGCGCACATGGACGACGATATCGTCCGCATAACGCTCGAAGCCGAGATCGGGGTGCTCGCGCGCCATCCACAAGTCAAACGCATAGTGCAGATACAGATTCGCGAGCAACGGACTGATGACACCGCCTTGCGGCACGCCAGCAGTCCGTTTCTCCAACCGACCGTCAGGATGCTGCACCGGGGCGGTGAGCCACCGCTGGATGTAGAGCAGCATCCACGGCTCGCTGACGTGATGGCGCACGGCCTTCATCAGCAAGTCGTGGTCGAGCGTGTCGAAGAAGCTCTTGATATCCACATCCACCACCCAGTCCCGCTGCCAGCACCGCTTCCTCGCTTTCGCGATAGCATCATGCGCCGACCGGGATGGACGGTATCCATACGAGTCCTCGTGGAACAGCGGTTCGAGCAGGGCTTCCAGTTCCTGCGCCACCACTGCCTGCGCAATCCGATCCGAGACGGTCGGAATGCCCAGCGGTCGGACGCCGCCTCCTGCCTTCGGTATCTCCACCATCCGCACCGGGGGCGGCATGTAGCTACCGGAACTCATCCGGTTCCACACCCGGTAAAGATGCTTCGACAGCGAAGCGTCGAAGGCGTCCCACGTCTGGTTGTCGACGCCGGTCCCTTCACCCCTATGGCGCACCTTTTTGAAGGCCCGCCACACCTGCTCCTTCGTGATGTTGAATGGTTTCGCCTTGAACACGGCTCATCCTTCGCAGTTGACCTTATCCAAGACGTGAGCCGGGCAACCCCTTCGCTCCGCCCCTATTACAGGGAGTTCATCACTACTACGGGTTACTCCGCCCCTGCCGTCCCGCACCAAGGCAAGCGGCAGGTTCCCAAGTTCCGTGAGAAAGCCGATGATCCACGCTCGCACTGCCTCTATGCCGGATGCCGCCTGGCCAGTCTGCACACATCCTCCAGGCTCCGTCCCGCGCCTAAACCCGAGGGCAGCGGTTTCGACATCACTTGGGCTTAACGACACCTCAATAGCAGTTCACTTGCGTTTGCCTTCATGGATCGTACCTCCCGGCAACGCTCACCACCGCGGCTTTTGACCGAAGCAGCTTGCCGAGGGTTTGGGATCTGCATGTGCATGCCGATCCCGGAGGGCCTTCCTCCATCTCACTCACAGCACGCAAAGATGCGCCAAACGGCACAGCTTTGCTTCTTGGCACACGGGTTTCGACGCCCCAGAGCAGCGCGTCTGCTCCGCCACGATTCTTAGCCGAACCGCGTGCAAATGTCTTTGCCTATTCAGCACGGCAGGCAATGAGCTGCTGAAATCCCTCATCTATTGGCCGCGCATCGCCCCGAAGGGGGGTGCCGCCAGCGCATAGGCGCAAATGCGGCACGCTACGCGCCGCCGATCCCTCGCCATGGTTCGCCACAGTCCGCTGCCGCCCTCCGGCAGCCCAATCCCGACTGGAGGTGATCCATGCCCAACCCGCTTGCGGGCCTGCCGCCGCGCCTGCTGCGCACCAAGGAAGCCGCGCGCTTCCTCGGCATATCCATCCGCACCCTTGAGAAGCATCGCACTTATGGCACCGGCCCGACCTATCGCAAGGTCGGCGGGCGCGTCCTCTACACCGTCCGCGATCTGGAAGACTGGAGCGCGGTGGGCGAACGCAAATCCACCCGCGACAAGACCGCCGGCACTGTCTTTCCCGCGCGTCCGCTCACGCCCGAAGAACGGGGCGACTGCTAGATGCTGCGCGAGGACGATCACGACCCCGCGCAGCCGGCCGAGGACAGCGAGCGCAGCCGCCTGGACCCCTTCGTGGTCGCAACGGGCGACGCGCCGCCGCGCGACCAGCGCGACTTGATGGAACGGCCGTTCTTCTCGCTGGCGAAGACCCCGCGCACCAAGCCGATTCTCTACAAGGCCGCCGACATAGAGGTGCAGGTGTTCGGGATGCCCGAGCACGGCATGGCGACGATATGGGATGCCGATGTGCTGATATGGGCGGCCTCGCAGATCGTCGCCGCAGAGAACAACGGCCTCACGACTTCGCGCTTTGTTCGGTTTACGCCTTACCACCTGTTGCGCGCCATCGGGCGGCCGACCGGCAATCACCAATACCGGCTTCTGAAAGCCGCGCTGGCGCGGCTGCAATCCACCGTCATCGCCACCACCATCCGCAACGGCCCGCATTGGCGTCGCCGGCAATTCTCATGGATCAACGAGTGGGAGGAAATGACGACGCGCGCCGGCCGCGTCGAGGGCATGGAGTTCGTCCTGCCCGAATGGTTCTACAACAGCGTCATCGACCGTTCGCTGGTCCTAACCATCGACCCGGCCTATTTCCGGCTGACTGGCGGCATCGAGCGATGGCTTTACCGCGTCGCCAGAAAGCACGCCGGCCACCAGCGTCACGGCTGGATTTTCGAGGTCGCGCACCTTCACCAGAAATCCGGCAGCCTCGCCCGGCCGTCCGACTTCGCGCTTGACCTGCGCCGCATCGCGGCCCGCCAGCAGCTCCCCGGCTACATGCTCCAGATCGAGCGGGAAGACGGCCGCGAGTTGCTGCGCATCCGCCCCGAAAACCTGTCAACAGGCACTGTTGATAACCCTGTTAATGCCATCGGCAGATCAGGCGCACGGGGTATCGGCACATCAGGCGCAGCACTATCGGCAGATCAGGCGCACGAACCTCAGCTAACGCTTTGGCCTGAAAAGCGGAATCCGACCGCTAACTTATCTAACAGAGAATCTAACTCTTTTTCTTTGACGCGCGCGCAGGCGAAGCGTGGTGCCGGTTCTGCCCGAAGGGGCGAGCCATGACGGCCGCGCTCGACGTGCTGCGCCCGCGCAGCCCCCAGCACATCCCCGGAGACGAACAATGACCCGTCGCGCCCACCGCAGCGCGCACGGCCGTCCGCTGCCGGACGGGCCTGCGCCCTTCACCACATTGGTCGAGCTGACCTTCGAGAAACGCAAGGTCGAGCACTGGATACGCTTCGGCCGCAAGAGCTACGAGCAGATCATCGACCGCCGCCGCAGCGTCGTCGGCTTCGCGCCGGGCAGCGTCTTTGCCTTCGTGCGATGGGCGAGCGGCGACCATGGCACAGTCGTTTCGCGCATCGACATTGTGCGCGCCATCGGTCGCGGCGAGTCGTTCCAGACATTGCCCTTCGTGCGCCCCGGCGGCGAAATCCTGTTGCGCCTCGATAGCTGGCCCAAGGTGCAGCGCGCGCTTGCCGCTATCGACGCCGTGGATTCGCTCGGCCTCGATCCGGCCGACGCCTCGCCGGAGCATTGGCGGCACGTCCACAACCGTTTGACCGCCAATCTGGAGCCGCACGCCTACACGCCCGAGCGACATGCCGCTTGGCTTCATCGCCGAAGGATCGACCCATGACGCGCCGCCGCACCCTCACGGTGATGGTGCTGGCGGTGCTCGGCATCGCGGCTGCCAGCGCGGTCGAGACGCCGACGAAACTCATATGGAACGCCACCGCCAGCGCGCCGGTCGGGTTCTACACCGTCGAGCCGGCCGACCGGATCGACGTGCCCGAGCTGGTCGCCATCATGCCGCCCGAACCGCTCGCCGCCTTCATGGTCGAGCGCGGCTATATCGCGCGAGGCATCCCGCTCTTGAAGCGCGTCTTGGGCCTGCCCGGACAGCGGGTTTGCCGCGCCGGCCGCACGATCACGGTTGACGGGATCGAGATGGGCGAGGCGCTGGAGCGCGACAGCATCGGCCGCGATCTGCCCGTCTGGCAGGGCTGCCGCGTCATCGGCGACGACCAGCTTTTCCTCATGAATTGGGAGGTCCGCGACAGCCTCGACGGCCGTTACTTCGGACCCATCCCCGCAGCTTCCGTCATCGGCCGAGCGGTCCCGCTCTGGACCGATGAGGAAGGCGTCGGCCGCTACGAGTGGCGCGCGCCGACCCACTGAACCACCCCCGAAAACCAACCGCAGGAGATTTCCCATGGCAGAGATAGGCACCTTCACCCGCACCGAAACCGGCTATGCGGGGGAGCTTCATTCGTTCGGCCTTCACGAAAAGCTGTTCATCGTCCCGGCCAAGCCGAGCGACGTGAAAAACGCGCCCGACTATCGCGTGCGCCTCGATAGCGAGGACGGGCCGGACGCCGGCCCCGCATGGAAAGACGCCAGCGAAAATGCCGGCGACTTCGTGTCGATGAGATTGGAGGGGCCAATCTTCCCGTTCCCGATCCGCGCCAAACTGTTCCAGTCCAACGACGATCCTTCGGTCTGGACCCTGCGTTGGAAGCACGCCCGGAAGATCGAGGATGAGGAATGACGGCCGCGCGCGTCCGGCCCGCCATCCGGTCCAAGATCGTCATCCCCTTGTTCGCGGAAAAGCCGTCTCATCCCTCCGTCCCGCTCGGCCACCGGACGGCCGGCGCGCGCAGCGAAGGTCAGGGGCGGCCATCGGCCGGCGCTTACGCCTTGCCCTTGACCACAGCGAGCACGCTGGCAGGCTGGCGGCGAAGCGGAGACAGGACTGCATGGCGTTTTGCCGTCCTGTTGCTCGCCGGGGCGCTTTCCGTCTGCGCCGGATCGGGCGTCGCTGTCGCACAATCCGCGCCGGTCGAACGCCCGGCAGCCGCCCATCCTTATGCGGCCCACATCGCCGAGGCGTCGCAGCGGTTCGGCATCCCCGAGCACTGGATTCGTGCCGTGCTGCGCGCCGAGAGCGCGGGCGACGTGCGCGCCGTATCGTCGGCCGGCGCGATGGGATTGATGCAGGTGATGCCCGACACATGGGCGGGCCTGCGCGTTCGCCATGGCCTCGGCCGCGATCCCTACGGTAGAGTAGGGATGAAGCGCTTTACCCCGTTTACCGGGGCAAGTTTCTTCATCCCTCTCGCCAAACCGGACGTGCGAGTTTCCCCGCATCCGGCTTTCTATGCACGACTTTCGTCGCGGGTGGTCCT
>NZ_PVBR01000044.1 GCF_002980495.1 Phyllobacterium phragmitis
AGGACCACCCGCGACGAAAGTCGTGCATAGAAAGCCGGATGCGGGGAAACTCGCACGTCCGGTTTGGCGAGAGGGATGAAGAAACTTGCCCCGGTAAACGGGGTAAAGCGCTTCATCCCTACTCTACGATAGGGATCGCGCCCGAGCCGGTAGCGGGCGCGCAGCCCCGCCCAGGTATCGGGCATGATCTGCATCAATCCCATCGCTCCGGCCGACGAAACCGCCCGCACATCGCCGGCGCTCTCGGCGCGCAGAACCGCGCGAATCCAGTGCTCGGGGATACCGAAGCGCTGCGACGCCTCCGCGATATGACCGCCATGAGGAGCGACGGTGACCGTGCGCGCGACGGGCGCAGATTGCGCCAGCGTCACGGCCGGTCCCGTGCCAAGCGCAAACCCGCCAGCGAGCAAGGGAACGGCATAGCGCCAGCTCGACCTTTCTCCGCCGAACCACCAGCCTGCCAGCGTGCTCGCTGCGGTCAAGGGTGCGCGCAAAGCGCCGGCCGTTGGCCGCCCTTGACCTTCGCTGCGCGCGCCGGCCGACTTCTGGTCGAGCGGGACGAAGGAATGAGCCGGCTTTCCCGCGAACAAAGGAATGAAAGCTTTGAGCGCGATGATGACAGGGGACCGCATGGCCTTAGTCCCGCTCTTCGCGCGGTTTCGGGCGGGTCCAGTGCAGCGACCATGACGAGCCCGCATCGTCGTCGCGGAAGAGGTTGGCGCGGATCGACTGCGGCAAGGCGGGATCGTCGAGCAGCACGGAAAGATACTCGCCGGCCTTCTCGCCGGTGCGCTTCCACGCAGCACCGACCTCCGGGCCATCGTGCGCAATGTGGTGAACGCGATAATCCGGCGCGTTCACCACATCTGAATGTTCGGCAGGGACGATGACAAGTTCGCGGTTGAGGGTGAGCGTGACGAGCTGCCCGGCAAAGCCGGATGCGTCGCGATGGAATTGACCGATTTGCGCCATAACTGTCTCCATGCGGTGGTGTTGGGAAAGCCATCGGCGGACACCGCTCCCGCCGATGGGGAAGCGGTCAGTGCGTCAGCGCGCGCCAGACGAAGCGGCCGTCGCCATCCTCATCGGTCCAAAGCGGCAGTGCACGGCCGATGACGGAGCTTGCAGGGATGTGTCCGAAATAACGGCCGTCGAGGCTGTCTCGAACGTCCCAATTCATGAGGAAGAGTTGACCATCCGCGATGACGCGGCAGCCCCGCCAGACGGGCAGTTCGCGGCCGATCCGGTCGCGCTCCAGCGCCTCGCCCATCTCCACGCTGTCAACCGTAATGCTGCGGCCGATGCGGCAAACTCGCTGTCCCGGCAGGCCGAGGACGCGCTTCAGGAGCGGCACGCCGCGTCCGATATAGCCGTGCTCGACCATGAAGGTGGCGAGCGGTTCGGGCGGCATCACCGCGACAAGGTCGGGCACCTCGATCCGGTCGGCTGGCTCGATGGTGTAGAAGCCGACGGGCGCGCTGGCGGTCGCGTTCCAGATAAGTTTGGTTGGCGTCTCCACGGCGCTCGCGGCGATAATGGCGAGCATCGCCAGTGCCGTCACCGTAAGATAATGGCGGCGCGTCATGGCGCGATCCTCCGGCGAGAAAGCCAGGCGGCATGCCGCTCGGAGGTATAGGCATGCGGGTCGAGGCCCGCAGTCAGGCGGTTGTGAACGTGCCGCCAGTGATCAGGCGAGACATCCGCCGCATCGAGACCGAGTGCTTCCACCGCGTCGATGGCCGCAAGCGCGCGCTGCACTTGTCGCCAGCCATTGAGGCGCAGCAGGATGTCACCGCCGGGACGGACGAAGGGCAAGGTCTGGAACGGTTCGTTGCGGCCAACCGCCCGCACGATGTCGATGCGCGAGATGACGGTTCCGTAGTCGTTTGCTGCCCATCGCACAAACGCAAAGATGCTGTCCGGCGCGAAGCCAACGACTGTGCGGCGGCGGTCGAGAACCTGTTCATAGCTCTTGCGGCCGAAACGTATCCAGTGCTCGATCTTTTTTCGCTGGAATGCCAATTCCACCAAAGTGGTGAAGGGTGGCGCATCCGCAAGGTCGCGTCCGCGCGCGCCGGGAAAGGTGCGCTGAGTCATTGGTGGTCTCCGGGAATGTCGATAGATGTGCGGTCGAGCACCGCGTCGAGCGCGGCTTCGGTGCGCAGGATGGCGCGGCCGATGACTTCGGGGATTTGCGGGAGAACGGCGTCGCCAAATGCTTCAACGATCAGGCTGGCCGCAGAAGTCCCTTTGCGACCGCCGAGTGCAATGCGCGTGCCAGCCACCCAGGCGGAAAGCCCATCATCCAGCCGTAGGTGACGGGCAAGGCCGCCGTTCCAGTCAGCCCATGGCCCCGCAGCATTGCCGCCAGCGCCCGCGCGCCCGCCCATTTGTCCGGTGCCCGATCCGTCATCGCGCCGTCCATCACCGCATCCATCGTCGGAGATTTCCGGCGGTCGTAGGCCGGACTCCAGCCGTCCATCCGGCTGTCGCGTTTCGTCGGCGTGGGAAATATTTCCGCCGCATGCCGCAACAAATTCGGCGTGTCGATCTGCGCCTTCGCGCCGTTCGAGCGCTTGCCCGTCACGATCTCCTGGCGGCTCAATCTCCGGCCGCCATTCGGCTTCACCGGCGTCGGCATCAGGCCATAAGGCCGATCCAGCCTGTCGAAATGCAGCGCCTCGCTCATCGTCGGCGTCTGGTCGAAATCGTCCTGGTCCGATGTCATCCGGCCCTTGAGCTTGCGCAGAACGCTGCCACGCGGCGCCGCATTGGCTGTCGGCGTTCCCATCATGCCCGCATGGCGGCTGGCATGGCCCTGCAACTGGCTGAGAACATCGCCCCGGCCACCGCGATCCGCGTCTGATTTCCGTGGTGTAGCCAGGATCATGCGCAACGGATATGTCGACCCCGCGCCGCCGCCCGTGCCATCCATCATTCCGTCCGAAGCCATCGGTGTCGGCAGCGGATGATTGCGGAACAGATCGTAGAGGCCCGATTCCTTCATCGCCCGGCGCGCACCCGACCCGCCCTCCAGACGGATGCCACCCTGTTGGGATTGCGAGACGGGTGTGGGCAAGCTGTTCAGGGTCGTAGCCGATGAGCCAGGATCGTTTGCGGATATGGTTGGCGCCGAGATCCGAAGCACCCACCACGCACGGCTCGCAGGCGTAGCCGAGCGCGTCCAGTTCGCCGAGCAGCCGGTCAGCGCCCCGAGTTCGCAGATTAGCGCTGTTCTCAAAAGCGAACCAGCGAGGGCGGCAATCTCCGACCAGCCGGACGGCTTCGAGGTAGAGGCCCGACCGTTCGCCTTCGATCCCTTTGCCCTTGGTGTTGGCGCTGGAGATGTCCTGACAGGGCGGGCTGCCGACGATGATGTCGGGAAGGATGCCAAGGTCGGAAACAAGTCGAGCTGCGGTGAGCTCACGGATGTCGTCGTAGAGTCTGACATGAGGATTGTTCTCTGTGTAAAGGATGCGCCGCCATTCGACGATTTCGCAGGCGGCGATTGTGATGAATCCGGCGCGATGAAGGCCTAGCGACCAGCCACCGGCTGCTGCGCTGAACAGGTCGAGCACGCGCATCATGGCGCACCTCGACGGGTGGCACCGGCACCATGCCTCGCCTGCGTGCGCGTCAAAGAAGAAGAGTTAGATTCTCTGTTAGATTCTTCTATAAAGAGCGCTGCGCGATTTGCGCCTGATGTCCCGATACTGCGTGCGCCTGATCTCCCGATAGTATCCACATGGGTTTCCACAGGCACTGTGGATAGTTTTTTGGGCAGGAAACGCAGCAATTCGCGACCATCCTCCCACTCGATCCGAAGCCGGTATCCGGGCAAGGCTTGGCGCGCGGCGATGCGGCGAAGGTCGAGCGCGAAGTCGGACGGGCGCGCGAGGCTGCCGGACTTTTCGTGAAGATGGCTGATCTCGAATGCCCAGCCTTCGCTCTGGTGTCCGGCGTGCTTGCGGGCGGCACGGTAGAGCCAGCGTTCGATGCCGCCCTTCAGCCGGAAATACGCCGGGTCGATGGTCAGAACCAGGGAACGGTCGATGACGCTCTTGTAGAACCATTCGGGCAAGACGAATTCCATGCCCTCGACGCGGCCGGCGCGCGTCGTCATCTCTTCCCATTCGTTGATCCACGAAAACTGCCGGCGCCGCCAATGCGGGCCATTGCGGATCGTGGTGGCGATAACGGTGGATTGCAGGCGCGCAAGCGCAGCCTTCAGCAGAAGATAATCCCGGTTGCCGGTGGAGCGGCCAATGCCGCGCAGGAGCTGATACGGCATGAAGCGAAAGAAGCGCGACGTCTGAAGGCCGATATTCTCGGCCGCGACGATCTGGGACGCGGCCCATATCAGAACATCGGCATCCCATATCGTCGCCATGCCATGCTCGGGCATGGCGAACACCTGCACCTCGACATCGGCGGCCTTGTAGAGAATCGGCCTGGTGCGCGGCGTCTTTGCCAGCGAAAAGAACGGTCGCTCCATCAAATCGCGCTGGTCGCGCGGCGCGGCGTCTCCGGTGACGATCACGAAGGGATCGAGGCGGCTGCGTTCGCCGGCATCGACCGGCAGCGCGGGATGATGGTCCTGATCGCGCGGCATTCAGAACCGCCCCCGCTCTTCGGGAGTGAGCCGACGCGCGGGAAAGACCGTACCGGCACCCTGCTCCTTCGGGGATTTTCTGGCGCCGATGGCAGTCCAGGCTTCAAGGTCGTTCACGGCATAAACGACCCGGCCGCCGATCTTGCGGTAGAGTGGGCCGGTGCCGTAGGTGCGGTGCTTCTCAAGGGTGCGGAGCGAAATGCCGAGGAAATGCGCGGCCTCTTTCGTACGCAGGAATCGCGGCGGTAAATCCGCATTGCGACGGTTGTTCATCGTCTCACCTCTGTTCGTCGATTACCGAGGCTGTCGGTGGCGACAGCGGGGTTTCGCGAACCATGGCGAGAAATCGGCGACCTGTAGCGGGCCGCAATTGCGACCATGCTTTTACGGCCCCCTTCAGCCACCAATATGGCCGGTCTAATTCTGCCAGGGCTTTACGGGATAGTGCAGCAGCGGCCGATAGCCGCCTATCACCATGGCAAGGCCATGGGCAACGAGGCGGCGGATTCTGTTCCTGCGCGGATCGTTTTCCCAATCGGTCTTGTCGCCATGAAATCCGAGCAGTCCTTCGGCGATGGCGCGATAGCTTTCGCCATGCAGCCGTGCGTCAAGCGCGCGCAGAGACAGAATATGAAACTCGCGGAGTTGCGACGGCATTCTGCGAAAATCCGGGCCGGGCGTACGACCGTTAAGCGAACGCCACAATCGCCGCGCTGCATGGGCGCGCAGTTCCAGAAAGGAATCCATCGGCGAGGTGACGGCGTAGCGTGTCGCCGCATCGGGTACGCCATCAGGCAACCACAACTGGTGAACAACACCATCCACGGGCCACAGACCGTGCCAGCCGTCATCTGCCTTGCGCAGATCGAGCCCATCGAGCTGCGCCAGCCTGAAAGCCGGCATCTGCCGATTGGCGGATTTCTGAACAGGCGAAAGTATTACAGCCTGCGGCTGGAGATCGGGAATCCAGAACTGTGATTGCCGATCAACGGATATTTCGGGATCGCATGGAAAATCGCAACCCCCAGCGCTGTGAAAATGCTTCCAGCCTTCGCCCCGACAAGTTTTTTATTGGCGTGATCGCACGAAAGTCGCGCTGATATTCGTCATTGCGTCGAAGATATTCCCAAGCAAAACCGGCGGCAGGGATGCTCTTCGCGTGCTTGTACGCCGCCGGTGTACGCCAATCGATACTCAACATGGCGCAACCTCCTCCCAAAAGCAGGTTGTGAACTACAACCCGATACGGGAGCATCTGGCAGCTTTACGTTGAGGTGTAGTCATCTTTATCAGATAAGTAGATCGCCTAATCCGATCAGTTCGTTGTTTTGTCCCGGTGATATTTTTCTTCCTCAGGGAGCAGGGCCAAGCCCGGCGAGCAGCGGCCATGTCTCGTGCATGGCCGCATCGCCGATCCGCCGTGGCGGATCGGCGCAAATTTTGAAACGCGCCTTCCCTTGAAGGAAGGCGCGAGGTTGTCGGGATCAACCGTTATGTCTGCTTGAGCAAGCGCCAGGGTTCTTTCGTCCTGGCCCGGCGATAATAGAGCCGCCGGCAACGAAAAATGTTCCAGGTCGCCATCAACGGCTCGAAGCCATGCCACCAATCGGCGTCAATGTCGCCGCAACGGCCCTCGAACACCACATTTTCCCTGGCGTCACAAAGCCAGAACTCCATTGGCAGGGCGTCACCCTGTTCAGGTTTGCCGCGGGCCGGAACGCCGTCGTCGTCCTCGCCCATGCCAAGGCAATTTCCCCAATAATCAACCGTCACGATCCAGCGCATGTTGAAAATCCATTCCTATAAGATTGTGGGATTGCAGCGCCCGCCGCGCGGACGGGCGCAACCGTCGGGAATGGGGCGGCTTATGCCGCCGCCCTGCCCCGCTGCTGCAACCATGCAAGCCGCCTGTTCGCCGTCTCGGAATGGGCGGCGTCCAGTTCAACGCCGATCCAGTCCCGACCGAGTTTCTGTGCTGCCGCCAGGGTCGAGCCACTGCCACAGAACGGGTCCAGTACAAGCTCGCCCGGCTTGGTGAATGCCTCGATCAACGGTGTGAGGGCTTCAGTCGGCTTTTGCGTCGGGTGCAGCCGGTTTCCGGTGTAGGGGAAATCCAGAACATCCGGGATGGGATGCGCGGGGAGTGTCGGATTACCCTTCGCCAGCAAATAAGCCTGCTCGTGCTCGTAGCGAAGGAACCGGGCCGATGAGGCATAACGCTTGCGGAAAACCAGATGACCGACAACGCGGAAACCTGCCGCCTTCCATGCGTCCATGAACAGATCGACCTTGTTCCAGCCATAGAACGAAACGGCGAAACCTCCGTCTTTCAGAACGCGGTGCATCTGGTTGAACGCGGGGCGAAGCCAGCGTCCGTTATCGTCATTGGTGACGGTGCGCCCCTGCCGGTCGCGGAAGCGGGTCACATAGGGCGGATCGGTCAGGATGAAATCCACCGATGCTCTTTCGAAAGAGCGCATGGCGCTGATGCAATCGGCGTTCAGAACCGTGTTGCGGGGTGTGATATTGTTGGCGTTGCTGGTCATGTCCGCTTTCCTTTTCCCTTGATCTGCGAAGCAGCACCTCGCTGCTGCTTCCCGAGCTCGTGCGGAACAGCGGGTGTGCAAGCGGAGCAAGCGTCTTCGCGGGGAACCGGCTGCACAGAGCGGAGGAACGACGCGGAGGAAGCCGGGCGGAAGACGCTTCGCAGCGCGCCGAGGGCGGAGCCCTAAGCAACCCTGAATCAACAAAGGTTTCATAGATCATCCCGGCGAGCGAGGGGGGCTATTTTCCGGTGCGTGAGACGTAGGACTGGATCACCACTGCAAACAGAAGCCCGAGCGTGGACAGGGCTGCGCTCAGCAACAGATTCATATGTCGCTGCGCAGTAGCGTTGATCTGGTTCTCGCCCGGAAAACTTTCAGCCACGATTCGCCGCTTCGCTTCGGCGCTGAAATTTCGGCGGCGACCCTGTGTTGACAATCTCAAGGCGACCGACCTGCGCGGTCAGGTTCCCATCGATAATAGCCATGCCTGTCATTGTCCTTATTCCTGTCAATAAGGACAATGACAGGCACATGTACGCTCACAATTTATAGGCGTCCCTACTCGCATGGTTACCGCCTTTTTGAATGAAGCAAGTTTTAATATTACATATTTGCGGCATTCAAAATGCGGTGCTGCCGACGGTCAAAAAATTGAATGTTGAAGCGGAAGCTTAATCGGTGCGGAGAACCCGCGCGCCAAGTCGTCCCAGAAGCCACCCCGAATCAGCGCCGGGAATACATGACCAGATGGCAGCTTATTTCGCGAAAACCAGCCCGCCTCTGTGATCGCCTCATTGGCAACGGGGTTGAGCGTAACATTGACCTCACCCGAGACATAATCAGCCAGAAACCAGAACTTGACCATTCGGCCGCTGTCATCGATCAACTCGTCGATATATGCAAGGCAACCTGAACGCACACGGATACCCGCTTCCTCAAAGGTTTCGCGCTCCGCGGCTGCGGCAAGCTCTTCATTGTCTTCGACCCCTCCGCCCGGCGGTGCCCAAAAATCGTAAATGCCGTTCTGGTGCCTAAGAAGAAGAAGCCGATTGTTGCGGACAACCAAAGCTCCCGCCGCAATGCGATGTTTCATGAAAATCTCTTCCTGTTGTGCGCAACAGGACTGCGCCTTCTGAGGGTGACGGCATTCTGGACGCACAAAGCTTCTCCCATCGCTTGGCGTTTGTCTTTAAGCCGGACCACAAGCTCTCGGTGCTCAGGACCGAAGACATCGAAAAATGCATCCATTGGATCAAGCGGATCGATGAAGTTCCGGTCAATGGACAAATGATGCAACGGATCACCCTCCTGCAGAAGTGTATATGTCGGTTTATCGACGGGAAACACGGCGCATCGCAACCCGGGAGCGTCTTCTGTCAGATGCAGGCTGTTGTCGATGGGTCTTTGCAAAACCTCTTGCATTTCAAGACGGCTCTTCTCTACGAGACTGCTATTGCTGATAATCGCCATCCCGACATCAATGCTGTTCGTTGGCGATCCATAAGGCTGTCCCTCTGCCAGTTTCAGAAAATGCACACCGTCAAACTCGCGCTCGCACCGCTTCACAAAAGCGTCTAGTTCGCGCCTTCTTCCTTGCGCTTCGGCAATTTTTCTGACCGCATCACCGATCACCAGATATGGCCGGTTCTGCTTATCGGGCCAGATATTGAAGCCGTAATCAATCCAGTTCGTGACCTGTGTGATCCTCTTGCCGCCCCTCGCCGGAACTTCCCACGGAATGAGGCGATCCGGAACATTCAGAACGTGGCAAGCTTCGTCCTCTTTGGCAATGCCAATCGTGAGCAACCGCTCCTTCAGCGCAACAGTATCAACATCATGTTCTACAACGGCAATATGTGTGCCATCGGCACGCTGATAGTGAATCGTCCACAGGTCCAAAGCGCTGATACCAGCAACGTTTTCGACATCATACTCTTCATGCTCGATCTGTGCAGTGGCAACACCGCGTGCTTCGGCTTTTTCCAGCCAGTCCAGATCATTTGATGCGGTGAAGACTTTGACACCATAGCGGATCAGGCAATCGGCGATCCGCAAACGTTCATCAATCACTGCCGCCCGATTATGCCCACGCAATCTTGATCGGCCGACTTTATAGCCAGCCTGCCGTAACGCTGTTTTCAGCGCCGCTCCGGAGATGATATAGCCATAATCGGAGTGATATTCCTGATTTTCGTACAGACTTCTGACCTGTTCGATTTCTTCAAGAAAATGCGTTTCGCCGTAATGCCTCGGGGGCGGCGGGATGAAAATGTGCTGATACAATGGAAATATATGTGCGCTGTCCTTGTCTTTGGCCAGTGGGACACAGTGATACTTCTTTAAGCCGTTCTCAATGATTGCACGCGCCTCGCGACTATTTCCCCAACCCGAATGAATTATGCCGCCTTCCGCTCTGTATTGTTTGAAAAAATCAGCTACAGCGTCCTTAAACGAAATCCGTTTATCATCGACTGTCGTTACAGGCGGCAAATCATTAATTTCGCGGATAAGCGCATGCTGCTTCGTGTTGCGGACAGCAATGATCTTGTCGTCTTGGATCTCCCATCCATCCGTGATCCTAGCAACGCCAATCGGACGCACTTCGATTTCATCCCCTGAGCTGACACAGGTTTCATCCATCAACAGAATTATATCCAGCGCCTCCCCTTCGCTGTCTAGCGTTTGCGGGATGCAGCCATAGTGCCAGTAGATTGGTACAGGTGGATAAACCTCGCCAGCACTAATCACCGTGCAATCCGACAAGTCGACCTCCAGTTTTTGGGTCATCGCGTCGGTGGCCGGGATTTCTATAACGATGTTCAATATGACCGGAGCTTTGCTCCCTACGGAATAACAATGCTCAATCATGGCATCGCTCATTATATGCCTGTTTACATTGAGATAGAGTACACGTTGAACCAGTTCATCATGTCAATTGCATGATGTCCGGCTCGCCGGGATTTTCGACGCAGGTGGCAGAGCGGCTCACTGGCGTACAGGTCCGCGGTGTTGGGCACGGACTACGCCCAACCGATAGTCCATTGGCTTTTATTCAGAAAATCACCAAGCGCGCCGCGGCGCGCTGCCTCATGATCTTGTTGTCGAGAACGGCTCACGCAGTTCTGTCGGGAAAATCATGCTGTTCATTCCCTGATCGTGAACATCTCGCGAAACAGTTTCTCCGACCGTGCAATCCCCTCGTCGGTGAGCCAGACGGACTTCGCCTTGTTGACCGGATTGCCGATGAAGCCTTTTTCATGCAGGCGGTTCATCGCGTCCCAATCGAATCCCTTCCATGCGCGGCCGTCGCGGTCGAGCGTCAGGTAAAGAAGCGCCAGAATTGCATCGTCTATCTTGTCCTTGTCGATCTCCATTGCGCGAATACTCCCCGGTTAAAGACCATCCTTTTTATACGCCATGATATCCTGATTCCCGCATGGCTTCGATCAAGGGCTTTTCTTTCTCGACCATCCGGTTCTTCGATAGTCCTTACCCTTTCCGGGCAAGGGAATTTGAAAGACGATGGCGCTCAAACAAAACAAGATCAGCATCGAGGTCTTCGGATCTTCAGCCTCGCCCGAAACGGCGCAGAACAGGGGTAATCGCGCCGACGAAGCGATCCTGATTCTTGCCCGGCTAATCGGCAGGCAGATCGCCCGTGAAGAGTTCGAGCGGAAGATGGCATTGGAGCGCAAGGCGCGAAAGCAACGGCACGCGCTTGGGAATGCGTGACATCACCCTTGCAAAAAGACGAATTACACGTATAATTCAGGCATTCGATTTGAAAGGATGCCTGCCATGCCGACAGTCGGTTCCCTCGAATTCCAGCGCAAGTTCGGCGAGTTCCAGCATCAGGCGCAGCGCGAGCCAGTGGAAATCACCCGGCACGGGCGGCGTGAGTTCGTGTTGATGTCCGCCGACCATTATGACTGGCTCCGCGCCGCCGCGCAGCGCGCGCATCGCACGGCGGACGCCGCCGATGTCGTGATCGACGCGGTGGAGCGCGCCGAGATGGAGCCGGAGCACGCTCACCTTGATGACCTGCTAAAGTAAGGCGAACGACGTGGCACTCCCCGAACCAAAGCCCGGCCTCGTTGTCCGCTACGATTATCTCTGGACACATGAGGCCGCAGCCGGCCAGGATCAGGGCAAGGACCGTCCGACCTGCCTCGTCGCTACGACAGATAGCGCGGTCCGCCCGCGATACGTGGTGCTCTTGCCGATCACGCACACCCCGCCCTCCGGCGATACGGTCGGAATCGAGATCCCGGCGAAAGTGAAGCAAGCCATTGGCCTCGACGACGCGCCGAGCTGGGTGATCGTATCGGAACACAATATCGACGAATGGCCCAATAGCGGGCTGTCGCCGGTTCCCGGCAAGCGGGGAGAGTTCAGCTACGGCTTCATTCCGCCGGGGCTGTTCGCCAAGATCAAGGCCAGCTTCCTCGAACTGGCAAAAGCAAAGAAGAGCGGCGCGGTGCGTCGCTGAACCACCAAGTTGGGAAAGGGACCGCCCGATGACTCGCGTTGCAATCTATGCCCGCTACTCCTCCGACAACCAGCGGGATGCCTCGATCGAGGACCAGTTCCGCATCTGCCGCGAGCAGGCAAAGCGCGAGGGCTGGAAAGTGGTTGGCATCTATAAGGATGCGGGCATTTCCGGTTCGAGCATGATCCTGCGACCGGGCATCCAGATGCTGTTGCAGGATGCACAGGCCGGCCAGTTCGACATCGTGCTCGCCGAGGCGCTTGATCGGATCAGCCGCGACCAGGCCGACATCGCCACGCTTTACAAGCACCTGAAGTTCGCCGGCGTGCCGATCGTGACGCTGGCCGAGGGCGAGATCACGGAACTGCATGTCGGGCTCAAGGGCACGATGAACGCGCTGTTTCTGAAAGACCTGGCGGCCAAGACCCATCGCGGGCTGCGCGGCCGTGTCGAAAACGGCAAGTCGGGCGGCGGGCTGTGCTATGGCTACAAGGTGATAAAGCAACTCGATGCGCGCGGCGATCCGATCCGCGGGGATCGCGAGATCGACGAGGCTGAGGCCAATATCGTCCGACGCATCTTCCGTGACTTCGCTACGGGCGTCGGGCCGCGCACGATTGCACGAACACTGAATGATGAAGGCGTTCCCGGCCCCGGCGGCAAGCTGTGGAGCGACACCACCATCCGCGGCCATGTGAAGCGCGGCACGGGTCTCGTCAACAATGAACTCTATATCGGCCGCCTGATCTGGAACCGGCTGCGCTATATCAAAGATCCTTCGACCGGCAAGCGCGTGTCGCGGCTGAATCCGGAGAAGGAATGGATCGTCAAGGATGTTCCCGAACTGCGCATCGTCGACGACGAACTGTGGCAGGCTGTCCGCGAACGTCAGGGCGAGATCGCCGAGAAGTTTGCGAACGTCACCGAGTCCGTCCGCGCGCATCATAAAAAGAACCGGCTGAACGGCGCGCGCCGCCCGAAGTCGCTGCTGTCGGGACTGGTGTTCTGCGGCTGCTGCGGCGGCCCCTATAGCTTACGCGGCGCCGATCGCTTCGCCTGTTCGAACCACATCAGCAAAGGCGCCTGCACCAACAGCCGCAGCATCCCGCGTGAGGAACTGGAGAGCCGCGTGCTCGCCGGACTCAAGGACCGGATGATGGCGCCGGAAGTCGCGGCGGAGGCGATGCGCGCCTGTGCGGAGGAGACGAACCGGCTGAACCGGGAACGCCGCTCGAGCGACGACGCCTGGAAGGCGGATCTGGTGAAGGTTGAGAAGCAGATCAGGGGCATCATCGAGGCGATCAAGGCCGGTATGTTCCATGAGAGCATGAAGGCCGAGATGGATGCGTTGGAGGCGCGCAAAAGCGAATTAACCGCCCTCCTCGCCGACGTGCCCGAGGATGTGCCGGACCTGCTGCCGAGCACCTCGGCCGTCTATGCGAAGAAAGTCGCGGTCCTCACCGACGCACTGAACAAGCCCGAAGAACGGGCGCAAGCGGCGGAAGCCCTGCGGATGCTGATCGAGAAGATCGTGCTGACGCCGGGGCCGGAACGGGGCGAGATTTTCGCGACGCTGCACGGCGAATTGCGCACGATCCTCGAATGGACGGAGCGGCAAGCCATTGGAAAGGCTGCACAAACAAAAACTCCCGCAGCTTTAGCTACGGGAGTGTCTGGATCGGTGGTTGCGGGGGCAGGATTTGAACCTGCGGCCTTCAGGTTA
The DNA here is from genome assembly GCF_002980495.1 of Phyllobacterium phragmitis. Lineage (GTDB taxonomy): Bacteria > Pseudomonadota > Alphaproteobacteria > Rhizobiales > Rhizobiaceae > Paramesorhizobium > Paramesorhizobium phragmitis. Next base: position 13,371 of record NZ_PVBR01000044.1, read on the forward strand.
TGAGCCTGACGAGCTACCGGGCTGCTCCACCCCGCGTCAAAGGTTTGACTGTATGCGACTGCGTAGGCTTTTCGGGTCATGTATGA
>NZ_PVBR01000045.1 GCF_002980495.1 Phyllobacterium phragmitis
TCTGAAATTCCGTGCTTACGGCTGAGGTCGGACACCTTCGCGCCAGCCTCCTGCTCCTTCAGCACCGCAATAATCTGCTCTTCGGTGAATCTCTGCTTCTTCATTCGTCCGTCCTTTAATGGGCCGGGCTCTAATCCATCGTGGAGGAAATTCGCAGTGGCAGGTCAAACCCACCCCAAGAATATCGCCTCAAAAGTGACTCCACCGTATGGCGTCGTCGCGGCCACTCATCCAGCACGGTCCTCCTACCATTGTTAGCCTGCGAGGCTGAGATGCGATTGAAACTCCTCGAGACGTGGGGAGACAACGTCAGAACATGCGGGGAATGACATCCGCATCTGTTCCCCGCTCAAAGACACGGTGCTTCAAGGCGCCGATAATATGAAGCAGAATACATGCCAACATAAGATAAGCCCCATATTTGTGGAGCGTCTGAAAGACTGCAAAGGCGACGTCATTCTTAGGCAGAAGCTCCGGAAGATGGGCGATGAGGAAAAACGGCACGCCGTCGCTTTGCGAAAAACTGCTTGAAAGCGAATATCCAAGCAAAGGCACGAGAAGTGTCAAAGTGATCAACATCCAATGGACCGCATGCGAGAGCATTTTTTCCCATAGCGCGAGCCCTGATGGTGTCGAGGGCATGATCTTCCTGTATCGCCAGCGAAGCGCAAGATGGACGAGCGCCAACAGCCAGACCAGAACACCAAATTGCTTGTGATTTGGGTAAAGAAACGACGCTGTGGCCATGTCGCTTTCCGGGAGACTGGTCATGTACCAGCCCGAGGCGATCAGACAGATAATCAGCAACGCCCTGAGCCAGTGCAGACAGCGAACCGGCAAAGGGTATCTTGCCGCAAGACGTGTTTTTATCAGACTGGACATGAAAACCTTCTCCAAGTGAGCGTTTGGCTGGATCGCGTCATTTCTTCAAGCTGCTTGGGACAGCCTGTTTTTTGACGACCTCGCATTTCTCTGCACCAGCATTTTTCAGGGTGAAGAAAACCGCCACGGCGAGCGTGCCGATCAGGGTGGCTGCGGATGTCAGAAGCACGGCATGTGCGGTCGAGAAAGCGCTTTTGCCTGCGCTGATTAACGATGTGGCAAGTTCGCCGGAAAACTTTTCGGCCACGACGTAGGTGTCGCCGATGGAGCGGATCGCCGTTTCCGCAAACTCTGGCGCAATGCCAGCCGGCACCGTCATCGAGGCGGCATATATTGCCGAAAGCGCCACACCGAAGAGAGTGATGCCGAGACCGGCGCCAAGCTCATAACCCGTGGCTTCCAGGGAACCCGCAGCGCCGCCTTTCTCAGCCTCGACTGCCCCCATGATGGCAATCGACGAGGCCGTGAGGCCGATACTCAACGAAAGGCCAAGCAGGGCCAGAAGTGCTGGAACAACCATGCCCGGCTGATGAAAATCAGACCGCGCCAACGCCGCCAGCGAAAACGCGGCGACGAGAAGCGAAAGACTCGCCACCGCCCGCAGCCCGAACCGGTTCGAAAGAAAGCCGGCAACCGGGCCACCCAAGGCCGCAGCTGCCATGATCGGCAGCATGAAAAGGCCGGCTTCGAGCGGAGATTTGTCGAGGACGAATTGCAATTCCTGGGCAAGCGTCAATTCCACACCAGCAAGGGCGCCGGCGGTAACGACGGCCATTGCGATGCCGCTAACGATCGCCGGGCGGGAGAACAGGAAAAGGTCGAGCATCGGCTCCGTCGCCACGAGCTGGCTTCTGACAAAGATGGAGACAGCGGCAACGCCCGTGATCGCGGCGCTGATAGCAATCCAGAGCGGCTGCTTTCCGCCGAACCCGGATTTCACTGCAAAAACCAGAGCGACAATGCCGACAATAAGCAGCAAGGCATGCTGGATTTGCCATTTCCCCGGCGCAACCGGCTCATTTTTCGGCAAAGCGAAGGCGATGATCGTGGCGATAAGAAGAACCACTGGAATGTTGATGAGAAAGACCGACCCCCACCAGAAATGTTCCAGCAAAGCACCCCCCACGAGCGGGCCAACGGCGGCGCCCGCCGCTCCCACCGTTCCCCAGAGTCCCAATGCCATCGCGCGTTCGCCCGGATCTTCAAATGTCCGGCGGATAATTCCAAGCACGCAGGGCATGATCATCGAAGCGCCGAATGCAAGCAGGATGCGCCCGGTAATCAGCATGGCTGGCGTGGTGGAAAAAGCGGCGGCGATGGAGGCCACGCCAAAGATCATCAGACCCGTCAACAGCACCTTGCGATGACCGGTACGGTCGGCAAGCGTGCCCATCGGCACAAGCAGACCCGCCATCAACAACGAATAGATATCGATGATCCAGAGCACCTCAGTGCTTGAGGCCTGCAATGCCAGTGTCAGTGACGGCACGGCAATATGCAGGATCGTCATGTCGAGCACGACGGGCAAGAACGCGAGCATGACCGCAAAGAGGATCAGCCATCTCCGCTTGGAACGCTCCGGATGCTGGATAGTCCTGCTGTCGAAGGAGAGTGCCATTTTCTTACCGATGTTCACGCTTGTATTCAGGCGCACGGAGACTTGGCGCTGGCCAGTTTGAACGGCTTTGCGACAATTCAATTCTGCATCGGAGCAATTATTGCCCAGGCTTTGCGTTTTGATGGAGGAAATGTGGAGAATGCATGGAGAGAAATGGGGGACTGTCGGATATTTTGTGCCTGAGGCCTGTTTCCGTCACTGGCTGACGAACCGCTCGCCGAAGACGACGGCGAATTGCGTCTTGGCCTCAAACCACTCGCGCGGCGGGCGTTTCCATTCCTCGGCCGCATGGTTGAGCACCAGATATAGCAGCTTCATCGCAGCGTCGTCACTTGGGAAATGACCGCGGGTGCGAACCGCACGTCTGAGTTTGGAGTTCAGCGCCTCGATGGCATTTGTGGTATAGATGATCCGGCGCACGCTCTCGGGGAAGGCGAAGAAAGGCACGACATGTTCCCAATTGCGCCGCCAACTCTGCGTGATCGCCGGATAACGCTGGCCCCAATAGCCTGCCGCGAATTCCTCCAGGGCCTTCATGCCGGCCTCGGCGTCTCGGGCTTTGTAGATGGCCCTGAGCGCCGGCATCACGGTCTTGCGGTCCTTCCATGACACGAACTCCAGCGAATGGCGGATGAGATGCACGATGGGGTTGTTGAGAAAGCTTGTTGTAGGAGTGATGTCGTGCGCCACATCATGCGGATTGCCTTTTTCCCCGGCGCAATAAGTTTTCAACTGAAAGATGGGTGTCTGGCGTCGCTGCGAAGGTATCGGTCGGCGATAACGGCCAAAAGCACGGCAATAAAAGCTGCTGCGAGCCGCTTGAGATTGATTGCCGCGGCGGTGAGGAACGCCTGAATGCGCATATTATCGAGGCCGCGCCGGACTGCGCGTGCCAGGCCGTGCCAGGTCTTGGCTTCGCCATGAACGCCTTCCACCCTCCAGCGGTGTCGCTGATAGAGCCGCTGTTCGCGATCGCCCCATGCGATCCGTTTGCGCCGGGCCCTGAGTAACGAAGGATGATTGAGGTTAAACACGACGACGCGTGAGTGACGGGAAGAACTGACACAGCGCGTCTGCAACGGACAGGCCCGACAATCGCGGCTGCTCGCGTGAAAATATTGAAAGCCGCGATGTGGCTTCCCCTTTGGCCGGAGGATTTTACCGCGCGGACAACGCGCGATGTTGTGCCGGGGATCGAACTTGAACCTGCGCGTCGGGATAACCTTCCCCGGTCGCGGCTCAGCTTTGGCCGGCACGATGGCTTCGATGTCACGATCTTCGAGCGCCTTGATAGAATGCAAGCACTTTTTTTGCGTCGAAGCTGTCGTTGTCGCGAGGGCGGCGCCCTTCTTGCCGGTTCCCGAAGTTCCGATTGTCATCTTCTGTTTTCCTTCCGTGCGCCGCCGCCCTGCAACACCCTCGTTCGCAGGATACCCGGCGCCGGAATTCGGCGCGGCCCCCCCCTGCAGGGATCAGGCACACCTCGGGGTCAGATCACCTGACCGCCGGACACTTCGATCCGCTGCGCGGTCACCCAGCGGTTGTCGTCCCGCAGAAGGCTGGCGATGTTTGCGAAAGATCGCGGTGCGCTCCGAGGTCGCCTGCGGGTCGATCTACCGACAGAACTCGCGCGTACGACGATCATACCAGCCCTGCCGGACTTCATGGCTCCCATCCAGAGCTGGAGCTGGAGATATCGAGCACGGATCGGCAGGTCGATCTTGTTCAGGAGGGCTTCGACTGCGTTCTCCGGATCGGACCGATTGGGGATGAGACGCTGATCGCCCGTCGGCTCGGTCGACTGCGCATGGTGAATGCGGCGAGCCCAATCTATATAGCACGCCATGGCATCCCTCAAACCCTGGAAGACCTGCAACTGCAGACGCACCGTGCAATCCATTACAGCAGGACACTCGGCGCCAAGCCCTATGGCTGGGAGTATCCGGACGGGAGTGGCGGCGATTTTGCGACGCTCCCGCTTCCTGGCGCACTGCATGTCAACAGCGTACAGACTTACGAGGCTGCCGGTCTCGCAGGCATTGGACTGATCCAGGCAGCCTATTCCGGGATACGGCAGCACCTGGAAAGCGGAGCACTCGTTGAAGTCCGGTCGCTCATCGTCAAAACCTGTCACGTCGTGTCCGAGCATTCATGGGATGGATCGAAGAGGTGCTGCAGCCTTATCTGGAATAGCTTGGTGGCGGCTCAGCGCCGGAAGCCGAAAGTAGCCGCTTGTTTGCCCTGTATAATTCCACGGCAAAAGCTCAGCGATACGGCTCTGCTTATGGCCGTTGACAATGGCGGTCAGTATGGTGATCAGGTAGGCCAGCGGATCGACGGCGTTGAGTTTGCAGGTTTATGCCGACCGTCGAACTATGCCGAGTGTCTCTTCTATTGTTTGCAGCAAACCGTGCGTTCCCGGTCAGTTCGGCGGGACGCTGTTGTTTGGCACTCGGCATAGTTCTCATGCTCAGAGGGCGTTCAGGAATTCCAGAAGCCGGTCGCTTGGTCGAAATCGCTCGGCCTTGGCGCGTTCGTACGGCTTCAGCTTTGCGAGTGCAGATTCCTTCAGTTCGAGATGCGCATGAAGATAGGTCAACGTCGTTTCCATCGCTTCGTGGCCCAACCACAGGGCAATTACGGAGCAGTCGACGCCCGCCTGCAGCAACTCCATGGCAGCAGAGTGCCGCAAGACATGGGGCGAGACCCGCTTTGAGCGAAGAGAGATGCAGTGCTCACGTGCTTTGGCGACATATTTGTTCAGCAGCGCCTGCACGCCGTCCACGCTGAGCCTGCCACCGTGCATATTCGGAAAGAGAGCCGTTGCGCCCCGCTTCCCTGGCTCCCTGAGCCACCGCTGGAGGGCTTGCTGTGCAACCAGCTTTCGGGTCAGGACATTGCTCCCTCCCCTACTCAGTTCATCGTAGCAGCGCCGTCGCTGCCATTTAATAATCCCGGGACGTACAGTCCTCAGGTGAAAAGGCGGGCGCGCACATCCCCGCCGTTCGCCAGCATTTGATTAAATATCGATGACGATCTTGCCAAAGTGCTGTCCCGACTCCTCGTATCGAAAGGCCTCCGCCAGTTCCTCAAGCCTGAAACTGCGGTCGATGACCGGCCTGATGTCGTGCGTGGCTAAAAATTCCACTAGGTCAGCTTGGTCTTGCCAACTGCCATTGAGGCAACCCTGGAACCGGATCTGCTTGGCGAATATCGGGATCATCGGGATCTTGGCTTCCAGGCCGCCGAGGAGGCCGATCATCGCTATATGACCGCCGATCTTCACGGCCTCAATCGACTGCGGTAGGGTTGTCGGTCCGCCGACGTCGATAACGTGGTCGACGCCCTTGCCGCCGGTCCATTCGTGCGCAAGGCGACCCCATTCCGGCTCGTCACGATAGTTGATGACATGATCCGCGCCGAGCGCGCGCAGCCGCGCGAGCTTGTGCGAGGAGGAGGATGTAGCGATCACCCTGGCGCCGAGCGCCTTGGCGATCTGAAGCGCGTAGAGCGACACGCCACCCGAGCCTTGCACGAGCACTGTTTCACCGGCCTGGAGAGGGCCATTTACTAGCAACGCGCGCCAAGCGGTCACGCCGGCGGTCGTGATCGTCGCTGCCTCCGCCATGCTGTAGCCGCGCGGTATCGGTGTAAACAGGCCAACCGGCCCTGTGAACGTCTCGCATGCAACCCCGTTTACCCCATCGCCCGGCGTCTGCGAAAAGTCGGAAACTTGCGGCGGCCCCGAACGCCATTGCGGAAAGATGCAGGTCAGCACAGCGTCACCGGGCAGGAAGTCTGTTACTTCGCTCCCGACCTGTTCGACGATCCCCGCGCCGTCAGCCAGCAGGATGCGACCGTCTTCTGTCGGCGCCCTGCCGCTGGCGACTCCATAATCGTGATAATTGATACAGCCAGCCTTCATGCGGACGCGTATCTCATTGGCGGCCGGTGCACGCGCATCGTCGATGTTTGCAACACGAATACGATCAAGGCCGCCAGGCGCGTCAAGGATCATGGCTTTCATCTAGGTTTCTCCTGGGATTGGTTGATGGTGTGTCGAACGTCGAGGCGACGTCGGGGATTGTACGTTCGGTGGTCTTTCAACTACGCGACCGGGCAAATGCACTCGTGGACGAGCACGTTGGAGCGGCCGAATCCGACGTTTGCGCGTTGCCGCTTTGGGTTACTACAACCCGACGTAGTGAGATGCGGTATTCAAACTGGATGCTTCACCATGATCGCCGATGCGGACTGTTTGGTCGATCGGATGATGACGTTGCGGCGTGCGCGGCCCTCGCCGCGACCCCGGTGGTTATTGATGAAATTTTCGAGTTTATTGAGCGTCATCATCTCATTCCATGAGCGTGTGGATGAAGGTTAGTCTGTGCAACGGTGGCACTTCGCATGTCGTCTCAAGCTGTTCACTCCAAATGTCGTTCCTACCCTGCAATTAAACAACGCCGGATTCGATCCAATTTTTGCCTAATCGGATCATTTGACTTGTTCGCGTCCACGCGTCGAGTTAGGTTTGATCAATGCAAGACTTGCTCAAAAAAATGCGCGATCGCGTACTGGTCCATTTCGCCGGACCGCAGATGACGACTCCTGTTCCGCGGTTGAGCGTTGCGATATCGCACAGCGTTTGTGATCCAGAAACCACTATGTGCGGACCGGGTTTCTGCTTGGTGCTTCAGGGGACCAAGCAACTTGTAATTGGGAGTCATACACTGAACCAGGGACCCGGACGATCGTTCGCTTCGCTGGTCGAACTACCCGCCACACGGTGCCTATTTGAAACAGCAAACCACGAGCCGTATGTGGCAGTCGGGTTTACCGTCGATCCCCTGCTGCTCGGGGAACTGCTCGCGGATCTGCCTCCCCCGGCGCCGAGCCTTCCTGAACCGTCAAGTTTCAGCGTGGCGGAAGGAACGGCGGAACTGCTTGAGGCTTGGAGCCAGCATCTGAGGCTGCTTGATGCCCCGGGAGATATCGCCGCGCTGGCGAGACCGAGAGAGCGTGAACTGCTGTACCGCCTGCTGCAGAGTGCGCATGGCTTAGTGCTGCGGCAGTTTGTCTGCGAGGAAGGCAGTCGGGCGCAAATACGCAAAGCCATCGCTTGGATGCGGTCCCACTTCGATCAGCCTGTCGCCGTTAAGACCCTCGCCGAAGTCGCCGGTATGAGCGTTCCGGCCTTTAACCGGCATTTCAGATCGGCTACCGCGACAAGCCCGATCCAATACCAGAAAGCGCTGCGACTGCAGGCTGCGCGACAGTTTCTTTCCAAGGGCAATGACGTGACGCGGACGGCGCAAGCTGTTGGTTACGACAGTGTCTCCCAGTTCAGTCGCGAGTATTCGCGCAGGTTCGAGCGTTCGCCCAAACAGGATTCGTTGGCGATGCGGGACGAGCGGGCCCAACCCCCGGCTGCCATGATCTGACGATAATTTGGTTGCAGCTCTCCGATGAGGAGAACGAGGCGCGAACTGAACCAATGCATGGTGATGAGGCCGCCATCACATGACAGCTTCATCGACCTGTTTGCACTGCTGAGACTGGCTGCTTTTCCTCGCAAGCACTGGACCCGATACGCGGTCGCGATGTCATTCAGCCGGCGACTCCAACGCCAGTTCTCAACATCGCAGCCCGGGACTCAATCTGTCGCGGACATGACGTCAGCGATCAAAGTTCGATACGAAGGCCTATTTGCATCGCTCGCCTTGGCCTCTTAGCGGAGGGCCACCTCAGCCTTTTCGTCCTCGAGAGCGTTTTTAAAGTGGGGTTTTCCAGGCCCGTCGAGCCATTCCTCAAGCGAAGTCAGATGACCAAATTCCCACTCGATGGCCGGTATATCCGCGGCCCCGGCGAGCAAGCCATTGTCCAGAAGTTCCGTCAGGTGATTGAGGAAAGGGTTCTTCGCAAGCAATTCTTCAGGAAAGCGCTTGTAAACGACCGGTTTGCCGGCAGCTTTTGTGAATGCCTGTTCAACCTCCTTGCCGGTCACCGATGCACTCGCAAGCTCGATCGCCCTCCCTGCAAAACGATCCGGGGTAAAGAGGATTTCGGCGTTGATCCGGCCGAGGTCGTCCACCGCGATCATCTGCATGGACTGCTCTGGCCGCATGAAGAAGGTGAATTCGCCCTGAGGCAGTCCCATCCCCGGCAGAAGCATCATCTCCATAAAGCTTGCCGGACGGGTGATCGTACTCTTTATCGGGAGGCTTCGCACATAAGCTTCAATTTCGGACTTGCTGTCGAAATGACCCATTCCCGTCGGACCTTTTCCCGCTGCCCCGCCGGAAGAATAGAGGAGATGTCCAACGCCCTGCCGAAGTGCGCTGTCCGCAATCGCCTTGCCTTGCCAGACTTCCTGCTCGTCCGTGATTTCACCTGCGGGTGAACTGGTCTGGACATTGAACACGCCGGCGATGCCGGCCATCGCCCGATCGATCGAGGCAGGATCGAACAGATCGCCAATTGCCAGGGAAATACCTTCGGTAGCCAAAGCCTTGGCCTTGCCGCTTTCCGGATCGCGGACAAAAGCTCGCACCTTTCCCCCCTTCGCTTTCAATGCGCGTGCAACCGACCCGCCTTGTTGCCCGGTCGCGCCAAACACGAGAAATTCTGCAGTGTGATCCATATTAGTTACCATCCGTAATTAATGACGGTTATCAAATGATACCGATTGCAAATCGGCGCAAGACGGCACATTTTTGATCGTCGGTTACATCATCATAACCATTGAAGGAGTTCATTCGTGCAGCGTGAAATTAATGGCCGCCCCGTTATCGAAACCGCACGGGGCCCCGTCTTGACCCCATGCGCACCCGGCAGCGTCCTGGCCCGTCTCGGCGACAAATGGACTATTCTGGTCGTTTCCATGCTCGCCCTGTCGCCTGATACACCCATGCGGTTCGGCGCGATCCGACGCGGCATTCCGGACATTTCGCAAAGGATGCTGACCCTCACGCTTCGCAGTCTCGAGCGTGACGGGCTTGTGGCGCGTCATTATTATCCTGAAGTGCCGCCGCGGGTTGAGTATGAACTAACGGCCCGCGGCAGGTCCATGCTGGATCCGCTGGCTGCCTTTACAGGCTGGATCAGGGATACCTGGCAAGATATTGAAGCTTCGCGTAAGGAATTCGATGATGTTGAACGAAGCGGAACAAGCGCGAATTAGTCTTCGAAGTGAAGATCAAAACCGTCCGCGGTCGATAAGGCCAGAGGCTGCGGTCGGTTCCCCCCACAGGCACCGCAAGACCACGACGCTGTGTCGCGGGTCTGGGAATGTCCGGCCAGCATATCCCACCCGGCGGTTGGCTCTCTCGCTCTCGAATAGTGGGTCTTTTCCTTCGACGGTGGAGCCGACTTGCCGACGGTGGTCTACAACCCGGCAACGCCGGAGGATGCAGAATGAATCAAGTCACTGGGGAACCACCTGGACGCAACTAACCGGTAGACAAAGCGATTGAAACGCAATGGTCCGCCGCCTCGGGTTGGCTGAGCGCGTGTGTCGCGGGGGTGAAGAGGGTGCTGCCCGCTTTGCGGTGTCCACAAGAGCTCGATCGTTTCGCCTAGCGTCACCGGTTATGTCACGGGTAGCTGTTCCATCCTGCGCCGGATGGATTCTTCCGTCTTTGGAAAGAAAATCTCCAGTCCGAAATCGACGGCTTGCATCTGCGTTTCGTCGATAAATGTGCGCAGGCCGTCATTGTACGCCTCGAAGGCGAATGCGAAGTTGCCGGGATGCATCTCGAAGGCGTCAGCTAATGCTGCCGCGCCTATGATTGCCAATGATCCACCCATTCCCGCTGCGGGGGAGGCGCAATAGGCCGCGTCGCCAACGAGTGCGAACCTACCGCTTGTCCAGCACGGCATTCTGATCTGGCAGAGTTTGTCGAAATAGAAATTATCCGCGTCCTCGATCTCCGCTAAGAGCGCAGGGACCTTCCACCCGATCCCGGTGAACTGCTCATGGATGATGCGTTTCTGTTGCGCTTGGTCGCGATGATCGTAGGCAAGCTCATTATCAGAACGGAAACCAAGGACAATGTCGGTCTTGCTATCGTAGGCGTTCAATATGACCGACTTGCCTGGCGTGCTGAAAACCTGCGTCGTATTCTGCCCGATCATCAGCTTGTCGACGACCGAGACGGAGAAATATGCGCCCAGAAAGTGGCTATAGGTTGCCTCGTCCCCGAAGCTCATCCTCCTGACGACGGAGTGATTGCCGTCGCAGCCGATAACGAGTGAGAATGTGCGTTCCGACCCATCCGCAAACGACGTTCGCACCCCCTGCTGCGTTTCGGTTAACTTAACGATTGAATTGCCAAAGAGGATCTCGACACGTCCCTCGATCGCCTTGAACAGCATACCGAGGAGCACGTCCCTTTCTATCTCATATTCCTCCTCGTCCGCTGACTGAGGAGGGAGGCGGCCTTCGATCTCATCGTCGGCATTCTTGAAGATGGTCGGTCTGGGCGGAAGGCGCCGCGCTCTGATCTCGTCAAGAAGGCCCATGCGTGCCACGATGCCGATCGTGCGGTCGCGAATATCGACAGGCGTGCCACCTTTCCTGAGGCCTTGAGCGACCTCCACGACGGTGACTTGATATCCGAGCCGGTTCATCCAGTAGGCCGTCGAAAGCCCGGCAAAGCTCGCGCCCGAGACGAGCAGGCTCATCGGCCGGATGTCGGTATCGTCAATTTTCTCTTGCATCAACCACCACCGGCCAGACATAAGGTAAAAGGAGATCGAATCTATATTTATACTCAGTATAGGTAAGGGGCCCTAGCTTCCAATGTCAATACTCCCGATTGATCGACGGACCCGCAAGCGGCTCGCCACCCGCCAGGCCATCTCCGATGCGGCCACGCGCCTGTTCAACGCTCATGGCTTCGATCGCGTGACTGTCGACGAGATTGCCGAAGCCGCGGATGTCGGGCGAATGACAGTGTTCAATCACTTCCCCCGGAAAGAGGACATGTTCTTTGACCTCGACGAGGCGGCGCGCGAGCAGGTGCGAGCGGTGTTGCGCCAACGCGACCCTGAGATTGGTCCGATCGAGACGCTGCGCTTGTTCGCGCATCAGGTCGTGGCGGAGCAGCGCGATTATGTCCGCTTCTTCGACGCGAGCCCGCGCTTCATGCAGACGATCGCTGAGAGCGAGACGCTGAAGGCCCGTGCCAGAGCGATCCGCGATGAGCTTGCCGCCGTGGTCCAGGAAGGGCTCGCGGAAAGGGCAGGCCAAGATCGCAGTGATGCAGATGCGCAGTTGGCTGCGAATTTGCTGCTGGCGACCTGGGGCGTCGCGTTCGTCCAGGCCCATCAGGCCTTCGAGCGCAATCGTGATGAGGCTGAGGCGCAACGGATTCTACTCGCCGTCATCGACCAGGGAAGCATCGGGATCAAGGCCGCGATGGCGGGTTCGCTTTACGCCTGATCGATGCGATCAGCCTGCCTAGCTGCCGACCGATGAATCGACGTACTTATCGAGCCCGTATGACTCGCAATGATCGATAACCGGTCTATCGCTGCGAGCACCACGTTAGGAACGTCTCTGGTTTGACGCCAGCCGTCCGCGCCTTTTCGATCAGAGGTCTGAGAGTGACCCTGACGAAGTCTGCCATCGTGGCGTCGGTTCCGGCTGGGGGCGGAATGACACCCTAAGCGGTTGCCTCCGTGGGCCAGAGATATTCGCCCGGTCAGTAGGATGTGCGCCCAGCCCAGGGGAGAGATGTGCGCTAGAAGTTCGGGTGGTACATTGAGGCCTTCGTGTCACTTGGCACTTAAATATGAGAACGGCGTATGAATAATTTCCGTTAGATAGTCGGGCACCTAATTTGAGAGTGGGCAGTTAATTTGATAATATAGCTTCGAATTTGTCACTTAATGCGAGAATAATGTTCCCGATATTTCCGGCCACAAAACCATCTCATCGAGAAAACTATAGCCTTCGTCGACGGCTGTAAGCCTCCTCCCAGATGCAGTTAATTTGCGAATCGAACGGCCGACATTCTTATAATTAAGTGCCCAACGCCGACCAAACAGCCACATTCTTACCGTTAGCTGCCAAGTGACATCAGCGCTTCTTCACCCATGGCCAGTCCTCGACCGGCGACCGGCATGTCTATGCCTCGCGAACCCGGTTTATTCGTATCCCCACGGTGATGGCCGCCTTGCCGAGATAGGCTGAACGGGGCAAGTCCTAGTGCCAGCACTAGGGATAGTCTCATGACAAAGCAGCTTGTTGAGGTGATCACGTCGGTGGAGCGGCGCCGACGGTGGTCTCGTGAAGAGAAAGAGCGGCTGGTGGCGGCGACGTTTGAGCCGGGGGCCAGTGTATCAGAGGTCGCCCGCTCGGCAGGCATTCATGCCGGCCAGTTGTTCAGATGGCGCAAAGAACTTTGCCAGATATCGACGCCATCAGCCCCGCCATTCATGCCGGTGAAGGTTGTCGCGGCATTGCCGGAGCCTGAGGCCCCGGCAGCCAAATCACCGCCGCTCTCTCGCAAGAAGACGAGCATGGTGACGATCGAGCTTGGCCACGGTCGGCGCCTGCGGGTTGAGAGCGATATCGATACGGAGGCTTTGGGTCGGATACTCGCTGTTGTGGAGCGGCGATGATCCCGGTTCCGAGCGGCGTTAAAGTCTGGCTCGCCACCGGGCATACGGATATGCGCAAGGGCTTTCCCGGCCTGTCGCTGATGGTGCAGGAGACGTTGAAGCGCGATCCGCACAGCGGTCATCTGTTCTGCTTCCGCGGTCGGCAAGGTGGATTGATCAAGGTGATCTGGCACGATGGCCAGGGTGCCTGCCTGTTCACGAACTAACTGGTTTCATACTACAGCCCTTTCGTTGATATCTATGCATTTTGAGCATTGAGCAGACGGATGGCCTCAGCCCGGTGAACAAGTTGGTTCCATCGGCTACATTGTTTGGCTGGCACATTC
>NZ_PVBR01000046.1 GCF_002980495.1 Phyllobacterium phragmitis
AACAAGCTCAAACAGTTCCGACGCGTCGCAACTCGATACGACAAGCTCCTCTCCAATTTCATGGGGTTCGTCAAACTCGCCGCAATCGCCATCTGGCTCAAATAGTTAAATCGTCACTACGACCTAACTCTTCGGCAAAAACAGCTGCTCCCAATGTGACGAGCAATGGAGCTGAACCGCGTGAAATAGGATATACCTGCCCAAGATCGCCGTAGTTGTAGGCGATCGGCAAAACAAATGGTAGGTTGTGTGAAGCACAATCGCCAAAGCGAGAAGCGGCCAGCTGGCAGATTTTGGCAGCTTGACGGTTCGTATTCTTTCAACTACCAGTCGTAGAGTGACAGGGTCCCAAGTTATGCTCCCACATCAAACGGGGTGGTGCCCAATTAATCAAAGCCGCGGCGTGAATTCTCTTATGCGCTCAATGATCTGCTCGAAGGTGGGGCGCTCTCGATAATACAGGGAGCTCGTACTGCGATAGGCTGCCTGATATTCAGCGAAGACGGCTTCGTCAGTGATGTTAAAGGCCGGATTGATCGTCAGATCCTGCTCCTCGGAGCGGAACCGCTTTTCCTTGTGAGCGAAGTAGCTGTCGCCGCCGAGAAATTCGAGAACCTCGGTATTCCCGAGCAGCGCGTAGACATCATAATAGTGGCGCAGGAAGTTGGCGGGGAATTTGCCGGTTTCCCGTTGCTTGCGGAATTTCGTGGAGATGGTCTGTAGCTTTTCCACCAAGGTGTAGCCGGGATGGTAACAGGCGATGCCGAGCGCGCGATTGTCGATAATGTCCACCTTGTCGGCTGCAAAATAGTATGCCCATGAACTGATATCGACCGGCTGGTTCGGTGTGACATCATCGAACCCGAGTTCCAGGAGAACGCCTTCCTTCAGGTCGGTTTCATCGGAGGTTGCGGCGGAATAATGCAGCCGGATGCCGCCGCTTCGAAACTTCTCGTCATCGAAGGCATGATCCCGTTCGATGCTCACTATTCCGTCGATTAAGATTTCCTCGGCAAGCCTATCATAGAAGTTCCGCCGGCTTTCGATCTGCTTTGGCTTGTACTGGTTACGGCCAACTGCGACAGCCATTCCCTCAGACGGATTTATCCTGAGATCGATGTCTTCGGAGAAGCGGTTGATAATTCCGAAGCCCTTGGAGAGGGATGTGCCGCCTTTCAATTCAAAGGAATAACCAGCCTGCTTCAGGCCGAAGAGGCAATGCATGATCCAGTAATCCTTCTCGACGAGGGCAGGGAGAATACCCATTTCCTCGCCGACGATGCGAAGCAGGTCTGGAAATTCAGGGTGCCGGTGCAGATAATCAGCCATCAGCAGCGTCCATCTCGGCGAAGACGTCGTTGAAGAACTTCTTCGCCCGCACGCCGCCATAGTCTTCAGCGGCCTGCCGCAAGGCATTCGGATCGAGCTCTCTCGCCACCACCTTCGCGCGTTCCAGTACCTGGGTTTCGTCCTCGGCAAGCCGCTTGAGATTATTGACCAGATCGACCAGCAGGAACTCTCTCGTTGCGGCTGCTGGAAACTCAGGCTTTATACGGAAATCATAGACCCGGTTGCCAAGCCTGAAGCGGCCATGGCGCTTCCTGTTGTACACAGCGGTTTCATTATAAAGCTGTGTGGCGCCGACGCCGAGCGCATTGTAGGCATTCGGCGTCAGCAGCAGAAACCGCTTATCCCTAAGAAACGCTTCCACGAGATCGCGGTCACTGGCCGGAGCGCGTCCAAAGCTGGTGGTTTTCGGGCGCATGTAGACACCACCGGAGAGCTTTGTCAGCTCGCCGGCGTCCAGCAACTTTCTGATATCCCGATCCACAGAGGCGGTCCATCGCGTCAGGTCTGCCCTGCGATAGACCTTGCCCGGGACGAGATGCTGTTTCAGTTCGTCTAATCTGTCCATGTTTGTCACCTGACCTTCAAGATAGGGCAGAGGGAGAATTGTGCAAGTATTTTCATTTAAAATTCATGCACCCCGAAAACGCTGTGGTCGGATTATGCCGCCTCCCAGACCTGATTGAGAATGCGTGCTGCGAGCGCAGCCTTGTCCGGTGGCAGGAAGCGATCGTGTAAGCACTTTCCATAACTCAGCGATCTTGAGCTTGCTTCTAAAGAAGACGCGCAAGTTGAATAAGATCGACAGGCGGCCTTGGCGCACATACTCGCAAGCCTTGACATAAGGCGTTATGTTCTCCATTTGTTCTATTAAATACAGTATGAAAATGGCTTTCTTGTTTTGCCATCGCGGCGGCGTGAGCCGTCGATCGCATCGCGTGCCCAATCGGCACAGGTTGGGTCGACTTTCAAAGTTGGGGAGATTATGGAGACGTAAGCCAACGTCATTTGGCCCTTGCGAAACTTGAGGATAGGATACACACCATGGGCACGCACGGCGTGTTGAGGCGTTGTAGGGTCAAAGGAAAGTGACGTTGGGCGCTTCGCATAATAAACCTGATCAACCTGACGTAACGGTCTTCAGAAAAGATGAAACGTTGGACCGGCTGGCGCAAACGTTCAACGTCGCGCAGTTCGTAAGCTTCGCGCCGACAGCCGGAGGACCCGCGCAGCAGTTCTGCCGCATCACTGGTTTCGAGGCGAACCATCAGTTCGAATCTGTGGCCGATGCCATACAGGCTCTTTTCGAGCGCAGTGCCGAAGGCACGGTAAACGTTCGCAGCTTCAGCGCTGATCAATCCCAAAGCCGCGATTTCATCTACGGCGTCGACACTGCCGCTGCTGCGGTCACCGCTGTTGAGCGCATGGCCGACGAGGGGGCGTTTACGATTGTCAACGAGACGATCGATGTTTCGGACGGTGGTGTCTCCGGCGTCGTGATGGGCGACATAGTCGAGTTCCGCCCCGACATGACGCCTCGCGGTGTAGAGAAGCCTGGGTTCGCCCGCCTCCCCACCGACGGGGCTGTCCAGCTCTTCAAGACAGTGTACGGAGTGGATGTCGATTTCTCCCACGGCCGAAACGGACGCCTTGAATTCAGTCTGCATCCCAGACCGCGAGGCTGGAAGAAGGACAACGTGATCTTCTGGGAGCATTCCGAGGATTTCTTACCCACGGGGTTGGTCAAGGCCGAGTGGCCCAACGATTTCAGCCGCATGATCGGCGACAAGGCTTATGGGCTTCTGATCGCTGATATCAACGGGTTTCCCGTTCCGAGAACCACGGTCATAAGCCGGCGGGTCGCGCCCTTTTCGTTTGGTCGGGCCACGGGTCTAGAAGAGGTATGGATACGGACCAGTCCACGGGAGCAGGTGCCCGGCAAGTTTACCACCGCGCGAGGCTGGCAAGATCCGTTCGCCTTGCTCCAAGCCGAGGATCCTGACGGTACCGCCATCTCTTCGGTGCTGTCGCAAAGGGGCGTCGCGGCTCAGTGGTCAGGCGCGGCCATCGAGACATCGAGTGGTGTTCTCGTGGTCGAGGGGATCAAAGGAACCGGAGACCGCTTCATGGTGGGGCTGGCAGATCCCGAACCGGTTCCCGATGGCATTCTTGCACGGGTACGTGACGTTCATGACAGGCTACTCGGTGCTCTTGGCGCGACAAGGTTCGAATGGGTTTTCGATGGCGCGGAAGTTTGGATCGTCCAATTGCATAGCGGAGCCAGCGTATCGGACGGTGACATCATCGTGCCCGGCGACGTCGGCGAGTGGGTGGACTTCGACGTCTCTCAAGGACTGGAGGCACTTCGGTCTCTCTCCTCAAGCTTGAAGCCAGACACGGGCATTACGCTCGACCGTAGAATCGGCTTAACCAGTCATCTGGCGGATGTTTTGCGGAAAGCAGGGGTTCCGGCACGCGTACGCGCCCGGTAGGCGGTTGAATACGGGTGACCGAAACCGGACGTAAACCAATAAGGCGCATGCTCGTTATACCTTATCCGCAGCGCTCAACAGGAGGAAGAATATGGCATACACGGCAGTAATCGAAGCCCGCAAGGCTGCAGAAGCAAAGCAGGAGACTGTTCGCGAAGCCGTACGGCTTGGGCTGCAGCTCAAGCGCGAGACGGAAGCGAAGAAGGCTGCACAGGAGCAGGCGCGCGCGCAGGCCCAGGTGCGCCGATAGTGCGAATGAAGATGTACAGCGATGAGGACCGGCAGCGTCAGAATGGCGAGACCGGGGAGTCGGACCCTTGGAGACCCCCCTTCGTCAGGGATTTCGGCAGGATTATCCACAGTGCCAGCTTCAGACGGCTGCAAGGGAAGACGCAGGTCTTTCCGGGACACGAGTCTGACTTCTTCCGAAACCGGCTGACGCATTCGCTTGAGGTTTCGCAAATTGCCGAAGGTATCGCGGACCGCCTGAATTATGTATACGACGAAGCTCTAGGCGATCGGAAGATTGACAGCGGGCTGTGCGCGGCGGCTGGTCTTGTTCACGACATCGGACACCCTCCTTTCGGCCATAACGGCGAGCGAGCGCTCGATGGGAAGATGAAGATGTATGGCGGATTCGAGGGGAACGCCCAGACACTACGCATCTTGAGCCGCCTTGAAAAGAAGGCGAAGTACGACGAGCCTGTAGATGGCGACGTGCGTGCCGGGATGAACCTGTGTTTTCGTACACTGGCTGCCATCTTGAAATACGACGTCGAAATAGAGACAGAACGCCCGGAGGCTACCAAGCCGAAAAAGGGGTATTACGCGTCCGAGGCAAAGATCGTCGCGGACATCAAACAGAAGGTCCTGGGTGGAACGCCCGTTCCGGCTGACACGAAGTTCAAGACTGTCGAATGCGCAATCATGGATATCGCGGACGACATCGCTTATTCCGTTTACGATCTGGAAGACAGCCTTAAAGCGGGTTTCCTGACGCCGGCCTCGATCTTGGCGACCGATGACGAAATGCTCCAGCGGGTCGCAAACGAAGTGACGAAACAGCTGAAGGACGAGATCGACGAGACCATATCTACGCAGCAGGTCCAGGCGACGTTCGTGGCCATCTTCAGCGACATCTTCGCCACGGGCGAAACCAAGACGTTGGATGCTGAGGCAGAAGCCAAGACTTCGGATGTTGAGGATGAGCGGCAGCAGGCTGATATCGCCAACTTCATCAGCGCAATAAGGGCTTCCCGTGATCTGAACATGGACGCCGGGAAGAGAATGAAGCTTTCGTCGGAACTAGTCCACGAATTCATCAACGACGTGGAACTGACGATCAACGAAGAGTTTCCGGCGCTTTCAACGGTGAAGCTGGTCAAGAGTACGCGGATCAAAGTCGAAATCCTCAAGCAGTACACGTATCTATCGACGATCTACTCGAACCGGGTCAAGCTCGGCGAATACCGCGGCACCGAGTTGGTGGAAGATATCTTCGACGCGCTTGAGAAGGAGAACGGGCATTTGCTCATGCCGGACGACGTGCGCAAGCAGGTCCAGGACGCAGGAGAAGACAAGGCATTGAAAGCCCGCCACATATGCGACTTCGTCGCCGGGATGACGGACAGGTATGCTGTGGAATTCTGGGCACGGCTTCGGTCCGATGCAGCGGAAAGCATCTTTAAGCCGATCTAGTCGAACGACGTGCGCAATCGGAGAGGAGCGCTTGCTCCTCTAATACCCTTATCTGACGGAACATCAGCATGGCCATATGAGGCGCGCTAATAAACGCTTCTAGAATTCCAGTTAGAAGGAAAACACTAGCTGCGGGTTCGATACAGACGCCTCCCGTCTCCATACCCATGCGTCGAATTCCCGGCGAGATACGCACAGCAGATCGGCGGCGTAGCAGAAGACCGATTTGAGGAAGTCGTAGTCCTCCTCGACGACGCCGACGCGTTTGGCGAAGGTTCGTACATGTCGGTCGACCGCGATCGAGTCGATGCCGACCAGGCATTGCATGTAATCAACGGTTTTAGGGCCGACTCCTCTGACTTCGAGCAAGGCGACGACGAAGGAGGCATCCTGCAAGCGATCTCTCAGCATAGGCGCGTTCTCGACAGAACGCTCGCTCAGGAAGGATACAAGCGCCTCGAAGCGGTCGATCTTTTCGGGATGGTGCCAGTTGAGAAAGCGCGAGGTTTCTCCGCGTGCGACTAGTTCAACGAGCTCGGAAGTGCGATCCAGACCGGGAAAGCGCTCGAGAATAGCCGAGATGCGTGGAAGGACGACGGACCTGTAATTCAGGCCCGCCTGCAGGACGCAGTCCGCGACGATAGCGCCCATGTGGTGATAAGAGGCGCGGACGGTCTCCCCGTTGATATCGGCTCCCACCTCAAGGGCGTAATCCGCCACACGACGAGCAGCGACCAGCATCTGTATCGCGGAAGACTGCATTTCAATCGACCTTGGCTTGAGGGATTACTAGGGCGGCATCCTGTAGCGCATGAAGGCGCTCGACGCAATTCGGACAGGCACCACACGGAAAATCGC
Source organism: Phyllobacterium phragmitis (assembly GCF_002980495.1). GTDB lineage: Bacteria > Pseudomonadota > Alphaproteobacteria > Rhizobiales > Rhizobiaceae > Paramesorhizobium > Paramesorhizobium phragmitis. The sequence continues at coordinate 6,396 of NZ_PVBR01000046.1, forward strand.
TTGCAGCTTGGCAAGAGAATGTTCGGCCGATCGGAACACCGCGACGCAGGGCTTCTTCGACGACAGCAGTTTTTGACGAGAAGCGGAACGGGGAGGTGAACCGGACGGGACCGATGTTGTCGATCAAGCCGTCCATGCTGTTCATGAACTCCTCGGTGCAGTCGATTTCTTTCGCGTGGTTGCTGTTGATGAACCCCGTATAGACATCGAGAATACCGAGCGTCTGCGCCCGAGCCGCCGCGGCCGCGAAGAACAGCATCGTCCGATACGGTACGTACAAATCGTTGTCGGCGACTTTGTCCTCCCAAAGGTTTGCTTCCTTGATGAGGCGCGACGACGATCCTTTGAAGATGTCGGAGATATCGCAGCGTTCGGGACGTCGCATGTCGCGCGGCAGGACTTCGTTGACCCGGTCCCATTCTGTGTCGGCGCAGTGCTGGCCGTAGTCGAAGAACAAGGGAAACACATCAATGCCGGCTGCGGCGAGGCCATAAGCGACGGTAGTGGAGTCAAGGCCACCCGAGGCTAGCAAAACTGCGCTATTCATGACTTGGCCATCCAGAGTTTCGAAACGGTGTCGAAGAGGCCGTTCAAGCATTGATCGAGGTTATCAGAATAACGGGCGCTTCCGCCGACGACCATCGTGTTGTTGTTCTCCCGGCGGGGATCGAACGTGATGACCGGCTGCTGCCGCGCCATGGCGTAGCCGATCTCGACCAAGGTTCCCGGATCGCGGTTCAGGGGAACGGCGAACACGACTTCGCATTCACCCAGAATACCCAAATCCTTAGCGAATGTCTGCCTTAATACGGTGTCCGGGCTACCGAGCGGAAGCTCCCCGTTCTCCTCGATGGGCCGCCGGACGTTGAAGTTGTGGTATTTCAGGGCGTCTATAGCTCGATCGACTTCTGGTTTGTCGGTATACGAAAAATCCGGAGCGGCCAGATAAATGGGAAAAAGCGGCCTTGCGTGCCACGGCAAGATGGTGCCGCCGAGATCACGCAGCTCATCCACAGAAAGCCTGAGCGATCGTTCGACATTCCGCTTGAAATCGTCGGGATAGGTGGTTTGCGAATAGGCGGTCGCAGCACTCGCTCCTCTCCACGCGGCATCTTCCCATCCGGCCCCCGACAGACCGACCATGACGGCGGTATAGACATCGCCGACCCCTACGGAATTGACCGTGATGGCCAACTGAGCGGGTATCGCTTCGACCGATCCGCTTGAAAGATTGAAGAGACGACTTCCACCCCGGTTCTCCTTGAGGAGGAAAACCTCGGAACCCAGATCCGCTATGAGGGGCAGCATGGTATCAACGTTCTCCGATCCGACGCGCATGAAAAGCGGAGACGACGTGGAAATCACGATCGCCTTGATGCTTCCGGAGAACGGTTTCAGCACGGACAGATTCGCCGTGTCGTAGGCGATATCGAAACTGAATCGCGTTCGATCGGAAAAGGCGCACCGAACCTGCGTGAGATCGAAGCTGCCCGGGAAAATCAGGACGTCAAGATAGGCTGCGAGCGAATTTCCGACGTCGAGCATCGTGATTTCTTTTTCGCCGCGGAGCAGGTCCTCGTATCCCTGGTCAGCGACTTCGGTCGGGTCTGCGATTACCATGACACCAGGCGACCCTGTGATCTCACCGAGCCAGACAAATTCCAGGCAACCGTGGGCGCTGAGATACCGCTTTGCCTGATCGACAACATAACGCGGGCAAACCGCCGCTACGGCGTAGTCAATGCTATTCGCCCATAACCCGCGGGCTGCGTGAACGATACCTCCCAGTCGCAACTTGCATTCAATGCCGGGGCGCGCCGTCGTAAAGTCGACAATGATTTCGCCGACGAGCAGTAAGGGAGTCATATCGGGTCCTCACTGCGCCGTGAAGTCTGCCAATACCGTGGGTACTGGCAACATTCCCGAAGCCGTCACGACGCCGACATAGGCGATGCCGTCTTTCATACAGGCTGCGAGATAGTTGAAGCTGGTAGGCAGCGCTCCGACCTTCACGCCCTGCGGAGTTGCCGCGAACAGGCGTTTTTGGTGTACTATAACCAGCTCTGTGCCGACCGGAGGCACGGTGGAGTGCGTTGCGAAGTAATCGCACAGCTCGATCTCTTCCAGAGAACACGAGAATGCCTGCCGGCAGCGATCGATGCCGCTAGTCCCTCCGGTCCCGTCATTGCTACGCGAGCCGGAATAATCCGTGAAATTGCTGGATCTGGTGCTTCCCATTCGATAACCCCTGCCGACCTACAACGCCAAGTATGCAACCCTAATTGAATCTTGACAGAGCGCAACCCGCGTTCAGGTGTAGCCTGTTGCAAGAAACGAACGCATTCCTGTCGCAGGTGGGGCACTGCAACCGCTTCTGTCACATGTTCCATCGACCAACATCCCTTGAGGGGTGATTAACTGAATTTCGCAGTTACCGAGCGACTGCGTGTCCGCCGACTCTCTCGTATCGAAGGCCGCAATCCGTCGTATGGATGGCGCGGCTGACGTGCCGGACGGCGAAGTTTCGCAACGGGCTTTGGCTTGCGCGCTACGCCTTCCTCTGCCGTTCGCATTTTTCGCGGCTTGGGGACTGGCGGCAGGATCTCTATGGTCTCGTCGCGCACTTCTGGTAGGGGAGGTAACTCCGCCGGAATGCTAAGGACTTGCGGGTCCAGTATCCCCGATAAGGAACCTGGTATCGTTTGCAGATGGCGGCGAGTGCCGTGCCGGAAATTCCAAGCTCCGGTGTGACTTTGCTGAGTGGCCTCTCTCGCAGACCCGCTCATAAAGCTCAAGGCGCGTCAACTGCATAGCGAACCATCTTCAAATGCATTCTTCCCTTTCGCCGACCACAACGCCCGCGCCCGTTCGCCGTCCTGGCTGTCGAGCTTTTCGGCCATCCATAGAAACGCGCCGTAGATCATCGCGCGATCATCGCCGGTCAGTTCAACGACGCCTGATTTCACGACGAGACCGCCCAGTTCGATCAGATGCCGCGTGCGCCTGCGGCGTTCGATCTGCCAGGTGCGCATATCATGCCGCGCCCGTGCCGCTTGATGGCGGTTGCGCGCCGCCCGGTTGCGCCGGAGCGCTGCTACCATCGCCATCATTTGCCTTTGCGGATCGCCGCGATTTGCCGCGAAAGAATGCAGCACCGCGCTTCGCCCATGCTACCCGCTTGTCCGTATCCTTCGTCTCCGCCAGCACGATCAGCGCCCCGGCCAGTTCGTCGGCGCTAAGGGCATCTGCCCCGGTGGCGATCACCAATTCGCCGAGTTGCTGCACCTTGCGGACTTTCAGTTCCTTGGCCTTGTCTTCCAGCGCTTTCAGTTCCGCGTCAAAGTCCCGTGGCTTGCGCATTTCCGTCTCCCATCATCATCGTTCGTTGTCGATGCAGCATGATATTTCAGCGCGTGGCAGAATGCTGTAAGGTCGGTAGGACGGTCTGGCACCGGATAATCCTTCCCGAGATTTTTTCGAGGGAGGGCGCGCTTATACGTCGTTCCGACGTGCGCTTTGCCGTGCCATTGCTTGATCGCGATGGCGATCTATCATCTTCATGTCAAGATCATTGGCCGCAAGGCAGGGGCGAGCGCAGTGGCGTCCGCCGCTTACCGCTCGGCCTCGCGGCTGCGCGATGACAGGCTCGACCGCAGCCATGACTTCTCGGCCAAACGCGGCGTCGTCCATTCCGAGATCATGTTGCCGGACTATGCGCCCGAGGCATGGAGCGACCGCGAACGGCTGTGGAACGATGTCGAAGCCTTCGAAATCCGCAAGGATGCGCAGCTTGCCCGTGAGGTGGAATTCGCCCTGCCGCGCGAGATGACGCAAGCGCAGAGCATCGCGCTCGCCCGCGATTTCGTTCAGTCGGAATTCGTGGATCAGGGCATGATTGCCGATCTCAATGTGCATTGGGATATCGGCGAGGACGGCAACCCCAAACCTCATGCCCATGTCATGCTGACCATGCGGTCAGTTGACGAGAACGGTTTCGGCCAGAAGGTGCGCGAGTGGAATAGCACGCAGATGGTCGAACGCTGGCGGGAGCGCTGGGCCGAACACGTCAACGAGCGGCTGGCCGAACTCGACATTGACGCGCGCATCGACCATCGCAGCCTGGAAGAACAGGGCATCGCGCTGGAGCCGCAAAGCCAGGTCGGCGCGCCCGCACAGCGCATCGAGAGCGAAGGCATTGAGGCGGCGGACCGTGCGGAACTGCACCGCGAGATTGCCCGCAACAACGGTGCGCGGATCATCGCCGATCCGTCCATTGCCCTCGACGCGATCACCCATCAGCAATCGACCTTCACACGACGCGATATGGCGATGTTTGCCCACCGGCACAGCAACGGCATCGAGCAGTTCAACGAAGTCATGAGCGCGATGGCGAACGCGCCCGATCTGGTGGAACTCGGCAAGGACGGACGTGGACAGGACCGCTTCACCAAGCGCGAGATGATCGAGACGGAACAGCGCCTATATCGCGCGGCGGAACTGATGGCCGAGCGCGAGCGCCATGCGGTGAATGACGCGGAACGGGAAGTCGCTCTGGCTCGTGCCGAGCAACGCGGTCTTATCCTGTCCGGTGAGCAGGCCGATGCGCTGGCGCATATCACCGATGGGCGCGGTCTTGGCGTCGTCGTCGGCTATGCCGGGACGGGAAAGAGCGCCATGCTGGGTGTCGCGCGGGAGGCTTGGGAAGCGGCGGGCTACGAGGTTCGCGGCGTTGCCCTGTCCGGCATCGCGGCGGAAAATCTCGAAAGCGGATCGGGGATTGCCTCACGCACCATCGCCAGCATGGAACATGGCTGGCAGCAGGGCCGCGACATGTTCACGGCGCGCGATGTCTTGCACACCAATGCCGAAGTGCGCGAACTGAATGAAGCGGCGCGCAACCGGATGCGCGAAGCGGGCGATCTGGGCGAGGATGTGCGCGTTGCGGTCGAGCGTGGTGGACGCAGCTTTGCCAGCGGAGACCGGGTCATGTTCCTGCAAAACGAACGCGGCCTTGGCGTGAAGAACGGCATGGTTGGCACCATCGAGGAAGTCAACACGCGGAGCATGACGGTGCGCACCGATGACGGGCGCAGCGTCTCGTTTGATCTCAAGGACTATAACCGCATCGACTATGGCTATGCGGCGACAATCCACAAGGCGCAAGGCATCACGGTGGACCGCACCCATGTGCTGGCCACACCGGGGCTGGACGCCCATTCGAGCTATGTCGCCCTGTCGCGGCATCGCGATCGTATGGACCTGCATTATGGTCGTGACGATTTCGCCAGCCAGGACAGACTCATCCGCACCCTGTCACGCGACCGCTCCAAGGACATGGCGTCCGACTACGGACAACGCGATCCGATGCAGGACTACGCCGAGCGCCGCAGCATCGCTCCGCGTGAACCCGCCCACATTGCCGAAATCGCGCCGAGACTGGAATCGGACAAGCGGCGTATCCTGTTCGACAGTAGCAGCCTGCCCGGCTACGCACATGGGCATGGCGCACCTGACCGGGATCATGCCGGAATGAAGGCAGGGCAGGAAGCCGCGGCGCCGGACCATCCCCGCGATATCGCCGATCCGAAGGCGGCATTGCGCAAGTCCCGCACCGAAGCGCTCAAGCGTCATGCGCGTGCCGTCGATGCCATCTTCACCGCCGACGATGCGGGCCGCAAGGCAAGCCCGGAACAATGGAAGGAACTTGTGGAGGCCCGCAAGGCATTCGATGAAGTCCGCCCGTATGGCTGGCAGGATGCGGAAGCCGCTTATGCCATGAATGCAGACCTTCCCCGCGAAGCAGGAACCGGAAGGACCGGTCGGGCCATTCGCGCGCTCCAGCTCGAAACTGAAATCCGCACCGATCCGCAGCGCCGGGCGGATCGTTTCGTGGAGCGCTGGCAGAAGCTCGATCACGCCAGCCAGCGCCAATATAGGGAAGGCGATATGTCCGGCTACAAGGCCACGCGGTCAGCGATGGGCGAGATGGCGAAGAGTCTTGAGCGCGATCCGCAACTTGAATCTATCCTCGCCAACCGCAAGCAGCACCTTGGCATCCATATGGATTTCGACGCCGGAATGAGTCTGGGCAAGCAACTTATATCCCAAAGCGTCATCCAGACGATCCCAGGCGTCCTGTCGTTCCCGGAAGGCTCCTATTGCCTGCGCCTTGACGGCCTGATGCCTGGATGCATCGCCGCATATCCGGTCTATGTCTTCCAGACTGAATGCACGGACCGGCGCCTTTCCTCCGGGCAATGTGATTTCCACTTCCGGAAATCCGACAGCGGCGACCATCCTGCGTTCAAGGTCCAGCTGCATTTTCCAAAGGCGCTGCGTTTCATTGTAGGCTGCCAGCCATTGCCGCCAAAGGTCCAGCGTGGGATCGGAGGCGGGATTGCCGGCCAGCGCCTCGGCGGCGCCTGCGCCATGTTCAAACGGCCATGTCACTGTCGCTGCCATCGTGCCCGTCAGCAACATCCTGCGCGTGACGGAAGACAAAGTCGTGGTATCGTCCGAATCAGCCATTGATCCGAGCTCCTATCAGCTTGGGTTGTGGTTAGGCTGAGCGCGGTGCGCCAACACCGTGTTCAGCCGCGTTATAGACCAATGATCCAAAGGCATCATTGATCCTTTTGGATCATATCGGAATGATCTAAAGGGATCAATAGGCCTTGGTAACAGCAGGACAGATGCGGGCAGCTCGTGCATTGATCGGAATATCACAGGCCGAGCTTGCTCTCCGGGCGGGAGTTTCTGTGCCGACGATTAAGCGTTGCGAAAGTGAAGGGGAAAAGATACCCGTCGTATCTTCAGAAACTCAGCAGAAAATTCGTACTGTTCTTGAAGCTGCCGGCATCGAGTTCATTCCGGAGAACGGCGGCGGCCCGGGCGTACGATTGGCGAAGAAAACCACATCTTGATGATTAGGCTCAGGACCTATTAATTTTCTTGCGGATCGGTTTTCGGTGTGATTCACAGTCTCCATTGAAGGAGGCTGCGATGGGTGATTTGTTTCTGCTGAGCGAGCGCCAGATGGCGCGGATATCGCCGC
>NZ_PVBR01000047.1 GCF_002980495.1 Phyllobacterium phragmitis
AACAAGCTCAAACAGTTCCGACGCGTCGCAACTCGATACGACAAGCTCCTCTCCAATTTCATGGGGTTCGTCAAACTCGCCGCAATCGCCATCTGGCTCAAATAGTTAAATCGTCACTACGACCTAAGGTTGCTCGACGCTCTTTCAACCCGAACTCAAAGGACACTATCATGCGTAAGTTCCTCATCCTCACCTCCGCTCTTTCGGTCCTTGCTGCCGGCAACGCCTCCGCACAGGACTTCAGGGTCAGCAACCCCAATGCTGCCCCGGGCGACCTCGGCCCAGTGGCGGTCTACACCGGCGAGACTGTTAGTATCTCTCCGGGCCGGATCGGCTACAACGCCGCCGATGACTTCGGCCGCAGCAGCCACAATGCGGCTCCGAAGAACAGGCCCGCAGAGCGGAAGGTCGCCGATCGCGAGATTGTTACCTCCAGCACTGGAACGCGCAAGGTGTACACCGGCTACAATGCCTCCGACGATTTCAACGTCAGTGATGATTGACCCCGGTCAAACGTTCCTCCAGCACTCCGACAGACAGCCTTCCCCGAAGGCTGTCTGTCCTGCTATTGGCCCGAACGATAAAGGCCGCACAGAAATCCCTTCGATAGGCAATGGCCGTATTTGAGGTTGCCCCCGTTTCTATCCAGTTCTGAGTTCGTTTCCGGCGCTGGCTGTGCCCTGCTGGGCGGGTGAAGCGACAACCGGGATGAGATCGGCTGCGGAATGTCAGCTATCCGCGGAGCGCTACCCGATACCGGACAGGCAGCAAACGGCCCCGACCACGCCGACAGTTGGATGCGCCAGAAGCGAGGGCTTTCGGGAAGCCGTCAATGACCTAGGAACGACGGAGATGGGTCGACTGCTGCCGCGCGATCGACCGCTGCCACCGACAGCGCCATCTCGTCTCGACGCCGCGGCGTCAGACGGCATCTGAGCGAACAGCAAGCCGTGCACCGTTGCAGCAGTCTGCGCGCCGCGCGATGGCGCTGGACCCCAGCTAGCGTGACGAAGAACAAACGTTTTCACGCTAGCTGGGGTCTGACCTATTCCGGTTCACGCGCGGACGAAGCGGGCGCCGTCAGTTCTTCCCGTCTCTCCGAAACAACAGGAATCCGAATGAACAATAACGCTGAACTCGAACAATCCGACCGCGGCTATCCGACAGGCATGGTCCTGTGGCTTCTTCGTGCGGAAGCGCTGGCGGTGTTCGCAGCAAGTATCTCTCTTTTCTTCTTCCTCGGCGGCGAGTTCTGGGTACTCGCCGTCCTGTTCTTTGCGCCGGACCTCAGCTTCGTCGGCTACGTGGTGGGCAAAAAGGCGGGCGCGGCTCTTTACAACGCGGTCCACAGCTATGCCCTGCCGGCCGTACTGGCCATCGCTGGTGTTCTGACCGGCCTCACGATACTCTGGCATGTCGCCCTGATCTTCGTGGCTCATGCCGCCTTCGACAGGAGCCTGGGCTACGGGCTGAAATACGCTGCCGGCTTCCGCCACACCCACCTCGGGCCGATCGGCAACCCTCCCAGTGCGGCGGCTGCATTCGCTCAACAAGGAGACGTATGATGTCGTCTTCCATCCATTCGGTTCAACGACGATCCAAATGCGTGGCTTGCCGGGTAGAACGGCGATCCCCTCCTCATCTTGGTATCTGATGTCTCCGGTTCGGATGAAGAACCAGCAAGATTGGCACCTCGACCGCATTCCCGGTGCCGCACGGCATTCAAACGATCGCTAAAATCAAGCCTCTCAACGCCGCTTTTCCTGTCCGCACCCGGGCAGGCGGCGGCTCAAATTGAACTCGGGATGACAGCAATTTGGAACAGCATACCTACAATCCGGTGGAGTTGCTGGAGGTGCTGGAGCGACCCTGTCCGGTCGCGCTAAAGCATCCTTCCGACGATGATGCTGTACGTCACAGAGCCGAAAAGCGACGCAAACTCGTCGCCCCGCTTTTGGCGCTCGCCCCTCAGCGCGTCTTTATCCCCCGCACCCTCGAACCAAACAGAAATAGGAGGTCATCATGGCCAAGCTTGCTGCAACTGCTGCCATTGCAACCGCACTTCTATCGGGCACCGCCATTGCCGAACCGGCCAAGCCAACGATCGTCCTCGTCCACGGTGCGTTCGCCGACTCCTCCAGCTGGAATGGCGTCGTCGCCATCCTCAAAAAAGGCGGCTACACGACAGTTGCGGTTGCGAACCCGTTGCGGAGTGTTTCCAACGATGCACGCGTGGTCTCGGACGTCGTGGCAAGCATCGCTGAGTCAGTGGTCCTCGTCGGCCATTCCTATGGTGGCCAGGTCATCTCGAACGCTGCGCAAGGGCGCGAAAACATCAAGTCTCTAGTTTATGTGGCGACCTTCGCACCGGATGCCGGGGAAGCTGCGGCAGAATTGGCCAGCAAGTTCCCAGGCGGGACGCTCGGCGAAGCACTTGCGCCGCCCGTCAAGCTCTCGGACGGTGGGGTCGATCTGTACATAGATCAGGCGAAGTTCCACGACCAGTTCGCACACGACGTTCCGGCCGAAACAGCGGTTCTGATGGCAGCCGGCCAACGGCCGATCACCGAAGCGGCGCTGACGGAAAAGTCCGGCGAACCGGCCTGGAAGACCCTGCCGTCTTACTTCGTTTATGGCGACGGCGACAAGAACATCCCGGCCGAGGCGCTCGGGTTCATGGCTGAGCGCGCCGATTCCAAGAACACCGTGGTTGTCGAGGGTGCGTCGCATGTCGTGATGGTCTCGAACCCGCAGGCCGTCGCAGACCTGATCGAGGAAGCAGCAGAGTAATCCCGCACGATTGGCCGAAATCAGACCACGGTGTTGGACAGGACTGCTGGCAAGCTCGAACTTCGTCAAACATCACTATGGAGTCCATATATGGCTCAGTTTCAACCCTATCTCGTCTCGCTGTTCGTTGGTCTGGCTATTGGCGTGATCTACGGACTTGTCTCCGTCCGTTCGCCAGCCCCTCCTATCGTCGCCCTGCTCGGACTTCTGGGCATGCTCGCAGGCGAGGCCGGTGTCCAGTGGCTGAAGGGCCATACGAACCTTGTCCAGGCAGTCCTGCACGAAAAATCCTTCGCTCACCACGGCACCGACGAGGCAGCGAAGAAAGGCGACGTCGCCTGAGGCGCGTCGATCATTGTTCACATCATCTGGAAAGCGAGAGCCGATGTCCAACAAACTGAAAGTCTTAACCCCTCAGAATAGCCAGCTTATCTTCATCGATCAGCAGCCGCAGATGGCCTTCGGTGTCCAGTCCATCGATCGTCAGACCCTGAAGAACAACGTCGTAGGTCTCGCCAAGTCAGCGAAGGCCTTCGGGATTCCGACGACGATCACGACGGTTGAGACCGAAAGCTTTTCTGGGCCGACCTTTCCCGAGCTGCTTTCGGTGTTTCCCGAAGCTCCCATCCTGGAGCGCACATCGATGAACTCCTGGGATGATCTGAAGGTCCGTGAGTCTTTGGCGGCCAATGCCGCCGACGGGCGCAAGAAGATCGTCGTGTCGGGGCTCTGGACCGAGGTCTGCAACCTGACCTTCGCGCTCTCCTGCCTCGCCGACACCGACTATGAAATCTACATGGTGGCCGACGCCTCGGGCGGAACGTCGCTCGACGCCCACAACCGCGCCATGGACCGCATGGTTCAGGTCGGGATCGTCCCGGTGACCTGGCAGCAGGTCCTCCTCGAATGGCAACGCGACTGGGCGCGGCGCGACACCTACGACGCCGTTATGGCCATCGTGCAGGAGCATTCCGGGGCCTACGGCATGGGCGTCGACTACGCCTACACCATGGTCCACAAGGCTCCCGAGCGCGCGGCGCACGGCCCGGTCGTCGCGCCCAGACCGGCGGCCTGAATGATGTGATCGGGCTGGACCGACCGCCCCGCCGGGAGCAGCCCGTGTTCCCCACGCTAGCCGTCGCATCGCCGTCACGTTTTTTCGGCAATGCGGCTGCGGCTCGTGCTCGCGGATTCGATGTGCTGCGAAGGAGAAAGCCATGACCGCCAACGATCTGATCGTCGTCAACGCCAAGGTGACGACTCTTGATCGGCAGAACCCCTCGGCCGATGCGATAGCGATCCGAGACGGCAGGTTCATTGCCGTTGGCCCCGAAGCCGACGTGCGCGCCTCCGCGCCAAACGCCGAGGTGATCGACGCGAAGGGGCGCCGGCTCATCCCAGGGCTGATCGACAGCCACACCCATGTGATCCGCGGCGGGCTGAACTACAATATGGAGCTTCGCTGGGACGGCGTCCCCTCGCTTTCTGATGCAATGACGATGCTCAAGCGGCAGGTCGATCGCACCCCCGCGCCGCAATGGGTGCGCGTTGTCGGTGGCTTCACCGAACACCAATTCGCCGAAAAACGGCTCCCGACCCTCGAAGAAATCAACGCGCTCGCGCCCGATACGCCCGTCTTCATTTTGCACATGTACGATCGCGCACTGCTCAACGCGGCCGCCTTGCGTGTCGTCGGCTACACGAAGGGCACCCCCAATCCTCCCGGCGGCGAGATCGTCAGGGATGGCGCCGGCAATCCCACCGGCCTGCTACTGGCGCAGCCCAATGCAACGATCCTCTATTCGACGTTGGCCAAAGGGCCGAAGCTGGACCCAGACTACCAGATCAACTCTTCCCGCCATTTCATGCGCGAGTTGAACAGCCTCGGAGTGACCAGCGTGATCGACGCCGGCGGGGGCTTCCAGAACTATCCCGACGACTATGAGATCATCGAGAAGCTGCATACCGACGGACAGCTGACGGTCCGCATCAGCTACAACCTGTTTACCCAAAAGCCCAAGGAGGAGCTTGCGGACTTCTCGTCCTGGGTGAACCAAGTCACGCCCGGGCAGGGAGACGATGTCTACCGCCACAACGGCGCCGGCGAGATGCTCGTTTATTCTGCAGCCGATTTCGAGGATTTCCGCGTAGACCGCCCAGATATGCCGCCAAACATGGAAGCCGATTTGGAGCCGGTCATTCGTCTTCTCGCAGAAAACCGTTGGCCCTGGCGGCTGCACGCCACTTACGACGAAACGATCGATCGTGCGCTCGACGTGTTCGAGAGGGTCAATCACGACGTTCCGCTGCAGGGAATCAACTGGTTCTTCGACCACGCCGAAACGATCAGCGACCGCAATATCGACCGCATCGCCGCGCTTGGGGGCGGCATAGCGGTACAGCACCGGATGGCTTTTCAGGGCGAGTATTTCGTCGAACGTTACGGGGCGAAAGCCGCCGAGCGCACGCCGCCGATCCGCCGGATCATGGAAGCAGGCGTTCCGGTTGGGGCCGGCACTGACGCCACCCGCGTCGCCAGCTACAATCCATGGGTTTCGCTGTCGTGGCTCGTGACTTCGAAAACCGTTGGAGGCCTCGCACTCTATCCGCAGCACAATCGCCTCGACCGCGAGACCGCGTTGCGGTTGTGGACCGAAGCGAACACCTGGTTTTCCAATGAGGAAGGCAGGAAAGGCCAGATCAAGGCCGGGCAGCTCGCCGACCTCGCCGTGCTGTCCGGCGATTACTTTTCCGTGCCGGAAAGCGACATCGTCCACCTACGATCGGTCCTTACCCTTCTCGGCGGCAAGGTCGTGCATGGAGACGGCGAATACGAGCGGCTCGCACCGGATCTTCCCGCTGCCATGCCGGACTGGTCGCCGGTCGCCACCTTCGGTGGCCACCACAAGACGAAAGAAGCCCGCACCAAGCTGATGATGAATTGCGGTTGTGCAAACAACTGTGCGGTGCACGGGCACGATCATGCCGCGTCTCTTGGCGCGCAAGCGCCGGCTTCGGACGCCCGCACGTTCTGGGCCGCGTTCGGTTGCGGCTGCTGGGCGGTTTGAGACTGACCGCTGTGTAAACGGCAATGGGCTTGGCGCGGGTCGCCTCGCGAGAAGAGCGCGCTGAAACAAAATCAACAGTCCATCATCCGCTTGGGATGGGCAGAAGGAGCTGGCATGACGGCGCCGCAACAGACAATTTCCAGTAGTGAAACCGCACGCGGCCCTCTTAGCTACCCGATCTTCCGGGCGCTGTGGATCGCGACGATCGTCTCCAATGTCGGCACCTGGATGCATGACGTCGGCGCCGGCTGGCTAATGACCTCGCTTTCGCCGAGCCCGCTGCTCGTCGCGCTGGTGCAAACCGCAACAACGCTGCCGATGTTTCTGCTGGCCCTTCCGGCCGGTGCAATGGCCGATATCGTCGACCGGCGCAAGATGCTCCTGACGGCTCAGTCCCTCGGCCTCTTCGCCGCAGCGGCCCTGGCGATCCTGACGTTCAACGACCTCGTCACTCCTGAAGTGCTGTTGGCCGCGACCTTTGTGCTCGGCATCGCTGCGGCACTCAGCGCGCCCGTGTTTCAGGCGATCGTGCCTGAACTGGTGGATAAGCAGGCCCTGCCGGACGCGATCGCGCTGAATAGCCTTGGTGTCAACATCTCGCGCGCGATCGGGCCGGCTCTTGGCGGTGTCATCATAGCCTTTGCCGGGACACCCGCCGTCTTCGCTTTGAACGCGCTTTCCGTCATGGCCGTGCTATTCGTGCTGTTTACATGGAAACGTCCTGAAACCGTTCATACGCTGCCCTCCGAGCACTTCTTCGGCGCGCTGAAGGCGGGCTATCGTTATACGCGCCATTCTCCTGCGATGCGTCTGGTTGTGATCCGGGCCATCGGCTTCTTCATTTTCGGAAGTGCACTCTGGGCGATGCTGCCGCTCGTCGCCCGGCGCGGGCTCGGGCTCGATGCAGCCGGCTACGGCGCTCTTCTTGGATGTATCGGTGCAGGAGCGGTCGTGGGTGCGATCCTTCTGAAGCGGGTGCGGAAAACGATTCCTGCCAACACAATATCAGTCGGGGCGACTCTGCTCTTCGCGCTGGCTACGCTGTCGCTTGCTCTTGTCGCCAACGCGTGGATCGCGGGAGCGGTCATGTTTGCAGCCGGCCTCGCCTGGATCGGCATGATGACGTCGCTGAATGTAGCAGCGCAAATGGCCTCGCCGGGATGGGTGAAGGCACGCGCTCTTGCTGTCTATCTGCTCGTTTTTCAGGGATCGATGACCGGAGGCAGCATCCTTTGGGGCTCGCTCGCCACCAGCAGTAGCGTCGCCACAGCTCTCGTGATCGCGGCCGTGGGACAAGCGGCGGCCCTACTGCTAGCTTTCCGTTGGCGACTTCCGGAGGATTCGACCACGGATCTGGCACCCTCGAACCACTGGGCGGAGCCCGTTGTCTCAGTCCAGCCCGCGGACGACCGTGGTCCGGTTCTGATCGAGATCGAGTATCGTGTCGAACCTGAACGCCAAGCCGAATTCGTAACGGCCCTGCGCGGATTTCATCCTGCACGACAGCGTGACGGCGCGATCCGATGGGACGTCTGGGAAGACGTTGCCGAGCCAGGCAAGGTCGTCGAGGCTTTCATCGTTGAAAGCTGGATCGAGCATGAGCGGCAGCATGCTCGGGTAACGCGTACCGATCAGCTGGATCAGGCAACGCTCAACGCGTTCCATGTTGGTGATCGACCGCCCGTCGTGCGCCATCTCCTGAGACCTCTATGACCGAGCGATGGCACGGTACGCGCCTTGCCACGATGTTCCGGGCCAGGAATCTGTCTGCGGCGGCAATCGGCCCGCAAGATCGGCACTTGCATAGCAGCTTCCGCACCGCAGCACGTTCGCCAATCCGCTAGAACCATCACGCGAAAAGCAGGAGGCGAGCGTTGCGACCAGGTGAGAATGCCGCTGCGAAAGACCCCTGCCATTTCTGATATCCACTCAACCTGGTTTGGAAGGAGACTTGCAATGGCAACCATCACCACATCCGACGGGACTACCCTCTTCTACAAGGATTGGGGGCCGAAAGACGCGCAGCCTATCGTATTTCACCATGGCTGGCCGCTGAGCGCCGACGACTGGGACAACCAGATGTTGTTCTTCCTCTCGCATGGCTATCGCGTGATCGCGCATGATCGCCGCGGCCATGGCCGATCCGACCAGACCGACACCGGCAACGATATGGACACGTACGCGGCAGACGTGGCCGAGCTCGCCAAGGCACTGGACCTGCGCGACGCGGTCCACATCGGCCATTCGACCGGCGGCGGTGAAGTCACGCGGTATGCGGCCCGCGCCGAGCGTGGCCGTGTGGCAAAGGCCATTCTGATCGCCGCGATCCCGCCGGTGATGGTTAAGTCCGACGCAAACCCGGACGGCGTGCCGATGCAGGTCTTCGACGGGTTGCGCTCCGCCTTGGCGGCAAACCGCGCACAGTTCTATCGCGATCTTCCGAGCGGACCCTTCTATGGCTTCAATCGGGAGGGCGCGAAGGTCAGCCAGGGCCTGATCGACAATTGGTGGCGCCAGGGCATGAGCGGCGGCGCCAAGGCGCATCATGACTGCATCGAAGTGTTTTCGGAGACCGACTTCACGGAAGATCTGAAGGCACTCACCATTCCCGTGCTGATCATTCACGGCGAGGATGACCAGATCGTGCCGATCGAGAACTCGGCTCACAAGGCGATCAAGCTCGTCAGGGACGGCACGCTGAAGACCTATCGCGGTCTTTCTCACGGCCTGTTCGCCACGCATCCCGACGTGGTGAATCCGGATATGCTGGCCTTCATCCGCGCCTGACATGCCTTCGCAATAGATGAACGGCGGTCGCGCCCACCGCGACCGCCGAAAGCGCGTCTCCGTGCATCTCCTTCGCACCGTCGCTGGCGCGAGGTTACACTGCCGGAAAGACGTGGCTTTCAGCGGGAGTTTGTTCGGCGCCGTCGGAAGCGTTGGCAATCGGTGCTCGGAGCGCAAAGATAAGGCATGGGAACCATGAATGTCATCAGGATCGCGATTGCCGGTTTCGGGGGCGTGGGCCGCGCGACGGCCAATCTTCTCCTGGCCCGCCGCGCTCGCTACCGGCAGGTCTATGGAGCCGACTTGCGCCTCGTCGCCGTCTGCGGATCGCGATCCGGTCTGGCCGACTCAGCCGGTCTCGAAGCGGGGCGCCTGGACGCGCTCGAGCCGGGCCTGACGGGGCCCGCATTCATCGATGCAAGCGGCGCTAACATTCTCATCGAAGCAGGTCCGAGCGATTTTCGCACCGGTGGCCCAGGCCTCGCCTATATCCGTTCCGCCCTTTCGGCGGGGCGCGATGCCATCGTCATATCCAAGGGCGCACTGGTCCACAGCGGCCCGGAACTGCGGGCCCTGGCGCGTTCCTCGGGCGCGATGCTGAAACTCAGTGGCGCGGCGGCGGCCGCGCTGCCGACGATCGACCTCCTCGAGCACAGCCTGAAAGGCTGCGAAGTGCTCGAAATCGAGGGCATTCTGAACGCCACCACCAACTACCTGCTCGATGCGATGATGAACCAGAACCTCGGCTTCGAGGATGCGCTGGCGCGCGCCCAGGCGAGCGGCTTCGCCGAAGCCGACCCGCGCAACGATACCGAGGGCTGGGACACCGCCAGCAAGCTCATCCTCATCGCCAATTTCGGCCTGGATGCCGACCTGACGATGGACGATCTGGTCGTCGAGGGCATTCAGTCGATTGCGGCGCACGATCTCGAGACGTGGCGAAAGCAGCGTCTCGTTCCCAAGCTCGTCGGGAGCCTCATCCGGACGGACGACGCGACGCGGGCGGCCGTCGGCGTCCGGACCTACCCGGCGACCGATCCGCTCGCGCATGTGTCGGGAAAGAACAAGGCGATCCGGATCACCACCGACGCGATGGGCGAGACGATCGCCATCGGATCCGGAACCGAGCCTCTCGCCACCGCGGCCGCCGCGCTCAAGGACCTCGAACATATCCTGACGGCAAGAGCGGTGCGGCCCACTGGTGTTTCAGGAGGAAAGGAATGACACGGAAAAGCGTACAGGCCATTCGCCACATAGGCTTTGAGGATTTGGGCAGCTTCGCGGTCCCCTTGAGAGAGGCTGGCTACGACATCGAATACATTGATGTGGCCGAGCGCGATCTTGCGACGCTCGACCCCCTCGGGGCCGATCTCCTCGTGGTCCTGGGCGGTCCGATCGGCGTCTACGATCACGACGCCTATCCGGTCGTCACCGACGAGACAAGGCTGCTGCGGGTACGGCTCTCGGCCGACCGGCCGACGCTTGGCATATGCCTTGGCGCGCAACTGATGGCGGCAGCCCTCGGTGCGCGTGTCTATCCGGGTCCGGCCAAGGAGATCGGCTGGTCGGCACTCGATCTGTCGGATACCGCCGCGCCCAATCCTCTCGCCGTGCTGCAGGATGTGCCCGTGCTCCACTGGCATGGCGACACGTTCGACCTGCCGGAAGGCGGCACTCTGCTCGCATCCACCGCGCTCTGCACAAACCAGGCCTTCTCGCGTGGACCGAATGTGCTCGGCCTCCAGTTCCACCCGGAGGTCCTTGGCGCGCGGTTCGAGCACTGGCTTCTGGGGCATGCAAATGAACTGGCAACGGCAGGCATCGACCCCGTCACACTGCGCCGCGATGCCGGGCGCCATGCCAGCCGGCTTGAACAAGCCGGCGCCGCGCTCCTCACCGATTGGCTGACGCGCCTGACGCGGTAGTTCCTTGGCAAGCCTTCGCCTGCAGGGCGCCGCCCGTGACCAATCACTGCAACGCGATGACACGTAGCGGATCGCGCACTGCCCGGCGATAATCGGTCGGGCTCATGCGTTGATGCTTGACGAACACCCGGGCCAGCACCTGGTTCGACGAATATCCCACCTCCTGGGCGATCTCGGTGACTGGAAGGTCCGTTGTCTCAAGGAGTTCGCAGGCTTTCTCCATCCTCAGTCGGGTCAGATAGACCCGAGGCGGCACGCCGACGCTCTGCTTGAACATGCGTGCGAAGTGAAAAGGCGACAGCCGCGCCTCGGCTGCCAGTTCGTCGAGGCTGATGTCTTCCGAAAGCCGCGCCCGCATGAGCTCCAAACACCGCCGCTGAGCCCACGGAGCAAGGCCGCCCTTTGCAGTCGCCAACGGTGCACCGCCCAACCGGCACAACTCGGCCAGAATCTCCAAACCTGCGGCACGCGCCAGCAGACGCGACGGCGGCCCCTCATGTTCACAAAGAGCCCACAGGTTTCGGAGCGCTGATCGGATGGACGGTGAATCGAACACTCGGCCGTAGATGCAGGAGCTGTCGAACGAGAACCGGCCGTCTGCGGCTTCGTCAAGCACGCCCTGCCATTGCGCCATAGGGAACGCCAGGCTGCGGAGCCGATGGCTGTCATCATTGATTACCGTGGTCGCGAAGTTCGGCGCGGCGACGGCGAGAGTGCCTTTCGGGGTGGTCATATCGAAGCGGCCTCCTCCCAGGTCTCCCCGGACACGACTGCAGCCAAGCATGTCCTCCATCAGGACGATGTCCGGCAGAGCCGGGCGGGACATGTCCCCGGCTGGTCGCTGGACCTCGAGAAGGTCTAGAATTGAGCCTTGGGACTTTATCGTGCGCAAGTAGGAGGCATGTTGGCCTTTGCTGTGCCACTGGGCGAATGACGAAGGGGCATGGACGGTCATTGACGTCCCTCCAGGGCCGAACGCGCCCGATGCGAGATCTTTGGGCGAACCGGATCGCGAACGCCTCGACGATAGTCAGATGGGGTCATGCGTTGATGCTTGATGAACACCCGGGCGAGAACCTGGTTCGACGAATATCCCACCTCCTGCGCGATCTCGGTGACCGGAAGGTCAGTCTGCGCAAGGAGTTCGCAGGCTCTCTCCATTCTCAGTCGCGTAAGATATACCCGCGGCGGCACGCCGACGCTCTGCTTGAACATACGCGCAAAATGAAAAGGTGAGAGCCGCGCCTCGGCTGCCAGTTCGTCGAGGCTGATGTCTTCCGAAAGCCGCGCCCGCAACAGTTCCAGGCAGCGCCGTTCCGCCCAGGGCGCGAGGCCGCCTCTGGCCGGAACGAGCGGCGAGCCGGCCGAGCGGCAGAGTTCAGCGAGGATCTCGCAGCCCGCAGCCCGTGCCAGCAGACGCGATGGGGCGCCTTCGTCCGCACTAAGAGACCACAGTTTCCTGAGCGCTGACCGGATGGTCGGTGTCGCGTGCGGCGCGCGGAAAATATCCAAGCCGTCGAACGAAAAACTGCCATAAATGGCTTCGTCCAATACGCTTTGCCACTGCGCCATGGGAAAGGCGAAGGAGCGGACGTGATGTGGCGTGGCAACTTTGGATGACAGTGCAAAGTTTGGTGCGACGGGATACACGCCGCCCTTTGCTGTCGTGTCAAGAAAATGCCCGCCTCCGTGGTTGGCGCCGAATCGGGTGCCTCCAAGCAGATCCTCAAAAAGGACGAAATCCGGCACGGCTGGGATGGACATATCCCCGGGCGGTTGAAGCCAATAACCCCCAGCAGAGCTGGGGGTTTGACGGGGAACCGCCATAGGCGGTTATGAAGGATTTTGGGACAAGAGATGGGACTTCAGGAGGACGAGAGCTTGAGTTGCATCTGGTCCAACTGCT
>NZ_PVBR01000048.1 GCF_002980495.1 Phyllobacterium phragmitis
GAATGTGCCAGCCAAACAATGTAGCCGATGGAACCAACTTGTTCACCGGGCTGAGGCCATCCGTCTGCTCAATGCTCAAAATGCATAGATATCAACGAAAGGGCTGTAGTATGAAACCAGTTAGTTGTAATACAGGCAGAAGCCCTGGCCATCAAAATAGAGCAGCTTCAAACGATCGCCACGCTTTCCGCGAAAAGCAAAGACCGCGCCGCCAGTCGGCTTCTGACGCAAAACATTCTGCGCAAGCGCGGCAAGGCCTTCTACTCCCTTGCGCATGTCCGTGATCCCGCACGCAAGATACACCCGAACGCCGGTCCCAGGTCCAATCATGCTGCTTCCACTGCCCGGATAACCTGCGTCAGGGTGCCGGGCGCCACCGAACTCTCGAAGCGAAGTGTGCGGCCGCAGCTCAATCGTAGCTCGATCATCCCGCAGCAGCTCTCCCTGAGTTCAGGGACATCGGTCTGCACGGCATTCATATCGACTGGAATGAACAATGCATTCGCAGATGCCGACAAAAGCCCCTTCTTTTTGAGCTCGCTACGCCAGGCGTATATCTGCTGCCGCGTTAAATCGTGACGATGAGCAACCTCTGTGATCGTGGCTCCAGCAACCCCAACCGACATGACAATCGCAAGCTTGTCTTCTTCGCGCCACCGCCGTCGACGTTCCTGCCCAAGAATTTCAACGCGCATCGCAATCCTCGCCTAAGACACGTCGCTAACGACGTCGTTAAACACGTCTCTTAGGCCATCAGGGCGCTAGGCGGCAGGCGGTGCCAATCGGGCGGTTATCAAACATCCGAACCGGATCACATTAATTGCGAATGACTGAGGGGCCGGACTCTGCGGTCATTGGCGCAAAGATAGGATACCCATTCAGACGATCAGGATTATATCAAGGATCGAGGTCAAATCCGGCTCCTTGGGGTCGGTTCCGACTGGGGGCGAAATGACACTTTAAGCGCTTTCGCCATTGGGCCACAGATATTCGCCGGTCAGTAATAGGCCCAGTCGGGTCGACTGGGCCGAAAACGGGAGCGGATGATGCAAGGCTTCCGATCGGCGGGAGGCTTGCAACGTTTCGTCTCGATCTTTTCCGCTGTCCGAAATCTCTTCGTACCAGTCTGATCGATACGCTCAGCCTCCCAGATCCACCTTCATCGCATCACCGCAATGGCTGAATGGAAAGCCGTGACCAGTGCCACCTGAAATCCATTCGCTGCCGCCACCTGCACGGACAATATCGATGACGTGACATCCCCTCGGCGCCGTCAGTGGTGATGGCGCCTATGACACGCGCGCCTGTCACAATGCGATTACCGGGCGCAACGCCAGTACCGTCATTCCCGCGCGACGCAATGCAAAGCCTGGAAAGAGATGTCACCAGGGGCAGGAGCGCGAAACGAGGCGCTGAAAGCGACACGCCATTTGGGCCGAACCATCTGGAAAAAGGGAGCGCATGATGTCTTGCATTATGAAAGAAATCGCATAGAATATACGCGTATCAAAAAGAATACTGCTGAAATTCTTCTAATTGTGAAAGACACCGGGGTTGCGAGAGCATTTAGATCAAGCAGACAGACGGTTGGTGAAGTTCCTGTCGCAGGACGCGCAGCTCAGCATCAGCCATCTTGCGGAGAAGATGGCGATGTCGGTGCCTACGGTACGCTCGCGTCTTCGCAACCTTCTTGACCGCAATCTTCTCAGGATCGTAGGCCTGCTGAACCTGACCGAGCGTCCCGAACTGATCTCGGCCATCGTCGGCATCAATGCGCAGGGGCGCGGGCGGGCGCGCGAGCTTGCCGAGCGCATCGCACAACTGCCTTTCGTGAATTCGGCTTCCGTGGTCACCGGCCGCTTCGATATTATCGTCGACGTCACCGTCGCCGGCGACGTCGCCGATCTCTACCGCGTCACCAGCGAACTGATCCCCGGCGCGGGCGAGCCGGGTGAAGTCGTTCGCAGCGAAACGTTCGTCGTCATGGCGTCGTGCAACAAGTGGGTCAATCTGCCCGAAGGCTGCTGGCCCGAAGGGCCCGAGGCTTCAGTGCGCAAGGAAATGGCATGAAAGTCGCGGTGCTCGGTGGTCTCGGTTTGCAAGGGCGCGCGGCAATTGTCGATCTCGTTGCCAGCGGCGTCGATAAGGTGGTTTGTGTCGATACTGCTTCGGACGGCGCGACCAGGCTTGCGGGCCTCACCGATTTGAACCGCATCCGTTTCGTCGTTCCTGAAGGTCCCATCGGTTCAGTGTTGGTCAACGTGATGAACGGCGTGGATGCCGCCATTGACCTGTTGCCGCAGCCGCTGATGCGTGACGCGGTGATTGCCGCGATCAAGACGCGCACGCCGCTGGTGACGACCAATTATGCTAAGTCGATTGCCGATCTCGCACCGGCGGCTGAAAAGGCCGGTGTGTCGATCATGACCGAATGCGGGCTCGATCCGGGTATCGACCTTGTTTTGTATGCGCATGCCGCGCGCCAGTTCGACGCCGTCACGGCCATCGATTCCTATTGCGGCGGCATCCCCGAACCGAAGGCGCGCGTCGAGCCACTTTCCTATAAGGTGAGCTGGAATTTCGACATGGTTCTGGCCAGCCAGAACCGCGACAGCGTGCTCATGGAGGATGGTAAACGGGTCGTGGTGCCGGGCGCCAGCCAGCATGACAATGCATTCATCCATCAGATCGAGGTTGACGGGCTTGGTGCACTAGAGGCGATCCCGAACGGCGATGCGCCCCACTACGCAGCGATGCTCGGTGCGGCGAAGGGTTTGCAGCGCACTGGCCGCTATTCGTTGCGCTGGCCGGGTTGGTCGGCGTTCTGGGTGCCGCTGAAAAAGCTCGGTTTCTTGTCCGATCAGCCTGTGCCGGGTCTGGCAGCGCCGATCAGCCCGCGCGAGTTTCTCGGTCGCCTGCTTGGCCCGCAACTGCAATATGCTGACGATGAGAAGGATTTGTGCATCATGCGCAATGTCTTTCGCGGTACGCAGGGCGGTCGCGGCAAGACGGTGACATCCAATCTCGTCATCGAACGCGACCTGAAATCCGGACTATTCGGCATGAGCCTTGGCGTCGGCTATCCAGCAAGCATCGTAGCACAAATGCTAGCAAAGGGCGAAATCGCCGCTGCGGGGTTACTCAACCCCTTGGCGCATGTGCCCGATACCCTGTTCCTGGGTGAACTCGCCAAACGCGGGATCAAGGTATCTGAGACGATCGCCTGGGACGCCTGAGGAGCGAGATAGAGTTTTGACAACGGCTTGACCCGCCGACAAGCGGTGATGTTGTTCAAAAATGCCCATCACGGGCAAGAAGATAACCGGGAGGAGACGAGAATGAAGATTGCCAATCTATTTTTCACGGCACTGGCTACGCTGGGAATTACCAGCGCGGCAAGCGCCGGCGCGCTGGACGACATCGTCAAGCGCGGCGAATTGCGGGTTGCGGTCCAGACGCAGGGACCTCCCTTCTCGCTGGTCGATTCCAAGGGCGAGCGCAGCGGCAGTTCCGTAGAACTTGCCGAGTTGATGGCCGAGGAAATGGGCGTGAAAATCACGTTCCTGGACTTCGACTGGGATGGCCTCATTCCGGCGCTGCTGTCCGGCAAGGCCGATCTGCTCGTGGCTGACATGACGCCGACGCTGGCGCGGGCGATGAAGGTCGCCTTCACCAATCCCTATATGTACACCGGCAGCACCGTGTTCATGAAGGGCGATAGCGAGTTCAAGACCGCCGAAGACTGCAAGGTACCTGGCACAAGGATTGCCGTGCTGCTCGGCGCAACCGGCGAAAAGGAAGCCAAGAAAGCTTTCCCGGAAGCCGATATCAAGAGCTACAAGGGCGGCGGTCCGCTGCTGCTTGACGCCGTCAACAACGGTCAGGCCGATTGCGGCGTGAACGACGTTTCCGCCGTCAAGGGCCAATCGACCGCTTATCCGGCCGGCACCTTCAACATCACGCCGGACCTTTTGTCGAAAGAGCCGCTGGCCTTCGCCACGCGTTATGATGAGCCCGATCTGCTCGTCTGGATGAACCTGTTCCTCAATCAGGTCACCATTGATGGACGCCTGGAGCAGAACCTCAACTACTGGGTCAATTCCGAAGACTGGAAGAAGGACCACTAAAAACGCCGGCACCGGGCGGTCCCGCGTCGATCTCCTTGATCTGTACGGGACCGCTTTTTGCCTCGCCTGCCGGGATGCAGGCTTACGTCGTCACCACGATCTGGGTTAGCCCTCCGTAGATGCTTGAAAATTTCAGCTTCCGCACGATTGGCGAATATCTGCCCCTGTTCGGGCAGGGCCTCGTCACGACGGTCTGGCTATCGGTCATTTCCTTCGCCGGCGCGCTTCTGGTCGGCATTCTGCTTTGCGCTATGAATTTGCAGCGTTCGCGTGCTCTGCGGGTGCCGGCCAAAGCCTATATCGATGTCGTGCGCGCCACGCCGCTGCTGGTTCAGCTCTATTTTCTCTATTTCGGCCTGCCGCGCCTTGGCATCATCCTGCCTGAACTCGTAGTCGGTGTGCTGGCTCTGTCGCTCAACAGCGGCGCCTATGTCGCCGAGATCATCCGCGCCGGCATCCTTTCGATCCCGCGCGGTCAGGTGGAAGCCAGCGTCGCTTCCGGCATGAGCTATCTTCAGCGCATGCGCCTCGTCATCCTGCCACAGGCCTTCAAGGTAACGATCCCGCCACTGCTCGGGCAGGCCATCGTCATGGTCAAGGATTCGGCGCTGCTGTCGCTGATATCGGTCGCCGAGCTGACGCGCGCCGGGCAGTTGCTTGCTTCCGACCGCTTCATGCCGGCGGAAGGGTTCATTACCGTCGCCGCCTTCTACCTCATGCTTTATTATTGCCTCAAGGGGCTGGCCGTCCTGTCGGGCCGCTGGCTCGGCCTCGGACCGGCAAGGAGCCGCGCATGATCTGGCAACAGCTCGAAAGCCTCGCCGGCAGCTACCCCTTGGCCATGCGCGGCCTCGGAATGACCGTCGTGCTGTCGCTGATCGCGCTTGTTTTCGGCACGCTGATCGGCTTTGGCCTTGGCATTTTGCGCATCGGCGGCAGCCGCGTGCTCAGCACCGTCATCGGCGCGTGGGTGGACCTGATCCGTGGAACGCCGTTCCTCGTCCAGATATTTCTGATCTTCTTCATCCTGCCGGAACTCGGCATCAAGCTCGACGCCTTCACCGCCGGCATCATCGCGCTGACCAACCTCAACGCCTGCTTCATCTGCGAGATCGTCGTCGCCGGTATCCAGTCGGTGCCGAAAGGCCAGGTCGAGGCGGCGCTGGCTTCGGGCCTGTCCAAATGGCAGCGCATGCGACAGGTGGTGCTGCCGCAGGCCATGCGCGTGGTGCTGCCGCCGCTGGTCGGGCAATATGTGCTTCTCATCAAGGATTCGTCCGTCGTCTCTGCTATCGGCCTGACCGATCTGACGCGCGTCGGCTGGCTGGTGGTGCAACGCGTACCCAACGGATTGCTGGTCTTCTTCCTCGTCGGCGTCGGTTATTTCGTCGTGTGCTATCCGCTCATCCTGCTTGCGCGCCGGCTCGAAAAACGCATGAGCGCTGCCCATGGCGAGGTGCAGTTGTGAACTCCCTTCAGGAAGGTTTTCAGTCGTGATCGAGTTTCAAGGCGTCAACAAATGGTTCGGGTCGCTGCATGTCCTCAATGACATTACTCTCAGCGTGCAGCCGCGCGAGGTCGTCGTCGTCTGCGGACCCAGCGGCTCAGGCAAGTCGACATTGATCCGTTGCATCAACGGCCTGGAGCAAATCCAGAAGGGCGATCTCGTCGTTGATGAAAAGCGCGTCGGCGATCCGGCCACCAACATGACGCTGTTGCGCACCGAGATCGGCTTCGTCTTCCAGTCCTTCAATCTCTATCCGCACAAGACCGCACTCGAGAACATCACGCTGGCGCCTATCCATGTGCGGAAAACCCCGCGCGCGCAGGCCGAAAAAGACGGCCGTGAACTGCTGGCCAAGGTCGGGCTTGGCGACAAGTTCAATGCCTATCCCTCGCAGCTTTCCGGTGGCCAGCAGCAGCGCGTGGCCATCGCTCGCTGCCTCGCCATGCGCCCGAAAATCATGCTGTTCGACGAGCCGACCTCGGCGCTCGACCCGGAAATGATCAGCGAAGTGCTGGATGTTATGGTCGCCGTTGCCGAAGAGGGCATGACCATGATGGTGGTGACCCACGAAATGGGCTTTGCCCGCCGGGTCGCCCAGCGCGTCGTGTTCATGGACCAGGGCTCCATCGTTGAAAGCGGAGCGCCGGAAGAATTCTTCTCGAACCCGAAGACCGAACGCAGCAAAGCCTTTCTCGGCAAGATACTGCGCCACTGAGCCATTGTCGCTTGGCACTTAATTGGGTTCTTCCTCACTTTGTGTGGTTAACAAAGTGTTAGCGCCGCGGTCGCTATCTGCGGGGATGCGAACGCAATTGAAATGGTCTCCCGGCCCAGGGGTCAAAGTTCTGGGCATCACCCTTCAAGATGAAGAAAACTGGGTTGTTTCTGCCGCTGCGAAACCTGTCGGTATCTGCCCGGATTGCGGAACGCGAAGCCGGCATCGGCAGGGCTGGCACAACCGCCGCCTCCAAGACTTGCCTGTTCAGGGTCAAGTTGTGAAAATCCAACTCGCACTGAACCGGTGGCAGTGTAGACACGGGAAATGCGGGCGACGAACCTTCACCGACAGGTTGCCCGAGATTGCTTCACCCTACACGCGACGAACTGAACGGATGGCTGAGATTGTAGGCTTGATTGGCCACAGAATGGGCGGTCGCCCGGGTGAATACTTGATGCATCGGCTCGGCATGCCGGTCAGCGACGACACGATCTTACGGCAATTGAAGCGCAATAATCCGGCGCCCTTGCAAAAAGACAATATTCGGGTTGTGGGCATTGATGATTGGAGTTGGCGGCATTCCTCGCGGTACGGCACGATCATGGTCGATCTTGAGCGTCAATCGGTCGTCGATGTTCTGGACGACCGCAGCGTCGAGAGCGCAAAAGCATGGTTGCAAGAACGTCCGAATATCGAGGTTGTTAGCCGAGATCGCTGTGGCCTGTATGCCCAGGCAGCCCGGGAGGGCGCACCGCAGGCCCGCCAGGTGGCTGACCGTTTTCATCTGGTCCAAAATCTCAGGGCGGCGATCAAGGAACAGATGAGCGTTTATGGCCACGCCCATGTTAGACCCATTCTCTCCGAAGATGCTATCGCCAGCGCTACGGGACAACACCGCCGAGCCCGCTTGGCGCACAGACAATCCCGTCAGGAAATATTCGACACGCTTCAAGCTTTGCGCCAGCAGGGCCACACCTACAGCGAGATTGCAAGGCGGACCGGATACGAGCCCGCAGCATCGCGAACTGGCTTACTTCTGACGCACCTCGAGACAGAAACCGGGCAGCATTGAATCCGACATCGCCATTGTATTTTGAAACTTTTCTGGCTGAATGCTGGAAGAATGGAAACCGCATTGGGCGCCATCTATTTTACGATATCAAGAACCGCGGCTACACGGGCAGTCGTTCCAACCTGGAGCGCCTGTTGAAGGTGTGGCGGGAAGCCGAAAACATCAAACCCGCCGACCTGCCTCCAGATGTGCATGTTTCAGAACCCGTCCGCGATCCTGACACCGGCCATGTGATCTCGTCTGTGGTGGCCGCAGCTTTGTGCATAAAACCGCGCGGCCTGCCGACAGATCGTCAGGCCGGAAAGGTCAATGCTTTGAAGCAGGGTTCGGCAGTCTTCGCCATAATGCGTGGCTTGGCCATGCATTTCAACGGCATCTTGCGCAGCAGGAATTCGGAGACACTGGATGAATGGATCGACGATGCCATTGACACCGAACTCACGGCGATCATGCGTTTCGCCAGCGTTTTGCGTCGGGATATTGATGCCGTCAAAAATGCAATCGAACTCCCTTGGAGCAACGGTCAAGCCGAAGGGCAGATCAACCGCCTCAAGATGCTGAAGCGAGCAATGTACGGTCGCGCCGGCCCAGAACTGATGAGGGCGAGAATGCTGCCGCTGAATCACAGAAATTGAGGATGAACCTAATTTACTGCAAAGCGACAGATGATGCCATTCATTCTGGCCTCGTTTTCCTGGCCCGTTTTGCCCGCGTTCTTCGCCGCGATATCGAGGCCGTCTGTAACGCCATCGACCTGCCCTAGATGCAATGGTCAGGCGGAAGATCAGATCAACCGACTGAAGACGATCAAGCGCGCAATGTATGGCCGAGCGGGTCCAGAGCTTCTCAGAGCGCGGATGATGCCGATCAAATCGGCCGATCTCCACACAAAGTGAGGCAGACCTTCATTAAGTGCCAAGCCACACTTTATTTCCGGGTTGTCCGCAAGCCGTTCGAACGGCGTTCATTTGCGTTGGCCGGTTTGATGTGCGAACCGAGATTTTCGGGCCTCGCTAGTTTTCACTCTCGCCACAGCACGCGAACTGCAAGCGTTGCGGCGGAGGTTCGTTTTTCGACGGCGAGCTTGTTGAAGATCTGCTCCATGTGCTTGTTCACCGTGCGCGGCGACATTTCGAGGATGTCGGCGATCTCCTTGTTGGATTTGCCGTGGGCGACCCAAAGGAGCACCTCCGCCTCGCGAAGTGTCAGGCCGAAGGCATGTGCCAGTTGCTCCTCGTCTGCGCCGCGATGACGGTCGATAAGACGAAGCAGGATTTCGTCATTCCGACAGTCTGAGAGGCGTCTGAACTCAATGTCATAGCCAAGGCGGGAATAGTGAAAGACTTTCGCATTCCCGCCGAGATCGGACATGGGGCTTTCGCTCAGCCAGGACAGGATATCGAGCGGCAGGTAGCTGTTGTTGTCCGAGCGTATCCCCACTTTCATCAGGAGATCCGATGCTTGCGGAGTTGACCAGGCGATCAGGCCGTTGGCATCGCAGGCGACCATCCAGCGCCCGGTCGAATCCAGCGCGTAGCGTGCCGAGCGCGCACGTCTGGCATTGCTCAAATGCACCCGCATGCGGGCAAACAGTTGATCGAGCCGAATGGGCTTGCTGACAAAATCGACACCGCCGGCGGCCAGCGCTTTGACTACATGCTCGTTTTCATTGTACCCGGTCATGAAGATGATAGGCAGGTCTTCGAAGCCCCGTGCGGCCTTGAGGATCTTGCAGGTATCGAAACCATCCATACCCGGCATCATCGCATCCATCAGCACGATGTCGGGCGCCGCGGAACTGGCCATCGAGATGGCGTTACGGCCGCTGTTGGAGGCGTGCACCTTCAGTCCTTTGAACCGCTCTGCTTCGGCCTTGCCGGCGGAGTAGGCGCCGGCGGGACGGCCGGGAACGGGATGGTATTCATCGACATTCCTCAGCGGGCGGCCATCCTGCAATACGGAATCCGAACTGATGTGAACCAAGCGTCGGATTCCCGCATCTGAAGCTGCGGCAATGACGGCCTCGGTACCACGGGCATTTTCTTCATAAGCATCCCGGCCAGGTCCGTGGTCGAGGTTGGCTGCCGCGTGAACCAATTCTGTCGCCCCTACCATGAGCGATGAGAGATCATCGCGTAGCAGGTCACCTCGAA
The DNA here is from genome assembly GCF_002980495.1 of Phyllobacterium phragmitis. Lineage (GTDB taxonomy): Bacteria > Pseudomonadota > Alphaproteobacteria > Rhizobiales > Rhizobiaceae > Paramesorhizobium > Paramesorhizobium phragmitis. The sequence goes on from NZ_PVBR01000048.1 coordinate 9,578, forward strand.
CCACGTTGGCTTCCAATCCGGCGATTAGCTCCGCGCTTTGATCGCTGCGCGCGAGGCCCGTTACCTGATGTCCGGCATTCGTGAAATGTCGAATGAGGTTTCGCCCCAGATAGCCGCTCGCGCCGGTGAGAAAGATATGTCGTTCAGTCACTCGAATTCTCTCCGGTGAGTGTGCCTTTTTGGGCAAGCGTTGTTATGTCGTCGAGGATTTCGGCGCGTTCGGTCTCACTCCAGGCAACCAGTTCCATATGCTGCTGGAACTTGAATCCTTCGAGAGCAAGCCAGGCCAGCCGTGTTGTGCGGGCATCAGCAGCGGCCTCAATCAGTGACCCGCCCAGTTTCGCCTGGTTGGCACGGAACGCGCTTCGAAGCGCTTCATCCTGCATCAGCGCAGAGATCAGCCCGAGGACGGCGGCGTTGCCTCCATTGCCCCACGGCGTTCGCTTTGCAGCTTCGATCCTGCCGAGCAGCGGCGCGTCTAGCTGCCCGGCGAACTCCGCTTCGCAATTCGCATTGAACGCATTGTCTGCCTTGATCGTCCGTGCGACGAGGGCAGCCAGAAGATCCCGTTTGCTTGTGTGCTCGTAGAGCACGGTCGCCTTGGAAACCCCGGCCTCTTTCGCAACAGCGCCAAGACTCAGTACGCCGTCGCGGGCGATCACGCGTTCCACGGCATCAAGAATATTTTCCTGATCATGCAAGCGAGGACGGGGCATAGAGTACTCCCTGTTTATTTCCGACCGTTCGGAAATAAACAGGGAGTACTAATCTGTCAAGAAGCTCACCGGCTGTCGATCAATGGAGACCCGACCTATCCATACATGCTGACCGTGCAACTCGCGCAGGAGTTGCCCGATACGCCGCGCGCCGTTCAAGCGGTTCTTCTTATGATGCTCCCGCACGGCCTCGGTGACATTGGCATACTTCTCGGCGATGTCACCCTGGCGGGCGCGGACGGCCTGCCAGAGTTCATCATCGACGATGCGCAATTCCGGCACTTCGGTAACGATCCATTCCGATTCCGGGTTGAGCCGCGAGACGCGCTTTCCAGTGGACGGGTCCTTGATGTAGCGCAGCCGGTTCCAGAGCTTGCCGTTGGGGCCGGGCGCGCCTTCTTCGTTCAGGGTGCGTGCGATGGTGCGCGGACCGGCGGCTTGTGTCGGCCGAGGCCTCCGACTTTGCGCCCACCGGCTTCGGCCAGGAGGTATGCGAGGCGATCGACCGTCGCCGCGAGCATCATATCGACCGGGGCGATGCCACGCCCGGCCCGAATGGCGGCACGCTCTATCGGCGCAACCTCCTCGCCACGCTGCGCGAGCGCGAGCTTGCCAGCGTCGGCGCGGAGATGGCCGCAGCCAAGAGCTTGCCATTCCGCACCGCCACGGACGGCGAAAGCGTCAGCGGCAAGTTCACCGGCATAGTGCAGCTACCGAGCGGCAAGTTCGCCGTGGTCGAGCAGAGCCACGAGTTCACCCTTGTTCCGTGGCGGCCGGTCATCGACCGTCAGCTTGGCCGCGAGGTGATAGCTATTGTGCAAGGCGGCTCCGTATCATGGCA
>NZ_PVBR01000049.1 GCF_002980495.1 Phyllobacterium phragmitis
CTGGAGCCTGCATTGGTCTGCGCGCCCTGGTTCAGTTCGTCCTTGGTCTTTTTCGCACCGATGCCAACGGAGAAGCCGCTGCCGCTCGAACCGAACTGGATGCCGAACCCGGATTTCTCTTCCTTCTCTCTGGACGAGGCGCTCTCCGCCCCCGGCGTGATGTTGATGTCGCGCGCTGCGTCAAGCGCGATATCGCGGCCGGCCTCGACATCCGAACCGATGATGTTGACGTCGGTTTCGCGCGCCTTGATGTTGACATCCGTCCCTGAGGAGAGCGAGGAACCCGCATTCAGCGTAGTGGCATAATCCTTCTCCTTGCCTTCCTTGCCCCATATCGACAAGAAGCCGCCGCCTGAGCCGACACCAAGGCCGGACTTCTTGCTTTCGCTTTCTCTCTCGTGCTGCTCGGCCGCGCCGATGACCGAGACGCTGTCGCCTTCGACAGTGATGGCCTCGCCGGCGGTGACCTTCGAGCCCGCGATGACGGCGTTGTCGCCGGCATTGAGATTGACATTGCCGGAAGCGCCGAGCTCGGAGCCGACCGTCGTCTCGTTGTAGCTCTGGGTGGAGATACTGCCCTTACGCAGGAAGCCCTTGCTCTTCTCCCGGTCGTCATGCGCCACCCTGTCCTTGCCCGACGCGATGACCAGATCACCGCCAACATCGATGTTGAGATCGGCCTTCTTCTCCTCGGCCCCTGCCTGAACCTTGGACGCGGAGATGGTCGTGTCACCGCCCGAGGTGATATCGACGCCGGCGCCGCCGCTGATCGAGGAGCCGACGGCGGTTTCGGTTTCGATATGACCCCACACCTGCCCCTTCTTCTTGCTGAAGCCGCTGCCCGTCTTGAAGCTCCCCTCGGTGTCGACCACCGCACTGTCGCGCGCCTCGGCAATGGTGACGTTGTCGGAAGCGCTCAAGCTCACCTTCTCATCGGCGGAAAGCTTGCTGCCGATGATGTTGAGGTCGCCATTGCCGTCCGTCCCGGCCCTGGCGGAGATCGATCCACCGGCCTCGATTTCGGAACCTGTATGCGTGGTCGAGGAAGAGGAATTCTTGCCGAACCTGACCGATTCCTGCTCCTGCGCGGCGGTGATGTTGATATCATTGCCAGCTTCCAGCTGCGCGTCGCCGCCCGCCTTGAGCTTCGATCCGGAGAGCAGGATGTCATCGCCCGCCTTGATGGTCGCGTCGGTCCCGGAGGAAAGCTGCGAGGCCTGCTGTGTCGTCCGGGTCGCCTTCGAGTACCCATCGTCGGATTTCCGCGTCACATCGACGGTGGCGATATTGACCGAGCCGTTCTCGGCCGTAACGTCGAGCGCGCCGCCGGCGCTCGCCGCGCTGCCGATCACGGTGACGTCGTTCTCCGCCTTTATGCCGAGGTCGCCGCCGGTATTGATCCGCGTGCCCGTCGCATTTTGCGAGCCGTCATTCTCGACCTTCTGTGTTTCCAGCATCACATTGCGGCCGGCCAGCACGGCATTGCCGCCGACATCGACACCGGTTCCCTGCAGCTTGAGCGTGTCCCCCGCCTGCAGCGCCGCGTTGCCTCCAGCCGTGACCATCGCATTGGGATTGACCACGTTCTGGCCGCCGACGGTCAGGGACTGCGCGGTCAGGGTAAGGTTCTGCGAAGCCGCCAGGGACAGATTGCCCCCCGCATTGAAGCTGCCGCCCGTGGCCGAAATCGTCGTGGCGGCCAGCCTCAGATCGGTTTTTGCGGCAATCGCACCGGAATTGGCGACATTGCCGACATTCATATTGACCGAGCCGCCGGAGATCAGCGCGCCCGCGACGGTCAGGCTGGCCTTGTCCGTATTCGCAACATAGACGGTCGGCACCAGAACCTCGATGCCGTTGACGGTCTTCTTCTCATACCAGACGAGCGTTTCGGTGAGGCCGGCGATCATTTCGGGTGAGAGCTGCTGGCCGATGGCGAGGCCGTTGGCATTGGCGAAGTCCGCGCCGCGATCGAGCAATGTCTTCATCTGCTCGATCGCATCACTGCCGGGGATGAACGAACCCTTGCCGAGCCCCTGATTGACGAGCTGGCGAAGCTGCTGGTCGATCAGCTGGTTCTCGAAATAGGCGTCGCCCAGGAAGGGCACCTCGCGTTCGGGCCTATAGCCGATCCGGCTGATGAAATACCCAGAACCGTAGAACTTGCTCACATCGAGGAATTCGACGCGAGTTTCATAGAGGAACACCTGGCCGGGAATGGTTCCGCCGAAGCCGCCGGAGTTCGGCTTCGGTGCCGAATTGCCGAGGGCGGCGACGAGGGCGGCGCCGGCGAACGGCGTACCATTCGCTAACAGCCCGCCAAGCGCCGCGTTCGGCGTGAACAGCGCCCCGCCCGCCGTCAGTCCCGCCAGCGCTGACGTGGGATCGCCCGGCGTGGTCGAAGGCGCAAGACTGGCTCCGCCGGCGATCGAGCCCGGTGCGGACGTGTTGTTGATGTCACCGAAGCCGCTGATGTCGAGCGCGCCACCGGCCTTGATATTGCCCGCGGCGAGTCCGACGGTCTCGACTTTGCTGATGATGAAGGTGCCCTGGGCGATATTCTTCGAAGGATCGCGGTTGCCGTCCGCGTCATAAGCCTCGCAGGCGCCAAGCGCGTTGCATGTCGTCGTCGTGGTACGGCTGAGCGTCACGCCCTCATTGTTCAGCACCTGACCCTTGAGAACGGCATCGCCCGCGGCTTCGATGCTGCTGTAGCTGTTGTTGAGGGTCGTCGCGTCGATCGAGAGATTGCCGCCGGCGCGGATCAGCGCCTCAGGCGCAAGCGGCCCATCGAAGCGAGCCTCACGGACGGACTGGCTGATATTGGAGGTCTCATTCCATGTGTAGGTCGTGCTCGTGTCCGCCGGCCCGTCAAGCCAGTAGGCTACGACGAAGTATCTGGAAGGGTTGGTGGGATCGAGGATGGGAACGCCGTTCTCATCCTTCGGGACGCGCTGCTTGATCCAGTCGTAGATTTTGCCCTGCCCTACCGGGCCATTGGCGGATTTCCAGGTCCAGGCGTGATAGGACGTCCCGTCGGCAAGCGTGGCCAGCGACCAGAGCTGGGACTCATAGTCCGACCAGAGCGGTGGATAGAACCCGGGATAAAGCTGCGGCTTGTCATTGGGATTATCATTGTAGAGATAGGCGAAGGGCTTGCCTGCCACATCCGGATTGAGCACGAAACCCGAGACCTCGCCCGACGAGATGAGGTGCGTGCTCCAGGTGGGCGTCGTCACGCGCTTGTTGGTGAGGTTCTCCGTCAGGATCGAGACGTCGTTCTCCGCCCGGATCAGGCCGGAGACATTGGTGACGGACCGGTTGCGCCCGCCATTGGCGTCTGCGGCGATCGCGAGATCGTGACCGACGAGGATGGCGCCCTGATCGTTGAGAAGATCGCCCGCCACATGAAGCCGGCCGTCATTGCCGGCATAGATCAGGCCGGTCAGTGTGTTGGTGAGATCGCCGGAGATGTTGAAGGTCAGGTCGCGACCCGCCGCCAGCTGACCGGGGTTGGTCAGCGAGGCGAGCGTCAGCGTCAGGTCGTTGGCAGCCAGAAGCGCCGTCGCGGAGGTCGTGGCAATCGTTGTGGCCTTGACGGAGATATCGCCGCTGCCGCCGTCGGCGGTCACGGCCCGGATCTTTGAGCCGGAAACATCGGCGGAATCTGTCAGATTGAGTGAAATACCGCCAAAAGTCAGCGTGCTGCCCGAGAAATTGGCGCTATCGGCATTGACGGTCAGCGTGCCTGCCGTCGCCAGCTTGCCGCGGTCATTGCTGAGATCGAGGCTCTGCAGCGTGAGCGCGATGTTGCCCCTGGCGACCGTATTGCGATCAAGGCTGATCGAGCCCTGATCGGCCCGCAGATCGGCACCGGCGAAACTCTGCAGGCTGTCATAGGTGATGTCCCGCAGCGCATGCGCCGTCAGATCACCACCGCTCAAAAGCTCACCGGCAATGATCGAACCGTCCGTCGCATCGAGCGACATCTGCCCGGTGCCCGCCAATCCGGTCTTGAGGATCAGCGAACCGCCCGATTTCTCCGTCGCGGCGAAATCGACGCCCGAAACCAGCGTTCCGATATCAATCGAACCCGCATTGAGGATGGCATTACCACCGGCGAGCGATTGGCCGGACAAGGTGAGCGTACCGCCAGCCGTCAGATCGAGATCACCGTGGCCCAGGGCGTTGGCCGACAGATTCCCGGTCGCGGAGGCAACCATATTGCCCGAGGAAAGCAGACGGTCGGCGGTAAGATCACCTGCCGTTGCTGTCAGATTGAGCGCATGAGCCGCGTTGGCAAGAACAACATTGCCGTTGTCGAGTGCTGCCAGATCGACACCGGCAACGACAGTGCCGATATTGATGGACGAACCCTTGATGACGATGTCGGAACCCGACAGCAGCTGACCGCTGATCGTGGTCGTGCCGGAGATATCAGCCACACCATGACTGGTCACATTGCCGGCATTGAAGGTTCCGGCATTGGCCACCAGATTACCTGCTGACAGCAGCGTGCCGACATCAATCGCTCCGGCGCCTGCCTGCAGCGCTGTATCTCCAGAACGTCCGACGACAATCGCACCGTTCGGCGAGGCCTTGCTGGCGGCGAAATCGACGCTGGAGATAACCGCACCCGCCTTGATGTTGGCGCCCGTGATGCTGACGTCACCCGCACCGAGAAGCTGGCCCGAAACATTCGTGTTGCCGGCAATCGCAACTGCGCCGTGGCTCGTGATGTTTTGCCCGATCACCGATCCAGCCGAAACATTCAGATTCCCGGCTGAAAGCAGCGAAGCAACGTCAACCGCGCCGCCGGACATCTGCAGCCGCATGTCGCCCGTTGTTCCAGGAGAGATTGCTCCATTGGCAGCATTGGTTGCGGCAAAATCGATGCCGGAGACGGCACTTGTCGCCTTCAGGGAACGGGCGGAGGCCACAAGCGCGCCACCAGAAAGAATGTCACCACTCGCGATATCTGTCCCGGCGGTCAGAGTCATGTTGTTGAAACTGACGAGCGAAGCAGAGGCAATCGCGCCGGATGCCGCTTCAATCGTCAGCGCGCCGCCACCCGCCTTGGCCGTGCCGGACAGGGCGATATTGCCGGAGGTCGCAGCCATCTTTGCCGCACCGTCGGCAATGACCTGGCCAGCCGTAATGCCCTGCCCCGCCTGAAGGTTGGCGTTCTGCCCTGCCGAGACGTTCGCGATTGCGATCGCCCCGGACGATGTCAGTCCGATAGTTCCAAGAGAAGCCACATCGCCTACAACCGAAAGCAGGCCATCGCCGCTCCCCAGAATGACGTCCTCGTCGGCAGCGACCGCCTCAAGCGCGATGCCCTTTTCGGCCTTCACCGTCACGCGCTTCTTCGAGGTGACCTTCTTCGCCTCGACCTGCCGGCTCTTCGACTGGATGTTCACCCCATCGCGGCCGGATGCATTGCCGAGCGAGATCCTGCCGTCGGCCGAGAGCGTCAGTTCGCCGGCGTTCGCGGCCATGTCGCTGCGCATCCTGACGCCGGCGCCCTTGTCGGTGACGACGATCCTGATGCGGTCGGCCTGCATGGCGCCGAGTGCCGAACCGTCGATGGCGAACTCTCCGGCATCGTCGGCACCGGGCAGCGCCGTCATCTCGCCGGTAGCGTAATCGAACTTCTGTCGTCCCGTCGAAAGCCTCAGGTTCGTGCTATTGACCGGCCCGTCAATGCGGATGGTGCGTGAGACGATGTCGAAGAGATCCACCGCGCCGTCACCGGAGGCAAAATTGCCGCCCCTGGAACCAAAGGTGACGTCGCCGGCCCGCACGGTGAAGCCGTTGAGGCGGCCGGTCGCGTCAATATCGGGTGTGCCGGTGGTCAGCGTGGCGCGCGGCGTGTTGATGAAGCCGCAGCCATCGCAGGTGATGCCGTTCGGATTGGCGATGATGACATCGGCCCTGCCGCCGAACACCTCCGTCGGGCCTTCGAGCGCACTGCGGTTGCCCGAGGTTACCTCGTTGAGGATGACGCTTGCAGGACCGCTGTTCTTCAGGTTCGGATTGCCCGGCGTCACACCGCCGAGCTTCGAGGTGCCGAACTCGCCATTGTGGTTGTTGAGGATCAGCCCGGGATTGCCGACATTGAAGTTGCCATATTTGTTATGCGACAGCCCCTGCCCGTTCGGCGTGACGATATCGACAAGCGGCACGCCGTTCGGCGCCGCACCCACGCCCGGCTGGTTGGCGATCGGAGCACTCGCATCCGGCGTCACCTGCTGCGCCTGAACTAGCATCGGCTGGAAGGCGAGAAGTCCGCTCAGCAGCGTCGCTGTTGCCTTGCGGGCAAAATTGGCAGGATCGAACCGATGAACGCGATATGCCGCCCCTTCACGGATTCGGAGTGCATGTGAAAAATATTGACGGACTGCAAAATTCTTCATGGCCGATCCTGCCTCAAAAATTCATCAAAGAGACGCGGCGGCTGATCGCCGCGTCATGCTTTAGTTTCTGACTTTCGCCGGCTGCGTGCTGCGGGGGTCGTCGAGTTTCTTGTAGATCTCGGTCAGTTGTGACCTGGGCGGGCTGCATTTCTTGCTCCGCGCGATGTCCTCGAGAACCTTGTTGCGATTGCGCAAGGCATCGATCTCCACCTTCTCCGGCGATTTCGGATCCATGAAGAAGAAGGCCGGGAAAAAGAACACGCCGGCCGCCCCGAGGGCGATGTTCTTGCCCTGCGCCTGCGTGCGCTCTTTCAGCGTTGTCAGAATCTGGCGCTCATTCGCCGCGAATTCCCGCGAGATGCCGGCACAATCGAAGGCACTGTCCGTCGGATTCGTTATAGCAACGGGATGCGCCTCGCGTCCTCCGCAGCCGGCCAGGATCAGGCCCAGTCCGACCAAAACCGCCGTACCCGCACCCGTCTTCCTCACGATCCTCTTGTCCCCACGAAACATCTTCCTGCTCCTGTCTGCTACTCACCACCTGAGTGATGTGCTTACGAAAAAAATATCCTTGTCCGCCGCTTCGGCGCTCGCCTCGAAAATCCTGGAATAGCCGATATCGGCGCCGATCCTGCCGCCGGCGAGCCGGGCGCCGACCGTCCAGCCAGCCATGTCGCCGCCTTCAATGCCGTAGCGCTCCTCACCGAAGACATGGCCGTAGTCGAGCCCGACATAAGGGCGGAGCTCGCCGAGCCCCTTGGCGAGGAAGGCATTGTCCGCCCATGGCATGGTGCGCCAGGTGATCTCGTTGCGGGTGAAAAAGCCGTTATTGCCGAAGAGCACGCTGTCGCGGACGCCCCGCACATTCGAGTAGCCGCCGAGCGAGATCTGCTCCGCCCCGAAGAGATTGTCGGGCGAATATTGCCCGTTGATCATGCCGCTGAACTGGAGGTTCTGGCCTGAGAGCTCAAAAGGCCTGGTGACGCTGACCGTGCCGGAGAATTTGGAGAATTGCGGATCGGCATCGCCCGCACCCGGCTCGCCGCGCTCCACCGCGCCGAAGATGCCGAGCCCCTGGGAATAGCTCACGTCGAAGACCCAGAGGCCGCCGAGCCAGCGGCGGGAATGCGAGGCGCCCAGATTGGCCACCGTATATTCCCGGCTGCCCACTTCGATGCGGCTGCCCATCAGGAAATTGTTGGTCTCCTTGTAGGTGATGCCGGCATTGAGGGTCGTGATGGAATCCTTGTCGCGCAGGATCACCCGGTCGACATTGATGCCGAACTGGCCGGAATCGCCCGATGTCTCGATATCCCCGAAATTGCCGGGAACGGCGCTGTGATATTTGTACCAGGAGCCGTTGAGCGAGAAGCTCCAGTAGCCATAGGGAATGCTGAGCGACCCCGAGATGCTGTTGCTGCGGCCGATGCCGTCATCCGGCCAGGGATAGTCCGGTCCCGTGTGCTCATAGGTCAGCGACAGGAGATCGTTCAGATTGGCGAGATTGTCCATCTGGAAGGAGACGGAGCTCCTGGAATAGCCGGTCTGCTTCTGCCCGAGATTGCTGTTGGCCACCGAGAAATGCCAGGGCAGACCCGGCTGGTTCTCGACATTGAGGATCGACGTGCCCGGCTCCTTGCCGGGCAGCATCGACGTCTTCGCATCGTTGGAGGAAAGCCGGTTGATCTGATCGAGCCCCTGCTCGACATCGCGGATATTGACCGGCCTGCCCTTCATGCCCGGGAAGGCTGTGGCGATGAGGCCGGGATAGGCTGCCGGCTTGCCGTTGAGATAAATATCCGAAAGCGCGCCTTCGGCCGCCACCAGGCGCAGAACCTTCGTCTCGGCGATATTCTGCTCGGGCACATAGACGCGGGAGGTGATGTAGCCCTCCTCGACATAGAGATAGGTCAGCTCCTTGAGCAGCGCATTGATATCGGCAAGACCGATGCACCTGTTCTCATAGGGCTTCAAGACGGGTTCGATCGCCATTTGCGGCAGCAGCGTTATGCCCTTGACCTCCACCCGTCTGATCTCGAAACATGGTCCTTTGCCCGGCCCTTCCGCCTGTTCCGGCCTTTGCTGCTCGGCCTGCGGCGTGCCGCGCGGCGTTGTCTCACGCAACATCTCAAGCCGCTGCTGGAGTTCCTCCTGTTCCTGGCGCTGGATGAAATCGTCGGCAGGCGTCGGCCCCGGCGATTGCGCAAAGGCGGCAGAGCCCATCAGGATTGCAGAAACGGAAAGGGCAAGCCAGGGCACGGCCGGGCGAAGGCATTGCATGATGTTCGCTCCCGGTTCAGCCCCTGGACGGCTTCTGCAGTTCTGCCAGAGCCTTGGTCAGCCCCTTCAGAGAAAAGCGCAGATTGATGTTCTGCCCATTCATCAGCCGCAGATGCGCCTCGCCCGCATTGCCCTTCTGAAGCGCGCCGAGCATCTGCTGATCGAGCTTCTGCTGTGCCCAGCAGCCCGCCTGGTTGCAGTTGCGATAAGGAATGGTGACAACGTCCCTGCCGTCGGCGGACAGGCCCAGCCCCACCGGCAGGACGACGTTCAGCGGCACCAGCGCCGTCAGCAGGAGATCATTTTGGGACGGCTTCTTGCCTGCTTCCGGTGCGGTCCTGGCGATGGCGAGCGTCAGGACATTGACGTTCTGTTCGCCCTGCCTGACCTGCGCGATCTGCGCCACCTCGCATTGCGGCACCGTCTTGCCGTCCGCAGCCTTCACATCGACGCAGCGGTGATACCAGTCGTCGAACTTTGTCACATGCGGAGCGCCAGCCGCAGGTTGTGCCGGCGAGGCCGTGGCGGGCTGTGGCGGCGCTGATGGCGCTGTTTCGGAACCCTGGGCGAAGGCAGAAAAGCACCCGCTAATACTTATCCCAATAAATAGGGAGTATCTGCAAAACCAATATCTTATCGCCGCCACACCCACTCTCCGCAATAAATTTGCTTGCGTGGCTGTTAACGATTCACAACCAAGGGTGTCAACACGTTCTGCGGGCATTTGACATCGCAAAACATCGATTGTTACTCAAATACCGCAGTCTGTAACGCTGGAAGCTTAGGAGCTGTTGCTAATGGAACCTGCATTCCAACGCAGATATTAAAAGTTCCCTAACCCCGCGCATGCGGAGAACACGCGATCCTTTCATCAAGGATCATGGTGTGGTGGCGGTCGCTCTACCCCGACGCAGAATCGGGGCGGCGCGGCGACGCTGGCCGCCATCCAACGGGATCCTCAACCCAGCGATCGATTTCCGCCTCGTGCCAACCAGCGCCGTTGATGCTGATTTTAATCTGGGCGGGAAAGGTGCCCTCGGCGATTTTGCGATAGATGGTGGAGCGGGATAGGCCGGTGCGGGCGAGGACGGTTTTCAGACGGACGATACGGTTTAATTCGCGCATGGCGGCGATGCCTCCTGCTGGTCGTTTCTGGCTACTCGTGATCCACGACAGAGCAAGAAATTATCCTTTTGCAAGAGATATTTAGCTAGCGTCGTACTGCTGCGCAGAGACGGCGGCAAAAAGGAAAGTTCTACAACCCAGGTGCCCGACCTCGTTCAAAGGCGATGCCGTGGGTGAAGACGAGTTCCCGGCCAAGGCTGCGGCCCGATTTGAACGAAGTGCCAAGTTCTCGCTTGCGGTTGGCGAGTAGTGATCCGGGTGCGAGCGGACCACCCGTTAGCATATCTCTCCACGGGCCGGATTATTCTAGAGTTTGCTGAAAACGCGCATCGGTTTAAAGGGCAGATGCCGGTATCTTCATGCTGGCCGAGACTCGGCACGGCACAATGCCCCCTCGCCCGCTTTGCCGGGTCTCATTTCGGGATTCTATTCACCTGAATCTGAAGTTCGTCTCATTGTCTTCTGGCAGAAGCGCTTGACCGATGCGAGGATTTGGTCTGCGGATTTGACCCACCTGTAAGGGGTAGGGCTTTCGTTGTGGGCTTTGATAAA
>NZ_PVBR01000050.1 GCF_002980495.1 Phyllobacterium phragmitis
GACAGCGACACCGCCTTGCGGTCGAAGTCGGAGCGCTCCAGCCCGGTGCCCGGATCGATGCTGTCATCCTCGATCGTGCCGGCCTCGAAGCCGCCATCGACGGTCCACACCGCATCGGGCGTATAGACGACGCCATAGGTCTTGGTCAGCGCGTTCCGGCGGCCGAACAGGTCGTAATTGTTCTCGGCATAGGCCGACAGCGTATCGTCGAGCTTGCGGCGCATGCCGAGCACGAAGGTGCCCCTGTCGGTGCCGTCGAGATCATAGGAACGGTCGAGGTCGAAGCCGCGGTCGGGATCGAGCCGGTAGCCGAAGTAGTAATTGTCGTCGGCGGTCGGCGCATAATTGATGGCGGCGAGCCCGCCGACGCCGGTATTGCCGTAGGACACCTCGCCCTCCAGGCCGATCTTCTCGGTCAGCTGGTATTTCGAGCCGAGGCCGATGCGGTCGTTGCGCCTTATATCGCCGTCGCGCGACAGCGTGCCCTGGCCGAAGACATAATATTCCTGGTCGGCGTCGGGGGCGTAGGTCAGCCTGACGCCGGCATCGAGCCTTTCGCCGTCATTGCCGCCCTTGCCCGAAGCAACCGCGATCGGCGAGCGCAATTGCGAATAGGAGACGCCGAAGGACGCCTTCCAATAGTCGTTGAGCTGACGGCTGACCGTCGCCTCGCCCTTGCGCCTGGTGCGCCCGCCGGTCTCGCGGCCGTAGAATTCGTCATAGTCGCGGCCCTCGTGGAAGTCGTCATAGGTGAGTTTGAGGGCCGTATCCTCGGTGAGCTCGAGATCGGCATGCGCGCCGAAGATGCGCTGGTCGACGGCGATCTGGTCGGACAGCGTCGAGAAGCCGGCCTGTTTCTGCTCGTAATAGCCGCCGACCGTCCCCTTGATGCCGCTTTTCGAGATATCCTCGAGATCGACCTGGCCGCGGGTGCGCCAGGCCGTCGCCGCGCGGTTGCGCGAGCCCGTGGTGGCGACATCGCTCAAGGTCAGCCCGCCATCGGTGGAGCGCGACGTGCCGAAGCCCGGCCCCTTGGAGTGCGAGACCTCCGCTTCGAGGAAGGTCTTTTCCGAATGGCGGATGGTGATGTCGGCGCCGAGCGCCTGCTGGTCGGCAAGGCCGGTGGTCTCGCTCATGCCGGTGACGCCGATGCGCACCTTCTCGTCGAACCAATGCTGGGCGCGACCGCCATAGACATAGCCGTCGACGTCGCCGGCCGTCGGCGTGTATTCGTACTGGGCGATGAGATAGACCTTGTTGCCGCCGAGCGCCCCCTCGCGCACCGCGGAGTTCGTGCCGGTCGACGACGACAGGGGACGCTTGAGGATGATCACGCCCTGCAGATAGTCGAACGTATAGTCCTCGCCATAGACCAGCGTCCTGCGCTCCAGCACCTGAGCCGTCACCTGGTCGCGCACCTCCACCGTCAGCGTCTCGGAACCGGTGGTGATGTCCTGGCGCTTGAGGAAGTAGGCCGAGCCGCCGGTGCCGAGGAACTCGTCGCGCTGCGGCAGCGTGTCGGGCTGGGCGGCGTAAAGGCTGACCTCGGTCTGCCGCTCGCCGAACGCCGTCACCGCCTCGGAGCGGTAGACGCCGCTGGCGCCATAAAGCGCGCGCTCCGAATGCATGAACTCGGTGCCCTTGATGATCGCCTTGTAATTGCCCCACATCACATGGCTGTCGCCGCGCTCCAGCCTGACATAGAACTTGCCATTGGTCGGCGCGTCGTCGATGACGGTCGAATCGTCGCCATAGACGGGATAATACTGATCGGGATCGATGCGGCGCAGAAGGTTCCTCGGATCCTTGTCGTCGAGGCCGCGGAACAGATTGTCGAGATCGTCATCGCCGGTATCGGCGGCCGCGGTCAAAAGATACTGGCCCTTGATCTTGCCCTTCACATAAAAGGCCAGCCTTCCCCTGGTATAGACCTCGTCATATTCGCCGGAGCGCACCGCTTCGATATTGTCGTCGCCGGAGCGCTTGCCGACGGTCAGATCGGCGAGGCCGACATAAAACCAGTCATTGTCGGGGATGTTGATCTCGCGGCTGAAGTCGAGCGCGCTGCCCTTCAGCGAACCCAGCACCGCGACATCGACATCGTGATCGCCGGGCGGCAGGATGCGCTGCACGACGAAGGACTGGTTGCGGTCGAGCGGCACGATATCGTCGAGCGCGCGCACCTGATAGCCCTCAGGCACGTTGCGGCCATAGACCGTCACCGCGCCGCCATTGACCTGGATGTTGCGCGAGCCGGTATTGTCCTCGCCCATGCCGGGCGCCGGCGCGTCGGTGATCTTCGTCTCCTCCTTGGGAAGCTCCCTGTCGGTGCGGGCGATCGGGCGCGGCAAGGTCTCGTCATAGCGGCCCTGATCGTCATAGACGCGCAGGACATATTTGAACCGCGTCTCGTCGTTCTCCGTCTCAGGCATCACCCAGCCGGCCTCGCCATTGACCGTGACCGGGATGACGCCGGCCGGTTCGCCGGTCAAAGCCTCGTCGGCCTCGAAGATGCGGATTTCGGAACGCGCGATGAAGGCCGGATAGTTGGCGGTGGCGAGGAAGCGCACCGGCTCGCCGACATGATAGGCGCGGCGGACAGGCACGGTCGAGACATTGAGGATCGGCCGGACGTCGAGCCCGTCGAACTTGACCTGGATATCGACGGCGCTCAAGCCGACATCGCTCTGGCGCTGCCGGTTGGTCTTGCCCTTTGCCGGCGCACCGGACGGCTTGCCGGCCTCGGCGACGGTCTCGCCGTCGACGCTGATCGAAAACGGGATATCACCGCCCTCACCTGGCTGTTCCTGCTCGACATTGGGCGCGATGGCCACATCCCTGACGGCGCTGTTGTCCAGGACCTGGCCGCGCAGCGGGGCCTGCACCCCGTCCTGGGGCCCATCCTGGGCCCCATCCTGAGCCAAGGCATCGATCGTTGCCGCATGAACCGCGGCCAAAGCGCAGCCCGCCAAAAGCAGATTGCGCTTTTGCGCGATCGCGGCAGTCAGGGCCGTTGAACGCAGGGCTACAGAACGCAAGACCATCGAACTCTGGCGGATCGTTCTCATTGGCCTGCCTCCACGCGCGTCTCGATGTTGAGTTCGTACCGGCCCCGGACCGATTTCCATCGCTGCGCGATGTCCTCCGCGATGGCCTGGATGCGCCGGCGGGCAAGCGCCGCGTCGGCGGTCGCGCCATAGCCGATGCGCAGCGTCGACGGCTCACCTTCGAGCGCCGCGATCAGTTGATCGATGCCTTTCTGCCATTGCCGCTTCAGGGTGGTTGTGCCCGCCTCGAAGGCGGCATCCATCAGGTCGAGCCGCACCACGCGGCCGATCGAGGCGCCGAAGTTCAGCGTCGACATCTTGCCGGCGGTCAGCCGGATGACCCGCGGGTTCTCCGTCGTCAGCCGGTAGCCGGCCGGCAGGGTGCGCGGATCGAGCTTCATGATGAAGTTGGAGCCGATGCGGCTGTCCGGCAGGTCGGCGCAGGCGACGTGGAAGCGGCCATGCCGGTCCGTCGTCACCAGCGAGCCGCGCACCGTGGCGACACGCACCCCCGGCAGGCCCAACTCGCCCTCGTCCTGATAGCCGTTGCGGTTGGTGTCGTCGAACACCTTGCCGATGATGTCGCCGCAATCGAACACCGGCTCGATCATGATCTCGATATCGGCACGGGCTTCGGGCGCCAGCGGCGCGCCGTCGGGACCGTTGACCACCGCCTTGTTGGTGTGCTTGCCCGGTCCAGCCGAGCTCAAGGCCAGCATCTGCAGCCGGATGATCACTTCGGCATTGGGGCCGAGTGCCACATCGTCGAAGCGCACCCGCTGACCGGCGATGACGGGCGTCGCCGCCACACCGTCGACGGTTGCCGACCCGTCGATGAAGCGGAAGCCGGACGGGATGATGTCGGTGACGACAACCGAACCGGCATTGCGGCTGGAATGGTTGGTCACCTTGATGGTGAACGGCGCCTTCTCGCCACGCTTGATCTGGCGCAGGCCGGCCTGCTTGACGATGGAGATGTCGGAGGGCTCGGCCGGCGGGATCGTCACCGTCGAGGTCGAGCTGTTGGAGGGCACCGGAGTGCCCCCGGCATTGCCCTTTACCGTCGCCGAATTCTCCATGCCCCCGGTCACGCCGGCGGCATTGTCGATATCCTCCTGCGTCAGCGTATAAATGGCGGTGAAGGTCTGCGCGGCCCGTGCGCCCAGCGTCACGCTTGGCGGCGTGAAGGCCGACAGCGTCGCCGTCGCCGGCTTGCCGTTGAAGGTCGGCCCGGCGTCGACCGGCGCGACATCCGTGATCACCTGCTCGCCGGTATTGGTGACGATGAAGCTGTAGGTGATCGTGTCGCCGAGGCTGGCATAGCCATTGCCGTCGACATCGTTGAACCGGCCCGTCTTTTCGATCGTCAGACGCGACAGCTCGACCGGCGGCACCACCGCCGTGTCCGGCGGGCTTTGCACCGGCGGGCCGGACGGCGGAGTGCCCACGCCCGTCGCGGTGTTCGACACCGAGCCTGCCTCGATCTGACCTTGCGTCGGCGTATAGCGCGCGGTGAAGGTGAAGGAGGCGCCAGGCGCCAGCACCTGCGGCCCCTGGTCGAGCGCCACGCCGGCATTGGCCAGCAGCGGATCGTCGACCGTCACGCCGCTCAACGTCACCGCACCCGTATTGGTGACCACGAAGGCGTAAGCGATGCTCTCGCCCGGATCGATCAGTGCATTGCCGTTGAGGTCATCGAGCGTGCCCTGCTTGTCGATGGTCATGTCGGACGTCTGTTCCGGCGGCACGATGATCGTGTCGGGCGGGCCTTCGATCGGCGGGCCCGATGGCGGCGTGCCGGTCGGCGTCGCGGTGTTCTCCACCCGGCCGGCATCGATATGCGCCTGCGTCGGCGTATAGGTCGCCGTGAAGGTGACGCTGCGGCCCGGCGTAAGCCGCTGCGGGCCCGGCGTCACCGATATGCCGGCATCGGCCAGCAGCGGATCGTTGACGGTGACGTCGCTCAAGGTCACCGCGCCGGTGTTGGTCACCACGAACGAATAAATGATGCTCTCGCCCGGATCGATGAGATTGTCGCCGTCGCGATCGTCGAGCATGCCCGACTTCTCGATGATCAGGCCGGACGCCTGGTCCGGCGGCACCACCACCGTATCGGGCGGGCTGTCCGTCGTGCCGCCGTCGGGCGTCGTGCCGGTGCCGGTCGCCGTGTTGGTCACCGAGCCCGCGTCGATCTGACCCTGGGTCGGCGTATAGGTCGCCGTGAAGGTGAAGCTGCGGCCCGGCGCCAGCGTCTGCGGACCCTGGTCGAGTTCGATGCCGGCATTGGCCAGCAGCGGATCGTTGACCGTCACGCCGCTCAAGGTCACCGCGCCGGTGTTGGTCACCAGGAACGCATAGCTGACTGTTTCGCCCGGATCGAGCAGCCCGTCGCCGTCGAGATCGTTCAGCGTGCCCGTCTTGTCGATGGTCAGGCCGGACGCCTGGTCCGGCGGCACCACCACCGTGTCGGGCGGGCTGTCGATCGGATCGCCGCCACCGGGCGGCGTGCCCGTACCCGTCGCCGTGTTCGACACCTGCCCCGCATCGATCTCGTCTTGCGTCGGCGTATAGGTCCCGTGGAAGGTGAAGCTGCCACGGGGGCCAAGCGTCTGCGGGTCTTCGTTGACCGTCACCTTCGGATCGTCGACCGTGACGCCGGTCAAGGTCACATTGCCGGTGTTGGTGACCAGGAACGTGTAGCTGATGGTCTCGCCCAGATCGAGCAGGCCGTCGCCGTCGAGGTCGTTCAGCGTTCCCGTCTTGTCGATGGTCAGCCCGGGCGTCTGGTCCGGCGGCACCACGACCGTATCGGGCGGGCTGTCGATCGGATCGCCGCCACCGGGCGGCGTGCCCGTACCCGTCGCCGTGTTCGACACCTGCCCCGCATCGATCTCGTCTTGCGTCGGCGTGTATGTGCCGTGGAAGGTGAAGCTGCCACGGGGCCCAAGCGTCTGCGGGTCTTCATTGACCGTCACCTTCGGATCGTCGACCGTGACGCCGGTCAAGGTCACATTGCCGGTGTTGGTGACCAGGAACGAATAGGTGATCGTCTCGCCCGGATCGAGCAGGCCGTCGCCGTCGAGGTCGTTGAGCGTGCCTGATTTGTCGATGGTCAGCCCCGGCGTCTGGTCCGGCGGAACCACGGCCGTATCGGGCGGGCTGTCCGTCGTGCCGCCGTCGGGCGTCGTGCCGGTGCCGGTCGCGGTGTTCGACACGGAGCCCGCGTCGATCTCGTCTTGCGTCGGCGTATAGGTCGCCGTGAAGGTGAAGCTCGCACCCGGCGTAAGCGTCTGCGGGCCCGGCGTCACCGATATGCCGGCATTGGCCAGCAGCGGGTCTTTCACCGTGACATCGCTCAAGGTCACCGCGCCGGTGTTGGTCACCAGGAACGCATAGGTGATGGTCTCGCCCGGATCGAGCAGCCCGTCGCCGTCGAGATCGTTGAGCGTGCCCGTCTTGTCGACGGTCAGGCCGGACGCCTGGTCCGGCGGGACCACCACCGTGTCGGGCGGGCTGTCCGTCGTGCC
The DNA here is from genome assembly GCF_002980495.1 of Phyllobacterium phragmitis. Classification (GTDB taxonomy): domain Bacteria; phylum Pseudomonadota; class Alphaproteobacteria; order Rhizobiales; family Rhizobiaceae; genus Paramesorhizobium; species Paramesorhizobium phragmitis. The sequence continues at coordinate 6,575 of NZ_PVBR01000050.1, forward strand.
GCCATCGGGCGTCGTGCCGGTGCCGGTCGCGGTGTTCGACACCTCACCCGCATCGATCTCGGATTGCGTCGGCGTATAGGTCCCGTGGAAGGTGAAGCTGCCACGGGGGCTGAGCGTCTGCGGGGCCTCATCGACCGTCACCTTCGGATCGTCGACCGTGACATCGCTCAACGTCACCGTGCCGGTGTTGGTGACGAGAAACGTGTAGCTGATCGTCTCGCCCAGATCGAGCAGCCCGTCGCCGTCGAGGTCGTTGAGCGTTCCCGTCTTTTCGATGGTCAGCCCCGGCGTCTGGTCCGGCGGCACCAGCACCGTGTCGGGCGGGCTGTCCGTCGTGCCGCCATCGGGCGTCGTGCCGGTGCCGGTCGCGGTGTTCGACACCTGCCCCGCATCGATTTCGGGTTGCGTCGGCGTGTACGTGCCGTGGAAGGTGAATGTGCCGCCCGGCGCCAGCGTCTGCGCCGCCTCATCGACCGTCACCTTGGGGTCGTCGACGGTGACATCGGTCAGCGTCAGATTGCCGGTGTTGGTGACCAGGAACGCATAGCTGATCGTCTCACCCAGATCGAGCAGTCCATCGCCGTCGAGGTCGTTGAGCGTTCCCGTCTTGTCGATGGTCAGCCCGGGAACGCCGGGGACGTCCGTGTCGCTCGCCGTGTTGTTGGAGGTGTCGGTATCGGTGATGCCGTCGGGGGTCTCCACATTGGCCGTGTTGACGAGGTCGCCGGTGAAATCGGCCGGCACGCCCATGGTGAGCGCATAGGTCACCGAGGCGCCCACCGGCAGGTCCGCCGTGGTGTCGATCGCGCCCGCGCCGCTTGCCGCGCCGCATGCGGCCCCGCCGGTAACGCCGCCGCAGGTCCAGTTCGCCGTGGTGATGCCGGCGGGCAGCGGATCGCTGACCCTGGCGCCGGTCACCGCGGAGGGGCCGTTATTGCTGACGACGATGGAATAGGTGACGTTGCCGCCCGCCGCATAGGCTATCGCGCCATCATCCTTGGTGATCGCCAGATCGGTGCTGTTGGCGTTGGTGAACAGGCACTGGATGTCCGATTGCGGCCGCACATTGGCGCCGGGAATGGTGAGCGTGGGGGAAGCAAGGCTGCCGATCACCGTCGGATTGCCCGTCGCACCGGCATTCTGGTCGGTACAGACCGCCGAGGCGAGGTTCCAGCCAGTCGGCACGATTTCGCTCAGCGTCAGGTCCGTGCCCGGAACCGCGTTGTAGGCGGGCGAGGAGACGGGCGTGCCCTCCGCCGTCGTCGTCAGCGTGGTCGAGGGCACGGCCGTGCCGTCAGCCTGCACCACGTTGGTCATGTCGAACTCGAAGCTGCCGGTGTCGCC
>NZ_PVBR01000051.1 GCF_002980495.1 Phyllobacterium phragmitis
CGATGAACTTCAGCCGTTCATCCATAAGGCTACACTCCTTCCACGGCACTCCGCGATCCTCCGCAAAGCGCCAATTGTGTAACCTATGTGTCCGCAATGAACTGTGACCCATGTCTCGGGTAGGTCATCAAGCACTTAGAAGAATTATCTGATCTCGGCTTTTTCGGCAACTCACCAAATACTCACCATTGAGCGTGTTTCGTGAGTGCCCATAAAGGCGAATCTGATGCCCAATAAAGCCTCGCTAGCAGCGGGGCTTTATCTCGTTTGGCGGCCCGGAATGGGATCGCTCAGTGAATGCTGCGTGTCTTCCGCCTTGATCGCTCGGCTATAACGAACCAGTCAGGCGCATATCCATTCCTCCAGGTGAGGTCCGCTTCAGCGTCGTGCTGCTCTTCAGTAGGTTCCGGCTCAAAATCGGGGTCGCCGTCAATTTTATCGAGCAGACCGATCAGGCGCTCAATCTCGGCAGAAATAGCTTGGCGGTCCAGCTTCATTGATCCCTCCAGCGAACAGTGAGTTCGCCGTCGAGGGCTTGCACCGCTCGGCCAATGGCTTGATAGTTGAGCCGTTTTTTGAAAAGCCATCCAGCCTGTCTGAAATAGCGCTTTGTTCTGGCAAGCTCGTCCAGATCCCTCATCGAATAATTCAGTTCGGCGCATCTTTGCCGAATGGCGTCGAGAACCGCGTGACCTGTGATTTTTAAGGGCTCTTGTTTGCGGCGTATCCCGTGGTAACGGCAGATGTTTCCTATCTGGCCCAATGTTCTGTGCGGGAATGCCTGCCGGATCTCTTCTGGTGTGCCATTTGGCACAACTCTGCGCATTTTTGAAAGCTCGCTTGCTGTGACCAGATTTCGCTGCGGACGAAGGCCTAGCTTCTGACAGCGACCACGTAGCGCACTGTACGATCGGTGAGGAAGCTTTTTTATCAGGACCGTATAATCCACCCCATACGTCCTGCACAGTTCATCTTCTTCAGGTGTCCAGAGCGCATCGCCTTTTGGCGTTGTGCCGCGATACCGGATACGACGGTGAGCGCGGTCAGCGCTCCTGGCATTATGGGAATAATCGTTCAGGTACATTCTTCGCTCCATGGCTAGAAAGCACCCCGCCGCGAGCACTCAAACAATCTGAGGGCCGTCACTCAAGAAGCAAAAAATATTGTAACCGATAACCCCGCTTTCAAAACTGAAATGTGTTAATTCCTGTTAACTTTTTGATTTGTAGGGGTTGTTGGCGAAGATCTGCCCGGCACCAAATTGCAACCGATCGTCGGGTTAGCCTTTCCCCCAAAGACGGCCAGGGCGCGCAAGCGCGTTTATGCTCGCCCTTAAAATGGTATATCGTCATCAAGGTCGCGGCTAAATCCTCCCCCTTTCGAGGGTTTTTTTTCCTCGTTTTTTTCTTTTATCGGCCATTCTGGGGCTTTGAGTTGGGCTGCAACAAGCGCCGCCTGCATAGCTTTGCCAGCGGCAAAATAATCGTTTGCTTTTTTGTCGTCATGGATTTGGATGAATTCGTCTATTCTCGGCCAAAGCACGTCCACATAAAAGTTCAAAAAGGAACGTTTTTCCTTAGAGGCCCAAAAGAACGGCCAATGCTCTCTGCAAAACGAGAGGCGTTTATCCTCTTCAAATGTGGGATAAAATTCCCGCCTAGCTGCAATTGATAGCGCTCTGACGCCTTCGCTGATGTTCCAGAAATCTGACCATCCCAACGTTCCACCCATTAAGTAGTCAGTCACTGTTTCTTGTTCTGCGGCGGTCAAGATCGCCCGTTCGACAACGGTAGTGATCGTCTGCCCCTTCAGCCGAGATACATATTCAAGAACGAAACGCGTTTTAGGATCCAGTCGAATGGTAAGTGTTTCACTCTTGCCTGCTCGGCTCGTTTCTCGCGCCATTGCCACGTACTCCCAGTTACCCACTGTAAGTACACGTACTGAATAAAAAGTGCAAATAGCGCTTGACTGGTTACGGTTAACAGGTATCGTTGCCGTATTGCAAATGCAGTACGGCGAGGCGCAACGCAATGACAGCGCATGTCGAACGTGTAGGGAACATAGAGCTGATTTGGCAGGTTGAGGCGATCGCTGCACTTATCGGTCGTACAGAAAGGCAAACTTTTCACCTCCTCAAATCGGGACAGCTTCCCGCGAGAAAAGTCGGCGGACGATGGGTTGCTGAAAAGTCCCGTCTGGTCCGGTTTTTCTTAGAGGATGCAGCATGTTGAGTAAAAAACAAAAAGGCCCGGCGGAAGCTGCCACTTCCCCGAGCCAGAGTTCAGCAAATCCATAGAAGGAAAAGCTAATGAACCAGTCATTAGATAGCATAGCAGCCGCCAGCCTGGCAACGGTCGATCTGGAAGAGGCTCTTAATGACCTTGCCACCATGGCGAACATCGCGGCGCAACTGATCGAGCGAGCCCTTGGCGACGGCAGCCATGAAGATATTACCGGCCATCCCGACAAGTATTTTTTGACGTCTCAAGAGCTGAACCGGATTGTTTGGAGCGCATACAAAACCGACCAGATGGCCTGCAATCTTCTGAAGGCCTTCAACGGGAGGGCGCTGGCATGAGCACGCGCACCAAACCGACGCAATTCGCCAGGGACCTATCCTTTATGTCGCTCAAGATCCCGCGCGGCACCGGCATCGATTATTGGATCGTTGAAGGAACCGGCGGCTACGGGACGGATTGCGACAAAGGCCATGAACTGGCGTTAGAGCTTCTTTCCTATGTCGCACAGCATCCGAGCTACGGCAATGCCACCCTACTTGCGAGCATCGTCGGTTGCATGATCACGCGCCACGAGGTTCAGGAGAAAGGACGCCTTACAGGCATTGAGATTGCCTTCCTCAACCGGGTTAGCCTCCACGCAGCCACTGCCGCCCGTTTTATAGGGAGGGGTGATCTGTGAGCGCTGATCAGGAATACACGGTGGACGACATCATTGGGGACCTGTCCGACCTGCATGGGCTCCTGGAGGCTGTCAGGGTATTTCTCGATGGCATGGATTATGGCGTTGGCAAAGAAAGAAACCACCAACTGGACCGAGTTGCCTCGTTGACCAGTATCGCCAGCCGATTTTCAAAGCAGATTTTGGAGTTGACGGATGCCAACTACCGGCAACTGAAGGCGGGGAGGGCGGCAGAATGAGTAACTTCAATCGCGAGCCAGCCCATACGACCAGTCGCCCGCGCCTTCGCCGGAAAGAGGTGCCAGCCTATCTACAAGATAGGCATGGGATAGACATTGCCTACGCCACGCTGGAAAAGCTCGCCACCATCGGTGGCGGGCCTGCCATGCAGTATGCCGGGCGCATCCCCCTCTATCATCGTGATGACCTCGACCTGTGGGCGGAAGCTCGCCTGTCAAAGCCGGTCAGGTCGACTTCAGAAAGGGGGCTGTGATGGGGATCATTCATACCGGCACTCGCTTCAGCATTCCCAAATTTCTGGCGGAAACGGACACGATAAGGCCGAACCTGCGAGAAGAGCATGCGCTGGCAATCCAGATCGCAGAATCTGCGTTGCAAGTGGCCTACGCCTGTCAGGCGTTTCCCCAAACTGATTTTGTTCAGATCGGATGCTACGGCAGGCTATTTGTGGAGCGTTCGCGGTTTGTCGGGTCGATGACAGCCTTTCAGACGTTTTTGAATAACAAGGCCGGTAGTTGATGACCGGCAATGTGGAGCAGAACAATCAACCCGATTTCGTTCCAGAGGTAGAGCGTGAAGTTCTCGGCGCTCTTCTTCTCGGAGGCGACATTCGAAAGGTTTCATCCTTCCTGCCGCCGGATCACTTCGTTGTGGATGCGCATAGGGTGCTATTCGAAGCAGCATGCAGCGCTGCGGAGCAATATGGATCCTGCAGGCCTAACATTGTAGCGCGGCTCTTGCCGCCCGAGAGTGACGCGCTTTTCAAGCAGAGGTTCGAACAATCTCCGCAAGCCTATATCGCGAAGCTGGCGACGGATTGCGTCTATGGGGCTCCTAGATTGGACAAGACGGCTCATGCCGTGGTTGCCCAATGGGCTCGCCTTAAGGCTGCTGAGGAAGGGCTACGCCTCCACGCGGTCGCCAGTGATGCGGGGAACGATGCAGATAAGCTCATCAAGGACGTATCGCGTAATCTCGATGACATCGCATCGCACCTGCGCATTGGTCCAAAGCGGAAAACGCTCATCACCCTTGCCGAGGCGACAGAACAAGCGCTTGCGGAGGCCGAGGACGCCATAAATCGTGGAAGCGACGTTACCGGGGTCACATGGGGCTTGACTGACATCAATCGCCTGACTGGCGGACTGCATCCAGGAGAGATGGTTATTATTGGTGCCCGTCCTTCAATGGGCAAAACTGCATTTGCGGTTTCTGTGGCCGTGCGAGCGGCGAAATCCAATGCAGGTGTAGGCTTCATTTCTCTCGAAATGTCCTCAGCGAAGCTCGCGATAAGGGCTGCTACTGACCTTTCTTACGATTGGAATATCAAAGTCCCCTACAGCGATCTTATTGCAGGCCGAGCATCCAAAGAGGATCTGGAGAAAATAAAAGACGCCAGTCGAGAGGTAAATGGATTGCCGCTCATAATCGAGGAGCAATCAGGCCTTTCAATACCAGATATCCGGGTCAAGCTGGAAATCATGGCAGAGCGGTGTGAGCATGCCGGAAGTCCTTTGAAGATGTTCGTCGTGGACTACATGCAGCTCATTCGCCCAACTAATCGGTATCAGGGCAACAAGACAGCGGAAGTCTCAGAAATATCGTTTGGTCTGAGAAACATCGCGCGTGAATATGGCGTGGCGCTCCTAGCGCTGTCGCAGCTATCGCGTCAGGTGGAAAGCCGCGACGACAAGCGCCCGCAATTATCAGACCTACGCGAGTCCGGTTCCATCGAGCAGGATGCTGAGCTGGTAGCCTTCCTCTATCGGGAAGCATACTACCTCGAGAAGGCAAAGGGCAAAGACCCTGAAAGAGAATCAGACCGAATAGACCGGTTGATAGACTGCCAGAACAAGCTTGAGTTCATCGTCGCCAAGCAGCGCAACGGAGCCGTCAAAACGGTTGATCTCTTCGTTGATATCGCCTGCTCAGCGGTCAGAAATGCAGTGAGGTTTCAATGACGAATAGCACGGCAAGCAGGGCTTGGACGTGGCGGCACGCTATTGTTGGATCGGATCTGCCTTCGACAACGAGGCATGTGCTCCTCACGATATCCTGCTTCATGAATGATGTGGGTGAGGGGTGCTACCCCACCACAAAGCAGCTCGCGGAAGCGACAGGCCTGTCTGAACGGGCGATTTGCACCCACATCCAGATAGCCTGTGAGGCGGGTTGGATAAGAGTGTCTCAGCACGGTTTTCGCGGTCAGAAATGGCGCAACAATGAGTATCACGCGGTATGGCCAGATCGTGAAAAAGGCACTGAACCTGATTCAGTAGCTTCCGAAAAGGCACTGAACGTCCTTCCAAAAGGTACTGAACCTAACGACAGAAAGGCACTGAACGACGTTCAGTCTAACAGTCCAGTAAACAATCCAATTAAAGATTCTTTGTCCGAAACGAGTTCGGACCATGCTCCGAAGCGGAAGAAAAATCGGATCAGCTATCCGGAAGCATTCGATGCTCTGTGGCATGATTATCCGACCCATGCCAACATGTCGAAGAAGGAAGCTTTCGATGCGTGGCGCAAGCTGGACGATGATGACCGCCCGCAGGTCCATGCAGCGGTTCCAGGCTATAAATCCTTCCTCTCCCGAAAGCCGGATACCGAGGTAATCCATCTCTGCCGCTTCATCTCAAAGCGCCGCTTTGACGGCTTCGCAAGCGCGTTGGCCGCTCAAGCGCCGATGAAGGAGACTTCTGAGGATCAGTGGAACAAACGGCTGCGCTATGCTCGTCAACAGCAAGTTTGGTCAACTGAAAGCTTGGGGGGCCGATGCCAGCGCATCCAAGCTGCAAGGTTCCTCCTCACCTTCTCAAAGCCGAAGACGGTGCTGGCTGGAAGGAATGGAAGACAGAATGATGTCGGTGGAGAACTCTTTGATGAAGGATGGAGGCCGCAGCCATGCCAATTTCTGAACGAAGAGCGCGCGAGGCCTATGACAAGCTCAACCCGTGGCGTCCTCGGGTCGAGGCTGTAGCGGATGGAGCAATCTGCGAATTGCAGTTCAATGACATGGCTGGTCCGTTTGATGGCGGCGAAAAGAGATATTTCCTTGACGAAGGCGGGGACTGGTACAGGATTTCCCCTCCTGAAAGGGTTTGGCCGCACCCCATGTGTTTCCGTCCGGCGGCAGGAAAGCTGACCTCAGATCAGATGCACCAGATCAAACAAGCCACTGATCGTGGCGCAGACGGCTACTGAGACAAAGGATCGCTTATGACCAAGAGCAAGCAGACGAAAAAGCCAAAGCCTCAAGAGGCGGGCTTCGAGGGAGCCAGGATTTACCGGACAAAAGTCCGCATCACATCCAGCAGGTCGGAGGCACGCTCCGTTAGATCGAGGCCGGGGACGTTTGAATGGCGCTATGGCCGAAAATCAGCGGACGCTGCTCTGTACCATGCAGGAAGCCATTTCGCTGTCCTATGGGAGAGGGCAGGGACGGCTGATGCAAAATCCCCGAACCTGATGGGCTCGAACTCGACAGGCTGGAGGGGCCTTCCCGACGCCCGCTGCGATGCAATGTCGGAAATCGGCGCTGCCGTCGTAGATCTCGGGAAGCTCGTATCTTCCCGGCTTACGGACTACTGCGTCCACGGATTGACTGCTGCCGAGATTGCCCGGAAGTACGATCAGAAGGAACGGGACATGGCTCCGGTTCTGCACCAAGACCTGCGCGCCTGCGCAATTTTCTTCAGGTACCTTTAATCCACAGGACTCGTTTCGTGGCCGAAATAGATTTGACTTTTAACACGAAACATGGCACCAAATGTTCATGCGGCGAATTGCGACGCCAGATTAATAGGTTCTCCGCTCGCGGCCTCTGGCGTTACAAGCCAACCCCTTTCCGTAGGATTTCATCTGCCCGCGACTGCCAGCCTTTCCCAGTCGCCTTGAGCTTTGCCAGGACATCCGGTGATAAGCGTAGCGAAACCTGCTGTTTCGGGTTTTCGACGGGTGGCCGGCCACGGGAACGTTGAATGCTTGCGTGGAGATCGGGAAAAGCCTCTTTGAATGACTTGCCTTGTGCGAGC
>NZ_PVBR01000052.1 GCF_002980495.1 Phyllobacterium phragmitis
TGGCGGGCTACGGCCCGTCCGGTTCGGAGGCGCAGCCGCAGCCGGGTACGCTGCAGATGAACTACAAGGTCACCCAGGGCGGCGGCAGCACATGGTCCAAACTCGCGACGCCGGACGGCACCGCGACGTCCTACACGCTGAACACGACCTTCCCGGCGTCCTAGACCCGCACACAATGTCCCCGGCCGCAACCGGCGGCCGGCGGACGCATCCATCAAAGCATGCCGTACCCAGCAGACCGTCTCGATGAGAGAACAGGAGAGAACCATGACCACCAAAACACTCAACGTTGGCACCCCGGCCTACACGATCCTGCCACTTGCAATCGATAAACGGCTCGCGGATCTGTTTCCAAATAACTTTGACTCCACGTTGGATCCCCCAATGGGCAGCCTCATCAAGGCGACCGTTGCTATCGTCGATTCCACCAATAAGGGCGTCCCCGGTCTTGACGTTGATTGGAGCTCTGCGACAATAGCTATGGGCCGGACAATAGCTATGGGCCGGTTCGTTTATTACAGAGAAAATCCGGATGGCGGTAATCCAACCGCAGCACAGAAGCTTGTTCCCGACAGGGATGGCAAGATAAAAACACGGACCGATGCGGATGGAGTAGCAATTGTCTATATGGGGTGCGACATCAACTCCATAGATCAGTTGCAGGTGAGCCTGCCAGGCAGCAGTTACACTTTTCCTGTGAGCCTGGTTTTTTGTACATTCGGCGGGAATGGTGTACTTGATGCGCCGACCATGCCTTTGCCCATTGATATACCCTATTTATATTACCCTGGTTGGCAAACGTACAGCATTGATACTAACCCAGATAGGGGCACAATTCCGCAAAATAATCTGAGGGTTGCGACCTATATACAAGGTCAGGCTGGAACAGACGGTCTGATCGATGTCTTCCATGCTCCACCAGGGCAGCCTTTGACGTTCCGTGTACCCTACATCGCGATGCTGGGAGACGATACCAGCGACAATGGCATACAGTATCTTGCGTGTTATCCAGGCGGGGTAGGAACGCTGTCTAGGCGAGGCATGTTTGCGGCAATCGGCACCCCCGTGCAGCAGCCGGATCCCCTACGACCAATACCGGAGAACTGGACGTCCCTCACCCCATTATATAAATGGAACCAAGAGCCGAACTTCCATTATCTCGACAACTCCGACGTGAGCAGGGACGGCACCTCAATCGAATTCCTCATACCGCTGTGGCCCAACTTTGGCTCCTTTATGGAAAATGTGAATGTCACCATGACATGCTATGTAAACGGGTGGCATGGAGTTAGCGGGCAGATTCACGTTGCTACGATAGCGATTACACGGACGGTGCAGGAATGGGGGCTGGATGAGGATTATCCAGGCTTTCTTTATGCGCCTATCAGCGCGGATCTGCTTAAAGATTTTGACGCTAATCCTCAAAACTCGTCTCAATTGGGTTACATGTATGTTACATTCACAGTGGGCGGGATTCATTTTTCCCCAGCTAACTGGTTTAATATAAAGTTCACTGCGGATCTGAGGTCGGATCGAGTTCTATGAGTTGCTCGTGACACAATAAACATGCAACGCATGTCAAGGTGATGGGCCGTTTGATCTTGGGCGAGGTGTTCATATGGGGTCGTCTTCTCTATTCGGCCTCGACGCCTACCTGACGTGGGCCGACGGGCGCGCTGAGCGGGTGGCGGCGCTGCAACATGATCGGCCGCGGACCATCGCGCTCGATGCCAACAAGGCCTACGATACGCAAAACCTGCACGGCAAGGGCGATAAGTGGCGGATCTGTCCACTATGGCCCGAGACCGCCTGCCTGCTTGGCGAGATGCTGCGTGACCGACGCCAGCCAGCGACGCCAGCAACTCCGGTATTCCTCAGCAACGTCGGCAAGCCGCTGACGCGATTCGGCCTGTACAAGCTCGTCTGGGCGTTATGGTTTGGACATTCGCATCGGCAACGGACGCAGGTTCATTTCTCCGCATGTTTGGAGACACACGACAGCCGTGCATCTACTCGAATCCGGTGTCGACGTGAACGTCATAAGAGGTTGGCTTGACCACGTCAGCCTGGATACGACCAACCGAGATGCCGAGATCAACATCAAGATGAAGCAGGAGGCTCGAAGCCTGTCAGGTGCCTTCGACTTCTTCTGTGGGGCCGTCCCGAAGACCAGTCGGGCAAAGCGAGCCAAAACTTCTCGAATAGCTCGCCGGCCTCTGATCAGTATGTGCCTCGCCGTCACCGAGAAGGCTAGATCCATAGGCTGCGGGCACATAACCGTTCTAGACTCATAACTGCGACAATCGGAAGGCCGGTGGCGCAACTGGCGTTGTGGTTCAAGCCGACGCTCAGCCAGACCTTTGCCGCTATGGTTGAACATTGGGATAGACGATCCTGCTAACCCGCAGCCTTAAGCCGCGCGACAAGAGCAAGGTCGAAGGTGCGGTGCTGATCGTCGAGCGCTGGCCCGTGGCGCAACTGGCGCTTCTTCAGTCCCGGCTATCACAACGCCGCGGCTGCGGTGTTGCTGGAGGATATGAACAATCATATTTATGGTTGTGAAGAATTTATTCTTCGCCACTAACTGGTTTTACATCAGATTTACAGCGGATCTGGGTTCGAATTGGATTCTGTAGGCCGCATGTGAAGATTCGTCACCCGCGACTTTATTTTCTGGTGTGACTTAATAACATTCAACGTGTTGCAAAAGTATAACACCAAAAATGTGCCGGTATCGCTCAGGTGTATTGGATATTGTAAATATCTCACACCAAAGATATAAGCGCTATAATTTAGATATTTACGGTTTTTTTCAAATGTTAAGGAATTACCCCGCATAATCCATATCAGAGATCGAAGAAGTAAGGAAAATGGGCAATGAACTTCACTTCGTCATACAGAGATACATCGGATATCCATGCGGATGAACAATATCAAAATGCCGAATCCTGCATAAAATACTGCGAAGTATGGGGGAGTCAGCAAGAGCGTACTCGTGAATTTCAGGTTCCGTCTACGCGCGCCGGACAGATAAGCTTTTCTGCGCATATTATGGATCGTTTGATGGGGAGCGTGCTTAGGTATCCGGGACGCCGGGGGAGGCGTATGGCGCTTGCGACCGGAACCGCTCTGGTGATGTTGATGGCATACGCTACTCAGCCGGGTTGGGCGCAAACGCTTGGTGGGGTCGGTGGGTGCACGAACGGGGGGTTTTGCTCATCAACGCCCGGTGGAGTCGGTGGCGCTGTTGGCGGGCAGGGTAGCCCGGGCACGGGCGGTCCAATGTTGAACGACGGGGGCGCAGGCGGCGGCGGTGGCGGCGCTGGCGGTGGTGCTGGCGGAACAGGGGGGGACGGTGGGGCAGGGCTGCTTGGAGGAGCGTCAGACCAGGATGGAACGTCAACTACTGCGATAAATCAAGGTGCCGGCGGCGGCGGCGGCGGGACCGGGGGGGCACACGCCCAACGTACTGCCGGACAGGTCGACAACAACAACTTGCTTACCGGCTTTGTCGGTAAAAAAGGCGGCGATGGCGGGAACTCGATCAATTCGCGCTCGTCTGCCGGCGGTGGCGGTGGCGGTGGAGCCGGGGGTTTTGCGTTGTTTTTGGACGGCGTGCAAGCGAATTCGAATACGTCGACGATCACGGGCGGACAGGGCGGTGCCGGCGGCAGCGGCGGCAACAGCCCCCAGAATCGAATTCTCAGTGAGCCAGGCCATGGCGGCAACGGAGGAGATGGCGGGATTGGCGTATATTTTTCTCCGGCTGCCATCGGCAGCTCATTGAGGAATGGGGGGGTCATTCAGGGCGGCAAGGGGGGGGGCGCGGGCAACGGAGGTACAGGGTCATCTTCAACCGCTGATGACAGAACAGGCAACGGCGGCACCGGAGGCATCGGCATTTGGGGCAACGGCGTTACCATTACGAATACTGGGGCCATTGTCGGGGGTACCGGCGGCGATTATTCGCTCCTTTTACCTAATCGTGGTGGGAGTGGAGGAGCCGGCATTGCTGGTTACGATTTGACCGTGATCAACAGCGGATCAATCACGGGGGGCGCAATCGGTCTCAACAACACCTCAATTAACCCACCCATTGTTGGCAATGCTATTACATTCACGAGCGGCACCAATATTCTGGAACTGCAAGCCGGATCAGTTATCACTGGCAATGTCGATGCGACCGCTGGGGCGAGCAATACATTGGTGCTGGGCGGCATGGCCGCCTGGCAATTGGATGCATCCAAGCTTGGAACGCAATACACTGGATTTCAGAACTTCCAGCTCAACGCCTCCAGCTCTACCATCTGGACACTGGAGAACACCACAAACGCCAAAACGCCTTGGACTCTGCTGAGCGGGACGCTATCTGTTGCGGCCGACAGTGCTCTCGGATTGAATTCCGGCAACCTCACATTCGACGGTGGTACGCTGCAGGTCAGGGAACTCTCCTTCACTAGTTTTGCCAATACAGCGCGAAACATCATCTGGGGCGCCAAGGGCGGCGGCTTCGACATCGCGGCGGCGGGCAATACCTTCACCGTGTCCCAAAACATCCTCAACACGGTTGGCAACCTCGACGCGCTCACCAAGACGGGCGCCGGCACCTTGGTGCTCTCGGGTGCCAACACTTACAAGGGAGGCACGAACATCAATGCCGGTACGCTGTCGGTTTCGTCCAACAACAATCTCGGCGATCCCAGCGGCGGCATCACCTTCAATGGCGGCACGCTGGAGAACACGAACTCGCTCGGGCTGACGCTCGGATCAGGGCGTGCGGTCAAGATGACCGGCGCAGGTACATTGAAGTCCGATAGCGATCTGACTGTGGCGGGCGATATTTCGGGATCGGGCGCGTTTGGAAAGATCGGGGACGGCAACCTGATCCTCACGGGAAGCAATTTCGGCTATACGGGTACGATGACGATCACCGGCGGAGAACTGCATGTCGGCACCGGCGGCGCGACGGGCACGCTCGGGGGTGCCGGCAGCAGCGTGGCGCTTACCGGTGCGAGCAATAAGCTCATTTTCGATCGCACCGGTGCCTTGACTTATGACGGCACGATCAAAGGCGATGGCTCGGTGACGGTGCAGGGCGGGCTTGAACTAACCCTGACCAAGGCCAACAGCTATAAGGGCCCGACGGAGGTCGTCACCGGCAGCACGCTGGTGGTCAATGGCGATCAAACGCAGGCGACAGGTGCGACCACCGTGGACGGCACGTTGCGCGGCGGCGGCACGATCGGCGGAGACGTGACGGTAAACCTCGGTGGTACGCTACTGGCGCAGGACGAGGCCGGCAACAATGTGAGCAAAGTCCAGATCAACGGTGCGCTGACGCTCCGCGGCGGTTCGAACACGAACTTCATCTATGATGTCGACCCTGGCAGCTCAGACCTGGATGCGCTGCAGGTTCTGGTCGATAAGGACATCACGATCGATGACGCTGCCATATTGAATGTCAAGACGGGTTCGGGGGTGACGCTCGCCCCCGGCATCTATGGTCTGCTGGAAGGGGCCTCGAGGTCGGGACAATTCGGCACGGGGAGCACTACCCCCCAAGGGACCACGGTGCAGTACACCGGGACGGAGGTCAACCTGAACAACCAAGGTTCGACTCCGCCGCCCCCTCCCGGGACCTACAGCTTCTGGGACGGGAAGCATATGGCTCCCACCGGCAGTGTCGATGGCGGAGATGGCACCTGGCAGGCTGCGGCCGGCGGTCTGACCAACTGGACCGACCAGGACGGGGCACACAATGGCGGTTTCGCCGACAAGAGCTTTGCTATTTTCCAGGGCCAGGGCGGTCTTGTGACGGTGGATGCGAGCAAGGGCGCGATCAATGCGGCCGGCATGCAATTCGCGGTGGACGGCTATCGCGTGACAGGGGACCCCATCACGCTATGGACATCCCCGACGGAACCGGCGGACAGCAACAAGAGCATCATCCGCGTCGGCAAGTATACGCAAAGTAGCGTTGATATGACGGCGGAAATCGAATCGCAACTGATCGATGCACCCGGCCAATCCATCCAACTGGTGAAGGACGATCTCGGCACCTTGGTCCTGAGCGGCGACAATACATATAGCGGCGGAACTTTGATCGACCGCGGAACCCTGTCGGTTTCTGCCGAGAAAAACCTTGGCGCTATACAAGGAGCACTTACCTTCGACGGCGGCGCGTTGAAGGTCACCGGCAAGGACTTCAAATCGACGACGCGCACGATCAATTGGGGCTCCTCCGGCGGCGGGTTCGATATCGACGACGCGGACAACACCTTCACGCTTTCGCCGACGCAAACACTGAGCGGCGCTGGCGGGCTCACCAAATCAGGCGCGGGCACGCTGCTGCTGTCCGGCGCAAACAGCTATACTGGCGCTACCTCCGTCAATGGGGGCACGCTTGCGGCGAACGCAGCGAACGTCTTCAGCCCGGATTCGGCCTTCAACGTCGATACGGGCGGCACGCTTGATCTCGGTGGGTACAACCAGACGCTGGCTTCGCTGACCAATGACGGCGACGTGCGCCTTGGTAATGGTACGCCAGGCACCACCCTCACCGTCAGCGGCGATTATACAGGCAAAGGTGGCACGATCTATCTCGATACCAAGCTGGAAGGTGATGATTCCCCGACCGACCTCATGCATGTTCGGGGCGCTACCTCAGGCGACAGCAACGTGCAGGTGACCAATATCGGCGGTAAGACCGCGCAGACCCATGAGGGCATCAAGATTATAGAGGTCGACGGCGCCTCGAACGGCACGTTCGAACTCGCCGGAGATAAAACGTATGAATTCCAGGGCCAGACGGCAATGGTCGGCGGTCCTTATGCCTACCAGCTCTACAAGGGTGGCGTCACCGATCCTGCTGATGGTGATTGGTATCTGCGCTCGATGCTGACGCCTCCCAATCCGCCATGCCCTGGTGGATCGTGCCCGCTCTACCAGCCGGGCGTGCCGATCTACGAGGCCTATGCGCAGGTGCTGCAGGAACTCAACGGCGTGGGAACGCTGCGCCAGCGTGTCGGCAACCGCTACTGGGGCGGCGCCGCCAATCCGATGC
>NZ_PVBR01000053.1:5000-6496 GCF_002980495.1 Phyllobacterium phragmitis
TGCACGAATGGCGTAACGACTTCCCCGCTGTCTCCAACGCAGACTCAGTGAAATTGAATTCCCCGTGAAGATGCGGGGTTCCTGCGGTTAGACGGAAAGACCCCGTGCACCTTTACTATAGCTTTACACTGGCATTCGTGACGACATGTGTAGGATAGGTGGTAGGCTTTGAAGCCAGGGCGCCAGCCTTGGTGGAGCCATCCTTGAAATACCACCCTTATCGTCATGGATGTCTAACCGCGACCCGTTATCCGGGCCCGGGACAGTGTATGGTGGGTAGTTTGACTGGGGCGGTCGCCTCCTAAAGAGTAACGGAGGCGCGCGATGGTGGGCTCAGAACGGTCGGAAATCGTTCGTCGAGTGCAATGGCATAAGCCCGCCTGACTGCGAGACTGACACGTCGAGCAGAGTCGAAAGACGGTCATAGTGATCCGGTGGTCCCGCGTGGAAGGGCCATCGCTCAACGGATAAAAGGTACGCCGGGGATAACAGGCTGATGACCCCCAAGAGTCCATATCGACGGGGTTGTTTGGCACCTCGATGTCGACTCATCGCATCCTGGGGCTGGAGCAGGTCCCAAGGGTATGGCTGTTCGCCATTTAAAGCGGTACGTGAGTTGGGTTCAGAACGTCGTGAGACAGTTCGGTCCCTATCTGCCGTGGGTGTAGGAATATTGACAGGATCTGTCCCTAGTACGAGAGGACCGGGATGGACGTATCTCTGGTGGACCTGTTGTGGCGCCAGCCGCATAGCAGGGTAGCTATATACGGACGGGATAACCGCTGAAGGCATCTAAGCGGGAAACCCACCTGAAAACGAGTATTCCCTTGAGAGCCGTGGAAGACCACCACGTCGATAGGCCGGGTGTGGAAGTGCGGCAACGCATGCAGCTTACCGGTACTAATAGCTCGATTGGCTTGATCGTTCTCATTATCAATGCTCATTGAAAATGAGCATTGTTTTTAAAGCGCTCACGCATGAGCGGGCCTTCGGCCCTATGCTCCGCGAGGGCGCGGCACGAGCCGCGACGGACTAGCGTCCTGTATGGGCGCCATTCCTCGCTTCGCTTTGTCCAAAAACAATTGTCAGTTAAAGGCAGAAATAAACCAGCTTCTCATTTTATCCGCATGATCAATGCCGGAAAGTCTTATGGCTTTCTGGATCATGCGTTGATTTTGCGCTTTGCTGACCTGGTGGTTATGGCGGAGTGGCTGCACCCGATCCCATCCCGAACTCGGCCGTGAAACGCTCCAGCGCCAATGGTACTTCGTCTCAAGACGCGGGAGAGTAGGTCGCTGCCAGGTCTGCCAAGCGCAAAATCAAAACCATCTTCTCTTCATTCTATCGCGCCCTATATACAGGGCATGCGTCATACATGACCCGAAAAGCCTACGCAGTCGCATACAGTCAAACCTTTGACGCGGGGTGGAGCAGCCCGGTAGCTCGTCAGGCTCATAACCTGAAGGCCGCAGGTTCAAATCCTGCCCCCGCAACCA
>NZ_PVBR01000054.1 GCF_002980495.1 Phyllobacterium phragmitis
CCATCGTCTGGCTGGCGATGTCCTTGGCAGCGATGGTCGAGCCCGGCACCTGGATCGTGGGCGCCTCCAGATCGCCCACTGTTTGCGGCCCGGTCTGCGCATTGCCGATCGGGCCGGCCTTGAAGGGGCTGGATGTCGGCTGCGGCGATTGCCACACGGCACCCGAGCTCTTCTGCGACGACAGGTAGACCAGCGTGTTGCCGCTCGACTTGAGCGCCGCATAGGCCACGTCGATGCCCCCTTCCGGCTGGCCACCGATCGTCCCCTCGTAGATCACCCGCTCGTTCAGCAGCAGGACGGTGTCGAAGGTGCCCAGGCCGTACGGCCTGCTCGTCGGAATGATCACCTTGAAGCTCGGCCTGTCCGTCGGGATGGGCAGGTTGTTCGCCGACTTGTCGAGCTCGGGGATCACTGGCGGCGGCAGTTGCGGTGACGTCACAAGGTCGGAGACCAACGCCAGAGCCAGCCGTGCCGAAGGGCCATCCGAGCGGCCGGGCGCGTTGGCATTGAGCATGATGTCGGCCATCCGCCCCGAGGCGATCCGGAACGAGGCCACGCCGCCCACGGGCTGTATCGTATAGGCATCGGGGTTCTGCCCATCCCTCGCCAGTTCCTGCGTGCCGTCCGCGGTGTACATCTTCACCCATGTCGCAGTCCCCAGGTCGGGATTGGTTGTCGTCAGCAGGATCGTCGGCGGCGGCGGCGAACCGCCCACCTGCACATGGCATTGGATGATCTGCGCCTCCAGGGTGGGGCGGAGCTGGCCCGTCAGGTTCGTACGCGCCAAAGGCTTGTCGATCTGCACGCCCAGCAGCCCGGAGGGCGGCGGCGCGGTCTCGAAGCTAACCGTCATATTGGGATCGGAATGATCGTTGGTGCCGCTGATCGGGTTGACAGCCGTCGTCTGGATCACCGCATCGGTGATGGCGGGCCCGACCGAAGCCATGACATTAATGCGAGCCTTGCCCTCGCTGCCCGTCACCTCTGAGACGTTGTCGGTGCTGCCCGTACCGCTGCCGCCGCTGAACGTCAGCCGATCGTTCGGGGTCCCGAACCACCGCACCACCGTGCCCGCAGGCATCGACTGGTTCTTGTCGTCCAAATACGTCACTGTCAAGGGCTGCATCTGACCGACCGTCGGCGGCGGGGCCACCGGATCGATCTTCATCGTTCCGGCGCCGGCCGGCGGCGTCACCTGATCGACGAACGTCACCGGGATGGCCTTTATTGCGGCGGGGTCAGAGATACCCGTCGCCTGCGCCGTCACCGTCACATTGCCCTTGCTCTGGCGCTTGAGGGCGTTAGTGGCAACGCCTTCGTCGTTGGTCGGCGTCGGATCCGGCATCCGCCAGGTGAGGTTCCCGTCGCCGGGGGGCGTCCAGGTGATGGTTTTGTTCCAGCCCGGGGTCGTGGCCGCACTGCCGTCCGCATTGGCATAAGTTGCCTTGAACACGTGATAGACGCCCCCGTCCTGCAACTCATTGCCATCGAGCGACACGAGAGTCATCACCGCGCCCGCCGGCACTGCCCCCTGGACAAAAGTCAGATCGAGCGAGCCGGGCACCTTGACCTTGGAGCCGGCATCCACCGGCGTCGCATAGACCGTCACCGGAAGAGTATCGCCGCTACCGAGGTTGGGTCCGCGCCCCGTGATCGTCGTCGTGTAAACCCCTTCCTTGATCTGCGAAGGATTGGGATCGAAGGTGAACTCATGCGTAGCATCATCCCCCGCGTCCGCTGTCCATTGGATCGCGCTCACCCCGCAATCGCTCCCCGTAACCGTCGCCGTCAAAACGTCCCCAGCATAAAGCGGAACATGTCCCGCATCCGTACCCGACGTGATCCCGATCGTGCAGGTCACGGACGGCGTCAGCTGAAACTCAAGAGTGCCATAGTCGCGCAAATAATTGTGATCTGTTTGTCCCGTGGTGTCCATGGTGCTGGCGGCGAAATAGGCGGTGAATTGCGCGTCGCCCGTCGTGACGATCGTGTTCGTCGCGGAACCCTTCGTGACCTTCGTCCTGCGGTACTGGAGTTGTACCTTCTCCGGCGGATAGGCCTCCCAGATGACCTCCGCCCCTTCCTGGAATTGCGGGCAGGTCGCCGTCAGCGTCGTTTGCGCCGCATCTACGGTGAACGCGATATTCGGCGGATCGGTATAGTAGACAGCAAACTCAGGCAATGCCATTGTCAATGACGTGCCGTCGACGCTGGCGGTTATGGTAACACCCCACCAGTTTTCCCCCTCGCCCACCACGGTGACACCATTGCTCGAGGTGCCGTTGGCGCGCAGCAGCGTAGGCGCCGGGCTCAGCAGGTTGGCTGTATCAGATGTCGTCGACCACTTAACTTCCCCGGTAAGGGGATTGCCGTCTTTATCCATATAGACGGCTCCAACAAGATAAGGCAGCCCGTTCTCCTGCGGCATTCGCCACGGTTGGCCATTGAGGGCAAAAACCCCGAGTGAGCTCACTGGCGGGCTATCGGACGCAACGAACGTCAAGTCGGCCTTGCCAGGCGTGCTGGAATCCAAGGACCGCCCATAGACGGTGACTTTGGTGTCCGTGTTCGGCCCGACCGCCATGATATTGATGGTGCTGCCGACCGGGGCATAGGTTTTGTCGAACATAAAGATATGTCCGGGTTTATCGTCGGCTGGAGGCGGCGTCTCGGGGCCGGTGTTCATGAAAACGCCCCAGGGAAAATCATTATCGCACGTCACGGTGAGCGGATACCATTTGTAAAGGTACATAGTTTCCGTAGGCGGTGTAATCGTGATGGTGGCCCAGGAGTCTTTCTCTCCCCCTCCCGCGGGCATACCCGCAGCGGTCCCGGAGGTCTTCAGCGGCACAGCGGCCTGCGTCTTATCCTCGGCGTGGCCTGTCTTTGGTGTTTTGTCGGTATCGTTTGTCATGACTGTTCTCCCTTAAAAAATTCTCATCCAGGTGAATCAAAAAAATCGATTAATAGAAGCAGCCTCTCAGTTCAGGGGTCGAGAGTTTCGGCATCGTGCGAGACTGTGGTGATCGACTGAGACCAGTAGGTCTTTCCGGCGCGCACGGCCTTGAAGTTGACCCGCAAAGTGCCTGGCTTGGTCGGATTGATCCTGCCGTAGCCGGCCAGTCGCAGTGATTGTTATCGTTCCGTTTCCATGCGGATCCAGTGCCGTGATGGCACCCAGGTTCTGAGGAAGGCCTGGAAAGTTCCCGTCATCACTGAATATGAATGTATGCCCGAATTTGCCCTTGCCCGGGGGAGGAGTTTTCGATTCGGTCTCCCAATAAATTAGACCAAACTCAACGCCCCCCGTCACGCCGAGCACATAGCTCTTGCCGAGGTATAAGGTGCCTTGAGGCGGCTGGATCTGAATTCCGGCCGATTGGGCTATTTGCCTATCGTTCATATTCGTGGCGGCTTGATGCATGGCTTTGGAAAGCTGCCTGGCAAGAGCCTCGGGCGCGCTGTTTCTGGAAGTACGTGCAGTCTCCCGCTCCTCCTTACCGTCACGTCCCTGTGGAGGCTTGTCCGTATCGTGTGTCATATCTGCTCTCCTCTTGGATCCGGAGGTCCGGGGTATGAGCGCGGGACCGTCTGAACGGATCAACAAATATCAATGCAATACACTGCCGGCACGTTGACGCAGTTCGCCAACGCATCGGAACCGATCCCGGCAGCACTCAAGGCCAGGAGCATTCGGCGACCTCCTGATATTCAGGGCAGCGGAGATCAGGGCAACAAAGCCCCGGATTCAACGGATCAATATCTTCCAGTGCGCTTGGAAGCACTCTCGACCAACCGCTTTGACGCGCGCTGCTTGTTCATTAGGCTAAATACAGCGCCGGCTCGCAGGCAAGTGCCGCCGGCGCTGCTCTTCACACCAAGCTTATGTAGCCCACCGGCTTGGCTTTTTACCCAAATCCGCAGTAAACTCTATATTAAACCAGTTATAATTAGAGTAATGGACCTCACCCACCGAGAATGAAAGATACATATAACCATACGTATCATCTCCTTTGGGGTCTGAGTCATAATCTCTGAGCAGATCGACGCTGAAAGGCGCATAAATCATGCCTGGGTAATCCTCATCCAACTGCCATTCCTCTACCGGCTGTGTAATCGGTATCGGGTTAGCATGTTTCTCTCCGGTAGCTCCAAACCATCCGTTTGCATGCAATGTCACCGTGAGATCCACACCCGCCTTATAGAGGCCAAAATTGGGCCAAGGGGGTATGAGGAACTCGATGCAGCTCTTGTCCCTGCTAACGTCGCTATCATTGAGATTATGGAATTTAGGGTCTTGGTTCCATTTATATACTGGGAGGAGGGACTCCCAATTACCTGGTATTCGTCTGCCGGGATTCGGCTGCTGTACGGGGGTCCCATCTGCCGCAAAAGTGGCTTTCTTGGACAGCGTTCCCGTGCCACCCTTAAATTGCAGGTATCGCACGGAATTGTCCATCTCGGCGTCTCCATTCATCATGAGATAGGGCATAGGAAACTTTAGGGCCGTCCCTGTCGGAGCCTGGAAGACATCGATCAGACCGCCCGTTTTAGGGTTGCCTTCCATATAGGTCGCAATCATGACAGTGCTTTGTGGAATGTTATTAGTATCGGGATTAGTGCTTATGCTATACTCTTTCCACAAGCCTTCTTTATCGTATAAATAGGGAACCTTAATAGGTGCCGGCACAGGTGGCGCATCAAGATCATCTGCAGGCCCCTCGAAATCGCAAAATACCATTGTCACAGGGAACGTCTGATCAATATCAGGTGCAGTCATCTGTAATGAGCTTATGATTTTTGAGAAGCAACCGACATATATAGTTATAACTCCATTGCTGTCCGTGCTGTTTACTACATTTCCGTATTTATCAGGCCTTGTGTATTGGGCTTGGGTTGGATCGCCACCATCTGGATTTTCTACGTAATAAGCGAAATTATTTGCACCTAATGATGTAAAACTCCAATCAATCTCAAGATTGGGGACGCCTATATTGGTGGAATAATCAAGGATAGCAGTAGTTACCTTGATGAGGCAGTCCATGGAGGGATCCTGCTTGTGCGGGTCAAAGGTGTTTAGGAACGGCTCTGCGTACAGTTTATCGATTGCAATTGGCAGGACCGTGTAGACCGGGGTGCCAACGTTGGGTGTTTTGGTGGTCATGGTTCTCTCCTGTTCTCTCATCGAGACTGTCTGCTGGGTACGGCATGCTTTGATGGATGCGTCCGCCGGCCGCCGGTTGCGGCCGGGGACATTGTGTGCGGGTCTAGGACGCCGGGAAGGTCGTGTTCAGCGTGTAGGATGTCGCGGTGCCGTCCGGCGTCGCGAGTTTGGACCATGTGCTGCCGCCGCCCTGGGTGACCTTGTAGTTCATCTGCAGCGTACCCGGCTGCGGCTGCGCCTCCGAACCGGACGGGCCGTAGCCCGCCA
>NZ_PVBR01000055.1 GCF_002980495.1 Phyllobacterium phragmitis
TCGTATTCGTCCAGCTTGACCCCGGCCCCGTTACCGTCACCGTTCCGTTGGAACTGGCGTTGAGGCCAATCGAGCCACTGCCATTGGTCACAGTGCCGCCATCCGCGATGGTCAGCGTGCCGGTGCCATTTTTACCAACCCTGAGGATGTTATTCGTCGTCCAGTTTGCCGCCGCACCCGACACATTCACCGTGCCGTTGGAACCGGAAGTATCGCCAATATTGACGATCGCACCGCCGAGCTTATTGGTGATGTTCAGCGTGCCGCCGTTGACGATGGTATCGCCAGCAAAGCCAGAGGAATCGGCGGTGAGGTTGGTGACACCAGCGACATGGTTGATCGTGGCAAAAGTGTTGACGCCCGACATAGTGATGGCCGCATCGAAATTGTAGTTTGTCCCGGTATGCTTGAAATTGAGGGTTCCGATGCCATCGCCAAAGGCCAGCGTGGCGGCGTTCAGCGTGCCCGCCGCAACCGCCGTATCGCCCGCCGCCGCGCCGATATTGAGTATGCCGCCAATATCTGAGTTTTTGGCAAGATGCGTTGTTCCGCTGCCCGAATTCACATTGACGACACCGCCATCGGCGATGGTCAGGGTGCCGGTTTTGCTGCCAATGCCCGCGCCATTATCCCCAATCGTAAGATCGCCCGCAATTGTCCAAGCCGAGTCTGCGCCGGTCACAGTCGCGCTCGACGTAGAAGCGTTGTTTCCAGTGATGAGACCATTAAGGCTGCTCACCGTGCCGCCATCAGAAATGATCAGCGTGGCGTCACCCTGGTCGCCGACAGTCAGATTACCCGTATTCGTCCAGCTTGAATTCGGCCCCGTTACCGTTACCGCGCCGGTGGAGGTGGCGTTGAGGCCGATCACGCTGTTTGCACTGCTCTGCACCGTTCCGCCAGCAGAAATGGTCAGCGTGCCGCTGCTGGCGTTGTCCCCGCCGACAACAAGGCCGCCCGCCATGACCAGACTTGACCCTGCTCCGGTTACGCTCGCCGAGCCGGTGGAAGAAGCGTTGCTGCCGATACCACCAGTGCCAGTGCCATTGCTCTGCACCGTTCCGCCGCTGCTGATCGCGAGGTCGGTGCCGTCAAGAAGGAGTGCGTCTGTCGTTTGCAGCGTTGCACCCGATACGTTCATCAAGGTGCCATGCACATTGTCCACGTTCAACGTGCCACCAGAAACGTTGGTGGTGCCGGTAAAGCCGCTCGCATCACCTGTCAGATTGGTGACACCGGAAACCTGGTTGATTGTTCCCGTGCCGGTAATCGCCGCATCGAAATCATAAGATGTTTCGGTGTGATTGAAATTGAGGGTGCCGGTGCCCGCGCCAAAGGCCAGCGTGGCGGCGTTGAGCGTACCTGCCCCGACGGCTGTAGAACCCAGCGCCGCGCCAATATTGAGCGTGCCGGTGGAACCCGCTAAAACGGCAATGTCCAAATTGTCGAAACCGGCATCCACGCTGACCGTGCCGCCATCGGCAATCGTGAGCGTGCCGTTGCCACTGCCGCCAACACGAATGTCGCCCCCACTCGTCCAGCTTGAATTCGTCCCCGTCACCAGAACCGTTTCAGTGGCGCCGGACGCCTCGCCGACAAGGCCATTGCCCGTGTGGCTCACCAATGCGCCGTTGGTAATCGCCAGCGTACCGATGCTGTTGGATGTATTGAACGTCGTCGTGCCTGCGCTCGCGTTGAAATTCGTGGCCGTGACGATTCCATCGAATGTTTTGGTGCCTGCGCTCGCGTTGATGGTGGTGGCGGAGACATCCTCGTTGAAGATGGTTGGCCCGGTGTTTAAGATGTTGAGGGTGTTGAAGGCTTGACTGCCGCCAATGACGCCATTGAATTCGGCGTTGGTGGAACCCGTAACATTCATGGTGGCGTCGGTAACACCCGCAACCGCATCCACGGTTCCGTTAATTACGTTGTCGCCAAAGGTGCTGTCAAACACGACTGTCCCACCCGCCGCGGTCGTGAGGGCGTTTGTAGTTGTGACGTTATTCTTGAAAATCGTCGTGCCTGCCGTCTCGATGCTTGTCGCAAAGACTGCACCGGTGATGGTGTCGTTGTTCAGCTCGACGGAGAGCAATCCGTTGGTTGATGTCCCCACAAACCCGGTTATGGTTTGCGTGGCGGCATTGGAGAGGTTCAGGGTGCCGGTGCCATTTGTGCCTGTGGTCACGTTCCCGGTGAGGTTGCCGTTCAGGACAATTTCCCCGTCCGCTGTGAAGTTGATGTTCCCCACATTGGTGGCGCCCGCAAGGGTTGAGGTTGCCGTGCTTGCGATGGTGATGGTTTGGGCAAAGACATCGCCGTCAATCACCGTGCCGTCAGAAAAACCGTCAAACTGAAGGCCAGCCAACGCCGCACCAGACGCCCCGATATTCCCCGTGACGGTTTGGTTCGAGCCAAGTCTAAGCGTGCCGACACCATCGGTTGCCGTGGTCACGTCACCAGTAAGAATGGCGTTTGTCTTAACGAAGGAAAGCTCCCCGTTTGCGCTCCCGGTGAACCTGATATCCGCAACGGTGGTGCCTGCACTAATGGCCGTCGCACCGCCAGCATCACCAACTTCAATGGTTGTGGCAAAGATACTGTTGTTGTTGGTAGAAAGGCCAAGCTGGTCACTGCCATTAAGCTTGATGAGTTTCAACGCGGCACCAGACGCCCCGATATCCCCAATGATGTTGGTGAATCCGGCATTGGAGAGGTCAAGCGTGCCTGTGCCGTTGCCTGCTGTGGTGGTGACGTTGCCGGTAAGCGCCCCGTTGGCATTGGAGAACTCTACAGTCCCGTCTCCGGCGAAGTTGATGTCTGCGACGTTAGCGACGCCTCCAAAGTTTGCGTCGCCCTCGCCTACGTTGATGGTGATCGAATCACCCGGTTCGGCGACAACAGTCCCGTTGAAGTTGGTGGTCGCTATATCACCCGTGCCGGCGCCGGCGGCTTCAAAGAGGTTGATGGTGAGGGTATTTGCGTTGTTGGTTGTTCCTGGGTCTGTTGTAATAACGCTATCAAAGGTAAGCGTCTGGAGAGCACTTGTCCCGTCCGTCTCTACGCTCAAAGTCAGCGTGTCACCCAAACCATCACCAAGGGTGATGGCATTTCCTGCACCGATTGTCAGAGATGCAGCAGAATTCTCAAATGTGGCGGATATCGCGCCTGCACTGACAGTTAGACTTTCGTTTTGTTCAAGTGGATCATCCCCGATCACTTCACCATTGTCGATTATTGTGTCAGCAGGCCCCGCATAAGCCGCCATCGGCATGATGCTCACCAGCGCCGTCGAGGTCATCAGGGCAGCAAAGAGAATGGTCCGGCTTTTCAAAATCGAGGTGCTACGCATAAAAATCCCTTTGGGCACGAGAGGCTCAACGTTGGTCTTGCCCGCATGGCGAACCGGAATTCGGCGCGCAGGCTCACGGACCGCGCGTAAGCGACAGGGTGCCAGCCTGCGCGCAGTCATCCCTGGTTATGCGGGGTTTTGTCGATTGCGCCATGGGGACGGACCGCGTTTGCACGCAGTGGGAAAAGAGATGCACGTACAGGGAATCGCGCAGCCCGCGCCGCCCTGCCGGTACGTCAATTTCGGCTGACAGGCCATTGGCCGGAAAGCTTAAAATCAGCGAATCGAAACGGGAGGAAGAGTCCCCGGATCGGCGGCCGGCTGCTTGGCTTTCGGGCGAAACGCCTACTGCGTGAACCCGCCGTCAGCGTTCGGATCGATCACCGCGCCATTCCATGAGGGATTCGGCAACGCTCATGGCCAGACAGGTAAAAAATAGCGACGTGGCAGCGGCGGGAATGAGCAGGAATTCGCCGGCATAGGCGAGCGGCACGGCAAGCATGGCGGCGCGTGCAAACGCGCTTTTGCGCGCCGGACGCAGGCGCAGGCTGATGAGCAGCAAAGTAAGCGCGATCAGAACCAATCCATCACCAAGCGTGAAACGGAATGTCTCACTCGACGGGAGTGGCAGGGATACGAGAGGGGTATCCCAGCCCATCCCGCCGCGCGTCAGCCCGAGCGCCATCAGATTGTAGGCGACGAAGGGGATGAAAAGCAGCGGAATGGGCATGAGTGATTGCTACTGTGCGGTGATGCCCGCCTTCATCGACGGATGCACGGCGCAGAAATAGTCGAATGTGCCTGCCTTGGAGATGGTGATCGTCGCGCTCTGGTCCTTCGCCAGACGCCCGGTGTCGAACGAGCCGTCCTTGGCCGTAGCCGTGTGCGGCGCGCCATCGCGATTGGTGAAGGTGACGGTGTCGCCGACGGCGACTTCGAGCGCGGGCACGGAAAACTTCATGCCCTGAATATCGACGGCGTGATCGGCGGCGAAGGCCGGCGCGGCGAATGAAAGAGCGAGCACGAACGCGCCGGGAAGACTATGACGGAAGGACAAAGCAGGACTCCTTGGATGCAATTGTTCGGAACTGTCGGAAACAGGTTCGCCGCCGCGCGGCCGCCCTTGCTTAGCCATTGCCTTTCGCCCGCGCGATGGGGGCAGAGCGAAATTGCACGCAATGGGAAAAGAACTGCACGGACAAGGATTTGAACGACCGATCTTCAAGCCTCAGCCCTGATAATGTGAGCCGGTAAGCCTCTGAGACTCCGTCTCGAAAGCAGGTCGCGTCGGCAGGGTCTTGTTCGTCCAGGCAAGGTGGAAATCCCTCCCCAGCCCTCGGCCGCCGACTTCGAGACCCACTTTCAGGTCGGCTAGCAACGACTAGCGGTGCTGGCCGGTCGGGAACGCTTGGATAACGGGGCGAGTGAATAGAATTGGTGATTCTGTTCACTCGTTTATCTCTCAGTTCGAAGTCATTTCCACCAGTCCAGCCCGTTCACCTGGAACGCAAACTGTGACTGGAAAGAGTAATGCCGCCTATCCTGCTGGCTGAACAAGAACCCCAGCTGTCTAAACGAACAACTTTGAAGACCCTGGCCAATTTCGTGGCCATCACCGCTGCTATCGCCATTGTCTTTGCCCCTTTGGCAATACCTGACGCCGTGGCCATCTCCTTTTACGGTGTCCTGGTTATCGGGTACGTAACCAGCAAGATCGTGCTGGCTGAAGTCTATCGCGCACAGTTTGCCCGGGCGCCTCGTAGAGAAACGAAAAATATCTCAATCGACGTGGCTATCGCCTTTTTCAATGAAGATCCGGCGTTGATCGAAGCCAGTATCGGAAGCGTACTGGCGCAAGATGGTGTGCAGGTCGGTCGCGTCATTGCCGTGGATGACGGTTCGCG
>NZ_PVBR01000056.1 GCF_002980495.1 Phyllobacterium phragmitis
CTTGCCATTACGATAAAAGACCGGACGGGCATGAAACGCGACTATTATCTGGGGACAAAGGGGCGAATCATCGCGCCGGGCGAAAGCCTCGCCTTTTCCAGCCGTCTGCCTGCCCCTAAGGACAGGGGGGAGGCGGTGGGGGTCAGGCTGTCGCCGCGATAAGGGGGGGTCGATATTCAGATGATGGCGGGCTGCAAACGACGTTTTCGCCTCGCCTGACCTGAATCTCAACACACCCTAAAGAATCCCGCCAAAAAAAGACTATTATAGATGAAGTATTCGGTCGCTCCCGAACTGCAGCTTCGAGCCCTTCTTCGACATTCGCACACTGTGCAGCATTCGCCCCGACGATCCCCTTACGGCCCGCCGAAAGGCCAGCCACCGTCGCTCATACTTCGATTAGTCGCGTCGTCACCTGGGTCTGACGAAGTTCTGTCAGCCCGTCCTCCCAGGAAACAACCGGGCTGTAGCCGAGCTCCCGCTCGGCCTTGCGAATGTCTAGCGTGATCTCCACGGCACTCGTGGCGTAGTCCTGAAAGCTCAGGGGCCCGCGCAACCGGCTGCCGGTCAGGCGATAGAGGCCGTCCCCGATCCGCGCGAAGCCGTGGATCAGACCACGGGGGACAGATTTCGTGCCGGCGGTCAGCCCCTGGGTGGCTAGAAGCGCACTCACCGTGTCGCGGAACGAACGGGGTGAGCCATCGGAGATGTGGTAGATTTCACCGCGGCGACCATGCCCGAAGGCGAGATCTACGGCATGGCAGAGGTTGCCGACATGGGTCGTCGAACAAAGGTAGTCCCCGCCCGAAATCCAGGCGAAGCGGCCGCTCCGCACGGCTTCGGTCAAGATCGGCAGGGCGGTGGTGTCGTCTCGACCCCAGACCATCCGTGGGCGCAGGATCACTACGTTCTGACCCGCCGCAGCCGCGCGCCGGGCGATCCGTTCCGCCTCTGCCTTGCCGGCGGAGTAGCCACCTGCGGGCCGGGACGGATAGGGCGTGGTCTCGTCGACGTTGCACAGTGGGCGCCCGTCCTGGAGCACTGAAT
Organism: Phyllobacterium phragmitis; assembly: GCF_002980495.1. Lineage (GTDB taxonomy): Bacteria > Pseudomonadota > Alphaproteobacteria > Rhizobiales > Rhizobiaceae > Paramesorhizobium > Paramesorhizobium phragmitis. The sequence goes on from NZ_PVBR01000056.1 coordinate 1,048, forward strand.
CCGTGCTGATCAGCACCGTGGAGGCGACGCCCGCGGCCCGGGCAGACTCCAGTACCCGGCGGGTGCCCTCGGCATTGATTCGGGCCGCCTGCGAACCGGGACCGTGATCGAGGCTGGCCGCCGCATGGACCAGCGCCTGCGTCCCTTCCATCACGGGCACGAGATCGGTGGTCAGCATGTCGCCGATCACCGGCCGCGCGCCCCAGGCCGCGATCTGCTCGGCAGCCTCGGCACTGCGGACAAGGCCGGTGACCCGGTGCCCGGCGGCAACATAATGACGCAGCAGGTTACGCCCGACGTAGCCGGCAGCGCCGGTGATGAAGATGTGACGCTCAGTCATGGGTGTTGCCCTCGGGGGCCGCGCCATGCACGGCCAGCATTTCGATATCGTCGAGAATCTCGGCCCTTTCGGCCTCGCTCCAGGCATGAAGTTCCAGGTGCTGCTGGAATTTCAGTCCTTCCAACGCCAGCCAGGCCAACCGGGCAGCGCGGGGATGGCTGGCCCCGGCCAGAAGCGCCTCGCCCAAGTCCGCCTGGTTGGCTCGGAATTCCGCGCGCAGTTCGGCGTCCTGCATCAACGCCGCAACAAGGCTCAGCACTGCGGGGTTGCCGCCCTGAACAACCCGCGTCTGTCGGGCGGCCTCGATACGGCCTCGCAGCGGCGCATCGGGCGCGCCGGCAAAGGGTACCGTAGAGCTGTCGTTGAAGGCATTGTCGGCCCGGATCGTGCGCCGGACCACCGCAGCGATCAGCTCGCGCTTGCTGGAATGTTCGTAGAGCACGGTGGCTTTCGAGACATTCGCTTCTTTCGCAACCGCATCGACGGTCAGTATGCCATCACGGGCGACAACCCGTTCGACGGCATCAAGGATCTGATCCTGATCATGTTTTCTTGGACGGGCCATGGGACACCGGTTTATTTCCGACCGTTCGGAAATAAACTGGTGAGGTCCGCGATGTCAAGCCCCGATCACAGCCGCTGCCCACTGGGGCAAGCGGCCGGAAACCGCTGCACCACCAGTTTAAGATTCGACCGGGCTAGGCCGGTCGAGGTACTTCTCCGCGAGGGGACGGGGAACGGCGAGCGCGCAAATACGACTTAACCGCCGAGGCCGATGCGGAGGTGATGTCGCAATTTAGATTGTCCCGCCGGCTCCTCTGATCCCATCCTGTGGCGGTCTTGTACCGACTACGAAGAGAAGCATGATCCTCGCGGGTGTGCCGCTCAAACTTTGTCGTCTCGCTCGACCAGATCGACGTGGCTGACACCGAGGGCTTGGGCGAGTTCATACAGCGTGATCACGGTTGGATTCCTCCGGCCGCGTTCGAGGCTGCTGAGGTATTGCTGGCTGAAGCCGGAACGTGCTTCGACCTCTTCCTGTGTCAGGCCCTTCTCCCGACCGCACGCGCGTTGCTTGGTTGGACACAGGAGACGCTCGCTGACAAGGCCCGGGTCTCATTGACCGCGCTCAAGCGCCTCGAATCCCCCAGTGGACTTGAGGTCTTTGAGAGCACGCGCGATGAGGTGAGACGGGCTTTCGAACGCGCCGGCATCGTCTTCCTGAACTCCGATCAGGGCAAGGGAGTGCTGCTCGTTGATGCGAAGAAGGAAACCTGACGTTCGACAGGTCGCGGCGTTGCCACCTCGTCCCGCGTCAAGGCCATGCGTCATCGTTCCGATGGTGAGTTCAACTGGTCATCGCAACACCTTCTGCAGCCTATCGGCCGGGGTCTCGAAGTCCAGGGTTTTTCGGGGTCGCTGATTAAGCTTCAGAGCGACGGCGTCGAGTTGATCCCGCGAGACGAGTGATAGGTTGGTGGTTCTCGGAAAGTACTGTCTGAGCAGGCCGTTGGTATTTTCGTTGCTGCCGCGCTGCCAGGGACTGTGCGGATCGCAGAAGTAGACCTGTAGATCGGTTGCGACGGTGAAGCTCTTGTGACGAGCCATCTCCTTGCCCTGGTCCCATGTCAACGAGCGCCGCAACTCGGCACTCATCCAGCCGATCTTCTGGACCCCGCAAACCGATCCAGCGATGCTTCCATTCATGGTCGGACCGAGCCCGGCGGGAGATCTCAGCGTCCGCGTTGACGATCTGCACGCCCGCGCTATCATCGAGCATGATCCTGATCTGATCCGGCTCGCGCTGCGGGGCACCCCCTACGATGTCACCCTGGTCGACGTCGATGATGCCCTCCCCCTCGGCGCATTCGTCATGTTCGACGAATTGACGCCCGACCGGCTGACCGCGGTCGAACGCCTCTGGCACGCAATGTTCGGCAAGCGTGTGCCGCGCGATCCACGCATGACGCTGCAGAGACGTCAGCGCACCCGCCAGATGCTACGCGCTGTCGACGCACGCCAGAGCGGCGCCATCTACCGCACCGTCGCCGAACATCTCTTCCCCCAGCACAAGATCGACGCAGCGTCCTGGGTCGGCGACCCGATCCGGGAGATCACGATCCGTCTCGCCCGCGACGGCATGAAGCTCGTTCGCGGCGGCTACCGGACATTGCTGCGCCGCCCACGCCGCGATCGCTGACGCCCGCTCGGGTGTCGATTTTAGCATCTTACTTCGACATCGTCCGAGGCGCCGTCGCCACGCCACCGTGCTCGCACCCCGCCGCTTATTCGAAGCGGCCGCCCGCGAGACCACGGAGGTGCGATCATGGCCGAGAAAGCCGCCAATTTACCGCCACGCTACCTGAGAACGCAGGAGGCGGCGCTTCGCTCGATCCCGGCGACGGCATCGAGCTGTAGGAGGCCATCAGTGACGAAATCACCCAAGAAGCAGCGGCTCTCCGTCTATCTCGATCCCGACGTCATGAGTGCCCTCTCTGCGCACGCGGCCCGGCGTGGCCACTCTTTATCACTGGTCGCAGAGGCCGGCATTGCATCCTTCCTGTCGCCCGACGCTGCGGAACGGCAGGAGGCGGCAACCACCAAACGGCTCGATCAGATCGACCGGCGCTTGACCCGCATGGAGCGCGACGTCGGCATCTCCGTCGAGACGCTGGCCATCTTCGTCCGCTTCTGGCTGACCACGACGCCGGCCCTGCCAGAGCCTGCGGCTCAGGCCGCTCGCGCCAAAGCCGGCGAGCGATACGACGCCTTCATCGCGCCTCTGGGCCGTCGACTCGCAAGCGGCCCTAAGCTCAGGCAGGAAGTCTCCGAAGACATCGATCCCGCGCGCGACGGCTAGAGATCGCGTAGATGCAAAGCTGCGGCGCTTTATGGCAGATGTGGGTGGTATGGACTAAGCCGCTCGCGCGGCAATGGCGCTCGTGACAAGCGGTGCGCCTGCTGATCGACCTTGGTTCTTTGTGACTCGGGTTCCTGGCCTGACGATTGGGGTCTTCTCAATCATCAGACAGGAGGTTCCCATGAAGGAGGAGAGGACCACCCCACTGCGCGCGCGCATGATCGAAGACATGCGTATCCGTGGAATGGGCGACAA
>NZ_PVBR01000057.1 GCF_002980495.1 Phyllobacterium phragmitis
AGAAAGCCGGATGCGGGGAAACTCGCACGTCCGGTTTGGCGAGAGGGATGAAGAAACTTGCCCCGGTAAACGGGGTAAAGCGCTTCATCCCTACTCTACCGTAGGGATCGCGGCCGAGGCCATGGCGGACGCGCAGGCCCGCCCAGGTGTCGGGCATCACCTGCATCAATCCCATCGCGCCGGCCGACGAAACCGCGCGCACATCGCCCGCACTCTCGGCGCGCAGCACGGCGCGAATCCAGTGCTCGGGGATGCCGAAACGCTGCGACGCCTCGGCGATGTGCGCCGCATAGGGATGGGCGGCGGCCGGGCGCTCGACCGGCACGGATTGCGCGACAGCGACGCCCGATCCGATGCAGACGGAAAGCGCCCCCGCCAGCAGCAGGACGGCATAATGCCATGCCGGCCTGTCTCCGCTTCGCCGCCAGCCTGCCAGCGCGCTCGCTGCGGTCAAGGGCAAGGCGCAAGCGCCGGCCGATGGCCGCCCCTGACCTTCGCTGCGCGCGCCGGCCGTCTGGTCGCCGAGCGGGACGAAGGGATGAGACCGCTTTTCCGCGAACAAAGGGATGACGATCTTGGACCGGATGGCGGGCCGGACGCGCGCGGCCGTCATTCCTCGTCCTCGATCTTCCGGGGGTGCTTCCAACGCAGCGTCCAGACCGAAGGATCGTCGTTGGACTGGAACAGCTTGGCGCGGATCGGGAACGGAAAGATCGGTCCCTCCAGCCGCATCGACACGAAGTCGCCGGCATTTTCGCTGGCGTCCTTCCATGCCGGGCCGGCGTCCGGGCCGTCCTCGCTATCGAGGCGCACGCGATAGTCGGGCGCGTTCTTCACGTCGCTCGGCTTGGCCGGAACGATGAACAGCTCATCGCGGAGGCCGAACGAATGTAGTTTCCCGGCATAGCCGGTTTCGGTGCGGGTGAAGGTGCCTATTTCTGCCATGGGAAATCTCCTGTGGTTGGTTCTCGGGGGGGGCAGTGCGTCGGCGCGCGCCACTCGTAGCGGCCGACGCCTTCCTCATCGGTCCAGAGCGGGACCGCTCGGCCGATGACGGAAGCTGCGGGTATGGGTCCGAAATACCGGCCGTCGAGGCTGTCGCGGACTTCCGAATTCATGAGCAAAAGCTGGTCGTCGCCGATGACGCGGCAGCCCTGCCAGATGGGCAGATCGCGGCCGAGGCTATCGCGCTCCAGCGCCTCGCCCATCTCGATCCCGTTCACCGTGATCGTGCGGCCGGCGCGGCAAACCCGCTGTCCGGGCAGGCCCAAGACGCGCTTCAAGAGCGGAACGCCTCGCGCGATATAGCCGCGTTCGACCATGAAGGCGGCGAGCGGTTCGGGCGGCATGATGGCGACCAACTCGGGCACGTCGATCCGGTCGGCCGGCTCGACGGTGTAGAACCCGACCGGCGCGCTGGCGGTGGCGTTCCATATGAGTTTCGTCGGCGTCTGGACCGCGCTTGCGGCGGCGATGCAGATCACCGCCAGCGCCGTCACCGTAAGGGTGCGGCGGCGCGTCATGGTTCGATCCTTCGGCGGTGAAGCCAAGCGGCATGTCGCTCGGGCGTGTAGGCGTGCGGCTCCAGATTGGCGGTCAAACGGTTGTGGACGTGCCGCCAATGCTCCGGCGACGCGTCGGCCGAGTCGAGGCCGAGCGATTCCACGGCGTCGATGGCTGCAAGCGCACGCTGCACCTTGGGCCAGCTATCGAGGCGCAACAGGATTTCGCCACCGGGGCGCACGAACGGCAATGTCTGGAACGGCTCGCTCTGGCCGATGGCGCGCACAATGTCGATGCGCGAAACGACAGTGCCATGCTCGCCAGATGCCCAACGGACGAAGGCGAAGACGCTGCCCGGCGCGAAGCCGACGACGCTGCGGCGGCGGTCGATGATCTGCTCGTAGCTCTTGCGGCCGAAGCGTATCCAGTGCTCGACCTTGCGTTTCTCGAAGGTCAGCTCGACCAATGTGGTGAAGGGCGCAGGCCCGTCCGGCAGCGGACGGCCGTGCGCGCTGCGGTGGGCGCGACGGGTCATTGTTCGTCTCCGGGGATGTGCTGGGGGCTGCGCGGGCGCAGCGCGTCGAGCGCGGCCGTCATGGCTCGCCCCTTCGGGCAGAACCGGCACCACGCTTCGCCTGCGCGCGCGTCAAAGAAAAAGAGTTAGATTCTCTGTTAGATAAGTTAGCGGTCGGATTCCGCTTTTCAGGCCAAAGCGTTAGCTGCGGTTCGTGCGCCTGATCTGCCGATAGTGATGCGCCTGATGTGCCGATACCTCGTGCGCCTGATCTGCCGATGGCATTAACAGGGTTATCAACAGTGCCTGTTGACAGGTTTTCGGGGCGGATGCGTAGCAACTCGCGGCCGTCTTCCCGCTCGATCTGGAGCAGGTAGCCGGGGAGCTGCTGGCGGGCCGCGATCCGGCGCAGGTCAAGCGCGAAGTCGGACGGCCGCGCGAGACTGCCGGACTTCTGATGAAGGTGCGCAACCTCGAAAATCCAGCCATGGCGCTGGTGTCCGGCGTGCTTTCGGGCGACGCGGTAAAGCCATCGCTCGATGCCGCCAGTCAGGCGGAAATAGGCCGGGTCGATGGTCAGGACCAGCGAGCGGTCGATGACGCTGTTGTAGAACCATTCGGGCAGGACGAACTCCATGCCCTCGACGCGGCCCGTGTGCGTCGTCATTTCCTCCCACTCGTTAATCCATGAAAATTGCCTGCGACGCCAATGCGGGCCGTTGCGGATGGTGGTGGCGATGACGGTCGATTGCAGCCGCGCCAGCGCAGCTTTCAGAAGCCGGTATTGGTGGTTGCCGGTCGGCCGCCCGATGGCGCGCAACAGATGGTAAGGTGTAAACCGGACAAAGCGCGAAGTGGCAAGGCCGTCATTCTCGGCCGCGACGATCTGTGACGCCGCCCATATCAGCACATCGGCGTCCCAAATGGTCGCCATCCCGTGCTCGGGCATCCCGAACACCTGTACCTCTATGTCGGCGGCCTTGTAGAGAATCGGCTTGGTGCGCGGGGTCTTCGCCAGCGAGAAGAACGGCCGTTCCATCAAGTCGCGCTGGTCGCGCGGCTGCGCGTCGCCCGTTGCGACCACGAAGGGGTCTAGGCGGCTGCGCTCGCTGTCCTCCGCCGGCTGCGCGGAGTTTTGATCGTCCTCGCGCAGCATCTAGCATTCGCCCCGTTCTTCGGGCGTGAGCCGCCGCGCGGGAAAGACGGTGCCGGCGGTCTTGTCGCGGGTGGATTTGCGCTCGCCCGCCGCGCTCCAGTCCTCCAGATCGCGGACGGTGTAGAGGACGCGACCGCCGACCTTGCGGTAGGTCGGGCCGGTTCCGTAGGTGCGATGCTTCTCAAGGGTGCGGATGGATATGCCGAGGAAGCGCGCGGCTTCCTTGGTGCGCAACAGACGCGGCGGCAGGCCCGCAAGCGGGTTGGGCATGGATCACCTCCAGTCGGGATTGGGCTGCCGAGGGACGGCAGCGGACTGTGGCGAACCATGGCGAGGGATCGGCGGCGCGTAGCGTGCCGCATTTGCGCCTATGCGCTGGCGGCACCCCCTTCGGGGCGGTGCACGGCCAATAGATGAGGGATTTCAGCGACTCGTTGGCTGTCGCGCCGAAAAGGCAAAGACATTCGCGCGTGGCTCGGCTAAGAATGTGGGTGGAGCAGACGCGCTGCTCTGGGGCGTCGAAACCCGTGTGCCAAGAAGCAAAGCTGTGCCGTTTGGCGCATCTTTGCGTGCTGTGAGTGAGATGGAGGAAGGCCCTCCGGGATCGGCATGCACATGCA
>NZ_PVBR01000058.1 GCF_002980495.1 Phyllobacterium phragmitis
TACTCTTTCCAGTCACAGTTTGCGTTCCAGGTGAACGGGCTGGACTGGTGGAAATGACTTCGAACTGAGAGATAAACGAGTGAACAGAATCACCAATTCTATTCACTCGCCCCGTTATCCAAGCGTTTCCGACCGGCCAGCACCGCTATACCGAAAGTCGTTGCTAGCCGACCCGAAAGTGGGTCTCGAAAGTCGGCGGCCCGAGGGCTGGGGAGGGATTTCCACCTTGCCTGGACGAACAAGACCCTGCCGACGCGACCTGCTTTCGAGACGGAGTCTCAGAGGCTTACCGGGTCATATATCAGGGCCGAGACTTGAAGATCGGTCGTTCAAATCCTTGTCCGTGCACTTCTTTTCCCATTGCGTGCAATTTCGGCCTGACCCCATCGCGCAGGCGAAAGGCAATGGCTAAGCAAGGGCGGCCGCGCGGCGGCGAACCTGTTTCTGACACTTCCGAACAATTGCATCCAAGGAGTCCTGCTTTGTCCTTCCGTCACATTCTTCCCGGCGCGTTCGCGCTCGCTCTTTCCTTCACCGCGCCGGCCTTCGCCGCCGATCACGCCGTCGATATTCAGGGCATGAAGTTTTCCGTGCCCGCGCTCGAAGTCGCCGTCGGCGACACCGTCACCTTCACCAATCGCGATGGCGCGCCGCACACGGCTACGGCCAAGGACGGCTCGTTCGACACCGGGCGTCTGGCGAAGGACCAGAGCGCGACGATCACCATCTCCAAGGCAGGCACGTTCGACTATTTCTGCGCCGTGCATCCGTCGATGAAGGCGGGCATCACCGCACAGTAGCAATCACTCATGCCCATTCCGCTGCTTTTCATCCCCTTCGTCGCCTACAATCTGATGGCGTTCGGACTGACACGCGGCGGGATGGGCTGGGATACCCCTCTCGTATCCCTGCCACTCCCCTCAAGCGAGACATTCCGTTTCACGCTTGGTGATGGATTGGTCCTGATCGCGCTTGTTTTGCTGCTCATCAGCCCGCGCCTGCGCCCGGCGCGCAAAAGCGCGTTTGCACGCGCCGCCATGCTTGCCGTGCCGCTCGCCTATGCCGGCGAATTCCTGCTCGTTCCCGCCGCCGCCACGTCGCTGTTTTTCACCTGTCTGGCCATGAGCGTTGCCGAATCCCTCATGGAATGGCGCGGTGATCGATCCGAACGCTGACGGCGGGTTCACGCAGTAGGCGTTTCGCCCGAAAGCCAAGCAGCCGGCCGCCGATCCGGGGTCTCTTCCTCCCTTTTCGATTCGCTGATTTTAAGCTTTCCGGCCAATGGCCTGTCAGCCGAAATTGACGTACCGGCAGGGCGGCGCAGGCGGCGCGATTCCCTATACGTGCATCTCTTTTCCCACTGCGTGCAAACGCGGTCCGTCCCCATGGCGCAATCGACAAAACCCCGCTTAACCAGGGATGACTGCGCGCAGGCTGGCACCCTGTCGCTTGCGCGCGGTCCGTGAGCCTGCGCGCCGAATTCCGGTTCGCCATGCGGGAAAGACCAACGTTGAGCCTCTCGTGCCCAAAGGGATTTTTATGCGTAGCACCTCGATTTTGAAAAGCCGGACCATCCTCTTTGCTGCGTTGATGACCTCGACGGCGCTGGTGAGCATCGTGCCCATATCCGCTTATGCGGCGGATGAGATCGCCTCTCCAAATGCTACGATCACAGCGGATAATGATGACGGTCTGATTGAAACAACCAATGGCGCGACAACGCTTGTCATTGGACCTTCGGTTGGCGCTAATCTCGTCCTCGGTGATGCTGGCACAAACCAAGCCTTGGTCGTGGGGACTTCTGGCGGCGATACCAGCCAACTGACCATCAATGTTGATCTCGATCAGCCCGCCGTCATTTTCAGTTCTGGTAGCAACGGGGATGCCATCACAACGGATGCCTCAACCGCTGGTGATACCATCATCATCAACGCCGGGGCAGATACGCGCCTCAACTTCGGCGGCAATGTTGTCGCCGCGGCAGGGGATTCCATTACCGTCAACCTGAGCAGCGGAGGATCCTTAGCCGCAACCTTTGGAGGCGCCAGCAACGTCGCGGACATCAACTTCGTAGCGGACGGGGCTGTAGAGTTCTCCAATGCCGGCGGGACGCTCACCGGTAACGTAACGACAGCAGGCAACGGCACAGGCACGCTTGACCTCTCCAATTCCGGAAGCACCAACATCTTTGGGGATATCGGGGCGTCTGGTGCCGCGTTGAAACTCATCAGGCTTAATGGCAATGACCAGCTGGGTAAGCCTGGCGACAACAACAGCATCTTTGCCACAACCATTGAAGTTGGGAATGTTGGCGCTACCATAAACATTGCCGCAGGCACCACCACCGCAGATATCAAGTTCACCGGGAGCGCAAACGGGGATCTTTTCTTCAACACAACAAACGCCACCATCACCGGTGACGTGACCACGGCAACCGATGGTGTTGGCGCGCTTAGACTTGGTTCGACCCAAACCGTCACAGGGAATATCGGGGCGACGGGTGCGGTGTTGAAGGATCTTCAGTTTGTCGGGGATGGCACGGTAATTGACGGCAATGTCTTCGCCCAAACCATCACCGTCGCACGTGCTGCCACCTCAACCCTTGCGGGCGCCACCAATGTCGGAAACCTCAATTTCACCGGAGACGGGGAAATTGTCTTGAACGGCGACCTCACCGGGAACGTGACCACAAATGGAGATGGCACCGGCACCCTGAACCTCTCCAATGCCGCCGCGCAAACCATAACCGGGAGTGTGGGGGCAACCAACGAATTGCTCACCGTCAAGCTGAACAACGACACCATCACCGGTGCAGTCTTTTCGACAAGCATCGAGACGGCGGGCACGACGATTTTCCAGAATAACGTCACAACTGTAAACGCCCTCACGACCGCGGCGGGTGGGACAGTCGTGTTTGACAGCACCTTTGGCGACAACGTAATTAACGGAACCGTGGATGCGGTTGCGGGTGTTACCGACGCCACCATGAATGTTACGGGTTCCACCAACGCCGAATTCAATGGCGTCATTGGCGGCAGTCAAGCCTTCAACACCCTCAACATCTTAAACACCGGGCCAACCATCTTCAACGAGGATGTCTCCGCCACCACCATCAACGCGAGCGGCACTGGCGCCAAAACATTCGATGGAATCGTCACGGCCACGAATTTCAACGCGAGCGCAGGCACGACGACGTTCAATACATCCAACAGCATCGGCACGCTGGCGATTACCAACGGCGCATTGGTGAGCCACACGGGCAATGGCCTTGTCGGCGAGGCGTCCGGCGCCACTGAAACGGTTCTGGTGACGGGGACGAATTCAAGCTGGACGAGTGGAGGCGACATTCGTGTTGGCGGCAGTGGCAACGGCACGCTCACGATTGCCGATGGCGGCGCAGTCAGCGCGGATAACGGTTTAGACAATGTGGACATTGCCCGTATCGCGGGCTCCACCGGCACGCTCAATATCGGCGCGGCGCTGAGTGATCCCGCAGCGGCAGCGGGCACGCTCAACGCCGCCACGCTGGCCTTTGGCGATGGCGCCGGCACCCTCAATTTCAATCACACCGAAACATCTTATGATTTCGATGCGGCGATTACCGGCACGGGAACAATCAACCAGGTTTCCGGTGTCACCAATCTGACAGGTGATGCGAGCGGCTTTACCGG
>NZ_PVBR01000059.1 GCF_002980495.1 Phyllobacterium phragmitis
GCTATTCGCCCATTGGCAGGCCGGGTTTGTGATCGTGTAATGGTGGACCGGAAGAGCCGTATGAGGCGAGAGTCTCACGTACGGTTCTGTGAGAGGCTGGGGGGAAACCCTCGGCCTACTCGACCTCTGTTACCGGTTGGTGTCGGCCGTCACGGCACCACACTCCTTGACCTTATGGTCGGGGAGCCTGTGGCGTATACAACAGGCTTTCCGAGCTAAAGGCCATGGGGCCGTGTAACAGCGGTTTCGAACTCCCCGATCACCAAGAGTCAGAGAGAATCGTTTGCGGGGGCGCACCGCAGACAAAGCTCTCCCGGATACGGGGAATGACTATGCGGGTTACCGTCGAACTCGATCCAGATGTGGACGATGAAGCGCCGGCCGGCGACACTATAACCGTCTATGACGAACGGCATTACGTCACCTATCTGCGCTTGCTGGATGCAAAGGCCGAGGACGCGAACTGGAAGGAAGTCGCGCGGATCGTGCTGCATCGCGATCCGGTGGCCGATGAACTTCGGTCCCGCCGTTGCTGGCAAACCCACCTCGAACGTGCCCAATGGCTTTCGCGCGAGGGCTACCGGAAAATTCTGGAGCAGGCAGCCGCGAATAGGGCGTGATGGCGATGGCCGCACGATCAACGCTTGCGCGATGGGTTGTAACGTGATGGGCCTGAGCCTCAAACGTTTGTAAAACTCGGGGTTTTTCTAAGAGAGATTTAGACGCCAACAATGACTACTTCGCACCAGCTCGTTATCTCACCTCAATCTGGCCGAGGATTTCTCTTAAAGGCGGGACAGCACATTCGGATTATCGACCCCGATGGGCAACAGGTCGCCGATATGTGGGCGATTGTTGCAGGTGGTGGCAACGTCGATTGGCTCAGCACTTCTCAAACTCGCGACATTACAGAGCGATTGTTTCCTCAGCCCGGCGAGAGCTTTTACAGCGAACAAGCGATTCCGCTGCTGACGCTGATCGAAGATAATTCACCGTGCCCACACGACATGCTTTTTCCGGCTTGCAATGCTGGTCTTTATGAGCGCGCGGGATTTCCGAACCATCCAAACTGTCGGGACAATTTTCTGAACGCTGTCCGTCAAGCCGGTTTGTCAGTTCCGATTTGCCCTGATCCGGTTAATCTGTTTCAGCGATCTGAGCCGCAACAGGATGGCCGACTGGAAGTGCTTGCGTCTAACAACCCGCCGGGTGGTAACGTGGTTCTACGTGCTGAGATTGATCTTCTGATGGTGGTCACCGCTTGCTCGGTAGATTACCATCCGACAAACGGGGACAAATGCACCTCCATCACCATTGATTTCTTGTGACCATCTCCGCAGGGTTCTGACCTGCGCGCACTTTACCGTGTTTCCCATTATCGTTTACCGGGCTTGATGGGGTAGTGCAGCAGCAGGCGATAGCCGCCGCCGCGCATCATCTTGATGCCATGCGCGACCAGACGGCGCGCTTTATTTTTGCGAGGGTCGTTCTCAAAGTCCTCCTTGCTGCCGCGAAAGCCGAGCAGGACTTCGGCGATGGTGCGATAGCTTTCGCCGCGCAACCGCGCGTCGAGCGCGCGCAGGGACAGGATATGCCATTGCCGGAGCTGGGCGGGGATCGCCCGGAAGTCGGGACCGGGCGCGCGGCCATTGAGGGATCGCCAGAAACGGCGGGCGGCGTGAATGCGAAGTTCTAGAAAGGCGTCCAGCGGCAACGTGACGGCATAGAACGCGGCTGCATCCGGCACCGCCTCGGGCAGCCAGAATTGATGTGCGACGCCATCCACGTGCCAGATGCCGTGCCAGCCATCGGCAGCGCGGCGCAGATCGAGGCCGTCGAGATGGGCGAGCGTCAATATTGGTTCGGTGTGGCCGTCTTTATGCTCGACCGGCGATAGCGTTACCGCTTGCGGTTGAAGGCTCGGAATCCAGATCGGCGATTGTCGGTCATGCGGCGCGTCGGGGTCGCATGGGAAATCGCAAGCCCCAGCGATCCGCGAACGCTTCTAGGTCGCGGCCGATGGGTCCTCCGATTAATGCAATGGTCTGGAAATCCTGACGATAATCGTCATTCCGGCGCAAATATTCCCAAGCGAAACCAGCGGCCGGAATATGCTTCGTGTGCCCGTATGCCGCCGGCAAACGCCAGTCGATGCTAAGCATGGCGTCACCTCCCAAAGCCGGGGCGCGCAAGGCAGCGCCCGGATGGGGGAGGTTCAAGTAGTGTTAAAAGTATTAGAAGACGCTCAAGGCAGATACCTTGAGCGTCAAACTCGATCACTTTTGGTTATTTTCTGCTTAACAATATTTCTGTTATTCGCGCGAGGCGATTTCCAGTAAAAATATGGGAAAGGCACCTAGATTTTCATTGGCTGGAAAACACATGCACCTCGCCGTGTGCCGTTTCGATGGTGAAAACGTCACCGCCCATCTCGGCGTCGCGCGCCATGGCATCCCAATTGACATAGTAGCGCAGCGCCTCGGGGATCGTGACGCTTTCGGTGGTCAGTTCCTCCATATAGTCGGCGAGGCTGGTGAACTGACCATGATAGCAATCCTGCAGGGTGGTTTCGGCTTGGTCCATGTCGCCGCCGAACTGCTCCAGCAGGCCCGCGCCTAGTGCGCCGTGCTCTGCGATGAAAGCGCCCATCCGCGCCACGCTGTCGATGCCGGCATATTCGCTGATCGTGACGCCCTCGAAGCCCTCATAATCATGGATGGCATATTCCTCCGCGTGCTCGATGGGGGACCGTGCAAGCATGGCTGCAATCTCGTCCCTGATTTCGCTCGCGTCCTGATCCGCGTCGATCCAAGCCCCATGCAGATAGCCGTTATTGTAGGCGGCAAGGCAGGCGACATAGATGCGGGGATTGCTGTCGGAAAGGTTGGTCATGTCTCTGATCCTCGGGTTTGGGGTTCAGAGCAGCGAAGCGCCGCTCCTGAACCCTTGCCCGGCGGCGAGCCACGGGTAGCAAGGCGCAGGAGAAGTCTTTGGCACCGTGGAATAAATGGAGGGGACCCGCTTGCGGGGAGCGGGCCGTTTATGCCGCGAAAGGCCGGAGAGTTTTCTTGCGCCGCGCGAGGGCAACGCCCTTAGCAATCTTCTTCGTAACGATCAGATGAGACGCGGCGGTAGCCGCGTCGGCCCGGAGGCGAACGCGCTTCGCTGTAGAGAGCCGGAGGGCCGCCAGTGACAAAGCCCCGGCGCGAAAGCGCCGGGACGGCAGAAACACACGGTGATGACGTTTCGAGCGGAAACCTGTTGTAATATCATCTGTTTCCGGTCGTTTCTCGGACCCCGATTTATAGGGCTATGGAGTAAACGTAGTTGTCATCTTCACCCGGTGGGGCGCGCCATTTTTCATTGGTCCGTTCCGGACACATAGGTTACGGTTTATACCGGAGACATGGGTAACACTTTTGGCCCGAATGGGTTTTGAAGTGGTTCCAACCTGCATGTCTCATCATCGAAGTATCCTAGATCGTAGTCCATGAAGCTGACC
>NZ_PVBR01000060.1 GCF_002980495.1 Phyllobacterium phragmitis
AACTAACTGGTTTCATACTACAGCCCTTTCGTTGATATCTATGCATTTTGAGCATTGAGCAGACGGATGGCCTCAGCCCGGTGAACAAGTTGGTTCCATCGGCTACATTGTTTGGCTGGCACATTCGATTCTGGCAGCTCATAGAGGCCAATATAGCCGTTGTAAGCATGCCTTTTCACGATGCCGTATTTCGCCCATCTGACGAGCGTGCAATCGGTGATATCAAGTTTTGCGCAGGCCTCCGCTTTTGTCAGCATTCCCCGCTCACGCAGCCGGTCGTAGCGAGGTTGCAGACCATATTGTTTGACGAGATAGATGACGCGCAGGTCGGTGAACTGGGCGTCCGCCTTACCGCGACGCGCTGCGCCGCCGGGGCGGATCCCGCGAACGTTCAGGATGTCCGCGATTTCGGCGCAGATATGATCGTCGAGAAGTTTGTCAACCAGCTCGACCACCTCAGGCCGGGTCTTTACCTGTTGTGCGGAGGATTTTGGGTTCTGTGTCGTCAATGTTTCGGTCCTCCCGCCTCTGAAGCGGATGTGGATCCGGGTCTCTCCTTCGGCCTGGAACTTGAGCAGTGTGACATCCTCGACAAGATAGGCAAGGAGCCGCTTGCGTTCGCGGTTCGGCAGGGTTGGATCGCACCAGACCGTTTTGAAGTTTTCCGTCATGGCAACCAACCGATCGCGGATGGCATCGTTGAGCGCCAGGCGGTCTTCGCGTAAAGCTTTCTCTCTTTCTTCTCGCACATCAGCCAGCATGCGCAGTTTGTCGTTCCACTCGCGTTCGAGAGTATCGGCGACTAGGCGGTTGCCGGGATCAACCAGCATGAATCGCCGCTGCGCAAGATCAGCGTCAATCTGGGCGCGTTCGACGGCACGGAGCCTAAGTTGGTCCACTTCGTCATGGCGAGCTTCGATTTCTTTTCTGATCTCAAGCGTCAATTCCACAGCAGCGGGGGTCATTTCCGCGGCGATCAGTTCACCGACCGCTTCGTCGACAGGCCAGCCGGCAATCGACTGACAGTGGCGTTCACCACGAGAGGCGTAGGCGCGGTGACAGACATACCAGGTATCCACCTGACCGCGTCGGGCAGCGTAACGGGCGCTCATATGACTGCCGCAACGCCCGCATATGACGCGCCCTTGTAATAAAGCCGCGCCTTCGCGCGGTGGTGAGGCGCGCGCGGTTTGGTAACCTTGGCCATTGGCCTCGAGTACCTTGAGATTGTGCTGGAACTGCTCCCAGCTGATATAGCCGGGATGGGCGTCCGGAATGCACGCAAGCCAGTCTTTGGGATCACGTTTGCGAAGCTGTTTCTTCCCATCAGCCGTCCGTCGGTAATGACGCTGGCCATAGGCATAGACACCCGCGTAACGAGGATTGTGCAGCATGCGCATGGCGGTCGATGTGGTCAGCGGTTGGAATACCACCTGCTTGCCGTTGCGCAGACGGGACGGAAAGAGCAGACCTTCCCTGCTGAACGTCTTGACGGTCTGCGTGGCCGATCCGACACGAGAGAACGTCTCGAAGAAGTGGGTGATCATCTCCCGGATCTGGGCGTCAGGATCGAGGGCCACATCGCCAACGTCATCATAGATGAAGCCGGTCGGCAGAGGACAACGATATTCACCGCGGCGTGCCTTGTTGAGGATGCCGCCGCGTAATCGGGCCTTGATGACATGCAACTCGGCTTCGCTCATCGTGCCCTTGAGTCCGAGCAGCAGGCGATCATTGAAGTTAGCCGGATCGTACACGCCATCTTCATCGAGAATGAGCGTATCGGCCAGGGCGCAGATTTCCAGCAACCGATGCCAGTCTGCATTGTTTCTGGCAAGCCGGGATACTTCCAGGCCCATGACGATCCCAGCGCGTCCCATGCCAACATCGGACACCAGATGCTGGAAGCCTTCGCGCCACGACGCTGACGCGCCGGATTCCCCCTGGTCGCTGTCGATGACGACAACCTGATCGTCACGCCATCCAAGTCCGATCGCTCGACCACGAAGGTTGTACTGGCGTTTGGTGCTTTCGACGTTCTCCATGACCTGCCGCATCGACGACTGTCGGATATAAAGATAGGCGCCGCGTTCGAGGTGATGCGATTGGACCTTGAGCATTTCGTTCATGTTGTCCTCCGTTCAGGGACCGCCATCACCATGGCGGCAAGCAGGCAGATGACTGTGTGTCGTTCGGAAGTTTCGTATGCGATCGGCAGGCCCACTGCCGGCAGCACGCCAGCGGATGGACACAGGCAAGGCGTCTGCAAGGTTGCGCGAACCCAAGCCCGCATGCCGCGATGCAGAAGGATGGTGAGGCCGCTGCGCGCCGCCGGGGGCAGCACGGTGCCGAGCGCGGCGGCGCGCAATAGTTCGTATCGTTCCTCCATGATGCGGGACTGCACCGTGGAATGCAGTTGCGTGCCGGCGCTGGTTACGCTGTTTTTTTTACACCAAGCGCGCGCTCGATCGTTCTGGGGTGGACGTCGAGGCCGAACTTTGCCCGGAGACGGTCCGTCAGTTCGCGCGCCCGAATGGGCCCGTCTGGATCCACCTGCGCCTTGAGGAACGCCAGTACTTCGCCCTGTAGCTTGTGCGGTCCGCGCGGTCCACGCTTCCTCGGCGCCAGTCCGGTCAGCCCCGCACCCTCGAAGTCCGCCTTGGCCTGATAGAATGTCGGACGGGAGACACCATATTCGTCGGATGCCTCCGTCACCGACATTTTGTCGACGGATACGCGCCGTAACATCTCGTATTTCACTTGCACGATGTCGCGCGGATCGAAGAAGCCGTCTTCCTGGAATTTCGGATCGCCTACCTTCTCCGGTGTCGGATTGAGCGTGCCGTCCTCGGCTAGAATACTGGCTTTCGATCGCTTTTGCTTGACGTTGTCCGACACCTGCAATTCCCACCGTTTGCTTAGTATATGTATTATAAAATATACCGCCTATGGTTAAGTCGTCAAGCTGACAAGCCTCGATAATTCGCCTATGACAACCCATAATATATGCCATTTAGCGAAGCCCCCAAGGACTTTGCGGCGTTATTTTTCTTACAGATGCGGCATGATTCTCTTTACATTCGATCTTCCCTGTAACCTTCTTTTGTGACATGAGGTGCTCCACGAGTTCACCAAGATCCAGCAGATCAGCAAGGCTGCACAATGCTCGCCCGCCCCCTGCGACAACCTCAAGGTCAGGTGTTGCCGCATCGGTCCATTGCGGCGGAACGGAGCAAATCCGACCATCAGAAAAGCGTAGCAACCACCGTCTACCCGATCGATTGCCGCGCCTTGCGACGCACACTCCTTGCTGTCCGGAATACGGATGAAACGGGTGCGTCACCGTCGCAAACTGCAACGAGGCAGAGGAACTGCCTGTATTTCCAACTGACCTACAA
>NZ_PVBR01000061.1 GCF_002980495.1 Phyllobacterium phragmitis
AAGTCCGCGCCACGGTGGGCGAGGGCGAGATCACCATCCGGGACAAGGACAAGCAGGCAGAACTAGAGGCCGAAGGCAGGACCGAAGACCTCGCCGCGCTCAACCGCGATCCGGATAAGGCCTATGAGATCACCAAAGATAAGCATGTCGATGTGGAGTTCTACTTCTCCGACACTTCGGTGAAGGCGGCGATCGCGGCGGGCGCGGCAGTCACGGAAATCATCGGCGGAGCCCTTGACCATATAAGAGAGCCGGAGCTTTCCCAGGCGATCCGCAACAACGAGATCGATCCAGCCACTGCGTTGCAGCAGCTGCGGTCAGGTGCTTGCGGCGAGCAGCGCGGCGATGCCGGTTTCGATCTGTGGGAATGGATTGTCCCCACGGCCCATGCGGCGGACTGCACGCTTACGACGCTCTCCGGCAAGCCGATCGTCATTCATGACCGCGAAGGCTGCTTCGAAGCACTGACCTTGGCTCTCTATAACCAGACGGTTGGCGCTTCGGGCAACCTCGAGAGTTTCAGCCGCGGTATCGCGAAAGGCGTCGCCTCGCAGGGTGAGGAATTCGCGGCGCTGGTCTCCGATCCGGCCGGCATGGCCAAGACCATTTCCGGCGTGGCGATGGAGATCGCCTATGATCCCGTAGCGGCCGCAGCGAAATACGGCTATGCCGCTGCTGACGGCCTTTCCGAGCAGTCATTGCTTTATCTGCAGGCGCTCGCCAATGGCAATTACCAAGCCGCGGGCGAGTATCTGTCCGGTCTTGCTATCGATCTTGCCATCAAGGTTGCGGCACCCGCTGCCGGGACTGCCATTGGCGCCATAAAGACGGCGGATAAGCTTGCAGCGCTCAAAAAAATTGAGAAAATTGAAAAGGCGGCCACAAAGGCGGGAGTGCCTGACGGAGTTTCTTTTGGCCGGAATGCAAACCAAGATTATCATGTTTGGCGTCACGTCGAAGATGAGCTTGGTATGAGCCGACAGCGAGTCCAAGATGCAGTCGTTGCTGATCTACTGCCTGCTGGCAATCTTTCCAGCGGTCTTAACGTACGCTTCGTAACCATAGATGGTGTGCGGTTGCAGTACAACGCCTTCAAGCTGCCTGATGGCACGATAAATATTGGACGGATCCATGAGGCAAATTGAATCGACAGAGGTAGAACTTATTGCATTCCTTGCCCAAATTGGTGGTGTTCAGCTTGCGTTGCCCAGCAAGCAACTAGTTTGGGTGGTAAATCCAGAAATGCGGTCAATTCGTGCTGATTATTGCCCGAAGGGATGTCGTGTGCGCTCGGTCGCTTCATATGAATTTGAAGATGAAGACGGAGTTCCGATTGTCACCACATTGCTCCTGACGGAAGATGGCCGGTTTGGAGAACTCGACTTCTGGAAGGTTAACGATGAACCCATCATAAGCTTGCCATCAGCACCTCTCTCATGACCTATCAGCTTCAAGCTTTCCTGACGGGCCTCATGACCTTGATCGCAGCTTTCCTGCTCTCGCTCGGGTCTGTGGACACAAAACCCGCCTGACTCCAGCGTAAATCTTGCTTTCACCGGTATTCCGTTCGCGGGATCGGGTGATGTGCACGCTTCGGACGGCACAGGAACGGCTGGGTCAGCATCAGCATTTTCGCACTTCCCTATTGCCCCAACTAAGGCAGTCAGTACCGGTGCAGGAAGTGCAGCGGACGCTGCGCGTCTGCGTATGCAGCTTTGGGTAGAGGAAGCTGCTGGTGTACGAATGCCACAGACCAATGCCGGCTCCAGCCTGCAGGCGGGCCGCGACATCACCATCAATGCCGGTCATGACGCCAATCTGTAGGCTGCCGAGGTGGCAGGTGCCACGGCCACGACCAATGTTAACGGCGTCCAGCGAACAAGCTATACTTTAGGGAATGTTCGTGTCTGGGCCGAAGATGGCGGAAAAACAATTATCACTATTCTGAGGATTGGCTCCCAATGACCTGTGGTTTCATATACCGTGACATGATCGAGGAAATTCGCGCTGTATGCTTCCAGCATGTTCAAGGACTAGTCTCGGCTAATGACGTGCAGCGTGTCGTACAGCGCGGGGAATTGACGATTGTTGCCATTGAAGAAAAGGATATTCGCAATTTTCTGACGAATGTCGAAGGGCTGCTCGAAGAGATCAAGTTTACAGTTGACGATGAATTGCAGTTGGCTGAATCTCAGAAAGTAGCTCAACAAGTGCTTTTGTGGCTCTCGGAACGTGAGAACAAGGGGAGTCGTTACTCGTCTTCTGACTAGGTCGTAGTGACGATTTAAGGTTTTGGGATTCCAAAATTCCGGCAAATCAGATTCAACACTGACTTTTGGAGGTCAGTGATGGATTGCGATGTTCTTCGGGATGATCAATGGGAACGGATCAA
>NZ_PVBR01000062.1 GCF_002980495.1 Phyllobacterium phragmitis
TGTGCGCCAGGAGGCGGGGTGGGAACCCGCATAAGCTGGTGACGATCCTGTGGGGTGAAAGGCCCCACGCCCGTCGTAGCACAGTGCGATGGGACAAGCAGAGGGATGAGGAAACCCATGTGCCTATGGGGGACCATAAATGAGCAGAATCCCTCAAAGCCGGACGGAAGGCCACTTTCGGGTTGTCCGGTCCGGCGAGCGAGACCGTATGGAGAGTTTAACGAACCGATGATGGAAGCCTCGGAAAGACAACTCCCCCGCCAAATCGAAAGTGGGCGGGGCAGTCGTGAGACTGGTGGTGAGCTGTTTGCCGCTATCCGCGCGGCGAACGGGGGCATGCGGGACAACCGCATGTCAGCGCGCGGCTGGATCTGTGATGGCCGCGTGTCCGACGCCACCCGGGGTAGAGTCGGCTCCTGTAGCGGTCGAAGGAACGTCATTGGAACCTGGGAACCTTGTCGTGGCTTTCCCGGCCCAAACGGGCGCGGAATGACCAAGGCGACTGGCGAACGCCACGGCAAGGGGCGGAGCCTTCGTAGTAGTCGGAGGGCGGGAAAGCCGTCCACATGGCGAAGGGAGGCAGTGGGTACAGTAGGCAAGCAGGAGGTGGACACATGTCCGACGCGGTGAACACCGGGTTCGTCCTCGACATGCAACGCAGGCTGTATCGGTGGAGTACGGCGGACCCCGAAAAGCGGTTCGCTGATCTGTTCAATCTCGTTTGTGATCGCAGGACGCTTGAACATGCTTGGCAAAGGCTGGCCCGCAACCGAGGCAGCCAGACACCGGGCACGGATGGCATCACGCGGCGCAAGGTCGAAGAGCAGCCCGATGGGGTTGCGGCGTTCCTCGGAGCAATCCGGGATGAGCTTCGCAGCGGAACCTATCACCCCGAACCCGTCCGGCAGCGGTTGATACCGAAGCCGGGCAAGCCGGGAAAAGTTCGCCCGCTGGGCATCCCAACGCTCAAAGACCGATTGGTGCAAATGTCGCTCAAGCTGATGCTGGAACCCATATTTGAGGCGGATTTCCATCCGACTTCTTACGGATTCCGGCCCGGTCGAAGCACCCACGACGCTCTGGCGAGAATCCAGAAGCGGTTGCAGCCGACACGATATGGTCCTTCGCGGACCCGCTACGT
This sequence comes from Phyllobacterium phragmitis, assembly GCF_002980495.1. Lineage (GTDB taxonomy): Bacteria > Pseudomonadota > Alphaproteobacteria > Rhizobiales > Rhizobiaceae > Paramesorhizobium > Paramesorhizobium phragmitis. Next base: position 1,142 of record NZ_PVBR01000062.1, read on the forward strand.
GATCGAAGGCGACATCAAGGGCTGCTTCGACGCCATCGACCACCATGTCCTGATGGAGAAGGTGCGACGCCGGATAACGGACCGCAAGGTTCTCCGGCTCGTACTTGCCTTCCTGAAGGCTGGAATCATGGTCGAAGGTGCCATCCGTCACCCCGTGGCGGGAACGCCACAGGGTGGCATCGTCTCGCCATTGCTGGCCAATATCTACCTTACGGCCATTGATGAACGATACGGACGATGGACACCTCGCCCCCGAGAAAACCCGAAGAACTCGACCGACCGCCGGAACACTGATTACCGGGCTGGGCGGCCAACCTTCTTCGCGGTCCGATATGCGGACGACTTTGTCGTCCTCGTGGAGGGAACGCGGGACGAGGCGGAAGCTGAGCGCGAAGCGCTGTCGCAGTTCCTTCGACAGGAGCTGCGTATGGAACTGTCGATGGAAAAGACCAAGATCACCGATATCCGGGAGGGCTTCGACTTCCTCGGTTATCGGATGGTGCAGGCACGGGCGATCTATAGCGGAAAGCCCGTCGGCAAGCTCTTCATCCCGAAGAACAAGGCCAACGATCTGCGCCATCGGCTCAAGGGCATCGTGCGAGGAATGCCGACAGGCGAGCCCCTCGCGCGGGTCATCGGCAAGGTCAATCCGATCGTCACCGGTTGGCGCAACTACTACCGCTATGCCACTGGCGCATGGCGGACGTTCGTGGCGCTCGACTGGTGGCTGGAGCAGCGCGTCGGACGCTGGCTGAGAGCGAAGCATAAAAACGCATCGTGGAAACAGATGCGGCGACGCTTCAAAGGTCAGCGGGGGAAACGGAAGGTGTGGGCCGATGGCCCCATCCAACTGCGTCCCTTCGTGGAAGGCGGTACCGCCCGCTACATAGACCGAGGCACCCGAATATCGAACGGATGGAATACCGACGAGAGTACGTGGTTCCCGCCGGGAGCCGACGGGTTCTGGAAGGCATTGCGCGCCCTCAATATACACTGAGGACCACCCGCGACGAAAGTCGTGCATAGAAAGCCGGATGCGGGGAAACTCGCACGTCCGGTTTGGCGAGAGGGATGAAGAAACTTGCCCCGGTAAACGGGGTAAAGCGCTTCATCCCTACTCTAC
>NZ_PVBR01000063.1 GCF_002980495.1 Phyllobacterium phragmitis
ATCGAACGCATGTTCTGCCGCTTGAAGGACTGGCGGCGCATCGCGACCCGTTTCGACCGCAATATCCAAAACTTCATGAGCGCCATCGCACTCGCCGCAGCCGTCATTTGGTGGATGTAATGAGTCCGGACCCTAGTCATGTTGAGCTTGTCGAGCCAGACGGTCAGGACTGAGAAGCGAACCCGGCGGCTTTCGCCGCCGGGTCTTCGACACGCGATTCAAAACGGGATGTCGCTCTCATCTACGAGCTGCCCGTCCTCCTTTTCAGCCGGCGTTGCCCGGCTCAGGAAATCCACCGTCTCGGCGATGATCTCGGTGCTGTAGCGATCGACACCGTCGCGGTCGGTCCATTTCGTGTAGTGAATGCGGCCGCGGACCAGCACCTTCATGCCCTTCTCGCAATACTGCTGGACCGTCTTGCCGAGCCCGTTGAAGGCGGTGATGCGGTGCCATTCGGTATCCTGGACCCGGTAGCCGTTCTCGTCCCGGACGACCCTGCCTTCCGAGTAGCGGGGACGCGAGGTGGCCAAGGTGAAGTGGGTGATGCTGGTGCCGCTCTGGGTGATGCGGGTTTCGGGGGCCTGACCGATGTTGCCGGCGAGAATGACGATGTTCTGCATTTTTATGTCTCCGTTGCTCCTCGGAGGGACCATTCCCTCCGACGAGACCCGGCCAAGGCCGTCGGGAGCCCCCTGCAACTGGCGGCGCGCCGCCAGCTCGCGCCCCCAAGGCCCCGGGTGGAGCGGGCAGCCGCGCTTGCGCGGCAACACGGCCGGGAGCCGCGGGGGTTGCGGACGGAAACCGAACGGCCGTAGGGGATCAGTCAGTCGGAGGGAGTGGTGCCTTTCGAGAACAGGCACGGGAACGTGCAGCGGAACCCTCGTCTCTGCCCGCAACACCGGTCAGGCCCAAGCCCTGTCACACCGGGCATACCTGCCATTGCCCGTCACCGACATGCGCTTCCTCCGCCAAGATAGACAGGCCGGGGACGAGAATGAAATGGCTACCGGGTCCAGGCGCCGAGACATCGCTCCCGTCTCATTGGCTGAAGGCGCGATCCGGTGACATTGCGGATTGGAAAGATGAAGGACCACGCGGGCCCATTTCCATGCTGATATGAGGGAAACCGGACGGCTGGCGATGATCGTGTCAAGGCTGGAGAGATCGGCATGATGACCGACTTTCCTAACCGCGCGCAACAGGCCGAAAAGGAGGGAGACCAGTGCTCCGCGCCGTGATCATCCTGTTCCGAGCGGGCCCCGGAGGCCCGGTGGCGTGTAAACCTCCATGGTGGGTGTTCCACGGGAACGACAGACCACGGCGGCCGCGTCAGCGCGAAAGGACAGCCGTTCCGAGCGCGTTGAGATTGAGCATCGCCGCGATCCCGATGAACATACCACCGGTGCTGCCGAGCAGGTTGAGCACGATCGTCGAGTCGATAAAGTTCTTCGTGACGCCATGGACCAGCGCATAACCGGCGATGGCCGTGGGTACGGCAAAGATGGCTAGCGCGATCAGTCGCAAGGCCGGGTTCTTCGCAAAGCCCACGACGGCAACGACAAAGGCTACGGACAGCAACGCTGCGCCAATCGCGGCGAACCCAGACATCAGGAAGCCTGCCTCCATTCCATAGACATATTGGAAGACAGTCAGCCCGACCATGAAGGGCAGTGCGTAGATCGCGAAATGATAGGCGATCACACAGAGCGCAATCGTCAAAGAGATGGCAAGCAGGATCAGCGTCATGGAAGCCTCCGCATGAACGGTTGAGGATCACGACAGGCTGCCGGATGATACGCTCCGCCTGCGACTATGCTACTTCGCCGTTGCTGCAAGGTTGCCATATTGGACGATGAACATGGCTCTGCGTCAAGTATTGGCGGTTCAGGAATGTCTCAGTTCGAATTTCCGCTGTTGGGTGGATGGACTAAGCCGCTCGCGCGGCAATGGCGCTTGTGACAAGCGGTGCGCCTGCTGATCGACCGTGGTTCTTTGTGACTTGGGTTCCTGGCCTGACGATTGGGGTCTTCTCAATCATCAGACAGGAGGTTCCCATGAAGGAGGAGAGGACCACCCCACTGCGCGCGCGCATGATCGAAGACATGCGTATCCGTGGAATGGGCGACAA
>NZ_PVBR01000064.1 GCF_002980495.1 Phyllobacterium phragmitis
CCGCCGAGCGAGCCGTTCACAGCGAGAAGACCCGCTGCAATATCGGTTGTTCCCGCATAGGCCGAGCTGTTTCCGGTCAGGACCAGCTCTCCCGCCCCTGACTTGGTCAGTGCGCCTGTGCCGGAGAGCGCGCCCGCATAGGTTCCAGCCGTGCCTTGGTCGAAAGTCAGCGCGGCGTTGTTCACGATGTCGCCTTGCAGGCTCGTCGTGTTGCCAACCAGCGTGCCGCCGGAAACGGTCGTGCCGCCCGTATATGTATTGGCTCCAGTCAGAACCAGCGTGCCGAGGTCGGTCTTGTTGAGCGAGCCCGTTCTGGTGAGGTTGGAGGCGATGGTGGCGGTATAGCCTGCGCCCGCCGCTGTACCGTCGCCGACGCGGATGGTATTTGCCCCGGTGAGACCGATGGCGTCGCCGGCGACATCATAGCCATCGACGGCGAATTGCATGCCGTTCTGGATGGTGATTGCGCCGGCGCTGTCCTCCACCGTCACCGTACCGGGCGTACCGGCGAAAATCAGCAACGCCGAGGTATCGAAGGCGCCATTGAAGCTGCCATCGGCGATGGTCCAGTTGGTGCCGGTCGCGGTCCAGCTGGCCGAGCCGCCATCGATCGCGTTGTTTGCACTGGTGTTCGCGCCATCCCAGAAGAAGAACGAGGTGGGATTGGCAGGCGCATCGACCAGCAGGTTCACCTGCCCCACCATCGCCGTCTGCACGGTGAGATTGGTGTTGTCGAAGCCAGTAGGCGCGGCGCCGATGTCGAGGCCGTTATCGGTGAGCGTGCCGCCATAATTGACGAGGCGATAGAGACCCTCGCCGAAACCGCCCGCATCGGCGACATTGAGCGTACCATCGAGCGTGAGATTGTTGCCGACATTGATGAGGTCGCTATCCACGCCCGCCGTACCGGTGGGGTTGCCAAGCTCGAAATTGAGAGACGAGCCGGAAGCAAGCGCGAGGTCTCCGCTGATGGTCAGCGTGCCAAGGCCGTTGCCGGCAGCGATCACGCCGTTCGTGACAAAAACATTGTCCGACAGCGTGCCCGAACCCCCGAGCGTACCGCCCGTCACGTTCACCGTGCCGCCGAGCGAGCCGTTCACAGCGAGAAGACCTGCTGTGATATCGGTTGTTCCCGCATAGGCCGAGCTGTTTCCGGTCAATGTCAGCGCACCCGCACCGGATTTGGTCAGCGTGCCATTGCCGGAGATGATCCCCGCATAGGTTCCAGCCGTGCCTTGGTCGAAGGTAAGCGCCACATTATTGGCGATGTCGCCTTGCAGGCTTACCGTGTTGCCGGTCAAGGTGCCCGCCGAAATGGTGGTGCCACCGGTGTAGCTGTTGGCTCCCGTCAGCGTCAGCGCGCCCGCGCCGGATTTGGTCAGCGAACCCGTACCCGAGACAACACCGGCATAGGTTCCAGCCGATGCCTGGTCAAAAGTAAGCGCGGCGTTGTTTGCGATGTTGCCCTGCAGGCTCGTCGTGTTGCCGATCAAGGTGCCCGCCGAAATCGTCGTGCCGCCGGTATAGGTGTTAGCGCCAGTCAGCGTCAGCGCGCCCGCGCCGGATTTGGTCAGCGAACCCGTGCCGAAGACAACACCGGCATAGGTTCCAGCCGACGCCTGGTCAAAGGTAAGCGCCGCATTATTGGCGATGTTGCCTTGCAGGCTTACCGTGTTGCCGATCAACGTGCCCGCCGAAATGGTGGTGCCGCCGGTATAGGTATTGGCGCCGGTCAGCGTCAGCGCACCCGCGCCATCTTTGGTCAACGCCCCTGAGCCGGAGATCACGCCCGCATAGGTTCCAGCCGATGCCTGATCGAAGGCCAGCGCGGCATTGTTCACAATATTGCCTTGCAGGCTCGTCGTGTTGCCGATCAGCGTTCCGCTGGAAATCGTCGTGCCGCCGGTATAAGTGTTGGCGCCGGTCAGGACAAGCGTGCCGAGATCGGTCTTTTCCAGAGAGCCGGCGCCGGTGAGGTTGGAGGCGATGGTGGCGGTGAAACCCGCCCCGGTTGCCGTGCCGTCGCCGACGCGGA
>NZ_PVBR01000065.1 GCF_002980495.1 Phyllobacterium phragmitis
TGTTTCTAACATTTGAGTCCGATGGAATTGGACGCAAATGTGTAAAAGAAACAAACACAAACAAAAGGTTATCTAGTGGTTGGGCCGACGTTTCGCGGGAGCGAAGCGTCGGAGTCAATCCACTAGCGTGACGGCGATGACACCGATATCGACGTAATGCTGATACTGTTTAGCTTGTTCTTCGGTATAGCCTTGGCTCATCAGAGTTGCGACGAAGGCGGTTTTTGCCTCCTGCCCCGTAACCGCCTTTTGTATGTCACCCGAGAGATGATTGGCGCTGGCGATGGCGGCCATGATGCCCGCGACGCAGGCGGGAGTACCCGCACCTGAGGCGCATGTGGCAACGCCGCCTGCAATGCCGAGGGAATCGAGAAAGCAGTCGATTGCCCCCTCCTTCTTGGCCAGATCGGTCAGGAAATCCCTGATCGCGGCATCCGGGGCCCTTCCATCTTGGAAACTGCGCGCCAGCAGCAGATCAAAATTGAAGATCGACTGCTTCTGACTGAACCCACCCGCTCCGAGATAGCGATCAGCATGTGTCTCGAACTCGCGCTCAAGCCCCGCTGCGAACTCCTGTAACTCCTTGATCTTGGATCGGCAGGATTCCGAAGACGGTTGCGTCTGGCAAATCGTGATGAGGCTTTGTGTGTTCTGGCGCGAAGTTTCCATAAACTCCGTATCTGTTCGTTCCCGACGAAAGCTGTGATGCCTGCTGCGTCGTCGTCGTGGCCTTCGAGTAGCCGTCATCCGTCTTGCGGGTCACATCAGCGGTGGCAATACTGACCGAGCCGTTCTCGGCCGTCACGTCGAGCGCGCCACCGGCCTTGGCGGAACTGCCGATGACGGTGACATCGTTCTCCGCCTTTATGCCGAGGTCGCCGCCGGTATTGATCCGCGCGCCTGTCGCGTTCTGCGAACCGTTATTCTCGACCTTCCGTGTTTCCAACGTCACATCGCGGCCGGCCAGCACGGCGTTGCCACCGGCATCGACACTAGCTCCCTGCAGTTTGAGCGTGTCGCCGGCCTGCAGCGCAGCATTGCCGCCGTCGAAATTCGATATCGCCGGATCCGCGTCCTGCCGCCGATCGGCGGGAAGTTCCTCACTGGAAACATTACCAGCGATCAGATGGCAACGGGCAAATTTGCCTCTTGCCTCCGCGCCGCCGAGGGTGTCCCCAATTCTGGGGGCAGCTAAGCCGCCACCTCCATGGTTACCCGAATGCCCTGCTGGCGAAGCATGAAATCCAGGACGGGGGGAGAAACCCGCGTGATCCTGTTTGTCGCCACGCGGTATGCAAAGCGGTTGCACGCCTTGCTACAATACTGCGCATCGACCCGGTTGGCGATAGACGTCTCGCCGCACTGCTGGCAGGGACGAACCTCTATGTCGACTTTGCGGCTGTCGGTGAAGTAGCGCAGTGAACGGTACCGCGTATCCGCCTTCTCACGTTGCGGCGCGAAAGTCTTGCCGCACTGCTCGCATCCACGGCTCGGAACATTATCACGATAGACGGCGCGATATGCTTCCCGCTCCATTGCCGATCCCGTATTGCATTCTTCATGTCCCAACCGACATAGGCAGTCGTTACCCGATCGTTAGCCTCAGCCGAGTTTCCGACAATGAGAGGCGTGCAGATTTGCACTCCTCAAGACATCACCAGTTGACCTTCATCCCGAGATTGCCGGTGAGCTTGTAGCTGTCGGCGAAGTTCTCGAGGCTGGTGTCGACGGAAACCTCGCCATGCAGCGCGTATTTGCCGTCGGCCCAGCTATAGGTGCCGCCACCGCCGATGCCGCCCCAGGTGCGGTCGTTTTCGCTGGCGAAGCTGACGCCCGACACCTCGATCTTGCTGCCCTCCT
>NZ_PVBR01000066.1 GCF_002980495.1 Phyllobacterium phragmitis
ATCCAAGCGGTGCTTGGTAAGGTTTGTCAGCCGCTTCGGTTCATCCCACGTGATCTTCATGGGATTATATGTATCACATTAAGTGCGGAATGCAAGAATAAAAGTGCTACATAAATCATTTTGTGTAACACGAAACCGAATGAGATGAGACGCCGCCAGCGCGAGAAGAAGCGACAGCTGGGAGGTGCAAATCCTCCCACAGCGTCAAATCCCGCGTCACGCGCTTCCGACAGTGCGCGGTGTATGATTCTCGGAGCGTATTGGCAGAGTAGGTTGAAAGATACCTTAGATGCCTTGGGGATGCGAAACCGGTCAGTAGGCGGCGCGAGCGGCTGAATACCGGTCCGATATATTCGAGGCATTCCCTCAACGAAATGCGAGGCGGTCAGCCGAAGTGGGCCGGCTGAGGCACGATAAGTTCCAAGGCCAAGGAACACCGCCTCGCAGCCGTTCTATCTTTTGACAGGCATCTTCGGGATAGCATGGTCGATGCCGTTATCCATTTTGGCTACCCTTTTCGACAAGTCTTTTACGATGCCGCTTAATATCTGAATCTGCTTCATAATAAGTTTGATGTCGGGTTCTTCAGTCACTTGCTCACCTCCTTTCCGTCTATAATCTCAGTATACGGACAGAAGGTTGAGGCCCAAATCAGGACGGCGGCGCTGAGAGCAGAAGCGCTAGGGCAACGGGAGTGCCGCCCGGTATCGGTGTGAAAGATCACCTATCGCCTGAAACAATCGGCTTAGCCGGGATCGCGTCCGGCCCGTCCTGACCTTATTTGCAGAAAGCGCAAACAAGCCAGAGCGTCGGGGAGTGAGCGGGATTCGAACCCGCGACCTCCCGATTAGCAGTCAGGCGCTCTATCCTGCTGAGCTATCACTATATGCAGCCCGAAGGCGGCAATTCGAACTGTACCTATGCCGACACGCAAATCAATGGGTTTCAGAGACGAGCGGCATGCGTCGAATTACACGATGCTTATGGGCATTCTGGAAGGCTTAGGAGATTGTTCGGCTCATCACCGTCGGCTGTCGTCTTGATGTATTCGTTTCCATTGCGACTAACGGCGACAATCACCTCAACTTGGTCCCCTGTAGGCCTCTCCACGTAGAACGCTTCTTCTCCTGACTTTATTCGACGTATAACCTCGGAAACGGTCAGCTTCCACTGACTGGTCCCGAAGCCGCCAACATGAGTGATGCGTTCATAAGGGTTGTTCCGTGGCACCTTGTTGATGCAACGGATGCGGAAACGTTTTGCCATTTCAAAGCTCCTGTGTCAGGCGCCACAGGAAATATGATGGAATCAGCCAGCCCAATAGTGTGGTGATTGTATTCCATGCCAAGCCCCCCCATGGCGTGGTTACGATGTCGGCGGCAACTGAGAGTTGCCACCGCCTCTCATTGGAACCCATTTTCTACGACAACTGCAAGTCTATATCGGGTTGTATCCACAATCGTGGATCATAGCCCGGTCGAAGCGTGTTTCAAGCATCATCAACCCGAAGAGCAGGGCAATCGCTTGAAGAACAGCGCTTCCAGCGGCGGAATTGTTATGATTCATAGGGAACCTCGATTTGTGGAGGTTTCCTATGTCCGGCAAAGCACTGCTCGATCAGTTTGGCTCCCTTGAAGACCCGCGCCAGTCGTGGAAGGTGCTGTATCCTTTAGCCGAGATATTGCTTTGCGTGCTGTGCGCGACGATGGCCGGGGCGGACGATTTCGTTGAGATCGAGC
>NZ_PVBR01000067.1 GCF_002980495.1 Phyllobacterium phragmitis
GGGTTCCTGGCCTGACGATTGGGGTCTTCTCAATCATCAGACAGGAGGTTCCCATGAAGGAGGAGAGGACCACCCCACTGCGCGCGCGCATGATCGAAGACATGCGTATCCGTGGAATGGGCGACAAGGCTCAGGAGGCCCATATTCGGGCCATCAAGGATTTCGCTGGGTTTTTGAGGCGATCTCCGGACCTCGCTACACCCGACGATTTGCGCGCCTATCAGTTGCACATGACCAATGCCGGCGTGTCACCCTGGATGTTCAATTCTCGGATTGTCGCGCTGCGGTTTTTCTTCGGCATCACCTGCGGTCGCGAAGAGATGAAGCGGCATATGCAGTTCCGTCGTGCGCCGCGCAACCTACCGGTGGTCTTGAGCGTCGAAGAGATCGCCGCGCTTATGGCTGCGGTTCCCGGGCCGGGTCTGAAGTATCGCGCTGCGCTCGGCATCAGTTATGGCGCGGGATTGCGGGCGTCAGAGGTCTGCAACCTCAAGGTCTTCGATATCGACAGCGAGCGCATGTTGATCCACGTCGAAGAAGGCAAGGGCGGCAAGGATCGCAAGGCCATGCTGTCGCCGGCCTTGTTGGATCTGCTGCGCGAGTACTGGCGGGAATCGCGGCCGCGGGGATGGTTGTTTCCGGGCCAGCCAAAGATCAATCCGCTGTCGCCGCGTCAGCTCAATCGAGCCTTCACCTCGGCCAAGCACAAGGCGGGCATCGCCAAGCCCGCCACGCTGCACACCTTGCGCCACTCATTCGCCACGCACCTTCTGGAGGCCAACACGGATGTACGGGTGATTCAGGTTCTGCTCGGCCACGCCAAGCTGAGCACGACTGCCCGCTATGCCCATGTCGCCACGAAGACGATCCGCGACACCATCAGCCCCTTCGAGCACCTGAAGCAGTTGCAGGATCAGACCCTTATGCGTCGGCTGGAATGACACGCCGCCGGGGTGGCCCGGCCGAAGCTGGAGATCGCTGATATCTTCCGTGCCCATGGGCCCGCGTGGCGGCAGGCCAATGCCGGGCATGTCAGCCTGAGCCAGCTCAAGGTCATGTCGGCGATCGAGGCCTGCCGGACGGAGGCACTTGGCGGGCATGTGGCGGCCTGCGCCAAATGCGGCCACCAGCATATCGCCTACAATTCCTGCAAGAATCGGCACTGTCCGAAGTGTCAGGGACCCGCCGCGCGCGACTGGATGGCGGCGCGGATCGACGATCTGCTGCCGGTGGAATATTTCCATGTCGTCTTCACTCTGCCGGCAGAGATCGCGCAGATCGCCTATTGGAACAAGGAGGCGGTCTACGGGCTGCTGTTCCGGGCGTCGGCCGAGACGCTGACCACCATCGCGGCCGATCCGCGCCACCTCGGTGCCCGCATCGGCATGACCAGCGTGCTGCACAGCTGGGGCTCGGCACTGACCCATCACCCGCATGTCCACTTCATCGTACCCGGCGGCGGGCTGTCGCCGGATGGCACGCGCTGGATCGCCTGCCGTCCGGGGTTCTTTCTGCCCGTGCGGGTCCTGTCGCGGCTGTTTCGACGGGTGTTCATCGAAGGGCTGCTGGCGTTGCATCGCGCACGCGATCTGGTCTTCTTCGGTGATCTGGCCGGGCT
>NZ_PVBR01000068.1 GCF_002980495.1 Phyllobacterium phragmitis
TCATAGGCCTTATCCGGATCGCGGTTGAGCGCGGCGAGGTCTTCGGTCCTGCCTTCGGCCTCTAGTTCTGCCTGCTTGTCCTTGTCCCGGATGGTGATCTCGCCCTCGCCCACCGTGGCGCGGACTTCCTGACGAGTGTCGTCGAGCTTATAAGAGCCCTCTGCTGTGGTGTTGCCCAACGCGTTTTCGAGCGTACCCTTGCCGCCCGTCAGGTCGACATTGGCGGTGACGTCGAAGCCTTCATACTGCTTCGAGCCGGAGAAGTTCTCGTGCGTCAGCGTACCGGTTTCGAGAGTGAGATCGCCGGATTCCGAAACGATCTTGCCGGCACCGAGATGCGTATTGCCGCCGACGGTCACGTCCATCTTGCCCGACGAGATCAGGCCGGATTGCTCAGTGATCCAGTTGGTCTCGCCCGAGCCGGTGCCGAAGCCCGGCTGTAGACCGGAGATGGAAGGCGTCGTACCCATGGCGCCGCCGATCGCGCCACCCAGGTCGCCGGGGCTCCCCACCTTCTGTCCCGGACTGCTTAAGGAGAAGCCGCCGGAGACAGAACTGTTCTTCGCCTCGCCCGTGTCGGGCACCGAGATGATGGAGAGATCGCGTCCGACATTCGCCGTCACGGTCTCGCCGGAAACGACGGCACCGTGGAGCTTCGTGTCGCGGCCCGATTCGAGCTTGATATCGCCTGTACCCGTCACATGGGTGTTGACCTGGGTGGTTTCCTTGCCATTCGACTTGCCAGCGCTGGCGTAAGCGCCGCCGGTCGGACTGACGCCGACGCCGTTCAGGCCGACGCCAACCGAGACGCCCAGGCTCGCGCCCGACGAACTCGTCTTGCTGGAAGTCTCGGTCTTGGCCTCCGCGCTCGTGAGGTTGATGTCGTTGCCAGCCTTAAGCGAGATATCGCCCGCCTTCTCATCATCGAAATCAGTGGGAAGACCGTCGGTGTCATAGCCCGCCGCGATCTGCGCGCCATGGGCGGTGAGATCGCCGGACTTGGCCTCGATAGAGACCGAGCGCCCGCCGGTGATCGTCGTGACCACAGGTACCTCGGCGGATGACGAGGTGCTGCTCTTCTGGTGGGTGAAGCCCGCCGTCACCGAGAGCGAGGCCATGCTGCCGCCATTGGCAAGATTGTCGAGCGCGTCATAGGCCTTCATCGAGGCGAAGGCGGCGTTGGCAGTGGAATATTTGTCGGAGATATCACCGATCTTTTCCGCCGCATTGCCCACGCTCTGCGCCGCGCTCACCAGACCGGAGCCGACGGCGACCGTCACACCGGCGAAGAGCTCCTCGTGGATCGCCTCGTAATTGGACTTGTCCTGCGCGGCGAGCAGGTTCACGTCACGCTCGGCGACGATCGCCACATCGCGGTCGGCAGCCACTTGTGCCGCCTGCAGATTGGCGTCACGGCCGGCATTGATGGTGATGTCGCGGCCCGCCTGCAGGCTGGAGCCTGCATTGGTCTGCGCGCCCTGGTTCAGTTCGTCCTTGGTCTTTTTCGCACCGATGCCAACGGAGAAGCCGCTGCCGCTCGAACCGAACTGGATGCCGAACCCGGATTTCTCTTCCTTCT
>NZ_PVBR01000069.1 GCF_002980495.1 Phyllobacterium phragmitis
CGTGACGCCGCGGTCGTTGAAGTCGGTCTCGACTATGCGATCTCGCCATCTGCCGGCTTCGGCGTCTCCTATTCCGGCCAGTTTGGTGACGACCTCGCCGACCAGTCCTTGAGGGCAAACTTCAACGTGAAGTTCTGACGCGCGCGGCCAATCGACAACAAAAAGCCCGCCGCGCTGACGCGGCGGGCCGGGACTCACCAATCGTGGCGCTTTGCGCCTCGACAGATTTTCAGAGTGATCATGACCATGCCTGCCGACGTTCAACCACTCCCGCTTTTCTACAAGGACCCCGTGCTTCTCCGGTTCGATGAGCATGGCGATGTCGGCCTCGCGCCGCTCGGCCATTTCGACTTCACGCGCAAGGCCGTTGCCATTCCGCTCTGCATCGGCGAGTTCGCCGCCGCCATGCGTCACTTTCCAATCGTCTTCGCATTGGACGAGCAAGCCTCGCCGATCGCCCTCGTCGGCATCCGTAGCGACCATAATCTCTTCGTCGAACAGGACGGGGGCTGGAAGGCGGGCAGTTACGTGCCGGCCTATATCCGCCGCTACCCCTTCATCGTCACCGAGACCGAAGACAAGTCGCAGCAAATGCTTACCGTCGATCGCGCCTCTGAGCGCTATGTTCCGTCGGTGTCCGAGCACCCCGAGGCCGAGCGCCTGTTTAACGAAGCTGGCGGACCAACGGCGACGGCGCAGTCGGCTATGGCGCTCTGCCATGCCTATCACACCGACCATACCCGCACAGTCGCCTTCGGAAAGTCTCTGCTCGCAGCCAAGCTGCTCACACCCATTCACGCACAGTTCCGCCTTCCCGATGGATCGCAGCATCAGGTAAACGGCTTCTACGCCATAGATGAGAAGGCGTATCGCGCGCTTCCGGCCAAGACCCTCGCCGACTGGCACACCAAGGGCTGGCTCGACCTCGTAACCCTGCATCTGGCATCACAGCAGAGCTTCCAGGCCTTGCTCGATCTCAACGCACAGCGCGCAAATGAACGAAAGGCGCTCGCATGATGAGCAGGAAACGCGTTTTTGGTCTATCCACGGTTGCGACCATCCTCATCGGCGCGACCGCTGCCCTCTATCTCGCGCCGGGTGTCGCAATCTCCAATCCGACCCAGGCCGTGGCCGCGACGGATGCGTTCAGCGATCCGGCCCCGCAACGCTT
>NZ_PVBR01000070.1 GCF_002980495.1 Phyllobacterium phragmitis
GGACACATAGGTTACGGTTTATACCGGAGACATGGGTAACACTTTTGGCCCGAATGGGTTTTGAAGTGGTTCCAACCTGCATGTCTCATCATCGAAGTATCCTAGATCGTAGTCCATGAAGCTGACCAGCCAGATTTTGTCGTCGGTCTGCTTGATTCCGACGGTTTGTCCGGCAAAGACCTGGCTGAGATTGATTTTCTGCCGGTTGAAGCAGATGCGTCCGCATGTGGTGACGGTGACGGCCTTGTCGTGGAATGGGTAGTCGATGTCATGCAGGCCCTGATATTGGCGCGGTGACGGCCGGTAATGGTCGGCGGGGACGGCCATGGCGAGCGCCTGATGCGGCCGCTCGGTGTTGAAGACCTTGATGAAGTCATCGAACTTGCCCTGCTGCTCGAGGACGTTGGCGCCGGCCGGTTTTGTGGTCTCCAGCTTGAGGGTGAGATGCATGCGCTCGTGCCTGCCGTTCTGCTGCGGGTTTCCGGGCTTGATCCGTTCGACGGATATGCCGAGCCTGAGCCACCACACAGACAGCTTTGACAGGTTGAACAGCGCATTGGGGCTGGCAAACGGTACGCCATTGTCGGTCCTGATGGCGGCTGGCACACCGAAGTCCTTGAAGGCGTGCTCGAATACGGCAAACGCATAGACTTCCTTCGTCGTGTGCAGCGCCTCGCAGGCGATGAGATAGCGGCTGGCATAGTCGGTGATGGTCAACGGATAGCAGTAGCGCCGGTCCGCCAGCATGAACTCGCCCTTGTAATCGGCACACCACAGCTCGTTGGGCTGGCGCGTGTGAGACAGTGGCGTGCCGGCGGCCCTGTTGCGCCGCCGTGTCCAGCGTTTGACCAGGCCGTTGCGGTCGAGAACGGCGTGGACCGTCGAGACGGCGGGGCAATGGATGTCGGGATAGAGCCGCCGCAACCGTTCCTGGATCTTCGGCGCGCCCCAGTTCGGATAGTCCTTCTTTAAGCGGACAATCAGCCGCTCGATCTGCATGGGCAACTGGTTGGCCTGCCGATAGGGCCGGCGCGAGCGGTCCGTCAATCCGTGCAGTCCGCTGTCGCGATAGCGTTGCAGCAGTTTGTGGCCGGTCTTGCGCGAAATGTTGAATTCGCGGCACACCGCCGCCATCTTCTCGCCGTCCA
>NZ_PVBR01000071.1 GCF_002980495.1 Phyllobacterium phragmitis
CTAGTCACATGGAACGAAAGTAGGCATCATTTTGTTGGGCTTCTGTCCTAAGGAGCAGGAGTTTGATTGATGGTCGGCAGGCAAGCGGATGTCGTCGTTCTGAGCGACGCGGATAGGAACTTCCTCGAATCGCAGGTACGCCGGCATAAAGCGCCACGCTCCTTGTCGGATCGATGCCGGATGGTTTTGCTGTGCGCGCAGGGTCTGCAAAGCAAGGACGTTGCCGAACGCCTGGATGTTCACGAGCACACGGTTGGCAAGTGGCGCCGCCGGTTCGTACAGGGTGGCATCGAAGGGCTGGCGGACGAATACCGGGCCGGTCGGCCACGTACCGTCACGGATGCTCAGGTTGCCGAGGTCGTCGAGCGTACGCTCAATACCACTCCGAAGGATGCCACGCACTGGTCCATCCGTTCGATGGCAGCCGACCGCGGTCTGTCGCACACGACCATCCGCCGAATATGGACCGCATTTGGTCTGCAGCCGCATCGCGCCGAGACATTCAAGCTGTCTTCCGATCCGCTATTTGTCGATAAGGTGCAGGACATCGTGGGCCTTTACATGTCGCCACCGGACCGGGCAGTCGTGCTCTGCGTGGATGAGAAATCGCAAATCCAGGCATTGGATCGCGAGCAGCCGGTTCTGCCTATGGCGCCGGGCGTGGCTGAGCGGCGCACCCATACCTATGTCCGCAACGGCACGACATCGCTGTTCGCTGCGCTTGATGTTGCCACTGGTGCCGTGATCGGTCAGTGCTACAAGCGTCACCGCGCCACCGAATTCCTCGACTTCCTGAAGCGGATCGACGCCGAGATGCCAAAGGGCCCGGACGTGCATCTGGTGATGGACAACTATGCGACCCACAAGACGCCACGGATCAAGGC
>NZ_PVBR01000072.1 GCF_002980495.1 Phyllobacterium phragmitis
GGCTCGAACAAGTGCTCCGAAAGCCTCACTCACGGCAGCCGCATCCGTGACAGTCAGCATGTGTGCCCGGTCTTTCACGGACAGGAGAAAATCCGCGATGATATGAGACATCGGTCCCATGACGAGCAATTGTGACGCCCGGTCGAGCTCATCTGCAATATCCCAGAAGTCATCGCGGCTGAAGAACAGGCTGGAATATTCCGCCACATCCAGTTTTCCGGAAAACGGTGTAGCGTAGGAATAAAGAGTGAGGTCGCCTGCCTTCGCTTCGAAGCCTTTTCGGCGGCTGTCCACCGCGACACTTCCCCGCGTCACTACGCCCAAACACCAATGGTCAAGCCGTGATTGCCGGATGGCGTCTTTGTCATAGTCGAGCTTTAGTGAAGGGAGCGCATAATTGGTCAGAAAAATAGATCCCAACTGATAGATTTCCGAGCTCGCAAGAAATCCTGCGCTGGATGGCGTGGCTGCTTCAAGGTTGGACATCCCCTTGCTGAACGCACACCATGCTTCAAATTGCTCGTGCCGCCTGAAAGACTCCGTCGAGAATCTCTGGCTTGGAATCGGCGCCTCTTCCCGCTTGGTCGCGCTTTGCAAATTCATCTTCAAACAATTCCCTGGCGCAAATCCGCAAAAATCCCATCGTATACAGTCAGTAGATTTATTTCACCTCCCGGACCGGCATTGACCGGCATTTTGTATGTCAGATGATCCCCGGAAACAATAACTGTTGCTTGACATTGCCGGCATGCCCATCGACGGTATCCGGTGTGGTCGAACCAGTATGGGCGCCATCGCGCTGGGCGCTGAGTGCAATTCAATTGCCGCTGCGTGCAAAAATGAGCGCCGGCAGTCGAACTGTTCCG
>NZ_PVBR01000073.1 GCF_002980495.1 Phyllobacterium phragmitis
TAGGTCGTAGTGACGATTTAACTATTTGAGCCAGATGGCGATTGCGGCGAGTTTGACGAACCCCATGAAATTGGAGAGGAGCTTGTCGTATCGAGTTGCGACGCGTCGGAACTGTTTGAGCTTGTTGAAGAAGCGCTCGATGCGATTGCGCTCTTTGTAGAGTTCGGTGTCGTAGGAGCGCTGGACCTTCCGATTGCGTTTTGGCGGGATAATGAGTTGGGCTCCCGCCTCAATGATCCTGTCGCACAGATGATCGGCATCGTAGCCCTTGTCGGCAAGGGTGGCCTTGGCCTCGAAGCCATCGACGAGATCATGAGCAAAGGCGATGTCGCTGCGTTGTCCCGGAGAGCCAATCAGGCGGATTGGCAGGCCGAGCGCTTCCGTTGCGGCATGGATCTTGGTGCTCAATCCACCGCGAGAGCGACCCAGGCCTTGGGCATCCGCCCCCCTTTTTGCTTGCGGGCGCCGGCCGCATGTTGATGCGCACGAACAATGGTTGAGTCGATCATCAGCCATTCGAGATCGGCCTCACGAGCAAGGACGGCCAGCATGTCGTCGAGCACGCCCATCTCGATCCAGCGATAGTAGCGTCGCTTCACCGAGCGGTAATCGCCCAGCCGTTCGGGCAGGTCGCGCCAACGACCGCCCGAACGGGCCATCCACAGCAAGGCATCCAGAAAAAGCCGGTTATTTGTTCGCGGTCCACGTTTGCCTTTGGTGCCGCCGGGCACGAACGCCTTGATCCGTTCCCATTGATCATCCCGAAGAACATCGCAATCCATCACTGACCTCCAAAAGTCAGTGTTGAATCTGATTTGCCGGAATTTTGGAATCCCAAAACCTTAAATCGTCACTACGACCTA
>NZ_PVBR01000074.1 GCF_002980495.1 Phyllobacterium phragmitis
TAGGCTCAGGACCTATTAATTTTCTTGCGGATCGGTTTTCGGTGTGATTCACAGTCTCCATTGAAGGAGGCTGCGATGGGTGATTTGTTTCTGCTGAGCGAGCGCCAGATGGCGCGGATATCGCCGCATTTTCCGCTGTCGCATGGCGTTCCGCGGGTTGACGACCGGCGGGTGGTGAGCGGCATCGTCTATGTGATCAGGAACGGGCTGCAGTGGAAGGACGCACCGAGCGGGTATGGCCCGCATAAGACGCTCTACAACCGCTTCATCCGCTGGAGCCGGCTCGGAGTGTTCGACCGCATCTTCGCTGCGCTCGCCGGCGAAGCGCCAGAGCCAGAACGCATCATGATCGACGCCACCCATCTGAAGGCCCACCGCACCGCGGCGAGCCTGCTTAAAAAGGGGATGTTCCCCGTCGTATCGGGCGAACGAAAGGCGGGCTGAACTCCAAGCTGCATGCCGTTTGCGACGCCGAGGGCCGGCCGCTGGTGCTGCTTTTGAGCGAAGGGCAGATGAGCGACCACAAGGGCGCCCGGCTCTTGCTCGACGTGCTGCCGCCCGCCGACAGCCTGATCGGCGACAAAGGCTACGACAGCAATTGGTTCCGAAAGGCGCTTGCCGACAGAGGCATCGAGTCTTGTATCCCGCCCACCAAGAGCCGCAAACAACCGATCGACTACGACAAGGGGCTCTATCGCCAGCGTCACAGAATTGAGAACATGTTCGGCAAGCTCAAGGACTGGCGACGCATCGCCACCCGCTACGACCGATGCGCCCACACCTTCTTCTCGGCAATCTGCATCGCCGCTGCCGTCATCTTCTGGCTTTGATCAATGAGTCCGGACCCTAGTCAC
>NZ_PVBR01000075.1 GCF_002980495.1 Phyllobacterium phragmitis
GGACTCATTACATCCACCAAATGACGGCTGCGGCGAGTGCGATGGCGCTCATGAAGTTTTGGATATTGCGGTCGAAACGGGTCGCGATGCGCCGCCAGTCCTTCAAGCGGCAGAACATGCGTTCGATGACGTTGCGCTTTTTGTAGATGGCCTTGTCGTAGTCGTATTGGATTTTCCGGTTCTTGCGCGGTGGAATGACAGCTTGCGTGCCCCGCGCCTCCAGCCATTCGCGCAGGATCTGGCTGTCATAACCCTTGTCGGCGACGAGGTCGGCCGATGGTGGCATGGCTGCGATACATTGTTTGGCAACCTTGCAATCATTGACGTTTCCCGGCGTCAACAGCAGGACGCACGGTCGACCTTTGTCGTCGCAGACGGCATGGAGCTTGGTGTTGCGTCCGCCTTTCGTGCGGCCGATACCATGGGCCAAGGCCCCCCTTTTCCACCGCCGGCGCAACGGTGGGCCTTGATGCAGGAACTGTCGATGAACAGCCGATCCGGCACATCTTCTGCGCCTGCAAGCGCACTGAAAATGCCCTCCCAGATGCCGCGCTCCGACCAGCGGACGAACCGGTTGTAAAGCGTCTTCTTCGGCCCGTAGACATCGGCGCAGTCAGCCCAACGGCCGCCGCACTTGAGCGCATGGACAATTCCGCTGAGAACCCGGCGATCATCAACACGCTTCTTTCCCCGCACATCCGTCGGCAAAAGCGGCTCGATCCGGGACCATTGTTCATCGGAAAACCAAAAGAAAGCAGTCATCTCATCGCTCCATATTGGAGCAAGTGAATCATCGTCAGACTGATTTGAAAAGACCGTTATTGGGTCCGGACCCTA
>NZ_PVBR01000076.1 GCF_002980495.1 Phyllobacterium phragmitis
CGAGAGGCTTAGGCGCCGTCAGCCCGCAACAGCCAGTCGGCAAAGCTGCCGTCGGTCGTCTTGCGCACCGTATGGCCGTTCAGCCAAGCGGATCGCGCCTCGCTGGGGCGGAAACCAAATCGTGCCTGGAATTGCCGGTAGAACGACGAAAGATTGGTAAACCCGTATTCGTAGGCGACCGAGCCGATCCGCTTCTTGTCGGTCGACGTCACGAGCGCGCCATAGCAGGCCGCGAGCCGCCGCTGAGTGATGAACCTCATGACACCGCCATGCTGCTCGAAAATATAGAAGAGCTGGCGACGCGAAATTCCCATCCTGGAGCAGATCATATCCGGGGTAAGGTCAGGCGACTTCAGATTGTCGTTTATGATACGCCGTGCCATGGCAAACTGGGTGGCCGCGATGGGCATTCTGGCAGCCTCCAGCGCATCCGCGTTCGGACGAACCGTGGCTTTCAAAAGATGTGCAAAGGCTTCATTCACCGCCGGAATCTCCGCGATGCCTAATCCATTCGCGTGGTTTCCGAGTGAAATGAGAAAATTGCGCAGAATTGCCGACATTGGTCCTGCCAGCGTTTGATCGACCATCCTGTCAAGCGCATCGGCGACATCGTAAAAATTATCGCGATTAAGCATGACGTGCAGGAGTCCCAAATTCTGCGCTGCTCCCGAAAAAGGGGACGCATAGGAATGAAGGTACATATCCCCTGAACTGCCCTTCAGACCATTTCCGGACGCGTAACTTATGCCACCTTCTGTAATGAGGTTCAGACTCCAATGTTCCATTCCAAATTGACGCATATGCTTTCTGGAATAACTGAAGG
>NZ_PVBR01000077.1 GCF_002980495.1 Phyllobacterium phragmitis
CGCCTTCATGGTGGAGCGCGCGGCGCAGTCGGTGATGGGGGCCGCGCTCTGTGCGTCGGGTGTCTTGTCCGTCTATCGCTCGGACTTCCTGCGGGCAGTCAAAAACGAATGGATGGAACAACGCTTCGTGGGTGAGGCCGTCCATTTTGGGGATGATCGGCGGTTGACGGCCTTGGCCTTACAACGCGGAAGGGTCATCATCGCTCTTGATGCCGTTGCTTCGACCCAGGTCCCCACCAGCCCGGTCCATTTCATCAAGCAGCAGCTACGCTGGAACAAGAGCTTTCTGCGCGAGTCCGTGCTGGCGGTAAAGGGCTTTGGCGTCCTTTCATTCCCCGGCCTTCTTAGCTTCCTTGAGCTCTTCTTCTGGTTCTTCTACCTTTCCACCATCGCCAATATCCTGGTCTTCAATCCGATGGTGGGCGCGTGGTCGATCGTGGCCATCTGGTTTGCCTATGTGCTTGCAGCCGGGCTCTTCCGCAATCTCTCCTTGATTGCGCGCGAACCAAGGCTGGTGCTGCTCGCCCCTATCTATAGCCTGCTGCACGTATTGATCCTCACCCCGCTGCGTCTGGTTGCCCTGGTCACCATTCTTGATAACCGCTGGGGAACAAGATGATATGCGGGTCGAGAGGCTTAGGCGCCGTCAGCCCGCAACAGCCAGTCGGCAAAGCTGCCGTCGGTCGTCTTGCGCACCGTATGGCCGTTCAGCCAAGCGGATCGCGCCTCGCTGGGGCGGAAACCAAATCGTGCCT
>NZ_PVBR01000078.1 GCF_002980495.1 Phyllobacterium phragmitis
CATTACAGTTGCACTTTTGACGTGAAGTGTGCTTGCTGGGCTGCGGCCTGATGTGCTCGTCGCCAAAGTGACCATGCGATCATATGAGCGGGATGAACGTGTTGTCGTGCGAGACGGGTGGCGATGCGGCGGATTTCCTGAACCGACCAGCGGATCAGTTGGCGGTCTTGCGTCTTGCGCGCCGCATCGTTTTTGGGGGGTCCGAAGGACGGGCGTTGGCGCGATGGCGTATCACTGTCATCATAGCGAAGGCGAGCATGACCAGCGAGACATGGCGATGCCAGCCGTGCCAGGAGCGGGTCTCGTTGTGGTCGAGGCCGAGTTCGTTCTTGGCGGTTTCAAAACGGTCTTCGATCGCCCAGCGATGCCCCTCCACGCCAGCCACAGCCAGCGGTTTGTCCCATGATCGAAAGGGATGGTTGGCACTCACGCCCAGCACATAGCCTTTCGCAGCACGTTTGAGCGCCATTTCGATGTCGCCCACACCATTTCCGCACGCATCCACCCCGTCTTGCGCCGCTCTTCGCCGAGCAATCCGTCCAGAAACTGTCCCGCTGAAATCGCCACACGCTCCTGCCGGAACAAAGCCCGCATCCGCGCCTTCACATCCCGTAATGAAGACGCCCAAAGTTCAAGCGTCGCCTCGATCGAGGCACATGTCATCCATGATCTCCGAACCATCAAAACCCATGGATTCAGACCGCGAAAGAAATTGAAACTGTAAT
>NZ_PVBR01000079.1 GCF_002980495.1 Phyllobacterium phragmitis
AGCCAATAACCCCCAGCAGAGCTGGGGGTTTGACGGGGAACCGCCATAGGCGGTTATGAAGGATTTTGGGACAAGAGATGGGACTTCAGGAGGACGAGAGCTTGAGTTGCATCTGGTCCAACTGCTTGTCCGCCAGTTCCTGATGCCTGATATAGGCGCGGATCATTTCTTCATCACGACCGATGGTGGAAACGAAATAACCTCTGGCCCAGAATTTGTGCCCCAGGAAATTGCGCATCTTGCGTTCCACATTCTGCGCAACCCATATCGAGCTCTTCCCTTTCAGATATCCGACGACCTCCGCCACCGAATATTTCGGCGGGATCGAGATCAGGATATGCACATGGTCAGGCATCAGGTGCCCTTCCTCGATCCGGCATTCCTTGCGCCGGGCCAGGTCGTGAAATACATTTCCCAATGATCGTCGGAGGTGCCCAAAAAGTACTTTCTTGCGGTACTTCGGCGTGAACACGACATGGTACTTGCACTCCCATGTCGCGTGATTCAGCTGGTTATGACCCTGTGACATTGTGATCTCCTTGAGGGCCTCGCGGTTCCCCAAGGAGATCATCTGATATCAGGACCCTACTCCCGAAGCCGTATAACGGCCGTTATTCGCTCCGGCAGAGCCGGAGGCTTAGCGGATAGAGTTA
>NZ_PVBR01000080.1 GCF_002980495.1 Phyllobacterium phragmitis
CGCTGCAACGCCGCCCTTCTCTGTGAACCCATCCGTATCGAGGCTCACATAGGCGAGGTTGGCGAAGGGCTCGAAGGCGACGCTGCCAAGGGCGACGCGGTAGCCGAGTTCGCCGAACGCCTGCGTGGTCCCGGCATTGTAGCCGCCCTTCAGGCTGTCGCTGACGCCGGGGATGGACACGCTGCGCGATGTCGAGATGTCGTGCCAAGTGTAGGCGACGCCGGTGCGCAGCGCGAGATCGCCCCAGGTCGTGCCGCCGTAAAGCCCGACATGGTAGTTGTCGCTTGATCCGGAAGAGACGCGATCCTTCACGTCGAAGCTGGTGCTGCTGTAGCCCGCGACCGCGCCGAAGCGCCAGGTGTCGAAGACGGGAGCGTCGGCGCCGATGAAGAAGCCGCCGGTCGAACGGCTGAGGCGCGCGGCATTGCCGTCACCGTTGGTGTGACCCCACGAGCCGAAGCCCTGGCCCCAGAGCGCGAAGCGATCCGTGGTCGCCGCCACCGCCTGCGGCCCGCCATCGCCATAGGCCATGACTGTCCCGCCGGAAGCGCCGACGCCATCGAAGGCGGCACGGATGCGATCGTTGACGGCGTTGCG
>NZ_PVBR01000081.1 GCF_002980495.1 Phyllobacterium phragmitis
TACATATCCCCTGAACTGCCCTTCAGACCATTTCCGGACGCGTAACTTATGCCACCTTCTGTAATGAGGTTCAGACTCCAATGTTCCATTCCAAATTGACGCATATGCTTTCTGGAATAACTGAAGGACGCAGGATCGCTGTACAGCGAAGCCAGTTGAAGCGCGCCCAAATCATAGACTTTCGCATGCGCGCGAAAACCGCTGCCTGAGGGCGCAAGCGGTTCGACATCGGACAACGGCGTCATGAAATCGCGGTAGCTATCGAACTGCTCTTTTGCCGCGATGGATTCTGTTGAGAATTGAAAGCTCGGAATCGGCTTTTGCTCACCGGTGGGGACAGAACTTTCGGTCAATTAATGTCTCCCCCACACCTTTATAGCGCACCCAAGCTCATCGCGTCGACCACTGCAAGAGTGCGCGATCTCGCTTGCGTGACCAATGCTTCTTCGGCTGTAGCCGGGGATACGGAACAGTTCGACTGCCGGCGCTCATTTTTGCACGCAGCGGCAATTGAATTGCACTCAGCGCCCAGCGCGATGGCGCCCATACTGGTTCGACCACACCGGATACCGTCGATGGGCATGCCGGCAAT
>NZ_PVBR01000082.1 GCF_002980495.1 Phyllobacterium phragmitis
ATTGCCGGCATGCCCATCGACGGTATCCGGTGTGGTCGAACCAGTATGGGCGCCATCGCGCTGGGCGCTGAGTGCAATTCAATTGCCGCTGCGTGCAAAAATGAGCGCCGGCAGTCGAACTGTTCCGAATCCCCGGCTACAGCCGAAGAAGCATTGGTCACGCAAGCGAGATCGCGCACTCTTGCAGTGGTCGACGCGATGAGCTTGGGTGCGCTATAAGAGTGTGGGGGAGAAATTAATTGACCGAACATTCTGTCGGTGAGCAAAAGCCGATTCCGAGCTTTCAATTCTCAACAGAATCCATCGCGGCAAATGAGCAGTTCGATTGCTACCGCGATTTCATAATGCCGTTGTCCGATGTCGAACCTCTTGCACCCTCCGGCAGCGGTTTTCGCGCGCGTGCGCGCGTTTATGATATGGGCGCGCTCCAACTGGCTTCAATGTATAACGATCCTGCGGCCTTCAGTTATTCCAGAAAGCATATGCGTCAATTTGGAATGGAACATTGGAGTCTGAACCTCATTACAGAAGGTGGCATAAGTTACGCGTCCGGAAATGGTCTGAAGGGCAGTTCAGGGGATATGTA
>NZ_PVBR01000083.1 GCF_002980495.1 Phyllobacterium phragmitis
GCTTCCAGGCTCAAGGCATAGCCGAAGGCGTCATTGCCGTCGGCAAGCGTGCGGTGTGCCGTGTGCGAGCCAAGATCACTGTCATACCAGCTCACCTGCGCCTGGCCGTCGAGATAAAGCCCGCTCTCGCCATACCAGGTCAGCGTGCCGCCGAAGCCATAGCCGTCGACAGTGATGCTGCCACTGCCGTGCACGGCGCCGACATCCGCCTTGGCATGGCCGTAATGCACGGTCAGTCCGCCGATCAGGCTGCCGGCTTCGCTCTCGTAGAGCTGGCCGTCGAGGCCGGCCTGCAGCTTTACGGTGTCGATGTCGTATTGGGTGGCGCTGGTGGAATATTTCGGCTCGAAGCGGCCATGCGCGCCTTCGATCCGCCCCCAGACATTGGTGGCCGTGTCGATCGTCGCACCGGCATCGGGTGCAACTTCCATGCCCGGACCATCGCCTTGTTCGAGCATCGGATTGGCGGCGCCGCCCCAGTAGCGGTTGCCGACACGCTGGCGCAGCGTTCCCACGCCGTTGAGTTCCTGCAGCACCTGCGCATAGGCCTCGTAGATCGGCACGCCCGGCTGGTAGAGCGG
>NZ_PVBR01000084.1 GCF_002980495.1 Phyllobacterium phragmitis
CCGATCGATTGCCGCGCCTTGCGACGCACACTCCTTGCTGTCCGGAATACGGATGAAACGGGTGCGTCACCGTCGCAAACTGCAACGAGGCAGAGGAACTGCCTGTATTTCCAACTGACCTACAAGATCTTGCAGAAGGGGCGGTTTCCTTGGCCTTCGGCATCCGACGGGACTGCCCGGCTGACGTCGGCCCAACTGGCGATGTTGTGGGAAGGGATCGATTGGCGTCGTCCTGATTGGGGTGCGCCACCGGCCCGTGTCGGGTGATTTTATCCCACTGAAACCACTGGTTTTTATGGAAATTTATCCTGACTCGTGGTAGTCAGGATCATGTCTAGCGCGACGACAAATCTTCCGGACGATCCAGCCTTTCTCAAGGCAATGATTGCCGCTTTGCAGGCGGAAAACGCGAAGATGTCGGCCACATTGCAGGCGCATGACCAAGCCAATAACCCCCAGCAGAGCTGGGGGTTTGACGGGGAACCGCCATAGGCGGTTATGAAGGATTTTGGGACAAGAGATGGGACTTCAGGAGGACGAGAGCTTGAGTTGCATCTGGTCCAACTGCT
>NZ_PVBR01000085.1 GCF_002980495.1 Phyllobacterium phragmitis
AACCGGCTCCAACGCTGCGCAAGATGAAAGCTACGCGTTTCCGCCGGTTGCTCACACCGCGCCTGTTGGCGTATTCAAAACCACCGGGGCTCTAGTCGCCGCTGGATGAAAGTTCAGTGGCAGGTCATCCCCAGAATCAGACCAAAGCCAACTGGTTTAGCCAAGCCCTCGGTTTTGATTAAAGTAATTGGCAGGGTCTCGTTTCACAATTGCGGTTTGATCCCACCACCGCAGTAGCGACGAAAACCACACAGTATGGGCAAACCTACGAACAGATTATCCCGATCTTGGGTGCCAATGGAAAGACGATCAACACGACATTCGTTTTCATGAAGGACAATTCTGGTGCCGTTCGTCTTGTAACAGGAATTCCGGCGAAGCAGTGAGAGCTATGAAAGAGAACGATGTATTTCTATTATCGAAGCCCGTGGAAGCTAGTCACATGGAACGAAAGTAGGCATCATTTTGTTGGGCTTCTGTCCTAAGGAGCAGGAGTTTGATTGATGGTCGGCAGGCAAGCGGATGTCGTCGTTCTGAGCGACGCGGATAGGAACTTCC
>NZ_PVBR01000086.1 GCF_002980495.1 Phyllobacterium phragmitis
GACATCCGGTGATAAGCGTAGCGAAACCTGCTGTTTCGGGTTTTCGACGGGTGGCCGGCCACGGGAACGTTGAATGCTTGCGTGGAGATCGGGAAAAGCCTCTTTGAATGACTTGCCTTGTGCGAGCTGTTCGTCAGTCAGTTCCGGATTATCCGGATCGCTCTCGATCATCTTCTGAATTTCGGCCTCTTCCTTGTCGGTTAGAGGGCGCTTGGAGGAAAACTTAGCAGCCATCATAGGTTCCTTTCCTTCTGACTTGCTGGGCGCATTGAGATCACCGAGAGGGCTTCCGAACCGAGCGACTTGAAGACGACGGCAATGACAATCTGCCCGTCAAGCTCACCTACCGCGATAAACCGGCCCATCTTGCCGGGGTAGATGGTCGCCTCTTCAAAAAACTCAACCGTCAACGCGGTGAAATCCAAGCGGTGCTTGGTAAGGTTTGTCAGCCGCTTCGGTTCATCCCACGTGATCTTCATGGGATTATATGTATCACATTAAGTGCGGAATGCAAGAATAAAAGTGCTACATAAATCATTTTGTGTA
>NZ_PVBR01000087.1 GCF_002980495.1 Phyllobacterium phragmitis
GAAGCGTTGTTCCATCCATTCGTTTTTGACTGCCCGCAGGAAGTCCGAGCGATAGACGGACAAGACACCCGACGCACAGAGCGCGGCCCCCATCACCGACTGCGCCGCGCGCTCCACCATGAAGGCGTTGCGGTAGCGGGCATCGATCAACCGGCTCAGCCAGTTGTCGTCGCGATTGAGCGCCTTGATGTTGGCGGTGACGGCCGCTGTCCGGTCATCCATGCGCGCGAGAAGGTTGGCCAATGCCGCCGGTTCCAGAACCGTATCGGAGTCCAGCAATGCGGCATAGGACGAGACCATATGGTCGAAGGCGACACCCAGAGCGTGGCGTTTGCCGGTGTTCTCTTCGCGCCGAATCACCAGCACAGTAGGCTCATCGCGAAAAATGTCCTCCAGGTGCCTGGACGTCTCCGCCGACCGCGAACCGTCATCCACGGCAATGACGCGACCGACCTGCACACCATCTTGCGCCAGTACGCTTCCGATACTGGCTTCGATCAACGCCGGATCTTCATTGAAAAAGGCGATAGCCACGTCGATTGAGA
>NZ_PVBR01000088.1 GCF_002980495.1 Phyllobacterium phragmitis
GCGAACTGTTGTGCGGTGAGGGTTGCGGAAGACAGATAGTAGCGCCGTTCGAGGCAGGTTTTTGCGCCCCGTATGGTTTCGCTCTCGACCATTGCGATCATGGCGAGATCCTTGAACCGCCATTCGCCGGGGAAACGCCTGTCAGAGGTGAGCCAGCCGACATCATGGCAGACGGCATGGCGGCGGATTTCGAGGCGGCCATGGTCATTGTTCGTGCTTTGATGGTGTTGGCAGGTGTCCGGACCGGCGTCGGCGAAGAAGCGCTCGACTTCGGCGCAAAGGGCGGGCCAGTTGCC
This sequence comes from Phyllobacterium phragmitis, assembly GCF_002980495.1. GTDB lineage: Bacteria > Pseudomonadota > Alphaproteobacteria > Rhizobiales > Rhizobiaceae > Paramesorhizobium > Paramesorhizobium phragmitis. The sequence continues at coordinate 297 of NZ_PVBR01000088.1, forward strand.
CTTGAGGGCAAGCAGATAGTCGGCGCCCTTGTTGCGGATGGCAGCGGCGATTTTGGTCTGGCAGCCCATGGCGTCGATGGTCACCCGGGCGCCGGTGAGCTCCAGCCGCTCGAGCAATTCGGGGATGGCCGTGATCTCGTTGGATTTTTCCGCGCAAGCCTGCTGTCCCAGCACGAGACGCTGGCGTGCGGCCCAGGCTGAAACCAGATGCAGCGGGTTCTGTCCCCTGCTGCGGTTGT
>NZ_PVBR01000089.1 GCF_002980495.1 Phyllobacterium phragmitis
TTGCCGTGCCGTCGCCGACGCGGACGACGTTCGCGCCGGTGAGACCGATAGCGTCGCCGATGACATTATAGCCGTCAACAGCGAACTGCATGCCGCTCTGGATGCCGATTGCGCCAGCACTGTCGTCCACCGTCACCGTGCCGGGCGTGCCGGCGAAAATCAGCAATACCGAAGGCTCGAAGGCACCGTTGGCGCTGCCGTCTGCAAGTGTCCAGTTATTGCCCGTTGCGCTCCAGGTGCCCGCACCGCCGTCGACTGCGTTGTTGGCGATGGTGTTCGCGCCATCCCAGAAGGAGACAAATGGCGCACCAACCAACAGGTTCACTTGTTTTGCCGTCGCCGTCTGCACGGTGAGATTGTTTGCGTTGAAGCCCGAAGGCGCGGCTCCGATTTCGAGCCCGTTATCGGTGAGCGTGCCGTCATAATTGACAAGGCGATAGAGTCCGGAGCCAAAACCGCCCGCGTTGCTGACATTCAGTGTGCCGTCAAGCGTCAGATTTTCACCGACATTGATGAGATCGCTATCCACGC
>NZ_PVBR01000090.1 GCF_002980495.1 Phyllobacterium phragmitis
CGACACCGCCATCGGCGATGGTCAGGGTGCCGGTTTTGCTGCCAATGCCCGCGCCATTATCCCCAATCGTAAGATCGCCCGCAATTGTCCAAGCCGAGTCTGCGCCGGTCACAGTCGCGCTCGACGTGGAAGCGTTGTTTCCAGTGATGAGGCCATTAAGGCTGCTCACCGTGCCGCCATCAGAAATGATCAGCGTGGCGTCACCCTGATCGCCGACAGTCAGACCACCCGTATTCGTCCAGCTTGAATTCGGCCCCGTTACCGTCACCGCGCCGGTGGAGGTGGCGTTGAGGCCGATCACGCTGTTTCCACTGCTGCTCACCGCGCCGCCAGCAGAAATGGTCAACGTGCCGCTGCTGGCGTTGTCCCCGCCGACAACAAGGCCGCCCGCCATGACCAGATTTGACCCTGCTCCGGTTACGCTCGCCGAGCCGGTGGAAGAAGCGTTGCTGCCGATACCACCAGTGCCAGTGCCATTGCTCTGCACCGTTCCGCCGCTGCTGATCGCGAGGTCGGTGCCGTCAAGAAG
>NZ_PVBR01000091.1 GCF_002980495.1 Phyllobacterium phragmitis
CGCGGCACGGTGGTGACCGGGCGCGTCGAGCGCGGCATTGTCAAGGTTGGCGAGACGGTCGAGATCGTCGGTATCCGCCCGACGTCGACGACGACGGTGACGGGTGTGGAGATGTTCCGCAAGCTGCTCGATCAGGGCCAGGCCGGCGACAACATCGGTGCGCTGCTTCGCGGTGTCGACCGTGAAGGCGTCGAGCGCGGCCAGATCCTGTGCAAGCCGGGTTCGGTGAAGCCGCACACGAAGTTCAAGGCGGAAGCCTACATCCTGACCAAGGACGAGGGTGGCCGTCATACGCCGTTCTTCACCAATTACCGTCCGCAGTTCTACTTCCGCACGACCGACGTGACGGGCGTGGTGACACTGCCGGAAGGCACGGAGATGGTGATGCCCGGCGACAACGTCACGATGGACGTGACGCTGATCGTGCCGATCGCGATGGAAGAGAAGCTGCGTTTCGCTATCCGCGAAGGCGGCCGCACCGTCGGCGCCGGCATCGTCTCCACCATCGTTGAGTAAG
>NZ_PVBR01000092.1 GCF_002980495.1 Phyllobacterium phragmitis
GCAGCTTGCGGAACATCTCCACACCCGTCACCGTCGTCGTCGACGTCGGGCGGATACCGACGATCTCGACCGTCTCGCCAACCTTGACAATGCCGCGCTCGACGCGCCCGGTCACCACCGTGCCGCGGCCCGAGATCGAGAACACGTCCTCGATCGGCATCAGGAAGGGCTGGTCGATCGGACGCTCAGGCGTCGGGATGTACTTGTCCACTTCGGCCATCAGCTGACGCACCGCGTCCTCGCCGATCTCCTTGTTGGAGTCTTCCAGAGCGGCCAGCGCCGAACCCTTGACGATCGGAATGTCGTCGCCGGGGAAATCATATTTCGACAAAAGCTCGCGCACTTCCAGCTCAACCAGTTCCAGAAGCTCGGGATCATCGACCTGATCCACCTTGTTGAGGAACACCACGATCGCGGGAACGCCGACCTGACGGGCGAGCAGGATGTGCTCGCGGGTCTGCGGCATCGGGCCGTCGGCAGCCGAAACCACCAGGATCGCGCCAT
>NZ_PVBR01000093.1 GCF_002980495.1 Phyllobacterium phragmitis
CTCGATGTCTGACATACCCGGCAAGAAGATTGGACGATGATTGTGCCTGGCTCTCTTCAAACGCGCATTAGCCAATCGACAAAGGTACTGCCGGCGGCGACGTGGGCATTGGGGCCATTGACATAGGCAGAACGCACTTCACTCGGACTGAAACCATATCGCGCCTGGAATTGCCGGCTGAAGGCAGACGGGTTGGTAAAGCCGTATTCGTAGGCGATCGAACTGATCAGCTCGCGCTCGCTCGATTTCGTCAGGGCGTGCTGGCATGCCGCCAATCGACGGTTCTTGATGAATGTTGCGACGCCACCGTGCTTTTCGAACAGATAATAGAGATTGCGCCGGGATAGGCCGAGGCGCGCGCAGATCGTGTCTGGAGTGAGATCGGGCGATTTCAGATTCTCGGCGATGAAACGCCGGACCCGGTCGAACTGGATTGCCGTAATCGGCGCCCTGGCTGCCTCCAGGGTCGCCGGGGTCTGACGAACCA
>NZ_PVBR01000094.1 GCF_002980495.1 Phyllobacterium phragmitis
GTCGCGGTGCCGTCCGGCGTCGCGAGTTTGGACCATGTGCTGCCGCCGCCCTGGGTGACCTTGTAGTTCATCTGCAGCGTACCCGGCTGCGGCTGCGCCTCCGAACCGGACGGGCCGTAGCCCGCCAGATAGGCCTGCGGCACGACGATCGGCTGCGGATCGCCCTTGAGGATCGGATCGCCATTAGCGACGATGAGATCCACCGTGCAGATGTTCTTCACCACAGCCCCCGTCAGCGCATCCTTGCCCGCCAGATAGGCATAGAGCGTGATCGTGTCGCCGATCGCCACCGTGCCGGGATAGTGCTGGATGAACACCGGCAGGCCGGTTACGAGCGCCCCCTGCACCATCGTCTGGCTGGCGATGTCCTTGGCAGCGATGGTCGAGCCCGGCACCTGGATCGTGGGCGCCTCCAGATCGCCCACTGTTTGCGGCCCGGTCTGCGCATTGCCGATCGGGCCGGCCTTGAAGGG
>NZ_PVBR01000095.1 GCF_002980495.1 Phyllobacterium phragmitis
GTGATTCTGTTCACTCGTTTATCTCTCAGTTCGAAGTCATTTCCACCAGTCCAGCCCGTTCACCTGGAACGCAAACTGTGACTGGAAAGAGTAATGCCGCCTATCCTGCTGGCTGAACAAGAACCCCGGCTATCTAAACGAACAGCTTTGAAGACCCTGGCCAATTTCGTGGCCATCACCGCCGCTCTCGCCATTGTCTTTGCCCCCTTGGCAATACCTGACGCCGTGGCCATCTCCTTTTACGGTGTCCTGGTTATCGGATACGTCACCAGCAAGATCGTGCTGGCTGAAGTCTATCGCGCACAGTTTGCCCGGGCGCCTCGTAGAGAGACGAGCAATCTCTCAATCGACGTGGCTATCGCCTTTTTCAATGAAGATCCGGCGTTGATCGAAGCCAGTATCGGAAGCGTACTGGCGCAAGATGGTGTGCAGGTCGGTCGCGTCATTGCCGTGGATGACGGTTCGCG
>NZ_PVBR01000096.1 GCF_002980495.1 Phyllobacterium phragmitis
CGGGCCTGCCACGTCGTTCGATTAGCGTCGTCAGTTCTCGCGCCACACGCCGTCCGGAGATCGATGTGTCCGGGATCGCAGCCAGGCATTCGCGCGTGACATCATCGACGACATTGAGAACGCGGAAGCGTCTGCCGCAGGCAAACTGGTCATGCACGAAGTCCAGCGACCAACGGGCATTGGCCTTCGCTTCGACCAGGATCGGCGCACGCGTGCCGACAGCACGCCGCCTGGCTTTGCGCTTGCGGACAGAAAGACCTTCCTCGCGATAGAGCCGGTAGATGCGATTGAGGCCGGACGGCTCTCCGTCCCGCCGAAGCAGGACGAACAGTCGCCGATAGCCGAAACGCCGTCGCTCATTGGCGAGATCGCGCAGCCTCAATCGCAATTCTACCTCCGGCGGTCGGCAGGACCGATATCGTACCATCTTCCGATCCGCAGATATAATCTGGCAGGCCCGCCG
>NZ_PVBR01000097.1 GCF_002980495.1 Phyllobacterium phragmitis
GTGCCATTGCCAAAGTTAACTGAGGCGCTGTTAAGCGTACCGGCGGCGCCGCCATTGCCGATATTGAGCGTGCCCGTGGAGCCTGAGAAACTGGCAACGAATGTGTCAGCGTTGGCATTGACCACACCGCCATCGGCGATGGTCAGCGTGCCGGTGCCGATCCTGCCGACACTGAGCGCACCGTCGGATGTCAGCGTTGAACCGGCTCCTGAAACATTCACCGTGCCTTGGCCGCTTGACAGGTCGGCGATAGAAAGCAGAAGACCAGCCGAGGCCGTCGCGCCGTTCAGGACATTGAGCGTGCCAATGCCAGAGGACGCGACAAGAGTAGTGTTCGTATTCGTCCAGCTTGACCCCGGCCCCGTTACCGTCACCGTTCCGTTGGAACTGGCGTTGAGGCCAATCGAGCCACTGCCATTGGTCACAGTGCCGCCATCCGCGATGGTCAGCGTGCCGGTGCC
>NZ_PVBR01000098.1 GCF_002980495.1 Phyllobacterium phragmitis
CCCTGTCCTTAGGGGCAGGCAGACGGCTGGAAAAGGCGAGGCTTTCGCCCGGCGCGATGATTCGCCCCTTTGTCCCCAGATAATAGTCGCGTTTCATGCCCGTCCGGTCTTTTATCGTAATGGCAAGCTCGGGCGCCCGGTCGCGCCTGGTACCCTCATTGCGGACCGTAGCCGCCACGAAGAGCACGTCACTGCCGCCATGCGCCTCGATATACATGCTGACGTCGCTGAGTTTCATGCCCGCAGGAATAGCGCTGGTCGCCTGCCAGTCCTTCGCCAAAATCCGCTTTGCCAGCACATGGCCGCCCGACATCCAGAATGCGCCGAAAGCGGCGAGCAGCACCAGAACCCAATAGGATGCGCCCGGCAGCCCGGCTGCAGCCGGCGCGAAGCCGTTCCGGGTTCCCGTTTTGAGGATCGAAAGGTGATCGGGTTCGAGCAGCACCGGAAGCGGCGGC
>NZ_PVBR01000099.1 GCF_002980495.1 Phyllobacterium phragmitis
CGTTGAAGTTTGCCCTCAAGGACTGGTCGGCGAGGTCGTCACCAAACTGGCCGGAATAGGAGACGCCGAAGCCGGCAGATGGCGAGATCGCATAGTCGAGACCGACTTCAACGACCGCGGCGTCACGCGCGATCGGCACGCCGGCGATGGTGAAGGTGCTGCCCCCACCGAACTGCATCATCGCCTCGGGGACGACATCGCCGAAGGCGTGCCGCCAGCCGAGCATACCCTTCGCGGTCAGGCTCGTCCCGTTCAGGTCGAACATGGTCGAGGCGCGCAGGCCGAGCGTGGTGAAGGTCGCATCCGTCGAGCCGCTTGCCCCCGACATCGCTGCAACGCCGCCCTTCTCTGTGAACCCATCCGTATCGAGGCTCACATAGGCGAGGTTGGCGAAGGGCTCGAAGGCGACGCTGCCAAGGGCGACGCGGTAGCCGAGTTCGCCGAACGCCTGCGTG
>NZ_PVBR01000100.1 GCF_002980495.1 Phyllobacterium phragmitis
CACGCAGGCGTTCGGCGAACTCGGCTACCGCGTCGCCCTTGGCAGCGTCGCCTTCGAGCCCTTCGCCAACCTCGCCTATGTGAGCCTCGATACGGATGGGTTCACAGAGAAGGGCGGCGTTGCAGCGCTGTCGGGGGCAAGCGGCTCGACGGATGCGACCTTCACCACGCTCGGCCTGCGCGCCTCGACCATGTTCGACCTGAATGGGGCGAGCCTGACCGCGAAGGGTATGCTCGGCTGGCGGCACGCCTTCGGCGATGTCGTCCCCGAGACGATGATGCAGTTCGGTGGGGGCAGCACCTTCACCATCGCCGGTGTGCCGATTGCACGTGACGCCGCGGTCGTTGAAGTCGGTCTCGACTATGCGATCTCGCCATCTGCCGGCTTCGGCGTCTCCTATTCCGGCCAGTTTGGTGACGACCTCGCCGACCAGTCCTTGAGGGCAAACTTCAACG
>NZ_PVBR01000101.1 GCF_002980495.1 Phyllobacterium phragmitis
TCGCGGACCTGGCCGTAGCGCATGCCGTATTTGCCGCCGACCGACAGCCAGGGCATCAGGTCATAGGTGAAGTCGGCCGACAGGATATGGCTGCGCTGCGCCGGGCCGTATTCGTCGCCCGTGATGGCGCTGACCTGGTCCTGGCCGGGCAGATCATAGACCCAGCTGTATTTGAACAGCGCGTTGAGGCGGTCATTGTCGATCGGGCGGTAGGCATAACCGAAGGAGGCCTCGACATAATCGCCGTCGCGGAACGAGCTCTCGCCGGCGGAATCGGAGACGACCGCATCGACATTGGCGAGCAACCGCCAGTCCTCGCTGGTCTTCCAGCTCAGGCCCGTGGCGAACAGATAGGTGTTGCGGTCGCGGCTGTCGTCGTCGGAATCCTCGAAGCGGGCCTCGCCGCGCATGCGGGCATTGATGCCGCGCTCCTCGTCCTTGTAGCCGAC
>NZ_PVBR01000102.1 GCF_002980495.1 Phyllobacterium phragmitis
CGCCAGCCTCCTGCTCCTTCAGCACCGCAATAATCTGCTCTTCGGTGAATCTCTGCTTCTTCATTCGTCCGTCCTTTAATGGGCCGGACTCTAATCCATCGTGGAGGAAATTCGCAGTGGCAGGTCAGGGATGCGATGGATTGAGCAAATATCCGCTAAGTTTGCTCTCAAGATTCGATGCATCAAAACCAACATTTCTATTTAAGGCACCATTCAAATTCGCCAAAGCTTTATCGCCGTCGGCGAGGCGCTTTGCATCGACGGCGATTTTGTAGCCCCCAACACCTAGTGGTTTGTTTCTAACATTTGAGTCCGATGGAATTGGACGCAAATGTGTAAAAGAAACAAACACAAACAAAAGGTTATCTAGTGGTTGGGCCGACGTTTCGCGGGAGCGAAGCGTCGGAGTCAA
>NZ_PVBR01000103.1 GCF_002980495.1 Phyllobacterium phragmitis
ACCTCATTCGCTCCATCAACGACAAGGCCAGCCTCAAGGTCAGACGGAAAACGCTCGGATGGGACGACGATTATCTCGAAACCGCAATAACCGCAGCACACAAATGATTTTTCAAGCGATTCCCCTGCTGCCGGTAGGGCCGGCGCGAGCGGTCCGTCAATCCGTGCAGTCCGCTGTCGCGATAGCGTTGCAGCAGTTTGTGGCCGGTCTTGCGCGAAATGTTGAATTCGCGGCACACCGCCGCCATCTTCTCGCCGTCCAGCAGGCGAGCGATGAACTTCAGCCGTTCATCCATAAGGCTACACTCCTTCCACGGCACTCCGCGATCCTCCGCAAAGCGCCAATTGTGTAACCTATGTGTCCGCAATGAACTGTGACCCATGTCTCGGGTAGGTCA
>NZ_PVBR01000104.1 GCF_002980495.1 Phyllobacterium phragmitis
AGAGCGGGCTTTATCTCGACGGCCAGGCGCAGGTGAGCTGGTATGACAGTGATCTTGGCTCGCACACGGCACACCGCACGCTTGCCGACGGCAATGACGCCTTCGGCTATGCCTTGAGCCTGGAAGCCGGCAAACGCTTTGCGATCGATCCGCGCTGGACGATCACGCCGCAGGCGCAGCTGACCTGGTCGCAGGTCGATTTCGACGGCTTCACCGATCCCTTCGACGCCGCCGTATCGCATGACAAGAGCGACAGCTTCAAAGGCCGTCTCGGCCTATCCGCCGATTACGGCCATGCCTGGCGCGATGATCAAGGTCAGCTGACCCGCGCCAATGTCTATGCCATCGCCAATCTGCATCAAAAATTCCAGGAGGGCAGCAAGATCGAGG
>NZ_PVBR01000105.1 GCF_002980495.1 Phyllobacterium phragmitis
TAATGGCGCGGGCATTGGCAGCAAAACCGGCACCCTGACCATCGCCGATGGCGGTGTCGTCAATGTGAATTCGGGCAGCGGAACAACGCATCTTGCCAAAAACTCAGATATTGGCGGCATACTCAATGTCGGCGCGGCGGCGGGCGATACGGCGGTTGCGGCGGGCACGCTCAACGCCGCCACGCTGGCCTTTGGCGATGGCATCGGAACCCTCAATTTCAAGCATACCGGGACAAACTACAATTTCGATGCGGCTATCACCATGTCGGGCGTCAACACTTTTGCCACGATCAACCATGTCGCTGGTGTCACCAACCTCACCGCCGATTCCTCTGGCTTTGCTGGCGATACCATCGTCAACGGCGGCACGCTGAACATCACCAATAAGC
>NZ_PVBR01000106.1 GCF_002980495.1 Phyllobacterium phragmitis
GCGAATGGCGGTTCAAGGATCTCGCCATGATCGCAATGGTCGAGAGCGAAACCATACGGGGCGCAAAAACCTGCCTCGAACGGCGCTACTATCTGTCTTCCGCAACCCTCACCGCACAACAGTTCGCTCACGCCGTGCGCGCGCACTGGCATGTGGAGATCCGCCTTCACTGGGTCATGGATGTCGTCTTCCATGACGACCTCATGCGCCTGAGAACCCAAAACGGGCCCGCCAACATGGCCACCGTCCGCCATATGAGCCTCAACCTCATTCGCTCCATCAACGACAAGGCCAGCCTCAAGGTCAGACGGAAAACGCTCGGATGGGACGACGATTATCTCGAAACCGCAATAACCGCAGCACACAAATGATTTTTCAAGCGAT
>NZ_PVBR01000107.1 GCF_002980495.1 Phyllobacterium phragmitis
GATGGTGTTGGCAGGTGTCCGGACCAGCGTCGGCGAAGAAGCGCTCGACTTCGGCGCAAAGGGCGGGCCAGTTGCCCTTGAGGGCAAGCAGATAATCGGCGCCCTTGTTGCGGATGGCGGCGGCGATCTTGGTCTGGCAGCCCATGGCGTCGATGGTCACCAGGGCGCCGGTGAGCTCCAGCCGCTCAAGCAATTCGGGGATGGCCGTGATCTCGTTGGATTTTTCCGCGCAGGCCTGCTGTCCCAGCACGAGACGCTGGCGTGCGGCCCAGGCTGAAACCAGATGCAGCGGGTTCTGTCCCCTGCTGCGGTTGTGGGCGCGGCGCGAGGTCTTGCCGTCGATGGCGACGATGTCGGGAT
>NZ_PVBR01000108.1 GCF_002980495.1 Phyllobacterium phragmitis
GCTTCCGGGGGCACGCTGGCGCCCGGCAACTCCATCGGCACGCTCAACGTCGCCAACATCACCATCAATGCCGGTTCGACCTACACGGTTGAACTCAACGATGGCGGTTTTGTCGCTGGCACCAACAGCGATCTTCTCAACGCCACCGGCACGGCGACCATCAATGGCGGCAATGTGCATGTGACGCCCGTCAACGGCACTGACGACGGTTCGACCTATACCGTTGGTGGCGTCTATACGATCATCACGGCGGGCACGGCCGTTACCGGCACGTTCGACACGCTGACCGACGACTACGCCTTCCTCAATTTCGCACTCGGCTATGACGCGAACAATGTTTTCCTAACATCCTCTCTT
>NZ_PVBR01000109.1 GCF_002980495.1 Phyllobacterium phragmitis
AGGCACGATTTGGTTTCCGCCCCAGCGAGGCGCGATCCGCTTGGCTGAACGGCCATACGGTGCGCAAGACGACCGACGGCAGCTTTGCCGACTGGCTGTTGCGGGCTGACGGCGCCTAAGCCTCTCGGCCCGCATATCATCTTGTTCCCCAGCGGTTATCAAGAATGGTGACCAGGGCAACCAGACGCAGCGGGGTGAGGATCACTACGTGTGCCAGGCTATAGAGCGGGGCGAGCAGCACCAGCCTTGGTTCGCGCGCAATCAAGGAGAGATTGCGGAAGAGCCCGGCTGCAAGCACATAGGCAAACCAGATGGCCACGATCGACCACGCGCCCACCATCGGATTGAAGACCA
>NZ_PVBR01000110.1 GCF_002980495.1 Phyllobacterium phragmitis
GCGAATGGCGGTTCAAGGATCTCGCCATGATCGCAATGGTCGAGAGCGAAACCATACGGGGCGCAAAAACCTGCCTCGAACGGCGCTACTATCTGTCTTCCGCAACCCTCACCGCACAACAGTTCGCCCACGCCGTGCGCGCGCACTGGCATGTGGAGATCCGCCTTCACTGGGTCATGGATGTCGTCTTCCATGACGACCTCATGCGCCTGAGAACCCAGAACGGACCCGCCAACATGGCCACCGTCCGCCATATCAGCCTCAACCTCATCCGCTCCATCAACGACAAGGCCAGCCTCAAGGTCAGACGGAAAACGCTCGGATGGG
>NZ_PVBR01000111.1 GCF_002980495.1 Phyllobacterium phragmitis
CGCCTTCATGGTGGAGCGCGCGGCGCAGTCGGTGATGGGGGCCGCGCTCTGTGCGTCGGGTGTCTTGTCCGTCTATCGCTCGGACTTCCTGCGGGCAGTCAAAAACGAATGGATGGAACAACGCTTCCTGGGTGAGGCCGTCCATTTTGGGGATGATCGGCGGTTGACGGCCTTGGCCTTGCAACGCGGAAGGGTTATCATCGCTCTTGATGCCGTTGCTTCGACCCAGGTCCCCACCAGCCCGGTCCATTTCATCAAGCAGCAGCTACGCTGGAACAAGAGCTTTCTGCGCGAGTCCGTGCTGGCGGTAAAGGGCTTTGGCG
>NZ_PVBR01000112.1 GCF_002980495.1 Phyllobacterium phragmitis
GGCGCGAGGTCTTGCCGTCGATGGCGACGATGTCGGGATCATCCTCGCGCATCCCGTCGACCCAGTTGATGAAACAGTCCGAGAAGGTTTGCGCCGGTAAGGCGTTGATGACGTCGTTGAGTGTGTCATGGGAGGGAATGCCCTGCTTGAAGGGGAGAAAACGGCGCAGGAAATCCAGCTTCCGCCTGGCCCAGCGCTCGATCTCAACGAAATCGTCCGCCCCGGCCATCGTCGCGCACAGCACGCAAAGCAATATCTCGGCTAAAGGATACAGCACTTTCCACGACTGGCGCGGGTCTTCAAGGGAGCCAAACTGATCGAG
>NZ_PVBR01000113.1 GCF_002980495.1 Phyllobacterium phragmitis
CCTATGTCAATGGCCCCAATGCCCACGTCGCCGCCGGCAGTACCTTTGTCGATTGGCTAATGCGCGTTTGAAGAGAGCCAGGCACAATCATCGTCCAATCTTCTTGCCGGGTATGTCAGACATCGAGCTGCTTGTAGTCGGCATCCACCGACGGGTGCAAAAGCGCACGAGAATTTCGACCAAAGCGCCTTTCAATCGGCGCTACAGGGCTATTCCTCTCTGGCGACCCAATTGCCATGATACGGAGCCGCCTTGCACAATAGCTATCACCTCGCGGCCAAGCTGACGGTCGATGACCGGCCGCCACGGAACAAGGGTG
>NZ_PVBR01000114.1 GCF_002980495.1 Phyllobacterium phragmitis
ATGGCAAGTACACGCTGGCCGTTCTGCTGGGCTTGGATCTGCGACATCGCGCACCGTTTGGTTGTGCCCTGCTGTACGCAACCGACCCGCCAGTCCCGGTAGACCTCGTTGAGCGAGGACGCTCCGCCCGGGAGCGTCGAGCTACCGCCGGTCTGGGCCTGTGCCACCTCAAAGCGTTGCGGGGCCGGATCGCTGAACGCATCCGTCGCGGCCACGGCCTGGGTCGGATTGGAGATTGCGACACCCGGCGCGAGATAGAGGGCAGCGGTCGCGCCGATGAGGATGGTCGCAACCGTGG
>NZ_PVBR01000115.1 GCF_002980495.1 Phyllobacterium phragmitis
TGTTGCGGATGGCGGCGGCGATTTTGGTCTGGCAGCCCATGGCGTCGATGGTCACCCGGGCGCCGGTGAGCTCCAGCCGCTCCAGCAATTCGGGGATGGCCGTGATCTCGTTGGATTTTTCCGCGCAGACCTGCTGTCCCAGCACGAGACGCTGGCGTGCGGCCCAGGCCGAAACCAGATGCAGCGGGTTCTGTCCCCTGCTGCGGTTGTGGGCGCGGCGCGAGGTCTTGCCGTCGATGGCGACGATGTCGGGATCATCCTCGCGCATCCCGTCGACCCAGTTGATGAAACAGTCCG
>NZ_PVBR01000116.1 GCF_002980495.1 Phyllobacterium phragmitis
AGACCACCGATTACGGCGCGCTCGTCGCCGTCTACCGCCATGTCGGCGACAACTTCAAGATCGGCGCCGGCTACAATTTTGGCTCCTTCTCCGACGACCTCCGAGACCTCACCCTCGACGACAAGGGTGTCTTCCTCAACATCATCGGGAAGTTCTAGTATTACAGTTTCAATTTCTTTCGCGGTCTGAATCCATGGGTTTTGATGGTTCGGAGATCATGGATGACATGTGCCTCGATCGAGGCGACGCTTGAACTTTGGGCGTCTTCATTACGGGATGTGAAGGC
>NZ_PVBR01000117.1 GCF_002980495.1 Phyllobacterium phragmitis
AGGATGATCCCGACATCGTCGCCATCGACGGCAAGACCTCGCGCCGCGCCCACAACCGCAGCAGGGGACAGAACCCGCTGCATCTGGTTTCAGCCTGGGCCGCACGCCAGCGTCTCGTGCTGGGACAACAGGCTTGCGCGGAAAAATCCAACGAGATCACGGCCATCCCCGAATTGCTGGAGCGGCTGGAGCTCACCGGCGCCCGGGTGACCATCGACGCCATGGGCTGCCAGACCAAAATCGCCGCCGCCATCCGCAACA
>NZ_PVBR01000118.1 GCF_002980495.1 Phyllobacterium phragmitis
AGCAATTCGGGGATGGCCGTGATCTCGTTGGATTTTTCCGCGCAAGCCTGCTGTCCCAGCACGAGACGCTGGCGTGCGGCCCAGGCTGAAACCAGATGCAGCGGGTTCTGTCCCCTGCTGCGGTTGTGGGCGCGGCGCGAGGTCTTGCCGTCGATGGCGACGATGTCGGGATCATCCTCGCGCATCCCGTCGACCCAGTTGATGAAACAGTCCGAGAAGGTTTGCGCCGGTAAGGCGTTGATGACGTCGTTGAGTGTGTC
>NZ_PVBR01000119.1 GCF_002980495.1 Phyllobacterium phragmitis
TTTATCAAAGCCCACAACGAAAGCCCTACCCCTTACAGGTGGGTCAAATCCGCAGACCAAATCCTCGCATCGGTCAAGCGCTTCTGCCAGAAGACAATGAGACGAACTTCAGATTCAGGTGACTAGGCTCAGGACTCATTACATCCACCAAATGACGGCTGCGGCGAGTGCGATGGCGCTCATGAAGTTTTGGATATTGCGGTCGAAACGGGTCGCGATGCGCCGCCAGTCCTTCAAGCGGCAGAACATGCGTTCGAT
>NZ_PVBR01000120.1 GCF_002980495.1 Phyllobacterium phragmitis
ACAAGCGTCACCGCGCCACCGAATTCCTCGACTTCCTGAAGCGGATCGACGCCGAGATGCCAAAGGGCCCGGACGTGCATCTGGTGATGGACAACTATGCGACCCACAAGACGCCACGGATCAAGGCCTGGCTTGCGCGCCGCCCGCACTGGCATGTCCACTTCACACCGACTTCGGCCTCCTGGATCAATCAGGTCCAGCGGTGGTTTGCAGAGCTGACGCGAAAGCAGTTGCAGCGCGGCGTCCATCGCTCCA
>NZ_PVBR01000121.1 GCF_002980495.1 Phyllobacterium phragmitis
ATAGCGGCAGTCTGTTCACGGCAGTGCTGAACCTTTCCAACGCCGAGGTATCCGGCGCTCTGGGTCAGCTCTCCGGAGAGATCCATGCTTCCGCCAAGACCGCATTGGTCGAAGACAGCCGCTTCCTGCGCAACGCCGTCAACGATCGCATCCGTGCCGCCTTCGATGGCGTCGGCGCTTCCGGCGGGACAGTCATGGCCTATGGCGATGGCGGGCCGCAGGCGGTGGCGGCGACCACGGATCGCTTCGCGCTCT
>NZ_PVBR01000122.1 GCF_002980495.1 Phyllobacterium phragmitis
GTGTGGTCAATGCCAACGCTGACACATTCGTTGCCAGTTTCTCAGGCTCCACGGGCACGCTCAATATCGGCAATGGCGGCGCCGCCGGTACGCTTAACAGCGCCTCAGTTAACTTTGGCAATGGCACCGGTAGTCTCAACTTTAACCACACCGAAACGGCTTATGATTTCGGGGCGGCGATTTCAGGCGCGGGCACGCTCAACCATCTCTCTGGCGCGACCAACCTCACCGCCGATTCTTCCGGCTTCACCGGCA
>NZ_PVBR01000123.1 GCF_002980495.1 Phyllobacterium phragmitis
GTTGAGCGTGAACAACACGCTGGGCGGCGCGGTGAATGTGACGGGCGGCACGCTTGGCGGTTCGGGCACGCTTTCGGGCGATGTTGCTGTCACCAACGGTGCGATTGCTGCGGGCAACAGCCCCGGCATGCTGACCATCGGCGGTGATCTGACGCTTGCCTCCGGCTCGTCTCTCAATTTCGAGCTTGGCAGCCCTTCCGGCACGGCGGGCGTGGATAGCGATCTCATCAATGTCGGTGAAAATCTGACGCTTGA
>NZ_PVBR01000124.1 GCF_002980495.1 Phyllobacterium phragmitis
CCACGGTTGCGACCATCCTCATCGGCGCGACCGCTGCCCTCTATCTCGCGCCGGGTGTCGCAATCTCCAATCCGACCCAGGCCGTGGCCGCGACGGATGCGTTCAGCGATCCGGCCCCGCAACGCTTCGAGGTGGCACAGGCCCAGACCGGCGGTAGCTCGACGCTCCCGGGCGGAGCGTCCTCGCTCAACGAGGTCTACCGGGACTGGCGGGTCGGTTGCGTACAGCAGGGCACAACCAAACGGTGCGCGATGT
>NZ_PVBR01000125.1 GCF_002980495.1 Phyllobacterium phragmitis
CAGATCGTGTCTGGAGTGAGATCGGGCGATTTCAGATTCTCGGCGATGAAACGCCGGACCCGGTCGAACTGGATTGCCGTAATCGGCGCCCTGGCTGCCTCCAGGGTCGCCGGGGTCTGACGAACCATGGCTCGAACAAGTGCTCCGAAAGCCTCACTCACGGCAGCCGCATCCGTGACAGTCAGCATGTGTGCCCGGTCTTTCACGGACAGGAGAAAATCCGCGATGATATGAGACATCGGTCCCATGACGAGC
>NZ_PVBR01000126.1 GCF_002980495.1 Phyllobacterium phragmitis
TCGTATTCGTCCAGCTTGACCCCGGCCCCGTTACCGTCACCGTTCCGTTGGAACTGGCGTTGAGGCCAATCGAGCCACTGCCATTGGTCACAGTGCCGCCATCCGCGATGGTCAGCGTGCCGGTGCCGTTTTTACCAACCCTGAGGATGTTATTCGTCGTCCAGTTTGCCGCCGCACCCGACACATTCACCGTGCCGTTGGAACCGGAAGTATCGCCAATATTGACGATCGCACCGCCGAGCTTATTGGTGATGT
>NZ_PVBR01000127.1 GCF_002980495.1 Phyllobacterium phragmitis
TCTTCCAGCTCAGGCCCGTGGCGAACAGATAGGTGTTGCGGTCGCGGCTGTCGTCGTCGGAATCCTCGAAGCGGGCCTCGCCGCGCATGCGGGCATTGATGCCGCGCTCCTCGTCCTTGTAGCCGACCGACAGCGACACCGCCTTGCGGTCGAAGTCGGAGCGCTCCAGCCCGGTGCCCGGATCGATGCTGTCATCCTCGATCGTGCCGGCCTCGAAGCCGCCATCGACGGTCCACACCGCATCGGGCGTATAGA
>NZ_PVBR01000128.1 GCF_002980495.1 Phyllobacterium phragmitis
TCTATACGCCCGATGCGGTGTGGACCGTCGATGGCGGCTTCGAGGCCGGCACGATCGAGGATGACAGCATCGATCCGGGCACCGGGCTGGAGCGCTCCGACTTCGACCGCAAGGCGGTGTCGCTGTCCGTCGGCTACAAGGACGAGGAGCGCGGCATCAATGCCCGCATGCGCGGCGAGGCCCGCTTCGAGGATTCCGACGACGACAGCCGCGACCGCAACACCTATCTGTTCGCCACGGGCCTGAGCTGGAAGA
>NZ_PVBR01000129.1 GCF_002980495.1 Phyllobacterium phragmitis
GCATGACGCGGCCCTCGAACAGCGCATCCCAGTTGCGCACGACGTGCAGGTCGGCGCGGATGATGCCGAGATGGGCGGAGGACGAATACCATTCGGAGAAGCTCTCGCGGTCGCCGTCGAGCAGCCGCTCGCGGACCTGGCCGTAGCGCATGCCGTATTTGCCGCCGACCGACAGCCAGGGCATCAGGTCATAGGTGAAGTCGGCCGACAGGATATGGCTGCGCTGCGCCGGGCCGTATTCGTCGCCCGTGATGG
>NZ_PVBR01000130.1 GCF_002980495.1 Phyllobacterium phragmitis
GCGAGTACAAGGCGTATGACCAGATCGACGCGGCGCCGGAGGAAAAGGCGCGCGGCATCACGATCTCGACGGCGCATGTGGAGTACGAGACGGAAAACCGGCACTACGCCCACGTCGATTGTCCCGGCCACGCCGACTATGTGAAGAACATGATCACCGGCGCCGCCCAGATGGATGGCGCGATCCTGGTGGTTTCGGCTGCCGACGGCCCGATGCCGCAGACCCGCGAGCACATCCTGCTCGCCCGTCAGGTCG
>NZ_PVBR01000131.1 GCF_002980495.1 Phyllobacterium phragmitis
GCTCGTCATGGGACCGATGTCTCATATCATCGCGGATTTTCTCCTGTCCGTGAAAGACCGGGCACACATGCTGACTGTCACGGATGCGGCTGCCGTGAGTGAGGCTTTCGGAGCACTTGTTCGAGCCGTGGTTCGTCAGACCCCGGCGACCCTGGAGGCAGCCAGGGCGCCGATTACGGCAATCCAGTTCGACCGGGTCCGGCGTTTCATCGCCGAGAATCTGAAATCGCCCGATCTCACTCCAGACACGATCTG
>NZ_PVBR01000132.1 GCF_002980495.1 Phyllobacterium phragmitis
ACGCCTTTATCAAAGCCCACAACGAAAGCCCTACCCCTTACAGGTGGGTCAAATCCGCAGACCAAATCCTCGCATCGGTCAAGCGCTTCTGCCAGAAGACAATGAGACGAACTTCAGATTCAGGTGACTAGGGTCCGGACTCATTGATCAAAGCCAGAAGATGACGGCAGCGGCGATGCAGATTGCCGAGAAGAAGGTGTGGGCGCATCGGTCGTAGCGGGTGGCGATGCGTCGCCAGTCCTTGAGCTTG
>NZ_PVBR01000133.1 GCF_002980495.1 Phyllobacterium phragmitis
TTTATCAAAGCCCACAACGAAAGCCCTACCCCTTACAGGTGGGTCAAATCCGCAGACCAAATCCTCGCATCGGTCAAGCGCTTCTGCCAGAAGACAATGAGACGAACTTCAGATTCAGGTGAATAGAGTCTGTCATGGATTAATTGAATCGTTGATACGACAAGGGGTCTTGTCTCGTCGTCATTCTCGGGCTTGTCCCGAGAATCTGCCATAAGTAAAAAGAAAAGCAATTACCGTACGAACAGCTCAA
>NZ_PVBR01000134.1 GCF_002980495.1 Phyllobacterium phragmitis
GATAGCCGAAACGCCGTCGCTCATTGGCGAGATCGCGCAGCCTCAATCGCAATTCTACCTCCGGCGGTCGGCAGGACCGATATCGTACCATCTTCCGATCCGCAGATATAATCTGGCAGGCCCGCCGTTCCGAAAGCCCCATGACGGCCTTCAGATGCGCGACGGCGTCGCGTTTGGCGGCGGGCCCTACCATTTTTTTGCAAGAAGCTCGCGAAGTGCGGCTGCATCCAGCATCTGTTCGGCCA
>NZ_PVBR01000135.1 GCF_002980495.1 Phyllobacterium phragmitis
CAAGCTCAAGGACTGGCGACGCATCGCCACCCGCTACGACCGATGCGCCCACACCTTCTTCTCGGCAATCTGCATCGCCGCTGCCGTCATCTTCTGGCTTTGATCAATGAGTCCGGACCCTAGTCACATGGAACGAAAGTAGGCATCATTTTGTTGGGCTTCTGTCCTAAGGAGCAGGAGTTTGATTGATGGTCGGCAGGCAAGCGGATGTCGTCGTTCTGAGCGACGCGGATAGGAACTTCCTC
>NZ_PVBR01000136.1 GCF_002980495.1 Phyllobacterium phragmitis
TTCTGCCGCTTGAAGGACTGGCGGCGCATCGCGACCCGTTTCGACCGCAATATCCAAAACTTCATGAGCGCCATCGCACTCGCCGCAGCCGTCATTTGGTGGATGTAATGAGTCCGGACCCTAGTCACATGGAACGAAAGTAGGCATCATTTTGTTGGGCTTCTGTCCTAAGGAGCAGGAGTTTGATTGATGGTCGGCAGGCAAGCGGATGTCGTCGTTCTGAGCGACGCGGA
>NZ_PVBR01000137.1 GCF_002980495.1 Phyllobacterium phragmitis
TGCGCGGAAAAATCCAACGAGATCACGGCCATCCCCGAATTGCTGGAGCGGCTGGAGCTCACCGGCGCCCGGGTGACCATCGACGCCATGGGCTGCCAGACCAAAATCGCCGCCGCCATCCGCAACAAGGGCGCCGATTATCTGCTTGCCCTCAAGGGCAACTGGCCCGCCCTTTGCGCCGAAGTCGAGCGCTTCTTCGCCGACGCTGGTCCGGACACCTGCCAACACCATC
>NZ_PVBR01000138.1 GCF_002980495.1 Phyllobacterium phragmitis
ATCGCCGCCGCCATCCGCAACAAGGGCGCCGATTATCTGCTTGCCCTCAAGGGCAACTGGCCCGCCCTTTGCGCCGAAGTCGAGCGCTTCTTCGCCGACGCTGGTCCGGACACCTGCCAACACCATCAAAGCACGGACAATGACCATGGCCGCCTCGAAATCCGCCGCCATGCCGTCTGCCATGATGTCGGCTGGCTCACCTCTGACAAACGTTTCCCCGGCGAATGGC
>NZ_PVBR01000139.1 GCF_002980495.1 Phyllobacterium phragmitis
CAAAAACCTGCCTCGAACGGCGCTACTATCTGTCTTCCGCGACCCTCACCGCACAACAGTTCGCCCACGCCGTGCGCGCGCACTGGCATGTGGAGATCCGCCTTCACTGGGTCATGGATGTCGTCTTCCATGACGATCTCATGCGCCTGAGAACCCAGAACGGACCCGCCAACATGGCCACCGTCCGCCATATCAGCCTCAACCTCATTCGCTCCATCAACGAC